>NZ_WBVS01000009.1 GCF_009193305.1 Bifidobacterium cebidarum | reverse complement strand
GAGCCAGAATCGAACCCTCCACAAAAAAAATTAGCGAAGAGAACCATAGATGACTCTCAAACAATTTCCAAAAGAAATCAACAGGAACGTCCTAATAAGGAAAGGACGCTCACACTCAAAAAACCTCGTCCCGTTTCAACCAACCAAGGACCCAACCAAAAACAGTCAGGCACGAGACAAGCTGGCAATCATTGACTATAAAGAAGTAGTACAAACACGCTCTTGAGTTCTCAAACCACCACCACACATTCACCGAGAAGCTCTCTGAACCAGAGAACCACTCGCTGAGCGGCAGCAAGAGATAAACTTACACGGTCATCGTGATTCGCGCAAATCAGGGCGCATAAGAACCTAAGGAATCGGCATTATGACGCGGTTCCTTCGGCGTGTCGCAAACAGCTCTCGAATGCTGTTCTGATATCAGAATATCCCTCTTCGCATTGCAGTGGAGTAACAAAACCACCTATTCATCAATGTGTCGCCCGAATTCATCTGTGATTCACTTCGTTGTGTCTGCACAGACGAAAAAAGGGACCTCCCTTTCGGGAAGTCCCTTAATGAGCTTTACAGCTCAAGCCTCTCAGGCCAGGGTGTTCGGATCAACCGGAACGCCCGGGTTCATCGTGGAGGTGATGGTCGCCTTGGTCAGGTAACGGCCCTTCACGGTGGTCGGCTTCAGACGCTTGACTTCGTCGGCCACGGCCTTGAAGTTCTCGTCCAGAGCGGACTCATCGAAGCTCAGCTTGCCGATGAGGAAGCTCAGGTTGCCGTTCTTGTCGACACGGAACTCGATCTTGCCGCCCTTGATGTCCTTGACGGCCTTGGTGACATCCATGGTCACGGTGCCGGTCTTCGGGTTCGGCATGAGGCCACGCGGACCGAGCACACGGCCCAGACGGCCGACCTTGCCCATCATGTCCGGGGTGGCGACCACGGCGTCGAAGTCGAGGAAGCCGCCCTGAACCTTTGCGATCAGGTCGTCATCACCGACGATGTCGGCGCCGGCCTCGGTAGCCTCGGTGGCCTTCGGGCCACGGGCGAACACGAGGACCTTAGCGGTCTTACCAGTGCCGTGAGGCAGGTTGACGGTACCACGCACGAGCTGATCGGCCTTGCGCGGGTCAACGCTCAGACGGAACACAGCTTCGACGGTCTGGTCGAAGTTGTAGGAGGGCATGCTCTTCAGGAGAGCGATGGCCTCGTTGGCGGTGTAGAGGTTGTTGCGATCGACGCGCTCAGCGGCTTCGCGGTACTTCTTGGAACGCTTTACCATCTGTCTATCTCCTTATCAGTCCGTAACCGTGATGCCCATCGAGCGAGCGGTACCCTCGATGATCTTCATGCCGGCCTCGATGTCGCGAGCAGACAGATCTTCCATCTTGATCTCAGCGATTTCGCGGACCTGCGCCTTGGTGACAGAGCCGACCTTGTGGGTCAGCGGGTTCTCGGTGCCCTTCTCGATGCCAGCGGCCTTCTTCAGCAGAGCTGCTGCCGGCGGGGTCTTGAGAACGAAGGTGAAGGAGCGATCCTCGTAAACGGTGATCTCGACAGGGATGACCTGACCCATCTTGTCCTGCGTCTGGGCATTGTAAGCCTTGCAGAAGTCCATGATGTTCACGCCATGGGAACCCAGAGCCGGACCCAGCGGCGGGGCCGGGTTGGCCTTGCCTGCCTGAATCTGCAGCTTGATCAGCGCTGAGACTTTCTTCTTGGGAGCCATAATATGGTTCTTCTTTCTATAACGCGGTTCAAATGGTGGCCGAATCCGTTTCCAGCTTCCTATCGCACGCGGTCTTGACTCATTATTTATCCGTGTGTGATCGAGGCCGCTGGTCCGAGACCGGTCTCCTCCCGCAACTTATATTGCTGTGCTGTGCTAGCGGGTCTTCCCTCCAGACACAAGCTTTCCTATTATGCGAGTCCGTTTGGACAAAAAACAAACAGTATTTTGGCCGATCATCACCCCGCGCCGCACATCAGGACTCGCCATCGACGTGCCGCTCGATCAGGCGCATGCGCTGTTCGAGGCGGATGATGTGCTGCTCGAGGTTGTAGATGTCCTGCTCGGCATGCTGGGCTTGGCGTTCAAGATCGCGGACATGCTGGGCGAGTCCGTCGGTGACGCGTTGGTATTCGGCCAGGCGCTCCAGATCGCCGAGCTTCGCCGAAGCCGGATCGCCGACGGATTTGGCCCCTTCCAGACGCCAACGAGCCGCGGCACGTTCGATGCGCTTGGCGCCGATCAGGCTGGACGGCAGTCCGGCATCGCGGAAAATCGCCGTGGGTGAGTCGCCGGCCATATCACGGCGAAGAAATTCGTCGCGGAATGCATCGGTATAGCGGATGCGGGTCGATGTGGCCGACTCCACCGCAATCAGCGAATTCAGGTATTCGATTTCCTTGCTATCAAATTTACGACTGGCCATCTGTGGCACCTTCACTCACAACATCGTGATGGGTATTACTGATTGCATGCCGGCGTCGCCATGCGTACAGTACTGCGAGCAGCACTGCGATTGTGATGACTGCCGAGGTAAGGCTGATCCAGCGGATCCAGCGGCTGCTGCCGGGGCTGGGCAAGAGGGAACCTGCTGAGGCAACGTTGCTTTCGGGTACATACTTGGTGCGCTCCCCGGTGATCAGCAGGCGATGCGTATTGATGCCGTACGGTGTGCAGGTGACCAGTGTGACCAAGTCACGCCCTGGTATCGCGCGCAATTCCTCCAGTTGGTCCGGCAGCACGGTCTGTATCTGCACCACCCGGTACGCCAGGTTACTGCCCAGCACATTGATGGTGAAGATGTCGCCGTCGGTGAGTTCATCCAGTCGGGTGAACAGCTCCGCGCTGGGCAGTCCACGATGGCCGGTCAGCACCGGACGCAATCCCTTGCCGCCGATGGGTAGGGCGGTTTGGCGCATATGGCCCACGCCTTTGGCCAAGGTCTCCTCATCGGTGCCGTGGTAGATGGGCAGGCGAAGCTTGATCTTGGGGATGCTGAGGTAGCCCATGACGCCGTCGCCGTCCGGGTTCAGCACCTCCGTGTAATTGTCAGGCAGCGCATACCCCGAGCCGGGGATGAACGGATCATGCACCGGATCGCCTTTGAGGCTTTCGTTGTATTTGCGCGCGTCGGCAAGCATGGCGTCGCGCTTGTCCTGGTCGAGGCGGGAGACGGATTGGGTGTAGGAACTCACGACGTTCTCATGCTGCCGATTCGCCAGCATGTCGGCAATCGTCGGGTAAGCGATGGTGAGCACGCCCGCCAGCACCAGAATGACTGCGATGACGCCGGTCAGCCGATCGACCAGACGGCTGCGCCGTGCATGAGAACCTCGCATCATGTCCCTCCTTCACGGCATATCAACACAAGCAATCAGATAGGAAATACATACATAAGAAGAGGAGCTCATCGCCCATGGCCATAAGCTCCTCTTCAGTCGGCAATCGCCTTAGGCGCGCTTGCGGCGAATGGCCATCAGCAGGCCACCCGCGATCAGCAGCACACCCGCGGCGGTCAGCACCACCGTGCCGACGCCACCGGTGTTCGGCAGGCCGGGCACGTTCTCCACCTGCATGGAGTGGTAGCCGTCATTGGCAGTCGAGGACTGCTCGATGCCGGTGTGTTCCACCGTGCTGGAGCCGGTCTTATCCTTGATGGTGAATTCGATCGGAGCGATGGCGCCATAGCCGGTCGGGCGCTTCGACTCGGTGAGCACGTAGGTGCCTTCGTCCAGGCCGTCCACCTTCAGCTTGCCGTTCGCATCGACGGCAAGAGCCGTGATGGTGGCGGTTTCACCCTTTGCCGGCAGACGGTAATGGCCGTCAGCCTTCTTAATCAGCTTGAGCGTATCGGCGGCACCCTTCTTCTTCAGGGTGAACTCCACGCCGGTCAGGGCTTCTTCCTTGCCGTTGACCTTGTGGTACTTGAACACGTCGAGGCCGTAGGAGAGCACCTTGACCTTATCTTCATGGGTCTTGTAGGTGTTGTTGCCATACGGGTTGTTCGAGTAGATCAGGGTCACCGTGTTCGAGTTGCCGCCAGGTCCAATGACGGCCTTCTCGTTCACGGTGGCGTTGTAGTCCACGTGCACCTTGGCGTACTGCTTGATCTGGTCGTAGTTGAAGTTCACCAGGAAGGAGACCGCTTGTTGATTGTCAGGACGCACAGCACCGGTCGTGGTCAGCGTGTAGGCGGCAGTAGTCAGCGGCTGAGCAGTATCGTTGCCATTCGCGTCCACGCCGTACACCTTGATGGAGCCGGCGTCCAGGGTGAGGCCGTCGGAGAGCTTATCGCCCAGGTAGAAGGACTTATTCTCCGCGTTGGCGGGGAAGGTCGGCACCTTGGCGCGCAAATCGAAGTTCACCGTGTCGCCAATGCCAGCGGAATCGGTACCCTTGTCGAGCGCACCCTCACCGGACACGTGATCCTTCGTACCTTCATTGACGCTCTTGTCGATGTCCACGTTGTCGCGCTTCACCTGGAGCGTGCCGTTTTCGACCTTCCAGGTGTTCGTCTGCTCATCCAGGTTCGGCCAGATGGAGGCTACCGATGCGCGATACACATATTCGCCACCGGTCGCCAGCACCAGGTAGGAGCCCATCTTGAGGCCGCTGAACGTCACGGAAGCCGTGTTATCGGTACCAGCGGTACCGCCAGCGGAAGTCTGCTCACCGTCCGCGGTCAGCGACTTGGTCTGGGTGGACAGCTTGTCGTAGAAGGTGGCCAGAGCGGCACCGTCCGCCTTCAAATAGGTTTCGGTCACCGCATTATTCGAGCTGTCGATGTACGACGCAAAGTTCGTCTTGACGTACTGCTGCACCGCGGAATTCCAGGTGTAACGAGGAGACTTCGGCTCGCCGGCCTGGTCATCCCAGTTCACGTCGATCACCTTGTAGGCCTTGACGGTCACACCGTTTTCCAGACCGGTCATCGTCAGCGAACCAGTCGACGATGAAGTAACCGAATCAGCGGCGTACGCGTGCGGAGCCTGCAGGCCCAGCATGCCGACCAGCATCGCCAGCACCGCCACCACGGCGGCCCAGCATTTATTGATGGAACGAGGCATAATTCCTCTCCTTCTCATTAATCTTTTCTTGCATTAGTTCAATAACGGATTCGTTCACAACATGAGCCATGTGTCTAGCGGCACCGCCTCCTCGACTCGACTGACAACACGGTTACGCCGGCCAGCAATAAACCGAAACCAGCCAACGAAGAGATCAGCCATCCGCGGCCGCCGGTGGACGGCACTGCGATGGTCTTGTAATTGGGCACCGCGAGCATCGAATTGCCCGCACGAACGGACGCAGGAGACACGGACGCGCCGGCAGCCAGCGAACGCGAGACCGTGAAGAACGCCGGCGCCTCGCCCACCGACTCGATCCTCGGCTCGACGGCGTCCTTATCGGAATACGTCACACGCCACTGACCCGCAGGCTTCGCATAGCCGGCGGGCGAGGCGACCTCCACCAGACGGTACTCACCCGGCCTGGCCAGATCATCGAACGTGACCAAGCCATCACCGCCACTGGTCACATCCGAACCCACCCGCGTCCAATCACTGCCAGGATCATCCGGATCGATCACATCATCGGCGGACGTGCCCGTACCGCACTTGCCCGCACCGGCCTTGCACTCGAACAGACGGAACGTGGCACCAGCCAACGCCTTCGACGTCTCATCCCCATCACGCTTGGCAAACGAGAACGAACCCTTGACCACTTGGGGTACAACCGTATTCGTGAACGCAAGGCCCGAGTCCTTGGCCGATACCTTCAACGTGGCAGGGTCCTTGCCACTGGTTGCGGAGCCCACGGACTTGTTGTTGACGAACACCTCGACCTTCAGGCCTTCGTCGGTACCGTTCTTTGCTTCAGACACGTCCAGGCGCACCGGGATCTTGGTCTTGTCGTATTGCACATCCGTGTCCTTGCCTGCCACTTCACTGGCCGTGAAGTTGAACGATGCGACGCCCTTATCGTTCTTCGTGGCCTTCGAGAAGGCATCAGCGGTGATGGAGGGCAGATTCCACGTCGCCTTGCCGTCCGCGCCGACCGATGCGTTCAATGCGTTCGAAGACAAGAGCTTGGCGTTTGCGTTTTCGGGCGTCAACGCAAACGCAAACCGGCCGTCCGCAATGGCCTGATCGTTACCATTCGAATCCGTGAAATGCTTCTGCGCCTCCAACGAAACATTCACCGGTTTGTGGCTGGCGTCCGTGACGTTCACCGTGGTGTATGTAGAAGAATCTTCGTAGACGGCCTTCGATGCATCGATGGTTACGACCGGGTCGGCGCAGGTCAATCCATTTTTGCGAATTAACGTCGTATTGACGTAATCCACAGCCTTCTTCAATGAGTCAAAGCTCTGATTGTTCACGGTGTATTCGCCGGACGATACAGTTGCATCCGCGTCCACACCATTGGCATTAACGTTAATACTGTTGCCATAGTTTTGGATAAATACTTGTCCACCATGATCGGACGCTTGCACTGTATCCAACTGGTCAGCAGCGCTGATTACATTACCGCTAGCATCGGTCGGAGTCATTTCCGCAGCACTGGCCCAATTAGTATATTTCCCTCCATAATGGGTAGTGAAATGTGCATCTTTAGTGAGCACCTGTGTAGTCGTTCCTTCACCACCAGTTACCACCATCGATGGGTTCTGCATTCCGGAACCAACAATGACCTGTTGATCTGCGGCAAGTTGGTAGCCGGCAGGCGCACGTACTTCGTGCAATGTATAGGTGCCCGGTTTCAGACCGCTAATAGTCAGAGTGCCATCATTGCCGGTCGTTACCTGGCCCACTTCGGACGCGACTAGCGAACCATTTTCATCAACCTTGTATTGCTTGGCTGGATTGTCGTTCGCATCTTTCAGTTCAAAGACAGCTCCGGCCAATGTTTTGCCTGAACCGTTATCAGCAGTTTTAACTACCTTGAGCCCTGATAGTACCGTTGGCGTGCCAGTCAGGTTCACAGTGCTCAGCCATGTCGAAATCACGCCATAGGCAAAGTTAATAGAATTCTTTTGGTATACCTGATCAGCTGCATAGTTATATAGTCGCTCATAATTTGAACGATACTCATAGTTGCCGTCCGGCGCACATGAATCAATATTTACATATATATGATTGCCTTTAGCCGTAACAGAACTCTTATCCCCATTGGAATTTTTTCCCGGCCAGTTTGCAGACGTACTTGTCGGCGCATTCTGACCAATATTTCCTGCACCATAACGTTGCGGATTTGCATATGGATTGGCTAAGTCCACTGGACTGCCATCATGTGTTTCCATCCGTGTATCGATATCGATTTTCACCGAATCGGACATATCTCTCAACAAACTTATGTCGGTAGAGTTATATGTAGGTGCTTGGAAGTCATTCATGCCAGTAGATACTCGCGTCAAATTACTGGTATATGGACGCGCCGGCAACCGGTGCAGCTCCACTGCGGCATCGTTGTTTACAACGAATCTTGGTCCCTTGTTGCTAACCGGCTGCGGGTCAGAGAAATCATAGGGATCAGGATCAGAATAATCGTATACTGACTCGTCAAACGACAAATCATCCCAATTTGACATGTTTTGTAGATAGAGAGTCATTGCGGAGTTCAATAAAGTCAAGCCCTTGAGTGGCTGATGGAATTGTCTATCGACAGTGATGTCGCCGCCATAGTACTTAATAACATCTGCGGCATTTTTTAGTTGTATTAATCTGTTATTTTCCAATGAACGATATAGTCGACTGAAATCCTGGCCAGAAGTCGCAATGGCCTTCCATACGGCATCGGCGAATTGATCCTGCGAGAAATTATTCGGATCGTGAATGTAATCGTAAACATCTTGTGTAGTAACACCATCAGGCCAAGTTGCGGTCACGGTCACGTCATCGGC
This sequence comes from Bifidobacterium cebidarum, assembly GCF_009193305.1. Lineage (GTDB taxonomy): Bacteria > Actinomycetota > Actinomycetes > Actinomycetales > Bifidobacteriaceae > Bifidobacterium > Bifidobacterium cebidarum. Next base: position 88,851 of record NZ_WBVS01000009.1, on the reverse strand, counting down.
TTGACCAGCTGTCTCAGCGGCCAAGCTCACGCCGGCAGGCAGCAACATCGCCACGGCAAGCAGTAGGCCGAGTAGCATCTGCCATACGTGATGCAACCACCGACTGCTTACTCGCGCATTCGAATTTTGAGTCCCCCGAATCATCATGACGTCTCGCTTCTCTCACACCGTTCGACAAAGCAGCCGGCGCACATGCACCAACCGCGGGCCACAAGTGCAAGCGGCAGACACACCCCTCAATCCCTCTGCAACTCTTGCGTCATCGAAAGAGGCAACGTGCCGGCATATGCCAACGCCTGTGATCTAGGGCAACGAATACCCCCCCCCATGACAGAATTACCCCCTATTTCTGGGGGCGTTCAGGCAGCGCACGGGTATCGGAGTTATATGTATTGAGACCGCATCGTCTCAAGAATCAAGAAAAATCACTGTGCCGCGCGCGCTTTCATCTCATCGGCAACATCGCCGGCCACAGCCTAGCGCTCCCCTACACATACCCCCTATATATCAAAGAAGTATGATGCCAGCCCATCGAGGCCAAAACATCTTAGCAATCAGAGCCGCAGCACCATTGATAACAGCATCATGCAACTTTTTCACGCGAATAAAATGTATGCGATGCATCTTTTCTGCACGAATGAGGAAAATGATCCGCTCGACCTTGAGTTTTCATATTGTCATCGTGGAACACATATGTACAATTCTTCAATGCCCCGTAACCGTTGCAATTATGAGGTTTGTAACGGAATTACATTACTTTTATAGCCGATCATTCACATTTTGCAATAATCAGCAATGAAAAAGGCCCGACCGCAGTCGGACCTTAGCAAGGCATTTTCAAGCGCTGACGTGCAATGATGTGTGCGGCTTCAAGGCGCACCGAAGGAAGCGGTACAAAGGTACCGCGACTGAGGAGCAACGCAGAAGACGCTCCATCATTGTGCGTCAGTCGAGCTTCTTGACCTGGTGGAAGCCCAGCTCCACCGGCGTATCGCGGCCGAAAATGGACACGAGCACGGTGAGCTTCTGGGTGGTCGGCTCGACGTCGGAGACGACGGCCTCCATGGTGGCGAATGGACCATCGGTGACGGTGACCTGGTCGCCAACGGCGTAGGAGACCTCGACCTTGCGCTTCTTGGCGGCGGCAGGCTTATCGCCAGCGGCCTTGAGGGCCTCGGAAGCGATCATCGGGGCCATCATCTGGACGACTTCCTTGCGGGAAAGCGGAGCCGGATCCTTGGTCGGGCCAACGAAGCCGGTGACGCCTTCGGTCTCACGGACAATGCGGCGAGCGTTCTCGTCGGGCCACATACGAATGAGCACATAGCCGGGGACGCGCACGCGGGTGATGACCTTCTTGCCCTTTTCGGTGTGCTTCTCGACTTCCTCCATCGGGACCTCGACCTGGAAGATCTGGTCTTCCATGCCGAAGGAGGCCACACGGGACTCGATGTTGGTCTTCACGCGCTTCTCGTAGCCGGAGTAGGTGTGGAGCACATACCACTTGCCATCGAGAGAACGCAGGGACTTGGAGAACTCCTCAACGGCCTGCTGACCGGCATCGGTGCCTTCAGCTTCCTCGGACTCGTTGACTTCGGTCTCTTCTTCATCATCCAGAGTGACAGGAGCCTCAGCAGCAGTCTCAACGGATGCGGCAGGAGCCGGCTCAGCCTGGGTCTCAGTCTCAGCAGCGGCCTCAGGAGCTTCGGTTTCGGCTTCAGCCGGAGCCTCAGCAGCGGATTCCTCGTTCGGCAGAACGGCGTCGAGGTTCTCGAGATTCAGTTCGTCACTCATGCGTGTGTTTCACCTTAGGTTGTTGGAAATCAGCCAAACAGCCACAGAGTCGACTTGCCCAGACCGAAGTCCATGCCAGTGACCAGGGCCATCAGCAGCAGCACGAAGATGAACACAGCCAGAGACCAGAAGAACAATTCCTTGGCAGTAGGAGTAACGACCTTGCGAAGCTCGTCGATGATCTGCTTGATGAACAGACCGATACGCATGAAGACATTCGGCTTGACTGCCTTTTCATTCTTGCTCGTCTTAGCCATTCCGTACCTCGCGTCAGCTGCTTGATTATTAGAAAGACTTGGCAGGGAAGGCGGGACTCGAACCCACAACCTACGGTTTTGGAGACCGTTGCGCTACCAATTGCGCCACTTCCCTAGGTGTTATCCACCTCGGCTGGCATTCCGTAGAGAACGCTTCGCCATGGCGAAAACCGCCAAGACGACATAGTAACGGCTGAGGTGGATTAAAGCAAATCGCGTGTCGCGCACTGCTCGCTACTGCTCAACCCATTCCTTCATGCGCTTCATGCCCTCGGCGAGGTCGGCATCGGCCAGGGCGTAGGAGAAGCGGAGGTAGCCGGGGGCGCCGAATGCCTCACCGGGCACGGCGGCCACATGAGCCTCATCCAGCAGCGCGGCGGCGAAATCGGCAGAGGTCTGGAGCACGGTACCGTTCGGGCCGAGCGGCTTGCCCAGCAGCGCGGTGATGTCAGCGAACGCATAGAACGCACCGGTCGGGGTCGGGCAGTGCACGCCCTCGATATCGTTGAGCGCCGCCACAATCGCCTTGCGGCGCACGTCGAAGGCCTCACGCATCTTATGCACTTCATCCAGCGGGCCAGCCACGGCGGCCAGCGCGGCACGCTGGGAGATGTTCGCCACGTTGGAGGTCATGTGGCCCTGCAGCTTGGTGGCGGCCTTGGCCACTTCGACCGGAGCGACCATCCAGCCCACGCGCCAACCCGGCATGGCGTAGGTCTTGGCCACGCCGTTGAGGACCAGCAGCTGATTGCGGCATTCGGGCACAACCGCGCCGATGTAGGTGGTGTGCGCATCGTCGTAGTTCAGGTGCTCATAGATCTCATCGGAAATAATCCAGATGTGATGCTCCACAGCCCAGCGGCCGATGGCCTCCACGGTTTCCGGCTTCCATACGGCACCGGTCGGGTTGTTCGGAGAGTTCACGATGATGGCCTTGGTGCGCTCGGTGCGTGCGGCTTCCAGAGCCTCAAGGGACGGCTCGAAGTTCACATCCGCACCGGCGAACACCTCGACCGGCACGCCACCGGCCAGCTTCACGGCCTCCGGGTAGCTGGTCCAGTACGGGGTCGGGATAATGACCTCATCACCAGGGTTCAGCAGAATCTGGAAGGATTCGTACACGGCCTGCTTGCCGCCATTGGTCACCACGACCTGATCGGCGGTGACTTCGTAGCCGGAATCACGCAGCACCTTTGCGGCAATGGCCTCGCGCAGCTCCGGCAGACCCGGGGTGGGCGTGTACTTGTAGTTCTTCGGGTCGAGGCAAGCGTCGGCGGCTGCCTTGACCACGTTGGCGGGAGTCGGGAAGTTCGGCTCGCCAGCGCCAAAACCAATGACGTCGAGGCCGGCGGCCTTCATTGCCTTGGCCTTGGAATCGACGGCAAGGGTGGCACTTGGGGCCACGGTGTTAATACGGTCGGAAAGTGTTTGCCATTCAGCCATAGTCATGCTGTTCATGGTATGCCTAAGGCGCGAGAAAACGCCAGAGGCAAACACGGGCATCACTAGGCGTCAGAGGCGTCACACCAGCACGAGATTATCGCGGTGCACCAGCGGGTGCGCGTATTCGGGGCCGAGGAAGCGCTTGAGCTGGGCCGTGTTGCGGCCGAGCATCTGCGGGATTTCTTCGGAGTCGAATCCGGCGAGGCCGCGGGCCAGGTGCGTGCCGGCTTCGTCATCAACCCATACCGGGTCGCCGGCGGAGAAGTCACCGCGCGCCTCAAGCGCACCGGCCGCCAGCAACGACGCGCGGCCTCCGCGGATCGCCTTTGCGGCGCCTTCATCGACCACGATCGTGCCGCGCGGCTCGGCGGCAAAGCCAATCCACAATCGGCGTGAGGAGCCGCGTGCCTTGACGGGTGCGAATACCGTGCCCACCGGGTCGCCCATCATGGCGGGGCCTGCGTTCGAGGCACAAGTGAGCACAGTCGGAATGCCGGAGACGGCGGCCACGCGCGCAGCCTCAAGCTTGGTGACCATGCCGCCCGTGCCGACCTTGGAGCCGGAGCCGGAAACGGTGATATCGCCAAGCGCATCAATCACATTGGGCACATATTCCACGCGACGCGACCCGGGCTGGGAAGGCGGCGCCGTGTAGAGCGCATCCACATCGGTGAGCAGCACCAGCGCCTCCGCACGAACCAGATTGGCGATCAGCGCGGAAAGCCGGTCATTGTCGCCGAATCGAATCTCATTGGACGCCAACGAATCATTCTCATTGATGATCGGCACGACGCCAAGGTCCAGCAGACGGTCCAGCGTACGCTGCACATTGCGGTACTGCGTGGCGCGAATCGTATCCTCGGCGGTAATCAGAATCTGGCCTACGCGAATGCCGAACCGGCCGAACGCGGTCTCATAGCGGGCCATCAGCAGACCCTGTCCGACCGCCGCGGTGGCCTGCTGCGTAGCCACATCAGCAGGGCGTTCATCGAATCCGAGCGGACCGAAGCCAGCTGCAATAGCACCGGAAGAGACCAGCACCACACGGCCTCCCATCAGTCGCACCTGAGCCAAGGCCGCGGCCAGGACATCCAGCTTGGACGGGTCGAGGTGCCCGCTCGGCTGGGTGAGCGAGCTTGAGCCGACTTTGACCACAATAGTGCCGGCCGCAGCGATGCTTCTGCGAACCTCGGCCTGACTCGGTGTGCTCATGACGCTCCCCGGTTTCGTTGATTGTTGGTGGCTAACGGTGATTCTAGACCTGCTGTGTTTTCGTTTTCGCAGTGCGGCGGCGCGGCACCGGCAATACGCGTGTGGCGCACCAGATGGCACGCCACACGAGGAACATACTCGGACTAGTTTTCGTCGTCCTGCTCTTCGCCGCGACCGAAGAGACTGGTCTCATCGTGGCGGTCGTCGTCAATGGACGGGTCGGCCCAGTGGCCGGCTGCACGTTCGGCCATCATGGCTTCACGCACGGCAGCGCGGGCGTCCATCATCTCGTGATACTGGGCGCGCCGTTCCGAGTTGGAACGGCGACGGGCACGCGGATCCTGCTCCTCGAGTCGCAGATCCTTGCCGCGTGCGCCCAGGTTGGAGCCGTCGAGGTTCTCGGCGCCAGCGGAGATGGTCGGGTCCCAATCGAATTCAACCATGCGGGCGCCACGGCCGATGCGAATCTCATCGCCCGGGTGGGCACCCTTGCGGCGCAGTTCGTCTTCCACGCCAAGTTTGGCCAAGCGGTCGGCCAGGTAGCCCACGGCCTCGTCGTTGTCGAAGTTGGTCTGCATCACCCAGCGCTCCGGCTTGGTGCCGAGCACCTCGTAGAACACCTCGCCATCGCCGAGTTCGCGACGTTCGACGGTGAAGTCGAGCTGCGTGCCGTTCTTGCCGGCAGCGCGGCGCTGGCGTCGGCCATTTTCAAGCGGGTTGATGACCACGCGGGCCTCTTCTTCGGCCTGCTCTCGGTTGGCGACCTCCTCGCGCATCTCCTTGACCAGACCGGAGAGGGCGAAGTTCAGCTCCTTCAGGCCGGCGTGGGAGGCGGTGGAGATCTCGTAGACCTTAAGGCCGAGCTTCTCGAATTCCGGCTTGACGAAATCGGCGAGCTCCTTGGCCTCCGGCACATCGATCTTGTTCAGGATGATGATGCGCGGGCGTTCCGGAATCGGAATCGCACCGAGCGGCAGCTCCAGCTTGTCCGCATACAGGGCAAGTTCCTTTTCGAGCGCCTCGTAATCGGACATCGGGTCACGGTTCGGCTCGAGCGTGGCGCAATCGATCACATGGGCGATGATCTCCGTACGCTCGATGTGGCGCAGGAATTCCAGGCCCAGGCCCTTGCCTTCGGAAGCGCCCGGAATCAGGCCCGGCACGTCGGCGATGGTGTAGCGGGAGTCGCCGGCGATGACCACGCCGAGGTTCGGCACCAGCGTGGTGAACGGGTAGTCGGCGATCTTCGGCTTGGCCGAGCTCATCGCGGCGATCAGGCTGGATTTGCCCGCGGACGGGAAGCCAACCAGGGCCACGTCGGCGATGGACTTCAGCTCCAGAATCACATCGCGTTCCTCGCCGGGCTCGCCCAGCAGTGCGAAGCCGGGAGCGCGACGGGTCTTGTTGGCCAATGCAATGTTGCCAAGGCCGCCGTTGCCGCCTTCCGCGGCGACGAAACGGTCGCCTTCGTGGCGCAGATCGGCAAGCTGCTCGCCGGGGTGCTTCGGCTTACCTTGCGCACCTCGGGCCTCGAAAATCACCGTGCCGCACGGCACCGGCAGAATCAGATCGGCTCCCTTGGAACCATCCTTGTTGTCGCCCAGGCCCATCGTGCCGCTGCCTGCGGTGCGATGCGGAATGAAACGGTAGTCCAAGAGGCTGGTCGCATTGCGGGTCGCCTCGAAGATCACGGAACCGCCATCGCCGCCGTTGCCGCCATTCGGGCCGGCCAGCGGCTTGTACTTCTCACGGCGGATGCCTGCCGAGCCATTGCCGCCGTCTCCGCCCTTGACATGGACGGTCACTCTATCCACAAAATCACTCATAGCATTCCACTCTACCGATTGGGGGTGATGGGTTGGTGCGCTCAAGGCGAAGTCGGTTTTCCTCCCTCACGCCCATCCCATCCCCATTCCCCAATGTTCACCCCCATCCTCTTCCTCATACCCATTCCTCACGCCCTTCCTCGATACCCATTCCCCAGTCCTTCCCCAGTGCTCATCCCCAGCCCCTGCCGAATCACCAATTACGGGCCGAAATGGACGTTTTCGGCGATTCACAGCGCCAAACGGTCGTTGCGCCGGCTCCTAATGTCCTATTTCGCGCTGCGAATCGGACAGAACGTCCATTTCAGCCCGCATTTCGCGTAATTGCTGAGTCAGCGACAGGCAGAACACGACAACGGGCAGCAGCGTAAAGGCTGCGGCAGGCGATTGCACGCTGAGAGGCGAATGGAACAGACTCGCGCACACGTTCCGCGCAACGCGGGCATCTACACTTGATACATGGGGACACATCATTCACTTGAAATGCTTTTCGATGCCGCGCAGCAGGAGCAACGATGCGCCGCGCCGCGCACAGACACCGACATCAAAGCGGTTTCGCGCCGTGTACACGCAGGGACAATACAGCGGGTGTATCGAGGCCTCTACGCGAGGAAACAGTATTGGGATGCACTCAATCCTCATGAACGGGTCCGCCATATCGTGCGCTCTTTGGCTTTGCAGCACCCAAACTGGATTTTCTGCGGACCGACTGCCGCGATTATGTACGGGCTTGATTGTTCGTATCGTTTCCTGCTGCCGATATGTATCGTCGCCAAACCGGGAGTCCATGTTCGCAATACCCCGCAACTGGCCCACTATGCAATGGCATACCCCGAAACCACTGCTATCGGCGGAGTCACTGTTACCGCGCCGCTTCGCACCCTCTTCGACTGCGCCACCAGACTGCCCTTGCGTTTCTCGCTGGCCATTCTCGACTCGGCCTTGCGCAAGCAAATCGTGGAGCAACCTACTTTAGCGGCGTATCCGCATACCGTGAAATACGCAAGAAACCGTCAAGCCGCCTTACGTGCATTCTCTCTAGCCGATGCACGCAGCGAGAATGGCGGCGAATCCGAAGCTCGAGGCGTGTTGACAGAGATCGGCTATCCGGTTCATGACCTTCAAATCACTTTCCCATGTCTGACACACCCCTCACGCAACCATCGCGTTGATTTTCTTTGGGTTCGCGAGGACGGTACAAAAGTCGCCGGCGAATTCGACGGCGTCCGTAAATACGTGGATCCGGACATGACCTCACGCCAGGATATCCGCGCGGTCGTGATGCAGGAGCGTGAACGCGAACACTGTCTGGAACAACAGAAGGTCGATGTTGTGCGCATGTTCTATGACGAGCTCAATAGGCCGAACCAGCTGGCCGCAAAGCTTGAGGCCAAACGCGTTCCACACGTCTGAGAGTGGGACTGACTGCGCCACGACTCGTCGCCACTGACGAGACCCATTCAACCGCCCATGTTGCCCGTTTTTCGGGGCAGGCGACCAATACGCACGCCTGGCCCGACATAAATACGGGCCGGAATGGACGTTCTAGCCAATTCGAAGCGCGAAATAGGACACTTTAAAGCTTTAAAACGTCCATTTGGCGCTGCGAATCGACGGAATCGTCCATTCCGGCCCGTATTTGAGGCTGAAGCAATGGGGATGTGGCCTCTAATTCCACGTATACGGTATTTAGCCCGCCCCGCCACGGAAACGCAAAAACCGCACCGGCGCTTGGTTAAGCGCACAGTGCGGTTTTCTTGAAAGTCTGCTAGAAGTCTAGCGAATCGCTCAGGCGGCAATCACGTCAACGACCTTGCGGTCGCGGCGAACGGCGAACTTCACGGAGCCGTCAGCGAGGGCGAACAGCGTGTGATCCTTGCCCATGCCGACGTTCTGGCCCGGGTGGAAGTTGGTGCCACGCTGGCGAACGATGATGTTGCCGGCCACGACAGCTTCACCGCCGAACTTCTTCACGCCGAGGTACTGAGGCGACGAATCGCGACCGTTACGAGAGCTAGACGCACCCTTCTTATGTGCCATGATTCATGGTCCTTTCTATGACTCAGGCGATCGCCGTGACCTTGACGGCGGTCAGCTTCTGGCGGTGGCCCTTACGACGAGCGACACCGGTCTTGTTCTTGTACTTCTGGATGTTGATCTTCGGACCCTTGGCCTCGTCGTCAACGACTTCAGCCTTGACGGAGACAGCAGCCAGATCCTTGGCGCCGAGGGTAACCTTGGTGCCGTCAACCAGAAGAGCAACCGGGAACTCCACGGTGTCGCCCTTCTTGGCGTCGAGACGATTCACGAGGATGGTATCGCCAACCTCGACCTTTTCCTGATGGCCACCGGCCTTCACAATCGCGTACATAGTAATTCCTTTTATGTTTTGGAAAGCTTCCTTGCCCAACGCGCACCGAGCCTGCGGTCAGACACCGAGTTTCGAATCTACACCTACACGCGGACTAAATCAACTGATTTAGTCCAGCGTGTCAAGCACGACACACCCGAAGCGGCGCGGAAAAGCGCCATCTCCGGGATTCACGTCTCGTGCTGTGCTATAGAGCGGCGATAAAGCGTCGCCGCACAGTGCCGCTTATTCCTCCTCGCCGGCGTTGTTCGCAGCCACCGCGGCGGCTGCGATCTGCGCCAGCTTGGCCTTGACGTCAGCGCTGGATCCCGCCGGTTCGGGGGCGGGAGCGGTGCCACGGCCGTGCTTGTTGGTTTTGACGAACGGGTCGCCACCGCGAAGCGCGTACGGGTCATCGTAATCGGCCGAGACGGTCGGCTGATCGTGGAGGATGAAGCCACGGCCCTTGCAGGTCGGGCATTCCTCGGAGAAGGCCTCGACCAGGCCCTGGCCGATGCGCTTACGCGTCATCTGCACCAGACCCAGCGACGTGACCTCGGCCACCTGATGCTTGGTGCGGTCGCGAGCCAGGCATTCCACCAGGCGGCGCAGCACCAGGTCACGGTTGGCGGGCATCACCATGTCGACGTAGTCGATCATGACCATGCCGCCGATATCGCGCAGACGCAGCTGGCGAGCGATCTCCTCGGAAGCCTCCAGGTTGCAGCGGGTCACGGTCTCCTCGAGGGACTTGCCGCGGCCGATGAAGCGGCCGGTGTTCACGTCGATGGTGGTCATGGCCTCGGTGCGATCGATGACGATCGAACCACCGGACGGCAGGTAGACCTGGCGCTCCATGCCCTTGCGGAGCTGGGAGTCGATCTGCCACTTGTCGAACACGTCCTTGCCCTCGTGTTCGGCCGGGTCCCACTTCTCCAGCTTGTCCTTCAGGTCGGGGGCCATCGTGTCGAGGTATTCCTCGATGCGGTCGTACACCTTATCGCCTTCGACGATGAGCTTGTTGAAGTCGTCGTTGAAGATGTCGCGCACCACGCGGATGGCCACGTCCGGCTCGCCCTGCAGCAGCTTCGGGCGCTTGCCGTGCCAGAACTCCTCACGCTTAGCGTTGATGCGCTCCCACTGGCGGACCAGGGATTCCAGATCCTTGACGATGGCTTCTTCGGAAGCGCCTTCAGCTGCCGTGCGGATGATCACGCCCATATCCTTCGGCGCGATCTTGGACACGATGTTCTTGAGCCTCGAGCGTTCACGTTCGGACAGCTTGCGGCTCACGCCGGTCATGCCCCCGGACGGTACGAGCACCAGGAAGCGGCCGGCGAGCGTGACCTGGGAGGTCAGTCGCGCGCCCTTGTGGCCGATCGGATCCTTGGTGACCTGCACCAACACCGGATCGCCGGACTTGAACGCCAGCTCGATGCGACGAGGCTGGCCCTCGAGACGGGCGGCGTCCCAGTTGACTTCGCCGGCGTAGAGCACGCCGTTGCGGGCCTGGCCGATATCCACGAAGGCGGCCTCCATGCTCGGCAGCACGTTCTGCACACGGCCGAGGTAGATGTTGCCGACGGTCTGCACTTCCTGGATATCGGAAACGTAGTGCTCCACAAGCACGTTGTCTTCGACTACGGAGATCTGGGTGTGATGCTCGCGTTCGCGCACCACCATCAGACGGTCCACGTTCTCGCGGCGAGCGAGGAAGTCCTGCTCCATCAGCTGGCTCTGGCGACTGCGCTCGCGGCGGTTGTCGCGGCGACGCTGCTTCTTGGCCTCAAGTCGGGTCGAGCCTTCAACATCGGTGATTTCGTCGATGTACTGCTGCTTGCGGGAGCGGCGGGTGACCGGCTCTTCGGCTGGCGCCTCTTCCCCGGCTTCCGCGTTCTTGCTGCCGCGGCGGCGACGGCGACGACGGGTGATGGTCTGTTCGCCATCATCCTCCTGGGCATCATGCTCGTCACGAGCACGACCGGCGTCCTCTTCGCCGTTGTCGGAGGAATCGCCATCGGCCGCGGCTGCCTCAACACGCGAACCGCGACGGCGACGGCGACGCGAACGCGTGCGGGTGGAGTCGGTGGACTCCTCATCGCCGTCGTTTTCTTCCTCGGCGATCGGGGCGTAGGCGATATCGTCCAGCTCGAGGTCTTCCTCGATCTGTTCGACCTCGGCCGCGGCACGGCGTTCCTGCGCATTCAGGCGGCGAGAGCGACGCGAACGGCGAGAATCGTCAGTGGATTCGGCATCCGCGTCAGACTGGGTTTGCGCGTCGTTGGCGTTGTCTTTGCCATTGCCGGCAGCATCGGCATCGCGGGCGTCACGGCGACGGGTGTTGCGGTCTGCGGAGGTCTCGCGTTCCTCGTCGCGGGCATCGCGATCGTCACGCGAACGGCGACGCGTGCGAGCGGGGCGCTCGTCGAAGTCAGCCTCATCGTCGAAACGGCGAGAGCGGGAGCGGCGACGGGAACGCAGAGTATCGATTTCCTCGTCATCCGTATCATCGTCATCGTTATGGCTGCTGTAACGGGTAGCGGGCAGCACCGGCTCCTGGAACAGGAGCGAGGTCATCGGCTTGCCGCGGCGCGCGGGCTCGTGGCCTTCCGGCAGCGAATCCACGGCGTCCAACAGACGCTCGTCCGAATCATCATCGCGGACTCGATCAGTGCGGGAACCGCGGGCGGAGTATGAGCGATCAGCGTCATCATCAGCAAATGCATCAGCACGACGACGGCGACGCACCGGGCGCTCCGCAAAGTCATCGTCTTCGTCAATATGGCGGGCGCGCGAGCGGCGGCGGACCGAATGGCGCTCACCATCATCAAACGACGCGTTTGCGCGAGAACCGGCATCGGTCTTCGACTCGTCAGCGGCGTCAGCGGCAGTATCGGACTTGGATGCAGCCGGCAGCGCGGGAGCCTCAAACAATGGAGCGGAATGATCCTGCACCTGCAGTTCCAACGATGCGCCGGCGGCACCGGTACCACGCACTACGCGGCGGCCGCCACGACGGCGACGCGTCACCGGAGCAGAGGACGAGGAGGCCGTTGACGCCGAGGCAGAAGCCGCAGCGGGCACGGCATTGCCTGCCGCACTCTGGGAGTCGGCATTGGATACGGTTGAGTTATCGGTTTCGCCGTTGACGAAACCTTCAGGGTTTTCAGTGGGCACAATGCTCCTTGCGGCGCGCTGCATCGCGACGCCATCCAGGCCTATACGCTTCGCTCACACCATGCTCTCACCATGGCCGCGCGAAAACGCGCTCCGCGTAAAGGCAACTTCGTCTCAAGTCTGTCCTGCAAATGGCGGACACCGGCGCTTGCGTTGTCTCTTTCTCGAGAGCCGCAAGGGGATCGACGCCATTTCGCACGCTGATGGTCATGCAGAACCACCGTCTTTCAGTATGCCACACTTTTTGACGGCGACGTGCGCGGAGGCATGTGCAAGTCAGACGAGCCAGTCCAGCAGCAAATCAGCGAGCAACGCCAAGTCGGACTCAGGCACCTGCTCGTCGTGCTTATGTGCGAGCAGCGGATCGCCGGCACCCAGGTTCACCGCAGGGATGCCGAGCTGGGAGAAGCGGGCCACATCGGTCCAGCCGAGCTTGGCCAGAGGGTCGCGCCCCGTACGCTCCTTGACCAGTCGCACCAGATCCTGGGCGAGCGACGCGGTAAGACCCGGGCGAGCGGAAGGCGATTCGTCCTTCATTTCGATGCCGTACCCCTCGAATACGCCACCGGTGGCCGTATGCTCACCATTGCCCAGCTCGGCACCGGCATCCGCGCCCATCATCAGGGCCTTAGCTTCTTCGAGCGACTTATCGGGGGCGAAACGGTAGTTCACATGCACGCGGCATTCATCGGGGATGACGTTGGTGCCTTTGCCGCCGGAAATCAGCGTGGCGTTGAGACCCTCGCGGTAGTCGAGGCCATCCACGTTGACCGTGGCGGGTTCGTAGGCGTTGAGCCGGTTCAGGATCTCGGCCGCCTTGTGGATGGCGTTCTCCCCCATCCATGCGCGGGCGGAATGCGCGGCGACGCCATGGGTAATCACATCGAAGCGGATTGTGCCGTTGCAGCCGCCTTCGATGCCGCAACTGGTGGGCTCGCCGATGATGGCGAAATCGCCTTGAATCCAGTCGGGGTGAGCCTCGACCACTTTTCTTAGACCGTTCTTCTCGGCGGCAACTTCCTCGTGATCGTAGAACACGTAGGTGAGGTCGACTTTGGGGTCGCTCTCGACAGTGCGGCCGTCGAGCACGGCGGCGAGGTACAGCATGACCGCATCGGAAGCCTTCATATCGGTGGCGCCGCGCCCCCACAGCACGCGCTCGCCCGGATGGGCTTTGGCGATGTCCTCGCGAATCAGCGGGTCGCCGGGTTCGAGCCATCGGGGCGGGAAGTTGTCGATCACCGGCACGGTATCGATGTGGCCGGCGAGAATCACGCGGCTTGGCTTGTCGAAATCCGTGGAAGCCACCACGGTATCGCCATGGCGGTGGACGGTCAGGTGGGCCTGGGTCTTGAGGAAGGCCTCGATCTCATCGGCGAGGGGGCCTTCGTTATCGGAAACGGAGAAATTCTCCATAATCTGGGTCAGCAGGCTTGAGAGCTGCTCATTTTTGGAAGTATTGCGGTTCAATTCAAGCGTCATACCCATAAGCGTAGCGTGCACGGCGGCAAGCGGCCCGGATGGTCTCGGGTAGCGCAAGAAATTCCGGAAATCAGTGGCTTCGTCCCGAAATTCTGGCGCTGAGCGAACGTCAGTGCAAGAAATTCGGGAGTATGGGGCTGATTTCCGGAATTTCTGGTACTGACCGATCGTCAGTGCAAGAAATTCGGGATGAAGCCGATGATTTCCCGAAATTCTGGCGCTCACTATGAGGAGACAACGACGAAGCGCCCGTAAAGCACATCACGAACCATCGCGTCCGCAATATGGCCCGTTACATGAGATTTGAGCGCCATATACAGTTGGGTGTGCCACACTGGGTGCGGTAGAGGGAGGCATCAGCAATATATGACCGGTTTGATTAGCGCCATGCAAGGCTTCTGCGTGATCGGCATCGTGATTTTCGTGGGGTACGTGGCGGCACGTATGCGCATTGGCGGCCCATCCGCGCAAATGGTGCTCAACCGCTTCTCATTCTTCGTCTCCAGCCCCTGCCTGATGTTCGCCATCCTCTCCAAGGAACCGATTTTCGACATCTTCCACCCGTCGATCATCGTGGCGTTTCTTTCCGCCATGCTGGTAGGCATGGTGTTCCTTGTGCTCAATCAGATGTTCTTCCATCTGAAGGCCCCGGACGCCACCATCGGCGCATTGAACTCACTGTATCTGAACTCCAACAACATCGGTCTGCCGGTCGCCACCTACATTCTGGGCAATGGCGCACTGGTCGCCCCGATTCTGGTGATGCAGCAGGCACTGTTCACGCCGATCGGTCTGACGGTGCTGGATGTGACTACCAAGGGCAAGGTGTCGGTCAAGGAAATCGCCAAGCAGCCGCTGCATCAGCCACTGTTGATTGGCTCGCTGCTGGGCATTGTGGTCTCGGCGCTCAACGCCAAGCTCGGATGGTTCCCGGTGCCGAACTTCATCTATGACCCGATCAATATGATCGGCGAATCCGCAGTGCCGATGATTCTGATGGCATTCGGCATGTCGCTGCACGGCACCAAGCCACTGCAGAAGAAGGGCGATATTCCAGCCATCTTTACCGTGGCGGTGCTGAAGAACATCGTGATGCCGACCATCGCCTTCCTGCTCGCCTACTTCATGATGGGCTTCCGCGGGCCGGAGCTGTATGCCTGCGTGGTGCTCGCCGCACTGCCGACCGGCCAGAACGTCTACAACTACGCGGCCCGCTACAACGTCGGCCTCACCTTCGCGCGCGACGGCATCCTCTTCAGCACGATGACCAGCCCGGTGTTCATCGCCATCATCGCATTCCTGTTGAGTTAACCTGCGGGGTTCCACTCGCGATAATCGCGGATGGCGAAGTCATACAGCCCGCAACCGGTCACGTCCACGCGCGCATGACCAGTGACGGCAACCACATAGGCGCCGGAAGCATGTGCGGCGGTAAGCCCAGGCAAGGAATCCTCGAAAACGACGCACTGACGCATGGCTTGAGCATCCATAGAATCGATGCCGGCCATTCGCGCAGCCTGCACGTAAGGTTCCGGGCTGGGCTTGGGCGGCAAGTCATCACCGCCGCTGATCGCTCCGATGAATGCTCCTGTTGGCGCCTGCCTCAGCACATTATCCGCGATGATGCGCGGCGAGCCGGTAACCAGCACGGAAGGAATCCCTGCCGCAGCTAGTCGGCTTAGCAGTTCCCGCGCGCCCTCCACCCACGGCAGATGCTCCGATTCCATACGCATGACTTCGTCAGTGAGCCTGCGCACCATCTCATCGGCCGGCAGCGTAACCCCTCGTTCGCGCAACAGCCGGGTCAGCACCGGCAGCGAAGCGCCTTGCATCGCCTCGGCGAGCACCTCATCCCAAATGCCACCATATGATTCCAGCAGCGCGCGCTCGGCGGCCACCCAGTATGGGTCGGAATCGATGAGCGTACCGTCCAAATCCCATAACACCGCTTTGGGATGGCGTATTACGCCAATGCCATGATGCACAGACACGCTAATGTCTCCTTCTCCCGGCCGCGGCACGATAACCGCACCGCGCGCAATCCCCGTAATAACACATATGGGATGGCCCCGGCATATGCCGAAAGCCATCCCATAATCACGGCATCAGACCGGCAGCCGCCACGATCATGCCGTGTGCAGTGCGGTCTGATACACCGGCTGCAATTCGACGGATTCCAATCCAGCCTGCTGCCCGTCAACGTTCTCCATGCGGGCCGCCATTGCCGACTCCACGTTCACGTTCGCGCCTTCCTTGATCGGCGTGATGGTGAGTACCAACTGGCTGCGATGGTCCTCGAGCAGCTGCTGGTATTCCTTGAGGCCGATCTCCCACACGTCACCGTTGCAGAAGTTGTCGTCCACCAAGGTGTTGCCGCACCATAGCCAACCGATATCGCCCGAGTAGCGCACACGCAGGCGCATGTCGGCGACGCCGTCGGCGGCGAGCAGATCGTCGGGCAGGTCGATCACATAGCGCGTATCGGAGAGCTTCCGCACGCTCGGCTCCACAGCGACCGGCTGGTACTGGATGTTCTGCCCGCAAAGGAACTCGGCGGGGTAGGACGAAACAGCAACGCTGGCTTCGGTGGATTCCACAATGATGTGACCATCCAGTTCGTAGACGGCAGCACCATTGTTGGTGATGCTCGGCTGCGCAGGGTCCTGTGCGACGGTCTCGCCGGCGAAGACCAGCGCGGTACCGCCTGCCACCACGGTCATCGAATCGGCCTTGGCACGGCTCACGCAGACGATATCCACCGTGTGACCGGCACCATCCGAAGCCGAGAACACTTCCATGTCCGCTTCCGCCGGCACATGATGCACCGTGCCATCCGCGAAACGGAACCAGCAGTCGTCCATGCCGTCGGGCTTGAGGAAGACGAAGGTGCGATGATCGGCGCCGGCCGGGGCGACGACGGTGACCGGCTGCGCGGTGGCGGCGACAAGCGTCACGCCGTCGAGATCCATGTTGAACGGCAGGATGCAGTTCTCGTCGGAGGCCAAGCCGATGCCGTCGAACGTCACGGTTTCACCGGAGGCCAGCGTGACCGACACCGATTCACCATGCTTGGCCGGCATGCTGGCGTGGTCCTGGAAGTTGTTGAGGAACACGAAACCGCGCTCGCCATCGGTACGCACGCACCAGCGCAGCGACTCCATATCGGTCGGCGCGATCGACTCCTGGCCTTCCGGCACGGCCACGCCAAGCGGGCACAGGCGGTCGGCGAATGCCAGGGCGAAGTAGTGCACGGCCTTCATGCGACGGTAGGATTCGCGGGCCTGACCGAATTCGCCGAGCGCCGCCTGGAAGTCGTAGGAGATCTTCGGCAGCTGGCTTTCGTTGAGGTAGATGCCGTCGCCGATCGGGTTGGAGCCTCCCTGGAACATGTAGTAGCCGAGGAAATTGCAGCCGGATGCCATCTTGATATTGGACATGGCGTCCACCGACTTCATCGGTAACACGAAGCGGTAGTTGTAGGAGCTGAACATGCCGCCGCCCATCTCGCAGCAGGCGTAGGGCTTGGTTTCCGGCTCATAGGTGGGCGCGAATTCCTCGCCGCGCGGGCAATCGTTGGAGTGGAAGTTGCGGTACACGTATTCGTCGGTGACCGGGTGCTCGCCGGGACCGGCGTAGAACAGCCACGGGCGGTAGGCGTAGCCACCCCATAGCGGCAGCACATCGTCCGGAACCGGGGAGCCGCCCCAACCGGTGTTGGTGTAGAACGGCACCGAGATGCCTTCCTCTTCGGCGATGCGGCGCAGCGCATGCACGTAGGCGAAACCATCGTGGCCGCCGGGCACCCATTCGTTGGTGATGCCGGTGGTCATCTCCCACGGGGAGGAGGAGTGCATGTATTCGTTGTCGAGCTGGGCGGCGACGATCGGGCCGCCGTCCTTGAAGTACAGGCCGTCGAGCTGGGCGGCGACGTGCGCGTAGAGGTCGCGGACCTTGTCGAGGAAGCCAGGATCCACGGAACGCACTTCGTAGGGCTTGCCGTACATCCAGTCCGGGATGCCGCCGTTGCGCACTTCGCCGTGGTCGAACGGGCCGAGGCGCACGATGACCTTGAGCCCGTGCTTGGCGCAGAGCTTGATGAATCGGCGGATATTGCGACGGCCGTTGAAGTTCCACTGGTTCTCATGCTCTTCATGATGATTCCAGAACACATAGGTGGCGATGACGTTCACGCCGCCGGCCGCCATTTTGGCGAGCTGTTCATCCCAACGCACAGGGTTCATGCGCGAGTAATGGAATTCGCCGCAGACACCGTAGAACGGCTTGCCGTCAAAGGTCATGTAGTAGTTGGTGAAGTCCACTGCGGTACCGTCCGGCGCCACGCCCCAATCATTGCGGGTGATGGAGAACGGTGTGATGGCCTTTGGCTCGAAACCGGTCAGGTCAAGCGTGTGATTCATGGGATTACCTTTCGAAATAGGAGCATGCAATTACGGACTCGCCTACGGCGAGAGACACCGATACCTTCGCTCGGCTACCGCCTCGCTCAGGCTGAGCCTACGAACAGCCCACAGGGCTGTTCGCTTAACGGCTCAGCCTTTTACCGATCCGGCCACCAAGCCGGCGACGATCCACTTTTGGCAGAAGATGAAGAAGAGGAACACCGGGATCAGGGCGATGGTGGTGATGGTCATGAACAGCGGCCAATTGGTGCTGAACTGGCCCATGGCGTTGAACACCTGCAGTACCAGCGTCTGCTTTTCGGTCGACGAGATGTAGATGTTCGGGGTCATGAAGTCGTTCCATGTCCACATGGTTTCGAACACCACCACGGTGATCAGGATCGGCCGGATCAGCGGCAGCACGATCTGCCAGAAGATGCGGAACGGGCCTGCACCATCCAAGCGCGCGGCTTCGAACAACTCACCGGGAAGCCCGCGCATGTACTGCACGATCAGGAAGTAGCAGAACGTGGCACCGGCCAGGTACAGCACGATCAGACCAAGCAGGGAATCCACAAGACCGAACTGCGCTTCCATTTTGTACTGCGGAATCAGCAGCGTCTGGCCGGGAATCACGAACGAGAGCATCAGGAAGGCACCAATGCCAGCCGTGAGCTTGCTGCGCTTCTGCACCATGCCATAGGCGGCGAGCGCACCGATAATCACCATGAAGAACACACCCACAACCGTCACAATCAACGTATTGATCGTGGCCTGCACCACGGGCAGGTTCTCCAGCGCGTAGGTGTAGTTCTCCAGCGTGAAGTGCGTGGGCAGGCCGAACGGGTCGGCTGCCATGTCGCCGGAGTTTTTGAAGGTGTTGACCACCACCACGTAGAGCGGCACCGCGCAGATCAGGGCGATGGCGATGACCACCACCGAGCGGATGGCGGAGCCGATGCGTTCGCGCTGGCTCAGGGACAGTCCGCGGGCGGTCGGCGCGGCGGATGCGGCAACCGGTGCCGGGGCGGGGGAAGTGTGCTGCGTTGTCATGACAGCCTCTTTTCAATCAGCGAAGTGACGATTTGCTGCAGTGCCACGAGAATCACGCAGCACAGGAAGAACATCACGCCGAGCGCGGAGCCCACGCCGTAGCGGCCGGAGCCGATGCCGGTGACGATGATGGACTGGGTGACGGTGTAGGTGGCGTTGCCGGGACCGCCGGTGGTCAACGTGAACGGCAGATCGTAGACCTTAAGGCCGCCGGTGAGCAGCATGAAGATGGAGACGCCCATAGCGGGCACCATCTGTGGCAAGGTGATGTGCACGAACTGCTGGCCGCGGGTGGCGCCATCCACCGAGGCCTGTTCGTACAGGTCGGCCGGGATGGCCTGCAGGTAGGCCAGGTACAGGGTGGCGTGCCAGCCTACCTGCGCCCATACGGCGATGAAAATCACGCAGAACTTGGCGAGCGCGGGGTCGGAGAGCCACGGTACCGGGCTGATGCCGATCTTGCCGAGCAGCGTGTTGACGGCGCCGGTGCCGAGCGGGGAGAAGATGTACTGCCAGACCAGGCCGAGCACGGCCATCGATGGCACCGAGAAGAAGAAGAATAGGGAGCGTGCGAAGTTGCGTCCGAAGAACTTCCGGTTCAGGGTCACGGCCAGCGGCAGTGCGATGGCGGTGATGAGCACGGTGGTGGCCACGGTGTACAGCAGAGTGAAGCCGAGGCCGGCGAGCAGGGTCTGGTCTTGGAAGATCGCCTGGTAGTTGGACAGCCCCACGAACTTGGCGTTGGCGAAATCGTAGCCGTCGTAGTCGGTCAGGCTGAAGACGATGCTTTGCAGGAATGGAATCAGTACGATGACGATGTAGACGGCGAGCAATGGCAGCAGGAATCGCACGGAGGTGAGGTTCTCCATGAGATTGCGGCGCTTGCGGTCGCGGGTGTGCGAAGCTTCAAAATCCTGAACTGCGCTGGCGGCGATTCGGGCAGGGGCCGCGCCCGCCTCAGCAAGGGCAGGCGCAGCGGTGATGGTGGTTGCCTGTGTCATGACATTCACCTTCAGGACAGCGTCTTGAGCTTGGCGTCCAGGTTGGCGGTGGCCTGGGCGGGGGTGATGGAGCCGAGTGCCACCTGCTGCAGCTGGGCGAAGGTTTCGGCGCGCAGGGCGCTACGGCCACTGGCCGGCCAGCCGAGCGTGTTCAAGTACACGTTGCCGGTCTTCAGGTAGAGGTCGTACGGCTCTTTGAAGGTCTCGTCGATGTCCGGTGTGTAGTTCTTGGTGGACGGAATCAGGCCCATATTGTCTTGGATGAGCTTCAGACCTTCCTCGGAGGAGAGGAAGTCAAGGAAGGATTCGGCTGCCTTGAGCTTGGCTCCGTCGATCTTGGCGTTGATGGCGTATCCGGAGTCCGCGGCACCGGGGGCGTATGGCGTATCGCCCTTGTGCAGCATCGGCATACGGCCGAATGCGAAGTTGATGCCGGCCTTCTTGAATGTGTTCACATCCCAGTAGCCGGACGGCATGACGGCCAGACGGCCGGCCGCGAATTCGGAGCGGACCTGATCATCCGCAAGACCGGTGACTTCGGAGCCCATCACACCGGCGTCGAAGAGCTTGGCCCACTGCTTGTAGTACTTGGTGTAGCTCTTGGCGAAGGTGGAATCACCGTCGCCGATCTGCTGGTCCACACTCTTGGACTGCTTGGAGGAGTCGTAGCCGATCCAGCCTTCCACCAGAGCGCCGAGGCCAGCCTTGGGCTCCAGGTACGGCTTCTCCACACCGGCGTCCTTCAGAGCTTTCAGCATGTCGATGAATTCATCCCAGGTTTCGGGGATGGAATCGTAGCCGGCCTTGGCGAGCAGGTCTTTGTTGTAGGCGTAGGCGTTGGTCCATGCGGTGATCGACATGGCATACACCTTGCCGTTCACCGTGGCTTGTGCCTTGTTCGTGTCGCCGATGCGGCTCATGAACGATTCGTCGGTCAGGTCTTTGGCCACGCCGTTCTTGACCAGGTCGCTCAACTGCTCGGGCGGCGCCACGTACACGTCGGCGAGCTGGCCGCCGGAGATGCGGGTTTGCAAGGTCTGCTGGTAGCCGGCCTGTGCACCGTTGGTGGTGCTGAACTTGATGGTGATGTCCGGGTTTTCTTTTTCGAATGCGTCGATGATCGGCTGGTACAGGTCCTGCGTGTTGTTCGCGAAGAACGAGAGCTCGGTTTTGCCGGAGGCGCTGCTCGATCCGCAGCCTGCAAACGATGCGATCATGGCGATTGCGGCACCGGCGCCGACGATGGTCTGCCAGGTTTTCTTCATGATGGTTCCTTTCATCAGAGCATGCTTGCGCCAAGCCTGTGAGTAGAGGGATTCGGCGCACATCACGCTAAAGGTGTGCTGCAAAGCGACTGCTGAACTACTTCGTTTCGGTTGTCGTTTTGTTTTGTTGATTCCATACTATGGCGCTCTTTGCTTGATTTATCAGCATAAATTGCGCGCGCGTATGAAATTATTGCTGTTGATTATTGAGGGTTGTTGTGGCACTGGTAATCGCACAGCGCAATCAGTCGCGCAACGTTTTCGGCTGTTCGCCTGAGGTTGTGTGCCCCCTCGGCGAGCGCCCGTTCCAAGGTTGCCGCTCCGGGAACGATGCCGAATATCGCATCGATGCCGAGATCGTAGAGCGGGCCGATGCCGCTGCCCACATATCCGGCCAAGGCGATGACGCCGATGTTCGGATTGTTTTGGCGTACGGCTCGAGCCACGCCGATGGGCGTTTTGCCGTGCTGGGTTTGCGCATCGATGCCGCCTTCGCCGGTGATGCAGTAGTCCGCATCGGCGGCTCGTTGCGCGAGCCGCACGGTTTGGGCCACGATCTCGACGCCCGGCCTCATGCTGGCATTGGTGAAGGCCAACAGTCCCGCGCCCAGTCCACCGGCTGCGCCGGCCCCCGGCATGCGCGCCACATCGCGGCCAAGTTGGCTGCTGATCATGGCGGCGTAGTGGGCAAGGTTGGCGTCCAGTTGGCCGACCATCGCCTCGGTGGCCCCTTTTTGCGGGCCGAATACGGCTGACGCGCCTTGTGGGCCGGTCAGCGGGTTGGCCACGTCGGAGGCGATGAGGATTTCCGTGGCATTGATGCGCGGGTCAAGCCCGGTGACGTCGATGGCGCTCAATTGTCCGAGTGCGCCGCCGCCGCGTGCGATGGCATTGCCATGGGCGTCCAGAAATCGCACGCCCAGGGCTTCGGCCATGCCCGCCCCGCCATCGTTGGTGGCAGAGCCGCCGATGCCGATGATGATGCGGCGAGCGCCATCATCGAGAGCTGCGCGAATGAGCTGACCGGTGCCATAGGTGGTGGCGGCCAGCGGGTTTTCGGTCGCCTCGTTTACGAAGCCGATGCCCGATGCCGCGGCCATTTCAATGACGGCGGTTGTTGCACCGTTGCCGGCACGCTCAGCGCCGTCCGCGCCCAGCAATCCATAGGTCGCGGACACCGACCGTTGCAGCGGATCGAGCACAGTGGCCTGGCGCAGCGTGCCGCCAGTGGCGTCCACCAACGCCTGCACCGTGCCTTCGCCGCCATCCGCCATCGGCACCATGTCGTATTCGGCATCGGGGAACACTGCGGACAGCCCGGAGCGGATGGCTTCGGCCGCCTCGCGGGCGGTCATGCAGTTCTTGAACGAATCAGGGGCGATTACGAACTTCATTGCAGCACCTCCCATGCAGCGCATCTCTTGTTGTTGTGGACGGTACCAGTATCGCCGATGGCGCATGGTACATACAACCATCTTCAGGCCATGAAAACCGCATTGTTCGCAGATTTGCATAGTACGCGTACCATATTGAAGCGTCGAGCATAGCAACCAGGCAAAGGAGCCAGCGATGGACATCGATCCGCGCATCGCCTCCACCATCGTGGAGAACATCAAAGGCGCGTTGAACCATGACATCAACTTCTTCGATACCAGCGGCCACATCATCGCCAGCACCGATCCAGCCCGCGTCGACACCGATCATGAGGCCGCACGTCTCGCCGCACGCACCGGGCAGAGCGTCGCGGTGGATGCCGAGCACCCATTTGCCGGCGCGCGCGACGGCATCAATGTGCCGGTGATGCAAGGCGACGCGGTGATCGCCGTCATCGGCATCACCGGCGAGCGCGCTGAAGTGGAGCCGTTCGGCAATGTCATCAAGAAAATGACGGAGATTCTGGTGCGCGAGAATCTTGAGCAGGTTTCCCGATTCGATAGGCGCATGATGGCGGCGAACCTGACGAACCTGCTCATCGCCCCGCAGCCGGACACCGGGCTTATCGATTATCTGACGGACACGTTGAATGTGGATCTCACCGTGCCGCGTGTGGTGGCCGTAGGGCGACTGCATGTGCCGCGGAAACTGCGCAACGAGACCGTGCAGCACGTCGGCATTGCGCACATCGCTGCAACGCAGTCCGGTACGGCACACAACAACGTCGCGCAAGACAACACCTACGACATGGTCGATCGCCTCATGGCCAGCCAGCCGCACAGCCTGTATTCGATATATGGCGGCGAATTCCGTGTGATTCTTGCCGCAGATGGCACCGACGGCCGCCCACCGGCATACCTGAACACGCTTGACCAGATCGCGCGAACGGTCTCGCAAATCACTGGCTATCCCCTGGTATTCGGCATCAGCGAGTCGGTGCACGCCATCGCCGATTATCGCGAGGCCTACCTGCAGGCCCGCAGCGCCGAATTATGGCTGGCGTTCCTGCATCAACAGCACGGCAGCGCGGCCGCAACCGAGCCGGCAACCAATTCCGGTTACTCGCGCACGCTCGAATATGACGATTCCGCACTGGGTATGGCATTGTGCGCCATCAAAGACACCATCGCCGAGCGGTTCTCGAATCAGATCTTGAGTGGATTGAGCGAGGAGGAAAAGGATGAGGCCGCCGTGCTGTTCGACGCGTACACGAAGCACAACGGCAGCATCGGGCACACCGCCGAGGAACTGTTTCTGCATAAGAACACCGTGCAGAATCGACTCAATAAAATCGCCCGCGCAACCGGCTACAATCCGCGTGATTTGAGCGATTACACGTTGCTGTCGCTGGCATTCGCACTGCGGAGGCTGCTGAAATTCTGGTGGACGACACCATGATCTTCGACGGCATAAAGGAACGCCGGCTCCGGAAGAGGAAGGAGCCGGCGTGGAGGAAATCACCTATCACAAGAGGTGACGATTCATAACCTCATCGGTGAAGAGGTTGGCCTGGATGTGGCTGGGGTCGGCGGCCAAGGCTTCGGTGAGGAAGCGTTCGGCCTCCTCGTGCTCGCCGCGGCCGATGTTCGCAAGTCCCATCAGGTATTCGCAGTGCACGCGGTTCATCTTCGTGTAGTCGTTTTCGAAGATGAGGAAGTCCGGCAGCGAGACGGCGAAGTAGTCGATCTTGACCTGATCGTCGAGGTGCTGCTCACCGTAGTCCAGCAGGCGGTAGAAGCGGGCGTTGGCCGGGCCTTCCTCGCCGAGCGCCTTGTGGGCGAGGCCTTGGAAGAGGATCATTTCGGCGGGCTGGTCGTTGTAGTACATGGCACCCTTCACCTCGTCCGGGCCGATGGTGGCCTGGCGGAATTCGGCGCGGGCGGCCTCCTCGTTGCCGAGCCGGCGCTCCACCACACCGAGGTAGTAGTGGATGTCATTGTCCTTCTGGCCTTCGAGCTTGCCTTCGCCCAGGTTCTCGGGGTAGGCGAGCGTCTTGACCAGCAGCTCCTTGGCCTTGGCCCAGTCGCCGGCGGCCATCGCATCCTTGGCGAGCAGGGTCAGCGCAATGCGGTACTGGCCGGTGATCTTGCCTTCGCCGCCCTCCCACGGGTGGAAGCGGCGCTGGCCCATCAGCTCGTAGGCCTTCGCGTAGTTGCCGGTCAGGTTGAGCACGGTCAGGTATTCGATGAACAGGTCGTCGCGCTTGGCCACCACATCGAGATGCTTCTCGAACTCGGTGAGGCGCTGGGCATAGGTCCAGCCGATCTTGCGATGCAGCTGGTCGGTTTCCAGGAACACGCGGGCGTCGGATTCGTCGAGCGCGTAGGCCTGTTCGATCTCGACCTTGGCCGCCGCCGCATCGCCGCGCTTATTGTAGTAGGCGAGCGCCAGATTGCGGTGCACAGTCGGGAATTCCGGATCGCGGTCGCGCGACTGCTCCCACAGGGCGATGGCCTTGTCGGCCTGCACCTTGTCGTAGTAGAGGCAGCCGAGGTAGTACGGGGCCTTGGCACCATCGACCACTGCGATGGCCTTGTTGAGCACGGCGATGTCCTCGAGCTTGTTCGGGAAGCAGTAGTCGCTCGGCGCGGCCTCGGCGGCTTCGAACGCGGCCTTGGCTTCTGCCTCGCGGCCCAGTTCGGCGAGATAATAGCCCTCGTAATACTTGACCATCGGCTTTGACTGGTCGGCTGCCGCAAGCAGTGCCAGAGCCTCCTCGTAGGCGCCGAACAGCGCGTAGTCGCGGGCGGCCTGCAAGTAGTTCTCGAAGAAGCCGCGCATCAGGCGTTCCAGTTCGACCGGCTCTCCCCCGGCGAGCACGCGCTCGTAGCCTGAGACGAAGTCGAATTCGTCGATGTTCAGGTTCTCGGCGAGCGCCGCCGCTGCCTCGTCCGTACGTCCGAGCTTGCGCAGCACGTAGGCCTTGAGGCCGCGAGCCTTGATGTTCATCGTGTTGCGGGTCAGGGCGTTGTTCACATACTCCAGAGCGTCCGCGAAGTCGCCTCGGCGGGCGGCGATGGCGGCCATGTAGAAGAAGGCGCGCTCCTTCTGGGTATCGTCCCAGGTCGCCTTGGAGAAGGCGTCGAACGCCTCGCTGTACTTGCCTTGGAAGAACAAGGTCAGGCCAAGGTTATAGTGCGGTTCGGAATCGTAGGGCTGGGTGTTGTGCTTGGTCAGGCGCTTAATCGCCGTACGGAAGTGGGATTCTGCGCAGTCGAACACACCGCGGCGCAGCTGCAGGCGGCCGTATGCATTGTTGATGCGGGCGTCTTCCGGGTCACGCTTCAGGCCCTCGAGGTAGTACGGGTCGGGCATGTAGGTGGCGTGACGGTACTGCTCCAAGTGCAGGCCGGCGAGCAGCAACTCCTCGTTGGTGGCGATCTTCTCCGGTTCATCGGCGGCCTTGGCTGGTTCGGGCAGTTTGTCGATCTTCTTGGGTTGCGGGGTGTAGTCGATGAGCACGGTGCCGTGGGCGTCCGCCACGGTTGCGGTGATTTCGGTGGCCGGAGCCTCGCCGGTTTCGAATTCGGCGCGGACCGTGTCGTTCGGGCTGATCGTGCCGGTGTAGGAGTAGAGCGTCTTGCCGCTCTTGGTGGTCACGGTCACGGTGGCGTTCTCGTACACGCCGGTGGCGTATACGGCGACGCGGCCCTGGCCGGCCTTCAGCCCCTGGGCTTCGATGCCTTCGGCCTCGCCGGCAGAGCCGAACGTGTCTTCCGGGCCGATTTCCAGGTTCACGGCGGCGTTGATGGAGGCGTTCTTGACCTGCCCCACCGCCTTGTACGGCATGAAGTACTGGGTGAAGGTCTTGCCTTCGTACGGCTTGAGCCAGGTGAAATCGGGCTGGTTGTCGGTGAAGACGCCGGTCATCAGCTCAACGTACGGTCCGTTCGCGTC
The DNA here is from genome assembly GCF_009193305.1 of Bifidobacterium cebidarum. Taxonomy (GTDB): domain Bacteria; phylum Actinomycetota; class Actinomycetes; order Actinomycetales; family Bifidobacteriaceae; genus Bifidobacterium; species Bifidobacterium cebidarum. The sequence continues at coordinate 62,260 of NZ_WBVS01000009.1, read as the reverse complement.
GGTCAGGTTGCGGTCCCAGGCGCGGCCGAAGTCGCCGTTGCCCCAGGTCCACTGCTTCTTGCCGGGGCTGACGTGGTGGTCGGCCACATGCAGGATGCCCGCGCCAACGCCGAAATCGTAGCCGCCGACAAAGTTGTAGTCGGAATGGGCGGCCATGTAGCTGGTCGGCACCGGCACGTTCTTGTAGCGGCCGATGTCCACGCCGCGCGAGTAGTCGTGCTTGTAGTAGGTGCCGGTGGCGATCGGGTAGCGGGAGACGTCGCGCTTGCCGTGGTCCATGACGGCGGTCACATCCGGTGGCATCACGGTTTTGGTGTGCTCGTTGACCGGCACGGCCGGGTTCGCCCACCACAGGAAGGTCTGCGGCAGTGCGGTGCCGTTGTACAGCTGAGCGGTGATCTCGATGTAGGCTTTTCCGGGGTGCAGGGCGATGGTGGTGACCACCTGGGTGCCGTACATCTGGTCGGTGTCGTGGCAGAGCACTGCCTTGCCGCCGTCCGGCAGGTCCTTGATGTCGTAGTCCACCGGCGAGTAGGTGGTCGGGCGGTGGTGCTGCGGCCAGTTGAATTCGATGCCGCCGGAGATCCACGGGCCGGTCAGACCGACGAGCGCCGGCTTGATCACATCGTTGCGGTAGACGAAGTCGTAGTTGTTGGTTTTGTCCTTGGCATACTGGATGCGGCCGCCGAGCTCGGGCAGCACGGTGATTTCGAGGTATTCGTTCTCGATAATCACGGCCTTGTAGGCTTTGTCATGCTTTTCGTCGCTGATGGTTTCGATCACCGGATAGGGGTAGACGCGGCCCGAGCTGCCCTGGTAGACGCGCTTTTCGATGAACTGCGGGTTCTTGTCCGCAGCGCCGATCCCGTAAGTCGGGATGGTGATGACGGTGTCCTGAATGGTAACGGCCATGATTGCTTCACTCCACTTCGTTGTAGTGTTACCGTTTTTTGAGTTCTTTACTGGCTCTTGCGAACCACAATCTTTTGATTGATTGCCTTTAGTCTATGGCCGAAAATATCGTTGACATCTAGAGTAATTGTTCTTCAATATGAAATAATTGCTATTCGACAGCTGCTGTTGCCAGCAGCGGATCGATACAGCTCGGCGCAAGGAGGCGGCGATGAAACCGGCGGAGCATGGCATTCGCAATGAAGGCTCGGAATTCTATATCTACACACCCAGCAAAACGGCGCTGCGCACGTTCCTGCACCCGTTGCGCGCAGGATTCTTTCACTACGAAGCCGGGTATCGGCAGGAGCGCAGTTCGTTCGACAGCTTCCTGATCATGGCGATTCGCTCCGGATCGTTCGATGTGGTCTCGAAGTTCGGCGAAAGCCCGCAGCATGCCTCCGCCGGCGATTTCGTGCTGGTTGACTGCTATGCCCATCACTCCTACAGCACGTCCGAAGACAGCGATGTATTATGGCTGCACTTTGATGGCCCCACCGCACGCGCCTATTACGAGCTGATCCACGAGCGGCTCGGTACGGTGTTTTCGCTGCGCGAGCCGGGATATGCAATCACCCAGCTGACGAAGATCTATGAGACCTTCCATATGGCCGCGCGCATTTCCGAACCGCTGATGGCCAAATACATCACGGATATCCTCACCGAGTTCGCATTGGGGGCCGATGACGCGGCATCGGCCCCGACTGGCGGTGGCGCGGCGGCAGCTTCAGCAGCGGGCGGCGGAGCATCCGGGCTCGCCGCACGACGCGGCCCTCATGCCATCGAAAGTGTGCTGGCGTATATCGCCAATCATTTGAGCGAGCCGCTGACCGTGGCCGAGCTGGCCGGGCTCGTGTATATGAGCGAATACCACTTCATTCGCGTCTTCAAGAAGGAGACCGGGTACACGCCATACGCCTACGTGCTGGACGCCCGCATGCACGCCGCAAAGTATCGCCTCATCAATTCGGATATTTCGCTGCGGCAGCTGTGCGAGGAATGCGGATTCACCGACACGAGCTCCTTCTGCGCCGCGTTCAAACGCAAGAACGGCCTCTCCCCCATGGAATTCCGCAAGCAAAGCGAAATTCGGCAGAACTGATCGCTACGCAGCCGATGTGGATAACTTCGGAAGCTGGGACCACATAGGCCGATTGCGCTGGACACGGGCAACCATCTCCTTATACGGTGTGCAGAACATGCCGATACACCGACAAAGGAGTCCCGTGATGGCAAGCGCACGAAACCCAGCGCATGACAATCGTCATACATCGAGTTATGATAATGGCACACAATTCAACATCGAGATACATCCGCATGCCCTGCAAGCACATCATCTCACCCGGGAGCAAATCAAATCAGCGTTCAATACACGTATTGGGCCGGCAAAAATCCGATTGCGCGACCAAGAAACCGATCCACAACGATGGGCGGCCATAGGCTTCGACCAGCAGCGTAGACCGATCGAATTGGTGTACGTGAAAACTGCGGACCCGGAACCACTCGTCATTCATGCGAACTATCTCACCAAAGGATTCTTTACCGAATGGAGCCGAGCATGAGACAGTACATTGCCGAAGATGGCACACCTATTACCAACGAGATGGTCGATCGTTGGGCGCAAGAAGCTGAAGACGGCTTCCCGAATTCCATCCTCACGCGAGAAGACGACCCCTTCCCTCCCAGCCGCGCCGATATGAAGGCACACACCATTCGCATGCCGGACGAATTGTGGAAGCTGGTAGAGGCGGCAGCCCAAGCCAAACAAGTGACACCTAGCGAATATACACGGCAAGCACTCGGTCAGAGCCTTGCTCAAGCCGGCCTCACTCGCGAACAGAAGATCCTCATTTACGCGCAAATGCATCATTTAACGCGCGAAGAAGCCATTAATGCATTACTGGACAAGGCTTTAGCCTGAATCACTATGCAGGGCGATGGCTTAGCCATCCCATCAAGCACAGTGGTGACTGTTTGCTCAGCATTCAGCTGCAATAAGTACTACTTGCCGGCGTATGCAGTAGCCAGCTCGTCGAGGCGAGCAGCGAAGCGAGGCCAATCGGTTTTCATCGCGGTCAGCAACTTGCGGTTTGGCACGTCAGCAATCGGCACCCAGCAGATTTCCATGCTTTCGTCATCGTTGGCCTTGGGCTCAACGCTGTGGCCGAGCTTCTCGAATGCGAATACCGTGGTGTATGCCCAGTTGCCGTGGTCTTCGCGGTAGGAGCCGACCACTTCGATGTCTTCGGGCGTGATGTTCGCTTCCTCGTAGCTTTCGCGCAGCGCGCCCTCGATTGGCGATTCGCCGTCTGCCGTGGCACCGCCCGGAATGCCCCAGGTGCCGCCTTCGGCCGACCATGCCGCACGATGCTGCATCACCACATGCGTGACTTTGCCGGTCGCCGGATCACGGCGGGCCAGCAGGATGCCGGATGCGCCATTCGTGCCCCAATGCTTACGGCCACAGGCACAATCCACCCAGCCGTCGCCGGGCTGGTGCACGTTCTCCACGGGCGGCAGATTATCCTTCCCCGCCATGGCGATGCCGGCGGCATCCGCGGATTCCGGCGCGATTTCGCCACGCTGCACGTTCCACAAATCAGTCCACTCCACGCCCAGCTCAGCGGCGAGCTTGCGCAGCAGCGGCAGGCTGATGCCGATGATGCCGTGCGGGTCACCTTCGATACCGTCGATGAATGCGCCGCCGAAGCCCTCCAGGGTGAACGAGCCGGCCACTTCCAGCGGCTCGCGGGTGGCGATGTAGCGCTCGATATCCTTGTCGGAAAAGTCGCCGAAGTGCACGGTGGCGTGGCTTGCACCGCGAGCCACACGGCCGGTGGCGAAGTCGATGACGCAGTGGCCGGTCCACAGTTCACCGCTGTTGCCGCGCATCTTGCGCAGGCGTGCGCGCGCTACCTCGGCGCTGTGCGGCTTGCCGTAGCACTCACCATCCATCAGGAACATCGAATCGCAACCAATGATCAGCGGGCCGACCGTAGCGCGAGTCAGTCCTGGCTGCAGAGCGATGATGTTGGAGATGGGTTCGGTTACGGTCGGCATGTCCACGCCGGAGAAGTCACGGGTGGTGGCGATGCGGTCGGAGGAATAGTCAATGGAAGAGTCCGCAGTGACCGCATCGGCACCTTCGTCGATCTCAGCATCCTCGGCCTGCACTTCCGCGGCCCTCAGCGGATAGGCAATCACGCGATTGCCGGTTGCGGCGGCCGCAGTATCGGCTACGTCACGGTAGGCGCGATGCACAGCCTGCGCCTTGGCCTCGGCCAGAATCATCACCCGCTGTTCCACGGTCAGGTCATCAACGGCAACCCCGGTCTGAGCTGCTGCAGCCTCAAGCGCCGCCGGCTCATCCACATGGGAGACGCGAATCGTCGGGCAGATGCCCGCCGCATACAGCACATCGCGGCGCGGCTTGGACTGAGACGCAAGAATCAGCGGAATAGACATGTGAATCCCTCCTAGTCGAGGCACCAGGCTTATCGCCGTTCGATTTCGACGCCCTTAGTGTTGATCGGCAGATGCAGCACGCGCCAGTGACCGGACGCCAGCTGGGTGGCCGCCACTTGGTCGATGGCTTCGCGTGCATTGCCGTAGTGCAGCACCAGCACGCATGGGCCGGCGCCGGAGACCGCGGCTGCGTAGCCCTTGGCGCGGAACAGCTCGATCAGTTCGGATGACGGCAGCATCAGCGGCGTGCGGTATGGCTGGTGCAGTCGATCCTGCGTGGCCGTGAACAGCAGCGCGTTGGCCTGTGCCGCCGCAGTGGCGAAGGCGGCAGGGGTCACCTGAGCCGCGCCGGTAGCACCGCCGCCCAACGCATCGGCGCCGCCCTGGGCCTCGGCTTGCGCCAGCGCCACCGGGTTCATCGCGGCCGGCAGCAGTCCAACGCGGGACACGTTGTATACGGCGTCCTTATGCGGCACCTCCTTAGGCAGCGCCTGGCGGGCCTTCTCGGTGGACAGCTCGTAGTCCGGCACGAACACGGCCGCGGTGATGGCCGGGTCGACCGGATAGTTGACCGTGTGGAAGCCGCCGTGCAGCGGCTCGCCGCCGGGGATGGCCACCGAGCCGACGCCCTCGGCCGTGGCGAAGTCCCAGGAGACGGTCAGGCCGCCGAACACGGCCGGCGCCACATTGTCCGGATGGCCTTCGATCTGCGCGGCCATGTCGAAGATGGCCGGACGGTTGAGCTCACCGGGCTGGGCGAAGGCAGCGGCGGCCGCGATACCGGCCACGATGGCCTCGGCGGAGGAACCCATGCCACGAGCCTGAGGGATGTTGTTGGTGGCTTCGAGTGTGAAGCCGATGCGGCCCAGACCGAATGTGGCGCAGGCGCGGCGGAAGGTGGAGACCACCAGATGTGTTTCGTCGCGCGGCAATGTGTCTTCGCCCTCGCCGTGAATGAACACGTGGGCGATGCCGTCGGTGGGGTCCGGGTTCAGCGTGAACGTGAGCTCGTCATGGTAGTCGAGCGCCAAGCCCACGGTGTCGAAACCGGAGCCGAGGTTGGCGGACGTGGCCGGCACGCGTACGCGCACCTGAGTACAAATCGGATTCATATTTGTCTCCATTTTCGGCTCCCTCTGACGAGGGAGCTGTCGAGCATAAGCGAGACTGAGGGGAGAGACAGTCAACTACTGCTACTGAAAAGCCCACTGGGCTTTTAGTCAGTCCAGTACGCGCAGGATGGACGGCTCGCCAGTCACGAAGTCGAGCGCCTGCACGGCCTTGACGGTTGCGCGCAGCGTCTCTTCGTCGGTCAGGTGGGTCACCACACGCAGCTGCTGAATCTCGCCGTCGTAGCCAGGGTCAATCATCGTGGGCTTCAGATCCTGGTTCACGCCGTTGATGGAGACGCCGTTCTTGGCGAATTCGGCGGCGATGGCGGCCAGCACACCCGGCTTGTCGTGAATCAGGAATCGCACGGCGAATGCGGCCTTGGACGCATTGATCGGAGCCTTGGGCAGATCCTTGTACAGCGGAATGGAGGGACCAGTGCAGCCGGCTGCGATATGGCGGGCCTCGGTCACCACGTCGCCGACCACTGCGGAGGCGGTCGGAGCGCCGCCGGCGCCGCGGCCGTAAAACATCAGATCGTCGGCGGCCTCGGCCTTGACGAAGATCGCGTTGAAGGATCCATGCACCGAGGCAAGCGGGTGGGATTCCGGAATCAGCGCCGGGTAGACGCGTGCGGAGACGCCGGCTTCGCCGTTCTCCACCACGGCGAGCAGCTTGATGACCTTGCCTTCAGCGGTGGCTGCGGCGATGTCGTCGGCAGTGATCTTGGTGATGCCTTCGACGGACACATCGTCGATGGTCACCGGCGTGTGGAAGCCGAGGGTCGCCATGATGGCGGCCTTGTTCGCGGCATCATATCCCTCGATGTCGCCGGTCGGATCGGCTTCGGCGTAGCCCTTGGCCTGGGCATCCTTCAGCACATCGTCGAACTGGAGACCCTTGGTGGTCATCTCGTCGAGGATGTAGTTGGTGGTGCCGTTGACGATGCCGAGCATGCTGGTCACCTTGTCGCCCACAAGGGATTCGCGCAGCGGGCGCAGGAACGGAATCGCACCGCCCACAGCGGCCTCGAAGTAGATGTCGACGCCCTTGGCTTCGGCGGCAGCATAAATCTCCGGGCCGTACTTGGCCAGCAACGCCTTGTTCGCGGTGACCACGGAGGCGCCGGATTCGATGGCGGCGAGCACGAACTTACGGGCCACGGTGGTGCCGCCGATCAGCTCGATGACGATGTCCGAGTTGGTGGCCACGCTCATCGTGTCGGTGGTGACGATGGACTGGTCGATCCACGGGAACTTTTCGGTCTCCTTCGGATCAAGGCAAGCCACGCCGGTCAGTTCAATCGGGCGGCCGATGCGAGCGGAAAGCTCATCCTGCTGCTCAACGATCAGTCGGGCGGTCTGGGAGCCGACCGTGCCTGCGCCCAGCAGGCCTACGCGGATCGGGGTTTCGTTCAGTTCTGCCACTTCAAATCCTTCCAAAACAAGCTTGTTATCCCACGGCCATTGTACGGAGTGATTCCTACAGCGGCCGGGAATCGTCCATTCGCTTCAGGCCCACGGGGCCTTGCTCAGAAGCTCACTCGCTGACGTCGAGGTCCAACAGGTCATCGATGGTCTGGCGGCGCATCATCACATGCGCACCGGCTTCGCTCACGGTCACGACGGCCGGAATCAGCGCCTGGTTGTAGTTGGACGCCATCGTACGGCCGTACGCACCGGTCACCGGCACGGCGAGCACATCACCGCGCTTCAAATCGGCGGGCAGACGCACCTCGTGCACCACGATGTCGCCGGACTCGCAGTGCATGCCGCACACACGGGCCAGCATCGTCTCATCGGAGCCCTTGCGGTTCGCCAAACGAGCGGTGTAGTCGGCACCGTAGAGGGCCGGGCGGATGTTATCGGACATGCCGCCGTCCACGGACACGTACACGCGTTCGCTGATCGGGTTGCCGGCGGAATCCTTGGCGTCGCTCAGGTGCACATGCTTGATGGTGCCCACGCGGTACAGGGTCACGCCGGCCGGGGCCACGATATAGCGGCCCGGCTCAAAGCTGATGGCGGGCGCCGGCATGCCGAGCGCACGGTTGGTGGAGGCCACGGCGTCGGCGAGACGGGCGAGCTCCACATCGATATCCATCGAGTCTTCGCCGTCCGTGTATGCCACGGAGTAGCCGCCGCCCAGATCGATTTCCGGCAGCGTGAATGCATCGGTGGCGTACAGGGTCTTGCGCAGCAGCATCATGCGCTTGCCGGCCTGGATAAAGGCATCGGCATCGTGGATGTTGGAGCCGATATGCGAATGCGCGCCCACCAGTTCGAGTACGTCCTGATTTGCCAGGATGGTCTTCAAGACGGCGATGGCCGGGCCGTCCGCAATCGCGGTCATTGCTTCGGCCAGCGCCTTGTCCTTCTCGGAAACCTGCTCGTGGGAGAGGTCGTACGGGTACTTCAGGTCGTACTGCAGCTTGCGTTCGCCCTTGTGACCGACTGCGCCGGCTTCCTCAGTGGATTCGGCAGCGTCGGCGGCAGCATCCGCATGCTCAGCGAATCGCGCATTGGTAACCGCAGGGGTCACATCCGCAAGATTCTTCAGCGCAGTATCCAGTACCGCGGCATCCGCACCGGCCGGCAGCAGCGGTACACCGAACTTCTGGTCCTCATGCGCAGTGGAGATGTACTCATGACCGCCCGCGTGCACGCCTACGGTGACGCGCAGCATCACACGCGCACGCTTGCCGAGCTTTCGTGCGATGGCAGCGATGCGCGCAGGCTCCTCGGGCTCATCGACCACGATTTTTGCGAAGCCCTGCTCAATGGCCAGTGCGATTTCCTCATCCGACTTGTTGTTGCCGTGCAGCACCAGTCGGCGGCCGGGAGCACCGGCGGCGAGAGCAATTTTCATTTCGCCCATCGTGCAGGTGTCCACATACATGCCGGCGGCGAGCACAAGGCGCACGATTTCCTTGGAAAGGAACGCCTTGCCCGCGAAGCTCACATGCGTGGTGGAGTTGTTGAATGCGTTGGCCGCCGCGCGCACGAAGTGATGCGCGCGCGCGTTGACCTCGTCGGTGTCGATAAGGTAGAGCGGCGAACCGAATTCATCCAACAAGGATTCGGCGGTACGACCATGGAATTCAATGGCACCGTCAGCGTTGATGGCCGTAGCAGCCGGCCAAATCGGAGTAATAGGCATAATTATTCATCACATTTTCTCGGGACGGACAGTCCAGTGGACTGTCCGTAGCAGCGAACAGCGATAGCGTCGCGAGCGTCGCGAAATACTGCGATGGCCGTAAGGCCATCACATTTTCTCTGGGGAGGACACACCGAGCAGGTCGAGGCCGGCGGCGATCACGTTGCGCACGGCATCGTTGAGCTTCAAGCGGGCCGCGGCACGAGCAGGCTCCGGGTTCTTGGCAATCTCCAGGGCCTTGCGAGCCTCCTCATCACCGCGGGTTTCCGGATCGGTCAGGGCCATCGGCACCACGCGCTCGACGTTGTACCACTTGTGGTATGCGGCGGCCAGATCCTCAAGGTAGTGGGCCACGCGGTGCGGAGCGCGGGCATCGCCAGCCAAGGTAACCAGGGCCGGCCACTGGGCGAGCGCGGCGAGCACTTCGCCGTCAGCCTCAGTGTCGAGCAGCGAGAGGTCGGCACCTTCGTACGAGATGCCTGCGGCCTCGGCATTGCGGTCCACGTTGCAGGAGCGGGCGTGCGCGTACTGCACGTAGTACACCGGGTTGTCGTTGGAGTGGGAGGCGAGCAGGTTCAGGTCGATGTCCACCGGGGAGTTGTAGTCGGTACGAGCCAGCGAGTAGCGGGAGGCGTCCACGCCGATGGCTTCGACCAGATCGTCGATGGTCACCACGTTGCCGGCGCGCTTCGACATGCGCACGGCTCTGCCGTCCTTCAGCACGTTGACCAGCTGGCCGATCAGGATCTGCATGTTCTCGCCGGGCTTGTCGCCGAAGGCGGCGCACATGGCCATCATGCGGCCGATGTAGCCGTGGTGGTCGGCGCCGAGCATGTAGATCGCCACGTCGGCCGGGTCGGTGGCGCGGTGGCGCTTGTTCCAGTAGTAGGCGATATCGGCGGCGAAGTAGGCGAATTCGCCGTTGGACTTCAAGATCACGCGGTCCTTATCGTCGCCGTGCTTGGTGGATTCGAACCAGGTGGCACCATCCTTCTCGTAGATATCGCCACGCTCGCGCAGCACTTCGATGGCGCGGTCAACTTCGCCATCCTGGTACAGGCTGTTCTCGTGGAACCACACGTCGAAGTTCACACGGAAGTCCTTCATGGACTTGCGAATCTCATCGAACATCATCGGCACAGCACGCTTGCGGAATTCCTCGCGCACTTCGGAATCGGACTCGCCAATCGGCTCGCCGTCGGCGTTCAGGCCCTGATCCTCATGCTGCAGGGCGGTGAGGTCCACGCCGTCGGCCTTGGCCTCGGCCTCAACACGGCGGGCGATCTCGTCGATGTAGGCGCCCTTGTAGCCGTCGAACGGGGTTTCGGTCTGATAGCCGGCATCGCCAAGGTTGTTGTCATGCGCCCAGGCGGCGACCAGCGACTTGGCGAAGCGGTTGATCTGCTCGCCGTGATCGTTGAAGTAGTATTCACGCACCACTTTGGCACCATTGGCTTCAAGCACACGGGCCATCGAGTCGCCGGTGGCGGCCCAACGGGTGCCGCCGATGTGAATCGGGCCGGTGGGGTTGGCGGAGACGAACTCAAGGTTCAGGGTCTTGCCGGCCAGATGAGTGTTACGACCGTAAGTGGAGATGCCGTGCTCGTCGGCGGGAGCGTTCAGCACCTGATCGACCACGGCCGCGGCGGATGCGGAATCAAGGGTGATGTTGATGAAGCCGGGACCGGCCACTTCCACGGACTTGATGCCATCCGCTTCGGTGAGCGCCGCGGCGAACGGCTCGGCCAGGTCGCGCGGTTTCATGCCGGCCTTCTTGGCCAGCTGCATGGCGATGTTGGAGGCCCAGTCGCCGTGCGCGCGATCCTTCGGGCGCATCACGGTCAGCTTGTCGACGGGCGGAATCAGCTCGTCGGTCAAGGTGCCGGCCTGACCGGCTGCGACGAGGTTATGGGCAATCTTGGAAATCAGTTCACTTAACGCTTCAGGGCTCATTCTTCTAAGGATACCGAGAACACCGACAGTACCTGCGGCACTCGTCGGGTGGTTAACCGTCAAGTACAACTCAATATTTCCCATATGTACGGTATGGGCCAAGGCGATGCTTCAGACATTAGGCCTGCAAGCGTGCATTGCTGCGTCACCTATAAATCAATACTCCGTAGAGCCGCCCAATCATACATACCGCCGCATCATGGCGCCCGCTCACTCGTTGCGCCGTACATGGGCTCGCCGCACACCTATACATACCGACCGACGGTATGTATAGTGCGAGCCAAGCAGGGCAGGCAGCCCGCGGAAAGGACGTCGCACATGGCACGCAACGCACATCCGGAAATCACCGAGCGGCGCATTCTCGAGGCAGCGCGCGACCTTTTCATGGAAAAAGGCTACGAGAGAACCTCCATCCAAAACATCGTGGACCGGCTCGGCGATCTTTCCAAAGGCGCGATCTATCATCACTTCAAATCCAAGGAAGCCATTCTCGACCGGCTCAACAGCGCAGATTGGGACTACAGCCAGGGCGAGCGCGAGCGCATCATGACCCGCAACGATCTCACCGGACTGCAGAAGTTGCGCGCGCTCTTTACCCTCGCCATCGGCAACGAGGAGCATCAAAAGCTCAATGAAGTCGGCCTTCCTTTCCTTGACGACCCCACCACGCTCGCATCAAACCTGAATTTCTGGGCCACCGAACTGCCCAAGCATTGGCTGCCCATCATCGAGGAAGGCATGCGAGACGGTTCCATCCCCACCGAATACCCGCAGGAAGCCGCAGAACTTATTTCCCTGCTTGCCAACTACTGGCTGCTTACCCGTTTCTACCCGGCCAATCGCACCCAACTCAGACATCGCATCCAGTGCCTCGCCACAATGCTCGACGCCATCAACATCCCGGTGTTCGACGATGAGCTCATTGACCTCACCGCCGACTTTTACGCCCAGCTCGACGAACAGTCCGACGAACAAGGTCCCTATGACTGATCCAACATGATCCAGACCATCCCCAAACCACCCCACACTGATCCAACATGACCCACACCACCCCCACACACTGATTCAACATGACCCACACCACCCCAAACCACCCCTCACTGATCCCAACATCTCCATTTCCCCCCACTCCCACTCCTCCCAATACGTCTTCCTTCCCTCCTCCCATATCCTTGTCTTTTCCCCCACTCCTCCCAAATTTCTTGCACTCAGGAACACTCAGTGCAAGAAATTCAGGAAATCAGGGCATATTTCCCGAATTCTTTGCACTGGCATCCTCTCAGTGCAAGAAATTCGGGATGATGCGGCTGCTCTCCCGAATTTCTTGCGATAACGGTCGAGATAGGCCGCGTCCCCACCAAAGTCGCTTATTCTATCCACCCAACTGCCACCGGAGAAGCCACCATGCCACTTCATTTACCCCACACCCAGTCTCGACAGCCTCAAGTCGCTCACACTCCACTCGCAAGCCGCGACTTCATCCTCCTCGTCGCCGGCCAGGGCATCTCCCTATTCGGCAACCTGATGCTGCGCTTCGCGATGGCCATGTGGGTTCTGGATGAAACCGGTTCCGCAACCGTATTTGCCTCGATTCTGGCCATATCCATCGTGCCGACCATCATTCTCTCCCCGTTCGGCGGCGTGCTGGCCGACCGCGTGAACCGCCGCACCATCATGGTGGCGCTTGACGCCATTTCAGCCGTGCTCGTGCTGGCGAGCGCGCTCGTCTTCGCCACCATCGGTTTCAGCCTCGCCGCCATCGGCACCATGCAAGTCCTGCTCGCCGTGCTGGGCGCGTTCGAAACCCCAACCGTGCAGGCCGCACTCCCCCAAATGTTCCGCGAACATGGGCAAAGCACATTGCGGCAGGCGATGGCCGTCGTCAATCAGGTGCAGCAGGTGGGCTCGCTGTTGCCGAGTTTCCTTGGCGGTGTGCTCTATTCACTGACCGGCATCCAGCCGATGTTGGTCATCGCCATGATGAGCTTCGCCGGTGCCGCCACGCTCGAATGTTTCATTCGGCTGGCCCCGCCCGACCGTGGCGACGAGGCACTGCCGACGCCAATCGAGGATCTCAAGGCAGGCATCCGGTTCCTGATCAAAGACCGTCCGAATGTGTTTGCGCTGTTGCTGTTCGCCGCCGGACTGAACTTTGTGATTATCGGTAATGCCGCCGTCGGATTCCCCTATGTGATTCGCACGGTGCTGGGTTTTGATGCCACCGTCTATGGCATCGCCGATGGTCTGGTCGGCGTTTCCGGGGTAGTTGGCGCGTTTGTTGCCGGCTGCTTTGCTGCAAAGCTCACGATGCGCAAGTTCCCGATTTCGATGGTCGCTCTGGCACTGTCGCTGCTGCCGCAAGGCTTGGTATTCCTACTGCCGGTGTCCGCTTGGACGAAGCTGATTGTGCTGGTCGGCTGTACATTCGGCACGATGATTGCCAGCTGTTTCTCGAATCTGATCGCGCTGCCCACCATTCAGCTCAATACGCCGGATGCGATGACCGGCAAAGTGATGGCGATGGTGGCGGCCATCAGCATGTGGGCGCAACCACTCGGGCAGATGGCATACGGCTGGACATTCGATCATATGCCGGTAGCCACGGTATTGCTGATTTCAGCGGGGCTGCTTGGACTTGGCGCGGTAGTATCCGCACGGCTCGCCAAACGATTCGAGGATTAAATACAATGGTGGCTCCCTTCCGAAGAGGGGAGCCACCATCCATAACCAACAGGGATCAAGCCGATATATATATCAGCTCAATCCCAACGTATTAGTCGAAGTCGGCGCCGAGGGCTTCAAGCTTGCCGCGGAAGTCAGCGTAGCCACGGTCAATCAGGCTGATGCCTTGCACGTTGGACGGACCCTTGGCGGCGAGCGCCGCAATCAGATGGCTGAAGCCGCCGCGCAGATCCGGCACATCGATGTCTCGGCCGGTCAGCGGAGTCGGTCCGAAGATCACGGCGGAGTGCTTGTAGTTACGCTGCTGGAAGCGGCACGGCAGGGAGCCGAGGCACTCACGGTAGAGCTGGATGGTGGCGCCCATCTGCACAAGCGGCTTGGTGAAGCCGAAACGATTCTCATACACGGTCTCGTGCACGATCGACAAGCCGTTCGCCTGGGTCAGGGCCACGACGAGCGGCTGCTGCCAATCGGTCATGAAGCCGGGGTGCACGTCGGTTTCGATGGCCACCGGGTGCAGATCGCCGCCCGGATGCCAGAAGCGGATGCCCTTGTCGGTCACGTCGAATTCGCCTCCGACCTTGCGGAACACGTTGAGGAAGGTCATCATCTCCGGCTGGGTGGCACCCTTGACGAAGATGTCACCGTGCGTGGCGAGCGCGGCGGACGCCCAGGAGGCGGCCTCGATGCGGTCGGTCAGCGAGGTGTGGGTGAAGCCCTTGAGCTCCTTGACGCCTTCGATGCGGAACGTACGGTCCACGTCCACGGAGATGATCGCACCCATCTTCTGCAGCACGGCCACCAGATCCATGATCTCAGGCTCGATGGCGGCGCCGGACAGCTCGGTCTTGCCCTCGGCGAGCACGGCGGCGAGCAGCGTCTGCTCAGTGGCGCCCACGGACGGGTACGGCAGGTGGATCTTCGCACCATGCAGGCCGTCGGGAGCGGTGATGTGAATGCCGTCCTTATGCTCCTTGTCCACCGTGGCACCGAGCTTGCGCAGGGTCTCCAGGTGGAAGTCGATCGGGCGCCCGCCGATCGCGCAGCCGCCGAGCGCCGGGATGAACGCCTCGCCCAGACGGTGCACCAGCGGACCGGAGAACAGAATCGGAATACGGGAGGAGCCGGAGAGCGTATCCACGTCGGCCACGTCGGCCAGCTGCACATGGGAGGCATCGATGGTCACGATGCCGTTCGCGCCGTCCACGTCCACGTCCACGCCGTGCAGGCGCAGCAAGTCGGACACCACATGCACATCGCGAATCTCCGGCACGTTCTTCAGCACGGACTTGCCCGGCGCAAGCAGAGCGGCCACCATGGCCTTGCTCACGAAGTTCTTCGCACCACGGACCTTGATAGTGCCGTTCAGCGGCTTGCCGCCTTCAACATGCAGCACATCATTCGTATTCTCAGCCACGCCACTCTCCTATGCAATAACTTCAATCATGCGAGTCAAAAACGCTAGAGTCTAGTTTGCCATAACCCATGTGCGCACTCGGTGAAATGCGCCTGGAGCCAAACTTTGCAAAGCTTTGGTGAGCATTCAGCCCCATTGTCGTCGGCAGCCCACAGCACATCCAATGTAATCTACGTCACATTTTCGACTACGACATTCTCCAGCCCCCTACGCTACGATTCGAGGCAGGGCAATTGACGCCTAGGCCACAAGCAAAGGAGCATTTATGACCACCGTCGCCGTCATCGGCTGCACGCACGCCGGCACGTTCGCCGCCACGTCCATTCTCGCCGAACATCCGGATTGGACCGTCCATGTCTTTGAGCGCAATGGCACGCTCTCCTTCCTCTCCTGCGGCATCGCGCTGTGGGTTGGCGACCATGTCTCCGACCCGAAGAAGATGTTCTACTCCTCCCCCGAAGCTCTGGCACAGGCCGGCGCGACCATGCACATGCGCACCGACGTGACTTCCGTGGACCCGGTGGGCAAGACCCTCACCTACCGCTCGCTCGAGAACGGCACCGATGGCACCGACGCCCCCGAGGAGACGCTCGCCTTCGACAAGCTCGTCGTGACCACCGGTTCCCGACCGGTGATTCCGCCGATCCCCGGCATCGACAGCCCGCATGTGCTGCTGTGCAAGAACTGGGATCACGCCATCGCCATCAAGGAAAAGGCGAAGCTCGCCAAGTCCGCAGTCGTGATCGGCTCCGGCTACATTGGCGCGGAGATCGCCGAACAGTTCAGCTTGACCGGTGTCAAGACCACGCTGGTGGACGGCTTGGACCGCCCGTTGGCCAACAACTTCGATAAGTCCATCACCGATCAGGTGGCCGCTGCATTCGAAGAGCACGGCGTGACGCTGGCGCTCGGCCAGAAAGTGGTGGAATTCCGCGATAATCCGGACAATACCGTGACCGTGGTCACCGAAAAGGGTGAGTACACGGCTGAGATGGCGATTCTGGCCGTGGGCTTCCTGCCGAACACCGACCTGCTCAAGGGCAAGGTGGACATGTTACCGAACGGCGCCATCATCGTTGATGATTACATGCAGGCATCCGTGCCGGATGTGTACGCCGCCGGCGACTCCGCCACCGTGTTCTACAACCCGACCGGCAAGCATGACTACATTCCGCTGGCCACCAATGCAGTTCGCCAAGGTCTGCTCGTGGGCCGCAATATCGAAAAGCCCACCGTGAAGTACATGGGCACACAAGCCACGTCCGCCGTGCAGCTTTATGACCTGTCGCTGGCTGCTTCGGGCCTTACCAAGGCCGGCGCCGAACGTCGTGGCCTTACCGTGAACGAAACCGAGCTCACAGAGGATTACCGACCGGACTTCATGCTCACCACCACCCCGGTCACTTCGATTCTGACCTGGGATCCCGAGACGCGTAAGGTCAAGGGCGGCCAGTTCTGCTCCAAGGCGGATATCTCGGGTGCCGCGAACGTGATTTCCATGGCGATTCAGGCCGGCTTCACCGTCGACCAGTTGGCCAATGTGGACTTCCTGTTCCAGCCGAACTTCGACAAGCCGGTGTATTACGTCGGCGCCGTGGCCATGAAGGCCGCCGCCGAAGCGTAACACGCAATATGATGAGCACCCACCGCCCCCGTGCTGCCCATACATTTCGATGTATCTCGCTTACAAGGGGTGGTTTTTCATCTTCCGGAACATCTATCTGCGTTACGAGGGGTTGGTGAGGGCTTGTACATGCCGTATACAAGCCCTCGCCACACCGTCATTCCGCCATTCTTGAGGCCTGTCTACTTAGCAAGGAACCCCTCGTAACGCAGATAGACCTCCCGAACGGCCCAAATCAACCCCTTGTAAACGAGTTTGCCTTGGCTGAAGCAATTTTCAGCCAAGGCAAACATGAATTACGCCTATAAACTCGCCTTAATCTTGTGGGCCAATTCGGCATCCCACATGGCTCCGGTTGCGGACATCACCGAATCCGCACCAGCTGCCTTATAGGCCGCATAATCGGCGGCTGACACCACACCGCCCACGCCATTGATGGCGAAATCCAGTCCAAGACGATCACGCAAGGCCGCCAAACGGCGCACCATCTCAAGACCAGCCCCACGAATTGCGCTGCCGCACACACCCGAGCGATCGCGACCGGCACCGGGCAGTGCCTGATTGCCATCCTTATCCACAAGACGAGCGGAAATCGTGTTGATGGTGCTGAAGCCCTGAACTGTGCCACGTCTCACGGTGGAACGCACCATGAGTTCCAAATCATCGTCGCTCGGAATGAACGCCAGCTTAATCATCAACGGCGTATCACCAATCTCATTCTTCACCGCCTCAGTAATACGGCCTACGAGCAGTGGATTGTGGCACAGCAAACGATTGTGCCCTTCGTTCGGGCAGCTGGTGTTCATCACCATCAGCTTCGCGCCGGTCTCCTTGACCAGACGTGCAGTGGTGGCGTGATCGGCGATGTAATCCTCTTCGCTCATGCCGTCCACGCGCGAACCTTGGAAGCTCGGCACTAACACCTGTCCCGGGCCTGCGGCCGCAATGGCGGCGCGCATGTCTGGCTGCCATACATCAGGTTCCTTCGAGGGAACACCGAAACTATTGGAGATGGAAATCGGCTGCTCGTAATTGGTATCGGCCAGCACGCCTTCGTCCAATTCCGCACTGCCTGGGGTCAACGAGCCGTCTGCGGAGGCGGGGTGCACGGCCAGTACGTTCGGGAACGGGTTGCAGCCCCATGCACGCGAGCGCACGGTCTTGTAGGTAGCCAGATCAAAGCCCATGCGGAAGGCCGCCGTGGTGTAACGGCTGTTGAGCAACGGACCGGCAGGAATGCCAAACGCCAGACGCACCGGCTGGCCAAGGAAGGACTCACCTGTCTTCCCGGGCTCCCCCTCGCCTGCGATATCGGATTTCAGCGCTTCGGCAAACGCCCCAAACGGCCCTTGGGCATAGTTGTCTTCATAGGTGCGGTTCACATCATAGAACGGCTCAAAATCACTCATGTTCCAACGATAAGCCATACCGCGAACGTCCCTTATCCGTCGCGATCATTTGACTGTAGGTTTTTCAACACTGACTGTAGGAATTTGAACGAAATATGTTGAAAAACCTACAGTCAGCGTTCGGATTCCTACAGTCCGAGTCCAAAACCCGACAGCCAATTAGCGGCGATTGAGTCTTGGCGCCGCAAGCAGTCCATACTACGAGGCCATCGCTTCCGCAAGCAGCAGCGCGGCCATGCCAAGGTTCACTATCACAAAGGCAATAAACACCGGTGATGACCATCCGGCATACGTATCCGGAATGCTGCGATTCTGCATGCGGTATTGCTTGAGTCCGCGACCGTAAAGCGACAGCGCCACCACAGCTCCAACTATGCCGATCGCCGTGAGCACCATTGTGTACACCGCGTATTGCGCATCATTGAGCTGACCGGCGAACCATGTATCGATCACGCCGGAAAGAACAGCGTTGTTGAAAATGTGCAGCGCAATCGACCAAACCAGCGAATATTCCATGGCGATAAAACCAAGAATCAAACCGAACAGGAAAGCAAACACGCCTTGCACGAAGTCATCGTGGAACAGGCCAAACGCGAATGCCGAGGTGACGATGGCGAAATTCTTGCCGAGCGGCTTGAGTTCCTTCATCAGCACGCCGCGGAACATGACCTCCTCGCAAATCGGCCCGAACAAGCCGACGTACAGCCACATGGTCACCGTATTGGAGGATTCGCTGAGGCTTTCGGATGTGGGTGAAATCAGGTCGCCGCCGAGCATGGAAACACCCATTTGCGCCAACGTCACCACGCTTTGCACGCCAAGGCCAAGCAGGATGAATATCAGGAACCACTGCGCCCGCATGCGTCCGCCACCATATTGGCTGATTCGTCCAAGCTGATTCGGCTCGCCATACGTATCCCGATGCGGTCCGCTTAGCCAGAATTCACGGGTCAGAATGTCGCGGTTGCGCATGATGAGCAGAAAACCCATGGCGAACACGAGCGAAACAAGGCTGATGAGGCCGTCTCCTTTTGTGGAATCCGACCAACTGGGCATGATGACGCCGATCGCGATGGCGGCCACGATACTGCCCACATACATCATGGCTTCATAAATGAAGGCGAGTCCCATCGCACGGTTAACCACGCGTCTACGCCAGGTTTTCCATAATTGACGTGGATTGATTGCCATGACCGGAGGCTGCGGAGGCACGTATGCATATGGCTGCGGCCCCGACTGCATCAAAGGCTGTGGCGCAACATATTGTGGGGCAACGGGCTGCGCGGCGATCGGCTGAGGCTGGGACTGTTGCCACATCTGCTGATACTGCGGCTGCTGTACAGACCGGTACTGCGACTGCGGAACTGCATAATATGACGATGGCTGAGATTGCGGCACCTGCTGCGGTACGCCTAACTGGGATGGCGCAGCATATGGGTGAAGATGTGATGTCTGCTGGTACTGCGGCTCCGGAGCTGTGTAATACTGCGACGGCGGCACCTGTGGCTGTTGGAACGGATACCGGGGAGCCGGAGCCATGGGCACCGGAGGCATCGGCATCGCCGGAGATGCCTCATACTGTGTTTGCGACTGCAGCATCTGTGGCTGTGACTGAGGTACCTTCGCCTGCTGATTGTCGTACCGCGGCTGCGATTGCGACTGAGACACCTGCTCATATGGCTGTTCCCCAAGCGGCTGATGCCCCTGTGGCCGTCCTGGCTGCTGCTCATTTATGCTCATGCTGCTCAACCTATTCGCCGTTTCTGAACAATTCGTGACTATGTCCACAAATATTGACGAATGCCGCTTGCCACCCGAATTACGCACAAGTGCATGAGGCGAATACACGCATATACAACGAATGAGGCGGGTTGCCATTCGAACTGTTTTCGAATGGCAACCCGCCTCATGTTGGGCGTACGACAGTCATGCACTCATAGCGCAATGACCACCATAGATTCAAGCGCTTCGAGCGTTCACTGCAAAGTACGCTTGTTCTTAGAGATAACCAACATACCTACAGCCAGAGCAAGAAGCACAACTACGGCTACAGCAACAATTGCGATATTCGACCCGGTATTGGTCAACTTGTTCTTGTTGGAATTCTTGTCAGCAGTATTGGTCTTGTCCTGCTCAACAGTCGTCTGCTTCGCGGATACCGTCACCTTGGCGACAACCGTGTATGCCACGTCATCGGTCGGGTTCACCTTGCCGGCAATCTTGAAGGAGCCGACCTTGTTGAGCAGCTTGGCGTCATAGCTATCCCAAGTCACGACAGTGGCAACCTTGTCGCCATTGGACCACACCACGTCCAGCTGTTCGGGAAGGTCAAGCTTGCCTCCCACCTGAATAGCCTGGATGACGGTATCGTCCACCACCTTGACTGGTGTGGCCGGGTTTACAGTCACCTGAACAGTGACGGTCTTGCCCTTCACCGTGCCGTTGACAGTGAACAGGCCACCTTCGCGCTTGGTGTAACCGGTGAACTTCTCCCATGCAATGGACTCGGTGGAATCTGCCCCATCGTCGCTCCAGGTGAGCTTGGCGTTCTTCGGGAACTGAGCGGACGGATCCTTACCGGAATCCGTAGTGACAGTGGTCTTACCGTCGACCACAGCATTGGTGACTACAGCGCTGTGCACAGTGACGGTAGTTTCCACACCGTCATTCCAGCCCTGTACCGCGCCCTTGACCTTCACGGTCTTGTCGGCACCGGAGCGGTTGGAGAAGTCCACGCCGTCGGTCTTCCAGGTCACAGCAACCTGAGAAGTGGAGCCATTGGACCAATGAGCGGTGGCAGTGGACGGAAGCGCCGCAGCGGTACCCGCTTCAGTGGAAACACCTTCCGGAGCGTCCACCCCAGTGAGCGTTGCCGCGACTACATACACACGCACGCTGACAGGCATGCCCTTTACCGTACCGTTGACCACGATAGGAGCATTTTCTGCAGTGACCTGACCATACACGGAATCATCCGGCTTGGTCCAAGAAACCTGTTCGTTCGTGGTCTGGCCATTGCTCCATGTGACTTTGACAGTAGTCGGAAGCGTAGGCACAAGTTTGACCGGAGTGCTGAGATCGGCAGGATTTTCAGCTGTTTCCGCAGTAGCTGCTTCAACAGTGACGGAGAAAGGAATGTCCTTTGCCCACCCCTCGGTACGACCGGTAGCTGTAACTGTATGCTCGGCGATGTCATGGTTCCACCCGTCAGGCAAAGTCAGTGCTACATCGCGAGCCTCGGTTGCACCGTCGTTCCAAGTCACAGTTACCTTGCCGGTAACACTTGGCGTAGAATCAGTGTCTTTTGCAGTCGGAATGCTGATTGCGTCCGTTAATGGAGTAACGGCAGTAATCGCGCGCGGCTTGACGGTAACGTTCAGCGTTACGGTAGCAGCCTTGCCATCAATGCTGACACCCTGGACCATACCGGTCACCGGCACGGTAGCAGCCTTGCTGACATCGATATCGGCAGGCCAATCGACGTCCACGATCTTGGTGGAACCGTTGGAGTACGTGACGGTAGCCTTCACGCCGCTGAGATCCGGCGCATGCGTGGCGATGGTCTCGATCTCAGTCTTGGTCGGGGCAGCCTTAACCGCAACAGGATCGGTCACAGTGACCGGAACCGTTACCGTACCGGTCTGACCGTCCACATTCACCGTGCCGGTAGCGTTGAATGCACCAACTTCGGCATATGCGGAATCAGCGATCTTGCTCCATTGGACTGCCACATTGCCCTTGGTGCCAGTGTTGTTGGACCACGTGATGGTTACAGTCTTCGGCAGCTTGTTCGTGGGGTTCACACCCGCCGGAACGGATACACCGGTAAGCGTCTGCGGCTCAATGGTGGCGTGCTTCACGGCAATGGTGAGCGTTACGCGCTTATCGGCCTGACCGTTCACGGTGCCCTTCAGCGTGATAGTGCCACCCTGGTAGTTCTTCCAAGTGTCCGGCAGAGCATCCCATGCCACGGATACATTCTGTTTCTTCTGGCCATTGTCGAGATCAGCCTGAACCGTGCTGGGCAGCTTATCAGTCGGGTCAACACCAGCCTCGGTAGTCATCGGAGCCGGGTCGTAAGCCTTCTCGACCTTTGCGGCCACGACTTCGACTTCCCAAGTCACCGGTTTGCCTTCAGCAGTACCGGCGAAGGTTTGCTTGCCGACAGCGCCAAAGGATGCATCAGCGGGGTTCTTGCCGTTATCCCAATAGATAGTGGCATCAGTGGTATCGCCATTGGACCAGTGGGCCTTGACCGTAGTCGGAATCGTCGGCTTGGTCCCCTTGCTGATGGAAGCCTTGGCGGGCTGATCAATCGTGGAAACAGTGGCCGGTTCCACAGTGATGGTGGCGGTCACGGTCTTGCCTGTGCTACCGATAGTGCCGGTAAGCGTGTATGGCCGGGGCGCACGCTGCTTGTAGGTGTCGTTGGATGCCCACTTGATGGCAACGTTCTTGTCCTCACTGCCGTTCGACCATGCAACGGTAGCGGTCTTCGGCAGCTTGCGCTCCGGGTTAGTGCCGGAAGGCGTAGTCACCGCAGTGGATCCATTGGCGGTGGCACTAGTAACGGTGGCGGCCTTAACGGTGAGATTCAGCGAAGCCTTCAAAGTAGTACCGGCCACCGTACCGGTCAGGGTCACAGTATGCTGATCGCGGTTCTTATTCCAGTCATTTGGAACATTCCACGTCACAGCAGCGCTGCCGGTAGTGCCATCGTCATACTTCACACCTACAGTGGTCGGCAGACCAGCAGGAGTTCCAGTGCTGGACTCCACCGTCTGCGCAGCTGGATTGGCGACCGACTGGATGCTGCGCAATCCAGCAAGAGCTTCTTGAACACTCTGAGTCGTACCCTTAGCATTCCAGCTGTTGCCGACCTCAAGCACGGAGACCAAAGCGCCTTTCCAACGACCGCTGGAAACCTTCGCCACACCGAATCCGGCGATATTAGCGTAAGGATTTACTTCTGTGAGGTAATGGCCATAGCCTTGCCGCTCTTGTGAAAGAATATCGGCATCCGTCCAGCCCGGATATTGCTTACGAAGCTCTTCAAGATTATTCTCAGCATTCAATTCGCTGTACCAAGCGGCAACCGGTGCCATATTGGAGTCATAATCAGGGTATCCAATTGCCAACGCCTCAGGACCAAAAGTAAATGTTCCCGGCTGAACTCCCGGCGCATTTGTCAAAGTATTAATCGCCCAGTCAGGGCGGCCATTAGCAGTATTCGCATGACCATCGAGCGGGCTTTCGGTATCGCTCACGCTTTCAGCGCGCTTCGCCAATTCATTGGCACGGGTCTGAGCCCAAGACATCAGCTGATCATTAACCTTCAGCGCCACAACTGCACTGCCATCGGCAGCTTTGGGATCGATATAGCTCGATGGATAATTGGCATGCTCATCAGCATTAATCGCGTCGATAATCTGCTGTGCAGTCAACGGACGGCGCTTCGTACTTGCACGTAGCGCATTCAAATCCTGCACGTATTCCAAAGCCTGAACCACGTTGGCCTTTGCTGCGGCGTCCGAGCCCACGGTGGAATAATCCACCGCCTGCGCAGGCAAAGCACAGAACAGCATGGCGAGGCTTGCCACGGCAGCTGCTACTCCAGCCAATCGTTGTGTGATGTTCTTCGACATCGTCTCTCTCCAACCTATGTCACGATTATCTCGGTCAGCATACCGAGGCATCTTTGCATACGGAGTTAAGTATAAGGCCAACTATTGATGCCTGGAAAAAATATTCCCTCCCTCGAGAAGTCCCTTATCCTAGAAAACAAAATCCTCTCATTGGACGTATTTATGTACCGTGCAGTGGACATATCGATGCAAGGGGGAATCACGATGGACGATCATCACACGGCTCGGCCGACGCTGCCTGGGGAGCAGCCCAATAGCGATTTACAAGAGGCCATAGTTGTTACCGATGTCTCCGGTGAATCACCCGCAAACGGCAATGCCGAAACAGCACTCCGCGCCGCTGATAATCAAGGCTGGCAACCACTGCCGCCACGCGTGCGTACGGTGTGGCTGATCAATGAAGCAATCCAGTGTGTCATTTGGCTGGCGGTATGCGCCGTGGTCGCAGCCGTATGCATGGCAAACGGCTGGTGGGGGTTCTGGCAACGGTTGATCGTCACGCTAGCCGCAGCATACTCGGTACTGGATCTGGCTTCGCAACCGCTACAGACCAAATATATATATGCGTTCACGCGGTTTCGCATCGGCGAGCGCGACCTTGCCACACGCAAAGGGTGGCTGTTCCGTCGCTCCACCACCACGCCGTATACGCGCGTGCAGCATGTGGACACCAAGCAGAATCCGGTGCAGCGACAGTTTGGACTGACCACCGTGGTGGTGCATACCGCAGCTGACGAGCATGAAATCGCGGCGCTAAGCGCCACCGAAGCCGAGCACTTGGTGGCGCTGATCACTGAGCGCGTAGCCATAGCCAAGGATGATCTGTGATGAACGCCGAAGCCACCAGTCGCTCAGACGGCACCACAACTGCGATCAGGACCGCGGTTAACACACCTACCAACACCGGCTGGCGCAGACTACACCCAGCTTCCCTGATCATCGGAATGATTGAAACCACTCGGGGAATTATCGGACTGTTCTTCGCACTGCTATTCATCGCGCGCAAAGAACTGTCAGTTTTAACCATCACATTGATATTGCTCAGTGTTATTGTCGTCGCGCTCTGCCAACCCATCATCAATTGGCTGACCACCCGATACCAACTGGAATCCGACAAACTTGCGTTCAAATCAGGCCTGTTCTTCCGCAAAAACAGAACAATCAGCTATGGCTCGATTCACGCCATCAATAGTTCGCAGCCCATCTATCTGCAGCCGTTCGGAGTGATACGACTGACTGTTTCAGCAGCCGGCGCAGCAGACACCGATATTCGGTTGGACGCGGTACCAGCCTTGCTACAACTCGAGTTGGAGGGTCTGCGCGCACGATCCCAGGCAGCAGCATATCCGAACATCACCCTATCAAGCGTTCCACAGGCTTCAGTGCCTTTAACAGCCTCAACACCTATAGATATCCCAAATACCTCATCACTGCCGCCATCACCACGCAGCCCATCGAAAACGCCTCTATTCCGCGCCTCCGTAAGCGATATCCTGCTGTTTGCCATTACGGATATCGGATTCCTGGCCGCCGCGCTCGTGGTGTATGGATTTGTGCAGCAAGTTCAGGATGTGTTGCCACGCAGCATGATGCACGAGGCCGAGCGCTCGGTGCGGAACGCGCTCACCGGTGGATTGGCCTCGGCAGCAGCACTGATATTAGCATGCGTGACGCTGCTGATGGCGGTGAGCATCGTCACCTCGCTGCTGAGGTTCTATGGATTCGAAGTATGGCGTCGCGGTGATGATTTGGTGGTGGTTCGCGGACTACTCACCCGGCATACCACGACCATTCCGGCCCGTCGCATCCAAACAGTGACCATCCGGCAATCGATGCTGCGCCGACCTTTTCACCTCTGTTCGGTTGGATTGGGGCTAAGCTCGTCAACCGCCAACAGCGGGAGCAAGGAAAACGGAACGTCGGCGGCGCGAATTCTACCGGTAATCGGCACCCGACGCGTGTACGCGGTGTTGCATGAGATATTACCTGAGTGGGGGCTGCAGGAAGTATCCACGGCGCTCGGGCAGCACCGAACTGCGTCGTCAATGTCGTCATCGTATGAATCGCATGAACCGAACGCCACGGGAGCATCTGAACATGCGCCGCAGCTGCACCATACCGGGCGCGGATTGTTGCGGTATTACCTCACACTGCCTGCGATTGCAACATTGGCAAGCACTCTTGCAGTGTGGCTGGGTTCTGATGCGCATGTCGCAGCGGCATTGCGCACTCGGTGTGCCATCCCGGACTTAGGTTGGCCCTGGTGGCTGTCGATTGTGCCTATCGCATTGGGATCGTGGTGGATGATGTGTCGTTTGCTCAAAGCGCAGGCTGAAGGCTTTGCATTGCTCGACGCTGATTCTGCCGCCCATTGCTCGTCGCGCATTCTTGTCACCGGTGCGATTCGGCTCACCAGATTTGTTGCGGTGACGCGGCGCGCAAGAGTGCAGTCGATTACACGATACACGGCATTATGGCGCGAATCGCGCGGCATCGAACGCGTGCAAATGTCGTTATTTGTGATGAACGGAATCGATGAATTGCGATTCATGTTCTTGCATCGCTGCGATGCCGAGGCTTTAGCCGGCTGGGTGGAGGGAACCTCCCTTCAGCCGCTAGAGACAAAAGCTCCCCTCAACGAGGGGAGCCTCAACGATGCTGCAGTCTGATCACGACTCAGATAATGCCTCGATCAGCCAACGGACCAGGTCCAGCAATTACAGACTCGCTCTGACGAGCGAGATTCAATGTTGGCCTCGCCGCTGTCGCAGCTCGGCGCGGGTCCTGTTGAGAGTCCACCGGACTCTCAACAGCCCGATCGAGGCTAGATAATGCCTCGATCAGCCAACGGACCAGCCCAATCAGAAGTCTCCGGCTCGCGGGCGGACTGGATTTGCTCTTCGGGCCAGTGCTTGGCGGGGATGGTCTTGGGCTTGAATGGGAACTTTTCGGCGCGCATCTTCTCGTAGGCGGCGATATCATCCTCGTGCTGCAGCGTCAGGTCGATGTCGTCGTAACCGTTCATCAGGCGCCAACGGGTGTAGTCGTTCACCTCGAACGGGAGGGTCACATCGCCACAGGTCACGGTGCGCGTCTCAAGCGACACGGTCATTTCACGGCCGGGTTCCTCTTCGAGCAGCTTCCACAACAGTTCCACGGATTCCTGCGGCATGATTGCGGCCAGCACGCCATTCTTGGCGGTGTTGCCGTAGAAGATGTCAGCGAAGCTCGGGGCAATCACTACGCGGAAGCCATAATCATGCAACGCCCACACGGCGTGCTCGCGGGAGGAACCGATGCCGAACTCCGGGCCAGCCACCAGAATCTGACCTTTGCCGGCATATTCCGGCTGGTTGAGCACAAAGTTCGGGTCGCGGCGCCAAGCATAGAACAGGGCGTCATCGAAGCCGGACTTGGTCACGCGCTTCAGGAACACTGCCGGAATGATCTGATCAGTATCCACATTGGAGCGGCGAAGCGGCACGCCCACGCCGGTCAAAGTAGTGAGTTTTTCCATAATCTAAAGTCCTTTACAGATCAGCCGGGCTGGAAATCGTGCCACGGATCGCGGTGGCGGCGGCAACGGCCGGAGAGGCCAGATGCGTGCGCGAACCCTTGCCCTGGCGGCCTTCGAAGTTACGGTTCGACGTTGAAATCGAGCGCTCGTTCGGCACCAGCTTGTCCGGGTTCATACCCAGGCACATCGAGCAGCCTGCGTTACGCCATTCGGCACCGAAGTCCTTGAACACCTTGTCAAGACCTTCCTTCTCCGCTTCCAGACGCACGCGAGAGGATGCCGGTACGACCAGCACACGATGAATCGAATCGGCCTTGTGGTGACCCTTCATAATCGCGGCGGCCTGACGCAAATCGTCGATGCGGCCGTTGGTGCAGGAGCCGATGAACACGGTATCCACAGCAATGTCCTTAATCGGCATGCCAGGCTTCAAGCCCATGTACTTAATCGCGCGCTCGGCGGCGGAACGCTCGGTGGCATCGGCGATCTTGGCCGGATCCGGCACATCGGCGGTAATCGGCAGACCTTGGCCGGGGTTGGTGCCCCAAGTCACGTACGGACCGAGTTTGGTGGCGTCGATATCCACCACCTTGTCGAATACGGCGTCGTCATCGGTCTTGAGCGTCTTCCAGTATGCCACGGCCTTGTCCCACATCTCACCCTCCGGCGCATGCGGGCGGCCCTTCAGATATTCGAACGTGGTCTCGTCAGGCGCAATCATGCCGGCGCGGGCACCGGCTTCAATGGACATGTTGCACACGGTCATGCGCTCATCCATCGTAAGGTTGCGGATGGCCTCTCCACGGTACTCAATCACGTAGCCCTGGCCGCCACCGGTACCGATCTTGGCGATAATCGCGAGAATGATGTCCTTAGCGGTAGCGTCAGCCGGCAGCTTGCCGTTGACATTGATGGCCATGGTCTTGAACGGCTTCAGGCTCAGGGTCTGCGTGGCCATCACATGTTCGACCTCGGAGGTGCCGATGCCGAACGCCAGAGCGCCGAACGCGCCGTGGGTGGAGGTATGCGAATCGCCGCACACGATGGTCATACCCGGCTGGGTCAGACCCAGAATCGGGGCGAATGCGTGCACGATACCCTGATCGGCGTCGCCCAACGGGTGCAGGCGCACACCGAATTCCTTGCAGTTCTTCTCCAAGGTGCTCAGCTGCAGGGCGCTCGTTTTGTCCGGGTTCGGTCGATCGATATCCACGGTTGGGGTGTTGTGATCTTCGGTGGCGATGAGCTGGTCCACGTGGCGCGGCTTACGGCCGGCCAAGCGCAGGCCTTCGAATGCCTGCGGACTGGTGACCTCATGCATGAGCATCAAATCGATGTACAGCAGATCGGGAGCGCCGTCGCCGCCCTTGCGCACCAGATGATCGGCCCAGACCTTCTCGGCCAGTGTCGTTCCCATAGTGTTCCTCCAAAAAATTCCGCGCGAGGTATTGTGTTCGCGCCTTGTTCGTGGTATAAGCCTATGTGCTTGTGTTGGCTGCGGCCTTACTCAGGCCGGATATTGAGATAACCGCGTTAATACTTGTTTTTCGCCGTGCTTCGCGCTGTCCGTAGACACCTTATATACTGTGTCGAGTTGCTCGCGCGCAGTGATTTCTAACATCGTGGATGATGTCGTAAACAACGACCACCAAGTGAGACACTTCCTCGATTTGGTATTTCACTATGTGAGATGGCATAATCACATATATTATGACTGATTCCCAAGAAGAACCTTTAGAAGCCGGCACTGCCGCGCCAGAATCGCTTGAGGCCACCCCTGCAGCAGCATCTGCCCCTGCATCCGATGGGGAGATTCATTCCGGCGTCGGCGTGCTCGACAAAACCGTGAAAATCCTCGACGCCCTCGAATCCGGACCATCCACGCTTGGCCAGCTCGTGGCCGCTACCGGTTTGGCCCGACCGACTGCGCACCGTTTGGCCATTGCGCTTGAGCGCCATCGTTTCGTACTGCGCGACCAGCACGGCCGTTTTGTGCTGGGCTCCCGTTTCGCCGAACTCGCCGCTGCAGCCGGAGAGGATCGTCTGCTGACGGCCGCCGGCCCGATTCTGCAGACCCTGCTCGACCGCACCGGCGAATCCGCACAAATCTACCGCCGCCAAGGCGATCAGCGCGTATGCATCGCCGCCGTGGAACGTGTCTCCGGCCTGCGCGATTCGATTCCGGTGGGCGCCATGCTTTCTATGGAGGCCGGTTCCGCTGCTCAGATTCTGCTGGCTTGGGAGGATTCCGAACGTCTGCACCAGGGTCTGCGCCACGCCAAGTTCACCGCCACCAAGCTGGCAGCCGTCCGCAAGCGCGGCTGGTCCGAGTCCGTGAACGAGCGCGAAGAGGGCGTGTGCTCCATCTCCGCCCCAATCCGCAATGCCTCCGGCCAGGTCATCGCCGCCATCTCCATCTCCGGCCCGACCGGCCGCATGGGCGCCGCGCCAGGCCGCCGCTATGCCCCGCTGGTCATGGCCGCCGGCAAGTACCTGACCGAAGCACTGGTTAAGGCCGTCCGCTAGTCTCCTCGGCAAATAACTCACTCATAGGCAAAGGGCTGTTCGCTGGAATACTCCGGCAAACAGCCCTTTACTTATGTGTCCAACCGCCCGCCCGTTGACTGTAGGTTTTTGAACACTGACTGTAGGGAATTGAACGAAGACTGTAGGTTTCTGAACGAAATACGTTAGATTTCCTACAGTCAGTGTTCAAAAACCTACAGTCAACGGGCTCGAAGACGGCATAACGCTCATCAAGGCATAACACAGCTCATAATCACGCAGATTCACCGGCAGAACAGGCCGCGAACCTTCACAGGCCTCAACTCATGGCAGATTAATGGCGATGTCATGGAAGACATCGGCCACCTTATTCCAAAACGGCCTGTTCCAGAACGATGGCTTACGCAGCAAATCATCGCCCTCGCCCTCACCGGGCACACTCTGATTCAACGCATAGGTGTAAGCCTGCTTGGATGAGCTGGGCTTGCCCACCAACTCGCCGAACTCAAGCAGCTGCGTGCGCGGCTCATATGGGTGGCGGATATCGAACTCAATCAGACGCGTCGCACGCTTCGCCGGAGCCGGACCATAGGTATTAAAGCCGCACGTCGGAGTGGCGATCAAAGTAACACCCTCATACTCCCCCACGAACCCGTTGCGATGGTCATGGCCCGCGGCCACGGCAAAGTAGCCGCCAGTATCCTGCAAGATCGCGAATTCATCCGAGTGATCCGGGCAAGAGATACCCTCACCCAAATAGCTTCCGGGCTGAGTTCGTTCCTCATCAAGAATGTAATAGGTATTGGCATGATTGCGATAGCCTTGCATCGCATAGGCCGTATTGGCAGGCACCGGCTTGAGCACATCGTAATATTCAGGCAGCGGCATGTGCTGGAATACCATCGATTGCACCGCAGCTCCATCCTGATTGCCTAGCAATTTCGGTACTTTGCGCAGAAAATCATGCGCACGCTCGGACGGCACGCCAAAGCCGCCGCCGTGTGCGTAATCACCGGAATCAAGTATCACTAGGCCCAGCACATTGTGACTATCCTCCACATCACGCACCGGCAGCGTCAACGTGCCCGGCTCACAGGAATAGATCGTCTGATCAGGCAGCAACGTATCGGCGGCATTGATGCACCCGGAAAACTCGCGGTAGATGGCATCGAGCTCGGCATTGCTCAGTCCGCACTGGAAATCATGGTTGCCGTACGTCACCACCCACGGCACTTTGCGCGTCTCCAATGGAGCCACCAGCTGGGCAGTCGCCTCACGAACCATGGTGCGGGTCTTCTCAAGAGCGATTTCGCTGATCGGCTCCTCACTCCAGCGGCGCTTGCGGAACGTGCCGGCAAATGAGGGGCCAAACCCGGCAATCTGGTTACCGGAAAAAACCACGAGATCAGGACGCGTGGCGTCGAGACTTGCTTCAAGCAAGGCAATAGTGTCCTTGGCGATTTTCGGACCGTCCTGAATGTCAGCGACTTGCAGCACGCGGAACTTGCCGGACGTATGGAATTGCAGCCTGCCAAGCCGCGCGGAGATAGAAACCGGGCGGTCATCACCGGCTTCGGCCGGCTTGATACGGGGTCTGAAACCCTCAGGAGCTCGCTGTGTTTCCGTCATGCACACCACTGTACACATGCAATCTTGGGACAGGTAGCAGGTGCGCCTCGCGCAACAGACACTATGTATGCGCTCCAACATACCTGCCGCATACATAGCGAGGGAAATAGGCCGCGAATCCTTACTATGTATGCGGGATCATGGTCCAACCGCATACTTAGTGAGTAAAACAGGTCCCAAACCTTCACTATGTATGCGGAACCTTCGTTGAGCCGCATACATCGTAAGAGCTCAGCCGCCGAACACCTACCGGACACTTTCCAAGGCAAAAGAAAAGGCCCACCGGAGTGGGCCTTTCTACAAGTTCAACCTCGCGAGCAGAATCTCTGCACAACATCATCGTTGCAACGGTAAGTCTTTCCAATGCCCGTCCAACGTAACAGTCCTCGTGACCATACACTATTTGTGGGCTCTGCTCTGTTCAGTTGTTCTTGTACCTCATAATCTATTCACATGACCTCGATACTGCAAGTCGAGCACTGCGGTTGTTCGATTTTTATCACAATTGTTCAATCAAACTTAGGTAAATCCAACAAACGAATCCTTACGTGCGATTCGAACCCGTACGATGTTCGCTTCTGTGTGATTCCGATGAATCCACGGCGTGTCGCACACAACTTCAACACCAATATGAACGGAGTCTGAACTCTGGCGCGTAACCCCGGAATCCGGCCACACCAAAGCCTACGATGTAAGCTATGGCACAGATATTTGACGCACCCTCAAAGGCAATTCTGCGCAGCCAAATCGCAGAGCACATTGCCGAAACAGACAAGAACGACCGCCGCGTCGACAAAGAAGGCGAAGCCCCACTGCCCAAGGATCGCTTCTTCGACCGCGAACTGAGCTGGCTCAAATTCAACCAGCGCGTACTTGAGCTAGCAGAAGATGAAGATGTGCCGCTGCTCGAGCGCGCCAACTTCTCCGCAATCTTCGCCTCGAACCTAGATGAGTTCTTCATGGTCCGCGTAGCAGGCCTGAAGCGCCGTATCGATTCCGGCATCGCCGTGCCCTCAGCCGCAGGCCTGAGCCCTCGCCAGCTGCTGCGCGCCATCAGCGAAACCGCGCATCGTCTGCAGGATGAGCACGCGCATTACACCATCAACACCATCCTTCCTGAGCTGGAGAAGGAGCACATCGTCCTGCTGACTTGGGACAAGCTCACCCCGTCCGAGCAGGAGCGTCTTTCCCGCTACTACCGTCAGCAGGTCTTCCCGGTGCTGACCCCGCTCGCGGTGGACCCGGCTCACCCGTTCCCCTACATCTCCGGCGGTTCAATCAACCTCGCCGTGATCGTGGAGAACCCGGCATCCGGCAAGTCCCACTTCGCCCGCGTCAAGATCCCGGGCAACCTGCCGCGTCTGGTGCCAGTGGACGACATGACCGATGAAGAGTCCAAGGACGAGCGCTACGGCTTCATCACCATGGAGAAGCTTATCGCCGCACACCTCGAATCACTGTTCCCGGGCATGATCATCAAGGAAGCCCGCTCCTTCCGCGTGACCCGTAACGAAGACATCGACGTGGAAGAGGATGACGCCGAGAACCTGCTCAACGCCATGGAGAAGGAACTGCTGCGTCGTCGCTTCGGACCGCCAATCCGCCTCGAAATCACCGACACCACGAGCCCATTCCTCTCCCAGCTGCTCGCTGACCAGCTTGGCGTGAGCCAGGATGAGGTGTACCGTCTGCCCAGCCCGCTGGACCTGACCGTGCTCTTCGAGCTCGGCAGCGTGGATCGCCCGGATCTGAAGAACCGTCCGTTCGTGCCGACCACGAACCGCCAAATCGCAGAAGTCGAATCCTCCCGTGCGCAGGACATCTTCGC
Organism: Bifidobacterium cebidarum; assembly: GCF_009193305.1. Lineage (GTDB taxonomy): Bacteria > Actinomycetota > Actinomycetes > Actinomycetales > Bifidobacteriaceae > Bifidobacterium > Bifidobacterium cebidarum. Next base: position 29,366 of record NZ_WBVS01000009.1, on the reverse strand, counting down.
CGCCATCCGCGAGCGCGACATCCTGCTGCACCACCCCTATGATTCCTTCTCCACCTCGGTTCAGGCCTTTCTGGCACAGGCTGCGGCGGATCCTAAGGTCCTGGCTATCAAGCAGACGCTCTACCGAACCAGCTCCAACTCCCCGATCATCGACGCACTGATCGATGCCGCGCATGCCGGCAAGCAGGTGCTCGCCCTGGTGGAGATCAAGGCTCGTTTCGACGAGGACGCCAACATTGCCTGGGCCCGTAAGCTCGAACGCGCCGGCGTGCACGTGGTGTACGGCATCGTGGGTCTGAAGACGCACTGCAAGCTCATCGAAGTCGTGCGCCAGGAAGCCGATGGCCTGCGTCGCTACTGCCACGTGGGCACCGGTAACTACAACCCGAAGACCGCACGTCTGTACACCGATCTTGGCTTGCTGACCTGCGACCCGGTGGTCGGCCAGGATCTGACCCGCCTGTTCAACCAGCTGTCCGGCTACGCTCCGAAGTCCAGCTTCCATCGCCTGCTGGTGGCTCCGCGTACCGTGCGCACCGGCCTCATCCAGCGCATCCGCCGCGAGGAGGACGCCGCCCGCGCCGGCAAGGAGGCGTGGATCAAGATCAAGGTCAACTCCATCGTGGACGAGAAGACCATCGACGCCTTGTACCGCGCCTCCCAGGCCGGCGTGAAGATCGACATCGTCGAACGTGGCATCTGCGCCCTGAAGCCGGGCGTTCCGGGACTCTCCGAGAACATCCGCGTGCGCTCGATCCTCGGTCGCTTCCTTGAGCATTCCCGCATCTACGCCTTCTGCAACGCCGATGGCCCGCAAATCGGCGAAGGACCGGCTTCCGGCCCCGAGGTGTATATCGGCTCCGCCGATCTGATGCACCGCAACCTCGACCGTCGCGTTGAGGCTCTGGTGCGCATCACCGCCCCGGAGCAGATCGACGAGCTCATCAAGTATGTGGACCTGCAGATGGCCGATTCCACCGTGAGCTGGCACATGCAGCCGGACGGCACCTATGTGCTGCACACCAAGGACGACGAGGGACGTCCGCTGGTGGACAGCCAGGAATACCTGATTCGCAAGCACACTCGCCGCCGCGCCGCACACAACTGACGCCGCACCTGACGCACACCCCATGTGAACGCTAACGAAAAACACTGGTAGACTGTTAGCGGACAGATAGTGATTGATGCCCGGTTTCCTGCATTCATGCACGGAGCCGGGCATCATCGTTTTCTACGCACAAACTACGTAGGGCAGTGAGTTTTGCCCTACAATAACCAGTGATGGGTAGCAATAACATGAGGCATGTCACAGAAGCCGCCGGCGGAATCATCTACCGGTGGAAAGCCGTCGAGAGCCCTGCAGCAGAACAGCACAGCACCCGAGAACAATCACAGCCAAACGAGTCCCTCAGCACCGCCGACGCGCAGGCGCTATCGGATTCATCGCACAACGTACTCAGTCAAATCGAACTGTGCGTGGTGCATCGCCCGAAGTATGACGATTGGAGTTGGCCGAAAGGCAAGCTCGATCCCAATGAATCGCATAGGCACGCAGCCGTGCGCGAAATGGGCGAGGAAAGCGGACTGCCGGTGGCACTTGGCGCATATCTAGGCGAAGTCACCTACCCTATCTCCGAAGAAGGCGCCAAGCATCGCCACACCAAGAACATCTCCGAGGATGGCAAGCACGTGCTGTTCTGGATGGCTCATCCAATCAGCGCGGTCGACAATCTGCACCGCACTCACGCGTTCGGCCCGGTGCACCGCGCGGATGAAGGCGAAATCGACCAAGTGCTGTGGCTGACCCCTCTTGAGGCCCGCAAGAAACTGACGCATTCCACGGACAAGGACATCCTCGCGCTGTTCGTCGATCGCGTGCAAGAAGGCGCACTGAACGCGCAGCCGGTGATCATCGTGCGTCATGGCAAGGCCGAAGCCCGCAAAATGTGGAAGGGGACGGACGCCAACCGCCCGATCACACCGCGCGGCGCCGCTGCAGCCTACGCGTTGAACCCGGAACTCGCATGTTTCAATCCGATTCGTTTGGCCACATCCCCATGGATTCGTTGCCAGCAGACCTTGGAAACCTTTGCATGGGAAACCAATAGTGAAATGGTCATGCTGAACGAGCTCACCGAAGACGCCTTTGCCGCCAACCCGGAGGCCGCATGGGAGTGCACACTCAGTGAAATCGATTTCGCCCTCGAACGCGAGCAGGGCACAGTGATCTGCATGCATCGGCCGGTGATCGGCGGCATGTTCGAGCATCTGCGCAACATGTGCCGACCGGCGGCGCTTGGCAAGCGGCTTATCGCAAAAACACCGTTCATGCCCACCGGCACAGCGGTAGCATTATTCGTTGTCAGCACTCCGGATGGCCCGGAGATCATCGATATTCAGAAGGTTCAACCGCTTGTCTACTAGGCCCGCTTCCCCTGATTCCTCCAACTCGTCCGCAGCTGCGGCAGCTGCACATGCCGCTGCGCATGGCGGATCCGGCTTAGGACCGGGTTTTGGCTCGTTACGTGCGGCCGGTGCCGCATTCGGCCCAGCTCGCATGGGCTCACTGAGACCTTCGCGCCCGGCCCAGCTCGACCCCGCCGTAGCTGATGGCTTGGCTGGCGGCATGGACCCGCAGGCCATCAGCGAGATGAGTCATCTGTCTGCTGCGGCGCTGCTCGATCGCGTGCGGCACAGCGAGGATCCGGAAGTCGTGCACCGTGTGCTCACCTTGGTGGAGACGGTCGGCGTGGACGAAATCGCGGAACTGTGGAGCGACGCCGAACCGGACTCGCTGCCGGGCGTGCTGTGGCGACTGTATATGCTACGTACGTGGATGCGCAATAATCGCGATTCCATCGCTCAACTCTGGCGACTCGGCGAACCGGTGGCCACGACGGCATCGGCGATCGCCGGTGTGGATCAGGCACCAGCCGAGGACGATATCGTACGATTGGCCGATTCGATTCTTTCCGGCGCATTCGTAGGCGATTTCGCCGTGGCCCTGGAGCGTGCCGCAGCGTTTACCGACGTAGTGGCACTTGGTTTGCGCGTTGAAGCGAAGCGACGTGTGCAGCGAGCCATGGCAAACGGCGGGCCGGTGGCTGGAAGCATGGATGAGCAGCGCGCACGATCTCAGGCGGCGAAGCTGATGCACACCGGGGCGAACCTGATGACCACCGCGCGCACGTTCGAACAAGGCGCGCATTTATGGCGCCGCGGGCGTCTGGAATAGCAAGGGACATCGAACGGCGTGCCACAATCAGCCGGCACGCTATACTAGGGATTCGCGTCGGGCCGTGCTTAAGCCCCGGGCTCCATTTTTTGCCGCCGCGAGCGGCCCTTGCGCCGACAGGCGCTTTCGCGGCTCGACGCTTCACACCTTCTTTCATGCACTACGCAAGGGCCGCGAGCCCCTCCGGTCCTGCAATTAAGGACTTCGTCCACGCGAAGACCCAACATCACCCTCGCTCGGCTATCGCCTCGCTCTTAGGTGAGAGTTATCTCACAGAACCGTTGATTTTCAGCGGGCTTTCAGTTTTCGTTTACTCCGCCGCCAGCATTGGGCGGATATCTTCGTGTGGTAGCAGGGGGTTTCTGCGCCCATCAGCATGTGGTATTGCATCGGCGCGCAACCAACCAACACGAATCAGATATTGTTTGAGGAGCAATCATGAAAACCGTGACTCGAGCGGCCATCGCGGCAATGGCCGGATTGGCCATCATCGCCGATGCGTTCCTACTGTTCGTCAAACCGCACCTCGCACAGCAGGACGCAGCCACAGGCTCAACGCTAGCGTCCGGCAGCACTGATGCCTCCACTTCGGAATCAAGCAGTTCGGACCAGTCACATACTTCCGGAACCGATTCCACGGATAATTCCGATTCCGGCACCAGCAATACGGATTCGACCAATGACTCCGGACTCACCGACGGCACCTACACCGGCGTCGCCACCCAGAACAAATATGGTGAAGTGCAGTTGCAGGTCACGGTATCCGGCGGCAAAATCACTACCATCACCGCAGTCAAAGCGCCCTCCACCGGCCGCTCACAACAGGTAAACGCGCAGGCAATTCCAGCACTCACCGAACGCGCCATCAGCGCTCAAAGCTCTGAAATCCAGTTCGTTTCCGGCGCCACAGAGACCTCCACCGCTTTCGTCAATTCGCTGCAGGATGCCATTAACCAGTCACTCAATGCCGGCAAATAATCCGTAACGCCGAAAGGAGCCAACATCGTGGCTGCCATCCAAGCTCGCGTCATCCATGCGATGACCATTCCGTTCACTGTGCAATTAGTCGGCAACGCCGAACAGTCCGCACAGCTCGCCACGGTTATTGACCAGGTGACACCTGAGATTGCTGATTATCTGCACCACATCGAAACCGCTTTCTCACCGTTCAGCGCCGATTCCCAGGTTTCCGCAGCGCGCCGCGGCGACTGGCGCGCGCTGATTTCCGCGCAGCCGAGCCAGACCAGTACACAACCGAACACACGCCATGCGCCCAACGAGCCCAGCGCCGCCCATCGCCTGCCACACACCGATTTCGCGGAAATCTATGCCCTCGTCCAGCAAGCCAAGCAGTTGACACACGGGCATTTCGATCCGATGCACGCGGGCCAATACGACCCCACTGGCATCGTCAAAGGATGGGCCATCGAGCAGGCGCATCAACGTTTTCTCATGCCGCTCATCACAGCCGGCACGTGCGAAGCTGCAGCATTGGGCGGAGGCGGCGATATCCAAGCAGCAGTAGCCGACACCAGCGATTTCACCTGGCACATCGGCGTGCAGGATCCCGCCAACCCGAACGCCACAATCCGCACCATCACACTGCGCAATGGCGCGGTCGCCACCTCCGGCACCAGCAAACGCGGCGAGCACATCACGCGCAGCGCACACGACCTCGCCCAAGCTACCGTGGTGGACGACCACCTCACCTTCGCCGACATGTGGGCCACCACGGCAATCAGCGCCGGCGAGCAGACGTTCCGCGGCATCGTCGCCGGCAATCCTGTCGCCCAATCGAGCCTGATGTCCGTATTCGTGCGTCCGGACGGCAGCATCACGCAATTCGCGCCCGGCGAAGTTCCCGCAAACCATGCATAATGGCACCCTCTGTGCAAGACAAGGAATCATCATGAAAACCATTTCCTCACACATCGCCCTCGCATGGGCCGTGGTGCTCTTCATCATTCCGCTGCCCTTCCTGGCCACACTCGTGGCCGGTTTCCCGGCGCTCTACAGCAGGTCGATGTTCGGCGCGGAAATCGGTGTCATCGCCTACACGTGGATGCTCACCGCCGTATACCTCGCCTGCCGCCCGCGCTGGGTGGATCGCACGGTGGGATTGCCGCATATGTACATGATTCATGGCGTGCTGGCAATCCTCGCCATCGTGCTGGCCTTCCTGCATCAGGCGCTGCTGCCCGGCGCGGGCGAGCTCATCGGACTCACCGGCCACTTGGGACTGTATCTGTTCATGGCAGTTGCCGTATGGTCGCTGGTATTCATGGCCGGTTGGCTCACCGCGCGCGTACCAGTCCTTGCGAGGGCCAAGCGCGCACTGGAGCAGATATTCCACCATGAGATGAGCGTTTGGCTGCACAGGCTCAACATCGTAGCCATCGTGCTGATTGTGATTCATGTGCATGTGATTGATTACATTGCATCCATCAAACCGTTTATCTTCCTGTTCGACGCAGTCACGATCATCGTGTTCGCGTATTACATCTGGAGCAGCGTGAACCGCGAGGCCTTTGCTATTCGCGGGCGGGTGGCGTCGGCAAGGCCGCTGGCCGATCGCGTCACCGAGCTGACGGTGGCGATCGACAGTACCGGCACTAGCGCAAGCCAAAGCACCGCGAGCATTCGCTGGAATCCGGGCGATTTCGCCTTCATCGCGTTTCCCGGCAAGCGCGGCATGCATGAATATCATCCGTTCTCGCTGACGAACTCCTATCCCGCGCCCGAGAGCGCATCATTCGCCGCCGCCAACGCCGCACACGCCAATACCGTGGTACACACCACCTCGGCGGCGGGCACCACCATTACGACGCCACACCCCGACTCCCCCACGATGGCGTTCGCGATTCGCGCGGACGGTGATTTCACCGCGCGCGTGGCCTCGCTTAAGCCCGGTGATGCCGTGCGGATCGTTCCCCCATACGGCCGCTACGCCGAATTCATTCGCGAACACGACAGTCACGCAACCACCAAGGCCGACCAAACCGCCGTGCGGCAGGGACGCAACATCGCAACGGCAAGACAGCGCACGCCACTGGTATTGATCGGCGGCGGCATCGGCATCACGCCATTGCTCGGTGTGCTCACCGCGTACGCCGACGGCAATCGTCCGGTTGATTTCCTCTACACCGTGCGCTCCGCACGTGATTTCATCTACCGCGATGAACTGGAGCAATTCGGCCGCACCACGCCGGCCACTCGCGTGCGTCTACAAGCCGGACGCGCGGATGAGGCAACCATCGCGCCGATGATTCGGCCCGACGCCGCCTACCTCATCGCCGGGCCGCAACCGATGATGGAGGCCGTGCGCGCGGTGCTGTTCAGGCATGGCGTGCATGCGGACGATATCTACTACGAGCCGTTCGCCATGCAGCAGTGCAGCCATGTACGGTGCGACAATCGAGGCGTCGCGGTTTGCCAACATTGATTCGGCGGGTCGGCCATCATGGACTAGGCTTGGGAACTATGGAACTTCACGTACTAAATCATCCGCTGGTCGAGCACAAGCTCACCGTGCTGCGCGACAAGAACACCCCCTCCTCCACCTTCCGCGAGCTCGTCTCCGAGCTTGTGATGCTTGAGGCCTACGAAGCCACCCGCGATCTTTCCGTGGTCGCCACCCCGATTGAGACCCCGGTCGCCCCGATGACCGGCAAGAAGCTCGCCTCCCCGCGCCCGATTATCGTGCCGGTGCTGCGTGCGGGCCTCGGCATGCTCGACGGTATGACCCGACTGATTCCAACCGCCGAAGTCGGCTTCCTCGGCATGAAACGCGATGAGGAGCACCCCACCCAGCAGATCACCTATGCGAACCGTCTGCCCGATGACCTTTCCGGCCGCCAGTGCTTCCTGATCGACCCGATGCTCGCCACCGGTGGCACTCTGGTTGCCGCCACCCATTATCTGGCTGAGCGCGGCGCCAAGGACGTGACCGCCATCAACATCATCGCCGCTCCTGAGGGCATCAAGTACGTCGAAGAGCATATCGATCCGTCCATCGACTTCAAGGTCGTGGTGTGCGCGGTCGACGAGAAGCTCAACGACAAGTGCTACATCGTGCCGGGGCTTGGCGACGCCGGCGATCGCCTCTACGGCGTCATCGACTGATGGAGCGTATACCGACTTTTCTCAGCGCTCGACGCACCTCAGTGCGCCTTCAGCTTCGAACGTCGGCCTCCGCACACATCAGTCGACTCCACCACTCATCTGATTGAATACGCGCCGGCTGCGCCTTGCTGCCACACTCGTTAATCAATTCCTCGTCATCGACTGATTGTTATGGCTCCTCGTTATGGGGAGCCATATATGTTTAAGGACTTTATGCAAATTGACATTATTGCGCCGGGACGCGTGAAAGAACGCTATCTTCGCGACGCCATCGACGAATATTCCAAGCGCCTTTCCCGCTACTGCAAACTCAACATCATCGAAGTGGCGGACGAGAAGACACCGGAGCATGCCTCCGAAGGCGTCGAGCGGCAAATCAAAGCCAAAGAAGGCGAACGCATCGCCAAGCATGTGCGCGATAATGCCTATGTCATAGCGCTTGCCATCGATGGCAAACAGCTCTCCAGTGAGCAGCTTGCCGCAAAAATCAATGATCTGGGATTACGCGGCACCAGTCATATTCAGCTGGTGATCGGCGGGTCAATCGGCCTTGATGATGCAATATTGCGCCGGGCCGATTTTAAGCTCAGTTTTTCAAAGATGACGTTCCCGCATCAGCTCATGCGCGTGATTCTGCTTGAGCAGATTTATCGCGCCTACAAAATCAACGCTGGCGAGCCGTACCACAAGTAGAGCAACGGCGCACAGCAATAGTCCCTCTCAGTCTGCGTCGCGGCCAGCTCCCCTCACAGAGGGGAGCCAGGAGATCAACCCAGCGGAAATCGAGAATCACTGGGCATCAGGAACGAACGCCTCGAAGATGTGGCGGTCGAAGTACTGATCGCACTGGGCCAGTTCGTCACTGCTGCGCACAGTCCAGGAGACCGGCATGGCACCCATCGCACGAGCCAGACGCACTTGCGGAGAGGCGCCACCGGTCCAGTCATAGGCCACGAAATCAGGACGGGACATCCAGTCGAATGCCAGTAGACCCGCCGCCCATTCCACCGGACCGTCCTTTTGCAGCTTGGCCGGCCAGCTCAACTGTCCACGGCACACTTCCGGGTGATGTTCCTTGTACCAGTTCACGGCGCCAGGGTGGAAGGATTCGATCACATACGGACCGTCATACGCCTCAAGCAGCGCATGGCCCTTCTCCATAAGTTCCTCAGTGCGAGCATCCCATGCGCTGTTGTTGCTGAACTTGTATTCCACGATCAGCGGAGCACGTCCGGCGACCACCTTGAGTACGTCGGAAAACAGCGGCACATGCTGGTAGTAACCGTCAGGAGCCGCGGACGGCGTGACCACCAGCGGCGGATTCGCATCGGCACCCGGCAACGGCTTGGCCTTCAAATCGCCAGGCTTGGAACCGTGGAACAGCGGGATGCGGGTCAACTCGTCGTACGTAAGGTCTTCCACACGACGGGGGTCGCCGGCCACGCGCAGCAGGTCGGCGTCATGCACAACAACCACCTGACCGTCGAGCGTGAGCTGCAGGTCGAGTTCGATGCCGTAGCCGGCCTCGCACGCGGCGGCGAATGCGGCCAAAGAGTTCTCGGGGGCAATCGGACCGGCGACATCCGGGTTGCCGTAGCCGGCCTTCATCGCCATGCGACGAGCCAGCGCCACATAATCGGCGTTCTCGGCGATGGAGCCGCTCGCGCTATCAGCTTCGGCGCTGACGGGATTATCGCCGGAGTAATCCTCCACGTCACTCGGATTCACCAAGCCGGAACCGGCATCATGCAAGCCACGGTGTGCGTACCACACCTCCGGAATGGACGGCACGAAGTTACGACGCTTGTCGTTGAAGGTTCGAGGTGCCACGGCCCATGCGGCGGCGCCAGCGGCTGCGACGCCTGCCAGCACAACATTTCTCAACAGTTTTGAAGACATAGGAATCCTTCCCGTTAGTGGTATCAGATTACCGCTGTACGGGTGCCTCGTGAGGCTGGTTGTCCATGAACTTCTTGTGAAATTGACTGCGGGCTTACAGCGCGTCCGCCAGCCACTGAGGAGTATGGGAATCCGTGGGATCCAGCGCTCGATCAGGATGATTGGCCCGCAATGGCTGCCAGCTGAAATCATCCAGCAACTCAGCCGCGGCAACTGGCTCGGAAGTCGGGCGCAGCCGCAGCAGCCAAGCACAGAATCCGATGATCTGCTCAGGAGTGACCCCACGGGCGCGCAAAGCACCCATGTCCAGCGAACGCTCGCGCTTGGCAAGGCGGCGGCCTGCGGCATTGTCGATGAGGGGTAGGTGCGCATATGTTGGAGCGGCGATAACAGTGCCGCATTCCGGTTCGAATCCGCCGGCCAGCAGACAGCGCCGAATCCACATCTGCAATGCAGTGGAACGCAGCAGATCACGCCCGCGCACAATATCGTCAACGCCCATGTCCAAGTCATCGACGACTACGACCAGCTGATAGCCGAACAATCCGTCGGCACGGCGGATTACCGAATCGCCGACTTCGCGCAGCAGATCGTACTGTTGCGGCCCGTAGACGCAATCCTCGAAATATGCATCCCGCTCTGGCGAGGACTGCGGCATGGCGATACGCATGGAATGCTGATCGCCGCGGTCCAGGCGCGCCTGGACCTCCTCGGGGTGCTCGTGCAGCAGTCGGCGGCAGGTTCCGGGGTAGACCATGAATCCATCGCCCTCGTTCGGCGCAGATGCGGCGCGAATGTCGGCGCGCGAGCAGAAACAGGAATAGAGCACGCTGTGCATCACAGATGACCGTGAAACAGCATGTGAAACATGCTCATGCTGCACAGCCGGCGATACGGATAATGAGTCGCCGATGTTCACACGGCTCAGGCATTTCAGCGCATATTCATAACGCTCGGTTCGACGGGACTGATACATCGGCGAGGAGGCGTTGTCCCAGTCGAAGCCCAGCCAACGCAGGTCGTCCATCATCAGCTGGTCGGCACCAGCGACGACGCGCGGCTTATCCACATCCTCGATGCGCAGCAGCATGCGTTCGCCACGGGAACGGGCGGATAGCCATGCCGCCAACATGGCATACACGTTGCCGATGTGCATACGGCCCGAAGGCGTGGGCGCGAACCGTCCGGTCATGGCACTCCTCTCTCACACGAACATGCGAAGCGTTTTCGAATCCCCGACCACAGTATTCATGGGCTCGTACCGTTCCAACATACGCTCGGCGACTGCGCGATATCTCGCTTGGCAGGGGTACATTTCGCACTCTTCAGACATCTATCTACGTTACAAGGGGTACGTCGAACGCGAAATCTCATCTATCAGCGGCATCACCGCAGCATTATTTCACCATTCGGTACCCCTCGCAACGCTGATAGGTGTCCTCACAACCCGAAATGTACCCCTGCCAAGCGAGATATCGACCAACACATAAAAATGGTGGCTGCGGCAACCCGCAACCACCATTTTCAGGGCTTATGCCCATGTCACAGCGTCAAGCGTCACTTGTCTTCGGAGACGTTGCCGACCTTCACGTCCGGGTCGTCGCCGATGATCTGGTCGCTGGCCCATGCGGAGAGCTCCAGATGCTCGCCGCCGGTCTGGTCGACCAGCACGGTGTCGCCGTCATGAACCTTGCCGGCCAGCAGCATACGTGCCAACTGATCGCCGACCTCGGTTTGCACCAAGCGACGCAGCGGACGAGCACCGTACGCCGGGTCGTAACCGGTGTTGGCAAGCCACTCGCGGGCCGAGTCGGTCACGTCGAGCGTGATGCGGCGATCGGTCAGGCGCTGAGCCACGCTGTTGACCTGGATGTCCACAATGCCCCCCAATTCCTCGCGGGTGAGCGGGTGGAACATCACGATGTCGTCCAGACGGTTCAGGAACTCCGGCTTGAAGTTCATGTGCACGGCGTCCATCACCGCCTTCTTCTTGGCGTCCGCGTCCAGGTCCTCGTTCACGAGGAACTGCGAGCCAAGGTTGGAGGTCATGATGAGGATCGTGTTCTTGAAGTCCACGGTCCTGCCCTGGCCATCGGTCAGACGACCATCATCGAGCACCTGCAGCAGCACATCGAAAATCTCCGGGTTGGCCTTTTCGACCTCATCGAACAGCACGACGGAGTAAGGACGACGGCGCACGGCCTCGGTCAGCTGACCGCCCTGCTCGTAGCCCACGTAACCAGGCGCGGCACCAATCAGACGGGACACGGACGCCTTCTCCATGTACTCGGACATGTCGATGCGTACCATGGCCTTCTCGTCGTCGAACAGGAAGTCCGCGAGCGCCTTGGCCAGCTCGGTCTTGCCCACACCGGTCGGACCAAGGAACAGGAACGAACCGGTCGGACGGTTCGGGTCGGAGATGCCGGCACGCGAGCGACGCACAGCGTCGGACACGGCGGCAATGGCTTCCTTCTGACCAATCACGCGCTTGCCGAGGTAGTCCTCCATGTGCAGGAGCTTCTCGTTTTCGCCTTGCATCAGGCGGCCCACAGGGATGCCTGTCCAGTCGGACACAATCTCGGCCACGGAGTCGGCGTCCACACGGTCCGGCACCATCGGCTCCTGAGCGGGGTCGGTGGAACCAGTGCCCTTGGATTCGGCGTCCGCGTTCTCGGCGGCGTCGAGCTCCTTCTGAATCGACGGAATCTCGCCGTACAAGATCTTAGAGGCTTCGGCCAGGTTGCCCTCACGGGTGAACTTGTCCGCCTGCACGCGCAGGTCATCGAGCTTGGCACGCAGGTCACCGACCTTGTTATGGCCGGCCTGTTCAGCATCCCAACGCGCCTTGAGGCCGCTGAGCTTCTCACGGGTGTCCGCGAGTTCGGCCTGCAGCTTGCCCAAGCGTTCCTTGGATGCCGGGTCTTCGGCCTTCTTGAGCTGCATTTCCTCCATCTCGAGACGGGTCACCTTGCGCTGGAGCTCATCGATCTCCTCCGGGGAGGAGTCGAGTTCCATACGCAGGTGCGCAGCGGCCTCATCGACCAAGTCGATGGCCTTATCAGGCAGCTGACGGCCGGAAATGTAACGGTTGGACAGCGTTGCGGCGGCGACCAGCGCATCATCGCCGATCGTGACCTTGTGGTGCGCCTCATAACGCTGCTTCAGGCCACGCAGAATGGCGATGGTGTCTTCCACGGACGGCTCGCCGACGAACACCTGCTGGAAACGACGCTCCAGAGCCGGGTCCTTCTCGATGTTCTCGCGGTACTCGTCCAACGTGGTCGCACCGATCAGGCGCAGTTCGCCGCGGGCCAGCATAGGCTTCAGCATGTTGCCGGCATCCATCGAGCCCTCGGCAGCGCCCGCGCCCACGATGGTATGAATCTCATCGATGAACGTGATGATCTGGCCGTTGGCGTTCTTGATCTCGTTCAGGACGGCCTTCAGGCGCTCCTCGAATTCGCCACGGTACTTGGAACCGGCCACCATCGAGCCCAGATCAAGCGAAATCAACTTCTTGCCCTGCAATGTAGTCGGCACATCGCCGGCCACGATACGCTGGGCCAAGCCTTCCACGACTGCGGTCTTGCCCACGCCAGGCTCGCCGATCAGCACCGGGTTGTTCTTGGTACGACGGCTCAGGATCTGAATCACACGGCGGATTTCCTGATCGCGGCCGATCACCGGGTCAAGCTTGCCTTCCTTGGCGGCGGCGGTCAGGTCGGTGGAGTACTTCTCCAGCGCCTTGTACGAGCCTTCCGCGTCCGGGCTGGTGACCTTCGCGCCACCGCGTACGCCCGGCACGGCCTTACGCAGCGCGGCGGCAGTCACGCCGTTCTTCTCCAGGATTTCAGCCGACTGGTTCGGCTTGCTGGCCGCGATGCCGATGAGCAGATGCTCGGTAGAGACGTATTCGTCGCCCATCTGCTGCATCTCCTTCTCAGCCTGGGCGATGGCGGCGGTCAGCTGACGACTGGCCTGCGGCTGCGAGGTAGTAGAGCCAGATGCGCTCGGCAGCGCGACCAACGCGTTGCGCACGGCGGCACCGATGGCTTGCGCATTGCCACCCGCAGCCTCAATCAGCGAGCGCACCACGCCGTTTTCCTGGCGCAGCAGCGCATCCATCACATGCAGGGTCTCGACCTGCGCGTTTCCAGCGGCGGACGCACTCTGAATCGCGTCGCCGACGGCCTCTTGGGCCATGGTGGTGAACTTCTGTTCCATGATGTGTTCCTCCAAAGTCTTCTTGTATGCCTGTCTGCGACCGCCGGCATCGATATCCGCCGCACGCCCGCAGTCAGGCATTCGTGTCATGTTCTGACTCGTTCAACCGACCTGAAGTCCATTCTATTCCCAAAACTTGAGCGAAGGTGACTCAAGTTTTGAATTCATCGCGAATTGAGCATGGCAGCTCCTATTGTGGGCAACGTTCGTGCCACTCAAACTGCGCGCAGCATTCCCCGAGGGACAAGAAGAAACTTCATGATTTTCCAATCCGGCGCGCTGCTGCTCGCCATTCTGGGCCCATACGCACTGAAACACCTGCACATCTTCGGCGAGCGCGACTACAAAGTCGCCCAAGGCCTGGTGTTCAATCTGACGCTCCCCTGCGCCATCATCCTGTCGTTCGCCACCAACAAGCACGACATGCGCATGCTGTGGATCGTGCTGTTCGGATTCTTTGCCTGCGCGACCCCACTGTTCATCGTGTATCTTGGTTCGCACGGCGACGAGCGCAACTATCGCGCCTTCCAGATGCTCAACGCATCCGGCCTGAACCTAGGCGCGTTCTGTCTGCCCGTGGTGCAGACGTTCATGGGCGCATCCGCCGGCCTGCCCATCATCATGCTTGACATCGGCAATGCCACCGTGGCCACCGCAGGTTCGCTGACCATCACGCGCACATTGCTCAAGATGGACGAAAACTTCAAGTCACTGCCGTTGAGCCTGCGATTGCGCAACATCGCCCATGACTTCCTGGGTTCGATTTCGTTCGACATCTACATGCTGATGCTGGTGTTCATGTTTCTGCACATCACGATTCCGCAGCCCATCGTGACGCTGATCACCCCGTTCGCCAATGCGAACGCGTTCTGCGCGATGGCCATGATCGGCCTGATGATGGAGATTCCGGACAATCGCAAGGACCGTATGGAATTGCTGAAGGTGATTGGCTGGCGCGCATTGTTTGGCGTGATCATCGCAGTGGCCGCATGGTTCCTGCTGCCGTTCGATATGCGCATTCGCGAAATTATCGTGCTGGGCGCATTCGCCCCGATCACGATTTTCTCCACCAAGTTCACCGATTCACTGACCGGCAACGCCAAGCTCGCCGGCTTCTCACTGACGGTGACGGCCATCATCAGTTTGGCGGTCATGACCGTGCTGCATGCCCTGCTGCCGGGGGCGTAAGCGCGGTTTCGCAACCTCTGGAGCCGCCGGAGAATCAACGCACCGGCAGTAACTGCGCGTACGAACACAATACACACGCAGTTACTGCCGCTTCAGCGCCCTCATCCGACAGTAACTGCGCTGATTTACGAGCCCCTCGCGCAGTTATTGCCTGTTCATAACGCAAAAGGGGCAGTAACTGCGCTCGGCATTTGTCCGAACGCGCAGTTGCTGCCCCTTAAGCACATGGCCGGTCAGGCGCGCACGATCACGTTGCGCAGGTCGCCGATGCCTTCCACGTGCACGATGGTCTCGTCGCCCGGGTCAAGGTGACCGGATGCGTTCGGGGTACCAGTCATGATCACGTCGCCCGGCAGCAGCGTGGAGAACGAGGAAATCGCGGCAATCTGCTCCGGGATGCCGTGGATGAGGTTCGCGGTGGTACCGGACGCCATCGGCACGTCTTCACCGTTCAGGGTGAAGGAGATCTTCGCGTCCTTCCAATCGAGGTCATCGCGCATCACGATCCATGGGCCGAGCGGGCAGGACGTGTCGAAGCCCTTGGCGCGCGTCCAAGTCGGATCGAGACCCTGCAGATCGCGCAGCGTCACGTCGTTCACACAGGTGAAGCCCAGCACGTAATCCATGGCCTTCTCGACCGGCACGTTTTTGGCGATGCGTCCCATCACCACAGCCACTTCCGGCTCGAAGTTCATATCCTTGGAGCAGGCCGGATACACAATCGGATCGTCCGGGCCGATCACCGAGGTGGACGGCTTGGTGAAGATGACCATGTTCTCCGGCGCGTGCGCGATCTCGGAGTGGCCGGCTTCGTGCATGAACTGCGCATGGGCCTCGTAGTTCTTGGCCAGACCGTACACCTTGGAAGGAATGACCGGAGCGAGCAGCCGCACACCGTCCGCATCCACCGCGTAACGGTTGCCCGTGGGCTTGACCTGATCACCGGCCAGCGGGTGACCGTCCAGTTCAATGAGGTAGTCTTTGCCGTCAACCGAATCCTTCTGCACGAAGGCATAGCGCGGCGCATCATTCAGAGAAAATCGTGCAAGTCTCATAGGGCCAACACTACTACGGCGTTTCAGGCCGGCATGACCATTTTTGCGTGAAACGTACTTTTCTTGCCCCGGCATCAAGGGTGCGCCGCAACACACGGAGGCATCTGGTCGGTTCAGCTATTGCACGAAGACAGTGATGCTGTTATTGCCTTGGTACTGATATTCGAACAGATCATCGGAGTCCCCCTTGGAGTCACCATGAGACCCGGAATCAAGGTCAAAGTCGAAATCAAAGCCATCGCGTCCATCGGTACCGCGGTCGCGATTGCCGCTATGGCTACTATCTAAGTCGCCAAAGTTGTACTCGTAGGAGTAGCTATCGAATCCACCGTTGCGCGACTCCTGTTCGATCCAGGAAACCGCACCGATGATCACAACAATGATGAGAATGATTTCGGCAATGATTTTGACTGCGCCAATGATGATTCCGGCAATGGCTAGGCCGCGCCCTTTGCCGCCCTGTTTTCTGATTTCGCTCAGGCCGATGACGCTCAACACAATGCCGATTATCGAGACGAAGAACGATGCGACGAAGCCGCCCACGGCAAAACTGTTGTATCGCTGGGCGGTATGGGGATTGGCGTACGGATTCGCATATGGGTTGCCCTGCGGCATGCCTGGAGCCACATATGGTGAATATGGAGCCTCTGCATTTGAAGCCGTATTCTGAGAAGTCGCAGCCGGATTCTCATGCTGCGTTTCGGGCTGATGCCCTTCGTCAGAAGCCCCGCCTAAATCTTCACGCTTATGCAACTCGTTCATCGAATTCCCCTTCCGCAAAGTACCGTCCGGCATCTCATATCACCGCGCTTCTTTGTGCGCAATTGCCATCCAGCACCAGCATACCTATACAATGCCACGACGCATAAGCTTCATGCCCCCATGACGCCAATCAAACACTCAGCATACAAAAAGGCCGGCCAGCTTCCCCCGTCAAGGAAGCGGCCAGCCTGGTAGAGAATGGGCACCTAGCTGTTACACTGTTACTTTGCCAGCAGCGGGGCGACCTGCTCTTCGTATGCGGTCAGGGCGGTGTCGATCACCTGGTGCATGTCGTAGTACTTGTACGTGCCGAGACGGCCGCCGAACACGGTCTTCGGCTCGGCCGCGGCCTTTGCCTCGTACTGTGCGTACAGGGTCTTGTCCGCGTCCGTGTTGATCGGATAGTACGGCTCGTCGCCGCGCTCAGCGAAACGGCTGTATTCCTCCCACACCACGGTCTTGTCCGGGTTCTGCTGATCAGCGCGCTCCGGGTTGAAGTTCTTGAACTCGATGGCGCGGGTGTACGGTACGTCCGCATCGGAGAAGTTCATCACCGGGCAACCGAAGTGGTCACCTTCGTCGTAACGGACCTCCTTGAAGTCCACCGTACGCCACTTGAGGTCGCCCAGCTCGTAGTCGAAGTAACGGTCGATCGGGCCCGTGTACACCACCGGTACGCCGGCGGCCTGCAGAGCCTTCTTGTTGTACGGCTGGGACTCATCGAAGAAGTCCACGCCAAGTTCCACGGTGATGCGCGGGTCGTCGATCATGCGCTCGAACCACTTGGTGTAGCCGTCCGCGGGCAGACCCTCCCACGTGTCCTTGAAGTAACGGTTGTCGTAGTTGAAGCGCACCGGCAGACGCTTGATGATGGAGGCCGGCAGCTCGGCCGGGTCGGTCTGCCACTGCTTGCCCGTGTAATTCTTAATGAATGCCTCGTACAGCGGGCGACCGATCAGCTGGATGCCCTTGTCGTTCAGGTTCTCCGGATCGGTGCCGGCCAGCTCGCCGGCCTGCTCGGCGATGAGCTTCTGGGCCTCGGCCGGTGTGTAGTGCGCATGGAAGAACTGGTTGATGGTGCCGAGGTTGATCGGCAGCGGGTAGACCTCGCCGTCATGCGTGGCGTACACGCGGTGCACGTAGTTGGTGAACGAGGTGAAATGGTTCACGTAATCCCATACGCGCTTGTTGGAGGTATGGAACAGGTGCGCGCCATACCGGTGGATTTCCGCACCGGTTTCCGGGTCGAAGTAGGAGTATGCATTGCCACCGATGTGGTCGCGCACGTCGATGATGTGCACGCGAGCGCTCGTATGCTCCACCGCCTGCTGCGCCACAGTCAAGCCAAACAGTCCCGCACCAACAATCACCAGATCTGGGTATTCGAATGATTCAGTCACGTGTAAAATCCCTTCTGGTTTTAGCATCGATTGGCAAACACGCCAATCAATCATGAATAATGTTCAATTCACATAAATCCTACTGGCACACTCACCCATACAGCAGTCGGCCCCTATCATTACAAGACCAATGACATTCCCGCGTTCGGCCACAAAAGCATTCTCGTCACCGTAGACGACCAATCGATGCTTGACATCGGCCCCTATCGCAGGAGCGAAATCTTCGATATTCGCAAAAGCCGTTGGTTGATATGTAGAAGAAGCTTCCACCTCGATGGCGTATTGCGGCTGTCCGCAGAGCCGCTAACCGACATAACAAGCATTATGGCCGATTGCGAGAACAGTACCCTGACGGCTCTGACACCTTCCATGCTGCCTTTATGCCACATAAAATTCTAGTAGCGGGTGACGCTGGTTTTATTGTCGCGAATCTTGCGCATTGGGGTCGCGTACAATCAGCCTCAAGTGCATATCGCTCAGATGCGCTGACTTACGCTGGCAATAAAGACAATCTGGCTGGAATTCCAGCTAATCAATTGTTTTACATGGAAATATTTGCGATGCAAAGATAGTCGAATTACTGTCCGAGCAAAGTCTCACGGCCAGCGGCACTCCGCCAATCGATACCATCGTCCGCATTCGGCGGCCAAAGCAGACAGCGACAATCTTGTCCGAACATGGCCTCGAACATATGGCTTGCAGAGAACCATCAATCAGTGCACCATCCACAAAGGCTGTCAGCGTCCGAACAAGTCAGCCATCGAAGGACACCGTCATCGACAAGGACGACAGGACCGGAACCGGATATGTCCAACGCATACTGGACACCCGTCCGCCTCCCAGCGTACTCTGATAAATCAGTTAAAGAACACGACCGAAAGGACAGTATAGAGAATGTCTGGCTATATCACAATTGCTGAAGCCGCAGAAATGACCGGAAAAACCGTGGAGAGCCTTAGAAAACGTATATCTCGCGGAACCTTGAAAGGTGTCAAACAGGGAGATAGGTGGCTTATCCCACGAGACGCTGTCACGCCCGACACAATATTCTCCGGCGCCCGCAAGACCGGCGAACACCATGCCGCCGATTCCGACATTGCCGACCATGACAGCAATACTGACCAGCCGGGCGTCACCACCACTGGCACAGTAGAAACCAATCCAGCTTCCATTTCCGGAGTAGATCACACTGTCGATTCTCCGGAAATTCGTCTTCTCACATACTACGTTCAGGCAAAAAAAGACCAGCTTAAGGCCATCAATGAAAGCATTGCGCTGGCCCAAGAGCTCATCGAAGAAAAACAGCGGCAATACTCTCGACAGGCGTCCGACAACACGAGGTGAGCCTAGATATGACTCCGACAGCATACGGGGACGAAAGCGTCCACCACAGGCATGTCATCATGCCGATGTACCTCATTGGCGTCTGCATTACATCTCTTGCGGAGTCTGAAATCCGTCGCATATTGGAGCCCCTAAAACACTCTGGTGACAGCAAACTCCACTGGTCGACACTGCGAACAGCTGACAAAATTCAGGTTATGGACATATTGTCTAGTCTGTTTTCCAATCAGCGCATAACCCCAATCATTATTCAAGCTTCGCCATTGCCAACGTCAGGCAAACAGGAGGAACATGCCCGAAGAAAATGTTTAGAACAGCTTATCCCAGGACTTGAAGGACAGCATGATATTCATAATCTGCTTTTGGAAAGCCGTTCAAAAGCGCAGGACGAAAGAGAAGTGCAATTCGTTAAGCAGCTTCGTTGCAAGCATTGGATTCCCAACGATTTTCGCATATCTCATCAACCGGGACACTCCAATGCTGGACTTTGGCTCCCGGATCAGATACTTGGAGCTTATGGCGACGCTGCCGAGCTATTGCTCAGGCCACAACTCACCTATGCAGAAAGAAACTTCTTAGATACACTGAATCAGTTCAATGAATGCATAGACGTAATCCATTGTGATTTATGACGCCTATGGAAATGAATGTTGCCGGATAGCGCAGGAGCCGGGCCCTGCTCCTGCAGGGTGTCTCCGGCTCCCACTTCCAGTGCAACCGCAGAAGCACTGGCAAAATTCAACAGCAACTGAATGCTGTACTTATAAGGATAAAGCTTGTATGAGACAACCGAACATGTGTCACAATTGTCTTTGACTCTTGTCCGGCTACAAAGACATTAGTTTCTTTTTGGCCGCTATCAGTTCTTTCAGCAGAGCCACCTGTTCTTCGATGGCGGCAATTTCCTCGTGCTTGTGCTCGATTTCAAATTGCTTGAGCTTGAGACGCTGCTGCAAAACACCTAGCTCACCGGTAGCATCCGCAGTATCTGACTCATCCTCCAGCTTCCTCGACATCGCTTCTTCAAGCAAAGACTTGTTAACCTGCTTTTTTTCCAGCTTTCGATAGGTCTCCTCGTCCACAATCCAACGCCCGCTTGCATCTTTGGTGGCAGGCAATCGACCGCGACCGATACGTTTGGCCAACGCCGCTTGGGAAATGCCGGACATTTCAGACACTTCATTCAATGTGTATGTTCGATTAGCCATATTATCCTCCGACACTCAATAACTAGCTATATAATACTATTTATTAAAATCTGCTTTTGTATACTTGTCCGTCCACGACATAGCCGGACAAGTGATGACTTCATACAAGGAATATGAGGAATCATGCCGCAGTCTCAACCGCTCGTCTCCATCATTGTGCCGGTGTATAACGCCGAGGAATACCTGCATTACTGCGTGGATTCGATTCTGGGGCAGTCGTATACAAATCTGGAAGTGATTCTGGTGGACGATGGCGCCAAGGATTCCAGCCCAGCCATCTGCGATGCCTACGCCGCTCAGGATCCACGCGTGACAGTGATTCACCAGACGAATGGCGGTATTTCCAAGGCACAGAATGCCGGTTTGGACGCGGCTCATGGCGAATACATCGCCTTCTCTGACAACGACGATATCCTTGACCGCCGCAACATCGAATACCTGCTGCACGCGCTCGTAAGCACCGGCGCGGATATGAGCAAGGCACGCTGGCGTCAGTTCGGCGTCTCCCAGCTGGAGACGGTGGCCGCCGAAGCTGCTCAAGGCGCCAAAACACCCGGCAAGATCACCGTATTCGAGCATCCGCTCGCCGCCTACCAAACCGTGTTCTGCAAGAGCTTGCGCCTGATTGGCGATAAGCTCGGCCGCAATACCGAGGCCCGCTACTTCAATGAAGCCAACTGGTGCCGCCTCTACAAGCGCGAACTCTGGGACGGCATCCGCTTCCCGGAAGGCATGTATGCGCAGGATACAGCGATTGCAGGAAAGCTATATGTTCGGATAAATAAGGTCGCAGATATCGATATCAATCTCTATAACTGGCTGCAGCACCCGGAATCTGTGACGCATCAAAAAAGTGACTTCTCGTTCCATCATGATCACATCACAGCTTCCGCAAGTAATTTCAAGCTCTGCTTACGACATGGTGTAACTCCGATGCGCAGCTACTACACACTAGTCAGTGAATTCCACGCCGAAGCGAAAGCTCCACACATCCATGAACCGCACAATCATCAGCAATATGAATCCGATAAAATTCTTGTTCAAGAGCTTATTAGACAACTCTCTAATTCAAACAGAATCAAATGCGCAATGATACGCCAAATTCGCCTATCGGAAAAAGCTATTTACGATAGGCGAATTAAGAATATGAAATAAACATAAGATAGGTATTGCACAATCACTCCATGATTACACAATACCTATCTTATACAATATCTATCTTATGTACGAAAATCAGTTCACGATAGGAATTGCAAATTATAAAGCTTTTTATTAGACTCTAAAAAAGTTTTATAAAGCAACATCCCGATACAAATATCAACCATTTTTAAAGTCAATATCCTGATGTTGATTCTTTATATTAGGAGAAGCAAACATGAGAACAATAAACATTAAAAGACTCATGATAGTAATTGCAGCATCTTTATATGCATAAAATTCCATATGAATTGCAGAATGATTAGCTAAAACTGCATACCACACAATAGGAGCGACGCCAATAAGCAGAACAGGAAGCCCCGACAATATATTACTCCCCAATATCCTAATATTGCCTCCCTCTTTTATGAACTTCAAGCACAGCAGAGAAACAATTACAAAGAAAAACAGAAAAACCATTCTTTTCGGCACGTTACTCATAATGCAGTTATAGTTATTTTGAATAATCTCCGCTTTATTAAAAGTCACACCATGGGCCTCATTAACTCCACCGGTATCACTTCTAACCATAATACTGTGAATTGCATCTGAAATGACATTTTCACGAATAACAAGACTAGAAATAACCCATTTCATTATCCATGTTGAAGAATATCCAATTAGCCACATTAAGCTAGAATAAATAACTGTAAAGAAACGACGGAATAAAGTTGTTGTATCACATAACGCATCATGCATCACGCAAAAAATGAGCGGAATACAAAGTGTCAGAAGAGGGAATGTCAAAAAATCAACATAGTTAGTGATTGCACCAACTACCATGAAAGCAAGAACACGATAATCTTGTGAATCAAAAATCCGAATCATACATATACTGGACAATGTAATATATGTAACAGGACTAAACACCAACGACATCGGTACAGCAAATATATTAATCAGAGACAGCGTAGTTGTAAAACAAAGAGCAGCGATAATTCCGAATCTTTCTTTTACAACGCCAAAAGCAATACAAATTAAGAAAGCTAAAATAATAAAAGAAATAATACGGATAGCACTATAATTGAAAAAAACTAGTAATGGTTTTAAAATAATAGCATATCCGTGCCAGTATCTGGGATATCCTTGATTTGCGAAAGCGGCATAAACCGGATTATGTATAGCGCTACTTTCCAAACTCACCCATTTTTCTCGATTAGTAAAATATGCTGTTACTGCATTCCAATTACTCGTTCTTTGCGACTGCTGCAGCATAATGCTATCAGTAAAACTATCAAGTTGACTTTGCGGTGTGAAGAAAATCCATGGGTGTGCCCCTTCTGTTTTTATCTGGGCAATCCCTGACGCAATAGATCCTTTTACCAATCGATCCGGAATACAATTTACAAGCACATTCAGTATTGAAAATAGTACCCATAATAGTGGTAAAACCGTTATGGGCCACCGCCTGAGGAAATTATCAAGTTTTTTCATTATCCTCATCCTTTTCATCACAACGAAATCATTGTTTCCCGTGAGCAATTGCCTCATTACTTTCCAACGACTGCTTTACAATCGTTTGTTCATCGTCCAGATCAACGGCGATTGCAGCACGGACGCCTTTCCACTTTTCAATAACAAACAGCGGATTGAGAGCCAACCAATAGAGCTTGCGCTTCCACGTATACTGGTGATCTTTCAGAATGAACAGACTTCCTAGTGTTACAGCTCGAATGACTTGTTTAATGACAAACGGGATAGAAATAGGATCCATCGTTTTACCCACACGACGGACACCAACGATTTCGTCGAACATGCGCTTCTTGTAGTCACGAAGTTTGATTTCATTCGTATGCCATACGTTTGCACGCGGCGCGTACGCTTTCATATAACCATGACGAATAAGATCTTCACCAAATTTCTGGTCTTCGGCATATGGAATGTCTTGATACGGCACATCACCAAGCAACACAGACTTACGTGCGGCGGAGTTCACGTCGGAATAGAACGTTACCAAATCGAACAGCTGCTGCGAATCAATAAAATCATCCTCATAAAACAGCGTAGTGCCAAAGTCCGGCCCGAACTGCTTGAAGGTACGAATGATTTCCTCTTTTAGCAGAGGCAACGCAGTAGCACGGGGGTCCTGCTTGCCCATGACACCAACAACCTGCGGGAAACGTTCTAGAGGCTGAATGATTTCATACAGCCATCGGTCATGAGCTGGCGTCGCATCCTGAGTGAGGTAGACAACATATTCGCCACGAGCCTTCTCAGCCGCCTGCTGGCGTACTCGACCATGCGAGAATTCCGGCTTGGTAATGGTCTCATACCGGAAATGTTTAAACTTTGGCTCCCAAGACTTAATGATTTCAGGAGTACGGTCCTTGGAACTGGTATCAATCACCAGAATTTCGTATTCGAAATCAACTTTCTGCGTGGACAGCGCAGTGAATAACTCATCCAAATTGTCTTCGCCGTAATACGTGGGAATAAAAACGGTGGCTTTGATATCAGTCATGATGCTGAGTGGTGGCCTCTCGGAGAATTATTTGTTCGAACTTATCGTACGAGGCATCCCAAGAGGAGCTTTCCGCTCGCTTGGAGATGCGCTGACAACGTGCTTCGATATCCGGATCGTTAACAACCTCGTCGAGCCCGTGAGCAAGTTCAATCGGAGAATCAAGCGTATATACGATATCAGGGTTCTCACCGATGACCATGCGATTATTGTCGCCGTCATTCATTACCGGCACACATCCCGCGGCAAGCAGCTCAAGCGGCAACAGAGAAGCATTGGTTAGGGAAAGCACAAGGCATGCTTGGGATTCGTGGTAAATCTGTGCAAGTTGCGCAGGGTTGACGATGCCACGATTCTCGTAGGGGAACGGAATGTCGTAGTCGGACACATCCCATCCAAAGAATACAATCTTGTACTCGGGATGCATCTGGTGGAATTTCGCCAATGCAAGTACACCGATTTCGAAAGCACGACGCTCGGTGACCGGTCGACCGTAGAAGCAAATCTGCTTCTTTTTAGGTGTTTGGATCTTAGGCTTGTAGATGTCAAGATCGGCCCCAAAGTCGAAGTAATCGGCCGGCATACCGAACTCACCAACTTTCTTGGTCAACCAACGACCAGCGGTAACGCCATAGAAACCGAAGCGGTATGTGTTTTCGGCGAGAACTGATTTAGATCCCATGCCATAGAACAACGGCTCATAGTCCTGCACAAAATACATCTTGTGTGCATTGGTCTTCATATTGAATACCGGATATGCGGTTTCCCAGCCGGTGGCAAACAGCACATCGAGATCAATCTTGTCGATATCTTTGACAGGCACACATTTCACATCAATATCAAAATGCTCTTTAAGGAGCTGATGCGAATACTCTGCAGGCTGCTTAGCAATACTCTCATAGATAAAGAATGTGACATTATGGCCACGTTCTTGCAGAGACTTGGCAAAACGCGCAATGGTATGCTGACCGCCGCTGCCAATGCTGATAGGAGACAATACCCAACCGATATTGAGTTTATCTTTCGCTACCTTGGCAGGCGCTTGATACGGATGAGCGACAAAATCTGCTGCTACAACATCCTCAGCAGACGTCATCACGTCAATAGGACGCTTGACAGCAACATTTTGGACCACAGGAGTACGTTTGATTTTACGTTTGACGAAACTAAAAGTACGAGCCACTGCTACTTTTAGCCCATTATGTCGAAGATACTGGAAAAAAGCTACAATATATCTCATATTCACTTCCCAATAATTTTTCTGGCAAAACGAATGGGCGCTGATACCATCCGCCCTGCTTTCCAAGTTCGAGATTGGTAAATCGCATCAATTTGTGCCCGTAGCATACTGCTCTCATTCGCATCGCGTTGCTGCAAAATATCATAGCGAACCTGCAAATCAGCATAGCGGGCCTGCAAATCATCATACTTTTCTTGCAACCAAGCTTTATCTCCTGCTAATAGCAATGCCTCATTCAGGGAATGGAAACCACGCGTAAAAAGACGCACATATGCTGTATTGGTCGCTATGTTTGAGAAGTCGACCGTGCGGAATGTTATATCATTGTTAAAGCCGGTGAAGGCAGACGCGTTAGCTATTAGTTTCTCTCGCAATGAGAGATATTCATCAGGATTTGCTGGCGGATTATCTACATTGAATAATTCATAATTATTCAAATAATCCACATCTGTAGCTTTATTAACAAGATTATCGAGTCCTGCATACCGTCGAGAATCATATTTGAGATGATCCATAATCAAAAAAACAGGTGTTCCCAAAGCAAGCGATGGCAGCATGGCATGAAGACGAGTAGTGACAACTGCATGCGCAGACTGGTACAGGAATAGGAAATACTCCGCCAACTGAAAACGGTCATCTCGACTCATATTGGCATCAAAATATGGAGACGATTCGATTACGGGACGGTTTGTCTTCTTACGCAACATTTCAACTACAGGCTTCGGCAAATCAACCGCTAAGACAAAATCCTGCTTCTTTACTTGAGGATCAGCCTGCAAGGTCAGCGTCATGCAACCCGAAAAATATGAATCGATTCCATGCTTCTTCAGAAAATCCAATGTCGACAAATCTCTTGCGCCAACAGGTCCATGACTATTTAAATAAGCAATACTTTCACTTGAGAAAAATGCATCACCCACTCGTTGATCAGCCTGATCAATATACATCGAAATCAATAATGGGTCTATCACCGAAGTTTTAGGCGGCCATGCATATGGAGAATGCATATACCATCCATTCATGATGATTTTGATATCATCTTTCGGTTCCCATTGACCTACATAATCGCGATCAACATAACTATCTACGCGTGGCAAAAATCTTCTGGCTGCAATGCTCTGAATCTCATCACCGATGTTTTCGGTCTCATAAGAGAAAAGGCCGTACTTCATAATCAGTCCTTTTTCGGAGTAACAGCGAACCGGAAAGGAGGCTTCCAATTCTGGCTGACATCAACAGGTGCATGTACCTCAAAAAGAAGCACATTATTAGCCATCAGATAATTGTCACTACGGTCCGCTTTTTTGACGGCAACCTGTACGGAAAAGATTCCGTTGGGGAAGATATTATCGACTTCAAGATGAACGTGCGAATCGTGGCCTTCAGTGAAATCTATAGGTTGATTGACGTTTTTATCATCTGACGCCACACGAAAAACAATTTCACCCACTTCACTATTAATCACAAACGTCAGCACGGCGTCTTCCAAGGTACGCTTCGGTATCAAATCAATATCGAATATAAGCTTGTCGGCACTAATGCTATGAGAAACGGCTATATCCACATTTTCTCGACGCTGCCGATTAGCTTCTTCTAGCTCATGATTACGTCCTGATTCATCACTAGCACCAGAGAATTGCGACTCCAAATCCGCAAGATCAAGACGTTGATTGTTGAGCTCTTGATACGCTTGAGCAACCTCCAGTGGAGATCCATCAATTTTTAAATCACCATCGTGAATCAAAATTGCACGATTGCAGAAACGCTGAACTGAATCCATGGAATGTGTCACAAGAATAACGGTTTTCTTCTCGCGACGAAGCTTAGCAAAATACGCATAACACTTGCGTTGGAAAGCCTCATCTCCAACAGCAAGAATTTCGTCGAGTAGAAGGATGTCTGATTGAGCTCTAATCGCCATGGAGAACGCAAGACGGACTAACATTCCACTGGAGTAATTCTTGATTTTCTGTTCCATGAACTCGCCCAGCTCAGCAAAATCGACGATATCGTCATACATAGCATCGATTTCCTTTGTGGAAAAACCCATCAAAGCACCATTGAGGTAGACGTTATCGTGACCAGTAAGTTCAGGGCTAAAACCAACACCAAGCTCAATGAACGGCACGAGAACACCATTAACGGTAATATCACCTTTTTCCGGGTAATAAATCTGTGCCATCAGTTTCAGCAACGTGCTCTTGCCACTACCATTCCTGCCGACAATACCAATGAAGTCGCCCTTGTTAATGGTGAAACTAATGTCACGAAGAACCTGATGTTCCTCGTATCCTTTTTTCCCACTTATTGCATTAAAAATAGCCTGTTTCAGGCTAGATGCTCTTTCCAACGGAAGTTTAAAGCTTTTGGAAACGTGAGAAACCTGGATTGCAACTTCTTTATTATTCTTAGAATCGATAGACATCGTCACATCACCTCAGCAAACTTTTTAGAGCTCTTTCCGAAGTACCAAGCTCCAAAAGCTAATACAATCAGCACAATACCTACAGGAATCAAGCCAATAAGCGGAGTCCCCCACATAGACCACAACGTTTGTGTGTAATCCGTCACTAAGTTGTATCGGATATCTTGAATAACCTGCGCCATCGGACTCAGCATCAGTAACTTTGCCATAAACGGATGCGTAGCACTTACCATCGTAATTGGATAAATAATAGGCGTTCCATAGAAGAACAGCTGCAGGGCCACTTCCCAGAGATATCCTACGTCACGATATTTCACAAACAGAGATCCCAGCAATAGGCCAATGCCCAATGCGAGTAAGTACATTTCAAGAATGTTGAATGGAAGCAACAAGATAGTCCAGCGGAATTTCACTCCTGTCAGTACCGCGAATACCAGCACCACAAGAAGGTTAAAGAATAAGTTGATAAGCGCTGAAATCGTTCCAGAAAGAACGATAATATACTTAGGAAAGTTAATTTTACGGATCAAATCACCACGCGACACAATAGCCTGAAGACCTTGTGTCGTTGCTTCAGCGAAGAACGTCCAGAACGAGATACCAGCCAACAGGTAGACAGCATAATTGGGGATGTCTCCGCCCATTGCCAAGAACTTGGCAAACACGACGTACATCACAGCAAAAAGCATGAGTGGTTTAAGAATTGACCACAGGTAACCGAGTGCAGACTGCTGATAGCGCAACTTGAAATCGGTGACCGTCAGCTCATGCAATAGCACACGGTTCCTCTTACTAAACAGCTTCAACGTTCCTCCCTTGTGCAACAGGCCTGAAGCATTGGCATAGTAGTCTTACCCTACTAGTAACCCTGCCGAAACAGATTGTTACAGCGATACTTCAATACTTATCGAACTGCCCACATATCACAGTCAAAATCAATCTTGCCGCTTTACAATGACTTTGCCGTCGGCGACGTCTTTGAGGTGTTTGCCGTAGGGGCTCTTGCCGTAGCGCTGGGCGGATTCGAGGAGCTCGTCCTTGCTGATCCAGCCGTTCTCGTACGCGATCTCCTCAGCAACAGCGATGGGCAGGCCCTGGGCGCGCTGTACGGTGCGCACGAACTCGCCGGCCTCGTACAGGGAGTCCATCGTGCCCGTATCCAGCCAGGCGTAGCCTCGTCCGAGGGTCTGTACGTTGAGGGAGCCATCCTCCAAATACATGCGGTTCAAATCGGTGATCTCCAGCTCGCCACGAGCGGATGGCCTGACCCGCTTGGCGAACTCGGTGACGCGCTCGTCGTAGAAGTAGAGGCCGGTCACCGCGTAGTTGCTGGCCGGATGCTCCGGTTTCTCCTCGATGGAGACGGCCTTTTTGTTCTCGTCGAACTCCACCACACCGTAGCGCTCGGGATCATCCACGTAATAGCCAAACACGGTGGCACCATGTTCCACGGAGGCCGCCTTACGCAGCGTGCGGCCGAGGCCGTTGCCGTAGAAGATGTTGTCGCCGAGCACGAGGGCGCAGGGCTCGCCGGCGATGAACTCCTCGCCGAGGATGAACGCCTGGGCCAGGCCGTCCGGACTGGGCTGCACCTTATAACTGA
>NZ_WBVS01000008.1 GCF_009193305.1 Bifidobacterium cebidarum | reverse complement strand
TCAGTTATAAGGTGCAGCCCAGTCCGGACGGCCTGGCCCAGGCGTTCATCCTCGGCGAGGAGTTCATCGCCGGCGAGCCCTGCGCCCTCGTGCTCGGCGACAACATCTTCTACGGCAACGGCCTCGGAGCGGCTTTGCGTAAGGCCGTCGCCAAGGCGGAGAACGGCGAGGGTGCTTCCGTGTTCGGCTATTATGTCGATGATCCGGAGCGTTACGGCGTGGTGGAGTTCGACGAGAACAAGAAGGCCGTCTCCATCGAGGAGAAGCCCGCCCAGCCGAAGTCGCACTATGCGGTGACGGGGCTGTATTTCTATGATGAGCGTGTCACCGAGTTCGCCAAGCAGGTCAGGCCCTCCGCCCGTGGCGAGCTGGAGATTACCGACTTGAACAAGATGTACCTCGAGGACGGCTCCCTCAACGTGCGTACGCTTGGCCGTGGTTACGCCTGGCTGGACACCGGCACGATGGACTCCTTGTACGAAGCGGGTGAGTTCGTGCGCACCGTGCAACGCGCCCAGGGCCTGCCCATCGCCATCGTGGAGGAGATCGCATACGAGAACGGCTGGATCAGCAAGGACGAGCTCTTGGAGTCCGCCGAGCGTTACGGCAAGAGTCCCTACGGCAAGCACCTCAAAGACGTCGCCGACGGCAAAGTAGTGCTCATCCCCAACGAATATTGATTCTCAGTGGGTATGTGTATGAGGCCTATGTAAGGCGCGCATAAGACAGTGGGGCGGCGGAACTTCAACGGTTCCGCCGCCCCACTGTCTTATGGCCTTACGGACCTTACGCTGTATGTTCGGTAATGTTTATGGGGGGAGTGCCCAAGATCTTGTGCACTACCAATAATGTCGCCATGTTTAACTATGTCACGATTAAGGTAATCACGAAATGGTTAATCGGTTGCATTCGAGTTTGGACTGTCGATAGGTGCTCAATCATGCCGAATCGGTCGTATGATGGCGATAACGGCAAGTCATATCGCGAGTCATATGTGGTCTGGAGGCGTAATGAGGGTTCCCATTGAGGATGTATATGCCCAGATCCGTCTGTTCGCTGCGGAATTTAACGCGCGCAAGGTATTGCTGTTTGGCTCGCGCGCAAAAGGTACCAATCGGCCGAAAAGCGACATCGACCTTGCCGTGGCTGGGTGTTCCGATTTCGACGGATTGGAAAGGCATCTTCAGGATGATCTTTGGTCGTTGCTGAAAGTGGATGTGATTAACTTAGACGCACCCATTTCCGAATCCCTGAGAGAGCAGATCAAGAGCGAAGGCAAGATACTCTATGAAAAAGTATGAGAATTATGCATCCGCATTGCGTTCGTTACAGCAGGCGCCATCGCAGGACTTGAGTAACGAATTCATCCAAAGCGGCATTATCGATAAGTTCGAGCTGCAATTCGAACTGGGATGGAAGCTATTCAAAACACTGCTGGCTTATGAGGGGGATCCCGTTTCCGCTTCCGGGTCTCCTAGGGATGTGATTAAGACGGCATTCCAGTACTACGATTTCATGGATGAAACTCTGTGGCTCCGTATGCTGCGCGACCGCAATGATTCCGCGCATATCTACGACGAGGAGCGAGCCAGGCACCTTGTAGACACTGTAATTACTGACTATATTCCCGAGTTTGAGCGTGTGCAGCAAGGTCTCATCGCGCGCTACGATGCAAGATTAGACGAGTAAAGCACAGAATGCCATCAATGTAGGCTTCAACGGGCAAACCTTTCCATGGCTGTGCACGCCTGGGCATGGACAGCGAAAGCTGAGCGTTGCTTGGGCTTGTTAGGTCATAGGTAAAAGAGTGCTTGCCTGTGGCGTCTTCCTCGAGTACGCCGATGGGAATTCCTTCCAGGAGGACGGTAAGCGCTTTGACTTTAGTCATGGGTGGCTTCCTCGCTTTCCTTGCTGTCGGTGTTCAGGGCGTCATCGGGGAGTACTTTGGATTCACTAGATAACGAAAAATCGTTTAGCGAGCTAAGATATTTCGACGCCGATGCAAGTATTTGCGGTTGCAGTCCGGGCATGTTCGATTGCACGACCTTCTGAAGAGCGTCAAGTGCATCAGTTGATAATGCAAGACTGTGGGCTAATGATGGTGCTACTTCCTGATTTGCTGACGATTCATTTCCTGCGGAATCTTCCTCGGCTTTGGGAACGTCATAAGAGACTGTAAAAGTAACCTCGAGCACGCGACACATCAGGAGTATTCGGCTGAAGCTGGCGTTCATGATTTTGCCTTGCTCGAATTGATTGATCCAAGGGCGGGTGAGCCCGGTCAGCTCGGCGAGTTCAGCTTGAGTGAGACCTTTGACGATGCGCGCATCTCGCAGACTTGTTGATATCTGGCGCATAGAACGGATGCTGCTGGAGATACGCATAAATTCCTTTTGTTTGGATTATCTAACATTGTCTTCTTTGTTAGAAAATCATAACATAAGTATCGGTAAAAATGTTAGATAAAACTTACATTATGTGAAATGTTAGATAAAGCTAACATTTTTGCATACGAGGCAGTGCCGGATGCCGGTTGGTGGGTAGGTGGCAATGCGGTAATTAGGCGGCTTGACGTATATCTGTCGATATACGCTTGAGACTCATCGACCTATGATGCTGGGTGAACGGTGTAATGGGGGAGAAGTGCCCGTATGCCGCGGATGCCATATAAGCGGAAACCGTTGGAATAGTGCGGGGTGATGAGAGTGCGTAAGAAGAAGATTATTGCGGCAATAGCCGTGGCAGCTGGTGTATTCGGATTTGCGGGAGCGCTTCCAACAAGCGCATTCGCGGACACCACCATTGACATTGAAGGCCAGACCAACATCAGCGGCACGGTACCGGAAGATGTGAGCAACGCCCTGAACCATATTCATCAGACGAACGGTCAGATCAAGCAAGACCTTGACACTGCGAAGCAGCATGCGGAAGATCTGCATCAGCAGGCGCATGATGATGCGAATGACATCCGCCAGCACAACGAACAGGCTTGGCAGGATGCGCAGCAGACGCACGATGATATCAAGGGTGCTGTTGATCATGCGCATGATCGTTTGCAGGACACGCATGACACGTTGCATCAGGATGCTCAGAATACACAGAAGCATCTTGACCAGATTCATCAGAATATCAAGAACGACCATGATTAGCTCAAGCAAGACCATGAGGATTTTCTGTCTTCCCTGCAGAAGTGGAATAACGATATTCTGGGAGTACTCTCCGGCAATTCGAAGAACGACAATAGCTCCTCGAACAGTGGAAACAATAGCGATTCGGGCAATGGCTCCACGGACAAGAACGATGCGTCTCATGGCAAGACCGATCAGCCGAAGAGCGATGGTGCAACAGGCAACAACACGGTGAAGCAAACCGCCGCAAATGACGGCAATGACAGCAATGGCGGCGCCACGACCAACGCCACTGCACAGCCGACCGGTGTGCTCGCCTCCACTGGCGTGAGCACGGCTGTGCTATTGGCCGCGATTGCAGGCTTATGCGCGATGGCTTATGGAGTGAAGGTTTTTGCGCAGTATAAGCGTGAGACGCAAGGGAAGTAAGTAGTAAATAAGCGTCTAGATAGTAGTGTGCCGGTGCCATTGATATGTGAATGGCACCGGCACACTACTATTCTTGCTGAAGTTGCTCCCCCTCAGTCAGCTGTGCTGGCAGCTCCCCTCGGAGAGAGGAGCCAAGTTTTTTGCGATGCTCCATATTTCAGGACTCCGGATCTGTCTGAGGAGTTGTCTGAGGAGTTGTCTGAGGAGTTGTAGTGCTTTCTTGTTTGGTTTCCTCATCGCCGCTGGTGTCTGTAGTGGTGGAGTCAGGGATGGACGTTGTATCAGTTGTACTACGTCGCTGAGCATACTGCTGCTGCGCGGCCACGGCAGCGGAGTAGTTGGCCATGGAGGTGTTGACCTCCTGCGTGGCGGTATCCAGTGCGGTTACCGCATCCTGCATGGCTTGGGTGTCGCTGGCCTGCTGTTCAAGGACGGTGTTGGCGTTATTGATGGCGGCTTCCAGATCGATGCGCGTCTGGTTGTTCTCAACAAGACCCCAGCTGTTCGTCAACAGTGTCTGTGCCTCAGCGACCTTGTCCTGCAACGTCTGCTGCACATTGGCCACGTCCTTGGCGCTCTTGCTGGTATTGACGGCTTGCACGGCATCGGTAATGGTCTTGGTATCGCTCTTCGCGGTCTTGGTCTGATCCTTGGCGTTTTGCGTAAACTGCTGCAATTGCTGCGTGGACGCTGAAGACTCGCATTCGATGGTCTGCGCAGTCTTCACTGCGGCAATAGCTTTGGCTAGTGCATCCACAGTGGAAGCATCGGCAACTTGATCGGCGGTGATTGCCTGAGCGCCCTTCGCGTCAGTCAACGCCTTGGACAAGGCTTTCTGCGCGGTAGCGTAATCGCTGACCGCAGCAGTGCACTGAGTCAACGCGCTCTGATGCAGGCGTTGCGTTTCCTGATCATCCTGCTGCGCGCGCCACCATAAGCCGCCTGCAACGGCAGCGCCGGAAGCCACTATTGCGGCGACTACGGCAGTGGCGATGACCTTCGACTTATTTCCGCGCTTGGTCGTGGCATGTTCGGCGGTTGCTGATGGCTTTGGCGCTTCAACAGGTGTCGGTTTCTGCTCGATGGCGCTGAAATCGATGTCCAAATCATCGGTTCCGCGAGCGGAGGTGGTGTTGGGTGTCGATGGGACCGGAGCGAACAAGGGAGGAACTGCCTGCGGCTTGTCAGCGGCGTTGTCAGGCTTGCCGGGGACTTCGGCGACATTAGTCGCGTTGGCCGCTCCGCCATGGTTGTTTCCCGTCGCTGGGAAATTCGGCGCATCAATGGGCTGGGCGTTGTTTGCCGGTGTTGCGGTTCCGGTGGAGGGCCATTGAAGAATATCGTCAAAGCTTGGTGCCGTGAAAGAACCCGGTTCCTGCTTGAGCTTGGATGCTGCATCGTCGCCTGATGGAGTGGCAGTAATGGGCTTGGCGTTCTCATCAAAAGAAATAGGCGGGATATCCCAGAAGGTATCAACGATGTCCCTGGGCGCCGTATCCTTTGGGGTGTCGGCATTCAACTCAGGATGTTCCTCTGAACCCATGTCTCTTCTCGTTTCTTACGATGGCTTACTCACAATATTCCAGAATGTCAGTCTATTCAGCGATAAGCCCCGGACAAAGGATATGGGATAACATACTAGATTTCTTTACCAATGGCGAAAGATCGGTGGGGAATATGGGCACGATATTCCAGTTAAGACCAGAACGGCTTTGTCGATACGTTTTGGTGAGCGCTTAATACAGTGGAAAATCATTAATAAATTAGTAAAAATAGGTCAATAATTACGTTAGTAATTACATGAATTATAGGTTACAATAAAAGCGATATTTATTACGATGTTTTGCCTTCAATATGTCAAAACATTGCACGTTTATAGGAGGAATAATGGCGTCACTGATTCAGGGTTTTGAAGAGATTAATTTGACCAAGCCGGTTGGCAAAACGGTAATGACCATTACCGCATCGGCCGTGAAGTTCAATAAGGCTACCGCTGCCGAACTCGGGTACCCGGCCTATGTGAAAATCCTCATTAATGAGAAGACCAAGCAGGTTGCCGTGACTCCTACCACGGCCAAGGCTACGAATGCATTGAAGTTCAGCAAGTCCGAAGACAAGCAGACCTCTTCGGTCAGCATCAAGGATGCAGTGCTGGTAGCCGCACTGCTTGAGCACTTCACCTTGGCGGAAGCCCCGGAAGGCGAAATCGCCTATCAGTCGGTGAAGGGTGCGGTCTACCCGGAAGACAAGACGGTGATCTTCAATATTGAAGATGCTGTGGCCGGCACTATGAAGCGTCGTGGTCGTAAGAAGGCCGCCGAGGCTGAGACCGAAGCAGCTGAGTGATTATTCCGATTGCCTAGAGACAGCTTCAAATAGGAAACCCCGCGCATATTATTGCGCGGGGTTTCCTATTTGAATTTCTAATACTTACTTATGCTTCTTGCCCTTGCGGGAATTGCGCTTCTCGCCATTCTCGTAATAGTAATAGTAGTAATTCTTGGAATGAATCTTCTTCGGATCGGCGAAGTTGAAGATGTAGCCCAGCACCGGAACCTCAGCGGTCTTCAATGCGGTGGCCGTGCCTTCCAGCTCCTTCTTCTCCACAACACCCTTACCGGTGACCAGCACCAGACCGCCGGCCATGCGACCGAACACGATGGCGTCGCTGGCCACGGAGAGCGGAGCGGTATCGATGATCACGTAGTTGTACTGGGTCAGGGCCTGTTCAACCAGCTCGCGCATAATATCGGAGTTCAGCAGGATGCTGGCATTGGCCGGGCGCTTGCCGGCAGGCAGGATGTGCAGATTCGCCTTCCAATACTTCTGGATGACATCGGCCGGAGAAGCCTGGCGGGACAGCACATGAGACAGGCCCACATGGCCTTCGATGCCGAACTTGTGGGCCACGGAGGGGTGGCGAAGATCGGCATCGATGAGCAGCACGCTCTTGCCTTCTTCCGCCAGAGCCGCAGCCACGTTGGAGGAAACCGTGGTCTTACCTTCGGACGGGTCGGTGGAAGTGATGACCAGCAGTCGGCCGTGGCCTTCCGTGGCGGTGGTGGTGAGGAAGGAAAGATTCGTGCGGATACGGCGGAACTCTTCGGTCTCGCTGCCGGCAGGCTGAGCCACTACGACCGGACGGCTGTCATCCAACATGGCCGAGGACGGTACGGTGCCAAGGGAGGAAGCGTGCAGCGCCTCGCGCACATCCTCGGTGGTATCCACCTTGGTGTTGAGAATATCCTTGAGCAGGGCGACGCCCACGGCGACGATCACGCCGAGCACCAGGCCGGCGGCCAGATACAGCGGGATGTTCGGGGAGCTCTGGCTGGTCGGCACCTGAGCCTTCTGTACCACGGTGAGCTTGATCGGAGACTTGCCAGTGCTGTTGTACAAATCAGAGGAAATCTGCTTGGCCAAATTGCGGGAGACGCTGTTGGCGATGTCCGCCGCCTGCTGCGGGTCGCCGACCTCAGCGGAGATATCCACCATAAACGTGTTGGTCGGATTGGTGGCGGTGACCACTTGCGCAAGATCGGCGGTGGTCATATCCAGGCCGAGCTCGCTGATAACCGGCTGAAGCACGGATTCGGTCTTCACCAGTTCCGGATACGTCTTGATCTGGGTGTTCAGATAGTTGGTGCCGGAACTCATATCGTTGGTGCTCTGGGTTTCGCCGGACTGGCCGGTGTATGTGGCGAACACCTCAGCGGTGGCCGTGTACTTCGGCGGCATGATGAAGGTAACGGCTGCAACGGCGGCGAAAACCACTACGAAGGAGATGATCGCGGCCACGATATGCTTGCGAAGAATCTGCAGCAAATCAGCGATGGTCAATGTTCTTCCCTAACTCTTTGGAAAATCTCACAGATGGATTCAAATCTAGCACTGCCCGAGGAACTCTGCGTCGATAAGAAGACCCCGCATATCAGCGGGGTCTTAGAAGGTGAAACCTGCAGCTATCAGTAGCTCTTGTACTGCTGCCAATGGCTGTAGGCCGCGGCGATGGAGCCGTAACGGCTATTGCAGTAGCTGATGAACCATTTGAATTGGGTCTGGTAGTTGGTGGCCCAATCGGCGCCGGCGGAAGCCATCTTGCTTCCGGGCAGGGCCTGTGGCAAGCCGTATGCCCCGGACGGGTTGGCGGCAGTGGGGCTCCAGCCGGATTCATGGTTGATGATGAAGTTGGCTGCGGTGAAGTCGCTTTCGGAGTAGCCGTTGGAAAGCAGGTAATCGTGGGCCCAGGTCTGCATCTCGCCCACCGGCACGGTGGTGCCGAGGTTGGAGGAAGAGGAGCCGGACGAAGAAGACGAGCTGGAGGCGGTGGAACCGGTGCCCACCAGGATCACTTTATCCACAGGGGCTTTCTTGACCCAGGACGTGAATACGTTGGAGGAAACCACCTTGCCGCCTGCGCGAGTGACCAGGGAGGTGGTCTCCATCACACCGTTCTGGCCCTCGGTCTCCACCTTTTCGGTGCCCTTGGGCAGGTCCGAGGTTTCCTTGCGGACTTCGTTGAACGGAATATCCGTATCATTGGTCTCCACGTCGGCGCCGGCGCGTTCGATGGTGATCACCGTGGACTCGGTCACCTTGCTGGTGAGCGATGGGCTCACGGCGTCCGCCGGATCAAGGGTGATATTGCCGGTGTCCAACACGGCCTTCACGGTCTTCATCTCGCTCTTCTCGCCAAGCACCACGCGGGAATCGCCATTGATCTTCACGGTGACGTAAGTGGTGTTCTTATCGGCTGCATTGAGGGCGCCGCGGGTTTCGGAACGGGAGGCCGCCGAATCCGTGGCGGAAAACGCGGTGATATGGGTGGAGGGTTGGACGGTGTCCGACTGGTAGAAGTTGCGGGACAGGAACCCGGCACCGGCGATAAGACCACCAGCGGTGATTACTGCACCGATCTTGGCCCACTGACGTTTGCTTAGGCTCAGGGACTTCAGCGGGGAGGTCTTCTTCGCGTGTCTCGTCATTACGCTCCTTGGATTGATTTGCAGCTCATTGCACTGCGGATGCCGTTCTTACCTGTCACTTTATGAACCACATAAATCGTGCAGATTACATAACGTTGAGCTGCACACACTGCCCTACATCATAGGCGGAGCACTGGATGAAACGCAAAAGCCGACCCTGCGCTGAGCGGCAAGAGTCGGCATATGTAGTGGTTGCGCCAGTGCAAGTCCACTGAATATAGTGATGGGACTGTTCGGCCGGGTATCACTCAGCGGACTGGGCCGCAGCCTGGGCCTTGGCGGCGGCAAGGTCGAGCGCCTTGGCCTGGCCGATTAGATCATCCAGATCGGCAGCCTGCAAGGCGCCGGCCTGCTGGAAGATCACTTCGCCCTGCTTGGCGATCATCAGCGTAGGCACCGCCTGAATGCCGGCGGCCTGGGCGAGATCCTGATTCGCGTCGATATCAACCTTCACAAAGGCGATGTCCTTGTTTTCCGGCTTGTCGGAAGCCGCTTCGAAGATCGGGCCGAATGCGCGGCACGGTCCGCACCAGGTGGCCCAGAAGTCCACGAAGACGATCTCGTTGTCGGTGATGGTCTTCTCGAAATCCGCTGAAGTGATGGCCTTGGTCGCCATGTGTGCCTCCTTGTAATGAGCGATGGTACAAATGCTTATTTACCTGCCCACCAGCTTGTCAGCACCACCCAACATTTGCCGTGTTTTGCGCCCCAAGCCAAACATCCGTCCATAATGTTTGCCCATATTTCGCTGGAAGGTGAAGGAAACCCGGTCGCCGCGCGCGATAATGGGAGACATGCCAGTCATGAATGATGAAGTGCCCAGCGAGGGCGACTTTGACGCCAACCGCAACCGTGGCGAATTCGACAACATCACCCCCGAGGACTTCATCCACGGAGGTGGCTCAGGCCATGGCAATCCTCCGGGGTGGCTGGGGCCTGCGGACATCAACCGTGCCCGCCACCAAATGCCCATCGCCTATGTGGAGATCGTGCCGGTGCGCACCGACGACATGGGCCGTATCGCACAGGTCGGCTCGTTGTTGCGCGTCTCCGACGACGGCTCGATCGAACGCACGGTGATCACCGGCCGCGTGCTGTTCCATGAGACCCTACGCGAGGCGATTGCCCGCAATGTGGCCAAGGACCTGGGTGATATCGCGCTGCCGCTGCTGCCGGCATCGCTGCAGCCGTTCACCGTTGCCGAATTCTTCCCGACCCCGGGCCTGAGCGAATACTACGACCCGCGTCAGCATGCGATCGCACTGTGCTATGTGGTGGCCATCGCTGGCGACTGCAAGCCGCAGGATGAGACGCTCGACGTGGAATGGGTCGATCCGAAGAGCGACATGATGGATAAATTCGTCGACCAGATGGTCAATGGCCACGGACGCATCGTGCGCCAGGCGCTCGCCTGGGCCGGTGTGTGACCGATTTATGCCCGGGCGGGCGAGCCTGGGTCTGGTGCCGCCGGGTTCCGAGCGGCGTGCATAACGCCATAGATAAAGGGAAGTGTTACATCAAATGGCAATCGAATTAGCAAATCATATCTATCGTGACGGCGAAGGCGTGCCGGTGGTGCTGATGAACGCCTACCCGGTGGACCACCGCATGTGGGATGTCTGCGCCAAAGCGCTCGCTGACCTCTCGTACCTGAACGACGTGCCGCCGTTCCCGATTTGGGCGCCGGATATGGCCGGGTCCGGTGACTCCCCGGTACCAAGCGCCGCCGATTCCGGCCCGCAGCTGGCCAACGGCGCCTATACCGAGGCGCTCGACCGTCTGGCGGACGTCTACGTGGACTTGGTGAAGTCCGCCGGTTACCGCCAAGCCATTTGGGTCGGTCTTTCCATGGGCGGCTATGTGGCGATGGATATCCAGCGCCGCCATCCGGAAACCGTGGCCGGATTGGCCCTGTGCGACACGATGGCCGCATCCGACGCCACTGGCGGTGAGGGGCGTCTCGCCATGGCCGACGCCGCGGAACAGGCCAACTCGGTGGAGCCGGTGATGCATTTCGCCAAACCGTCCGAAGGGGATTCCACCGTGAAGAAAACCCCGGAATTCATCGCAACCATGACGCGCTGGATTGAAGAACAGGACCCGGCCGGCCTGGCATGGCGCCAGCGCATGACATACGGCCGCCCGGACATGGGCGCCGTGCCGGAAACGATCAGTGCGCCCACCGTCGTGGTCTCCGGCGAACTCGACCCCACCAGCAACCCCAGTGTGATGAAGCCGCTGGCCGCGCGCATCGCCGGCGCAGAATTCGTGGACATCCCCGATTGCGGGCACTTCAGCGCCGTGGAACATCCGGAAACCGTTGCTCGTGCGCTGCTTTCGCTTGTCCGCCGAGTGCAGGCGGCCCAGTGAAGCTTGATACAAAGGCTCGATACATAAGGACTTCAATGGCTGCAGATATTCATTTCTCCCCGCTCGCGCTTACGCGGGCATTGCCCTTCCTGCCGCTCGCACAAGGCGACATCGACTATCAGGTGGATCGTCGCAGCGAACCGGGCCTGATCGACGAACTGCTGCAAGATCCCAATACCAAGGTGATTCTCACCCGCGGCGGGCATATCGCCGTGCCGCGAGGCCAAGGCGATCTCGTGGACTATGAAAACGTTAAAATGAGACTCGCCACCTTGCCTGGCGGCTATGTCGCCGCCGAGCTCAAGCGTTACCCGCAGGCCGTGGCCATGTTTCTCGGCTCGTACGGCGGCGCCCGCGGCGAATCGGTGGTCGCGGTAGACATCTCCCGCGTCCCCGAAGTCGGCAGTGCCGCGGCCAATGCAGCCGGTGCGGCCCATGCCCAAGCACCCGCACCCTCCGTGGGATTTGCCGGTTGTGAAATGCCGCCTGCCGCCGCGGCCGGCAAGTCCGGCGCAATCACCGGCGTACTCGGCACCCAGGATTACGGCACGGTGGATGGTGCGCTTAGCGTACCGGATTCCGCAGGGCAGGGAGCGGACGATGCGTTTGACGAATCCGTCGATTCGCAGGGAGACAAGAAGCCCGAACCCAAGCCGACGTTGCTGCAGCAGGCAGTCACACGATTCGACTGGGTCGATCTGCGTGGGTTCGCGCCGCATGCCAATGCGCGCGAAGCCGGGCAGGCCACCAGCGCCATCACCTTGAGCATCTGGCATTCCCGCCAGCGGTTCTGCCCGACCTGCGGCGCTCCGGTGGCAACCGCGCTCGCCGGCTGGGCGCAGCGTTGCTCCAATGCGGCGGACGGCAATCGCATCCTGTTCCCGCGCGTCGAGCCTGCGGTGATCACCGCCATCGTCGATGGGCAGGACCGCTTGCTGTTACAGCACAATGCAGCCTGGAAGGACGAGCGACTGTATTCGGTGTCCGCGGGATTCGTGGAGGCAGGGGAGAACCTCGAACATGCCGCCCGCCGCGAAGCCATGGAGGAAACCGGCATCAAACTGGGTGAAGTGCGCTACCTCGGCTCGCAGCCATGGCCATTCCCCGCATCATTGATGATGGCGTTCAAAGCGCACGCCATCACCACGGATGTGCATGTGGACGGCGAGGAAACCGTGACCGCACGCTGGGTGACGCGCGACGAATACACCGCCGAGTTGATTTCCGGGCGCATGGTTGCCCCTGGGCGTGCCACCATCGCACGATACATGATTGAGGAGTGGCTTGGTCGCGAGCTGTAAAAGCATGGCCTTAATATGTTCCTCTTGTTAAGAAGTGCCGTCTAGGAGCCAGGGATCGGGAAACACTGGTTCATACTGGGCCTAGTATTTTTGTCACGTGCAATAGACGTCAATAGACTGATAAGCCGCAGCGGAATGTAAGGAGATAGGCGTATGCCTTCGCATGCTCGAGTGATTCAGAAAAAAAGCCATGTAGTACGGAATATCTGTTTGATAATTGTGGCACTGCTGCTTGTGGCGGCCGGTGCCGCCGGCATTTTCGGATTCCAGTTCTATCAGTCGGCTATGCGTGCGAAAACGCATCTCAACAATGTGATCAGCCAGGCCAAGGTCATCAGCAGTGGCTCGACCGACGACATGGTCAAATCGCTCAGCGATGTGAGCTATATCCAGCAGGAGACGGCAGCCGCCAAGCAGGAAGTCAGCGGTCCATTGTGGGGATTCGCCGAGAAACTGCCGCAGGTGAGCGGCGATGTGACGACCGTGCGCACCACCATTGATACGTTGGATGATTTCGCTCAGACCACATTGCCTGCGCTCAGCGAGACGGTGACCGGACTGTCCGATGCCAATCTATCCAGTGGCGATGGCCAGCTCAACATGGAGCCCATCATCGCGGCCGCCAGGCAGATGTCCGCCGTGAACGAATCGATGCAGAAGCAGGCGAAGACCATACAGTCGCTTCCGGAGCCGAAGATCCCCATGGTGAAGAACGCTCTCGACCAGGGGCGCGACAAGATGACCACAATGGCCCAGGCCACCGAAAGCCTTTCCGGTCTGCTGAATATGATGCCGAATTTCCTGGGCGCCAACGGTGCACGCAATTATGTGCTGTTGGCCCAGACCAATTCTGAGATCCGTGGCGCTGGAGGCCTGGTGGGCTCCGCCGGCTCGGTCAGCGCGGACAATGGGAAAATTACTGTAGGCACGTTCCATGCGGATGGGGAATATCCCACTAATGTTGCGGTGGCAGACGCCAATGAGCAGGGTGACGGCACGTTGTACAACGGCCTGTACTTAGGCCAATACGTGCACAACGTGAGCTCCACCCCGGACTTCCCGCGTGTGGCCACCATGGCGCAGAAGTTCTGGAAGGCGGCATCCTTCGGCGGCGATTCCGATGGTGTGATGTCGCTTGACCCGGTGGCCTTGCAGGCGCTGATTGGAGCCACCGGCGACGTGACCCTTTCCGATGGCAGGGTCTTGAACGGTAGCAATACCGCGGAATTCCTGCTGAGCACGG
Organism: Bifidobacterium cebidarum; assembly: GCF_009193305.1. Taxonomy (GTDB): domain Bacteria; phylum Actinomycetota; class Actinomycetes; order Actinomycetales; family Bifidobacteriaceae; genus Bifidobacterium; species Bifidobacterium cebidarum. The sequence goes on along the minus strand of NZ_WBVS01000008.1, from coordinate 84,651 downwards.
TGTATAAGGATCTTGCGGTCTCCGAGCAGGATAGGTATTTCAGCGAGACGGCGGCGCAGACGGTGGACCATTTGTTCAGCGATATGAACACGCAGAAGCTCATGACCGTGGCGAAAACCATGATGACCATGGCACAGCAGCGCCATCTCTACTTCTGGTCGTTCCATGACGAGGATCTGGCGGCATTGCGTAGCGCTGGGTTGACCGGTGAAATCACCAATGATGCCCAGAACCCGGTGACGGGCGTGTATCTCAATCAGATGCAGGCCTCGAAGATGGATTGGTACATCAAACGTAATTCCACGGTGAAGAAGACCGGAGACAACACGTACCACGTGTCATACACGCTCACCAATACGCTCAAGGCTTCGCAAGCGGCTTCCCTGCCCGAATATGTGACCGCGAATGCCAAGAATGGCGTGGCTCTGGACCGCGTGATGCTTTATACGCCAGCGGGCGGAGAAATATCCAACATCGCTTCGTCGAATGGTTCGAAGTTCACCGCGGTACAGGCACCTAATCATATGGCCTATATGGCGGATATCTCCATGGCGCCTGAAACCTCGGTCACCGTGGAATACGACGTCACCACCACCCAGGGGGCGGCGAACCTGAAACTGGACCAGACCCCGACCACGGGCGATCCGGCGATCACCTATCAGTACTGATTGTTAGGCTGTCCATTATGAATGAAAACGACGAAACCGAACAGCCGCTGAACCTCGACATTCCCGAGCACCTCGAATACTCCGACGAGCACGTGTGGGTGGATCGTTCGGATGACGATCTCGCCATTCTGGGTATCACCGAATTTGCCGCCGACCAGCTCGGCGAACTGGTGTTCGTGGACCTTCCCGAACCCGGCTCCCGCGTGGAGGCCGGCGACGAGATCGTGGAGCTCGAATCCTCCAAGGCCGTGCAGCCCATGATCAGCCCGGTGGCCGGCACGGTGAAGTATGTGAACCGCGATGTTGCGGACGATCCGTCCGTCATCAACGGTGATCCGTACGGCGAAGGCTGGATTCTGAAGGTCGAACTTGACGATGACGAACCTGACCTGCTCACCGCAGAGGAATACGCCAAAGTCATTCGCTGACGATTGCGTTGTCTGCTATGAGTCCGCTCTTAGCGGGCTCATAGCATGCATGGCCTATAGTGGGGTGCATGAGAAGCCCACGCGAGGATTTTGAGGCCGCAAGCAAGCATTTGGAGGCGTTGCATCTACTGCGCCACGCCAGCGGATCCGCTGGCCCTGGTGAGGCTGCTCCCGAATCTGCGGTTGCGGAAGGCGCGTCAACGGACGACATGCCAACCGTGCCGATTCCGGCGCGCAAGGCGGTCACCACATTCGATGCTGCTTCCAAACGTGAACGGCTTGAATTCAAGCCTCCGCTGGTTCGTTTCACGCGACGCGCGATCACCAATACCTTTGGCATATGGTCGCGTATCTCCGCGGCTATCGCGCGGCAGCTGGGCTGGTTCCCCCGCGTCGAACCGTACGTCGGCTACGGCACAGGCGACTACTCGCGCCTGATCTGCCGCACGGTCTATGCGCCTGAGCACGGGCAGCCTGGCGAACTCACCCGAGGCATTCGCGGCATGCTTACCATACCGGCACCGCGCACGCATGTGCAGGCGAGCATCGACGATACGCCGCTGAACACCGTGCAGGTGGGAGCTTCCGAAGTCTACGACAAAGTGGATCGCACGCGAGATCGGAGCGGGGAATACGCGATTTCCGATTCCTCCGGCTACCTTGACCTTGTGGCGGAGCATCGACTTGCCCCTGGCATCCATCGCGTCTCCTACAGTGTGGAGAATCGCAAGCCGGTGAGTGCGAATCTGTATACGATTCCCTCCAGCGCCAAGGTCGGCATCATCTCCGACGTGGACGACACCATCATGATCACCCAGGCTCCGGTGTTGTGGAAGGCCGCATACAACCTGCTGTTCCTGAATCCGAAGAAAAAAGCCTCCGTGCCGGGCATGAGCGTGCTGTTCGCCCGCATCTCCGACCTGTTCCCGGACGCCCCGTTCTTCTACCTTTCCACCTCGCCGTGGAATGTGGAAAGTTCGATTCGCAACTTCATCACCGACCATGGATTCCCCGAGGGGCCGCTGCTGTTGCGCGACCTCGACCCACGTCCGAAGACCTTCGTGCCTACCGGCCCGCAGCATAAACTGGAGTTCGCCGAACAGCTGATGGCCGACTTTCCGGACATGAAGTTCATTCTCGTGGGCGATGACGGCCAGAAGGACCCCACGACCTATGCCACCATCGTCAAACGGTATCCAGGCCGCGTGCTGGCCATCGCCATCCGCCAGCTGAGCCCTAAGGAAAGCCCCGGTCTGGCGTCGGTGGCGGGCCTTACCTCCACACAGCCCATGCCGGTCACCGAAGTTCCGGTGTTCACCGGCACCACAGGCGCGAATCTGCTCAAAACCATGCTGCCGTACCTGCGTGAGCACGCGAAGTAGCGGTAAGTCCCTTACCGGCGCGTACAATCGCGTGATATGACTGATACGACCGAGCAGAGCGTTGCAATGAAGCCGCCCGTGGCCAAGCGGGAACCGAAGCGCCGTGAATTCCACGGTGATGTGTTTATCGATAACTACGAATGGATGCGCAACAAGGAATCCGCCGAAGTGCAGGATTATGTTGCGGCACAGAACAAATATTGCGAAGCGCGCATGGCGCATTTGGCCGGGCTGCGCGGCACGCTGTTCGAAGAACTCAAGGCGCACGTGGAAGAGACGGACATGTCCGTGCCCACGCGCATCAATGATTACTGGTATTTCACCCGCACTCAGCAGGGAAAGCAGTACGGGGTGCAATGCCGCATGCCGGTGCGTGGCGCAGATGATTGGGACCCGCCCGTGGTCGACCCGCAGGGTGCCCCTGGTTCCATGATCGGCGAACAAGTGGTGTTCGACGCCAACGCGGAATCCGAAGGGCACGACTTTTTCCGCTTGGGTGGTTTGGACTTAAGCCATGATGGCCGCTGGATGCTCTACGGCGTGGATGTAACCGGTGACGAACGGTATGATTTCCGCATCCGAGATCTCGATGCCACGCTCGAGCAGGGGCGGCCTGTGGAACTGCCGGAACTGTTCAAAGGCATCGGCGGCGCATGCTTCACGCCGGACGGTCAGTGGGTGTTCTGGACTGAAGTCGATGACTCATGGCGTCCATGCGCTATCTGGCGTCACCATGTGGGCACGCCGGTCGAATCGGACGTCTGCGTGTATCGCGAGGCCGACGAGCGCTTCTGGGTGGGCGCGGGCATCAGCTTCGACGAGCGCAGCATCGTGATCGGCACCGGTTCGAAAACCACCACCGAGGTGCTGATGTTGCCGGTGTCCACGCCGGAAGGCGAGTTCCAGGCGTTCATCCCTCGCAAGGACGGCGTGGAATACGATGTGAGCTTCGCCTGTTTCGAAGGCGCGGGCGACCATGGCGAGGACGTGCCGTTGGCCGTGGTCTATCACAACGCCAACAATCCGAATTTCGAAATCGACGTGGTCGATATGCGCGCACACAAACCGCCATATCGCCTAGGCGAAGGCGTATGCGTGGCCGCAGGCTCACCATACGGCTGCGAACACGGTGAACCTGACCGTCCAATCACCGAGGCGTACTTCAATCCGGCCAATCCGACCATCCTGCAAGGCGCGCATGGCCTCGGCATCGAAGGCATCGCGTTGCATAAGCATTTCGTGGCGTTGAGCTACCGAGCCGATGGTCAGTCTCATGTGGCGTACACCACCAAGCAGGCCGCTGCCGCTGATTTTCTCGCCGGACGACCTTGGCGATTCATTGAATTGCTGCCGCCGCCGCTTGAGAATGATTGGGATATGGTCGCCGCCGATCGTGCGGACAGCACCGGCGACCATGGCGAACGACTGTGGACCGAGGACGGCGTAGAGGTTGACGCCGATGGTACATCGCCTGCGGTTCTGCAGAATCTTCCGCAAAGTCTTCCGCAAGATCACACCTCATCATTCGATGGCGCGAGCGATGACCATCTGCCGGGCGAGACCCGGCGCCTGTACAGCATCGGCACCGGCGGCAACCCCTCGTACGAGGCGCCGCGTATGCGCTACTCCTTCTCCAGCTACACGCGTCCAGGCGAGTTGCACGAGATAGACCCGGCGACCGGAGTCGATACGCTGCTCAAACGAGGCAAGGTGCTCGGTGATTTCGACCCGCGCGACTATATGGAGCGTCGCGTATGGATTACCGCGCGCGACGGCGAGCGGATTCCGGTGTCGCTGGTGTGGCGCCGCGACTTTCCGGCGCAGGATTCGCCGATGTTCATCACCGGGTATGGGGCGTATGAGATTGCCTCGGATCCCGGCTTCTCCGTGGCCCGTCTGAGCATGCTCGATCGCGGCGTGCTGTACGCGGTGCCGCATATTCGTGGCGGCGGCGAAATGGGGCGCGCCTGGTATGAGCAGGGGCGCAGGCTCAACAAGAAGCATTCGTTCGAGGACTTCGTGGATGCCACGCGCGCATTGCAGGCTGCGCATCTGGCCGATCCTCGGCGCACTGTGGCCAACGGCGGTTCCGCGGGCGGCCTGTTGATGGGCGCGGTGGCCAATATGGCGCCGGAGTGTTTCGCCGGCATCGAGGCGGACGTGCCGTTCGTGGACGCGCTGACTTCGATTCTGGATCCGGATCTGCCGCTGACCGTCACCGAATGGGATGAATGGGGCGACCCGCTGCACGATGCCGGCGTGTACGAGTACATGAAGTCGTACACGCCATATGAAAATGCGCCGGAAGCCTCGGATGATGCCGTCTGCTTCCCTCGCATCTTCATCACCACATCGATGAACGATACCCGCGTGCTCTACGTCGAACCGCTCAAATGGCTGGCCCGATTGCAGGCGGCCGGTGTGGATGCCGTGGCGAAGATCGAGGTGGAGGCCGGTCATGGCGGCCGGTCCGGGCGATACAAGCAGTGGGAGGAAGTCTCCTACGAGAACGCTTGGTGCCTGGCCGTCATGCACATCACGCGCTAAGCGTGACTTGCGCGATCGTGCGCGATTGCGCTCGATGGTGTGCAATATGGCATGCGGGGTCCATTGATGTGTCCACGTGCTGAGCGGAAGATAACCGGCACGTGGGCACGCGAGTAGGCTCCCATGGCATGGCAAAGACATACAAGATCGCCGTCATTCCCGGAGACGGCATTGGCAAGGAAGTCACCCCTTGGGCACAGAAGGCCTTGGAAAAAGCCGCCGAAGGCGTGGCTGACTTCGAATACGAGCATTTCGATCTCGGCGCTGAGCGCTATCTGCGCGATGGTGCCATTCTTCCCGAAGAGGAAGAGGAACGCATCAAGGCCAACGACGCCATTCTGCTCGGTGCCGTGGGCGACCCGCGCATCAAGGCCGGCATCCTCGAACGCGGCCTGCTGCTGAAGCTCCGTTTCGACCTCGACCAGTACGTGAACCTGCGCCCTTCCAAGCTTTACAAGGGTGTCACTTCGCCGCTGGCCAACCCTGGCGACATCGACTTCGTGGTAGTGCGTGAAGGCACTGAAGGTCTCTACTGCGGTGCAGGCGGTGCCGTGCGTCGCGGCACCCCGAACGAGGTGGCCACTGAGGTCTCCATTAACACCGCCTACGGTGTGGAGCGTGTGGTGCGTTACGCCTTCAAGCTCGCCATGAAGCGCAAGAAGCATGTGACGCTCGTACACAAGAAGAACGTGCTGGTCAACGCTGGCGACATGTGGCAGCGCATCGTGAACAAGGTCGCCGAGGAATACCCTGAGGTATCCCACGACTATCTGCACATCGACGCCACCACCATCTTCCTGGTTTCCGACCCGTCCCGTTTCGACGTGATTCTGACTGATAACCTCTTCGGCGACATCATCACTGATGAGGCCGGTGCCGTGGTCGGCGGTGTGGGATACTCCGCCTCCGGCTGCATCAACGCCTCCGACGAATATCCATCCATGTTTGAGCCGATTCATGGTTCCGCTCCGGACATCGCCGGCCAGAACAAGGCCAACCCGACCGCCGCCATCCTCTCCGCCGCCATGCTGCTTGAACATCTCGGCTTCGACGATGCGGCCAAGAGGATTCACAAGGCCGTCGAGGCGGATATCGAGGAGCTTGGCTCCACCGTTCGCTCCACCGACCAGGTTGGTCAGGATATTCTCAACCGTATGTGAGATATGCGGGGCATATCCACGCCTTGACTGTAGGTTTTTGGACATCGGCTGTAGGAATTCCAACGTCGGCTGTAGGCTTTTGAACACTGACTGTAGGTTTTTGAACGTTTTCCGTTGAAAAACCTACAGTTTTTGTGTAATTTCCGACAGTCAGTGTTGAATTTCCGACAGTTGATGTTCAAAAACCTACAGTCAAAGAGGGTATGGGCACGTGAACGCGATGGCGCCTTGCTATGGTGGGGGGCGTGAGCGGAGCGAGAATGAGACGAGGGGAATACAAGACGCCGGGCGGCAAGCTGGTCGCGGTAAACGTGACGCTTGATGTGGACGGGACGGTGCGGTCCTGTCGGCTTGACGGCGACTTCTTCGTGAACGCGCCGGATGACGAAACTGCGGAGCAGTATCTGCGCGCCATAACCAGGGCCTTGGTCGCTGATCAGCCGTTGCGGTCGGCAATCGATGCATATCCGGATTGCCGGCTGATTGGTACCGATGCCGCAGCGATAGCAACCGCTTATTCCCGGGCCGTTTGCGAGGGAGATGGCGGAGCCGGCGATACGGGCACCGAGTCAGGCCCCATATATAAGGGATCGATTGCCGATTCCGAGATGGTGGATGCCGAGCAGCTCCGTACGGCTGCGTCTGGCGGCAGCGCGCAAGGCGCCGCGGCGCAGGAGCGTGCCGGTGACTATGCCGAACGATGGGAGCGGCTCAAACGCAATCTGATCGTGCTCCATGATCATCCGCGCACGCCTGCCGAACAGATGCGGATTGATGAATCCTGGGCGCGCGAGGTGGCGGAAGGCAAGCGTCCGCCGACACTACGCATCTGGGAATGGGCCGGGCCGGCGGTGGTGATTGGCCGATTCCAGTCAGCGCCGGACGAAGTGAACCTTGATGTGGCACAGCGACTCGGATTCGATGTGGTGCGCCGATGCACCGGCGGCGGTGCCATGTTCATCGAGCCGGGCAATACAATTACCTATTCGCTCTATGCGACATTGGAATTCGTGCAAGGCGTCGGCATCGAGGAATCCTATAAACTCTGCGACTGGTGGCTGGTGGAAGCGCTTCGCGAACTCGGACTGGATGTGCGTTTCGCGGGGCTCAATGACATCGCCTCGCAATACGGCAAGATTGGGGGAGCGGCGCAGCGGCGCTTCCCTGTGAGCCGGACAGCGCATGGCAGGAGCGCGAATGACGCAGACGGTTATGACAGGGAAGAGAGCGATAGCCGAGGCGGTTGCGAGGCAAAAGGGCGCGGCGTGGAAGGCTACGGTGGCACGGCTTTGGGCTCGGTTCTGCATCATGCGACCATGGCGTACGACATCGACGCCGCCAAGATGGGGCAGGTACTCAATACCAGCCGTGAGAAGTTATCCGACAAAGCCGTGAAATCGGCGCAGAAACGCGTTGATCCGCTGAAAAGCCAGACAGGATTGAGCCGGGAATCAATCGTCGACCATATGTTGCAATGGCTGGCATAAGCAGCCAATGAAGAGACCGGCTGCGAGGAGATGCGAGCCATGGCGCAGGCAGCGAATACGACTTATTGTGAACGCGAACAAAATCCTGACGGAATGTGTGAGGCGCGTTACAATATGACGAGTGGCCGACGCCGGCTATGAGCATAAGGACGGTGCGATGAGTGTGGATACTCCAAACATGTTTTCCGATGAGGAGAACATTCTGCTGCAGACTGCGCTGTTCAAGCAGGTCTCACCAGCTGAGGCAGAGGAGCTGATTCCGCATCTCAAACGAGCCGTGTTCGATAAGGGCGACCATATTTTCTCCGAAGGCGACACCGATCAACGCATGTATCTGCTTGAGCGGGGGCGCGTCAAACTGATTCGTACTTCCGCGGATGATCGCGTGCAGCTGCTTTCCATCCATGCTCCCGGTGAAGTGCTTGGCGAGATTCCGGTGTTTGATCCGCATGGCGGGCCACGCACCGCCTCGGCCGTGGCCATGGGCAACGGCACCCGAGTGGTGTGGCTGGAGCACGATGCGCTGTTCTCCTGGCTGGACGAGCACCCGCGTGTGGCCATCGACATGCTGCAGGTGATGGCCAATCGTCAGCGTGCCAACAATGAGCGCATCTCCGATTTGGTGTTCATGGATGTGCCCGCCCGTCTTGCCAAAACGCTGCTGAACTTGGGATCTCGCTTCGGCGAGCCGGTGGAGCAGGGGCTCAAGGTGCCGCATGACCTGACGCAGGAGGAACTGGCCCAGCTGGTGGGTTCCAGCCGTGAGACCGTGAACAAGGCGCTGATGGACTTCTCGAACCGTGGATGGATTGCACGCGATGGCCGCTCGATCGTCATCTTCCAGCCAGGTATGCTGATCCGGCGTTCGCGGCGATAGCCGGCGGTCGATGGCTGCCGGCTGACGATGCGCATTCGGGCCATGCGCATTCGGCCATTGTCCAGCAAACTTTACGCTAGTGCGATTCTTGTGATGATTGGCTGTGGTAACGGACTCGTCACTGGATTGGTACGCCGGGCCATTTAGAATGGGGCCCATGCCCAAAAAGAAGTCCTTGACAGTTCGTCGTGTGCTTGTTCTCCTACTGGCCTACATCATGCTCGCCGTATCAGGCGGCGTAGTGGCCAGCGTATTGTTCGTGCCCGGTGTGATCGGCGCGAACCAGGCCGCCAAGGCCGTTATCCCCTCGCTGAAGGTGGAGAACGTGGACTTCGACGTGACTAATTTGCCGCAGAAGTCGACTATGTATGCGAACGATGGCACCACCGTTATCGCCACGTTCTATAACCAGAACCGTATCGTGGTTCCGCTGAAGAAGATTTCCAAAGCCATGCAGCAGGCCGTGGTGGCGCGAGAGGATCGCCGCTTCTGGAGCCATGCCGGTGTGGATGTGCAGGGCGTGATGCGTGCGTTCGTGCAGACCTACTTGGTGCACGGCTCACAGCAGGGTGGTTCGTCCCTGACCCAGCAGTACGTCAAGAATGTGCTGCTGATGCAGGCGATCGAAGATGACGATTCCATCGCCCAGTACCATGCCACCGAAGATACCGTGGCCCGTAAGATTCGTGAGATGCTCATCGCCGTGCAGATGGAGAAGAAGTACTCCAAGGCCGAGATTCTGCAGGGATACCTCAACATCGCCCAGTTCGGCACCAACCTCTATGGTGTGGAAACCGCGGCACAGCGCTACTTCAGCGTCTCCGCCTCTGAGCTGACGCCGATTCAGGCCGCTACGATCGCCGCCATCACCAAGAATCCGAACAAGTATGATCCGCTGATCGAGGCCAATCAGGAGGAAAGCCAGAAGCAGCGCAACATTGTGTTGGATCTGATGGCTCAAGAAAAATATATTTCCCAGGACGAAGCCAAAAAGGCCAAGGCCACTCCGCTGAAAGATACCTTGAAGGTGCAGGCCGTGAACGTGGGCTGCCAGGATACCGGTGATTACGCGTTCTTCTGCGATTATGTGGTGCATCGCATCCAGAACTCCGAAGAGTTCGGCAAGACCCAGGCCGATCGCTACAAGCTTCTGCAGGAAGGCGGCTTGAAGATTGTGACCACACTCGACCTGGATGCGAACTCCATGCTGATGGAAACCGCGCGTGGCACGATTCCGCCGGACGATTCCAGTGGCATGGAAATCGCCATGGCGGCAGTCAAACCAGGCACTGGCGAAGTGCTGGGCTTCGGTTTGAACCGTTATTATGATGCTACGCCTGCGGCCGCCAATGATGAGACCAAGACCAGTCAGAATTATGCCGTTGATCTTGCGGATGGCGGCGGCTCCGGCTGGACTATCGGATCTTCGTGGAAGCCGATCAATCTGATTGCCTGGATGGAGGCAGGTCATTCCATCAACGACAATCTGCAGACGACGACGAGCTATCCGACCACCGATTTTGCGTGCGACCGTTACACGGGCGGCGCTGATTCATGGAAGGTCCAGAACGCGTTCGGCGGCACGACGAACCCTGAAAGCCCGTTCCTCGGCCTGGTTCGATCCCACAACACCACGCAGGCTTCCATGGGCTCCATCATGAAGCTGTGCAAGGTGGCGGATACGGCTACCGAGCTCGGTTATCATGATGCGAAAACCGGCGAGACGATTGATAAGACCTCATCGTTCACCCCGTCCATGATGATTGGTTCCGTCAACGTCTCCCCGCTGACCATGGCATCCATCTTCGCCGTGTACGCCTCCAATGGCGTGCAGTGCAACCCGATTGCCATTTCCAAGGTGACCGATGGCGATGGCCATGATCTGAAGGTGCCTTCCGCCAACTGCCATCAGGCTGTTGATAAGGACATCATCCAGACGCTTGCATACACCTTGAACCAAGGTGTGACAAGAGCCGATGGTGCAGGTGGGTCATTCAAGCTGAACAATGGACGAAAGTCCTTCGGTAAGACTGGTACGAGCGAGGATTTGGCCGTGTCTGCCGGCACGTTCATTCCGAACCAGATCGCGACGTTCGCAGTGGTCGGTGATGCTCAGAACCCATACACGCATCGCATTGCGAATATCCGTATCAACGGTGTGTACAACAGCTACTGGGATGGTTCCACCATCGCCGCACCGGCAGCCCGTAATTTCTTGAATGCGTACGCGGACAAGAAACAGTTGCCGATCGACAATGACTATGGTCAGCCTGCGTCGAAGTATACGGCCAGCGGCACCACATTGGGCATTGGCGGACGCGCTTATAGTACGCAGAAGTCCACCACCAATAATTCCAACAATTCCACGAACAACAACCAAAGTGGAAACAGCACGAACCAGAATCAGAGCGGTCAGTGACACCGAGGAGCGCAATCATGAGCGACCATCATCGATTGTGAATCCTTGACTACATAGTTAGCGGGCGTTGCCTTAATGAGGCGGCGCCCGTTTTACAATTGAGCAGGATACATAACAAAATACTGCGGCCGGCCTCTGCGGGTCATGCGTATCCGTTGCAGGGTGCATGCGCAGCATCGGTCGGCCATGGGAAGGGGATCATTGGAGGGGATTCATGGGCGGCGATGAGCTGAAGCATGAGAATTTTGATTTCAGGGGCTTCGATGTGCCTGAGCTGAAGGCGGTGACGTTGGCCGCATCAGGTCCGGAGACAGTGGAATCCGAGTTGGCTGCCGGTGGTAAGAAGTCCAGCGGCAAAAACGGCAAGAGCGGCGGAAAGAAAGCCGATAAGGCCGATAAGGCCGAGAAGAAAGGCAAGAGCGTGGCTAAGGAAGCGAAAAAGAATCGTATTGGACTGTTCACCCCGATGGGACTGCGCGATGTGACGGTGCGTAATCGCATCTGGCTGCCGCCGATGTGCACGTATTCCGCGCTCGCCCGTGATGGCAAGCCCACGCCATTCCATTACCAGCATTACGTTTCCCGCGCCTTCGGTGGATTCGGCATGATCATCGCCGAAGCGACCGCCGTAGCGCCGGAAGGTCGTATTTCGCCATGCGATGTCGGCTTGTGGGAGGATGGCCAGATCGACGCATGGCGTTGGATTGTGGATGGCATTCGCAATGCCGGTGCTGTGCCTGCCGTGCAGCTCAACCATGCTGGGCGCAAGGCTTCCACCGGTTGCTTCGCTGTGGGTTATGAAGGCCAAAGCGTGCCCGAAGAGGCCGGCGGCTGGTCTACGGTCGCGCCTTCTCCGATTGCTTTCGGTGGACTGAACGCCCCTCGCGAACTTTCCGTGGATGAGATCCATGGCATCGTAGGCGCGTTTGCCGCAGCTGCCGGCCGTGCCGTTGCAGCCGGTTTCCAGGCCATCGAGATCCATGCGGCTCATGGCTACCTGATTTCCGAATTCCTGGATCCGCTGTGCAACGAGCGTACGGATGAATATGGCGGCGATTTGGAAGGCCGCGCCCGTTTCCTGTTGGAAGTAGTGGATGCCGTACGTGCCACCGTGCCGGAAGGCATGCCGGTGCTGGTGCGCATTTCCGCCACTGATTGGGCTGCCGGCGGTTGGGATCTGGATCAGACCATCGTGGTTTCCAAGATGCTGAAGGAGCATGGCGTCGATTTGATGGATGTTTCCACCGGCGGCATTATGGCTGGCGTCTCCATCCCGGTGAAGGCGAACTATCAGGTGCCATTCGCCGAGCAGGTGCGTTTGAAGGCCGAGATTCCGACCACTGCAGTGGGCCTGATCACCAAGCCGAAGCAGGCCAACAAGATTGTGGCCCGTGGTGAGGCTGATGCTGTGGAGATTGGTCGCGCCGCGTTGCGCGATCCCTACTGGCCGTTGCGCGCGGCCAACAAGCTTGGCGTGCCCGCCACGGAAGCGCCGTATCAGCCGCAGTACATTCGCGGCGCATACTGATTACGGATTCAGCCAGCTTGTTCTGATTGGTGTGTTCTGCGCCGGATTCTCCTGAGGGGAACCGGCGCAGAACTGCATCGAGCGGTGTTGAATTCCTGTATCGCCGTGATCGCTGCAACGATTACCGCGCGTCAACGCCGACGGCGTCGGAGACGTGCTCGAATCCATCGCGGCGCAGCAGCTGTGCGAGACCGCGCTTCAATACGGTGATCTGCTGCGGGCCGCGATACATCAGCGAACTGATGAACATGATGAGGCTTGCGCCGGAGCGGATGCGCTCGTAGGCCTGCTCGGGGGTGAAGATGCCGCCGATGCCGGCAATGGTGAATCGGTCGCCATATTCCTGATAGACCTTGCGTACCAATGCGTTGCTGGCGGTGGTGCATGGGCCGCCGGAAAGGCCTCCCTCCCAGTCACGTGGAATCTCGAGGCCGGTGCGGTCCTTCTGCAGATTCGCCAAGGAGAGTCCCTGCACATTGTGCTCGGCCAGCACGTCGAGCAGCTCCTTATATTCCGCCCACGGCTTGTTGAGCGGCATCTTGACCAGCGTGGGCTGCGGACGGTCGATCTTATCCAGTGCGGTGAAGAGCCGGTCCAGCGCCTCGGGGGAGGCGGTGAACGGTTCGCCCACATGGGTGTTCGGGCAGGAGATATTCACCTCCACCATCGCCGTGCGGCCGGCGGCGCGACGCATGGAGATGCAGTAATCCTCAATGCCCTCGTCCAGATCGCCGCACAGCTCATCATTGGTGCGGGCGATGGAAACGGAAATCTGCATCTGCCTGGTATTGGTCCAGGCCTTTTCGGCGCGTTCGATCACCTTATCCGAACCGATGTTGGCGAGACCCACGTGCACCATCATCGAATCGTATTCAGGCAGGCGGTGGAACCAGGGCTTCGGATTGCCGGGGCAGGGTCGGGCGGTGGTGGAGCCCACAGTTTCGAAGCCGAAACCGGCATTGTCGAGCACCACGGGCATGTCGCAGTTCTTGTCGAGGCCTGCGGACAGACCGAACGGGTTGGAGAAGTCGATGCCCATGACATTGGTCTCCAGAATGGGATCGGTGTAATCAAGCATCGTGCGCTCGGCGAGCAGCAGCGGAGGAATGTTGCGGACCACATGGCAGAATTCGATCATCTGGTCATGGGCTTCGTCGGGGCGATGGTTGAATACGAAATTCGGCTTGATGATGTGCTTGTATCCGAAGGTGAACAAGTCGGTGGTCGCCTTGTTGACGGCATCATGCCAGAAATTATCGATAACGTAAGTCATAGTGCCTATTCTCTCACTGATGAGCGGTTGATGACTACCGTTTGCTATGAGGTTTCCTGTGACTTCTGTTGTGGTAATGGCTTGCCGTCGGTGTTTCACAGGATGTTTCACGGTGATGTGGTGCGGTTTGCCGGTGGTTTGGAATGGGTGGTATTGCGATGGCTGACTTGGAAAATGTTCGATTTTGAGCGATTGGGACGCGGTGGATGTGGCGAAAGCAAGGAAATCAGCCATTCGAACGGAAGCGAACGCAAACATTGGCTGAAAAACGCTCAACACGGTTTTGTTTGTGAGCTTTTGTGTGCGATAATGTTCGTATGATTTCGTCACAACGTCAGCACCTTATCTTGAGCAGGTTGCGCACCCGTGGTGCAGTGCGCATTACCGCGCTATCCAAGGAGCTGGGAGTTTCGGCGATGACCATCCGCCGTGACATCGCCGAGCTGGCCGATAAGGGCCTGCTCAAGCGCGTCCATGGCGGTGCCGTAACCACCAGCACTCTGTTGAGCGAGCCACTGTTTTCCGTGAAGTCCCAGATGGACATTGGTCTGAAGGACGCCATCGCCCAGGAGGCCGTGAAATACGTGGCACCCGGAGACGTGATCGCCATCGGCGGCGGCACCACGGCCTACGTATTCGCCCAGCATCTGCTTGAATCACAGCAGTCCAGTGGCATCACCATTCTCACCAACTCGATTCCCGTTGCCGAACTGGTCCAGGCCCTGGAATCCAAGGATGTGGAAGTGATCGTCACCGGCGGCGTGATCACGCGTTCGAACTCTCTCGTCGGGCCGATCGCCGACAAAGTCGTCGCATCGCTGCGCGTGAACACCGTATTCTTGGGCACCCATTCGGTGTCGATTCCTCGCGGCTTCCTGATGCCGAATTCGCTGGAAGCCGCAACCGATATGGCGATGATGGACATCGCCGATCGCACCATAGTTTTGACCGATCACACCAAGTGGAGTTGCACGTCGCTGTCCTTGTTCGCGCGCTTCGACCAAGTGGATACGGTCATCACCGACGACGGTCTCGACCCCGACTCCGCCGCCAAAACGAAGGATTTGGTCAAGGAACTCGTGCTGGCTCACCAGAGCGAGACCAATGAGGAAAGTGAGTGAAGATGGCAGAGTTTGCCAACTACGAACCGGGTGAATACGCGAAGGAGCACATCCGCATTACGCCGACCAAGCTGGCCGATGGACGTGACTTCTTCTACCTGGATGATGATCCGGAGTATGTCTCCGGCAAGAAGACCCGCGAGCTCAAGGATCCGCGCCCGCTGGATTACCGTTTTGCCCCGCATCTGGACGCCGACGGCAACGAAGTGCCGTACGCCGCTCCGCAGATGCGCCGTGACCCGCTGACTGGCGACTGGATTCCGATGGCGACCGCCCGTATGAACCGCCCGATCACCGCGGGCCCCGGCGCCACCGCCAAGGGCAACCCGCTGGCCGCCCGTAAGCCCGGCGACCCGTACCAGGACGGCGAGGTTCCGGACACCGACTACAACGTGGTGGTGTTCGAAAACCGCTTCCCCTCGATGGTGCGTGTGCCCGGTGAGGACGATTCCGTGAAGTTCGTGGACGGCAACCCGTTGTGGGAGCAGAAGCCCGCCGCCGGCCGCTGCGAAGTGATCTGCTTCGACCCGAACGAGGACGGCCTGCCGGCCGATCTGCCGGTCTCCCGCCTGCGCACTGTCGTCGAAGCCTGGGCTTTCCGCACCGCTGAAATCTCCAAGATGGAAGGCATCGAGCAGATCTTCCCGTTCGAGAACCACGGTGCCGAGATCGGCGTTTCCCTGGCGCACCCTCATGGTCAGGTCTACTGCTACCCGTTCATCGCTCCGAAGATGGAGAAGGAGCTCAAGCACACCGAGGCCTACCACGAGAAGACCGGCGGCAACCTGCTCAAGGACATCATGAACGCCGAGCTCGAAGCCGGCGAACGCATCGTGATGCGCAACCACAGCTGGGTGGCCTACGTGCCGGCCGCCGCTCGCTGGCCCCTTGAGGTGCACGTTGCCCCGGTGCGCGACGTGCTGACCCTCGACCAGCTCAACGATCAGGAACGCTGGGATCTGGCCTCCATGTACTCCCATCTGCTCAAGCGCGGCAACGCGTTCTTCGACAAGGGCGATGGCAAGGGCATGGATCTGCCGTACATCTCCGCATGGCATCAGGCCCCGATTCACGATCCGCGCCGTGAGAACTACCGCCTGAACTTGCAGTTCTTCTCCTTCCGCCGTGCAGCCAACAAGATCAAGTACCTGGCAGGCTCGGAATCCGGCATGGCCGCATGGATTTCCGACACCACGCCGGAACTCATCGCCAAGCGCTTCCACGAGCTCGGCGACGTGGACATCTCCGACTGATCACACTTATTGGGGCTCCTCTCAGTAAGGGGAGCCCCAATGCATGAACACGTATAGAAAGAAATAACACCAATGACTGCTGTTGAATTCATTAAGCCGATCTCCCATGAGGACGGCGTGGAACAGGCCAAGGCCCTGTTCTCCAAGACCTACGGCGTGGAGCCGGAAGGCGTGTGGGCCGCTCCGGGCCGCGTGAACCTGATCGGCGAACACACCGACTACAATGCCGGCCTGTGCCTGCCGATCGCTCTGCCGCACCGCACGTTCATCGCCCTGTTCCCGCGCGAAGACACCAAGGTGCGCGTGGTCTCCGACGTGGCTCCGGACAAGGTCGCCGAAGCCGATCTTGAAGGGCTCAAGGCCCGTGGCGTGGACGGTTGGTCCGCCTATCCGACCGGTGTGGCCTGGGCGCTGCGCGAAGCTGGTTTCAGCAAGGTGCAGGGCTTTGACGCCGCCTTCGTCTCCTGCGTGCCGCTGGGCTCCGGCCTGAGCTCCTCCGCCGCCATGACCTGCTCCACCGCCCTGGCTCTGGACGACGTGTATGGCCTTGGTTACGGCGATTCCGACGCCGGCCGTGTGACCCTGATCAACGCCGCCATCAAGTCCGAAAACGAGATGGCCGGAGCCTCCACCGGCGGCCTCGACCAGAACGCCTCGATGCGATGCACCGCCGGCCACGCGCTGCTGCTCGACTGCCGCCCTGAGCTGACCCCGCTGGAGAACGTCTCCCAGCAGGAGTTCGATCTCGACAAGTACGGCCTTGAACTGCTCGTGGTGGACACCCAGGCTCCTCACCAGCTCAACGACGGCCAGTACGCCCAGCGCCGCGCCACCTGCGAGGAGGCCGCCAAGATCCTCGGCGTGGCCAACCTGCGCGTCGCCGCCGACGGCATCGCCAAGGCCGACGACCCGTTCCAGGCTCTGAAGGAAACGCTCGACGCCCTGCCGGACGAGACCATGAAGAAGCGCGTGCGCCACGTGGTCACTGAAATCGAACGTGTGCGCTCCTTCGTGCATGCCTTCGCCAAGGGCGACATCGAGGCCGCAGGTCGCCTGTTCAACGCCTCCCACGATTCGCTGGCTGCCGACTATGAGGTCACGGTGCCTGAACTCGACGTGGCCGTGGACGTGGCTCGTCACAACGGCGCATACGGCGCCCGCATGACCGGCGGCGGCTTCGGCGGGTCCATCATCGCTCTGGTGGACAAGGGCCGCAGCCAAGAGGTCGCCCAGGCCATCGCCGACGAATTCAAAAAGCGTGGCTTCCATGCGCCACGCGCCCTTGCTGCCGTGGCGGCGCCGAGCGCTTCGCGCGAGGCCTGACGTTTCACGACACGCGCGGCCGTACTTACGAAAAAACGAAAATCGTACTACGGTGACCTCTTGTTTTGAATAATCGCATGCCATCTGGCGTATTTCACGCCTCATGGCATGCGATTTTTTGTTGCCGATTGTGACCCGGACGTTAGGGGTTGTCGGCGCTCGCCAGGTGAGCGCCGCGCGGCGGCAACGAGGAGAGTAAGACAGAAGAGGATTCCGTTGTCCGAAAAACAGACAACCATTCGCAATACCCAACTCAACGATTCAGCATTCGTGCCAGGCAAGCCCCAGCATTTCAACCACCCGCACAAAGTCATGCTCGGCCTGTACATCAGCGTGTTCCTGGGCATGCTTTCGGAAACATCCATGAACATCACCCTGCCCGACCTGATGAACGATTTCGGCATCTCATCCGGCGCCGCGCAATGGATGGTTGTCGGCTACATGCTCGCCATCGGTGTGGTGCTGCCGTGCGTGGGCCTCATGCTCAAATGGATCAAGGCCAAGACCTTGGTGCTGTTCGCGCTGGCCTGCTTCCTGAGCGGTGCTGTGATTTGCACCGTCGCACCAAACTTCCCCATACTGCTGGCGGGCCGCATCATGCAGGGCATCAGCACCGGCATCGTGCTGCCCACCATGTATGCGGCCATCATGCGAGTGTTCCCGCTGCATAAGATCGGCGCAGCCAACGGCGTTGCCGGCTTGGTCATCATGTTCGCTCCGGTGATTGGCCCGACCATCGCAGGTGCGCTTATCGGAGCGTTCTCATGGCGTGCGATTTTCGCACTGTTCGCAGCTGTTGCCCTCGTGGCCATCGTGTGCACTGCGCTGTTCTTCGTCACGCCCATCGAACGCACCCGCCCGAATGTTGACGCATTGTCCATCGTCGCTTCGGCCATCGGCTTCGGCTGCCTGGTTGCCGGTGTGAGCCTGATCAGCGACATGGGCTTCAGCCCGGCAGTCATTGGTCTGCTTGCCGTCGGTGTGCTGGTGCTGGCGTTCTACGCCTATCGCCAGCTGCATATCGCCGATCCGTTGCTCAACCTGCGCGCTCTTGGCGTTGCGGCGTTCCGAACGCCGGCCATCATGATTAGCTGCTCCTTCTCCTGCACGCTGGCGTTCATGTATCTGGTGCCGCAGGAACTGCAGCGCGGCATGGGGCTGAGCTCCACCGTCGCCGGTCTGCTCATGCTGCCAGGCGGCGTGATCAACGCACTGTGCACGCTTGCCGCGGGACGCATGTTCGACCGTCATGGCGCGAAGAAGCTGGTCTGGATCGGCTCGGCGCTCACCATCATTGGTGGCGCGCTGTTCTTCGCCATCGGTGTTTCGACGCCGGTCGCCTTGTTCCTTGCCGCGCACATCATCGTGATGGTTGGCATTCCGTTTATTCAGCAGTCTTCGCAGTCCGCGGCATTGAAGTCGTTGCCTGGCCATATGGCCGCTGACGGTAGCACGATCATGAACACCATGCAGCAGGTGTGCGGTGCCATCGCCACCGCTGTGGCCACCTGTTTGCTTGGTCTTGGACAGGCAAATTACGCGGCGGATGGCGGCATGAATCCCGCACAGGGCTTCGTGGACGGATCGCGTTACGGATACCTGTTCGGCATGGCGTTGGTCGTAGCGGTACTGGTGCTCTCCTTCCTGCTCAGGGAAAGCAAGGAAGAGCCTCAGCTCGTGCCGGTGCATGTGGATATCGAGAAACTGGCCGCTTGAGATAAACGATAAGGCGTAACGGGTGTTCCTCTATACTGGGGAGCACCCGTTTTTCATATGTTCGAATATGTTCGCAAGTTCATTTCCGACCAGTTTTCAATCAGGGAGCGCCATGAACAAGGCCATCATCACCGTTGTCGGCCAGGATACCGTCGGCATCATCGCACGAGTCTGCACCTACCTTTCCAATCACAACGTCAACGTGCTCGATATTTCGCAGACCATCATCGATGGTTTCTTCAACATGATGATGATTGTGG
The DNA here is from genome assembly GCF_009193305.1 of Bifidobacterium cebidarum. GTDB lineage: Bacteria > Actinomycetota > Actinomycetes > Actinomycetales > Bifidobacteriaceae > Bifidobacterium > Bifidobacterium cebidarum. Next base: position 65,209 of record NZ_WBVS01000008.1, on the reverse strand, counting down.
ACTATTCCAAGTCGGACAAGGAATTCAGCGCCATGGTCGGCAACCTTGAGGATCTCGGCGACGACATCGGTGTGCGTATCCGCTGCCAGCGTGAAGAAATCTTCACCAAGATGCATCGAATCTGAGACAGGCCTCGAAAGAAAAGGACTTAAGGAAACACCATGCTGAATATCATGGAGGTCCACGAGACCAATCAGATGATCGAGCAGGAAAAGCTCGACGTGCGCACCATCACCATGGGCATTTCCCTGCTTGATTGCGCGGCGGACACCGTTGAGCGAACCTGCGGCAACATCTACCGTAAAATCACCACCTATGCCAAGGACCTGGTCTCCACCGGCCAGGCCATTGAAAGCGACTATGGCATTCCGATCGTCAACAAGCGCATCACTGTGACGCCGATTTCGTTGGTTGGCGCCAGCTGCTGCAAGACGTCGGAGGATTTCGTTCAGATCGCGCATGCATTGGATAAGGCGGCCAAGGAAGTCGGCGTCGATCTGATCGGCGGTTACTCCGCGCTCGTCTCCAAGGCGATGACCCCGGCCGAGGAGCTGCTCATCAAGTCCCTGCCGCAGGCCTTGTCTGAGACGGATATCGTGTGCTCGTCGGTGAATGTGGGGTCTACGAAGACTGGCATCGATATGAACGCCGTGGAATTGCTCGGCCATATCATCAAGGACATCGCCGAACGCACCGCGGACAACGATTCCTACGGCTGCGTGAAATTCGTGGCCTTCTGCAATGTTCCGGACGACAACCCGTTCATGGCTGGCGGCTTCCATGGCGTGACCGAAGGCGATGCCGTGATTAACGTGGGCGTCTCCGGTCCCGGCGTGGTCTCGCGTGCGCTGGACGCTGCCAAGGGCAGGGATTTCGAATTCCTGTGCGAAACCATTAAGCGCACCGCGTTCAAGATTACGCGCGTAGGCCAGCTGGTGGCTCAGGAGGCGTCTCGCAGACTTGGTGTGCCGTTCGGCATTATCGACCTCTCGTTGGCTCCGACTCCGGCTGTGGGCGATTCCGTGGGTGAAGTACTTGAGAAGATCGGCCTTGAACAGGTTGGCGCACCGGGCACCACGGCGGCTTTGGCAATGCTCAACGACCAGGTGAAGAAAGGCGGCATCATGGCCTCTTCGTATGTTGGAGGCTTATCTGGTGCATTCATTCCGGTTTCCGAAGACAAGAACATGATTGATGCTGCGTCTTCCGGATGCCTGACTATCGAGAAGCTCGAAGCCATGACATGTGTGTGCTCCGTGGGCCTCGACATGATCGCCATTCCGGGCGATACCTCCGCCGCCACTATCTCCGGCCTGATCGCGGATGAGGCGGCCATCGGCATGGTGAATCAGAAGACCACGGCCGTTCGCGTGATTCCGGTGGTCGGCAAGGGTGTGGGCGAGATGGCCAACTTCGGCGGCCTGATGGGCTATGCGCCGATTATGCCTGTGAATCAGACCTCGTGCGAGGCGTTTGTGACCCGTGGCGGCCGCATCCCGGCTCCGATTCACAGTTTTAAGAACTGATGCGTGCGAATATTGGTGCTATCTCGCTTGGCAGGGGTACATTTGCGGTTTTTGAAAATGCTATCTGCTTTGCAAGGGGTTCCTCTATAGGAAAAGCCCGAGTACAAGGGCTGAAATTCCAACGCTAATACTCAGGATTTCTGGGTTTGGATACCCCTTGCAAAGCAGATAGACCTTTGGGGAACGTGAAATGTACCCCTTGCAAGGCAAATGCGGTAGTTCTATCGCATGCGGTGGAGCTGACAGAGTGGATTAGCGTCCGCCGGCGAAATTGAGCTGGCGCCAAGCCTCATAGATGGCGATGGACGCGCAGTTGGTGAGGTTCAAGGAGCGCAGGCTCGGGCGCATGGGCAGGCGGACCTGTTCAGCCACATGCGGACCGGCCATGATATCCATCGGGTCGGGAATGTCACCGGGCTCGGGGCCGAAGAGCAGAATGTCGGTCGGACGATACTCGATGTCCGTATACAACTTGGTGGCGTTTGCGGTGAACGCGATGATGCGTGAATTCGGCATCGATTCCACCAGATTGTCGAAATTCGGGTGCAACACCACATGTGCCATGTCGTGATAGTCCAACCCAGCGCGGCGCAACTTGGTATCACGCAGGTTGAAGCCCAACGGTTCCACCAAGTGCAGGATAGTGCCGGTCACCGCACACAGGCGGATCGCGGAACCGGTATTGCCGGGGATACGAGGAGAGTAGTAGCACAGGTGCGGGGTCACGGTTTCGGCCTCGGCCGCCTTTTCGGCGGACAACATGGCATCTACCACAGAGATCGGGTTGCCGTGCGCGTCGGTCACCAACTCGTCCGGACCATAATTCGACTTGCGGTAACCGTATTCGAACATCTTCTCGACCTTGGCTTCCGGATTACTAGTGCTTTCAGGGTTCTGTGGGTTCATTGCTGCCTCGTTCGTCATAAATGCTAAGAATAAGAATGATGAACGACAGTGATATTGCTCTGCGCCTCGGTGCATGGTGGGATGCGAACGCACGTGATCTGCCATGGCGATTCGGCCGCGCCACACCATGGGGTGTATTGGTTTCCGAAGTGATGAGCCAACAGACCCAGATGAGTCGCGTAGTGCCATACTGGCAGGCATGGATGGAACGTTGGCCGGATGCTCGCTCGCTCGCCGCAGCGCCCAAGGCTGAGGTGATTACCGCATGGGGGCGTTTGGGGTATCCGCGCCGGGCATTGCGATTGCAGGAATGTGCCCGCGCAGTTGCCGAACAGTATGCCGATGAATTGCCACGTGCCTATGACGAGCTTGTCGCGCTGCCCGGCATCGGCGATTACACGGCCTCTGCCGTGCTGAGCTTCGCATTCGGGCAGCGCATCGCCGTGATCGATACCAATATTCGCAGGGTATTGAGTCGTGTGTTCTTGGGAGTTGAGTCGCATGGTGGAGCGGCCAGTGCCGCCGAGCGGGCGCTCGCAAACCGGGTGCTGCCTGAGCGTGCACGGCGGTCGGTGACTTGGAATCAATCGGTGATGGAATTAGGCGCGGTGTTGTGCACGGCGAAATCACCATTGTGCGAGAACTGTCCGATTGCTGAGGATTGTGCGTTTTTGAAGGCGGGGAGACCTGGGTTGGGGGAGAAGAGGACTCGCCCACGTCAGCGATTCCAAGGCACCGATCGCCAAGTGCGCGGACTGGTGTTGGCGGCTTTGCGTGGTCTGCCGGCTGATGCTTCACTCTCTCGTACGGAGGCGGAGAAACTATGGAAAGATTCAGCGCAGTTGAGCGCTTGCATCGCAAGCTTGGATGACGATGGTTTGATTGAAATCATGCAGGATGGTGCATTGCGCTTGCCTCAAGGCTGACGTTCTGGTGAAAATGACTGGCTTCCGTCGTGTGTGCAGGGCAACACGACCGTAGACTGGAAACGTTATGGCAATGCAGAGGAATAATTCGGGTGTAAGCGGCGTGAGGTCGAGGTCGAGTAGAACTGGGTCCGGCGCTGGTAGGTCGGCTACTCCTCGTACGCCATATAAACCTAATGCGCCAAAAAAGCGCAAGCGCAAGATCAGTAAGAAACAGCAGGCCATCTATCGCCGTCGCCGCATCGTAGTCGGCGTTGTGCTGGCATTGGTACTCGCGCTGATTGTGTTTTGTATATATAGCATCGGCCGCGGGGTCGGTGCCATTAACACGCTGATTCACCATGATGAGGTGTATGCCATTTCCCGCGAGGCTACGCCCACGCCGAAAAGTACGTCCAATGTGAAAAAATGCTCCGCCAATGATCTGACATTGGAGCTGAGCTCGAAATCGCAATCGGTAGCAGTGGGCGGCACGATGGAGTTCACCGCGACCATTGTGCATGATGGTTCGAATAGTTGTCTGGTGGACGGATCGGATTCAGGTCGTGTGCTTACGATTACCTCTGGATCGGAGACCATCTACAAATCCGATTTGTGCGCGCCTGATTCCCGCTGGCTGCTGATGGCCAAAGGAGATAAGGACGCGCAGCAGCTCAAGTGGAATACGGATTATAACGCCACTCTGACCGAATGCACTGATGAGGCCGGTTGGTCCAAGGTGAACGCCGGCACGTATACGGCGCAGATTGCCTTGAAGGATGCGCCGAAGGTGAAGAGCGATCCGGTGACGTTTACCGTGGAATAAGAGCAGTTTCTTGGTCGCAGGATGACGGGCAGTGGCTTCCGTGGAGATAGGTGTCAAGTTTTCCTATCTCAGGTTCTTGTACGGTGATACTAGCTGTTGCGTTAGTACCGTTACAGGGAAATAGAATGAGATGTAACGCGTCGACGTGTGCGATTACATCTTGTCAAAGCGTGTGTATGCTTGCCATACGTCCCAGACAAGGAATACTGATGCGTTACCTAGTTGTCCGACGGGTTGGATGATGTTGCGTCTAGCCCATTGACGTATTGTCGCCGCCTTGACATCGATGCCCCAAGGCTTCAACACTCGATGCAATTGCGTAGGTGTTCCTTTGACACCACTCAATCTCAGACGGAGCATATCGAGTTCGTGTATATCTTTAATGCGGTGTGTGCTGTAGCAGCGTGGACATTCCAACCAGCCGCCGGCCAATTCCTCCTCGTCAGCGCGTAGCTCATAATTGCATATGGGACACCAGCCGACCATGCGTGTGCTTTCAGGCGGATTCAGCAAGCGTGCCAGTCGTTCCACCAACGTACGAGCATCACCTGATAGTTTTTCCATTATGGAAGCGGACATTGTGTCTAAGCGCGGCAGATTCTTAATAATGCTTTTGAGCAGAGTCGGCGTGCTCAAGTTGCGGTAGGGATGCAGTCCTAGGAGACGAACGCCCATTCGAGCAAATCTATTGATGTCTTGCAGAAGTTGGAATGCGTCTATATCCAGCGGTATAGGCATAGAAGCTGTATTGAGATTGCTGCGTCTATCGCTCACCTGAATGCCTATAGTGGCTTGCCGGTTGGCGATTAGGTCCAAGATGGACCAGTTGTCCACTAAAGAGCACAGATCTTTTTGGAGTTGGTAGGTGCCTGTTTTGGCGTTGACCGAGGTCATATTCCCTCCATTTCAAAAGTTAAATGAGATGGTGTGCCATTTAGGTTCTTTTTATCTTGTATAGGGAGAGATCTTGTGTAGGGGGCTTCCGCCAAATTAGTTAAATCGAAACTATGAGACCGATATGGCTCTATATTACTGCGAATCATCCCCGCTGGCGCAGGCAGATTGTTTTATATTATGCGAAAACGTGAAGGATAATCAGGCGGAAGAGGACATCGATATATCTCCTTCCCACAACTTCAATCGTCTAAGCGCAAGCGATTGTAGCGGGAAGACCTTGTTTCCGCTTGTATGCAATTGCTCCATACGAATATGTTCCGGTTGCCTATGGCCCGCTGATATGAGGCAATGCAGTCTGTCTGGTTTGCTGAGTAGGGAAGCGGTGCTGATGTATGATAGGAATGTCGCTGCATATCGCTATTCTTTGTAATTTGCATGAGGTGTGTCATATTGCGGGCATGCCGTCGACAACGAAGCGTCCGCATAGGCATATGGTGGCCATGCGCGCGCTCCCAGGGGAATACCACAATTTTAGCGAGCGATAAGGAACGTCCATTGGCTAATACAGCTACGACGAACACCACTACCATCATCGCACGCGCCGACCAGCATGACATTGACCTGCACAAGGCGTCGGATCGCGTGAACTTCGGCTCCATCAAAGAGCCTATCGATGTGCCCTATCTGCTGGGCGTGCAGACCGACAGCTTCGACTGGCTGATCGGCAACGAGCGCTGGAAGAAGCGCGTCGAGGAAGACGAGGCCAACGGCACCAACACCGTGGCCCACACTTCCGGTCTCGATGAGGTCTTCAATGAGATCTCCCCGATCGAGAACTTCGCCCAGACCATGTCCCTGACCTTCTCCGATCCGTACTTCGAGGAGCCGCGTCATACGGTCCAGGAGTGCAAGGAAAAGGATTACACCTACTCCGCACCGCTGTACGTGAACGCTGAGTTCGAGAACGGCGACACCGGCGAAATCAAGTCCCAGACCGTGTTCATGGGCGACTTCCCACTGCAGACCCCGCACGGTACCTTCATCATCGGCGGTACCGAGCGAGTCATCGTCTCCCAGCTCGTGCGTTCCCCGGGCGTTTACTTCGATCGTCAGCAGGACCGCACCTCCGACAAGGAAGTCTTCGGCGCCAAGATCATCCCGTCTCGCGGCGCATGGCTCGAGTTCGAGATCGATAAGAAGGACCAGCCGCAGGTGCGCGTGGACCGCAAGCGTAAGCAGTCCGCCATCGTGTTCCTGATGGCCATCGGCATGACCAAGCCCGAGATTGCCCAGGCCTTCAAGGACTGCCCGCTGGTGCTCGACGCCCTGCAGCGCGAGACCCTGGAAACCCAGGACGAGGCTCTGGTCGACCTGTACCGCAAGATCCGCCCGGCCGACACCCCGACTCCGGAAGCCGGCAAGAACCTGCTGGACTCCTTCTACTTCAACACCAAGCGCTACGATCTGGCCCGCGTCGGCCGCTACAAGATTAACCGCAAGCTCGGTCTTGAGGCTGACTTCAACGATCGCTCCCTGCACCAGGAAGACATCATCGCCACCATCAAGTACCTGGTGGCCCTGCATGATGGCGCCAAGACCTTCGCTGGCACCCGCAACGGCGAGAACATCGACCTGCGCGTGGACGTGGACGATATCGATCACTTCGGCAACCGCCGTATCCGCCAGGTCGGCGAGCTGATCCAGAACCAGCTGCGCACCGGCCTGAGCCGTATGGAGCGTGTGGTGCGCGAGCGTATGACCACTCAGGACGCCGAGGCCATCACCCCGCAGTCCCTAATCAACATCCGCCCGGTGAACGCCACCATCAAGGAGTTCTTCGGCACCTCCCAGCTCTCCCAGTTCATGGATCAGAACAACCCGCTCTCCGGTGTGACGAACAAGCGTCGTCTCTCCGCTCTGGGCCCCGGTGGTCTGTCCCGTGACCGCGCCTCCATGGAAGTGCGAGACGTGCACCCGTCCCACTTCGGCCGTATGTGCCCGATCGAGTCTCCTGAAGGCCCGAACATCGGTCTGATCGGCTCCCTGGCAACCTTCGGCCGTGTGAACCCGTTCGGTTTCATCGAGACCCCGTACCGTAAGGTCGTCAACGGCCACGTCACCGACGAAGTCGAATACATGACCGCAGACCGCGATCTCGACCACGTCATCGCCCAGGCCAACCAGGAACTCGACGAGAACGGCAACTTCGTGCAGAAGTCCGCACTCGCCCGAGTCGGCGAAGAAGAGGCAGTCGATGTGCCGGTGAGCTCCGTGGATTACATGGATGTCTCACCTCGCCAGATGGTCTCCCTCGGTGCCTCCCTGATTCCGTTCCTGGAGCACGATGAGGGCCACCGTGCATTGATGGGTACCAACATGCAGCGTCAGGCCGTGCCGCTGATCGAATCCGAGCGCCCGCTGGTGGGCACCGGTTCCGAATGGCGTGCCGCCAACGACTCCGGCGACGTGATCAAGGCTGAGAAGGACGGCGTGGTGACCTATGTCTCCGCCGACCTGATCCGCGTGATGAACGACGATGGCACCACCAGCTCCTACAAGCTGGCCAAGTTCCAGCGCTCCAACCAGACCACCTGCTACAACCAGCGCCCGATCGTGCACGACGGCGAGCGTGTGGAGGCCGGCTCGGTCATGGCTGACGGCCCCGCCATCCAGAACGGCGACCTGGCCCTGGGCAAGAACCTGCTCATCGCCTTCATGCCTTGGAACGGCTACAACTACGAGGATGCTGTGATCATCTCCCAGCGCCTCGTGCAGGACGACACCCTCTCCTCCATCCACATCGAGGAGTACGAGATCGACGCCCGCGAAACCAAGCTTGGCGCCGAGGAAATCACCCGCGACCTGCCGAACGTCGGCGAGGACGCTGTGGCCAACCTCGATGAGCGCGGCATCATCCGCATCGGTGCCGAAGTCGAAGCTGGCGACATCCTGGTCGGCAAGGTCACCCCGAAGGGCGAGACCGAGCTGACTCCGGAAGAGCGACTGCTGCGCGCCATCTTCGGCGAGAAGTCCCGTGAGGTGCGCGACACCTCCCTGCGTGTGCCCCATGGCGAGACCGGTACCGTCATCGGCGTCAAGGAAATCACCCGTGAGGATGCCGAGGAGGATGGTGACGAGCTGCCCAACGGCGTGAACCAGATGATTCGTGTCTACATCGCCCAGCACCGTAAGATCACCGTGGGCGATAAGCTCTCCGGCCGCCACGGCAACAAGGGCTGCATCTCCCGCATCCTGCCGGAAGAGGATATGCCGTTCCTCGCCGACGGTACCCCGGTTGACATCATGCTCAACCCGCTGGGCGTGCCTTCCCGAATGAACCTTGGTCAGGTGCTCGAACTGCACCTCGGCTGGATCGCCCACTCCGGTTGGGACATCTCCCTCGATCCGAACCTGGAAGCCGAGTGGAAGAGGCTGGTTCCGTCCGGCGCTGAGAAGGCCGAGCCGGGCACCCCGGTGGCAACCCCGGTGTTCGACGGCGTCAAGCCGGAGGTCTTGAAGGGCCTGCTGTCCACCACGCTGCCGAACCGCGATGGCGATCGTCTCGTGGGCCCCGACGGCAAGGCAACCCTGTTCGACGGCCGTACCGGCGAACCGTACACCAAGCCGATCTCCGTTGGCTACATGTACATGCTGAAGCTGCACCACCTGGTCGACGACAAGATCCACGCCCGCTCCACCGGTCCGTACTCCATGATCACCCAGCAGCCGCTCGGCGGTAAGGCCCAGTTCGGTGGCCAGCGCTTCGGCGAGATGGAGGTGTGGGCCCTCGAGGCCTACGGTGCCGCCTACACGCTGCACGAGATGATGACCACCAAGTCCGATGACGTCGACGGCCGCGTGCGCGTCTACGGCGCCATCGTGAAGGGCGAGAACCTGCCGCCGGCAGGCATCCCGGAGTCCTTCAAGGTGCTTCTCAAGGAAATGCAGTCCCTGTCCCTGAACGTCGAAGTGCTGAACGCCGAAGGCGTGGCCATCGACATGAAGGACGAGGAAGACGATCCGGTGAGCTCCGCCGACGATCTGGGCTTCAACATCGGTGCCCGCCCTGATGCGGCCGCCAAGGAAGACCAGAAGGCAGAAGAGCCCGAATACCAGTGATCCCACGGGTCGTAAGCCCATTTGATTGCGAGCCGGTCTCAAGTCTCAAGAAATGAGCTGTTGAGACCGGCCCCGATCAGGCACTATGCAAAGGCATACGAAGGCTTATGACTCCACACAGCGTGAACGAAATTTTTTCAATAGAAACGGATTAATAAGTGCTGGACGTCAACGCATTTGACAAGCTTCGCATCGGCCTGGCCACCGCGGATGACATTCGCGGCTGGAGCCACGGCGAAGTCAAGAAGCCCGAAACCATCAATTACCGTACTCTGAAGCCCGAGAAGGACGGTCTGTTCGGCGAGCAGATCTTCGGTCCGACCCGCGACTGGGAGTGCGCCTGCGGTAAGTACAAGCGTGTGCGCTTCAAGGGCATCGTCTGCGAGCGATGCGGCGTCGAAGTGACCCGTTCCCGCGTTCGTCGTGAGCGCATGGGCCACATCGAGCTGGCAGCTCCGGTCACCCACATCTGGTTCTTCAAGGGTGTGCCCTCCCGTCTGGGTTACCTGCTGAACGTCACCCCGAAGGACCTGGAGCGCGTCATCTACTTCGCCTCCTACATGGTCACCGAAGTCGACGATGAGCAGCGCCACAACGATCTGCCCGGCCTGCAGGACGAGTTCGATTCCGAGATCTCCCGCCTCGAGCAGCGCCGTGACTCCGACATCGAAGCCCGTGCCAAGAAGGTGGAAGAGGACCTCGCCGCGCTCGAAGAGGCCGGCGAAGCCAAGGGCCCGGCCCGCGCCAAGCTGCGCAACGGCGCCGAGCGCGATATGGCTGCCATCCGTACCCGCTACAACGACCAGATCGCCCGCGTGGACGCCGTCTTCGATAAGTTCAAGAAGCTCAAGCCCGGCGACATGGTCGACGATGTGGACCTGTGGCGTGAGATGCAGGATCGCTACGGCGACTACTTCGACGGCTGCATGGGTGCCGAGGCCATCAAGAAGCGCCTGCAGTCCCTCGACCTCGAAGCCATCTCCAAGGAACTGCGCGAAGAGATCAAGGATGCTTCCGAGCAGCGCAAGACCAAGGCTTTGAAGCGTCTGAAGGTCGTCAACGCCTTCCTGACCACCGGCAACAAGCCGGAGGCCATGGTGCTCGATGTGATTCCGGTCATCCCGCCGGACCTGCGCCCGATGGTTCAGCTCGACGGTGGCCGTTTCGCCACCTCCGATCTCAACGATCTGTACCGTCGTGTGATCAACCGTAACAACCGTTTGAAGCGACTGATCGAGCTCGGCGCTCCGGAGATCATGCTCAACAACGAAAAGCGCATGCTCCAGGAAGCCGTCGACTCCCTGTTCGATAACGGTCGTCGTGGACGCCCGGTCACCGGTGCCTCCAACCGTCCGCTCAAGTCCCTGTCCGACATGCTCAAGGGTAAGCAGGGTCGTTTCCGCCAGAACCTGCTCGGTAAGCGAGTTGATTACTCCGGCCGTTCCGTGATCGTCGTCGGCCCGTCCCTGCGCATGCACCAGTGCGGTCTGCCGAAGCCGATGGCCCTTGAGCTGTTCAAGCCGTTCGTCATCAAGCGTCTTGTGGACCTGAACTACGCTCAGAACATGAAGTCCGCCAAGCGTCTTGTGGACCGTGGCGACTCCGAGGTGTGGGGCGTGCTCGAAGAGGTCATTTCCGAGCATCCGGTGCTCCTCAACCGTGCACCTACGCTGCACCGTCTGGGTATTCAGGCCTTCGAGCCGATTCTGGTGGAAGGCAAGGCCATCCACCTGCCGCCGCTGGCCTGCGCCGCATTCAACGCCGACTTCGATGGCGACCAGATGGCAGTCCACCTGCCGCTGTCCGCCGAAGCCCAGGCCGAAGCCCGCTCCCTGATGATGGCTTCCGACAACATCCTGAAGCCGGCAGATGGCCACACCGTGACCATGCCTTCCCAGGATATGATCCTCGGTCTGTACTACCTGTCCACCGTGCTGGAAGGCGCCAAGGGTCAGGGCCGCGTGTTCTCCTCCCTCGAGGAAGCCGAAATGGCTCTCGATCTCCACGAGATCGACATGCAGGCCAAGGTGCTCATCCGTCTGCCGGAGAGCTTCGTGCTGCCGAAGGACTGGGAGCCGGGCGAAGTCAAGGTGCTCGACCCGCGCGAAGGCGAGAGCGATGTCGCCAAGGAAGAGCGCTTCCACGACGGTAGCGTGCTGTTCGCCACCTCCTACGGCCGCATCCTGTTCAACCAGACCCTGCCGACCGACTACCCGTTCGTCAACGATCAGGTGGCCAAGGGCCGTCTGTCCAAGATCGTCGATGACATCGCTATGCGCTACTCCACCCAGCAGGTGGCCGTGACGCTGGACGCCCTGAAGGATCTCGGCTTCACCCGCGCACCGTGGTCCGGTGTGTCCTTCGCCTTCTCCGACGTGAACGAACCGCCGGAGCGTGACCAGAAGATCGCCGAGTATGAGGCCAAGGCCGACAAGGTCAACGCCAACTACGAGATGGGTCTTCTGACCGAGGAAGCTCGTCGTCAGGAACTCATCGACCTGTGGACCGAGTGCACCGCTGAGGTCTCCAAGGAAGTCGAGGATAAGTTCGATCCGACCTCCAACCTGGCCATCATCGTGCAGTCTGGTGCACGAGGCAACATGATGCAGATCAACCAGATCGCAGGTATGCGAGGCCTCGTGGCAAACCCGAAGGGTGAGATCATTCCTCGTCCTGTGAAGTCCAACTACCGCGACGGCCTGTCCGTGCTGGAGTACTTCATCTCCCAGCACGGTGCACGTAAGGGTCTGGCAGATACCGCACTGCGTACCGCAGAATCCGGTTACCTGACCCGTCGTCTGGTCGACGTCTCCCAGGATGTGATTGTCCGTGAGGAAGACTGCGGCACCAAGGCCGGCCTGATGATTCGCGTGGCCGATCGCGACGCCGACGGCAACCTGACTCTCGTCAAGGCCGCTGATGGTGGCCCGTACTCCCGTCTGCTCGCCGCCGACGTCATCGACCCGGCCGATGGCCAGACCGTGCTGTACAAGCGTGACGACGCCCTGTCCATGGACGTGCTGCACGACCTTGTTGCCCACGGTGTCGAGGAAGTCAAGTGCCGTTCCGTGCTGACCTGCGAGTCCAAGCGCGGCGTGTGCGCCAAGTGCTACGGCTGGTCCCTGGCCACCAACACCTTGGTCGATGTTGGCGAGACCGTCGGTATCGTCGCCGCCCAGTCCATCGGTGAGCCTGGTACCCAGCTGACGCTGCGTTCCTTCCACTCCGGTGGTGTGGCCGCCGCATCCGATATCACCCAGGGTCTTCCTCGTGTTACCGAGCTTTTCGAGGCTCGTACCCCGAAGGGCGAGGCTCCGATTACCGAATTCGCCGGCACCATCAAGATCGTGGAGAACGATCGCGGCCGCCAGATCATCCTGACCCCGGACGCCGATTCCGGCGCCCCGAAGGAGGACGGCGTCATCAAGCCGATCACCTACCAGGTGTCCAAGCGCGTGCCGCTGAAGGTTGCCGATGGCGACCACATCAAGGTCGGCACCCAGCTGGTCGAAGGTTCCGTGGATCCGAAGAAGATCCTCACCATCCTCGGCAAGCGCGCCGCCCAGGTGAACATCGTGGAGGAAGTGCACACCGTGTACCGCTCCCAGGGTGTGGACATCCACGACAAGCACATCGAGGTCATCGTGCACCAGATGACCCGCCGCGTCACCATCATCGACTCCGGCGACACCGATCTGCTGCCTGGCGAACTGGTGGACAACGCACGCTTCCGCGAGATCAACCGCAACGTGGTCAAGAACGGCGGCAAGCCTGCCGTCGGCCGTCCGGCGCTGATGGGTATCACCAAGGCCTCCCTGGCCACCGATTCCTGGCTGTCCGCCGCATCCTTCCAGGAGACCACCCGCGTGCTCACCGAAGCTGCGCTCTCCGAGAAGGTCGATGACCTCAAGGGTCTCAAGGAGAACGTCATCATCGGTAAGCTCATCCCGGCTGGTACCGGCCTCGCCCGTTACCGCAACGCTGTGGTGGAGCCCGACAAGGCCATCCGCGACACCATCTACCCGAACTTCGGCCTGGGCGGTGACGGTGATCTTGGCGATGCGAACTTCTCCGACGCCGACCTGTCTGACCTGAACTTCTCGAACCTCGAGTTCGGTGATCTGAAGCTCGGCGACGACTTCAACCCTGACGACTTCTACTCCGATCAGGGCGGTCTGACCGACGGCGACGACCAGCAGTGAGCTGGCGGTAGCCCAATAGCGTAAGAGGCTTGGAACGTATATCGTTCCAAGCCTCTTTTCGTTTACTGCTGCCGGTTATTTCCTGCCGGCTACTGCATTGATTTACTGCATGCGCGTCAGCTCGAAGAACAAATCTCCCAATCGTATCGTTGCAGGGACAGTAACCTTTACCGGCGTGCCTTTATGTACTTGGGTTTCCTGACCATCATGAAGCATATAGGTGCCGTTGAGCGAGCCATAATCCTCAATCCACAGTATTCCATTGGCATCGATGCTGATGGCTGCATGATTGCGCGACGTGGTGCGCGTGGGATCGTCGATGCGTGCGGCCTTGGCCCCTTCGGGCACATCCATCGAAGGTTTGCGGCCAAGGAGCGTGCTGGCGTCGATGACGATATCCTGACCGGTCACATCATTATGCAGCCGATAGATGGTGCGGGGTGCTTTGGCGATGAACGATGATGACAGTACGGTGCTGTCCCAGTCTTGAACAGTGGCATCCTGCCAGTCCTGATCATCGTCTGATGCTGAGGACGATTCCGAGGAAAGACTGGAGTCATATCCCGGGAAGGAGAGAAACTCCGGGAATCCGGAACTGGCATGTTCCAGGGATGCCGTTTCCTGTGCGAAGACCTCTGATTGTTTGGCGTTATCCGCCTGAGAATCATCGGCATACCAGCCGGGATCCGGAGCTGGAGGATATGGCACAACAGACATTACTGCTCCTATCGTTGCTTGCCGTTATTGGCGTGATTGACGAGTGGCCAATGCGGCGTCGATGGCCGGATCGCCGAGCTGACGCAGCCAATCCACCAGAGCCGGGTAGGTGTTGGGGTTCCGGGCAATGCAGACACGCAGCTCCGGAGCATATTGGGCGATTTGAGCGATCTGCATTTGATCGGTTGTGGTCAGTGCTTGCTCAACGGTGAATCCGTACGGGTTGGTTGGCGTGGGCTCCTGGAATATCGGTGTCTGCGATGTGGTCCGAGAATCAGCCTGTGCGTTGGCGGGCGCATCGGCGGTTTGTTGGGTCGGCGTATGGCGCTGTTGGGCGGCTTGCTCCTGCTGTTCAACGGTGTAAACCGGCTGGGTGTCAGGCCGTACGGTTTGCGGCTGGATTGGGCCGCCAATCGCATCGGCGGTGAAACCGATTTGCGCCAACGTCTCACGGGCGCGCGCGTCGCCGAATTCAGCCAGCCAACGTTTCAATCCAGGGTAGCAGCGAGGATGCACGGCAACGTTGGCGCCGAATTCCGGATTCTCGTAGGCGATTTTCGCGAGCAGAATAGGATCTGCATTCGGGTCCTGCACTGCGGCTACGGCAGTATCGTAATCAACCATGAGCTTGTCTCCTTGTGTGGTCTGTGATCTATAGCGCGTCTATGCCTGCATGGAACGAATAGTGCGTAATGTCTGCAATGTGGTGTCGTCGAAGGTTCCCAAATCTTCACCATCACCGAGCCGGAACACGTTGAAATCATGCTGTGCCGGTTCGTTTGCAGGCATATCCACCACGATTATGGTGATGTTGTCTCTGCCGCCGGCGTCCAGTGCCGTCTGTACCAATGCGCGTACCGCGTCTTGCGGATCTGCATACGCGGCGGCGATGCCGGCGATTGCCCGGTCGGGGACCTCTCCATACAGGCCATCGGAACAGATGATGTATCGGCCGGCAAGATCGGCGATATAGACATCGGCACTGATGCCGGCCGGATCCCCCAGACATTGCGTGATGATATTGCGTGGTATCAGGGCTTCGGCAGCATGAGGGGTGAGGAGCCCCGCATCAATGGCCTCCTGCCGTCGCGAATGGTCCCGGGTGATGCGGATGAGCGAGGTCGCGTCCCATGATGGGGCAGCGGGGTCAATATCCGCCTCGGAAGTGTTGCCGGGATTGTGGCGTTGCTGGCTGTGATGCCGTACGCGATGTTGCGGGCTGAGATGATAGGTGCGGGAATCGCCGATATTCACCACGTAGGTGTGTCGGTCGGCATTCGCAATGCCGGTAGGCATACTGGGCAGCACCAGACCACTGATCGTGGTTCCCGCCACACCGCCCAGCTGCTGACCTAGATTCAGAATCCGCTGATGCGCGTCCTGCAACGCATATTGAATGTCATGGCGGTTGCGAACCGGCATATCAGACAGGGAGGCGAACCGTTGAACGGCGAGTTGACTTGCCTGCTCGCCTCCGAGACCTCCGCCCATGCCATCGCATACCACGAAGACGCCGTGACGTGCCAAACAGGAGTCCTGGTTGTTCTTGCGCTTGAGACCGGGGTCACTGGTCATCGCTACGCGAATGGAACCGGTGATCATGATGTCTTCCCCTTATTGCGGCGGTCTAGGGCTGCGTTGAATGACGTGTTGCGCGGCATTGCTGCATGCGACTTGGTGCGTTTGTGTGCAAGTATACGCATGCCGCGCAAGGAAAGGCGCGTTTTCACCCGTCTCAAGCGGGGGAGTGCGTGCAGGAGCGTGTGACGGGTCTCGTCGATGCGGGACCAATATTGACTCGCCTGCTGCGAGTCAATTGGCTGACCGGAGAATGTTGCATAATCGGCTTCCCTGCTGAGATCGCGCAATGCGTCGGCTGAAGTAGTGAGCTGATTCGCGATTGCTTCAGCTTGATCGCGGCGAGTGCCAGCCATCGTTATGCCGCTTTGCACAGCCAGTGCACAGAGCGCGTTCCAGCCTGAAGCCACTCTGATTTGCGGTGCTCCATACCGGCGGGCGCGCGCCAGTAATATTGCCTTGCCTGCCAGTATGATGCCGCAGGCAATCATGATTGCCCAGAGCGGACTGCCATAGAGGGCCACGGCTTTGGCCGTACGCCAGAATCGAAGCCAGAGCAGATTGGGCACTTGGTCGTTGGCATCAGTACCGGAGAGTGAGCTTTGGCTTTTCGCCTGCGCCTGGTCACGCAACGGGTCGGTGAGCGGCACCGGTGGCTGCCGGACCAATGTTTGCGGATTCGGCGGCGTGAGATTCTGGTTATCGTCCGGAAGCTTGGTTTCTTTGGGGGTGGGGTAGAAGGCTACCCAGCCGAGATGCTCAAGCTTGATTTCCACCCAGGCGGCGATGTCGTTACCGGTGAATTCGATTGCGGTGGTATGCCCGGCCATAGTGGTTGTGCGCGCATCGGAAATGCTGCCATCGGCATCTTTGGGCAGGAATCCCATGACCACGCGGGAAGGCAGACCAAGCTCTCGCGCCATCAGCGCCATGGCCGAAGCGTATTGTTCGGAGTCTCCCACCATCGCAGTGCTGGCCAGCAGCTTGTTGATCCGGTAATTGCCATGCCCGGCTTGAGAGGGGTAATCCCCTTGCAAACCGTGGGAGAACCAGCCTGAATCCTTCAGGGTGCTGGCCAAAGCCTGTGCGGCGGCACCGCCGGTTGTCTGGCCGCCGGCGATTGCAGTGGCGAGTTTGCTTGCGGAATCGGGCACATCCTGTGCTGGAGGCTGGCTGATGTGCGCGACCGTCGTTTTGCTGATGGTTACGTCGCTGGGAGTTACGGGGATGACGCCGGATTCGGTGTATGTCATGCCATTGCGCATGCCAGCCGAGAAAATCGCCGAATCGGTGTCACTGTTGTAGTAGAACGTGTCGGCGTCGTTATGTTCGGTGAACCGTACGCTTGTCGCCGCTCCGGCCAGAGGCAGCCAAGTGTCGTTCAACCCCTGATGCACGATGAACACCGCGGTGAAATCCTTACCGTGTTCATTGGTGGCGATTGACGTGCCGACTCTGCGATAGTCCGAGGAATCCGCGGCCTCGGTGGAATCGGAAAGATTCCAGACCGAACCATCAAAGCGGTCCATAACCGCCAATCTGACTGGGGTGCCGGCGGGAAGGTTCTTGACGGTGAGCAGTACATCGTCCTTATGATCTTTGATGTAGGAGCGCATACCGCTTAAGGGACTGGTATAGTCATACGGACTGATTGGCGGATCATACCAATCTCGCAACACCAAGCGATGCTGCGGAATGAATACGGTTCCGGTGAAAGCCATCGCGGCGGCAAGCAGCACGATGAGAAGAGCGGACAGCCAACGTCCCCATTCCATGCATTTCAAGCGCCATGACATCCACACGATCAGCAATATCGTGAACACGATGCTGCTGACGACTCGGTGCCATCCGATATTCGTACCCAGCAATGCGCATACGGCCATCGCGGTGGCGAGCGGCAACGTGCTGAGCAATGGGATCCAGGCGTGCGCACTCACGGCGAACAGTCCGGCAAGGAACGAAAGCCATAGGCCTATGGTCCATACTGCCATGAGGCTGCCGTCTGCGGCACCGGTGGGAGGGTCGATGGAAATGAGGTATTTAAAGGATCCGAACGTCGCCTCCCACCCCTGATTCAAGGTTTCGATGGTGGGAATGCTGTGTGCGATGGTGGTGGAGTTCAGCGTTAGTACCGGTCCGATGATGAATTGCGACGCGGCGAGGAAAACAAGCTGCCACCACAAGGTGAGCGCTGGCTGAAGCCCGGCAAGGGCGATCAGCGTTCCCAAAACGGTAGAAGGGATTGCTGCCGCCATCCATGGGATCGGTGTGCCATACACATCAATAAGGTTGGATTGGGCGATCCACATAAGCAGTAGGATGACCATCATGCTGCTTATGTGTCTGATCCAAGATTGCTGAGTGTCTTTGAACTGATGCGGCATGCCTCCTTGCGTCATCCAGATTACCGAATGCGTGGAATCGGCCCATGAGCCGGTGCGCTGTTGCGCAATGTGCCGTGGACTGACGGCAGCCGCCGGAAAGGTCTTGGTCATGCGAGCACCCCCATGATAATGGGCAGATCGTCAAGTTCTCCAATGGTGGCCAGCGTAAAGTTGCTGAACTGTCTGATGGCACGATTGGCCCCGGAACGAACCTGTACAACAACGCATCGTGCTGAACGAGGAAGCGCCTTGACCATGCGTTTGATAGGGTCGATGGTTTTCAACGCGCCCACGGTGAAGTAATAGAATGAAGCATCAGGCGTATGCCTCAGTGTGCTGTCGGCAAGATTTGGAAGGTCCGTTCGACTAGGGCCAATGCCGCTGGCTTCATCGAGCAATTCCATGGCATTGCGAGGACGGTCATGCGATTGCCCCGCATGCATGCATACCGGTCTGTGCTGGATTAGGCATGCGACGCCGATTGAGGCATGGACGGATACGGCCATTTCGAATTCTTCGGCCGAGCCATAATCATCAGGATTGATGTCGATGGTCAACGATGTATCGGTACGCTTGGTGGCCTCGTATTGGCGAATCATCAGTGCACCGGTTTTTGCAGAGCTTAACCAATGCACATTGCGTACATCGTCGCCTGGCATGTATTCACGGAGTCCATAGAAATCGAGGTCGTCATCAACGATTTGACCTGATGGATGCCCTTCCAGATCTCTTGGAATGCCGGCGTTCAGCGTGCTGAGCCGAACGGTTTTAGGGTGAATGAACACGGTGAGTCGTTCGGCCAGCTGTTTTTCATGGCGAATCAGGCCGAATGGGTCGCCTTTGCGAATGCGTAGCGGGCCAATGGAAAGCACCGCTCTCGAGACCGTGCGGAACGTCAGTTTGGTTTGCTTGGCCTGCCCGGGGGCCAACATCGGAATGTTGAATCGCTCATGGTGCACTCCGATGGGAAGGTCGCCGTGGGCGCTGGTTGTTGCGGATTTGCCGGTGTTGCTGATATCGACGTCGATGTTGACGCAGTCGCCAACGGTTACGCGATGCTTTGAAGCGCTGATACGCGCTTCAAAGCGAGTGTTGCCCACGGACAATACGATGGCTGCGATTATCATGACTGCAGCCATGATGCCGAAGACCAGTAGTCCATGCCAGCCCAGAAGCGGGAACAACACAAAACAGGCCATTGATGCTACCGTGACCACCCATCCCCAAGGGGAGATGTATTCGCCGAAGGCATGCTTGGCGCGTTCGACGAAACGACTGAGCCCATGGTCATGCCGATGGCGTAGCCGTGACGGTACTACGGATGGAGTAGCCATATGCCTATACCTTTCAGGCTCCCATGGTGGGCGTGGGAACGTCTTCGAGGATTTGTTCGATAAGGTGTTCGGCGGTGGTACCGTCGAATGTGGCCTCAGGGGTGAGCATGATGCGATGGGCAAGAACCGCTACGGCAAGATCCTTGACATCGTCCGGGATCACATAGGCTCGACCATCCGCGGCCGCCCAAATTCTGGCGCAACGGGTGAGCGCCAGTGCTCCACGCATCGAAGCGCCTACGGTGATCCGTTCGTTATGCCGTGTTGCTTCGATGATGCGCACAATGTATTCGCGGATTGAGTCATCCACATATACGATGGCGGCGGTTTGGCGCAAGCGGAGCACATCATTGCCCGACAGCACGGGAGAAACGGTCTGTGCACGATCGGTGATATCCACCTGTTTGAGAATGTCCACTGACGCGTCGTGGCTCGGGTAGCCGATAGAGGTTTTTATGAGGAATCGGTCCATCTACGCTTCAGGCAACGCGTAGGTGCCAAGCTGCTCGATGGGATTCTGGGTCGCGATCACGATGAACGGTTGGGGTACATCATGTGTCTGGCCATCCACCGTAACCTTCTGCTCCTCCATGACTTCCAGCAGCGCGGACTGTGTTTTTGGCGAGGCTCGGTTGATTTCATCGGCCAGGACGATGGATGCGAATATCGGGCCATCGCGGAATTCGAATTCACCGCGCTTCTGGTCGTAATACGTGACTCCCACCACATCGGAAGGCAGCAGATCCGGAGTGAACTGAATGCGTTTGAAACTGGCGGCGATGGAATTTGCCAGGCCTCGGGCCAGCTGCGTCTTGCCGGTACCCGGATTGTCTTCGAGCAGCACATGCCCGCCGACCATCAACGCGGTGACGCATTGCTTGATGGGAACCGATTTGCCGATGACCACTTGCGAGATATTACGCACCAGGTTGCTGAAGGCTTGTTGGAACTCTTCTATCTGTGGTGAGGCTTGCGGTATGAAGCCGGCGTTGGTCGTTGCGGAGGCTGTGGGGGATATGGCTTCGCTGGCATGGTCGAGTGGTCCATGAGGCAGATGCGACAGAAGGGTGCTGTCTGACAATTGGGTGGCGTCGGACAGCTGCGTTGCGTCATCGATGTGCTCGCTCATATGTGCTCCTATGGTGTGATTCATAACAACTGAGGTGGATTGCTGTTGTGTCGCTTCGTTTGCGTTCATTGCGGTGTATTGGCCAGACCGAGTATCCAAGGATGTTCGGTGAGCGTGTCGACATTGGTCGATGATCTGAACGACATCGGAGCCGCTGATTGTGTGGAGGATCGCGCTCCCTGGACAGTACCGCCTTGCGCTGTGCTGTCGAGGGCTTGCAAGCCGCTATTGCCGGTTACTTTGACGCTCCAGGTATAGGACTCGGCGCTCGGCAATCCGGTAACATCCAATGATTGTCCGGGAATCCAGGTGAACGGCCTGTCGTTGATGATGATCTGAATGGTCGCATCCTTGCCATAGGTGTTGATCGATCCGCCGGTGACATTGATAACGTGCTCGTTGTCTGACCAGCGCAGTTCATTCGGTGCGATGATGTCCGCCGGCACTTCATACACGTATGGTTGTCCTGAGACTGGGCTGCCTATCCCTGGTGCACTGGACGTTCCATTGAACGTCTGCGTGACCGAGGCTCTATTGCATGTGGCCCAAGGAATCATGGTGAATGTGTGCGATGTCTCATCGCCGGGTACGGTGGTGGTGCCGATGCCATTTGCGTTTACTTTGAATGATTGTGCACGTCCTTGCTTGGACCAGCGGACGATACATTGGCCCGCATTACCAGAGGTGCTGACATTCGAAGGGGCTTTGACGCTGTACGTCGGCCTGATTTGTGCCTGTGCCGATTCCGGGGTGGCGTTACGCTCCGGTTGCACTGTGGCTTTTACGGTGAATTCATCCGTATTGAGCGCGCTTTCCGGCACCGTGAACGTGGTGGTACCGTTCGTGCATGCGACGTTGTCGCTCACCGCTCCGGTAATGGCTATGCTCGTGCATCCGGCATTGCGATTGTCATTGGACGTCGCGATGATCGTGACCGTGGTGTCGTCATTGGTCATCGTCATAGTAGGGGCATCAGGGTCTCCCCAAATGATTTGCGGATTGGATGCGGCGGATTCCGGACCCCAATTGGCCTTGTTATGTGCTTTTACCGTTGCCGTCACGGATGTGCCATCGGTAATGTCGTTGTTATTGAATACGAAGGTGGCCTGCGTGTCTGTTCCGCCTGTTTCCTTGCTTTGTGTGGATCCAGCGCCAGCAATGGTGACGGTGTAATTATCGACTGCGCTGAAATTTCCTTCAGGAGGATTCCACGTCACTGTTGCCTGCTTGTTGCCTCCTTCCACCTGAACATTGGTGGGAGCGGAAGGCGCGTTATCCGGCGTTGCGTTGACGGCGCTGGATGCTTTGGACCATCCGACCTCGTTTTTGGCGCTTACGGTAAAGGAATAGTTTTTACCATTGGCAAGTCCCGTGATTTGACATGCGGTCACCGCTCCACAGGACTTTTCCCCTCTTCCGGCACCGGTCCACTGCACTTTGTAATCAGTGATGGGGCTGCCATTGGCGGATCCTGGAGTCCAACTGAGATTCACCGCGCCATCTTGCGGGTCGCCGGCGACCGGGGATAGCAGTGGGGGCTCGGGCCTGTCTATGACGGAGACGGTAAGGTTTCCGGTGACTTCACGCTCTTTGGCTTTTGTGCCGTCCGATACATTTACCAACACCGTGTTGGAGGACGCGCCGATATCAGAGGCGGCGGCTATGACGATGATGCCTGATGATGCGCAACTGGTAACGGATAGTTTGGATGCATCATCGGTGCGGCAATTGGTAACATTTAAGGCCGATTCAGGGAATGGATTGTATGCGTCGGCTAGCATATTCACCGTTGCAGTGGAACCGGCTTTGACGGTAACCGATTGGTTGCCGATGCGCGCGAGCGGACGCGTGGATACCGTCACGCGCACGGTTATACCCGCATTCACGGTGCCTTTGCTGTATTTGATTGCTATGGGTATGGACGCGGTGGTGCCCGGTGCCGCATCGACTCGTGCCGACACCTTCAGGAGGCCGGCGGATGACAGGCTCGAGGCGATAGGACCGGAGGAATCCCCACCGGAATAGGAGTAATGCTTCTCATCGTCATACAAGCCGTTGGGGGAGTGGGTCAGCGCCGTTACATCAATGGTCTTGGCTTCAGCACCCGCCTCTATGTCGATGGTGGGCGAGGAGAATGTGGGAGGTGGCACATCTCGTCCGACAATCGTGATTTGGAGTGTGATGACCGCGGAATTGATGATTTTGGTTTTGAACGATTCAGGCTTGCCGTCCACCGCGGTAAAGGTGATTGATGCCGGTCCGGCGTAATCCTTATCTGCTGTGAACTTCAGCGTGGTGCTGTTCACGTAAAGGTCTGAGTTCGATGCTTTGGTGGCGCTCACTGAGCCAGCGCTTTCGATATAGGGCTCCTTTCCCGCACCGACACGAACATAATCATTGATATTGATCTGAATGGTTTCACGGGCGTTGACCTTGAGCTCAGGTGTCTTGGGACGCAGTGTTGGAGGGAACACGCCATAGGCTGGCACTTGGATGAACGCCGTGGACGTGCTGTGGTACGTCGTGTTCGTCACGGTATAGGGCACGGCTCGTGCCTGCGCGGTGAGATCCACGGTAATGATGGTCGAATGCTTTCCGCCTTTGACTCGCGCATGATCAGCGGCGGAGGGGTGCACGGCTACGCTGAGTTCGTCGGTTGTGCCGGAAGGATTGGCGATCCATGGGGATACATCAACGTCTACGGACTGCTTGTCGATGGTGGCGGCCGAAGGCACTCGATAGTCGTATGCCGTAGGAGGTTCGATTGGGGCATTGGGATCCACATTCACGCTGAGCGTGGCGGTGTCGGAAAGCCCGGCCCTGTCCTGAACGGTGTAGGCGATGTACGCGGTGGTGGCTTTTGGGGGAGTGGTGAACGCGATCATGTTGTCTTTTACGCTGACGCCATCGATGCCTTGAACCTCAACATGTTCGCCGACTGTGAGATCGGTGTTGTCCCCGGAAATATCGTTTTGTGTTACCGGCACAGTGGCCACTGTGTTTGGTCGTAATGTGATGGTGTCATCGCGCGCGTATACGCCGGAATCGGATGCGCCTTGGAAAACGCCGACACGTATCTGTGCCTGGGCTCGCTGGCCTGTCCAATCCTCCACTGCATAGGAGAATGTATCCGTACCGGAGGAATCCGGGTAAGCCTCATAGATGAGATAGTCCGCTCCCACTTCGACGATACGTCCCAGTAAAGGCGCCCTATTGCCGAGACCGAGCAGCTGATCGTCATCGCCATCCGTATCAATGCCTGTTAACGTGATGGGAATACGGACCTTTTGCCCTGCGGCGACCTGAGCTTCCGTGTTATGCGGGGTAGGTGGGGCTTTGCTCGCCGCATTGCTTGCATGGACGGTGATGGTGATGGTGGCGGACGCCACATTGCCGAGGTTGTCTTCCACCGTGTATGTGATAGGGAAGACACCCACTTCTTGCGAAGCCTGATAGCGTACTGTATCCGCAGAGACGAATATCAGTCCTTTGAATGTGCTCTTGTCGTATTGCAGGTTGTCTTTCAGTCGCACCGTGGTGCCATCGGAATAATCCACATGGTCCAGCACATCCACGGATGCGATGCCGCCTGTGCGCACTTGGGCGTTGACGTTGCTCGCTTTGGGGGCTGAATTGGCAGCGGTCAGTGCCGGTGGCTGTAGCACTATGGTTCCGGTGGATGTGCCTGCGGCATTGGCCACGGTGTAGCTGATTGGTGTTGGACTTGTTGGAATTTGGCGTGCGGTGATATACACGCGTTTGTGGCTCACCAGACCAACTTTGATGCCGGAATCAGCCGCGGTGCTTACGGTGGTTACGGACAGGATACCGCCCATTGGATCGACGTCATTGGTCAGAGGCTCCACAATCGCCGTGTTATCCGCTCCCAGAAGAGCGACATCGTTGGCGGCTATCGGTTTGGCGGATTCGCCGGTGACCGGCTGCACTTCGACCCGGGCCAGGCCGGTTGCGGGAATGGTGCCCTGGGTGATGGTGTATGGCACATAATAGGTGCCTGGTTTTGTGGCTTTGAACGATATCGACATATCTGTCGCGTTCGTTGTGATAACCACGCCGTTTGGCGTATCGACTTGGCTGAGCTGCGCCGGCTGCATGGAAGTGCCATGAACATAGGGCGCAAGATCGATGATGGTGTCCGTAGCCGGTGTTGTGGTTTTGGCGACTGGATCGATAGTCGCCGCCAGGGTATTGGCCGGCTTCACCGAAAAATAAAGCACACCGGTGCCGGTCGCTTCACCATCCGATACGATGACCTGCACGCTGACTCGTCCTGAAGTTTGGGAACCGGTATTGAACGTGAGCTGACCGTCCGCCCGTGTGGAGACCTGGACCTGATCGGTGTTTTGCGCCGCGGCGGAAACGAGCGTCAATGGGTCACCGTCCGGATCGGTGAAACTGCCAAGCACATTGGCTGTGTAGCTGGCGCCTTGCTCGACGTTGTATTCAGGCGGGATATCCGACTGTACGGGCGCATGATTGCTCTGCTCGGTCAACGTTACGGTTACCGTGGCGGTGGAGGTTTGCCCGCGCCCATCCGAAATGTCATAGGAGAACGTCGCAGTGCCCGCTGATGCCGTCGATGCATCCATCTGCAGGTATCGGCCGTCATAGATTGGGGCCACCGTGATATTGGCGCCATTAACGGCGCTGACCTTGGTGATGGTCAACACGGAACAGTCGGTCTGTTCATCGTTGCGTAGCACGTCAAGAATCTGTTCGGATCCGGCCCGCGCGCCTATCTGATCGTCCTCGGCTTGGATTTGCCCTGACTTTGCGGAACAGGTTTTTGAAAAGTCATGCTGATTGTTCGCCGAGTCGCTGTTGTCCTGTTGCTGCTCGTTTCGTTCGGTCTGTATGGTGTTCCATTGGATTTTGATGACCTTGGTGTTGCTGTTGGGGTTCCATACATTGCCATTGGTCACATCATTGAGCACTACCAGCCTATGGTTGGTGCGGAACACCAATTGCGAGGTGGCGTTTACCGATTCCAAGGTCGTAAAATCATCCGCCGAAGCGTCCTCGCCGCATATGCGAATGTAATTGTGGGATTCCTGACTCCAAGCTGCATACACGCAGCCATTGGTGGAGACTGGTTGAGCTGGATCGCCCTTGCCTCCTGTGACGAAGAATTGTGTTTTGCCGTTGGACTTCAACTGAACTATTGCAACGCCGCGCGGCGATGACGCAACCACCCATCCGGCTTGTCTGCCGTCTGTCGAGGGGGCTTGGAGCGTCAGTGTGCCAGCAGCGTCGACCGTGACCTTCCTCTTGATGGACATCACGGTATTTCCTGACGTGATTACTGGTATATCGCCGATGACGGTAAAACTATCTGCTGCTTGTTGTCGCCCGTCGGAAAGGGAGCCTAGTTCCTGCGTGGTGGAGGAACCGGAATCCTGCAGCATGAGAATCATGCCATCGGATGGCCGATACCCGTAGACTGTCCCCGTTATGGGTTACCGCGATACGGCCACCTGAACCAAGTTTCATCTGAGGCGCGGTGGTGGTTGGCGATAGCGCATCGAGCTGATTGGCTCGGCCTGTCCATACGTTTCCTGTGTTCTGGTTGATGAATGCGAGGGTGTCGCCTCCAGTGAGTGCCGTGGTATTGGCTTTGACATTGGTTTGTGCATCGGTGCCGACCGTGGAGGCTTTGATTGAAGTGGCTTGGCCGGGTTCGGTCAATATCGTATTGCCGTTGTGCTGTGCAATATCGAATTGTGGTGCTGCCGAAGCGATGCCAGCGTCGGCTTCCTGATTCTTGACGTTGAATCGTGCTGCTTTCTGATGGTTGAGTGATGTGACCCATACGGTGCCGTCGTCCAATTGCACGTGCTGCTTGGTGACTGAACTGATAATCACTGCTCCGGCGAGCAACGCCAATAGTGCAAGAAGCGCCAGTATCGGCATCAGCCGGCTACGGCGTTCTAATGGCAGCAAACGGCGTGCGAAGGCGTTGCATCTGTGCCGATTATGTGCGTGTGATGAGTTTGCCATTGGATTTTCACCGAACTTCCCTGTTCTTCACGTCAGTCTAGACCGGACTCATGGTTTTGTGGCACATGAGATGGCGGGATTGGCGGACATTTGCCGATTGGCTCGCACGAGCGATACCTGAATGCAGGTTTGAGAACCTTCCTGAGGGCTAACGGCGACGGATGTCCGTTCGGTGGTGCTGGTTTGGGTGCTTTGGTCAGCGGCATCCGACTGGATCAACGACCATGCATAGGAGTCGCCATCGCGCGGATCGGGATTCGTCCATGTGAAGGTAACCGATGCGCCATCCGTTGAATATTGGCCGGATAGATTTTCCGGCGATGGCACTTGGCCGTTCGAAGTGTCGGTGACGGTATCGTCGTTCGGGCTCGTTTTGCTGTGTTTTGATTCACCGCTTTTGGAAATATCTACCTGAGAGATGCCGGAAGTCGGTGAAGTGTCCATTCTGGGGAAAATCACGATAATGAACACCAGACACACGGCGGCGATGACCGCCATGGCGGATACGACCATCAGCAAAGGTTGAAGCCAGTGGCGTGCGTTATTCGTCGGCCGCGGAGCTTTTGCGATGGTGCCACTCCGACGTGGCGAGTCCTTTGGGTAAGCGGGAACCCCATCGGCAACTACTGGAGTGATATGACCGTAATCGGCTGATTGTGCCCGTTGCATGGCCCGTGCAAATTCCAATGCGGAGTAATACCGTTGATCGGGGTCTTTGGCCAAGGCCTTGCTCAGCACGGATTCCACGTTTGCGGGTACATCGGGCCTGCCGATGTGGGGAAGCGGGTGATTGACGATTAGATCCGCCAATTCTGATTGCGTGAGTGGATGATAGCCATGCTGATATGGAGAACTGCCTGCTAGCAGTGCATAGAGTGTGGCCGCCAACGAATACACGTCTGCTGTTTCTGCTCCATTGGCGTGGTGTTCGAGAACCTCGGGAGGGGCCCAAGGTAATGAAAACCCGGTGGCGCTCCGGTCATACGCATCAGAGGATATGCCGAAGTCGCTTAAGACAGGTAGCCCCTGAGCGGTAATAAGGATATTGCTGGGCTTGATGTCGTGATGAATGATGTTGTTGCGATGTGCGGTATACAGAGCTCCTGCGAGTTTGATGCCGAGATCCAGTACCTGCTCGCAGGTTAAGGACTGTGCCTTCATCGCATTGTCGTATGATCCGCCCGGGGCATATGCAACCACCATGAATCCGCGGCCGTCCGAGGTAATGCCGGCATCGTAAACCGGCAAAATATAAGGATTCGCTGAGAGCTTCGCCATGAAATTCGCTTCACGGTTGAAGGAGGCGGCAGCCTGCGGATTGAGCGCGGTATTGCTGACTTTTACCGCAACCGGTCGTTGCGGCATGCGTTGGTTATAGAGGAAGACCGTGGCAGCTGCGCCAGAGCCCAATTGCTGCACGAAATCATAGCCCGGCAATTGCGGCGGTGCAATGGTAACGGACATGATCTCCCCCTTGATTGAATCATCAATGCCACCCCTGTGGTTCAGGATACTGCCAGCATAAAGGCTGTATTGAGACGCGGTAAAATTTTTCCCTCTTAGAATTTGGGGCTTAGTCTTGAACCATGAACGAGAACAGGAACCTTTCATTGCTGCTGGACGGCATCGAACGCGATGGCGCGTCGAGGCTGGTAGTCGGTGTGCCCGGTTCAGGGAAAACGGAGTATGCAATGGCTGTGCTGCTCGAAGGGCTTCGTCGATACGGCGACAGTCAAGCGGTAATGACCGTATCGGGCCGCGTTGCCGCGGATCAGTTGGGCAATCGCGTAATACGCGAGCTGGGATCTTCAAGTCAGGCAAGGCCGGTCACCACATTGGGCGCTGTGGCATTTCGTGTGATCGCGGCATCGCGTGCCGAATTGGGAATGGTCGAGCCACGTTTGCTGAATGGTGCTGAACAGGATGCACTGCTCAGACGTGTCATGGCCGTGCATATGACTCATGCCATTGCCGGTGATGAATGCCGGACATGCCTGCTATTGCGCGAGTATTTTGCGCAATCCCAGTGGGCGTCACTGATTATGGATTCCAGCGAGACCGTGGTTGGCGGTTCCACCAGCGCAGAAATCATGGCACGCGGTATTTCAGATGCATTCATCAGCCAATTGAGAGATATGCTTGCCCGCCTGGATGAGCTTGGTGTCAGCCGGCATGACGAGCCGGAGTTGCTGCATGCTGTCCAAATGGATGCGCGTCTGTTAGTGCAATGGAAGCTGGCATTTGCATTGCGCGCGGAATACATCCATGCCCAATCGGAAGCATTTCCGCAGCAATATCGCCTGGATGCGTCATATTTACTGGTGGCTGGCGCGCGTGAGGTGCGAGACATTCGAATCCGTCAGTCCGCTGGAGGGGATAGCGGCGAATCTTGCCGGCCTAGTGCTCAGACGGATTCCGGTTTGTGGCATTCAGCTATTCCACGGCTCGTAGTGGTGGATGACGTGCAGGACATAACCCTGGCCGGTCTGAGATTCCTGGAAGAGCTGCATCAGTCCGGCGCGGCCATCGTATTGGTCGGCAATCCGGATGAAGCGGTGCAGACATTTCGCGGGTCATACCCCGAATATCTTATGCGCCGTGCTTGTTCAGGGCAATTGCATGCCGTCGTGGTTCCTCTACAATCCCCAAGCGCACATGGCGGGTCGGTATCGGAACCGAATTATGCACACGTGGTGGCATCGCGGGTATCGTTGTCCATTCCATCGGAGGAAGAGGAGCAGCTGCCCCTTGCCAAGCGCCCCGGCAAGCTGACTGAGGCGTTAACCGCTGGTGCAAGGGATATGTCGGATGATCATTCGCTGTTGACGGGGCTGTATCGCTCCTCGCGTGAAGAACTGGATGATGTGGTGTGGCGTATCAAGCGCACGCACCTTGACCGTCATATTCGTTGGAACGATATGGCGGTCATCGCGCATGATAATGCCACCGTGCGCGTGTTCGGAGAACGTCTGCGGCGCGATGGCGTGCCGGTTCGGTACTCCTCGGTCACAAGACCTCTTAAGGATGAGCCGTTCGTCCAGGGATTATTCGCCCTTGTCGAGCTTGCTCGTCTTCGGGCGGATGGTGTGCGACACTGCGCCATGACCCTGGCTCAGATAGCTGCTTTTACCCGTGCACGGGTCAACACCCTGATGCATGGTCCGCTCATTACCACCGGAAAAAAGCCGGGGCAAGGAAGAAGCGCGCGCCTTTCGCCAATCGAATCGGCTATGGACGCCTTGGAATCATTGGCATCAGTGGTCGGTGAGGAAGGTTCGCTCGCCGCATTGGTGAATGGTTGGCATACGCTCAGCGGCAGTGTAGAAGCCCTCCGCGCGACTGTCCTGGCAACGGACTCGGATGTGGAACATATCAAACCGCCCATTATCATTGATGACACCATTATGGACAGTGCTGCGCATTCCGATCTTGCGTTTGGCGTCGATGCGTTGTACGTCATGCTTGCTTTGGATGATGAATCTGTTCCGACACAACAAGTGCTCGCTGCGGTAAACGCGGTATTAGGCAATGATCCCCAGGCACAGGCATTCATGAATCTGTGGAATCTGGTCGATCGCGTCAGTGCGCAATTGCGTGCTCTTCCGGAAGATCAGCGGGATGTGCCTATCAATGTCTTGTCCATTGCATGGCATGCAGCAGGTGTGGCATCGTCATGGCAGAAGACGGCCTTGACGAATACGCCGGATGGACGGTCGGCGAATGACCGGTTGGACGCAGCCATGCGATTGTTCCAATTCGCCGAAAACTCCGCAGTCAGCGCCAATATCACAGGGTTCATAGCCCAAGTGTGCAATATGCAGGTGCAGGCGGATTCCCTGGCGCGCGTCGGCCCGGTCGAAGACGCGGTGAGTCTTGCCACGCCGGCGGGCGCAGCAGGTCGGCATTGGCCATATGTGTGGATTCCTGCAGTCGAACAGGATGTGTGGCCGAATCTCGCTAGCCGTAACACCATGTTTGGCGGAGAAGAGCTTGCGGAACTCGTGCTGCGCGGCACTCGGGCCGGTACTGACGCTCAGGGTCACGATCCACGATTCATATCGGTGCTATCCAGCGAGAAGAAAAGCTTCCTCGTCTCGTTGACCAGAGCATCCGAGCAGGTATTCGTCAGTGCCGTGTGGAGTGATGACACCAGTCCCTCGGACTTCCTGTTCGGATACCTTCCGGAACGGTATCCAAGAGATAGTAAGGAAGTGGTATTCACTGCAGTGGGTTCCTGTGCTGATCATGCCGATCATGTGGGCGATGACGAACATGCCAACGAGACTGCTGATGAACTGTTTGCTGGGCTGGACGGCAACCCGCGCGATCTCGTAGCTGCCGCGCGCGTCGCGCTCGCGGAAACGCATGACTTTCCCCGTCGGGAACGAGATGCGGCGGCCGCTTTAGGCATACTCGCTGCTCATGGGATTGATGCAGCGAATCCAATGCATTGGTACTTCGCCCAGTGTGATGGCCAAACATTTGACCAGCAGGGCAGCGAAACGCCGCGGAAGAAACCTGACGAGCAGCCTATTATTACGCTTTCTCCGTCGGCGGTGGACGGATTATGGGCCTGCCCGGTGTGTTGGCTACTGGAACATCAATTCGCCGGGCCTCAGCCAGGATCGGTGAACGCGGGATTCGGCACGCTGATTCACGCTGTGGCGCAGCAGGGTAGCGAAGAACATCTGGATCGGCTTGATACTGATGCCCATGCACTTGCCGCATTGGGATTGGATGCCGCCGCCGGTAAGGAACAACGTATTCAGGCGGTAGCCGACAGACTCATGGCCATATATGAGGAAAAACGACCTGATCCGACCATGGTGGCCGACATCCGAGAACGGTACTGGGCAGTACGCAAAGATGATGCCGCCAAGGATATGCTGCATAATATCGCCAGTTACTTTGTGCTGTCTACGGAGGAGTCATATCTGGGGCAGAACTTCGGTAAATTCAATATCGGCACATTGCAGGACGTCGCTTGCGAGTTGCAATTCACGGCTCGATTCGATTTGAACGACATTCTTGCTGCCTACAATGCCGTCCCAGGCATGGATTGCATCGACCGACACACGTTGCTGGAGCTCATGGGAATATTGGTAGGCGGCTGGCCGGAAGGCATGAGCGAGGACCTGGTGGTGCGACTTTCCGGCCGTATGGACCGGGTGGAAAGACGCGTGCTTGCTGACGGTGCCGGCAATATTCGTCTGATTGACTATAAGACCGGTGCGTTGCCGGTTGGCAAGCAAGTATTCAATGATCTTCAGCTGGTGTGCTATCAGTTGGGGTTGGTGTTTCCGGAACATGGTCCGCGTGGTGCGGCTGCGTTGCGTGAAGCGCCGAGAATAGGGCAAAGCGCTCTGTTCCATGTGGGGCATAACGCCGCTCCTGCACAAAGCCGCGCACCGGAAGGAACATTCCAACCTCCGTTATTCACGGGTGGAAGCCTGAACGCGGAACCGTTTGCTCAACGGACCGGCTTCCCGTCGTTGGATAAATTCCGTGACGTGCCTACGCCGTCAGCAGAGCAACGACCCCTCGGTGTGAGCGAGGGAACGTGGCAGCAGTTTCTGAGCCTGGCCAGTACACAAGCCATGTGGTCGCTCACCATGATTTCGCGTGTGTTCTATGCTGCGGCGGCGAGCCGGTCGACAAAGCTGGATGCACATCCGCAGAGTGCGCATATTGAACATTGCCGCATGAAGAACGTTTGCCCGGCCTGCGCAGGCCAGGTGGACACCGTATTTGAAACGAGGCAAGCATGAGTGCGTTTACCCCAAGCCCCGAGCAGTCGGCCATCATCAATGCGCCCGCCAATGACGATGTACTCGTGGTCGCCGGTGCAGGCTCCGGCAAGACCTTCACCATGACCCAACGCATCATCGCCTTGATCCGAGGAGGCGTTGCTCCTGAACGTATTCTTGGCCTTACCTTTACGCGCAAAGCCGCCGGGGAACTGCTCGAACGAGTGTCGGCTGCAGTGAGCGCTGCGGGTGGGCAAAGGATCCAGGGGAATAAGAGCGGCCAGAATGCCGAGAACTCCCAGAACACCCACAACGGTCACAATGCGTTTGATACGCCCAACGCATCAATAGAGATCGCCGATGTGAACATTGCCTCATCGTGGGATCGCGCATTTTTGAAGCCGTCGATATTCACCTATGATGCGTTCTTCCAAACGCTGGTGAGACAATACGGTTTGCTCGTGGGATTCGATCAGAATACTCAGCCATTAAGCGAGGCCAGCGCCCTGCAGCTTGCCATCGAAGTCATTGACCGGCACATGGAGTTGATGTCTGGCGAAGATTTCGGCGCGCTCGCCAAGGTAGCCCAGCAGGTCATCGATCTATCATCCGCGATAGGTAGTGCCATGATCGGTGCTGGGTGCACGGATTTCGAAGAAGCCATGGATCGGGTAAGTCGATGGGATACAGCTTTCATCGACGTGTTGAATAAGAATCTTGCGGGGGAATCGATTTCTGATACCGAGCCTAAAGTCCATAAAATCAGTAAGGCAAAAAAAGATACTGATGCCAGATGGCAAGCCAAGCTGGACACTCGAGCTGCGGAAATGCACTCATTATGTGTTTACCGATGCGGCGAATTGCTCGCGGCAACACGCAAACGTGAGGTGCTGCTTCAGCTGGTGCGGGCATATGCCAAAGCCAAGCGAGAACGCAATATGGCGGAATTCTCCGATTTCACCATTGCGGCTTATCAACTTATTGAACGATTCCCCTCCATAGGTGAGCAAACACGTCGCCGATACAGCCATGTGCTGCTGGACGAATATCAGGACACGTCAACTACACAGGCGGCGTTGATTGCGGCGTTGTTCCATCCGGATAACACTCACCGGTGTGCGGTCAATGCCGTGGGCGACCCATTCCAATCCATTTACGCCTGGCGCGGTGCCAGTCCGGGCGCGTTTCGCATGTTTCAGCATGACTTCCATATGCCGCAGGATTCCAAGCCGTTCCCTCTATCCGTCACGCGGCGTAACAGCCGAATCGTGCTTGAAGCCGCCAACGATTTGACCCTGCCGTTGCGCTCCCTCCCGGCACGTCCCTCAAGCTCGTTGATGCGCGAAGTCGGTGTTGCCCCATTACGTGCATTGGATAACGCTCCGGAAGGTACCCTCGGGGTTCTCGGATATGCGACGATTGGTCAGGAAATCGATGCTGTGGTGCGGTTCTGCAGGCATGCGGTCGAAAAATACCGCAAGCGTGATTCAGATTCGGCCCATGTAGCGGTGCTATTTCGCGGCAAACCACGCATGCCCCTCTATCAGGAGGCGCTGGAACGAGCAGGGCTCACTACATTTGTCGTGGGATATTCCGCATTGCTGGAACGCCCCGAAGTTCGCGATATCATGGCGTTGCTGCATGTGGCATCCGACCGTACCGATACCAAGTCTTTGATGCGATTGTTGGCCACGCCGCGATTCAACCTGTCCTCAGCCGATTTGACCGCTCTGGCGTCGATTGCCGAAGAACTCAATACGCAACAACGCTTTAGGGCATTGGCGGAAGCTGGATTGGTGCCTGCCGACACTCCTGCTGCACAACGAGCGGCGGTGGTGCGCGAGCACCGTGACCAAGTGGCCAATATGGTGTTCGTTTCGGACCTGTTGTCCCAGGAGGACATTTCCTCATATGAGCACAAGCTCAGTGAGCATGGGCGGCGCGGCATCGCACAAGCCATGCAAGCGGTGCGACGGGTGCAGCATGCCGTTGGGCGTCCGTTGGGGGAAGTGATTCGTGCGGCAATTGAGGCATTGGATCTTGATATCGATGCTGTAGTGGCTCATACTGTGCGCGGAGAAGGGAGTCTCAATCCTACGGTTGCTCGAATGCCAATGCATGCCATCGTGGATTTGGTCGATACGTATACCCAGGAACTCGATATCGACCAGACACCGACATTGCGAGGCTTCATTACATGGGTCGATTATCTGAGCAACGTGAAAGATGAAGCAGCCAACCTGCCGGATGCTCCGGTGGATGTGGAACTCATGACCGTGCACCAATCCAAAGGTTTGGAATGGGACGCCGTAGCGGTCGTCGGCATGACGCAAGGCGGATTCCCCAGCAATCAAGGGGAGCATCTGTCCATAACGCTCGAGGAAGGTCATGAAGGAGGCGTGGAGCAAGGACAATGGAAAGCCCCGGAATATCATGAGACAGCGCATTCCTGGCTCACTGATCCGGTGGCGGTACCAGTGCCGATGCGGGCTGATGCCGCCATACTGCCGCGTTTCCCGCATGATGCTGATGTGAACGCCGACCCCGTCGCCACGCTGCAAACCTTGGAAGGTGTGGAACTCATCGACGATGAGGCATTCGGTTCCATCCGTGATTGGGGGGACGGCGTTGAAGACGCAGACCGCAGCGGTTGGTATTTGACGCAGATGGAGGAATATGGCCGCAGATTGCATGCCGACGAACGCCGACTGGCTTACGTGGCATTGACCAGGGCGCGTAACGACGCGTTAATGACCTACTGCATGTACACCAATGCATCCAGCAGGGACCCCTCTACGGTGAAGAAAGGGGCGAAGAAGTCCTCGCCCTCCAACTTTTGGCTGGAAGTCCATGATGCCTTGCATGCTCATTCGCACGCGGTAAGCGCGGAGCAATGCGTGGCTCAACTATCGGGCGAGGTGGTGTTTACCACTCAGGAAGGTGAACCTATTGCGCCGCCTCAAGGATTCTTTGTGGGAGACGCGGCAGGTGAATATGGCAAAGCCGTGATTGCTGATGCTTGGTGTACGCCGCTGGAGCGGGTATCCGAAATCGATGGCTTATATTGGCCGGCGCATCTGAGTTCGGGCATACAACAGCGGTTGAATCAGGGTCTCCCTTCCGTGCTCCAGGCCATCGACGAAGCCAAGCAAGTAGTAGCTTCCAGTGGTGGGACTGCGCAGCTGATATGCGGGCCCCTTTCTCGGCGTGCACAATTGCTGGCTGATGACGCCGATTTGATGAGCGGCGGCGAGAACAAGGAATCGCTTGACGAGACGGTGAAAGACAAAGCACGGCGTATCCTCGCCGCAGGCCGGCAGAACGTCACCAGTCTGCAAGCTCGTGTTGGCGGCATGAGCGAACGCCAAGAGCATGACTATTGGCGTTCTGTGATTCGTCCGGTGCCACGTATCTCCTCTCCTGCGGCGCAGGAGGGTACTCGTTTCCATGATTGGGCGGAACGATTCATGAACGCCGGCAATCCGACCGAGCAGTTGCGTCGGGAACTGCTCATCGAATCGGACCAATATACAGGCCAGTGCCCCAATCCATGCATGGATTGGAACGCCGATCAGTACAGAGGCGTTCCTGTTCCCGCGGATGGCAACATACCGGTGTGGGCCGAACGCCTGATCCAATCCGCTTGGGCCAAGCGCACGCCGGTGTGGGCCGAGCGGTCGATTGTGGTTGACGTGCCCGGTATCGGCCTCGTCAATGGCAAGCTTGATGCGGTCTTTGCCGGAGGTCTGGACGCCAACGATACCTCCAAGCGGTTCACCGTCGTTGATTGGAAAACCGGTAGGCGACCAGTCAAGGCCGCGGACATCGAGCGTAAGCTGGCTCAGCTCGACATGTATCGACTGCTACTTGCCGTAGTGGAGGATGTGGAGTTGGAGAGTATCGACGCTACCCTCTACTATGTCAGTGAGCCTGATGAAAGCTTGCGTGAGCTTCAGGCTCATACCAAAACCAAACAGGAAATCCTTACCGAGTTGAGCTCCGGGATCCCCGAACAATCTGACAACGACTAGGTTGTAATGCCTATGACATGGTGAAGGCGCCGCCGAGTGCTGGGGCTCCTTAAGGCGATAAACCAGCGTGATTATTGCGCTGAATGCCATCATGTCCGCGGGAGAAACGCACCGCGTGACGTTGCTCGAGGACCGCTACCCTCGGAAGGCGCGTGTGGGCGGGCGCACGTGCCGGACGAACCCACCAGTAAGGAGTAAGTGCATTGTCTACGACTCGCGTTGCCATCAAGTCGTGTCCCACTCCATCGCCCTACAAGCGGCTTTTCGCATTGCCGGGAGCGAAAGCGTTCTGTGTATCCGGTGCCGTGGCCCGTTTGCCGATCTCCATGATGAGTCTTGGTATCGTGCTGGCGCTGAACCACCTGTATGACAATTGGACCGTGGCCGGCACGATGAGTGCTGTATACGTACTTGCCATGTCGTGTGTCACACCGTTCTACGCCAGGGCATTCGACCGATTCGGCCAGGCACGTGTCGGGCGTATCGCGCTCGCGGTGCAGATCGTCGCCATGCTGTCGTTCGCCTGCGCGGCTCTGATTCGCGTGCCAATAGCGGTGCTGTTCGTACTGGCCATCATCATGGGCCTTACGCAGTTTTCGTTCGGCGCATTGGTCAGAACACGTTGGGCATATGCATTGCGCGGGGCGCAAGACGGTGATCAGTTGCTCAATACCGCCTACGCCATGGAAGCGGCCATCGACGAAATCGTGTTCATTCTAGGGCCAATCATGGCTGCATGGCTCGCCACCTCGGTGCATCCGGTATCGCAGCTTTTCGTACCTACACTGGCCTGCGGCATCGGCGGCACCATATTCTTCTCGCTCAAATCCACGCAACCGAACATCATCGTGGAGCCCATCGCTGTTCCCGCGTCTGAACATACCGAGCGAATCAACGCGTCCGCTGCGCCTATGAATGACCCATCGGATGCATCGGTCGCGGATCGGCTCACGCTACGTCAGTTGAAAGCGCAAGCCCCCAAGCCTAAAAGCGTACTGCTCTATGCGGGCGTGTTGCCGCTGCTGGCGGTATTCATCGTATTCAATATGAGCTTCACCTCGTTCGATGTCTCTATCACCGCGACGATGAAAGCCATGGGATTGGAACCTTTCCTGGGCGTTCAGTTGGCCATGTTCGCCGTCGGCTCATGTGTGGGCGCCCTAGTATTCGGATCACGCCAGCTCAAAGGCTCGCATTGGGGCCATATGGTGATGTTCCTCGTGCTGCTCACTGTGGGATATGTGTTCTTCCGTATCACCATGGATAACCTCATCCTGCTGGGCATCATCGAGATTCTGACGGGCCTGACTGTTTCCCCGTTGTTCGCGACCGGCAACCTGATCGTCAAAGATCTTGTGCCGGCCGAATCGTTGACGGAAGGCCTCAGCTGGGTGACGACAGCCGGTACCGTAGGCACGTCGATCGGATCCTCGGCAGCTGGAGTCGCCCTGGATTCAGCAGGGCCCCATGTTGGCATGATGCTGCCGTTCCTCTTCACTTTGGCTGCAGTGCCCCTCGCTTTGTGCGGGTGGTGGCTGGCCAAGAGACGGACCTGATTTTGCTGTTCCCGCTGTTTCCGCGCTGCATCGGCAGCCCCATTCCGTGGACATTTCATCGGTTTCCATTACTGCTGGTGATAGGCTGATTGCCGATTCAGAGGCGTACAACGTACAACACAACGATATATAGGGGAACAGCATGATCAAGGTTTCAGTAGTCGGCGCCAAGGGCCGTATGGGTTCGCATGTGGTCGCTGCGGTGAACAATGCGTCGGATACCGAACTGTCGCTGGCATTGGATGCCGGTGATGACCTGACTCAGATTACTCCCGACAACACCGATGTGGTGGTGGAGTTCACCGTGCCGAGCGTGAGCCTCAACAATGTGCTCACGCTGATCGGTCAAGGCGTTGACGTGGTGGTCGGCACCACTGGCTGGACCGACGAGAAGCTCGCTCAGGTCAAGGAAGCCATCGCCCAAGGCCCGAGGCCGGAAACCCAGAAGGTATTCATCGCGCCGAACTTCGCCATCTCCGCAGTGCTGGCCGACTACTTTGCCACCAAGGCCGCTCAGTACTTCGAATCCGTCGAGGTCATCGAATTGCATCACCCAACCAAGGTGGATGCGCCATCAGGCACCGCCATCCACACCGCCCGAGGCATCGCCGAAGCGCGTAAGGCCGCAGGTATGGCTCCTGTGCCGGACGCCACCGAAACCGATGGCGGTTCCCGTGGCCAGGTGATCGACGGCATCCATGTACATGCCGTACGTCTACGTGGCCTGAACGCCCATGAAGAAGTGCTGTTTGGCAATGCCGGAGAGCAGCTGACCATTCGTGCCGATAGCTTTGATCGCACCAGTTTCATGCCGGGCGTGCTGCTTGCCGTGCGTAAGCTCGCCGGCGACGCTCCTGCCGGCCTGACCGTTGGCCTCGATCATTTCCTCGACCTGTGAACTCCTGTACCACAGGCGAAACCCAGACATACAAACGAATCACAATCATCACAACAACGGACTCCTCGCACGTGCAAGCATCATTGCATAGGAGTCCACAATGGGAAGTACGGTGAACACTATGAGCGAGCATGACATGCATCTTCTTGACCCTGCGCCTTTCGGCCGAATCCTGCCGGCAATGGTTACCCCTATGAAGGCAGATGGCAGCGTTGATTTCGACGCTGCGGTCGAGCTCGCCAAGCACCTCGTGGCCGATGGGGCGGACGGTCTGGTGGTCAATGGCACCACCGGTGAATCGCCTGTGACCCACATGGAAGAAAAGGTCGAGCTGGTCAAGGCCGTCAAGGAAGCAGTCGATGTGCCGGTGATTTCCGGAGCTGGTTCCAATGACACCGCACATACCGTGCGTATGGTCGAGCAGACTCAGGAAGCCGGCGCAGATGCAGTGCTGGTGGTCATGCCGTATTATTCCCGCCCCTCCCAGGATGGTATCGTCGGCCACTACAAGGCCGTCGACGAATCCGCGGAAAAGCCGATCATCGTTTACGATGTCCCCGGCCGTACTGGTCTGAAGGTCAAGATTGAAACCTATGACCGTCTGGCCGAACTTGAACACGTCAAGGCCGTCAAGGACGCCACCGGCGATCTTGCAGCCGCAGTGGAGAAGCAGCAGCGCACTGGTCTCGCCTGGTATTCCGGCGATGATGGTCTGTTCCTGCCGTTCCTCTCCATCGGTGCCGTTGGCATCATTTCAGTGATTGCCCACGTCGCCTCCAACCCCATGCAGCAGCTTGTCCAGGCATTCGATCGTGGCGATATCACCACAGCCCGTCGTCTTGCCAATCAGCTCGCACCTCTCGTCCACGCGCTCAATGGCGATGGCTACCAGGCCGTTATGGCCAAGGCTGCGCTCAAGGTCAAGGGATACATCCCTTCCACCACCATGCGCCTGCCGAACATCGGCCCGGATGCCGCTCAGCTTGATAAGGCAGAAGAGGGCATGCGCGCCGCTGGACTGCTGTAAGCAGCTGCTGTATACGGGTTGCCAGCCCGCCGCTTCCGCATGACAGAGCGAAAGCACAAACAACAGAAAAATCCAAAAGATATGGCACAAGAACAAAAGAAGACAACAAAGAACAGCAATTCGCGTCGCCGTGGCTCAGGTCGCAAGGGCGGCAAGAGCCAGACCAGCCGTAACAACCAGTCCCGCAAGATCAATCAGGCGCCTACTGCGCCTCAGCAGGATGCGGTGCTGATTGCCCCACCGAAGTACCGTAAGGGCTCCATGCGCATCACGCCGCTTGGTGGCCTTGGTGAAATCGGCCGCAACATGAACGTGATCGAATACAACGGTCACCTGTTGCTCATCGACTGCGGCGTGCTCTTCCCGGAGGAGGAGCAGCCGGGCGTCGACCTGATCCTGCCGGACTTCAGCTACATCAAGGATCGTCTCGACAAGGTTGATGCACTGGTACTGACCCACGGTCATGAAGACCATATCGGTGGAGTGCCCTACCTGCTGAAGCTGCGTCCGGACATTCCGCTGATCGGCTCCAAGCTGACCCTCGCGTTTGTGGATGCCAAGTGCAAGGAACACCATCAGAACCCCACCAAGGTGGAGGTTGCCGGCCGTGAGAAGCTCAAGGTAGGTCCATTCGAACTTGAGTTCGTCACGGTGACCCACTCCATTCCGGATGCTCTGGCCGTTTACGTCAAGACCCCGGCAGGCTCCCTGATCGATACCGGTGACATCAAGCTTGATCAGCTGCCGCTCGATCACAAGATCACCGATTTGGTGGAATTCGGCAAGATCGGCGAAAAGGGCGTGGACCTGCTGATGATGGATTCCACCAACGCTGAGGTTCCTGGCTTCGTGAAGCCTGAAACCTCCATTGGCCCGGCTCTCGATCAGGCATTCGCGCAGGCGACCCGCAAGATCATCGTAGCCAGCTTCTCCTCCCACGTGCACCGTGTGCAGCAGGTGGTGGATGCCGCCCATAAGTACGGCCGCAAGGTGGTGTTCGTCGGTCGTTCGATGGTGCGCAACATGTCCATCGCCGCCGATCTCGGCTACCTGCACATTCCTGAAGGCACCGTCGTGGATCTGAAGCAGGCCAACGACATTCAGGACGACAAACTCGTCTACATGTGCACCGGTTCCCAAGGCGAACCTATGGCCGCTCTCGGCCGCATCGCCGATGGCAACCATCGTGACATTCACATCAACGAGTTTGATACGGTGATTCTCGCCAGCTCCCTGATCCCGGGCAACGAGCACGGTGTATATAAGGTGATCAACAAACTCGTGCAGCTTGGCGCCAAGGTGGTCAACCGCGATAACGCAGCCGTGCACGTCTCCGGCCACTGCAACGAGGGCGAGCTGCTGTACATGTACAACATCGTCAAGCCCAAGTGCGCCATGCCTATCCACGGTGAGAACCGTCACCTGGTGGCCAACGGCCTGATTGCCGTCAAGACCGGCGTCGACCCGCAGAACGTGGTGCTCGCGGAAGACGGCGATGTGGTGGACCTCTACCACGGCAAGGCCGCGGTCGTGGGCTCCGTGCCGTGCGGTTATGTATACGTCGATGGTGATTCCGTCGGCGAACTGACCGACGACGAACTGGAGAAGCGCCGCATCCTGGGCACCGAAGGCTTCGTCTCCGCATTCGTGGTGGTGGATACCGACAACCGTGAAGTGGTCACCGGCCCGAAGATCTATCTGAACGCCGTGGCGGAGGATGAAAGCGAATTCGACAAGGTTCGCTACCAGATCGTCGAACAGCTCAACGACGCGATGATGCAGGGCACTCGCGACACCTACAAGCTGCAGCAGATCATGCGCCGCACGCTGGGTGGCTGGGTTGCCCGTCAGCTGCATCGCAAGCCGATGATCGTGCCGGTCGTAGCGGATATCGCCCAGGATGTTGAAATCGTAGATCAGCACTGAGCAACGCCGACAGTAGCGGGTCAGGTGGAGTAATACCCCTGACCCGCTACAGTCGTAATTAACCTTTACTTCAAAAAAATTCGTTATGCCATTCCGGCGCACTGCGCCACCTCCCGCCAACCGGGAGGTTTTTGCATGAAAGGAACACTATGCCCGGATCGAATCTGACCCGTGTTGAGGCCGAAGAACGTAAGGCCGTAGTCGAAGCGCCGATTCACTACCATGTCGATCTTGATCTGACCGTGGGCCCGAAGAACTTCGGTTCCAAAGCCCTCATCTGCTTCAACGCCGAGGAAGGCTCTTCCACTTTCCTTGATTTGATTGCGGATGAAGTCACCGCCATCGAACTCAACGGTGAATCACTCGACCCTGCCGTGGCCTACAAGGATAGCCGTATTGAGCTGACCCATCTGAAGACCAAGAACGAGGTCACCGTCACCGCTCTGTGCCGTTACTCCAACACCGGTGAGGGTCTGCACCGCTCGGTCGATCCCTCCGATGGCAACGTGTACCTCTACTCCCAGTTCGAAGTGCCGGACGCTCGCCGCGTATATGCCGTGTTCGACCAGCCTGATCTGAAGGCCACGTTCGATTTCAAGGTGCTCGCCCCGAAGAGCTGGATCGTCACCTCCAACATGCCGGCCGCCAAGGTCGAGGACGATGCTCGTGAAACCCTCGACGGTACGTTGGAAGAAAAGCCGAACGAATCCAGCCGCCTGTGGACTTTCGAGCCGACCCCGGTCATGAGCTCCTACCTGACCGCCATCTGCGCCGGTCCGTATGCCGAATGGCACACCGAATATCACAACGAAGATGGACGCATCGTGCCGATGGCCCAGTACTGCCGTCAGTCCCTGGCCGATGCCTTCGCCAAGGATGTGGACTATCTGTTCGACATCACCAAGAAGGGATTCGCCTTCTACGCCAAGACCTGGGGCGTACCGTACCCGTACGCCAAGTACGATCAGATTTATGTGCCGGAATACAACGCCGGCGCCATGGAGAACATCGGCATGGTCACCATCCGCGACTCCTACGTGTTCGAATCCAAGGTGACCGACGCCCTGGCCGAGCGCCGCGTGGTGACCGTGCTGCACGAGCTCGCCCACATGTGGTTCGGCGACTACGTGACCATGAAGTGGTGGAACGACCTGTGGCTCAACGAGTCCTTCGCCGAATTCACCTCCACGCTGGCCACCGCCGAAGCCACCGAATGGCATGACGCCTGGGCCACCTTCTGCTCCGGTGAGAAGAGCTGGGCACTGCGTCAGGACCAGCTGCCAACCACGCACCCGATCGTCGCTCCGATCAACGACCTCAACGACACCTACGTCAACTTCGACGGCATCACCTACGCCAAGGGCGCTTCCGTGCTGAAGCAGCTGGCCTTCTACGTGGGTCGCGAGCAGTTCTTCAGGGGCATCAACAGCTACCTCAACCGCCATGCCTACTCCAACGCCACCTTGGCAGACCTGCTGGGCGAACTGGAGAAGACATCTGGCCGCGATCTGAAGGCTTGGAGCGCCAAATGGCTGGAGGAATCCGGCATCAACACCATCGCCGCCTCCGTGAACGTTGCCGAAGACGGCACCATCGCCGAACTCAAGCTCACCCAGACCGCCCCCGAAGAGCACCCGGTGCTGCGCCCGCATCGTCTGGCCATCGGCTTCTACAACGAAGACAAGGCCACCGGCAAGATCGTGCGCACCGAACAGTTCGAGCTCGACGTGGACGGCGAGACCACCGTTGTGGAAGCCGCAGCCGGCAAGCAGCGCCCGGCTCTCATCCTGGTGAACGACGATGATCTGACCTACACGAAGATTCGCTTTGACGCCGAATCCCAGGCCTTCGCCGAAGCCAACCTGCACCGCTTCGACGATGCGCTGGCCCGCGCCGTGACCTGGCTGGCCTTCTGGGATATGACCCGTGACGGCGAATTCCCGGCCGAGCGCTTCGTCGACATGACCTTGCGCCTCCTGGCCACGGAAACCGAATCCACCACCTTCCGTTATGCGCTGGCCTGCATGAGCACCACCGCACACCATTACGTGGCACCTGCTCGCCGTGAAGCGGTGCTGCGCCACGTGGCCGCCGAACTGTGGAAGCTGGCCAACGCCGCCGAAGCCGGTTCCGACAACCAGTTCCAGCTCATCACCGCCTACCTCGGCTACGGTGAGGAAGGCGACGAGGCATTCGCCGCCAACGCTCGTGGTCTGCTGGACGGCACGGTGAGGCTGCCGGGCCTTGAGATCGACAACAACTTCACCTGGACCATCATCCAGTCCCTCACTTCCGTCAACGCGCTGAGCGATGACGAGGTTGAAGCCCAGCTGGCCAAGAAGGAT
Organism: Bifidobacterium cebidarum; assembly: GCF_009193305.1. Lineage (GTDB taxonomy): Bacteria > Actinomycetota > Actinomycetes > Actinomycetales > Bifidobacteriaceae > Bifidobacterium > Bifidobacterium cebidarum. The sequence goes on along the minus strand of NZ_WBVS01000008.1, from coordinate 21,138 downwards.
TCAATCGTCAACCGTGAGTTCGCACTCGGCGCCCGCGCCGCACGCCCGACTGTTGACGCCAAGGAATGGGCTTGGGATCAGACACTCAATAACGCTGAGTTGACCAACTCTCAGCTCGAGGCCGTGGCCCGTGGCTTCTCCGCCACACCCAACACTGAGCTTGCCGAGCCGTTCGCCGCCAAGTACTTCGAGACCGTGGACTGGATTTGGGCCAACAAGACCTACCACATGGCCGAAGCCCTGCTCAACGGTCTGTACCCGGGCTATGCCGATCCTGCCACCCTCACCAAGCTCGGTGACGCATGGCTGGAAGAGCACTTTGCCGCCGACAACGCTCTGAAGCGCCTGATTGTGGAGAACGTGGCCTCCTCGCACCGCACCCTCAAGGTCCGCGACTACAACGCCGCCCTGTAAAAGTCCACATACCAAAAGAAAACCCGCAACCAATCCTCAACAGCGTATCCTCGCTCAAGGCTGGCAATACACCGGCCTTGACAAGCGAAGGATACGAGGATGATTGCGGGTTTTTCCATACTCTCACTGCTGCTGATTCTGCTAGCCGGCGTTGGCGCCGGATTCGTAGGATATGCAGTCGGCGCATCCTCTCTGGTCTCCTACCCGGCGCTGCTCGCCTTCGGCATTCCGCCGGTGCTTGCTAACGCTTCGAACACCGTCGGTGTGGTCGGCACCGGAATCGGTGGCGTGATGGGCGCGCATCGCGAGCTCGAAGGCCAGACCCTGCGCGTCATCACCTATGTGGCCATCGGCGCCATCGGCGGTGTGATCGGCGCGTATCTGCTCTTGGAGCTCGATCCCAAGGTATTCGAGTTCGCGGCTCCTGCGCTGATTCTGTTCAGTTCGCTCATCATCGCCGTCAATCCGCGCGGGCGTATGCAAGCCAAACAGGCCGCCGCCGATGCCGCGGCTCAACTGAATCACATCAATGCCGCCGAACAAGCCACAGCATCGAAACCGGTTGCCGAACAGCACAAGGCCGAAGACCGTGCGGCCAAACTCTCGATCGACCAGCCGGTGCAGCCGATGAACAAAGACTCATGGTGGGTGTGGATCGGCGTGTGGGCCGTGGCAATCTACTCCGGTTATTTTGGCGCCGGTGCAGGCACGTGTGCGCTCGCCGTGCTCGACGCTGCCAAAATCGGTCCGTTCCATAAAATCAACGCGTTGAAAACCCTGATTGGTACCGGTGCGAATATCACCGCATCCGTCGTGTTCATCGTGCGTGGCGCAGTCGACTGGCCGGCCGCCATCATGCTGTGCATCGGCTGCTTCATCGGCGGCTACATCGCTCCGCCCATCACCCGCAAGATTCCTGCGAATATCATGCGTGCCGCTGCCGTGATCGCCGGCATCGTGCTCACCATTGATTTGGCGATGAAGACCTACTAAAGAACATCCGCGTCCCGAAATACGGGCTCAAATGGACGATTCGGGCAATTCGAAGCATCAAATAGGATGTTGAGGACGCTCAAAACGTCCATTTGACACGCTGAATTGTCGGGAACGTCCATTCCGGACCGCAAATTTGGTGGAATCAGCGGGCATGAGGCAGGAGGCTCACAGTCAGGCGACGGCAAATGCAACCGAATTGAGCAGTAATACGCGAATCAGTATGACATCGTGCGCCCCGCCGATTACCATGGTGCACGTTATAGAACGAGACGGCTGAAAGCCGCTCAAGTGAAGGATGCAATAGTATGCCGAAGATGTTTGGAACCGATGGTGTTCGAGGACTTGCCAACAAGGATTTGACCGCACGTCTGGCCCTTGATCTGGGAGATGCCGCCGTGCGTGTGCTGGGCGATGCCGGCACGAAGGACGATCAGCCTGAAGGCCGCCGCCGCGCGCTTGTGGGCCGCGACACTCGCGTTTCCGGTGATTTCCTGGCATCGGCACTGTCTGCAGGCATGTCCGCAGGCGGCTTCGACGTAATCGACGCCGGCATCATCCCCACCCCGGGTGTGGCCTACCTGACCAGCGTGCTCAACGTGGAAATGGGCGCCGTGATTTCCGCATCCCATAACCCGATGCCTGACAACGGCATCAAGTTCTTCGCCCGTGGCGGCTTCAAGCTTCCCGATCAGAAGGAAGACGAGATCGAGGCTGTGCTCGGCCAGGATTGGGAGCGTCCGACCGGAGCTGGCGTGGGCCGCGTGAGCCACGACCAGACCACCGCCACCAACCTGTACATCGATCACCTGGTTTCCACCATCGCTCCGCTCAACGACGATCAGACCCAGCCGAAGCCGCTGAAGGGCCTGAAGATCGTGGCTGACTGCGCCAATGGCGCCACCTCCGTGGTGGCTCCTGAGGCTCTGCGCCGCGCTGGTGCGGATGTGATTGTGATCAACGCATCCCCGGACGGTTACAACATCAACAAGAACGCCGGCTCCACCCACCCCGAACAGCTGCAGGCCATGGTCAAGGCCACCGATGCCGTGATGGGTGTGGCCTTCGATGGCGACGCCGACCGTTGCCTGGCTGTGGACGAAGACGGCAACATGGTCAACGGCGATCAGATTATGGGCATCCTGGCCCGTGCCAAGAAGCGCGAGGGCAAGCTCAACCACGACACGCTCGTCGTCACCGTGATGAGCAACCTCGGCCTGAAGCTTGCCCTGAAAGACATGGGCATCAAGACCGTGGAGACTTCCGTGGGCGATCGCTACGTGCTCGAGGAAATGCTCAAGGGCGACTACTCGCTCGGCGGCGAACAGTCCGGCCACGTGATCAACCGCGAATTCGCCACCACCGGCGACGGCACCCTGACTGCACTGACCCTGTGCAACGAGGTCGTCAAGTCCGGCAAGAGCTTGAAGGAGCTCGCTGCCGACTTCCCGCAGCTGCCGCAGACTCTGATCAACGTGCCGAACGTGGATAAGAAGGCCGCCTCCACCAACAAGCGCATTCAGGATGCCGTGGCCCACGAGGAGGAGCTGCTCGGCGATTCCGGCCGTGTGCTGCTGCGTCCGTCCGGCACCGAACCGCTGGTGCGCGTGATGGCCGAGGCCGCCACCCAGGCCTACGCCGACGAGGTGTGCACCCGCCTGGCCAAGATCGTTGCCGAAGAGCTCGCCCTGAAGTAGTCCCTCCCGCACAGGAACGCCCACAAAGGAACCTCAATGTTTGGAAAGAACACCAAAGTCGACCTTGAGCTCAATCGCATTGTTGAGCAACTCATCAAAACCGGCGGCAAGGAGAAGATCCTGCCGATCGTGCAGGCTGGTGAGCCGGTGCTGCGCCAGCAGACCATGGCCTACAATGGCCAGCTTTCCAAGCGCACGTTGGCCAAACTCATCGATACGATGCGTACCACAATGCTCGAAGCCCCGGGCGTAGGCCTGGCGGCCACCCAGATTGGTCTTGGCCTGGCACTCGCCGTGGTCGAAGACCATGTGCGCGACGATGAGGATGATCCTCGTGAGATCGCCGAATTCCCCTTCCATGCGATCATCAATCCGAAGTACACGCCTGCAGGAGATGCGACGGCATCCTTCTATGAAGGGTGTCTGAGCTTCGACGGCTATCAGGCCGTGCGCAAGCGTTGGCTCGACATCACTGCCGAATGGGACGATGAAGACGGCAAGCACCATACCGAAAAGCTGCATGGCTGGCCTGCGCGCATCTTCCAGCACGAAACCGATCATCTGAGCGGCGAGCTCTATATCGATCGCGCTGAGATCAGGTCGTTGACCACGTACGAAAACCTCGAAGACTACTGGTGCAACGATCCGGTGCCTACCGAGGCCGCCGAAGAGCTCGGTTTCGCACTGTAAACCGATTCGCCTCACTCCAACGTCACCGTGATCGCCATGACTGTAGGTTTTTCAACGTTGACTGTAGGAATTTGAACGTTGACTGTAGGTTTTTCAACGTTTTTCGTCCAAATTCCTACAGTCAGTGTCAAAAAACCTACAGTCAAGGGTGAAGGGGATGCCGGCACGGAGTTGTGCGCGACTGAGGTCGTGAATACTTTGTACCTCTGTACGCAAAGCCGCACAAATATGCGTTGATAGGGCGATGTTGGGTTTCTTTACAGGTCTGAGGATTCGTCTATACTTCTGACCTCGTGAGTGAGTATCAGGACAGCCGTCAGCAGCGTGAGAACCGCCGCCGCACCATGGTGCGCGTGGTGTGCGTTGTCATAGCTGTGGCCAGGCTTGGCTCCCTGGTCATCCCGGCAATCTACGCCGGACTTTGACGCTGCCTGTGCGCATTCGTGTCTGCGGTTTGCACGTCCTGTTGCAAGTTGTAACACTTCCGAATTGCGCGGTCAGCGAAACATCATGAGCATCACTGGCCGATGCCGGACGATTACTAACATTCAGGCAATTACCGCGACAAGAAGTCGGCAATCGGCATTAATGCAGGATCCAGCGACGGAATGTGCACAGGCTGTCAACAAGGACGTGGCACTAAGGAACTTTCAAGAATACACAGTAAGGTAAAACACGATGGCAGAATTTGACTTTACCCAGGCAATCGGCGAGGCCCGTGCCAAGTATGATTCCATCGCCAAGGCGCTGGACGTGGACCGACTCAAGGCCGAAATCAAGGAACTCGAGGCTCAGGCTGCGGCTCCAGGTCTGTGGGACGATCCTGAAAACGCCCAGAAGGTGACCAGCAAGCTTTCCGCTACTGAGTCCCAGCTCAAGCGACTGAACTCCGCATCCCAGCGCATCGACGATGTGGAGACGCTTGTGGAGCTCGGTCGCGAGGAAGGCGATCAGGATTCCCTCGATGACGCCCAGAACGAAATCGGTGAGATTCAGAAGGATCTCGACCAGATGGAGATTCAGACCCTGCTCGACGGCGAATACGACGAGCGTTCCGCCGTGGTGACCATTCGCTCCGGCGCTGGCGGTGTGGATGCCGCCGATTTCGCCCAGATGCTGCTGCGCATGTACCTACGCTACTGCGAGCGTAACGGATTCAAGGCCAAGGTGATGGACACCTCCTACGCCGAAGAGGCCGGCATCAAGTCCGCCACCTTCCAGGTGGATGCCCCGTACGCATACGGTCGCCTTTCCGTGGAGGGCGGCACCCACCGTCTGGTGCGCATCTCCCCGTTCGATAACCAGGGCCGCCGCCAGACCAGCTTCGCTGCGGTCGAAGTGGTGCCACTGGTCGAGGCCACCGATCACATCGACATTCCGGATACCGATATCCGCGTGGACACCTACTGCTCCTCCGGCCCCGGCGGCCAGGGTGTGAACACCACCTACTCCGCTGTGCGCATCACCCATTTGCCCACCGGCATCGTGGTTACCATGCAGGATGAGCGCTCCCAGATTCAGAACCGTGCCTCCGCCATGGCCGTGCTCCAGTCCCGACTGCTGGTGCTGCGCCACGAGGAAGAAGCCAAAAAGAAGAAGGAGCTCGCCGGCGACATCAAGGCCAGCTGGGGCGACCAGATGCGCTCCTACGTGCTGCACCCGTATCAGATGGTCAAGGATCTTCGCACCGGTTACGAAACCAGCCAGACGCAGGCCGTGTTCGACGGCGATATCAACGGCTTCATCGAAGCCGGTATCCGCTGGCGCCACGAGCAGCGTCGTCAGGCCGAATCCGAGGAGTAACGGCTGGCTGAGGGCTTGGGCCTGCAGGTCTGCGTACTTTGTTTACACACACCACCCACCAAAAACACAATCTGACAAAAGGAAACGGATATGGCATTGATCTCATTGGACAAAGTGTCCAAGATCTACCCCAAGGGTACGCGTCCGGCACTTGACAATATCGATCTTGATATTGAACGCGGTGATTTCGTGTTTTTGGTGGGCGCGTCTGGCTCCGGCAAAACCACGCTGCTCAGCCTGCTGCTGCGCGAAGAGGAAGCCACCAGCGGTGAGATCCGCGTGGCGGGCAACGATCTGCGCCGCATCTCCAACCGTCAGGTGCCGCAGTATCGTCGTTCCTTGGGCTTCGTGTTCCAGGACTACAAGCTGCTGAACAACAAGACGGTGTGGGAGAATGTGGCGTTCGCGCTCGAGGTGATCGGCACCCGCCGCTCGACCATCAAGTCGTTGGTCCCCAAGGTGCTTGATACGGTTGGCTTGACCGGTAAGGAAAAGAATTATCCGCATGAGCTCTCCGGTGGTGAGCAGCAGCGCGTGGCTATCGCCCGCGCGTATGTGAACCATCCGCAGATTCTGCTGGCCGATGAGCCCACCGGCAACCTTGACCCGACCACGTCGCTGGGCATTATGGAGGTGTTGGACTCCATCAACCGTACCGGTACCACCGTGGTGATGGCTACGCATAACGAGGAGATCGTCAATTCCATGCGCAAGCGCGTGGTGGAACTCCACAATGGCAAAATCGTGCGTGACGAAGCCCATGGTTCCTATGATTCCGCGCTGTTCTTCCCGGATGCCGAAGTCGAAGCTCGCTCGGACAAGGCCAACCATATCGCCGTGCCGGCTCGTGCCGCGATCGAAGTAGGCGAGGGCCAGTCTGAAGGTATTGCTCGTCTGGCCAATTCCGTGCATTCCGGACGCACCGGCCGCTATGGCGAGACGTTCGCTCCCATTGAAGACACGTTGACCTGGGGCAAGGGACTGCCGCTCGACGAGCAGGCCGCTGCGTTGGAGGAAACGCAGGCGTTCGACCCATTGAAGGATACGGCTGATGAGGCGATGCCTCCTGCCGATGCCCGTGACGATTCCCGATTCGCGCCTCCCCGCGTACCCGCGCCATCATCACCGTCGGACTCCACCGAAGTCGCCGGTCAAACTGCAACGCATGTGCACAGTGCTGAGACTGGAAGTTCGACAGCCGAGGCCTCTCCGCTTGCTCCTCCTCCGGCGCCGCCCGCGCCCCCTATGCCGCCTGCACCATCCGACGAACAGAACGCTGACGCTGACAAGAAGGGGGAGTAGCTAGCTATGCGTGCGCAATTCATTTTGTCTGAAACCTGGACCAATCTGAGACGAAACCTGGCCATGTTGCTTTCGCTGATGTTGGTCACGTTCATCTCATTCCTGTTCATCGGCGCATCGGTGCTGACCCAGGCGCAGATCACCAAGGCCAAAGGCGATTGGTATGACAAGGTCGAGGTCGTGGTCTGGCTGTGCCCGGACGGCACCAGTCAGTCCGCTAACTGCGCCTCGGGCAAGTCGCCTTCCGCCCAGGAGATCACCGATCTGCAGAAGACCATTCGCGACGAGCTCAATGACGTAGTGGCCAAAATCGATTACGTCAGCAAGCAGGATTTCTATAACAACACGTTCACCAAGCAGTATCCGAACGGCGAATTCCAGGGGCGCACCCTGACCGCCGATGACATGCAGGATTCGTTGTGGCTGAAGCTCAAGGATCCCACCAAATACCAGGTGGTGGCCGAAGTGCTTTCCGGTAAGGAAGGCGTGGAGGACGTGACCGATCAGCGGCAGATCTTCGACCCGGTCTTCGCCGTGCTGAACCGTGCCACCGCAGTTACGGCGGTGCTGGCAGGCGTGATGGTATTGGTCGCCATTCTGCTAACCGGAACCACGATTCGTATGTCCGCAGCATCAAGACGCACGGAAACCGAGATCATGCGCTATGTGGGCGCCTCCAACTGGACCATTCGATTGCCGTTCATCCTAGAGGGCGCCATCGCATCCCTGTTGGGGTCTGTGCTCTCCTGCCTGATGCTTTCGATGATCGTGCGTGTGTTCATCACCGGTTGGTTGGCCCAGTCCGTCACTTGGATTCCATATGTGAATCAACTTACAGTACTGATGATCTCGCCGTTCCTGGTGCTAGGCGCGATATTGCTGTCGGTTATTGCCTCCACCATCTCGCTGAGGCGTTATCTGAGAGCGTAAGTTTGCCGGAGTGCCACTGGCATTCTCAGATTCGCATGTTATGGTGTGCACTTGTATGGCAAGAAAGGATCATTCGTCCATGAATAAGACGACGAACACAATAAAGCCCGCATTGGCAGCGTTGACTGCGGGCGTGTGCTGCGTGGCCGGATTTGTGCTGGCTCCCGTGCAGCCCGCCGAGGCGAACACCTATTCCAATCTGGTCAATGCGCAGAACCAGCATGCGGCATCCGTGGCGCGAGAGGCACAGTTGAAAGCGCAGTTGGCCGGTGTCAGCACTGAGCTTGCCAACAAGATCGTCGAGCTCGACGATCTGACCAACAACAAGATCGTCGCCGCTCAGGATAAGGTCACACAGGCCAATGCCGATGCGGCTACGGCCCAGGAGGAAGCCGAGGCGGCGGCGCAGCGCCTCGAGGCTGCGCAGAAGGACAAGGAAAACCTCGAAAAGCAGATCGAGCAGACCGGCAAAGACTATGACGATGCTCATGCCGCCGTCGCCCAGATTGCCCGAGACAGCATGCATGGCTCGAATACGTCCGAGGTCATGAGCGTGGTCACCGGTGCCAGCAGCACGCAGGACTTCGTGAATTCCATGCAGTCCCGCGATGCATTGTCTCGCAATGAGGCCAACGCCGCATCGTCGGCCGCGAGCAATCTCAACACATCCAAAAACCGTGGAGAGCGTCTTGCCGCCATCGAGAAGCAGATCGCCACGCTGAAAACCCAGGCCGATCAGAAGTCTGCCGCGGCACAGACCGCTGCCGAAAACGCGCAGAATGAACGTGACGCTCTTGAACAGCTGCGTCAGGAAGGCGAGCAGCGCCGCAACGAGTTGACCTCCATGGTCTCCGACTTGAAGGATCAGCAGGCAGCTCAGGCAGCGCAGAGCGTGCTGCTGGCGTCACGAGTGGATTCCTATAACCAGCAGTATATTCAGGAACAGGCTGCTGCTGGTGGCCAGGTAAGCAATGGGCAGCAGCAAAGCAGCGGCGGCACTGTTTCTGGCGGCAGTACCGGTGGCACTGTTTCTGGCGGCGGCAGCAGTTCTGCGGGTAGTAGCACCGGCCAAGGCACATCCAATGGCGATGTTGGCAATATGTATGTTGCCGGTCAGTGCACATGGTACGCATACAACCGACGCAAGGCGATGGGTATTGGCACCCCTTCCTACCTTCATAACGGTGGCGAATGGTATCTCAATGCGCCTCGATATGGTCTGCGTGTGGATCACGTTCCTCAGGTGGGTGCAGCATTGTCCTTCCCGCCAGGGGTCGCAGGTGCAGACGGCACATATGGCCATGTGGCTGTGGTGGAAGCGGTATCAGGCAACACGGTGACGATCTCTGAGATGAATGTCATGGGCCCATTTGTTGTGAGTTCGCGCGTCCTGTCAAATGCCAGTGCTTACTGGTACGTGCACTGACGCCCATACTGCGCGTATGACCCCTTCCATTGACATGGAGGGGGTCATACGCTTTATTTGCTTACGCGTCAATCAACAAACGACATAAGGTAATGAGAGGAGGGATCATGGCCAAGGAAACCGGCGAAAAACTCATTGTGCAGAATAAGAAGGCGCGGCATGACTACGCCATCGAAGACAAGTACGAGGCGGGAATCGCATTGACCGGCACTGAAGTGAAGTCGCTTCGTGAAGGTCGCGCCTCGCTGTCCGAGGCGTTCATATCCATTGACCGCCGAGGCGAGATGTGGCTGGAAGGAGCCAATATCCCCGAATACCTGAACGGTACGTGGAACAACCATGCGCCGAAGCGCAAGCGCAAACTGTTGCTGCATCGTCAGCAGATCACCAAACTGTCCCGGGGCATCGAAGCCAAAGGATACACGATTGTGCCGTTGAGTCTGTATTTCAAAGACGGTCGGGTCAAGGCTTCCATCGCACTGGCTCGAGGCAAGAAGGAATTCGACAAACGCCAGGCGTTGCGCGAGGAGCAGGACAAGCGCGAAGCATTGCGTGCGATGCGTTACGCCAATATGCGTCACTGAATACTACGGGCGTCGCGCTGAACGCTGGAGTGGCTCTTCTCAATGATTATCGAGAAGAGCCTTTTTGTAGATGATGACACCGCCAAGATGTCCATAACGTGAGCATTATCTCGCAATATTAACCGCTCTGTAGCATTGCAAACCTACGCTCTGGAGCCAACTGGGAAATATACCCGCCCGGTTGACTATACGGAGAGAGGAAATCCAATGTCTTTAAGCAAGGGAATGCAATCTGTGGCCGCTGCTACGTTGAGCGCGGCAATGCTTATCGCTATGGCTGCCTGTGGCACCAGTGACAATGCCGGCAATGCTTCGGCAAGCGCTGATTCCGGTTCGTCCAGCAATTCGAGCACCAAAGGTTTCGATACCAGCAGCATCAAGAAAGATGATGCCATCGCCGCTTTGCTGCCTGATTCGGTAGCGGGCGACGGTACGCTTACTGTCGGTACTGATACCTCGTATGCTCCGGCTGAATTCCTGGCTGAGGATGGCAAGACTCCGGTCGGCTTCGATGTCGATTTGTCCAAGGCTCTGGCTGCTGTGTTCGGTCTGAAAGAGAAGACCGTCTCCTCGACATTTGATTCGATTATTCCGTCCGTCGGCTCCAAATACGACATCGGTATCTCGTCGTTCACCGTGACCAAGGAACGCTTGGATGCCGTTGATTTCGTTACGTACTTCAAGGCCGGCTCCACGTGGGTGACCAAGAAGGGCAATCCCGACAAGGTGGATACCGCCAACCTGTGCGGCGTCAAGGTGGCTGTGCAGACCGGCACCACCCAGGAGGAGGAAATCAACGCCGCCAACGATCAGTGCAAGGCTGACGGCAAGCCTGAAATCGACATCCAGTCCTCCAAGTTGCAGACCGATGTGACCACGGCAGTGGCTTCCGGCAAGGCGTCCATCTTCTATGCCGATTCTCCGGTGGCCGGTTATGCCATCGAACAGACCGGCGATACACTGGCTGCTTTGGGCGATGACACCGGTGTGACTCCTGAGGCCGTGGCCATCAAGAAAGGTGATTCCGCCACCGCCGAGGCCGTGCAGAAGGCCATCCAGAAGCTGATGGATGACGGCACCTATAAGAAGATCCTCGATACGTGGGGTGTCTCCTCCGGCGCTGTCGACAAGGCTGAAATCAACCCCGCTGTATCGGAATGATACAGACGGGTGATATGGTGTCAGGGTTCTGTATCGCGCCAACCAAATTGTATATGTATGCACGTTAGTGTATAACTATACTTAATGATTGATGACGGCCGGCCGATCAATGCCGGCCGCCCAAGAGAAGAAGAGAAAGATATGCAGTTCAAGAAGCTGAAGACCCTCGCAGCTGCCGCTCTGAGCGCGGCAATGTTGTTCACCGCTGCCGCCTGCGGCACCACCGATGAAGCCACTTCCGGCTCTGGTTCCGATTCCGGTTCCGGTGAGGCCAAGACCATCACCAGCTATGATGTGAGCTCCGTCAAGAAGGATGACGCTATCGCCGCGCTGCTGCCGGAATCCGTCACCAAGGATAACAAGCTCACCATCGGCACCAACCCGTCTTACGCTCCGGCTGAGTTCCTGGATGCTGACGGTAAGACCCAGATCGGCTATGATATGGATCTGGCTCATGCTCTGGGCAACGTGTTCGGCCTCAAGACCGAGATCGTCTCCTCCAACTTCGATACCATCATCCCGGCCATCGGCTCCAAATACGATCTGGGCATCGCGGCATTCACCATCACCAAGGAACGTATGGAATCGGTTGATTTCGTCTCCTACTTCACCTCCGGTATGGCCTATGCGGTGGCCAAGGGCAACCCGAACAAGGTTGACGCCAACGATCTGTGCGGTCTGAACGTCGCCGTGGAAACCGGCACTGTGGAAGAGGATGCCATCAACGAAACCGCCAAGCAGTGCAAGGCGGACGGCAAGAAGGACATCACCATCCAGTCCTCCAAGCAGCAGACCGATGCTACCACCGCTGTGGTGACCGGCAAGGCCGATGTGTTCTTCGCCGACTCCCCGGTGGTCGGCTACGCCATCGCGCAGACTGACGGCCAGCTCGAGCAGCTCGGCAAGGACTTCGATTCCGTGCCGAACGCCATCGCCATCAAGAAGGGTGACGCTGGCACCACCGAGGCTGTGCAGAAGGCCATGCAGAAGCTGATGGATGACGGCACCTACAGCAAGATCCTGCAGCACTGGGGTGTCGAATCCGGTGCGCTGACCAAGGCCGAAGTCAACCCTGACGTTGAGTGATTGATAAGCGGTTCGCTAGCTGAGGTGGTTCACTCGGCATAACCGCTACACGAATGGGACGCTTATGTTGCACGTCGTAACACAGGCGCCCCATTCATGCGTTAAGGTGCAACGTTAGTTCTTATGGTCGTATGCAGCGACCTCAATACACACAAGGAAATCAACAATGGCGAAAAAAGTAGTTGACGGCGAAGGATTGGATATCCCTAACCGCATCAAGGCTCTGCCGGTGAAGCGTCCGGGCCCGATTGTTGCCGCGGTGATTGTGGCGCTGCTCGCCGCAATGCTCATCCAAGGCATGATCACCAATCCGCGACTGGATTGGCCCACGGTCTGGAAATATCTGTTCAACGAGAATGTGCTTGAAGGCATTCGCTACACGCTTGAGCTCACCGTAATCTCCATGGTGGTGGCCATCATCCTCTCCGTGATCCTGGCCATCATGCGCAAATCCATCAACCCCGTGCTGCGCGGCGTCAGCTGGTTCTTCATCTGGTTCTTCCGTGGCACCCCTGTATACACGCAGCTGATTTTCTGGGGTCTGTTCTCCGTGCTGATTCCCAAGCTCAGCCTTGGCATTCCGTTCACCTCAGTGGAATTCTGGAGCATCGACTCCAATGTGGTGGTCACCGCGTTCAACGCCGCATGGATTGGTTTGGCGCTCAACGAAGCCGCCTACCTGTCCGAGATCGTGCGTGCCGGTCTTGAGGCCGTTGACCCCGGCCAGACCGAAGCCGCAGAGGCCTTGGGCATGAACCGTACGCTGATCATGCGCCGTATCGTGCTGCCTCAGGCCATGCGCATCATCATCCCACCCACCGGCAACGAGACCATCGGCATGTTGAAGACCACCTCTTTGGTCACCGCCGTGCCGTTCACGTTGGAACTGCAGTTCGCCACCAACGCCATCGCCAATCGCATCTACAAGCCGATTCCGCTGCTTTTGGTGGCCTGCTTCTGGTACCTGCTGATCACTTCCATTCTGATGGTGTTCCAGTCCCGCTTGGAAAAGCACTTCGGCAAGGGTTTCGACGCACGTGCCATGGGCACTCGTGGCAAGCAGCCGCCGCTGCCGGGTAAAACCGAAGGCGAACCTAAGGATGATGTGAACAAGCTCAACGAAGCCGCATTCACCGGCATGACCGCGTGAGCAGGAAGGCGAATCGATTATGACTGAAACTCTTCATAGCTCCGCTGTTGTTCCCGCCATCAAGGCCACGCAGGTGCATAAGGCCTTCGGTACGTTGCACGTGCTCAAAGGCGTTGACCTGACCGTAATGCCCGGCACGGTGACCGTGATCCTCGGCCCCTCGGGTTCCGGCAAGTCCACGTTCCTGCGCCTGATCAACCAGCTGGAAACCCTGACCGGCGGTTCCATTGAAGTCAATGGAGAGCTCATCGGCTACAAGCATGTCGAGAAGAACGGGCAGGACATGCTGCAGACCTTGAATGACAAGGAAATCGCCGCGCAGCGTTCCAAACTGGGTATGGTGTTCCAGCGCTTCAACCTGTTCCCGCATATGACCGCTATCGAAAACGTGATGGAGGCGCCGGTGCATGTGCAGCACAAGTCCAAGAAGGAGGCTCATGATCTGGCAGTCGCTGAGCTGGAACGCGTGGGTCTGGGCGAGCGACTCGATTATTACCCGTCCCAGCTGTCCGGCGGTCAGCAGCAGCGTGTGGCCATCGCCCGTGCACTGGCCATGAAACCAGAAATCATGCTGTTTGACGAGCCGACCTCCGCGCTCGACCCTGAGTTGGTGGGTGAAGTGCTGAGCGTCATGCGTTCCCTGGCCAAGGAAGGCATGACGATGGTGTGCGTGACCCATGAGATCGGATTCGCACGCGAAGTTGCTGATCAGGTGGTGTTCATGGATGGGGGAGTCGTCGTGGAAAAGGGCGGCCCCGAAATCATCGACAACCCCACCGAGCCGCGCTTCAAGGACTTCTTGCAGCACGTGTTGTAGTCCGTAGGGATGCTGTTGTCTTTGCTCCCTCTGGCGGGCCGAGTCGTCAAGCGGATAGACCTGTGGGCTATCCGTAGGCAAGGTGCCTGACGGTAGTCAGACCAGTGTATTGCGGACGTAGTCTGTCAGCAATTACAGGATGAGCTGCCAGTGAAGCTAATACATTTTTCTATATGCCGCAGTTCTCGATAACTGCGGCATTGTTATTGCGGCTGCCATATCACTGTGGCACCGTATGATGAGTGAACAATACTGGTTTCTGTTCAATGGTGCGGGACCTCGTATATGCGGTGTGGCACGGATGGAGAACGTATGAGCGAGAAGAAACGAGTAAGGGCGTCGAAGGGGGCTGCGAGTTCATGGTGGAATCGAACGGTTTCGCCCATAGTCTTGATGCTCACAGTATTGTGTGTAGCCTTACCATGTGTAGTTCCTGTCCATCTTGCGGCCGCGAATGAGACAGCGGAAGAGCGTCATTATTTGGGACAAGTGGTCAATGCTGGCAAAGATGATGGCTATGCAAAAGATGATGCAATAACGGCTGACGATCCTCATTTCGGATGGACTTTGGGTGACTTTTTCGTCGAAGGATTCACATCTATTGCGGACAAGGACTCCAAAGTTCCTGTGCTGCTCAAAAATGCAGGAGATGAAGTATCCTTATGGTTCAACTTGTCTCAAGATATCAACAAACTCAATGGTGATGACAAGCTCTCAATCGCACAAGATGAGAACGGATACGATGAACGACTTGGCATTGAGAAGATGGATTTCAAACGAGGAACGTTGATCGTCCGCTACACGGATTATCAGAATAAACAGCATAAGCCGGTTATCTATACGGATTTTCTTACGGCACGAGCGGAAAAAGGCGCTGATACAAAAATCGACCTTTTTGAAGAAGGCGATTATGAGGTGGCGTTGGACTATGAGATAAGCAATGCACGCATTCGCGCTTTTGGAAAGAATCTGCTGCCCAGATACACCGATTACCGTATTGCATTCCGTTTCTCGGTACGGAACGGTAACAGCATGGTGTTCCCATTTGATGTGAAAACCGGGGATGAATTAGCGAATACGGCGTTCACTGAGAATGGGTTTGTATTGGATTTTGCCAAATCACGATATCTAGATATCAATGTCAAATATGCGGCAGCGCATGAGACCGCCGATGATGTGACTGAGGACGTTCGATATAATCGTCCAGCCAAAGATGGCAATCGATACGTTGACGAAGGCATTTACATCATTACGGCTAGGAACCGGTATACCGACCAGACAACGGTGAAGAAGATCTACGTGGGTACGAATGACGTGCTCAAGGCCTATACCGCTACCGGATTACCTGTGAAAACAATAAAAGCGCAATTGTCTCGAGGGCTTGTCGTGGCACGAGACGGATCTTTGGTTTCTCCGGAAGAGTTGATTCGGGAAAACCACAATAGCGCTGCCGACCATAATGATTCTGCTGATACGCAAGCGAACGACACTCAAATAGACGCCGCAAGTGAGAATACTTCGGATACCAATCAACGCTCCACAATCTTGGTGAGTGTCGGTGCTCTTGCCGCGCTGATGATAGTTGTCGCTGGATTCATATGTTTCAGATTGAAAAGACAACGGCATCATGTGAAAGCCATCGATAGCGGCAAGGAGCATTGACGATGAAGCGATTAATCGCTGGCATTTTGACATCCGCGCTGTTGCTCATCAGTTGTGGATGCACGTCCCCGTCAGTCGAGCAGACTGCAGGCGCTTCTTCCTCCAAAGAAGCCAACAGTCAAACATCGTCTCAGCCGCGATTTTCCTCGCTGAATGATGATGCTTTGCAACAGTATGTAGAGGATGATCTTTACGCATCGTTGGAAGGGAAATTCGCTAGCGATGACTATGTCATCGACAATATTGCAACGTCATATGTTTCCAAAGAATATTTGGAAGAGATAACCTACAATTCTCGATCGAATGTATTCTTTGGATATTCTCTGGACGAGCTTGACAAACAATTTCACGGTCAACGATATGTCTTCACAGTTGACAACAACAGGACTGTTGTACGTTCTTTCGAGCAATACGATGATACATTCAATACTGTCATGCGCAATGTCGCGGTTGGTTCAGGAATCATTCTTGTATTTGCCGCAGTGACTATGGCCACTTCCGGTAGCGGAGGCGCCTTGGCTACGGTCAATATAATCGCTGCGGCATCGGCGAAAACCGGAACCGAATTTGCGCTATCTTCAGCTGTACTGGAGAGCGCGATTGTCGGAGCCGTGACCGGATATCAAACCGGCGACATGAGACGGGCGATGAAGTCGGCGGCAAAGGCCGGTAGCGAAGGCTTTGCGTGGGGCGCCCTCACCGGTGTGACTTTAGGTGGCGCCAGTAAGGCTATACAGGTCAGTCGCGCTGCTAAAAATGGCATACCTTCCCCTTGGCAGTCTGAACAATATGCCTTGAAGCGGTATCACGGCAAAGGTCAAGTTTCTTATATCGGTGGTGAAGAGGTTACTTACGGTACCAAGGAATCCACACGTCCTGATGTCATCAGAACAGTACGAGGCCACACGGAGGCCATTGAAGTAAAAAACTATGATCTCGAAAACACGGCTAGCGTAGGAGTTTTGCTCAGGGAACTGAAACGACAGGTTACACAGCGTATAAAAGATTTGCCAAAAGGCTCCACGCAACGAATTGTATTGGACACACGGAATCGGCAGTACAGTTCAGTCCTGATAAGCGACATCAAAAAGCAGATTCATCAGGCTTGTGATGCCGCATATCCAGACATTCCCATTGATGTATTGCGGTGAAGCGAAATGCGGATGAAGCATGGTTCGCTGCCTCTGCAAATACAGCACGTTGCGCTGATAATGCGAAAACGTCTGGCTTGGTTCGACTTAGGACATATCCGTCCGCTAGGGTAGTGGACTATGTGTGGAATTGTTGGATATGCAGGAAATGTTGAAACCGCTTGCGGCAAGCCGCTTGAGGTGTGCCTTCAGGGTCTGGCCCGTCTTGAATATCGCGGTTATGACTCAGCCGGTGTGGCGCTGAGCGCGCCGGGCATGGATAAGGTGGCCGTGCGCAAGAAGGCCGGCCGCTTGAAGAACCTGGTCGAAGACATTGAGCGCAAGCCAATGCCATTGGCCACGGTGGGCATCGGCCACACCCGTTGGGCCACCAACGGCGAGCCGAGCGACGTGAATGCCCACCCGCACACCAGCATGGATGGTAAGGTCGCCATCATCCACAATGGCATCATTGAAAACGCCTCCCAGCTGCGCCTCGATCTGCAGGCCGAAGGCTACCGTTTCGCTTCCGCCACCGATACCGAAGTGGCCGCCAAACTGCTGGGCAAGATCGTCGATAAGGTCATCGAGGAAGACGGTCACCCGGACCTGTTCAAGGCGATGCGTCGCATGGCTCGCATGCTCGACGGTGCATTCACCATTCTTGCCACCGACTGCCGTCAGCCCGATATCATGGTCGGCGCTCGCCATGATTCCCCGCTGGTCGTGGGTCTTGGCGAGGATGAGAACTTCCTCGGCTCGGACGTGGCTGCCTTCGTGGCTTATACGAAACGCGCCATGGAAATCGATCAGGACCAGGCTGTGTGCGTGTCCGCCAACTCCGTGGTCGTGACCGATTTCGATGGCAACGTCATCGAGGACCCGAAGACCTACACCGTGGATTGGGATGCTTCCGCAGCGGAAAAGGGCGGCTGGGATTCCTTCATGGACAAGGAAATCCACGAGGATCCGGCTGCCGTGCAGCGCACGCTGCTTGGTCGCTTCGATAAGAACGGCGACATCACCCTTGATGAAGTGCGCATCGACGAACATGACTTCAAGTCCATCGACAAGATCATCGTTGTGGCTTGCGGCACCGCGAGCTATGCCGGCCAGGTGGCCAAGTACGCCATCGAACACTGGGTGCGTATCCCGGTGGAAATCGAGCTGGCGCATGAATTCCGTTACCGCGACCCGATTCTGACCCCGCGTACGTTGGTGGTGGCCATCTCCCAGTCCGGTGAGACGATGGATACTCTGATGGCACTGCGTCATGCCCGCGAGCAAGGCTCCAAGGTGCTGGCCATCTGCAATACGCAGGGCGCTTCCATCCCGCGTGAATCCGATGCCGTGCTCTACACGCACGCTGGCCCGGAAGTGGCTGTGGCCTCCACGAAGGCGTTCGTGGCGCAAATTACCGCCGCTTACCTGTTGGGCCTGTACTTGGCTCAGGTCAAGGGCGCTATGTTCCGCGACGAGATTCATCAGGTGCTGGATTCTCTGAAGGAGATGCCCCGCAAGATCCAGTGGGTGCTCGATACGCAGCCTAAGACCATTCAGGCTGCCGCCGAGCACATGGTGAACGCGAACTCCTTCCTGTTCCTCGGCCGCCATGTGGGCTATCCGGTGGCGCTGGAAGGCGCGTTGAAGCTCAAGGAAATCGCCTACACCTTCACCGAGGGCTTCGCGGCCGGCGAATTGAAGCATGGTCCGATTGCTTTGGTGGATGAAGGCGAGCCGGTTGTGTTCATCGTGCCGCCCGCGCGTGGACGCAATGTGCTGCATGCCAAGGTGATTTCCGGCATCGAGGAAGTCAAGGCCCGTGGTGCCTACATTATTGCGGTGGCCGAGCAGGGCGACCCGGATGTGGAGCGTTACGCGGACGTGGTGTTCTGGCGCCCGGCATGCCCGACGCTGATGAGCCCGCTCGTGGACGTGGTACCGCTGCAGCTCTTCGCCATGGATATGGCCAAGCTCAAGGGCTACGACGTGGACAAGCCGCGCAATCTCGCCAAGTCCGTCACCGTGGAATAAGTCTGACCGCCGGCGGGGTGGGATGCATGTTGTCCGACGCGCTCCGGGCCGCTCTGGCCAGGTCTTTACGGTCTGACAACACGCATCCAACCCCGCCGCCTACCGAAGGAAGCCGGTTAGAGAGGAAGCGCTAATGCCGAGGCCACATCGATTTGTGACTGAGGAGCCGCATATTCCATTTGATTTGGAAGTGCTGTATGAGGATGAGCGGCTTATCGTGATTGATAAGCCGCATTTCCTGGCTACGATGCCGCGCGGCATGTGGTATCGCGAAACTGCCTTGATTCGGCTGCGTGAGCAGTATGGGGAGCCGGATATCATCCCGGCGCATCGTCTGGATCGTATGACAGCCGGCGTACTGGTGTTTGTGCGAGATAAGGCCTGCCGCGGCGCCTATCAGACGCTGTTTCAAAACAAGCATGCGGTCAAGGTGTATGAATGCTTGGCGCCATGCCAACCAATCAGGCGCCCGCGGTTCGGCACGGCGACTCCACTGGAGTCACCGCGCCCATTCCCGTTGCTGCGACGTTCGCATATCACCAAAGTGCGTGGCATTATGACCGCCTATGAAGAACCAGGTCTGGTCAACGCTGAAACGCTGATCGAGCGTGGCCCACTTGTGGCTGATAGGATTTGCCGCTACACACTGCATCCGCGCACCGGCAAAACGCATCAGCTGAGAGTCCACATGAATTCGTTGGGACTGCCCATCGTTGGCGACAATTACTATCCGCGCATCCAGAACCTTCCATACGACGATTTCAGCCAGCCGTTGGCATTGGTCGCGCGCATATTGAGATTCACCGATCCCATCACCGGCGATGTGCGCGAGTATACGTCTCGTATGCCACTCAGCTGATATCGCGCACGGAGCCACGTTCGATGAGCTCGGTGGGAATCACGGTTTTGATGCCGGTCGGCACTTTCTCGCCTTCGCACTGACGGCGAATCATGGAGAAGGCGGTTGCGCCGATATCATCAAAGCGCATGCGCATGGTGGTGAGATTCAGTCGCGGCACCATATCCACCAGTGAATCATCCACGCCCACTACGCTCACATCTTCCGGCACGCGTTTGCCTGCGGATTGCAAGCCAAGAATCGCCCCGTACGCCATCTGATCATTGGCGGCATAAATCGCTGTGCAATCAGGATTGTGGGCCAATGCCACGCCTGCTTGATAGCCGGAATCAGCGCACCAATCGCCGATATACATGCTTGGCACGGGCGCTCCCATCTGCTCCAGGGCCTCACGCCAGCCGCGGGCGCGGGATTCGGCGGCACGGGATGTGGCGGGGCCGGCGATATGGTAGACGGTTTTGTGTCCCTTGCTCATCAAATAGTCCACGATGGCGGTAGAGCAGCCGTATTGATCGGCATCAACGGTGGGGCAATAATCGGCTGCGGCCTCGCAGATGAGCACCACAGGCAATTCCTTCGGTGGCTTGTAACCGATGAAATCAGAGATACGCTCCTCAAGCACTACGATGACGCCGTCCACCGGTTGCTTCTGCATGCGTTCGATTGCCGCAGCCAGGGTTCGCTCGGAGCCGTGGCGCATGGTTTGGATGGTTACGGAGTAATCGTCATCTGCAGCAGAGGAGATGATGGCGTCAAGAATACGGGAGTTGCCGAAGGACGCGGTGTTGAACATCACCACACCGATATCTTGGAATTTGCCGCGCTTCAAAGCACGTGCCGCATAGTTCGGGCGATATCCGAGCTTTTGCATGGCGGCTTCCACACGTTGACGGGTATCTGGTTTGACGGCGTCGCTTCCGTTGGCGACGCGGGATACGGTTTGGGGGGATACTCCTGCCGCTTTAGCGACATCCTGCATGGAAACTTGCGATGCTCTCGACATGGTAACCCCCGGTCGACACTTCAACTACAACTATGCTCTCTCGAATAATGCCATTCATCATCGAACAAGACGGTAACGATAACATCATTGTTTTCGTGACCATTGTATCAAACATGACGAGAATCCCTGAATTAAGACACGAATGGACAATGTGATAAACAGTGTTATGATGATAACGCAAACATTTTTATCAACCTTCGAAGGAGAGGGGTTGGAATGGCTTCAGCTAATATCACTGCTGAACCTGTGAAGGCAGGCGAGGTGCGTGTGAACAAGCATAAGGCGGATTGGCGTGGGTGGAAGTTCATGTGGCCTTTTGCGGTGGTGTTCGTGTTCGTGTTCATCATTCCGATCGTGTATGCGGTCTATATCAGTTTCTTTAAGAAGCAGATGATTG
>NZ_WBVS01000007.1 GCF_009193305.1 Bifidobacterium cebidarum | reverse complement strand
TCAGCCTGCCATTGCTCGCCCCGGGCATCGTGACGACCGCCCTGTTCACGATCGTGGCCACGTGGAACAACTACTTCCTGCCGTTGATCATGCTGAAGGACGCCGACTGGTACCCGTTGACCATCGGTTTGAACCAGTGGAAGGACCAAGCCAGCACCGCCGGCGGCCAGGCCATCCAGAACCTGGTGATCACGGGCTCCCTGATCACGATCATCCCCTTGGTCATCGCCTTCCTGTGCCTGCAGAAGTACTGGCAATCCGGCCTCGCCGCAGGCGCCGTCAAAGAATAACCGATTCCATGATGTTCTCTATCCATAAGAACATCGTCCAAGTGCCGCCCGATTCCCTCGCCTAAACCAAGGTCGATGAATCGATATGTCGACGATTCATCGACCTTGATTCATCAATGTCGATAGAGGCAAACCATCATTAGGAACTTAAGGACGTAATAATAATGAGTGAACACAGAGCGTTCAACTGGCCGCAGCCTCTTGCCGGCAACAGCCCGCGCATCTGGTACGGCGGCGACTATAACCCCGACCAGTGGCCCGAAGAAGTCTGGGATGAAGACATCGAGCTGATGAAAAAAGCCGGTGTGAACCTGGTCTCCGTAGCCATCTTTTCCTGGGCCAAGCTTGAGCCGGAAGAAGGCGTCTACGACTTCGATTGGCTCGACCGAGTCATCGACAAGCTCGGCAAAGCCGGCATCGCCGTCGATCTTGCCACCGGCACTGCATCCCCGCCGATGTGGCTTACCCAGGCTCATCCGGAAATTCTGTGGGTCGACTACCGCGGCGATGTCTGCCAGCCTGGCGCCCGTCAGCATTGGCGTGCCACCAGTCCGGTCTTCCTGGAGTACGCGCTGAACCTGTGTCGCAAAATGGCCGAGCACTACAAAGACAATCCTTACGTAGTTTCTTGGCATGTGAGCAATGAATATGGTTGCCATAACCGCTTCGACTATTCCGAAGACGCCGAGCGCGCCTTCCGCAAGTGGTGCGAGAAGCGCTACGGTACCATCGATGCCGTCAATGACGCGTGGGGCACCGCTTTCTGGGCGCAGCGCATGAACAACTTCTCCGAGATCATTCCGCCGCGCTTCATCGGCGACGGCAACTTCATGAACCCGGGCAAGCTGCTCGACTGGAAGCGTTTCAGCAATGACGCGCTCCTCGACTTCTACCGCGCCGAACGTGATGCTTTGCTCGAAATCACCCCTGGCAAGCCGCAGACCACCAACTTCATGGTGTCCGCCGGCGGCACCGGCTTGGATTATGACAAGTGGGGCTATGACGTCGATTTCGTCTCCAACGACCACTACTTCACTCCGGGCGAGGCGCACTTCGACGAGCTGGCCTACTCGGCCTCCCTGTGCGACGGCATCGCCCGCAAGAAGCCATGGTTCCTGATGGAGCACTCCACCTCGGCCGTGAACTGGCGTCCTATCAACTACCGTGTGGAGCCCGGCGAACTGGTGCGCGACTCCCTGGCTCATCTGGCCATGGGTGCCGACGCCATCTGCTACTTCCAGTGGCGCCAATCCAAGGCCGGTGCCGAGAAGTGGCACTCCTCGATGGTGCCGCATGCGGGCCCGGATTCGCAGATCTTCCGTGATGTATGCGAACTGGGCGCCGATTTGAACAAGCTCGCCGACGAGGGTCTGCTCGATACCACGTTGGTCAAGTCGAAGGTCGCTGTGGTCTTCGATTATGAGTCCCAGTGGGCTACGGAACATACCGCCACGCCTACTCAGGAGGTACGCCATTGGACCGAGCCGCTCGCGTGGTTCCGCGCGTTGGCGGACAACGGTCTCACCGCTGACGTGGTGCCGGTTCGTGGCCCCTGGGATGAGTATGAGGCTGTGGTGTTGCCGAGCCTGGCCATCCTTTCCGAGGAAACCTCTCGCCGCGTGCGCGAGTATGTGGCGAACGGCGGCAAACTGTTCGTCACCTACTACACCGGCCTGGTCGACGAAAAGGATCACGTCTGGCTAGGCGGATACCCCGGCTCCATTCGAGACGTTGTGGGTGTGCGCGTGGAGGAATTCGCCGCCATGGGAAGCGACTTCCCCGGCACCATGGACCATCTGGATCTGACCAACGGCACGGTGGCGCACGATTTCGCCGATGTGATCACCTCCGTCGCTCCGACCGCTCATGTCGTGGCCTCCTTCAAGGCTGACAAATGGACCGGCTTTGAAGGTGCTCCCGCCATCACCGTCAATGAATACGGCGACGGCAAGGCCGCATACATCGGTGCTCGACTGGGGCGCGAAGGCTTGGCCAAGTCCTTGCCGGCGTTGCTTGAGGAATTCGGCATCGATACACCCGCCGAAGACGATCGTGGCGAAGTGCTGCGCGTCGAACGCGCTGACGCCGCCGACGAGAACCACTTCGTGTTCCTGTTCAACCGCACGCATGATGTTGCCGTGGTGGATGTGGAAGGCGAACCGCTGGTCGCGTCACTGGCTCAGGTCAACGAATCCGAGCATACGGCCGCCATTCAGCCAAACGGTGTGCTGGTGGTGAAACTGTAAACCCATCTTCTGGGGTAAAGGCTGGGACGGTCGGAATTTTCCGATGATCCCAGCCTTTTCCGTACGGTCCTGTATTCGCTTGAGCGGATGCTATGCAAGTGCCGTAATGGCGCAATATACCTGCAATGGGCCAGTACGGAAATAGTTGCTTGGAATGATTGTAATGTTTACGATAACACGCCGAGCGTAATCGTTTGCCAATACGCGATGCGTGTGTATACTAATAAATGTTATCGCAATCATAGTTTTTGGAAATGGCGAGAGGAGCCACTTCTCGAGGTTGAGGAGAATTCCAAGGAATTTGAGTCAATCGCAAGCAATGATTGCGAACGACATACATATTTGAATCGTTCTGGACGATTCGAGGAAGGAGAACAGAACGATGAAGTTCACTACCGCCAAGAAGGCCATCGCTCTTACCGGTGCGGTTGCCATGCTGGTGTCCGTCGCTGCTTGCGGTTCCGACAGCGCTGGCTCTCAGCCGGAACAGGAAAAGGACGTTCAGGAAATCACCGTGTGGGCTTGGGAGCCTACGCTGACCCAGGTTGCCAAGGACTTCACCAAGAAGACCGGCATCAAGGTCGACCTGAAGAACGTCGGTACCAACACCAAGGAATACACTCAGCTCGATAACGCCATCGAGGCCGGCAACGGCGCTCCGGACGTGGCTCAGGTCGAGTACTACGCCATCCCGCAGTACGCCATCAAGGGCAACTTGCTGGACATCACCGACAAGACCTCCGGCTTCAAGGACTTCTACACCCCTGGCCCGTGGGCTTCCGTGCAGTTCGCCGGCAAGGTCTACGGCCTGCCGATGGATTCCGGCCCAATGGCCTTCTTCTACAACAAGGAAGTCTTCGACAAGGCCGGCGTGGACGCCGAGCAGATCAAGACCTGGGACGACTACTACGAGGCCGCCAAGAAGATTCACGCTCTCGGCGACAACTACTACATCACTTCCGATACCGGTGACGCCGGCTTCTACGACTCCATGACTTGGCTCGCTGGCGGTCAGCCGTTCAAGACCTCCTCCGACGGCTCCGAAGTCACCATCAACCTGACTGGTGATGAGAACGTACAGAAGTTCAACGAGTTCTGGCAGAAGATGCTGGACGAAGGCCTGCTTGACACCAAGACCGCCGGCTGGTCCGAGGATTGGTTCAAGGGCATGGTCGACGGCACCATCGCCTCCCTGCTCACCGGTGCTTGGATGCCTGCCAACCTTGCTAACTCCGCTGCCGGTGGCGCTGGCAAGTGGCGTGTGACCCAGATGCCGACCGCTGACGGTTCCGCAACCAACTCCGAGAACGGTGGTTCTTCGCTGGCTGTGCTGTCCAGCTCCAAGAAGGCCGACGCTGCCTACAAGTTCATCGAGTACGCCAACCACGGCGATGGCGTGGCCACCCGTGTGGCCGGCGGCGCATTCCCGGCTGACAAGGCTTCCATGGAATCCGACTCCTTCAAGAACGCCACCACGGTGAAGAACTCCGATGGCCAGGATGTCGACTACTTCGGTGGTCAGAAGTACAACGAGGTCCTTGCTCAGGCTGCTGAGAACGTCTCCTCCGACTACCAGTTCCTGCCGTTCGAGGTCAAGGCTCGTACCATCTTCGGTGATTACGTCGGCAAGTCCTACACCGGCGACCAGAAGCTGTCCGACGGTGTGGCCGCTTGGCAGAAGGCCCTGCAGGATTACGGCAAGGATCAGGGCTTCACTGTGAAGTAAGCTCCGCATCTGAGCCTTAGATAACTGACTGCAAAAGCTCCGGGTGCATTATGCACCCGGGGCTTTATTCGTTCATACGCTGTTGCGCACTCCTGCCGGGGAATGCGATGCGGCACGATTCGCGCGCAGACATGCTAGTAGACTCGGCACTATGAGTTTGATCGACCGGCGAATCAGAAGAATGGCAACCGCAGCGGTGGCAGCTGTTCTATCCGTATCTCTGGCCTCATGCGGGCAAGCCACTCAAGATAATCGCACCCAGATCACGGTGTGGAGCTGGGAACCCAGCATGGGCAAGGTCATCAGCCGATTCGAGAAGGCCAACCCGGACATCAAAGTCAACTGGACGAATATCTCCGGCTACAACAACCTCAACACCGCCATCCAGGACGGCTACGGCACTCCGGACGTGGCACAGATCGAATACTATGCACTGCCGCAGTATGAGGTTTCCGGCCAGTTGCTGGACCTGACCGACCGCATCGGTTCCGATTATGCGAACTTCTTTACCCTCGGCACATGGTCATCCGTGCAATTGGCCGGCCGTACATACGGTTTGCCGATGGATTCCGGTCCGATGGGCTTTTTCTATAACCAGGATGTGTTCGAACAGGCCGGTGTGGATGCCACGCAGATCAAAACCTGGAATGACTATTATGAGGCCGCCAAGAAGCTGAAATCCATAGGCGCCTATATCGCCGCGGACTCCGGCGACGGCAGCTTCTATGACGCGATGGTTTGGCTTGCCGGCGGCCAGCCGTTCCATACGTCGGCGGACGGCAGAACCGTGACCATCGACCTCGATCATGATGAAGGCACGCAGCGATTCACCGAATTCTGGCAGAAGATGATTGATGAAGGATTGGTGGACACCACATCGGCCACATGGTCCGGACGATGGAAGAACCGTGTAGGCAACGGCACCATAGCCTCGGTGTTCATGGGCGCATGGATGCCATCCTTATTGCTCGCCAATGTGCCGGGGGCGGCCGGTTTGTGGCGTGTGACCACGATGCCCACCTATGACGGCAATCCTGCCAATGCGGAAAGCGGCGGATCCGCGCTCGCGGTACTGCAGCTCACCCGCAAACCCGATGCCGCATATCGATTCGTGGACTTCGTCACCCATGACGCGCAAGGCATCAGTGCGCGTGTGGCCGGTGGCGCCTTCCCCGCCGACTACACCACGCTCAATTCCAAGGAATTCCTGGATAAGACCACCATCACCAACGAAAGCGGCATTGAAATCCCGTATTTCGGTGGTCAGAAGTTCAACCGAGTGCTTTCCGAAGCGGCGGAGGACGTATCCGTGGGATACCAGTACCTGCCATTCGAGGTGTATGCGCGCAGTGATTTTGAGTCGACGGTGGGCAAAGCCTACAGTTGGGCCAGTAGCTTCCAGGCCTATCAGCGCAGGCAATCCGCCATCGACATGGGCGAGAAGGACGAGAACGGCAACCCGCTGCAACCGCTGGAAGATCCGGGTAAAAAAGTCAGTCTGACCAATGGGCTGACCCAATGGCAGAAGGATCTGAAGGAATACGGCTCTAATCAGGGCTTCACCATCAAATAGCGAGAGCTAACGCACGTTGCGCGCGTAGATGTGAGCCATGCCCTTGAAAATCAGATCAGGATCATACACGTCGATCAGATCGGTGTCATCGGAGAACACCCGGCCCAGTCCGCCGGTGGCGATGACCTGGAAGTCCTCACCTCCGAGCTCTTTGCGGAACTGATTGATGGTGCGCTCCACGCCACCCAGGAAGGTGTAATACAAACCGGCCTGCATGCACGTCTTGGTATTGGTGCCCAAAATTGTGGACGGTCGGGTGATCTCCACCTCCGGCAGCTGCGCGGTATCGCCCCACAATGCCGCAGCGCCGGTGCGAATGCCGGTGGTGATTACGCCGGAATCAATCACACCATGCGCATCCACATGGGTGAATGTGGTGGCCGTGCCGAAATCGGCTACCAATACCGGGCCGCCGTACTCGTTGTATGCGCCCGCGCAATCGGCCAGAATGTCCGCGCCAAGCGACTTCGGATCGTCCACGCGCACATTCATACCGGTTTTGATGCCCGGTCCAATCACCATCGGTTCGATATCAAGGAATTTGATGATCGAGGAACGGAAGGAATGCATCACCTTCGGCACCACTGAGCAGATCACCACATCATCCACATCACGCGGTGTGAAACCGCTCATCCTCAGGAATTCGGTCAGGAACAGGCCATATTCGTCAGACGTATGGTTCGCCTTGGACGTGATGCGGTACGTGCCCACATTGGTGCGGCCCGTCTCGCCATCCAAAAAACCGATGACAATATTCGTATTGCCGATATCAACGGCGACCAGCATGATAACCCTCCAGCGTTGAGATGGATTTCATCGCATAATTCTACGCACCTTCTACGCACCCGCGCCTATGATTGAGCATCGGTGGTCGACCCGGTTTGGGCGGCCAACCGATTTCAGCGAATAATTGCATAAGGATTACAGAGGAAGAACTATGTCTCAAGACAATGGTGTGCACGCAGGAAGCGGCGCAACCACGGACGCGAGCCTGGCTTCGCGCGCCAAGAATCCCAAGAAGAACGGCCCGAAGTGGTGGCTGATTTCCCTGATTGCCGTGATTGTGGCATGTGCTGTGGTCATCGGCGTCACGGTTGCCTATGGCAAGAAGAACGACTCCGCAGACGCATCCGCCAAGAATATGGTTGCTGACACCGTGACCATCGGTCTGAAGCTCGCTCCCACAAACCTTGACATCCGCAATACCGCCGGTTCCGCCCTGGACCAGGTGCTCATCGGCAATGTGTACGAAGGCATCGTGGCCCGCGATTCCAAGAATCAGGTGGCCCCGGGCCTCGCCTCCAGCTGGGAGGAATCCAAGGACGGCCTGACCTACACCTTCCATCTCAACAAGAACATGACCTTCTCCAACGGCGACAAGCTGGACGCCGAGGACGTGGCATGGTCCATCAACGAACTCATCGCCAAGCAGTACCATGACGCCGACGCGATCACCGCGGTGAGCAAGGTGGAGGCCAAGGATGCCGATACGGTGGCCATGACGCTCAAGACCCCGAACTCGAACCTCCTGTGGACGCTGACCGGCCGCGCCGGCCTGGTATTCGACAAGGACGCCAAGTACGACCTGAAGACCCAGGCTGTGGGCTCCGGTCCGTACACCGTGGCCAAGTTCGTCGAAAACACGTCGATCACGCTGAAGGCCAACAGCGAATACTGGGGCAAGAACAAGGCCAAGACCCCAACCATCGTGATCAAGTATCTGGCCGACGACAATGCTGCGGTGAACGCGCTGAAGTCCGGTGACGTGCAGGTGCTCGCCCCGATCACCGAAAGCCTGGCGGGTCCGTTCAAGTCCGACTCGGATAAGTACACGGTGAAGGCCGGCAACGGCACGGATAAGTATGTGCTCGGTTTCAACAACGCCTCCGGCTCCAAACTTGCCGACAAGCGCATCCGCCAAGCTATCCGCTACGCCATCAACCATAAGGAGATCATCGCTTCCCGCGGCGGTGCGGATAAGGCCCTTGGTGGCCCGATCCCATCCCTCGACCCCGGTTATGAGGATCTGACCAAGCTCTATCCGTATGATCAGGCCAAGGCCAAGTTGCTGATGGCCGAGGCCGGCTATTCCGAAAGCAATCCGCTGGAGCTGAGCCTCACCTACGCCAACATCTACGGCACTGAGCTTGGCGACCAGCTGCGCTCGCAGCTGAAGCCGATCGGCATCGATCTGAAGGTCAATGTGGTGGAATTCTCCACATGGCTGCAGGACGTGTACACCAACCATGACTTCGACATCTCGCTGGTGGACCACAACGAAAGCCACGACTTCTACTCCTGGGCCGACCCGACCTATTACTTCGGCTACGACAACGCCGAGGTGCAGAAGCTCTACAACGAAGGCGTGGCCGCCACCACGGACAAGGAACGTGACGCCAAGTTCGCCGAAGCCGCCAAGCTCATCTCCGAGGACGCGCCGGCCGACTGGCTGTTCAACTACCGCATCACCACGGTGACGGCCAAGGGCGTGAAGGGCTTCCCGTTCGATTTGAACCAGACGGTTCTGCCGCTCTACAACGTGACCTATTCGCTCGCCGAATTCAGCCAGCAGTAATGTCTAACTATGTGGTCGGACCGTGTGGTTGAAAGATGTTCTATTTCCGACACGCTCCGGGCCGCCGAGCCGTGAAATGGGCAACCCTGTGGGTTGCCCATAGGCGAGGGGAGCAGCTGGACTGCGACAGCTACGCGGCAGCGTAGCAGCCAAGTCTTTACGGTCTGAAATAGAACATCTTTCAACCACACTCTGTTTCAGGAAACGTGACATGTATGAGTCGGCCTCTTTGGGCTGAACGAGTGCTTGTCCTTTACATGAAGGAGCCGCACATGCGATTTGTGATTCGCCGACTATTGCTGTTCATAGCGGCGTTGTTCGGCATCTCGGTAGTGGTGTTTGCGGCTTTGCGCATTCTGCCTGGCGATGTGGCCTCCATCATGGCCGGCATCAATGCGCCCGCCAGCCGCGTGGCACAGCTGCGTGAGCAGCTCGGATTGAATCGGCCGCTGATTGCGCAGTATTTTGATTGGATGGGCGCACTGATCACCGGCGATTTCGGCACCTCGATTCTGACCGGACGCTCGGTGACCGCGTTGATCGGTACGCGTGCATCCATTACTTTTCCTTTGATTATTCTGGGACTGCTGATTGCGATGGCCATTGGCTTGCCTTTAGGTTGCGCTGCGGTATTGGCCCGCTCGCCTCGTGTGCGCGCGGCATTTCATGTGCTCGCCATCATCGGCGGTTCTGTGCCCGCATTGTGGGGCGGACTGCTGCTGATTCTGCTGTTCGGCAAAGGTGTGGGGCTCATCGGTGTTCTTCCCTCGCAGGGCTTCCCTCTCGACGGCTGGGGCAAGCCGGGCAGCGCAGTATTGTCGCTGATTCTTCCGGCGTTGACAGTCGGCATCATCGTCGGCGCCTCACTGATGCGCTACACGCGCGCGGCACTCGGCGATTTGGCCGGTTCCGGATACATCGACATGGCACGCTCCTGCGGTATGACCCGCACCCAAGCAGTACTCTACGTTGGTCTGCGTCTTGCTATGCCGCAACTGGTTTCGGTGATCGGCCTGACCTTCGCCTCGATGATTACCGGCGTGATGGTCATCGAAAACCTCTTCGCCTTGCCGGGCATCGGCAACGGACTCGTCATCGATGTAGGCAATCGCGACCTCATCGCCGTGCAAAGCGAGCTGTTCCTGCTTGCTGCATTCTTCCTGGGCGTTGGCCTCGTGGTGGATGTCTTGCATCGTATGCTTGACCCGCGTTTGAAAAGCGTCAGCGCTGTTATGGAGGTGGACGCATGAGTGGCAACAGTAACAATCATCGCGGCACGGCGGATCGCTTGGCGTTTGCGTCAGCGGCATTGCGCTCCATGTGGCGTCGCGCGGAAGGCAAGTTCGCGCTGATCGTGCTCGCGCTCTGGCTGGCCATAGCATTGGTTTCCCTGATCTGGACACCACAATCGCTGTGGGCCACGGACGGCTACCATGTGTGGGCTGCACCATCCGCCGCGCACTGGCTTGGCACGGATGGTACGGGTGCCGATGTCTTCAGCTGGCTGATGGCCGGCTCTCGCACCAATCTGCTCATCGTGCTGCTGACGGTCATCGTTTCCGCCGTATGGGGATTGCTGCTCATCGCCGCGATGGTGACACGTAATTCCGCGCTCGCCAATACATCTGTTGTGGTGATTGATGCGCTGATTTCCATACCAACGGTGCTGATTGCGTTGATTCTCGCCGTGCCGCTGGGTGCATCCGTTGCCGTGATCGTGATCGCCTGCGGTTTCGGCTATGGCCTCAACCTCGCCCGTGTGGCTCGGCCGGCCGCGTTGTTGGCCTCTCGCTCAGCCTATGTGGAATCAGCTCTGGCCAATGGAGCAAGCGGCTGGCAGGTGCTCGTCAGTCACATCATTCCTAATATCGTGCCGGTACTGGCTGTGCAGCTTTCTCTGTCTGCGGGCACTGCGGTATTGGCCGAATCCGGACTCACCTACCTTGGCATCGGCGTGCCTTCCGGCGTACCCAGCTGGGGGCATTCGCTGGCCACCTCGGTCAAGCTCATCAATGTGTTCCCGCTGACCGTGCTGTGGCCAGGTTTGATGGTTACGGTGGTGGTTGTGGCATTGAATGTGTTCGGGGACGTGTTACGCGACGCCATCGACCCGGTGGCCAACCCGGCATTGCGGCAAACGGTTGTCGCTGCAGAGAAAGAAGACGAGCGATGAGCGTTACCGTAGAAGGTCTGAGCGTTGTCATCGCCGACAAGCCGATTGTTTCCGGTATAGATCTGAACATTGCGGACGGTGAGCGAGTCGGGCTCATCGGCTCCTCCGGCTCTGGAAAATCGATGATTTCCAAAGCGATGCTGGGACTCTTGCCGCTGAACGCTTCCGTTTCCGGATCGGTTGCCTTAGGCGAGACACAAGTGATCGGTGCGCCCGAACGTGAGCTTGCGGCATTGCGAGGCAGCTATGTGGGCACGGTGTTCCAGAATCCGGCCGCCTCGCTGAACCCGGTGATGACGGTCGCCCAGCAGATCGGATTGCCGCTCAAGCTGCACTATGACCTCACCACAACCGAACGCGCCGAGCGTGTGGCAGCAATGTTAGGCAAAGTCGGTCTTGCCGAAGAGACGGCCAACAAGTATCCGCATGAGCTTTCCGGAGGCCAACAGCAGCGCGTGGGCATCGCCACGGCATTGATCACCTCGCCGCGATTCATCATCGCCGACGAGCCGACCACCGCACTCGATTCGATTACGCAGCGCCAGATCGTGGATCTGCTGACTGCTCTGGTGGATGATGCCGGTGCCTCGATGCTGTTCATCACCCATGATTTCTCGGTGCTCGCGCGCGCCACCACGCGCTGCTATGTGCTGGAATCCGGGCGTATCGTGGATTCCGGGGCGACTGCCGAAGTGTTGGCGGACCCGAAGACGTCTGAATCCAAGCGCCTGGTGTCCGCCGCCCGCATCCTCACCCTCCACAGTGCTGACCTCCGCAATATCAAGGAGGATTCCCATGAGTGATGAACTCCTGCTCGCCGCGCGCAATATCAACGCATCCTTCGCCGACCGTGCCATGCATCGCGGACTGTTCGACTTCGGCCGCGCCCCGCGCCGCCAAGTGCTGTTCGACGTGTCCACGGAAGTCAAAGCGGGGGAGTGCCTGGCCGTCATCGGCGCATCCGGCTCTGGCAAAACCACGCTGACCCGCATCATGTTGGGGCTTGCCGCCGCCGATTCGGGCAGCATCGAATACCGTAGTGCGGAAGTCCGGCATGGGTCGGAAGGCATGCGCACGTTGCGTGCCGAATCCTCCATCGTGTTCCAAGACCCGTTCTCCTCGCTCGACCCGCGTTGGACGATCGAACGTTCGGTCTCCGAACCATTATGGTTGCGTCGTCGCACGCTGGGATTCGCGGCGGATGAGGTCGAAGGCAAAACCGCACAGGCACTGGCCCGAGTCGGCCTCGAACCAAGAATCTTCATGGGCCGTTACCCCTGCGACCTGTCCGGTGGCCAGGCCCAGCGTGTAGCCATCGCCAGGGCCATTGTCAACGAGCCGTGCCTGATTCTGGCCGACGAGCCGATGAGCGCCATCGATGTGGCCGCCCGCGTGCAGATTCTCGAGACTTTCCAATCGATTCTCTCCGGCGAAGGCTCGCGGGCCATTGATCCAGCCACCGGCCAGCCCATCAAACCGGCCATTATCATGGTTTCTCACGACCTTGGCGTGGTGCAGCATATCGCCGACCGCATTCTCGTACTGCATGAAGGCGCAGTAGTCGAATCCGGCACTACCGAAGCCGTGCTCGGCCATCCCCAGTCCGACTATACGCGCCAGCTCATCGCCGCCGCCTCGCTCTAGTCAGTGCTGTAGTTTGTAGGAAGCAACGCCAGCGAACGGCAAGGGTAATAGGGGAGTGTGCGGATGAGTGAACAGTCGGCTGCCCAAACAGATGCCCAGAAAGATCTGGCGAGCAAGCCGATTATTCCCTTGGTGTTCTCACTAGCTGGCCCGGCGATTGTGGCCCAAGCCGCGAACGCGCTGTATACGATTATCGACCGCCTGTTCATCGCGCATATTCCCGAAGTCGGTGATCTGGCCATCGCAGGCATCGGCATCTGCTTCCCGGTGACTATCGCGGTGGCTGCCTTCGCGCTGTTGATTGGCTCGGGTGGCGCGCCGCTGGCCTCCATAGCGCTCGGCAAAGGCGATGTGCGTGGCGCCGAACGAATCCTCGGCGCCAGCACCGCCATGCTGATCGCCATATCGCTCACGCTGACCGTACTGCTGGAACTTACCAAAGAGCCGGTGTTGCGAGCGTTCGGCGCCAGTGATCATACGTTGCCGTATGCCTCGGATTTCCTGAGCGTCTACCTGCTGGGAACATTGTTCGTGCAAGTGACGCTTGGCCTCAATGCTTTCATCTCCGCACAGGGCAAGGCGATAGTGGCAATGGTGTCGGTGCTGATCGGTGCCGGAGCCAGTGTGATTCTTGACCCGATGTTCATTTTCTGGCTTGACATGGGCGTGCGTGGCGCCGCCATGGCCAATGTGATATCGCAATTCCTATCCGCAGCGTGGATCATTGCATTCCTGGCTTCGCCTCGCAGCGCCATACGGTATCGGTCAGCGCGGCTGAGGATTGACCGGACCGTACTGCCGGTACTGGCACTGGGCGCCTCGCCATTTGTGATGCAGCTGACCGAATGCGCGATCAACGTGGTGTTCAACAGTCAGCTTTCCCGACTTGGCGGCGATGAGTACGTGGCGGCCATGACCATCATCACCAGCACCATGCAGCTGATCTACGTGGTGAACAACGGGTTGCAACAAGGTCTGCAGCCCATTATCAGCTGCAACTATGGGGCGCGAAACTATGCTCGCGTGCGGTACGCGTATCGGCTGGGAATCGGATTGCTGCTGGTCGTGATGTCCGCCATGGTGACGGTGATTGCGATAGTTCCCGAATCGTTCGCACGGCTGTTCACCGCCGATGCCGGCATCATCGCCATTGTCGGCTCCATGATGCCACTGTTCGTCTGCGGTTGGGGCATCTTCGGCATCCAATGCGGCGTGCAATGCACGTTGGTCGGATTGGGATTGGCGAAACCATCGCTGTTCCTGGCTATTCTGCGCAAAATCATTCTCTTGATTCCTTTGGCATTCATCCTGCCGCAATTCATCGGCGTGGTGGGCGTGTTCGCCGCCGAGCCCATCTCGGACATCGCTTCAGCGCTGGTGTCGGTGTTTGTGTTCCGGCATGCGGTGTCGCAGGTGGTGCCGCGTGCTGAGGCTCCTGCTCAAGCCGCATAGATGGCAAAGTATTGCGGATTGGACAGGAGCCTCAGCTTGGCTGCATGTGGGGTTGAACTGTGGCCGATTGCCGATTTGACTGCTGCCTGATTAGGTTATATGGTTAGTTACATGAGTAACTAACCAATGAAGTGGCTGGTTATGCTGCTCCTCTACTTGCATAAGGCCGTCCGAGCCATATCGGTCAGGCTGTCCCAACCATCGTTGATTCCAATGTCGCACCACAGCCGCAGGAGGTGAACCAAACCTTGCGTTTCGATGATTCCAGTGGCGAACCACTGTTCCGGCAGGTGGCCGACCAGCTGAACGAGGCTATTGTGCTGGGGCTCTACAAGGAAGGTGACCAAGTGCCGAGCACCACCGAGATATCCACCACCTACCGCATCAACCCTGCCACCGTGCTCAAAGGCATGAACCTGCTGGTGGAACGCGGGCTGCTGGAAAAGCGCCGCGGTCTGGGTATGTTCGTTGCTCCCGGCGCGGTGAATCGCGCTCGCAACGCCAAGCGCGAGGAGTTCCTTTCCAGCCAACTGCCTCAATTCATCGCCGAGGCACAGCGCCTGGGCTTCGGCCTCAAAGAACTGACCGAGCTGATTGAGAAGGAGTATGCATCATGAGCGCAACGGATTATGTTGCAGCTGCTGAGGATGCGGCAACCGATGCGACGCTCACCATTACCGATTTGCGCAAACGCTACGGTTCAACCGTGGCGTTGAACGGCGTGAACCTTACGCTGCGGCCGGCCATCTACGGTCTGTTCGGGCGCAACGGGGCCGGCAAATCCACGCTGATGGGCGTGATTGCCAATCGTCTGCTGCCGAGCAGCGGCTCAATTGAACTTGATGGCACGAGCGTGTTCGAGAACGAAGCCGCACAATCACGCATCTGTCTGCTCAACGAAACCGTGCCATTCATGGTCGGCGTTCGACTCAACACGATCTTCAAGCGCGAAGAACGCTATTACGGCGGCTTCGACTGGGCGTTCAGTGCTCGCATGCTCGCTGAATTCGGCATTATACCAGGCAGTTTGTATGGTCAGCTCTCGCTCGGCCAACGCATGATCGTGCGATTGGTGGCGGCCCTGTGCGTACCGGTGGACGTGCTGCTGTTGGACGAGCCGGTACTTGGCCTCGATGCCACCAATCGTGAATCGTTCTACAGGTTCCTGCTCGAATCGTTCAGCGAACATCCGCGCATCATCGTGCTCTCGACCCATATCATCAATGAAATCGCGCATGTGGTGGAACGGGTGGCCATTCTCGACCAAGGCAGAATCATCGACGAATTCGATGCCGAATCGGCGAGCTCGCGAGCAACCGTTTTGGTCGGTGAGGCTGATCGGGTAACCACATTCGCTGCCAGTAGCCAGCTGCAAATCATTTCCCGCGAGGAGATGGGAAAGCTGCTTTCCGTGGTAGTGCGCGGGCAGATTGACCCTTCTGAATTGCCGGTGGGAGTATCCGCTAACCGGCTTGGGCTGCAGGAGTATGTCATATGTGCCACGTCATCTCCGGAAACATCGCAATCCGTCAACGTTGCAAACATTGCAGATGCAATGCTGCCATCCCAGAAAGGCCAATGACATGACTGGCAAAACCTACGGATTGAGCAGGCAATTCCTCCTGACGTTGCGCCGCTGCCTCACGGTGTATGGCGTGGTGCTTGCGGTAGGGCTGCTGCTGTTCGTGCCGCTGTGCTATCAGTCGGTAATGCTCGGATACACCGGTTCAAGCGCGATAGTGTTTCCCGGAATCAACGATGTTGAGTATTACTTTCGAATCCTACTAATATTCACGGCGATGGCATGGCAATGGTTTTTCTTCGGCACAGCGCTCTGCCATGGGGTTTCGCGCAAGTCATACATGAAGGCCACCGCGATAAGCGCTGCGGTGGTGCCACTGGCGATGTCGGTGTTGTATCTGGCGGCACGATTCATCGTCATCGCCACGGGAACGGCGATGTGCTATGAGAAATCGGATGGATGCAGGCTCTCCGGTCCGTTCTATGCGCATCTATCCGAGCAGTTCCTGTATGCGTGGGAGCGATTGCCCTCGGATGCCTTCTCGGCGTGGGGTGCGACCTATTCGAAGGCGCTCGCAGCCGGTCCGCTGTTTGTGGGGTTGAAGTTCTTCTCGCTGATGCTCGCGTATGCGGCGATTGGTACGCTGGTTGGTGCCGTGTTGGCTTGGCTGGCGAACAAAGGAATCTGGGCGGCTGCAATTGCCATTGTTGCGTTCTGGTATGCGGCTCAGCAGCTGAGCTCCTCGATGTCGATGTTGCTGTATGTGCCCAAGATGCAGATGGTAGGCGCGTTCTTTAAACGTGGAACCGCGCAGAATCGATTGGTGCAGGCCATGTCTGGGCGAGTGGTCAGCTACACCGCAGATGGCGTGGAAATTGGCACCTATGTGGTGTGGATTCCACTGGCTGAATCGCTGGTGCTGTTCGCGCTATGTATGTGGATTGTCTGGATGCTTACCAAACGCCGAGAAATCCACCCAGCCCGCCAGCGCGGTTGATGAGAAAGTAAGGCTTTCCTCTTGGCGACGAGGAGAGCCTTATTTCGTAATATGAACGCCCGCGACACACACATGTCTCAACCTGTGCTATGGTGTGAGGCATGCGGATTTTCTCATGTTGTTGTCGCTAACCGACGCCCCCGGGCGCACGGTCAGTGACGCATAACTTGAGAACGAGCATTCATATCGCAGCAAGTTGGCTGCGAATCTTTCCATGAATAACAACCGCGGAAGTTGGCGCGGTGTGATGGGTCGCATCACATCATCGGAAAACAGAGGATCGCAGCAGAACTCTTCACGTGAGCGAAGGGGTGTGGATGCTCCAATCAACATGAAGTCAATGTCCGCTCGTCCGGGAACGTCGGTTCACGAAAGCAACAGAACCGAATCGCTTACACCACAAACCCAGAGCAAAACCCAACAACCCCGGACCAAAGGACTTCACATGACCATCCACAACAGCCTCGCGGAACTCATCGGCAACACCCCGCTCGTCAAGCTGAACCACATTCCCCAGGCGGCCGGAGTCAAGGCCACCATCGCCGTCAAAGTCGAATATTTCAACCCCGGCGGTTCCTCCAAGGACCGCATCGCCGAGCGCATCATCGATGCCGCCGAGCGTTCCGGCCAGTTGAAGCCCGGCGGCGTCATCGTGGAACCCACCTCCGGCAACACCGGCGTCGGCCTGGCCCTTGTGGCCCAGCAGCGTGGCTACCGCACCATCTTCACCCTGCCGGACAAGGTCTCCGAATCCAAGCGTGCGGTGCTGCGCGCCTACGGTGCCGAAGTCATCGTGACCCCCACCGATGCCGGCCCGGACGACCCGCGTTCCTACTACCAAGTGGCCGAACGCCTCGCCAACGAAATCCCCGGTGGCTTCCGCCCGAACCAGTACGACAACCCGAACGGCCCGGAAAGCCATTACTACACCACCGGACCTGAAATCTGGGAGGCCACCGACCATAAAATCACCCACTTCGTTGCCGGCATCGGCACCGGTGGCACCATTTCCGGCACCGGCAAGTACCTGAAGGAAGCCTCGAACGGAGCGGTCAAGGTCATCGGCTCCGACCCGGAAGGCTCCATCTACTCCGCCGACTCGCTCGCCGACGTGCACCAGTACGACATCGAGGGCGTGGGAGAGGACTTCTACCCCAAGGCCTTCGACCGCAACATCACCGACGACATCGTCAAGGTGGGTGACGCCGAAGCCTTCGAAATGACCCGCCGCCTAGCCGGCGAAGAAGCGCTGCTCGTGGGCGGCTCCTCCGGCATGGCCGTGGCCAGCGCCATCAAGTACGCACTCGCCAACGATCTGGACGAAAACCAGCTCGTCGTGGTGCTCGCCCCGGATTCCGGCCGCAGCTATATGGAGAAGATCTTCAACGACGATTGGATGCGCGCCAACGGCTATGGCGATGTGGTGGACCGCACCACCAAGCCCTCCCTCGCCGAGCAATACCTCTGAATGATGCTGCAATAACCCGATATCAATAACACCAATACCAACACGCGCCGCACATGTCGGCAGCTGCCGTACTCTCGAAGGCAGCGCATAGGAAAGGAACACAACATATGTCCGCTGAATACAACGCAAAGTTCGCCCAGAACGCTCTCGCCACCCGCGCCATCCACGCCGGCCAGGAGCCCGACCCCACCACCGGTGCCGTGGTGACCCCGATCTTCGCCACCTCCACCTTCAAGCAGGATGGTGTGCTGGGCTTGCGCGGCGGCCATGACTACTCCCGCTCCATCAACCCCACCCGCACCAGCTTCGACGAGCAGCTGGCTTCCGTGGAAGGCGCCAAGTACGCGCTGAGCTTCTCCTCCGGCCTCGCCTCCATCGACGTGCTGCTGCGCTCCACCATCAAGCCCGGCGACAACATCCTGCTTGGCAACGACGTATATGGCGGCACCTACCGTCTGCTTGCCAAGGTGTTCGTGCCGTGGGGCGTGGGTCTCGACGTGATGGACATCACCGATCTGAAGGCCGTGGAAGCCGCCCTGTCCTCCAAGCATTATGAGTACGTGTGGGTTGAAACCCCATCCAACCCGTTGCTCAACATCACCGACATCGCCGCCACCGTTGAGGTTGCACACAAGTACGGCACCAAGGTAGCCGTGGATAACACCTTCGCGTCCCCGGCCCTGCAGCATCCGCTGGATGAGGGCGCCGACGTGGTGGTCTACTCCACCACCAAGTACATTGGCGGCCACTCCGATGTGGTCGGCGGCGCCGTGGTGCTGAACGACGAAGAGACCCGCGAAAAGGTGGCGTTCCTGCAGAATGCCGCCGGCGCCGTGCCTTCCCCGTTCGATTCCTGGCTGGATATTCGCGGCCTGAAGACCCTGGACCTGCGCGTCAAGCGCCACAGCGCCAACGCGCTGAAGGTGGCCGAATGGCTGGAATCCCAGCCGGCCGATGTGATTGAGCGCGTCTGGTACCCGGGCCTGGAATCCCACCCGGGCCACGAAATCGCCGCACACCAGATGCATGGCGGCTTCGGTGGCATCGTCTCCGTGCAGCTTGCCGCCGGTGCCGAAGCGGCCAAGCGTTTTGTGGACCACACGCAGATCTTCACGCTGGCCGAGTCCCTGGGCGGCGTGGAAAGCCTCATCGAGGTTCCGGCCGCCATGACCCACGCTTCCGTGGCCGGTACCACCCTGCAGGTGCCCGCCAACTTGGTGCGTATCTCCGTGGGCATCGAAAACGCGGACGACCTCATCGCCGACCTCAAGCAGGCCCTCGAGCGTCTGTAAATGTGCTAACTGCTTTGCAAGGGGTACATTCCGCTGACTTAAAACGTCTATCTGGGTTGTGAGGGGTACCGATTCACTGAAATGGCATCTATCATCACCGCCATTGCGCCGATGATAGATGCCATTTTGCGTGAAAGATACCCCTTACAGAGCAGATAGATGTCAGAATATACGGGAATGTACCCCTTGTAAGCGAGATAGTGTTTTTATAGCACTGTCCAAACGCTTCTTGACAGCATCGATGCGCTATGGTGGGAGCCATGACGGCACAGAATGCGGCACTTGCTGCGCTTAGGCAGTATTACGGTTATGACTCATTCCGGCCCGGCCAGCAGGGTATTGTTGAGGCCCTGCTCGCCGGCCGTGATGTTTTGGGCGTCATGCCTACGGGCGCCGGCAAATCCGTGTGTTATCAGATTCCAGCTGCACTGCTGCCAGGCGTTACGCTCGTGATTTCTCCCTTGATTTCCTTGATGCGCGATCAGGTCGATGCAGTGAACGATATTGGTCTGCCGGCCGCATTCGTCAACACCACGCAAGACATGGATGAGCAGGCCATGGTGCTTGCCCAGGCTGCCGCCGGGCAAATCAAACTGTTGTATGTGGCTCCGGAACGTCTGGAAACCAGCCGATTCCGCGATTTCGCCGCCCGAACGCCGATTTCTTTGATTGCAGTGGACGAAGCCCACTGCGTCTCCCAATGGGGGCAGGATTTCCGCTCCTCATATCTTGGCATCGGCGAATTCATCGCCGGTCTGCCGCAGCGCCCACCAATCGGAGCATTCACCGCCACCGCCACCGAACGGGTGCGGCAGGATATCATAGGGTTGCTTGGCCTTTGCGATCCAGCCATTACCGTGACCGGTTTCGATCGGCCGAACCTGTATTTCGATGTGGTCAAGCTTGAAACCAAATACAAGGTGGCATGGGTGGCCTCCTATATTGCCGAGCATGCGGATGAATCCGGCATTGTGTACTGCGCCACTCGAAAAAATACGGAAGATATTGCGGCAACGCTGAATGATATGGGCCATACCGCGGTCGCCTACCACGGCGGTATGAACGCAGATGTGCGAGAAAAAGCGCAACGTGATTTCATCACCGATAAAGTGCCGGTGGTGGTGGCTACCAACGCATTCGGCATGGGCATCGATAAATCCGATGTGCGCTTCGTGATCCACTACAACATGCCGGAATCCATCGAGGCTTACTATCAGGAGGCCGGTCGCGCCGGGCGAGACGGCGAACCGAGTCGTTGCACGCTGC
Source organism: Bifidobacterium cebidarum (assembly GCF_009193305.1). Classification (GTDB taxonomy): domain Bacteria; phylum Actinomycetota; class Actinomycetes; order Actinomycetales; family Bifidobacteriaceae; genus Bifidobacterium; species Bifidobacterium cebidarum. The sequence goes on along the minus strand of NZ_WBVS01000007.1, from coordinate 118,386 downwards.
TGTGGAATGAGTCGGATATTGTGACCCGACGCCGTTTACTTGACAGCGATTACGAAAACGACCGCATGACACCCGAGCAGCAGGAGATCGTGCGCCAATCCAAACGCCGCCTGCTCGATGGCATGATCGGCTACTGCCGTACCACGGACTGCCTGCATCGGTACATGACGCGGTATTTCGGCCAGGAACTGGCGGCCGCGGCTGGCGGAACCGATACGGCTGGCGAAGTCAACGGTAAATGCGGTGCATGCTCCAATTGCGAAAGCACGTTCGCCACCACTGACGTGACTCAGGTGGCGCGTGCCATCAGCCGTTGCGTGCACGATGTGAACCAGCGTGTCGGCTCAGGCAAGATCGTCAAGATTCTGCGCGGCTCCCAAGCTCAGGATCTGGCATGGCTGAATCCCGAGCAGTTGCCCACATTCGGCATGCTCAAAGATGTGAACACCGCATTGATTCGCGATGTGCTGAATCAGATGGCCACTGATGGGTACCTTTCCATCGCTGAAGGGCGGTTGCCCATCGTGCAGTTCGGCGTGCGTGCCGCGGAAACCGTTGCGCCTGGTTTCCATTACGAAATCAAGAAGGTGGAACGTAAGTCGGCATCTCGTGCGGTGCAGCGTGATATGCGTGCCGGGGGAGCGACTGGCGCAGAAGCTGCAGGTTCTGGTGCGCCGTTCAGCTCCTATGTGCCAGATGATGATGCCGAAGCCTTGTTCCAAAAGCTACGTGAGCTCCGTCGAACGATTGCACAGGAGATCGGCAAGCCGCCATACATCGTGTTCTCGGATAAAACACTGCGCGATATGGCAGTGATTCGGCCGGTCACTAACGCACAGTTCCTCGCCGTCAACGGTGTGGGTGAGCACAAGCTCGAGCTCTATGGCAAGTGTTTCATGGAAGCCGTGGCTGCCTTCAATGCAGGCAAGACGCAATAAGTCCGTGATAAGCCCCGATAACAAACGTCTATAGCGGGCATGCCCGTTGTGTGCACATGAACCAATATCGCTGACTACGATGGTTCTATAGAACAAGTCGTGCCTTTGTAACACACAAGAGAAAGGGAATCATGGCAGAAGAAACTCAGGAAAAGCCTGTTGTCGAATCGTTCCAGCTTGATCACACCAAGGTTAAGGCCCCATATGTGCGCTATATCGATATCGAAAAAGGCCCGCATGGCGATGTGATCTCCAATTACGATCTGCGCCTGACCCAGCCGAACAAGCAGGCCATTCCGACTGGTGGCCTGCACACCATCGAGCACACCATCGCCGTGCTGCTGCGCGAACGCATTCCGGGCTACATTGACTGCTCGCCGTTCGGTTGCCGTACCGGCTTCCATCTGTTGACCTGGGGCGAACACCCGACCGAAGAGGTGGCCAAGGCGCTGAAGGAATCCCTGGAATTCATCGCCTACAAGGCCACGTGGGATGATGTGCCGGCCACCACGGAGAAGAGTTGCGGCAACTATCGTGATCACAGCCTGTTCACCGCCAAGGAATGGGCAAAGCAGATTCTTGAAGAGGGCATCAGCTCCGATCCGTTCGAACGCAAGGTCGTTTGATTCCTGGCTGCGTTGAGATAACCCCGTCCACGCTATGACGTGGGCGGGGTTTCTTATGCGCGTGGCATGGTAGGTTTACCGTCAGTTCATACTTCGCATTGCGTTATGGCATTGCGCTGTCGTCGAGGGAAAGAGCACGGAAAGAGGTAAGAGGTGACTCAGCCGGACGCCACGGATAAAACGACGGGACGTTGTTTTCGCCATGCTACGATGCATGATTTGCCGCAGATGCAGAAGATTTATGCTCGTGCTCGTGCCCTGATGGCAGCCAATGGCAACCCGACTCAGTGGGGGACCGAATTCCCGCGTGAATCTGTGATTATCGACGACATCGCGAATCAACGCATGATGCTGCTGGTGGATGTAAAGGACGACCGAGAGAGGATTCTGGCTCAGTTTGCGCTGTGCCCGGGGGAGGATCCGACCTATGCCTCCATCGATGGCGCTTGGTTGGATAACGATGCTTATGTGACTATTCATCGTATCGCCTCATCCGGTTTGGTGCGTCATGCTGCCCGTGACTGCATTGCCTGGGCGTTGAAGCATTATGGCAATGTGCGTGCCGACACGCATCCGAATAACAAAGCCATGCAGCATGTGTTTGAAAGCGTTGGTTTCGCCCGTTGCGGACTGATCCAGCTGTTGGATAGGCCCACTGACACTACTCGTATTGCCTATCAGCGTCATGAGTGGTGAGATTTTTCCTCTGGCTCCCCATCGCTGATGGGAGCTGTCAGCGAATAAGTTATAGGCGTTGCAGGTATAGGAAAGGTCCGCTCAATCGAGTGGACCTTTCCAATGGTCAACGACCTGATCAGGCTTCAGTCTGCTTGACCTCAGCGGTTTCGGCCTTGGCCGCTTCAAGCTTGGAACGCTTGCGGCTGTAGCCGAAGTACACAATCAGGCCCAAGCCGAACCAGATGGCGAATCGCACCCAAGTCTCCCAATTCAGGCCCGCGATCAGCACGAAGCAGAACACGATGGAGACAATCGGAGTGAACGGCACCAGCGGAGCCTTGAAACCGCGATGCGCATCCGGCTGCGTCTTGCGCATCCACAGAATACCTGCGGACACGATGATGAATGCGGACAGCGTACCGATGTTCACCAGCTCGAACAGCACGTTGATGTTGATGAAACCACCGGCGATGGCGGTCAGGATGCCGAAGAACCAGGTGCCCTTGAACGGGGTGCGGTACTTCTCATGCACATGGCCGAAGAACTCCGGGAACAGACCGTCGCGGCTCATCGCATAGCAGATGCGGGACTGGCCGTAGAGCTGCACGAGCATCACCGTGGTCATACCGATCAGAGCGCCGAGGTTCACAATCACTGCCAGCCAGTTGAGACCGGTGGCCAGGATCACGCCGGCGACCGGGGCGTCGATGAAGTTGGCGAACTCCTTGTATGGCACCACGCCGGTCATGATGAACGTCATCACGATGTAGAGCACTGTGGAGATGGCCAGGGAGAGCAGGATGCCCTTCGGCAGTGTCTTGTTCGGATTCACGGTCTCCTCGGCGGAGGAGGAGACGGCGTCGAAGCCGATGAAGCTGAAGAACACAATGGAGGCGGCCGGCACAATGCCATACGGTTGCGTGGAGCCGGGCTGGAAGGTGTAGATGCCGTACGGGGAGAACGGATGCCAGTTGGCCGGGTTCACGAACCACACCGTGCAGACGATGAACAGCACGATGATAATGAGCTTGATCATCACCATGATGTCGTTGGTGCGCTTGGTCTGGTTGATGCCGATGGACAGCACCCAAGTGATCAGCAGCACAATCACGAAGCCGGGCAGGTTGAAATAGGTGGTGACGCCAGGAGTCGTGCCATAAGCGGCGGTCAATTCAACCGGCAGATGCAGGCCGAAGCCCTCGAGCAGTTTGTTGAAATAGCCTGACCAGCCGGCGGACACGGTGGCCGCCTGCAGCGCGTACTCCAGAATAAGGTCCCAGCCGATGATGAAGGCAATCAACTCACCGAATGCCAGATAGGCGTAGGAATAGGCGGAACCGGAAACCGGTGCCATGGAAGCGAATTCGGCGTAGCACAGGCCTGCGAAACCACAGCAGATGGCGGCGAGCAGGAACGAGACGGACAGTGCCGGGCCGGCGGTAAGCGCACCCTTGCCGGTAAGCACGAAGATACCGGTACCGATGATCGCGCCGATGCCGAGCATCGTCAGATCGAACGTGTGCATGGTGCGCTTTAGAGGGGTGGATTCAGATACAAGCTGATCCACGCTTTTCTTTCGGAAGAGATCCATGTTCTTCTCTCATGAACTTGGTTTATGGGGCTAAACCGGACGGATTTCCGGGATCCCGGCACGCCTCAACGCCGGGAATCAACAACGGTTCGCGTAATTGTTGTGAATCATGCGGAGAACCGTATAGTTTGCACAGTGTACGCCGTCCGCGCGGACAATAGTGTTACGCGTTCGTGATAACGGTCCCTCATGTGTAACTTTTGGGTTACTTTTCGTTCAAAGTTTGATGAAACGTGGTTTCAACGCCCGCACGTCATATTGTCGCGCAAGAATAGGGACTCATGAGCATGAATGCAGCACCTGACATTGATTTTTCCGGCGAGCAGGGCAAGGCCAACTATGCGGCCGCCCGTCGCCAATACCCCGCACAGGCCATCGTGGATCTGAAGGCCTTGCGGGACAATATGGCCCACTTGGTCTCCGTGGTGGGCGGCCCGAACTCAGGCACTGCCGTGATGGGCGTGGTAAAGGCCGACGCATACGGCCACGGTCTGTTGCCGGCCGCTTTGGCCGCTTTGGCAGGTGGCGCCACCTGGCTCGGCACCGCGCAATCGCATGAGGCGTTGCTGCTGCGCAAGCTCGGCATCGGCCCCGACCGCTGCCATATTCTGACTTGGGTGTACAACGGCACCGAAGTTCCGTTCGACGAGCTGATTGCCGCCGATATCGATGTGTCCGTTGGCTCGCTGCCCGGTATCGATGCCGTGGCCGCAGCCGCGCGCAAGCTCGGCAAGCCGGCTCGCGTGCATGTGAAGGTTGACTCCGGATTTGGCCGCAATGGTTTTACCCCGGCTGGTTTTGGTGCGGCGCTCGCCAAACTGGTGCCGCTCGCGCACGAAGGCGTGATCGAAATTATCGGCCAGTGGAGCCATTTGGCTGTGGCCGATTCTCCGGATGTGCCGGAATTCGTGGCCTCCACCGACCGTCAGATCGAAACGTTCAAGGACTTCACTCGCCGTATGGAAGCCGCTGGCATTCCGCCTCGGATTCGCCATCTGGCCAACACCGCGGCCACGCTGGATCGGCCGGAGATTCATTTCGAGCTGACCCGCCCGGGTATCGGCCTGTACGGTTACGAGCCTGACCCGGCCATGGGCACCCCACGCGACTGGCATCTGACCCCGGCCATGCGCCTGCAGGCCCAGCTCGGCACGGTAAAGGATGTGGAGGCCGGCCACGGCATCTCCTACGGCCGCACCTATCTGACTCCGGACAACACATCCACCGCCATTGTGCCGCTCGGCTACGCGGACGGCATTCACCGCTCCGCTTCCGGCTTCGATATGCAAGGCGCCAAGCACGTGGAGAAGGAAGGCGGCCCGGTGCGCATCATGACCACACAAGGTCCGCGTTTGCTGCGCGTGTGCGGCCGTGTGTGCATGGACCAGTTCATCGTGGACCTGCACGGTTCGGCAGCCGAGCTCGGCGTGCACGAGGGCGACACGGTGGAGCTGTTCGGCCCCGGTCGCGGCGAGGACTTCGCCGAGCCGACCGCCGATGATTGGGCTCGTGCCGCCGACACCATCAGCTACGAGATTTTCACCTGCCTGAGGAACCGCATTCCGCGCCTTTACGAGCACGCCGCCGAAGTGCTGCCGCCGGAGGATCTGGCTAAGCTCGATGCCTCGACGCTGTTGTAAATCATATTTCGTACCATGAAGCTATGGAAACAACGAGGGATGGGGAAACGGTACTGGTGAATGAGGGCTACAGCGCCTTTGATGAGGAGCGCTGGGCCCCCGAGCCACCGAAATCCAAATCGCGCACGGCTTTTGAACGTGATCGCGCGCGACTGATCCATTCCTCGGCGCTTCGCCGCCTTGGTGCCAAGAGTCAGATTCTGATTGCCGGAACTGATGATTTCGCCAGAACCCGTTTGACGCACACGTTGGAAGTAGCCCAGATCGGCCGTCAAATCGGTGCTCTTCTTGGATGCGACCCGGATGTGGTCGATTGCGCATGTCTCGCTCATGATCTTGGGCATCCGCCATTTGGGCACAACGGTGAGCGTGCGCTTGCCGATATTGCCAAAAACATCGGTGGATTCGAGGGCAATGCCCAAACCTTGCGTATTTTGACCCGTTTGGAACCCAAAGTGTTCCATCCTGACGGGCGCTCCGCTGGCGTGAATCTGACCCGTGCGGCTCTGGACGCCGCCGTCAAATACCCCTGGACGCTGGCGGAAGCCGACCAGCATCCGAAAGGGGAGCGGTCCAAGAAATTCTGCGTCTACCCGGACGATGAGCCCGTATTCCGTTGGTTGAAGCAACACGCTCCTGAAGCCACCAAGCCAATGGAATGCCAGATCATGGATCTTTCCGATGACATCGCCTATTCAGTGCATGATGTGGAGGATTCCATCGCCACCGGGGCGTTCGATCCGATCGTGCTGGCCGACCCGCAGATCTTGGACCACATCATCGAACAGACGCGTGCATGGTATGGCGCGAAGTGGGATGCCGACAAGCTGCTCGCCGCATTCATGAGATTCCGCCGTGAGCATGTATTCCCCGCGCATTTCAACGGATCCCGACAGGCGTTGGCACAGCTGAAAAACATCACGTCCGATCTGATCGGGCGGTTCTGCTGGTCGGTGGAAACCGCCACCAGAGATACCTATGGCGAAGGGCCTTTGACCCGGTACTCCGCCAACATCGTGATTCCCGAGGAAACCAACTACGAGATCGTGGCGCTCAAGGGCATTGCCGTGTACTTCGTCATGGCGCCGCGTGAACGTGAACCATTCCATCAGGAAGAGCTGAAGATCGTCGAGGATCTGATTGATGTGCTGATGGCTGATTCTCCGGCTCCTTCGGATGCATTGGAAAGCCAATTCCTGGCTGACTGGAATGAATGCACCAACGATGATGAGCGCTTGCGCGTGGCCATCGATCAGGTGGCATCCCTGACCGATGGCTCCGCACTGGCATTGCACTCGATTCTGTGCTGAGCCGCGTTCTTTTCGCCGGGGCTGAAAGGGGAGGGCAAAAATTTACCCTGTCCGCAATCAGGCGGTAGTCTAGAGAACTATGGTCGGGATGATTAAGAAAGAAGACGTTGAGAAGGTGCGCGCTGCCGCGGACCTGTATGACATCGTATCCGCGACCGTAACGTTAAAGCCTTCCGGCACCGGTACCTATGTGGGCCTGTGCCCCTTCCATGACGAGAAAACCGGCAGCTTCAACGTGCGTCCGTCGCTCGGCGTCTGGCATTGCTTCGGTTGTGGTCTGGGCGGCGACGTGTTCAAATACGTGGAGCAGTCGGAGAACATCGACTTCCGCGAGGCCGTGGAGCTGCTTGCGGACAAGTACCACATCGAACTGCATTACGAGAACAGCGGCAATGGTGCAGGTCGTCCGGACGGTACGGGCTCCAAGCGTACGCGGCTGCTGGAGGCCTGTGAGGAAGCGCAGCGATTCTTCGTTTCGCAGATTCTGACCCAGGAAGCACTGCCCGCGCGCAAACTGCTGGGAGGCCGCAACTTCTCGCAAGCCGACTGCGAACGCTTCGGCTGTGGATACGCACCACAGGGTTGGGATAATCTCGTACGCCATCTGGCGTCCAAAGGCTTTACGCAACAGGAGATTCTTGACGCCGGCTTGGCCCGTCAAGGCCAGCGCGGCATCTACGATTATTTCCGTGGCCGTGTGACTTGGCCCATCCGCGATTCGACCGGTCGCACGCTTGGCTTTGGCGCTCGCAAGCTGTATGAGGACGATCAGATTGCGGCGAAATACATCAATACGCCGGATACGCAGCTCTATCGCAAGACCCAAGTGCTCTATGGCATCGATTTGGCCAAGTCCGCCATTGTTAAGAAACGTCAAGTGGTGATCGTCGAAGGTTATACCGATGTGATGGCCATGCATTTGGCCGGCATCGATACCGCCATCGCCACCTGCGGCACCGCATTCGGTGCCGAGCATGCGAAAATCGTACGCAGGCTTATCGCCGACGATTCGCTGGGGGCTGTGCAATTGGTCGGCCCGCTTAAGGTCAAGGATCAGCCGTTGAGCTCGCGCATCGTGTTCACGTTTGACGGTGATGCGGCCGGTCAGAAAGCCGCGTTGCATGCGTTCGGGCTGGATTCGGCCTTCCTCTCCCAGACCTTCGTAGCCGTGGCGGAGAACAATCTCGACCCCTGTGACTTGAGAATCGAGCGAGGTAATGAGGCGGTACGATCGTTGATCGCCCATGCCAAGCCACTTTATGATTTTGTCATTGATACCGCCATCGCGCGTTTCGACCTGACCTACACACCAGGCCAGGTGGGGGCCATGAAAGCCGTGGCACCGCTCGTGGCGCAAATTCGAGACCGCTCCCTGTGGGATGCCTACGCGCGTAAGGCGGCAGGGCGCATCGGCGTGGATTTGGAGGTGATGCGCCGCGAAGTGATGAGCGCACGCCGTCAGTTGCATGTGCGTGATGAAGATGCATACGCCGCTAAACGTCGCTTCCAGAATGAATCGCCGCGTGTGGAGCCAGGCACCAATCCATACGACAACCCGGCTGCGCGCAAAGCGTTGGAACGCCAGGACGCCAAGGAACAGGCGTACTTCAAAATCGACGATGCCGTATTCATCGCCGAGCAGCAGTTCATGGCCACATTGATACAGGTGCCGCGTGCCATTGATCGTACGATGTTCAGTCAGTTGACGCTTGACCATTTCATGAGCCCAGTGTTCCGCACGTTGTTCCAGGCAATCGCTGCGGCTGGTGGATTGCCGAACGATGATACGCCGCAAGGCCTGTGGATGCATAACCTCACCAAGGCCGGCGGGCCTATGCTCAATCAGGTCATTAACGAGCTTGCCGTTATGCCGTTGCCGTTGCCGGGAGACGATACCGGCAACGGGGCGCAACCTCCACAGCCTATTGTTCCGGGCAATGCAGCTGCTGTGCAGTTACGTCCCGCCACCAAGGAAGAGCAGCGGTATGCCTCCGAACTGCTCACCAGGTTGTTGGATATGGGTTTCATGCGTCAGATCGGCTTGGCCAAACGCCGTATGGCACAATTGCCGGATGGTGAGGAGAAGATCGCGCTCCTCGGTCAGATCACCCGAATGGAAACCGCGCGCAAGGATCTGCAGGCACAGGTCTACGGCAATACGATTGGCTAGCCAACTGCGTTTGCTGTCCATGGCATTGCCCGCGCCGTGGTGCCATCAAGGATGTGATGCCACGGAGCATGCGCTCGCAGCTGGTAGGGGGTGTTGAGTCCAGTCCATCAGTGCTAAGCTCATGTTCAAACGTGAGATGAGTCACGTTGCGGATGCCAATGAAGGGGTCTCCGAACGTATGGTTTCGGAGTGATGAGAAGGGCGAGTCATCGTGGAATCGCAGCAGCCAGGCAACGACAATAACCAACATGCCCAGCCGCAATCAGAGCAATGGCAGCAGGGAAACGGGCAGAACACTGGTGCGAGCCCATGGCCGTCACAAGGCCAATACGGTCAGTACGGTCAATACAACCAGTATGGTCAGCAGTCGCCTCAGTCTGTGCAACCGCAGTATCAGCCGGGCCAATACGCCCAGCCGCAAGGGCAATGGCCGCAGCCTGGCCAATACCCCCAGCAGCCCCAATACGCACAAGGCCAGCCACAGTTCCAGCCGCAATACGCCCAGCCGTATCCGCAATCCAACCAGCCTTATCAACCAGCGGCATCGGCACAACAGCCTGGCTACCCTGTACAGCAGCCCTATCAACCGCAGAACCAGCAGCAGATTTACCCAGGTCAGCCGCAGCCCAATGGTCAAAACACATCGCACAAGGCCAAACGAGGCAAGCAGCCCAAGGTCAAAGGCCAGAAGCGCAAGCCAAAATGGTGGATCATTCTCATAGCCATCGTGGCGGTACTGGCACTGGTGTTCGGTGCCGTGAGCATTGGCGGCTATTACATGATGAAAGCGGACGGTGCCATCGACGGCATCATGGCCGACTCCACCATGCCCACCAAAGAGCAGGCCTATGCCGGCATGCCGAGCGACAAATACCAGTTCAAAGACCCCATTGCCGTGGATACCTATTATGAGTTCGAACTCATCATGAAGGATCCGGTCAAGATCAAAGACAGTGTCAAGTGGGGCGAGGCCCAGATGACGGGTGTTGACTTGAGCCTTGACGATTGCGTGCGCGTCTACCAGGATTCCTCATTCGGCGTACCGGTGCCCACAACGACGATCGCCACCGAACCATTCGACGACAAAGAAGGCACCGGCACCATCACCCTGTCCGGCAGCATGGATTTGCCGAAAGATATGCAGCACGGCGACTCCATCGGCAAGGAGCGCGGTTTCCTGCCGTCGGACGGTTATTACTACGTGCAATACGTGGGCGCGAACGGCAAGAAACTCGCCAAGCCCATCGTGCAATTCTTCCGCGTCAAGGAACATACGGACATCACCCGTCTGCCGCAGGTGAACAACGTGACGCCCGTTGTCAACAAGGATGGCGGTGTCGACATCTCATGGGACAAGGTCGATGGTGCGAAGTCGTACAACGTGTACGTGTACATCACACGTAAGGCAATCGGCAAAGATGGCGACGAAAATTACATGCCAGCAACGCGATCCATCAAGAAAATCGGATCCAGTACCAAGACCGAACTCCTTTCCGCCGACTATGACAAGCCGAAGGAATACAAGGACGATACGCTCGGCACCAGTGTGCTGAAGCAGAACATGGCATTCCAGTCGCTAGCCGTGGAGAGCCAGGACACCATCGAGCAGTGCCAGAAATCCACGCAGGAATACTGTGCTGAAATCCTGCAGGATGCCGGCGGTTCGTGGGATGCCGATTCGGCGGGCAAACTGTACATCGTGGTGACCGCCGTCGATAAGGACGGTCATGAAGGCCGCTGGCATGCGGTCGATGCCAATAGTTTGGTGCCCACCATTCCCATCGGTCAGGCAACGCAGGCGCAGACCAATCAGTGGAGTTACGGCTTGAAGGGCGTCTTCGGTGAAGGCAACACCACCGAAGAAGATATGCAGGCCTACGTGTACACGTTCGTGGAAATGGCGAATGGCGCCACGGTGGCAGTGCCCAGCGAATTCAGCGATCTGACCAGCAACGGCAGGAATGGTTGGAAATTCACTTACAGTGCGCCTGGAACCAAGATCAAAAACACCGGAAGCGTGTATTACGAAGGTGATTTGACCCAGACCTTCGGCCAAATCACCAAGGCCGCCACCGATGCACTGCCCAAGGCTGGCGGTGTGCTTGACCGACTCAATTCGGTTGGTAAGGCGGACTGGACCGGATACGACAAGAAGAAGATTGATTCCGACACCAAGGAATCCCCGCTCTTCAACTTCGCATCCACTGATTTCGGCAAGTACCTGGCCAACAACATCCTCAACGGCCACGAGGTGATTGACATCACCAAGTATGCGAACGATCAGTACCAGACCAGTACGCAGGATGTAATGGCCGAGGTGACATATCAGAACCCGTATATTGCCATGGTGTCCGATCGCGTGAACTACACGGTTCGTAAGAACGGCAACAAGACGGTGATGTGGGTCAAGTATCCGGATGACTACCAGCAACGCCAGCAGGAAGTCGAGAATCTGGTGAACTCCGCCAAGGGGCAATTCCAGGGATCCGACAGCGATAAGGCCATTGCCATCGACCAATTCCTTGCCGGCAAGATGGAATACGACTTTGATGCGTCCAATGCCGTAGGTGGCCGAGACAACAGCAGTAATGCGTTCGAAAGCGATAGTGCCATGAAGCAGTATCCGGATGCATGGAGCGTGTATGGCATGGTCAGCGGCAAGGGCGTGTGCCTGTCGTACGCCTACGCATATCAGGCTCTGGCCAAGGCCGCAGGTTTGGATTCGCGTGTGGTGGTCGGTTCCGTGTCCGGTACGAGTGTTCCTCACGCATGGAACTACGTGCACATCAACGGCGAATGGTTGCTCATGGATTCCACATGGGACGATGATGGCAGCACGGCGATTGACAAGTACCAGCTCAAGAAGCCGGCTGAAGTAACCGATCACTTCGCCTTCGACCAAGAATGGACTCTGGCCTCCGAAGCTGGTGACTACAAGTAAACAGGCAAGCAATAGACGGCCATGACGTAGTTATGCCGTCATAATCTCGGCCAATGTGCCTCCTTTGTGCTTTACGCGTACAGAGGAGGCACATTTGTTTTTGAGAAAATGTTCAGACCTGAAACATTTCCGCAATTATCATGTGCCCGAATGTTTTGTGCATCGATGGTGCACAACGAATCGCTAAGAGTCGCACATGAGAGGGAAGACATGACAACATTGCGCAATGCTGCTGCATGCGGCATAAGCATCGCACTTGCAGCCGGCTTATGCCTAGCCGGTGTGTCAAGCGCACAAGCAGACACAGCCTCCACCGTCGTATCACCGGCTGCCCAAGAGGATGGTGTGCGCAATTATGTGCTGAACTTGCCGGAAAGCACTTCGGCAACCCAGCTTGACGCGGTTGTTAACGCGGCTGAACAGCTGGGCGCCAAACCATTGATGAAGTATCCGCAGCTGCATGCCGTATTTGTGCAGGCACAGGCCAAGGATTTCGCGCAGCAGGTTGCCGTTGCCTCGCAGAAGGCCGGCGTCACCTTGGATTCCGTTGGTGCCACACGTACCGCTGTGGTCACCGGTCAAGAGGATCTGTTCAGTGGCGATGGTAGCGATGCCGATTCGAGCGCGGACAGTGAGGCCAGCAAGCCGGCGGAGGCAAAGTTGGAAAGCGAAGAATCGCAATCCTATAAGACCTCCAAGGATTCCGCACAAGCTGCTGCTGATGCTACTGATGCTGACAGCACGAATGCTGCCGGTCCTACGGCTTCAAGCGAATCCGATCCGGATGTGACCGAAGACAAGGCATGGGGTATTATCGCCACCGGCGCCAGCCAGGCGTTGCCGGTCATCGAACATAACGTGAAGCTCGCCAAAACTGTGGTCGGCATCCTCGACTCCGGCGTGGACGACACCCACCCGGATATCGCTCCGAACTTCGATGCAGCCGATTCCGCCAACTGCAATGTGAACGGTATTCCGGACAACTCATTCGGTGCATGGCGCCCAACTTCGAACGCGCACGGTACGCACACCGCGGGTACGGTGGCCGCCGCGCACAACGGCATCGGTGTGGACGGCGTCGACCCGCAGGCCACCATCGCTGCAGTCAAGACCGGCAACGACGATGGTTTGCTGTACCCCGAATACGTGACCTGTGCCATGGTCTGGGCCGCCGATCATCATTTTGCTGCCACCAACAACAGCTACAGCGTTGACCCGTGGCTGTACTGGGTGCCGAGCGACCCGACGCAGACCGCCGGTTACGAGATTATCCGCCGTGCCGTGGCATACGCCACCTCGCAGAACGTGGTGACCGTGGTGGCCGCAGGCAACGAAGACTCCGATCTGGACCATCCGACCACCGATTCCGAAAGCCCGTATGATGGCACGGCAATCCCGAACCGTGATGTGAGCAACGGCGTTCAGCTGCCCTCCATGCTGCCTGGAACGGTAATCGTTTCCTCCAGCCGCAAGGCTTCCGTGACCAATCCAGGAGCCGGCATATTCCCGCTGACCCGACCGGATGACCCATACGGTTCCAACTATGGCGAGAAGACCATTACCGTGAACGCTCCTGGCGACCGCATTTACTCCACTACGCCGGTCACACCAGTGGATTGGAACAAGGCCGAGTACGACACCTTCAGCGGCACCTCAATGGCCACGCCACATGCCACCGGTGTGGTGGCGTTGATTCGCGGCATCCACCCGGACTTTACCGCCGCGCAGACCGTTGCATTGCTCAAGAAGCAGGCCGGATACGATTACGATCTCATCGCTGCTCCTACGGATGGCGCCGAATTCCGCGGCGCTGGTCTGGCCAACGCGTATGCTGCCGTAACCAAGGACCAGCCGCAGCCCAAGGTGCAAAGCGTGGAATACTCCACGGATGGCAATACATGGGCTCCGCTCGCGGATGGCGCTCGCCTGACCGGTGCCGTTGAGATTCGTGCCACGGTGGGTGGTTCGGTCTCCGCCGTTACGCTCAGCAGCGGTGATGCCAAGGCGCGAGGCGCTGCGGATGCCGGCAAGCCGGTTACCGTGACGCTGAAGCTCGACTATTCGAAGTTGGCGAAGGATACTGACAGCGAGCTCTCCATCGCCGCTGACGGTCTGAATTCCGCGCCGGATGCGGATGATGACATCAGCCAGTCCGTGCATTTCGTGGCTGCGGCTGCTGATAAGGGCAACAGCGAGAACAAGCCGGGTACTGGCACTGGAGACGCGAATAAGGATCATGCCAATGCGGCGAAGCCCTCCACTAAGAAGCCGGGTATGCCGCTAACTGGTAGCGATATCGCCGCCATTGCCGCGGTGATCGCCGTGCTGCTGGTTGCCGGTGGCGTGGTGCTGTTTGTTCGCCGGCGTGCGTGATATGTCTGAGCGAATGCTGATGCCCGACTGCTTCTGCTAGTGGTTGGTGATCGCAATACGCGGGGATGTGCTGAGAGATTGGCGCATCCCCGCTTTTGCGTGTGCTGGTTCATCCAATTGGATGGGTGAAGAGCTTGCCGATTGGCCCCATCCAAATTGGACTGTCTTGGTGGTATGCGAGTCCGTGCGTTTGATAATGAGCGGGACAACAACGTTCGCTATCAAACGAAGGGGATAATCAATGGCAGGTAATCGCGCGGAACTGAATCGTAATCTGGCCCAAATGCTCAAGGGTGGCGTGATCATGGACGTTACCACGCCTGAGCAGGCGAAGATCGCCCAGGATGCTGGTGCTTGCGCGGTGATGGCGTTGGAGCGCATTCCCGCCGATATTCGTGCGGCTGGCGGTGTCTCCCGTATGAGCGACCCAGCCATGATCAAGGGCATCCAGGAAGCCGTATCCATTCCGGTCATGGCCAAGGTGCGTATCGGTCACATTGCCGAAGCCCGTATTCTGCAGGCCATCGACATCGACTACATCGACGAATCCGAAGTGCTGTCTCCAGCTGATGATGTCTACCATATCGACAAGAACCAGTTCGATGTGCCGTTCGTGTGCGGCGCGAAGAACCTGGGCGAGGCGCTGCGCCGCATTGCCGAAGGTGCGGCAATGATTCGTACCAAGGGCGAGCCCGGCACCGGTGATGTGATTCAGGCCGTGCGCCATATGCGCACGATGAACAAGCAGATTCACGAGCTCGTCTCCCTGCGCGACGATGAGGTGTACGAGGCTGCCAAGCAGCTGGCTGTGCCTTACGATCTGGCCAAGTACGTACATGACAACGGCCGTCTGCCCGTCGTGAACTTCGCCGCTGGCGGTGTGGCCACCCCAGCTGATGCCGCGCTGATGATGGAACTCGGTGCCGAAGGCGTGTTCGTTGGCTCCGGCATCTTCAAGTCCGGCGATCCGGCCAAGCGTGCCGCCGCCATCGTCAAGGCCACCGCCAACTGGCAGGATGCTGATCTGCTCGCCAAGCTGTCCGAGAACCTCGGCGAGGCCATGGTCGGCATCAACGAAGACGAGATTCAGACCATCATGGCCGCCCGCGGAGAGTGACATGGTTGTAGCTGTCGAATACATCTCCAAAGAGGAATCAGATGACGCCGAATCCGCGGTCCATGGCGTAACCGGCATTCTGGCCGTGCAGGGCGCGTTCGCCGAGCATGCCGCCGTGCTGGATAAGCTGGGGGCTCCGTGGAAGCTGCTGCGTGCGGCCGAGGATTTCGACGATTCGATTGATCGTGTGATTCTGCCTGGCGGCGAATCCACCACGCAAGGCAAGCTCCTGCACTCGACTGGCCTGTTCGAGAAGATCGACGCGCATGTCAAAGCCGGCAAGCCGGTATTCGGTACATGCGCCGGCATGATTCTTTTGGCCAAGAAACTTGATAACGACCCGAATGTGTATTTCGGCGCATTGGATGCCGTAGTGCGCCGCAATGCGTATGGCCGCCAGCTGGGCAGCTTCGCCGTCACCGCCAATTTCGGGCGGCCGGGTTTTCCTGACTATATTGCCGATTTCCCGCTGGTGTTCATTCGTGGACCATATGTGGCGTCGGTGGGCCCGGAGGCCACCGTGGAGACCGAAGTGGATGGTCATGCCGTGGCATTGCGCCAAGGCAAGATTCTGGCCACCGCGTTCCACCCCGAACTGACGGACGATGCGCGCATCCACGAGTTGTTCCTGACGCTGTAATCTCCCATGATGGGATAATTACAGCACGGCAGGGAAGGGGAGACGATTATGCAGTTGCAACTCAAGCGGCGCAGCAGCGTGCCGTTGTACCGGCAGCTGGCCGGTGAGTTGCGCGAGCAGATCGTCTCCGGCGCGCTCGCCGAGGGGTACCGGCTTCCTCCCGAACGCGAGCTCGCCAAACGGTTGGAAGTCAATCGCACTACGGTATTGCAGGCATACCAGCAGCTCAAGGATGAAGGACTGATTGCGTCCAAAGTCGGCAAAGGCACCTTTGTGTTGCCGCAGCCTGCGCCCGTGGTCGCTCAGACAATCGCGAGCCAGGCATCGCAGCAACCTGTGCCCGCGGATGTGGATTTTGGGCAGGAGCGGTCGCGCTCGTCGGTGCAGGTTATACGGCGCATGCCGCCCTCGAATACTGCTGAGCCGACGGTCGTTCGCCCGCCGTGGTCCGTACTGTTCAGCGATTATTCCAACCGTTTTACGTACCATGACATCGCCGCCGCCAATCGTGCGCAAAATGGCAAGGCGGTTATCGATTTCGCCACCGGTTCGCCGAACCCGGCTGATATTCCCGATGATCTGTTGCGCGCGGTGAGTCTGGAAGCCTTCGCCTCGCATGAATTCGATGGTCAACCCGAGTCGCCTATTGAAGGATTCCCGGAACTGCGCGAATTATTGGCCGAACATATGCGGGCCCGTGGTGCACATTGCAACGCGCGCGATGTGATGGTGCTGTCTGGCTCGGAGCAGGGCATTGATCTATGTGTTCGCGCGTTCATCAACCCAGGAGACTGCGTGCTCGTGGAACAATCCACATTCTTCCCGGCATTGCAGGCCTTTCGGTCCGCTGATGCTCGCATTGTGGGCGTGCCCATGGATGAATACGGCATGCGAACCGACTTGCTGGAAGGGTACTGCGCCCGATTCCATCCAAAATTTATCTATACGATTCCGACTTTCCAGAATCCAACCGGCTCGACGATGCCTGCCGAACGCCGTAGCGAGCTTATTGACGTGGCGCGCAAGTATCAGTGCCTCGTCATTGAGGATGATGCCTATGGCGAGCTATGGTATGGACCGGCAAATCGCAAGGCGGATGATAATGAACGGCCCATTCCGCTGAAAGGCATGGAGAATGGAGGCTACGTCATATATCTCTCCACGTTTTCCAAGACCGTGACTTCGGG
This sequence comes from Bifidobacterium cebidarum, assembly GCF_009193305.1. Taxonomy (GTDB): domain Bacteria; phylum Actinomycetota; class Actinomycetes; order Actinomycetales; family Bifidobacteriaceae; genus Bifidobacterium; species Bifidobacterium cebidarum. The sequence goes on along the minus strand of NZ_WBVS01000007.1, from coordinate 101,175 downwards.
ATTGAGAACCGGTTGGATTGTGGCTGACCCGCATGTGATCGGGCGGCTGGCCGCTTTGCGTCGCATGGTCGATCAGCATACGAGCACATCATCGCAGCGTATTTGCTTGGAATTGCTCAAGGAAGGGCGTATTGCCGAGCATGTACGAACATTGACCGATACGTACCGCAAACGCAGGGATTTGACGGATAGAGCCTTGCGGCGTCATGCTCCACAAGGCATGCACTGGAATGTGCCGGAAGGCGGCTATTACATCTGGGCGACGCTGCCTGAAGGCGTGCGCTCGCTCGATGTGCTCGACCGCTGCCGTGCCCAAGGTGTTACGTTCATGCCGGGCAGTGTGTTTGATGTCGATGAAACGGATGATTCGCATATTCGTCTGAATATAGTGCATCCGGATACCGCCGACATTGAACGCGGCATCCGGATGATTTGCGAGTCGATAGCTCAGGCGAGTTGAGCAAGCAGCGTAGGCAGCTCGGCCATCGTGTCGATGACGGCATCGGCGCCGGCATTCACGAATGCTTCGCGAGCCGCAGCACGAGCCTTGGCCTTATCGGCATCAGACAGGGCGTTGAACTCATCTTCGGAAAGCGCCATCTGAGAGCTGCCTTCCGTGACGCCAATCGTAAAGACGCCGGCGTTCTTGCCTTCGCGAATATCGGAAAGCGTGTCTCCCACCTTGGCGGCCTTACGCACATCGGTGACGCCCAGCTTCTCAAGGTTTCTGAACACCATGTATGGGTAGGGGCGGCCGAATCCGTTGGTACCGTCCGGGCTGATCCAGAAGTCCGGCGCATAGCCGTTTTCGGCGGCCTTCGGCACCACGATCTCCATCATCTTATCCGTGTAGCCGGTGGTGGAACCGATCTTGATGCCCGCTTCGCGCAGTGCGGCGACTGCATCCACTACGCCCGGCTTCGGATCGGCGAAACCATCGAGAATGGAAAGCAGCTTCGGTTCAAAGTGGCTGTAAACGGCATCCACATCAGCGTCGGTAGGAGCGGCACCATGCTTATCCTCCCAAGCGCGGGCGATGCGGTTCATGTGCAGCATCGTATTGATGTGGTCATGCTTGAGCATGCCCATCGGCTTGCGGGTCTCGGCCATCGTAGGCTCGATGCCGAACTCCTTAAACGCCTCCTGGAAGGCGCGGACCGGTGCGAAGCAGCCATAATCCACAGTAGTGCCGGCCCAATCAAAAATAACAGCTTCAAAACGGTTGGTCATAGTGTTTGTACTTTCATTGCGTGCTGTTGGCAGGAAGTCTGGCATATGTTGTTCGACACACTCAAGGCCGTTTGGCCTCGCTCCGGTGTGCGCTCGCGGAGCTTAGCACACACCTGCGCTGCTTATAGTCTCTCAACACATGCCAGACTTCCTGCCAACCGTATTGTCAAAATATGTACTGATGGCAGTCTGGCTTATTGAGATCAGGCGGTGAGCTTGACGTTGGCGGGGGCGGCGGCCTTGATCGGTTCGCCGGCCTTATCCATGGCGGCGATGGCTTCCGGCACAGAGTCGGTGCCGATCGCGGCTTCGAGCAGACCGCGCTCGCCCATGTACAGGGCCAGCAGCTCGGTCACCTTTTCAATGTCGTCGGTGTAGATCTCGCCGATGTTGCCCAGGCGGAAGGTGTCTTCGTTGGTGAGCTTGCCCGGGTAGATGGCGTAGCCGCGTTCCTTGATGAACTCGTACATGTCATGGAAGTCGAACTGGGTGCCTTCCGGGTAGAGGAAGGTGGTGATGATCGGGCCCTGGTGGTCCTTGAGGAACACATGGAAGCCGAGCGCCTTCATGCGGGCGATGAGCAGGTGGTTGTTCAGGGCGTAACGGGCTGAGCGGGCCGGAATGCCACCTTCGGCGAACATCTCATCGAGCGCCTTGGAGAAGGCGAGCACCACATGGGTGGGGGAGGTGTAACGCCACTTGCCGTTGGCCTTCTCGAGGGTGTTCCACTGATCCCACAGGTCGAGGGAGAGGGAGCGGGCCTTGCCCTTGGAGGCTTCCAGCTTGGCCTTGTTGCAGATGATGAAGCTGAAGCCCGGCACGCCCTGAATGCACTTGTTGGCGGAGGAGACGAGGAAGTCGATGCCCCAGTCGGCAACCGGGATGTCCACGCCGCCGAAGGAGCTCATGGCGTCCACCATGAAGGTGCAGCCGTGCTTCTTGGCCACGGCGGCCACGGCCTGAATGTCGTTGAGCAGGCCGGAGGTGGTCTCGGAGTGGATCATCGAAACGTGGGTGATGGACGGGTCGGCGGCGAGGTATTCCTCGACCTTGGCGGCATCCGGGATGCGGTCGTACGGCTCGGCGTACTGGGTGTAGGCGATGCCGGCGTGGTCGCAGATCTTGGCCTGGCGGTCGCCGTAGGCGCCGTTGGTGCACAGCAGCACCTTCTCGTCCTTGCCGATCACGGAGGTCAGCACGCTTTCCACGCCGAAGGTGCCGGAGCCCTGCATCAGCACGGCGGTGTAGTCGTCGGCGTTCACGTGGGCGAGCTCAAGCAGCTGGCGGCGAATCTTCTGGGTGATCTGCTGATAATCCTCGTCCCAAGTGCAGTGGTCGAAGAGCATCTCTTCCTTGACCGTGCGGGTGGTGGTCAGCGGGCCAGGGGTCAGCAGCTTGTATTCGTTTGCCATTGGTGGATTTCCTTTCTTGGATTCTGCGGCTGAGTCTAATCAGCCGCGTAGTATCTGTAATCTTCTACGTAGTTTGTAAGGCACAATCGGAGTGTCGTATGTAGTTCTGTATGTGATAAGTGTTGACGCGTTTGGTCGGCATGTGTGATGCCCGACACGCTCAAGGCCGCTCGGCCTCGCTCCGGTGTGCGCTCGCGGAGCGTAGCGCACACCTTCGCTGCTTACGGTCGGGCATCACACATGCCGACCAAACGCTGCGGTGAATAACTCAGGCAGAGAGGACTGTCTTATTCGCCTTGGGCGGCAATTATGGACTCGCCTACGGCGAGGCTCAGTATTACCTTCGTTCGGCTTTCGCCTCGCTCAGGCCTCGCCGATGAACAGTCCGCTGGACTGTTCATTCTTCGGCTCGGCGCTTGCATTCGGACGAGAAGTCCTGATGCTCCTGAAGCAGATCCACGGTCAGGGGCTTCGGGAAGGTTTTGGAACGCTTGGATGCGTTGGCGGGAGCCTTCTCGCCCTGATAGAGCGGCGTCGGATAGGTCTGCAGAAGTTCCTTGCGGCCCTTGTCGATGATCACGCCGGCCATCTGCTGTGCCTTCGGGTTGGTCTTGGCGCCCTTGTCGAGCACGGCCACCGACTCGGTCAGCGAATAATTGCCTTCCTCCGGGTCCACGTAATCAATCGGCAGACCCTTCTTCTTATCCGCCACGGCCTGGTGACGCAGGCCGAAGCCGATTGCCACTTCGCCGGAACGCACGGCCTTCAACGGGCCGGAACCGGACTGCTCAAGGTGCGGGCCAGCATTGCGGTAGATGGCGGTCAAGATTTGCTTGCCTTCATCGCCCGTGCCATAGGCGTCGGCGATGGCCTGAATCATCAGCCAGCCAGTCGAGGAGCCTTCCATATCCGGCACGGAAATCAGACCCTTGTATTGCGGGTCGGCCAGATCCTTGAAGCTCTTCGGTTCAGGTACGCCGGCTTCCTTCAACGCGGTGGTGTTCACGATGATTGCACCTTCCTGCGCGGTGGTGGGGGAGCGGTATGCGGGTGCCTTGGAGTTCTCGGAGGTGCCGAGCAGCTTGGAGTGCACGTCGGTCAGATCGGCGAACATGTGGTTGCGTTCCTGGGCGGAATCCACATAGTAGGAGCTCATCGTGAGCATATCCGCCTCCAGAGCCTTGCCTTCGGCGAGCATTTTGCCGCCGAGCTCGGAGGTACCGAAGCTTTGGATGATGTACTGGTTCTTGAACCCGTTGTTATCCAAAGCGTGCTGGAAAGCTACCACGGCTTCGTCATCGGCGTTCGTATAGATCACCACCTGACCATTAGTGCTCGCGGTGGCCGTGGAGCCGAATCCGAAACCGACCAAGAGCACGGCGAGTACGGCGGAAAGCCCTGCAGTGAAGGCGTTGCGAGCCTTGAGGTTGCCGGAAGTCGGCAGCGGAAAGTCCGGCGTGCCGTTGTGTGCGGCCTGCGCGGCGGCAGTCAGTCGCGCATCAGCGGCGACCGTGGAACGAGCAGCGGCCAGCTGCGGGGTCTTCACCGTGGCGCGGGCGGCGGCGCGAGCGCGCTCAGCCGAGCGGTCGCGCGTAGCGAAGGCAATCACGCCCTTGACCACGAGGTTCGTGACCAGAATCAGCAGCGAGAGCACGAACACGTCATCGAACTTGGCGATATGCTGCAGCGCGGAGATCTTCGTGGTGATCACCTGCGTGCGGGCTCCGGTCAGGAAGACCACCGCGGAAATGGTCACCATCGCGTTGACGAAGTAGTAGCCGAAGACCTGCAGGATCGTAGGCCATGCGTTTGGCGTCACCACGCGCACGATCGTCTTGATCCAGTTATCGCCCATGAGCTTGGCCGTGGTTTCCCAACCGGCGTTCATCTTGGACAGGGAATCCTTGATCATCTGGTATGGGGTGGCGAAGTAGTGGATGATGTTCGCAATGATCAGAATCCAGAACGTATTCTGCAACGAGGAGCCGGAGAAAGCGAACAGGAAGGCGATGCCGAGCACCATGCCAGGTACGGTGTTGATGATTGCAGAGATGGCGTCCACCGAGCGCTTCGCCCAGTTCGGCAGCTTGGAGCGGGAGGTCACGAGGCCCGCGGCGTAGGCGAACAGGCAGCCCACGATGGCGGTCATCACGGCCACATACAGCGAGTTGGTGAACACCTGCGTCAGTTCGGAGTCAGTGAACATGTTCGCGATGTGCGAGAAGGTCGGTGTCACGTTGAATGGCCATTCGGTGACGAACGGAATCAGGAGAATCACGGCGAACACCGACAGCGTGCACACCAGCACCACCACGGACGCGATGCCGCAGAACCAGTCGCGGCGTTTGCCTTTCGGCAGTTCGACCTGGCTGATCTGCTTGTAGCGGATGGCGAAACGTTCCAGCACGGTCATCAGAATGATGGAGATGATCGAGGGGATGAGCATGAACACTGCGATTACGGCACCACGGTTGAAGTTCGGGATGGAGCCGAGCATCTGGTTGAACAGGGTCATGGCCAGCACGTCGTATTCGCCACCCACCGAAGTCGGAATGCCGTAGTCGGTGAACGCGAGGAAGAACGACTGGATGAACGCCACCGCCATTGTACCGATGAGCGGGCGCAGCACGGTGTTCAAGAATGTGGTCAGAGGTTTGTCTCCCATGATGTGCGAGACAATGATGAACTTCTTGTCCACGAACTGGAAGCTGTTGTTGATCAGCAGGAAGCAGGTGGGCAGCGTGTAGATCACGTAGCCCATCAGCAGGCCGTTGAAGCCGTAGATGTCGAACAGCTGATGGCCGAACAGGCGGGTGATGAGACCTTGCTTGCCGAAGGAATAGATGATGGCGAAGCCGTAGGTGATGGTTGGCAGCAGCATCGGCAGCTGGGCGAGCAGCGCCACGGCCTTCTTGAATCCGGCCGGCACATTCGTGCAGTTGATGGTGTAGGCCAGCAGGAATGCCAGCAGTACGGCCACGAGTGCGGAGGTGGCGGACACGGCCAGCGAGTTGGTGATCGAGCGTGTGAACTCCGGGCGGGAGAGCACGGCCGCATAGTTGGAGAGCGTTGCCGAGCCGGAGGCAGTGGTGAAAGAGCGGATGATGACCAGCACCATCGGCACCACGAGGAACGCGGCGAAGCAGACGGCTACGATGGCCAACAGCGTCCACAGCTCGGTCTGCTTCGGCGCGCGCGGGCGACGCTCATAGTTGACGATTTCGGGACGGATGTTGGGCAGTTGCTTGCCCGCCTGGATGGATTCGACGGACATGACTCAGGCCTCCTGCCCGGCGAGAGCGTGTGCCTTTTCGTCGGCTTCGGCCTCATTGAACAGCGAGTAGATGTTATTGCGCTTCACCTCAAGCTGATGCAGGATGAACTTCTTGACGAAGTCGCTTGCCGGGTGCTCGATGATGTTCTCCGGCGTATCGAACTGGGCAATTTTGCCATGGTTGATAATGAGCACCTTGTCGCTCATCGTGCAGGCTTCCTCAGGGTCGTGGGTGACCATGATGGTGGTGAGCTTGTACTGGTCCACAATCTGCTTGATCTTGGCCTTGATGGATTCCTTGATCACACCATCCAATGCGGAAAGCGGCTCATCAAGCAACAGCAGCTTCGGCTTCATCACCAGCGTGCGGGCCAACGCCACGCGTTGCTTCTGGCCGCCGGAAAGCTCGTCGATGTGCTTGTTCAGGTGTTCTTCCAAGCCGAGCAGCTTGATGAGTTCCTTGATTTCCGCTTCGGAGGAGATGCCGGGGTTATTGCGAAGACCATAGGTGATGTTCTCGTAGGCGGTGAGGTTCGGGAACAGGGCGTAATCCTGGAACACGATGTTGAAGCCGCGCTTCTCCATCGGTACCTGGGTCAAATCCTCGCCATTGTACAAGATCTGACCGCTGGTGGCATCGGTGATGCCAAGGATGATGTTGAGCAGTGTGGTCTTACCGCCGCCGGAGGGGCCGAGGATGGACATGATTTGGCCGTCGCCCAGCGTGAGGCTAATACCGTTCAACACATGAGTGTCACCGAACGATTTGGTGATGTTTTTCAGTTCGAGCATATTTCCCAACTTGCCTTCCGCGCATATTGCATGCGCGAAATATCATTGCGGACATTCATCATTCAGTTATCGCGGCTATAACCGCAGGCCGTAATTCCATAGTCCAGCAAGTGCGGGTGGCGTGAATCTTACATTGGGGAAAGCTCAAGGAAGCAATGGTGAACAGTAAGTAAAACTACCTGCTTAACGCGTAGTCGGCGTAGTTTTGCCGATGAAAACCACAGAGGATGTCGAATGATAGGGGAGTAACAGAGTGTTCCGGCTATGCTGTTCTCTTGCCAAGCAACGCGCGCATATTTGCAATTTACTGTCTATTAACTATGTCGTAAATAACAATTACATAAAAAAGTCGGGAGCGTAGCCCAATAACCAGTAAGGATTACAGCCAATTACCGTAGAAAAAGTCGGAAAACAGCACGCCGAAACTACGTACTCGGCAAGGCGTTCCGATACTATGGTCCACGTCAGAATGGCTTGAACACGGAGGATTCATGCGGCGTTGGCTGATCAACCTGCTGAAGAATGAGACGATTCTGGTGGTCGCCGCACTCCTCGCACTGATATCCTGTTTCATCGTCCCGCCGGATGCCGATTACAAAGGCTATATTCACGCCAGTACCATCAGCCAGCTCATCTGCCTGATGATTGTGGTTTGCGGGTTCCAGCGCATCGGCGTCTTCCGCATCATCGGTTCGCGCCTGTTGGAGAAAACCAGTACGATGCGCGGCCTTGTCATCACACTGGTCTCGCTCACCTTCTTCTCCGCGATGCTCATCACCAATGATGTGGCACTGGTCACGTTCGTACCGTTCGCGGTGGCCGTGCTCATCATGGCCGGCCAGCAGGAGAAGACGATTCTGGTGGCCACACTGATGACCATCGGCGCGAACGTGGGTAGCATGCTCACCCCTATCGGCAACGCGCATAACCTGTATCTGAAAGCGCTCACTGGCATGCCGACGATGGAATTCATCGGCATTATGGCGCCGTATTCCATCACCGCCGCCGTACTGTTGGTCATCGTGGCCTGCGTGGTATTCGGCAAACAGCCGGTCGGCAACCTCGGCAATCTCGAAACCGGCGTGCTGGCCCCCGAGCGCAACAAACACCAGCCCGATGAGATTCGTATCACCGGTTATGGTGCCGGCTACGGCGGCTGGCGAACCGTGGTCTACTCGCTGCTGTTCGTAGTCTGTCTGCTCGCGGTCTCCGACGTGATTCCACTGTGGGCCATGTGTGTGATCGTTGTGGTTGTATTTCTGTTCACCGATCGCCGTGTCTTCCGCTACGTGGATTGGGGCCTGCCGCTCACCTTCTGCATGTTCTTCATCTTCATCGGCAACATGAAGCGTGTGCCGGAGTTTTATGAACTCGCGCGCTCGCTGGTCGGCGGTCATCCGCTCGAAGTGGCCGTGGCCTCCAGTCAGGTGATCAGCAACGTGCCGACTACCATCCTGCTGTCCGGCTTCTCCGACCAGTGGCGTGAGCTCATCATCGGCACCAATTTGGGCGGCATGGGCACGCTGATCGCTTCGATGGCCTCGCTCATCTCCTATAAGAACGTGGTACGCCAGTACCCGCATCAGAAGGGCCGTTATCTAGCCATCTACTCGGCGGTCAACGTACTATTCCTCGTTGTGCTCGTAGGCCTGAGCTGGATCATTGAGTAGTACCCGCATGCCTGCGACTTGTTACCAGCGTGCGGTGACCAGAGTCAAGCTGTACGGTTTGATTTTCATCGCCAATAGTGAGTTCTGCGCAGGCAATGATACTGTTCGACGTTCGGGAATAATGGCACCTTGCGCCTCACCGCGATAGCCGATGATGGTCTTCGCCTCAGGCGCGGCGCACAGCGTCTCGATTTCCAATCGGATGGTGCGATGGCGAATCATGGCATTGTTGGCTGCATTGTTGCCCGTATTGATGCCTGTATCGCCTGTGCCTTTGCCCAGGGCAGCCAGCCCACGCTCGATTTCCAACGTCACATCCACAGCACTGCCACCGGTATTGACGATTTTGATGATACGGCATGCCTGTTTTCCGCTGTTGACGCCGCTGCTGTCGTCGGGCGTGCTGCCGGCGCTGCTATCGGTTCCGGTGGCGCTCACATACACATGCCGTGCTGCCGTGGATTGCTCCACATCCACCTGATAAGTCCACTCGCCTACATGGGCGGAAAACAGGAGCTCCGCCTCATAATTCAATGTGGGATTCACCTGTGCCGGATTGAACTCGATAAGATTCTGCGCCCAACCCTTTGCCGGGATATGAGCCAGCAATGGGGCATAGGAGGTCATCCTCACCACATCGGAATTGCGCTCGCAGCCGGTCAAAAACGCCGCCTCGCCAAGCGCGGACTTCCATGTGTTCGCGCCCTGCTCGGTTTGTGGCTGGCCGGCGAAATAGCCGTTCGCCGAATATTCACCGAAATAGACACCGGCACCACAGCGCGGGTAATCATCGAACCGGGTGGCCTGCGATTCGAACCATGCCGCCGAATGATAGGAATGTTCGTCCACGATGATTGCATCGCCAGTAGCGGAATCCTTGGCTCCGGTGCCGGTGTTCGCGGCATTGCGCGCATAGTCCCATGTGCGCTTCATCGGCAGTCGGAACGGGAACAGTCCCGCGCTCATGATGCAGAGCATCTGCGGGTATCGCTCATGAATCGCATCGCTGATACGCGTGAACTTCGCTACATAGTCGGCGCCGAAATTCTCATTGCCCACGCCGATCATGTCGAGTCCAAACGGCTCCGGATGCCCCATGTCACGTCGAACCGCAGCCCAAGGGCTCGTTTCCGGATCTCCATTGGCGAACTCAATCAAATCCAAATAATCCTGTACCACATTGCGTTGGAACGCATCGGAATCAATATCCATATGCCGTGGGTCTCGGCCGGGAGACTGACAGGCGATGCCGGCGAACAAGGTCGGCAGCGGCTTGGCACCGAGGTCTTCGCATAAGCAGAAGTACTCATAGAAGCCAATCTGATAGCTCTGGCAATAGCTGGAACCGTCCGGCATCTTAAACGACCAGATGGAATATTGCGGTCGGCGGGCGGCCAACGAGCCGATTGTATCCTTCCAGCGATATTCGTTGCCGGGTGTCACGCCTTCCACAATGCAGCCGCCGGGGAATCGCATGAACGTAGGATGCAGGGCTTTGATGGTTTCCACCAAATCGCGACGAAGCTTGCCATAGCGCCATTTCGGGTCACCGGCACCCCAATAATCGGCATCCATGAACTGCACGAGGTCCAGGTCGAACATAATATCGGTGCGGGCTGCCTTACCGGTGGACGCCGTCGTATCTGAATCGGATGTTGCTGGCTCAATGGCGATGTGCAATTTGCCGTAATCGGTTGCCAATCCGCGTACCTGCGCCGTGCAGTGCCGCCAACCATTATCGCGGTCGGCAGACGACTTGGCCTCTAAAGCGGTGGCGGAACAATCGAATCGTGCGGTTTCGGTCAGTGGATCGCCATTGGCACCAATCACACTGATGGCGAGCGTCGCATTGCCGTTTACCGGTCGCATCTCGAAGTTCAAGTCATAATCATGCCCAGCAACAATGGAAAATGCAGGCTCGTCGGCGTTATCGCCACCGCCGTTGTACCCGAGGTTTTCGATGAACACCGGGCTATCGGACAGATGAGATTCAGCGGGTGCAGCATCTGCGGAAACCGTGCTGTAGCTAGGCATCGAAGCGGTGATACGCGCGTATCTGCTGTGCGCGTGAACCGGTGCGGCAGGGCAGTCGGTGGCGATGATCTGTCCATGTTCGCCGCGGATTTCAGTGCCGCAGCTTTCGGCCGAGCAGTTGATGAACCGCCAGAATCGTAGAGGGTCGGCTTCGGTGCTCCAACGGTCGGCGCCGGAAATTCTCCAAGTGTGGTGGTTGAGATAGACGCCGTCAAAACTGTAGTTGTTCACCATATTGGCGTTCAGGCCACCGTCGGCACTGTGATTGATGTCTTCGAAAAAGACGCCGTACAGCCGCTCACTCGTTCGATGAGTAGGGTCTGAGATCGTAATCCGCACCATAATGCCAATTGTAGGTGTCTGCCGCTGGATTGTGCAGCGAAAGTGAACGGAAGAGTTCTCTCACAGTTCATATTGTTGTTAATGCATTGTGCTTATTTTCCGATTTCAAGCCGGTACGCTCGGTAATCAGAAAGTAAATGTTGAAGGCGATGAGCAGGAGCGTGTCTGTGCAATCCTCGGTGGGAATACGAGAGCGTATCGACCACGTATATCCAACATTACGTCCGGCCGAGCGGGCTGTGGCGCAGTATATTCGCGATCACACGGAAGAGGCAGCTGAGCTTACGGTTGGTCAGCTTGCGGATGTGGCACATGTCAGCCAGCCCACTGTGATTCGTTTCTCGCGCAAGCTTGGTTTCGGCGGGTACCGCGAACTGCGCTATGTGCTGCGGCACCCGGCCGCCGCGCACAAGGTGACGTTCGACCCGCTGTCCGGATTCGATCTGAATCCTTGGGATAGCGTGGATGAGATCCCTGCGAAGGCCGCCGATGGCGCCAAGGCCCTGATCGACGAGATGCGTGGGGCCTTGGACGCCAAGGCCTATCGCAAGGCGATTGATATCATCGCCGAAGCTGGATTGATTGATATTTTCGGCGTGGAGAATTCGCTGACGCCGGCCATGGATCTGTTCACGAAGTTCGAGTATCTGGGGCTCACATGCCGTCTCAATACGGATGCTTACCTGCAGCAGATCGGTGCCGGGCACCTGACTCATGGCGATGTTGCCATCGCGTTCTCCCACTCCGGAAGCTCGGCTGATACGGTCAAGGCGCTGAGGCTGGCAAAGTCGCGTGGGGCGAGAACCATCGCGATCACCAATGCCATTGGCGCTCCCTTGGCTAGCTGGGCTGATGTAGTGCTTGTGACCGGGCGCGACTCGCATGCCATCTACGGCAATGCGATTTTCTCGCGCGTGGCCGATACCGCCCTCGTGGACATGATCTACATGGGTGTGATTCTCTCCGACTACGGCCGCTTCTCCACCGCGCTCGACGAATCCGGCCGCATGATTCGCGATCGCGTGTTCGAGGGATGATTGCTGCGTCTCGGCTGGATAGTATGTTTATCCGCTGATGCCCCTGTAGCTCAATGGATAGAGCCACGGCCTTCTAATCCGTCGGTTGCCCGTTCGAGTCGGGTCGGGGGCACGTCTGAAGACTGTCTTCCCGTTGACTGGCTGCAATGGGGAGGCGGTCTTCTTCGTATGTGCGGCCTATCCGGGAACACCCCTAGGGGGTGCGGGGTCGGCGTTGCCGCTATAGACTTGCTGAAAGTCATCTGAAAAAGAAAAGTCTGACAACAGTGGTTCAGCAGCCCGCTCGCCAATGGCGACGAACGAGAGAAGAAGGTGCCTATGGCACAGTCCGATGCACGCCCCATCATCGAAGTGCGCAACCTGCGTAAGGAATATCCGGTGGAAGATGAGACGGTGGTGGCTCTTGAGCGGGTGGATCTCTCCATTCCTCAAGGGCAGATCTGTTGTATCTTCGGTGAATCAGGTTCCGGCAAATCCACATTATTGAACCAGCTCGCTGGTATGGAAAAGCCCACCAGAGGTGGCGTCAGGATTGGTGGTGTGCCGGTCAGCAGACTCGACGAACGCGAACTGGCCGCCTTCCGGCAGAAGCATATCGGCTTCGTGTTCCAGTCCTACAACCTGCTGCCGAACCTCACCGCCCTCGAGAACGTGGCCATGCCATTGATGTTCCGCGGTGTTCCCAAAGACCAACGCGAACGCACGGCGCGTGCCGTGCTCAAACGCGTCGGCCTCGGGCACCGCCTTACGCATTACCCGCGGCAGATGTCTGGCGGCCAACAGCAGCGCGTCGGCATCGCCCGCGCGTTCGTCACCAAACCGGAGGTGGTGTTCGCCGACGAGCCAACCGGCAACCTCGACTCCAAAACCAAGGCTGAGGTCATGGCAATGATCTGCTCATTCGCACGCGATTTCAACCAAACCATCGTGCTCGTCACCCATGACCCGCAGATGGCCTCCTACGCCGATCGCATCGTCACGTTACTGGATGGCCGCATCGTCAGCGATCGGATAAACCAGGCGGAGGCAAACCGGCCAGCCGCTTCGTCTCAGGTCTCTTGCGATGAATCGACGATTCCCATATCGTCGCCGAATCTCATGCCCGGCACACAATCATCCATTCAATCGATCGTACCGACCCATTTCGCCAGCCAAGGAGCCTCGCGATGAACATCCACACCAACCAATCCGGCACCCACGCAGGCCACCTTGCCGCACAATCCATGACGGAATCAGCTATGGTATCGGCCGTACGCCGCATGTGCACGGCCGCGCTCGCCATGCTAGTGCCTATCGCGTTCCTATGCTCATTCGCTTTCGTTCCAACCCATGCATTCGCCGTTGAAGGCGACGATCCCTCAAGCAGCAGCGCGGTAGCCGCTCCCATCGCCGGCCCGGTGCCGAACATCATCGTCACCAACTTCACCTATGGCGGCGATTCCGTGGCCGCCGGCGCCAAATTCGATCTGGCATTCACCTTCCAAAACAAAGGCCAGGTGGCGGTGACCAACATGGTGGTCACCGTGGACGGCGGCGAAAGCTTCGCCATCGCAGGCGGCACGAACACCTTCTACGTGGATGCGTTGTGGGCCGGCTATTCACTGACCCAAACCGTGCCGATGCAGGCGCTCTCCTCCGCGAAAAGCGGTGCGCAGCCGGTGAGCATCAGCTTCAAGTACGAGTACCTTGACTCCGGTTCTCGTTCCTCCACACAATCCGACATCAAGATCTCCGTTCCGATCAGCCAGCCCGACCGATTCGAGGTAAGCAATCCGGTGCTTCCCGACCAGTCCATCGCCGGGCAGGAAACCACCATCACGATGGAATACGTGAACAAAGGCAAGGGCGATATCTCCAACGTGGAAGCCACTATGGAGGGCGAAGGCTTCGACGCCACGATGAAGAACCAATACGTCGGCAATGTGGCATCCGGTGCCACCGGCTCCATCGGCTACGCATTCACGCCGCAGGCCGCCGGAGAGCTCAGCGCCACCGTCAAGGTCACCTATGAGGATTCCGATGGGCAAAGTAAAACCAAGGAATTCCCGGTCAAAGTCAACGTGGAAGATGCTCCGGTGATGGACGGCACTGCTACGGATGACATGGTTGTGGAGCCGGCTGGCCCGGTAGTTCCTGTGTGGGCATGGGTGGCAGGTGGCGTGGCCGTGGTTGTGCTCATCGTAGTGATTGTGCTGCTCGTGCGCCGCCATCGCAGGAAAAAGGCGAAGAGCAAGATCGACGAGGAATGGGACGACTGGGCGGAAGGCGCAGCGAATAAGGGTGATGCCGCCGCTGCATCGCCAAATGATTCCTCTCCGACCACCGTACTCGGGCCAATCGCCGCGGCCGATTCGCCGGCTCCGACTGCCGCTGATTCCGCGTCTCACCACAAGTAGGGGAGCCGATCATGCGATTCGGCGACATCTTAAGACTCTGCCGCCAGAACCTATGGCGGCGCAAATCCCGCACAATCTTGACCGTACTCGGTGTGATTGTGGGCTGCTGCTCCATCGTGCTCATGATCTCCCTCGGCCAAGGCATCAACGAGCAGAACGAGAAAATGCTCAAATCCATGGGCGACCTGTCCATCGTGACCGTATACACCAGCGGTGGCTACGGTGGCATGATGATGGGCAGCGGCGCGTCATCCTCGTCTGCTTCCTCTGATGTGAAGCTTACTGACGAATCAGTGGAATCATTCCGCGCTATGCCGGGCGTCTCCGGCGTGACCCCGGTGATGAACTACAACTACAATTCCAGCGTCAGAACCGGTGCCGGCGGACGATACCTGTACGACTATGTGCAGATTATGGGCATCGATATGTCGCAGTTCGACCAGATGGGTTTCAAACTCAAAGACGGTGCGCTGCCGATGCGCGAAGGCGAGGTGCTCGCCGGCGAATGGTTGGCCTACGATTTCATGGATACGTTGAAAAACGGTGAGATGCGTAGCTCTTCGCGTGGCGACGGCTGCGTGTGGAACGATGACACCGCCCAATGCGAGCCGGACGAGGACTCATACTTCAGGCCTGTTGGCGCGCAGCTCACCTTGACCACTGGTGCGAACTATCAAGGCGACCCGTATACGCAGAACCTGTACGGTACTGGCTCTGGCGGCGGTTCGGTGGGCGGTGCCGGCGAATCGCAGAACGTCACCGCCGATATGCGCATCACGGGCGTGACAGTCTCCGACTACAACAAGGGCTTCGCCACCTCAGACGGCATCGTCATGGATTTGAAATCGCTGAAGGAACTCATCGCCAAAGTTGATCCGTCTGCGGCGAAGCAACGAACCACGAATTACGATCAGGTGCTGGTCAAGGCGCAAGACATGGCCTCGGTGCCGGAAGTCGAATCGCAGATCAAGGCGCTCGGTTATGAAACCTCGTCCTATGAGGACATGCGCAAGTCGCTGGAAGAGCAATCCCGTGCGATCCAGCTGATTCTGGGCGGCATTGGTGCAGTGTCGCTTTTGGTGGCGGCTATCGGCATCGCCAATACGATGGTGATGTCCGTAACCGAGCGCACGCGCGAAATCGGCATTATGAAGGCGCTCGGCTGCTACGTGCGTGATATTCGCGTGATGTTCCTGACCGAAGCCGGGGCGATTGGTTTCCTGGGCGGACTGATCGGCTGCGCGATCAGCGCGATGCTTTCGCTGGGCATCAACATAGCTGGCATGTCATATCTTGGCGGCAGTATGTCATCCGGTTCAGGCGGTGATGGTTCTGGTTCCGGTGACTCCGTATGGACGATGTTGTGGCATGCAATAGCCGGTGGCGATGATGTGACGCGCTACTCGGTGATTCCGTGGTGGTTGTATTTGTTTGCCATCCTGTTCGCCACGCTGATCGGTCTGTTGTTCGGCTTCGGGCCGGCCAACAAGGCCGTGAAGATTCCGGCGCTCGACGCCATTAAAAACAGCGAGTGACCGCAGCCATAATGCTGTTTACCGTCAAGCCGTAACGGTCGTTCAGCTCGGCCAGTGGCACGCGGTCGGTGAACTCCTTGGTGGCGCCGAAGTTCAGCACACGTGGATTGCGGGCGGTGGGCTTATCCTGTGCGCTGCGCTGCCAATGATTCGCGTAATAAGCGGTGATTTTCTCACCCCAGCCGCCCTCAAGCTGGCCATCTTCCAGGGTGATGATCAAGGGGTGTCGTTTACGCAAAGATTCGAGCGCCTCAGTATCCAACGACGTGCACTGCTTCGGATCAATCACTGTTGCGGTAATGCCATGACGTTCGGCCAACGCTGCCGCGGCACGTTCCGCCAGCGGATACGTATTGCCCAAGCCGAGCAGCGCCACCTGCGAGCCCTGTTGGTTCACTCGCCAAGCCAGCATGCCGTCAAGTGTGCAATCGGAGCGAACCGTGCCATGCTTGCCGGTAATCGGCAACAGGCTCGAATCACGCTCGGCAGCCAAAATGCCCTCGCCGGGTACGCGAATCACCACAGCGCCATCGGGCGCGCCGGCAGCTCCGGCCGGCAACGTGGCCCATGCCAAATCATCCAAGAAATCACGGCCGGATGTCGGCGCCAGCATCGTCACCTGAGGAATATTGGCGAACATCGCCAAATCGTAAGCGCCGGAATGGGTGTTATCCGAACCGGAAAGCCCGCCCAGGAAATCCAGCACCGTTACACGCGAACGGTTGAGGCTCATCTCCTGGAAGAACTGGTCATAGGCGCGCTGGAAGAACGAAGCGGTGGTCGCAACCACCGGAGTGCCACCCGCACGTGCAATGCCTGCCGCAAACGCCACGGCATGCGATTCGGTAATGCCGGTATCCACATAGTGCGCGCCCGCGCGTTCGCGGAACTCATGCGTGATGCCATTGGAGCCGGGAGTGGCCGGAGAAATCACCACCAAACCAGGCTCTGATGCAAAGCGTGGCTCAAGCGCAGCCATAGCCATCTTGCCGTAATACTTACGTGGATCTTCCGGCCTGCCGAGCGAAGCATCCGGATTCTGCCAATGGGAAGCCTCACACTGACCCTCATGCGGCTCATGGTCGGATAGGTTGCAATGATCGGAATGCCACGGTTCACTGTGCAGCACATTGTTGGTGGAGACAATGCCTTCGGCCTCGTCCGTGGTGGAAGTGTGCTGGAACGGCCGCGAGGCATTGCCGTTGACGGGTTCGCCTTCGTATCCAGCGCCCTTCAAGGTATGGATGTGCACCACCACAGGATGGTTGATGTCGCGCACTTCCTCGAATGCGGCGATCAAAGCATCCACATCATTGCCGGCCTCGACGTAGCGGTAATCCAGACCGAACGCGTTGAAGATATTCGGCTGGGCAGTGCCGCCGGATGCGCGCAGTTTGGCGAGCGGCCCATACATACCGCCAAAGTCGCCGGCAATGGACATCTCATTGTCGTTGAAGATGATGATGAGGTTGCCGCCTTGTTCCGCGGCATTGTTGAGACCTTCGAAGGCCACGCCGGAGCTGAGCGACCCATCGCCGATTACGGCCACCACATTGCCGATGCCGCTGGTGCCGTTACTTGCCGTTTCGGCGTTACGAGTTTTCGCGATGCCACAGGCCAATGAGATCGAAGTGCCGGTATGACCAAGCACGAACTGATCATGTTCGCTTTCGTCCGGATTGGTGAATCCGGTCACCTCATTGAAATGTTCCGGTTCTAGGTAGGCAAGCGCGCGTCCGGTCAGCATCTTATGCACATAACTCTGATGAGAGACGTCGAACACGATACGGTCATGCGGGGAATCAAACACACGATGCAAAGCCACCGTGGCCTCCACCATGCCGAGATTGGAACCAATATGGCCGCCATGTTCGTGGCCATACTTGAGCAGTGTGATGCGAATCTCGCGGCATAGTTCCTTGAGCTGAGAGGAGGGCAGTGTCTTGACATCGGCGGGGGAGGTGATACTGCGCAGGAGCGGAGTGCTGTTCATAGCGTTGGAATCGACGATATCAAGCTCTTTACCCAGCGCGTCGCTCATACTTTCGTTGCTCCCCTTCTCATAATCTTTCCGAATTCGACATGCTAGTGCCATGTGTAGCCGGACAAGCGAGCCACGCTGCAATACCCCCAACATCTCCGTATATTCATCAAATGAGCGGCTATCTGCGTTACGAGGGGTTGATTTCATGATTCTGAAAGGTCTATCTGCTGTACAAGGGGTTGCCTGCCGAGTGGACCATGCTCCACAATGGCGGAATATCGTAGGCTCGATGCCGTTTATGGATGCGATTCGACGGGTGAGGAACCCCTTGTACAGCAGATAGATGTTCCGAACTTCGTCAATCAACCCCTTGTAACGCAGATATCGTGCGAGTGCTTCCATACAAACCGTTGCGGTATGGAAGAATGAGAGCTAGCTGTTGTCATATATCACGCATATACAAAGGAGCGAAGCCAATGAAGGCCGTATACGCATCCACCATTAATAATGACGATCCACTTGCTGAGCTCGCGGTCGGAGACCAGCTCGAACCGGTATCTCGGCCCTATTGGTCCACGATTTCGGTGCGCGCTGTGAGCGTGAATCATCATGATCTGTGGTCTTTGCGAGGTGTGGGACTCGCTGCCGAACAAACGCCAATGATTTTGGGCACCGATGCCGTTGGCATCCTTGATGAAGACATTCCTGGTAAGCATGGGCTTCAAGCAGGCAGCGAGGTGGTGCTGTATACCTTTGTCGGCACGGATGGCAACGGTGTGGCACCGGGGGAGCGCCGGTCGATTCTTTCCGAACGCTACCCGGGCACCATGGCGAGTAAGACGTCGGTGCCTTCGGTCAACGTGTTCGCCAAACCGTCCAACCTGAGTGTTGTGGAAACTGCCGCATTGGGAACCAGCTGGCTGACCGCCTATTCGATGCTGTTCAACGCAGCCGGAGTCAAGCCCGGCGATACGGTGCTGGTCCAGGGTGCTGGCGGTGGCGTTTCCACTGCGGCCATTCAGCTTGCCCACGCGGCGGGACTTGAGGTGTTCGTGACTTCGCGCTCGGAGGAGAAGCGTGCCAAGGCGATGGAGTTGGGCGCGGATGCCGCATTCGAGGCCGGAGCGCGTTTGCCTCGCAAGGTGGATGCGGTCATCGAATCCGTGGGGGCGGCCACGTGGAGCCATTCGGTCAAATCCGTACGCCCCGGCGGCACAATCGCCATCTGCGGTGCCACCACCGGCGACCAACCAGGTGCCGAACTGACGCGCATTTTCTTCCAAGACATTCGTGTGCAAGGCAATACCATGGGTTCGCGCGAAGACTTCGCCCGCCTGTTGCGCTTTGTGGAGCATGCCGATATTCATCCGGTAGTCGATAGCGTCTTCGCTGGGCTTGACGCCGCGCCCGAGGCGTTTGCCAAGCTCAACAGTGGCGACGTATTCGGCAAAGTGGTGATAGAGCTGTAGGCGCATTGAGTGACGGGAGACCTTAGCTGAGTGGCTGTGCGGTGCGGCTATTTGTCGAAGTCAGGAGGGCGATCACGAGAACTAGCCGCCCTCGACAGATGCGGCGACGGATTGCGTGGCCGAACAGGATGCCGGTCGGTAATGTTAGACCGTTTACCGTCTTTCGCTCGCATGCGCCTACCATCTAGCGCAAGAAATTCAGGTAGAAAGTCGCATCATCCTGAAATCTTTGCACTGACAACTCCTGAGTGCAAAGATTTCGGGCAGCCGGCCCTAATATCCCGAAATCTTGGTGCTGAGCGTACCTCAGTGCAAGAAATTCTGGAGGTATGGGTTTTCTGCCGGAATTTCTTGCGCAAGGATGGGCGTCGACTCATTGGAATGGGCGTTCGGTCATGACGGATGGGCGCCAACGGGATGGCCGCCAGCTGTTAGCAGGCATGCCGCTAACTGGACGATAGCGAATATCGGCTCATCGAATTTGAGGTACTTTGGCTTCCCGAAGAAGAATATTCAAACGTTGGAGATCGGCGACGTCCTCATAAAATAGATGATTGATGCTGGTCACTCCTGCTTCCTTGAGGTGCTGGTCGCGTCGCCTTTCATATTCGAGTTTTGCTTTGAGACTGGCTCTATGGGGATTACTGGCGTCTTTGTATTTGGCGACGCCATCGTATTCGACAACGATGATTTGTCCATCGTGGAGCTTCCAACAGAAATCGACACGATAAGGGATGCCAGGATTGTCTGGATTATCGAAATTGACTTGGAATAAGGGCTCGGCATACCCCAGTTGCATCATGTGGACATACGTCCATGACTCTCCGCCGTTTTCGCGTAAGGGATTTGCATGTTGAAGGAGAGCCGTTACTGCTTGTTCGTTGCAAACGGTCTGAATCATCATGGTTTCGACCTCAAGCTTAGTGGTGTGGTTACGGCGCAACGCTGAATCATAGATGGACAAAGCTTTATCGAATGGCAGAGAGGCGCAATTAATGAGCGTATGAGCCGGAGAGGTTACTGGCACGCCGCGATACCGGTATCGTTTCGTACTTGGATGTGCATATATACGGTGCAAGTTTTTGTTGTCGTGTTTATTGGATTCTTTGGTTGAAGCGATGCTTACAGTTCCGTTATGCAAGGCGTGGGAGTGCTCATACTGATAGATGCAGGCGGCACTGAGGCCTGTGAATGTCCATTGGGGATGAAGCTTCGACAGCGCACGAATCATATGCATGGATTGTTGTTCAGGATTGAGCATTGCCTAATACGAAGCCGAGGCAAATATGTTCGGATATGGTGAGACGACTTCGTCGCATTGGACTCGTCTTCTTAAGGCATGGTACAGTTTTCCGCCGTCGCCGATGGCGCATCGTTGCTCCTGCTCGGCGGTTCGCAGTAGCTCATTCACTTCTTTGTGCGTTTTCATATCTTGACGCTAAAACGGTTTTCTTGGTTTGGGCAAGCTGAATCGACGTATGTGGTTCGAGCTTGCCGAGTTATCCACACTGATAGTTGGGCCGGACCGAAAAATCTGGTGAATTATGTATTGGATGTTTTTTCTGACGTTTGCAAAACGGACTTTGAAGGAACAACTAATTGGATGCGTCTATGGCGATGGCAATCCGCGCAAGAAATTCGGGTACAGAATCCATATCTCCCGAATTCCTTGCACTGACGATGTCGCAGTGCAAGGAATTCGGGAAGTTAGCCTTTATTTCCTGAATAACTGGCGCTGAGAGGTGCTCATTGCAAGGATTTCAGGAGATAGGGGGACTCTTCCGGAATTTCTTGCGCTGAGGAGGACACTCGACGGGGTGAAGAAGGACGATTGGTGGTGTGAGGAAGAATCCTCGATGAAGGAAGCAGGGGTGAAAGGGAAGGAGGAAAGAACGTCAACGGAGCAGGAAGGAGGAAGGAAGGTGAGGAAAGAGCGTCAACGGAGTGAGGAAGGAGGGGTGAGGGGATCGGAAGGAAGGAGAAGTGGCGGGATCGTATAAGTTCGCAACAGGGGAGTACAGTGAGGGCATATTCTCAATAACTAGGGAGTAAATGATAATGGCAAATGAAACCAAGCCCCAGGTCGCCGTGGTGATGGGCTCCTCCAGCGACTGGGAAACCATGAAGCGCGCCTGCGACATCCTCGACCAGTTCGGTGTGGCCTACCACAAGCAGGTCATCTCAGCGCACCGCACGCCGGAACTCATGGCGGACTTCGCCCACAACGCTCGCAAGAATGGTCTCAAGGTCATCATCGCTGGCGCTGGCGGCGCCGCCCATCTGCCAGGCATGATTGCCGCGCAGACCACGCTGCCTGTGATCGGTGTGCCGGTACGCTCCCATGCCCTTTCCGGCTGGGACTCCCTGCTCTCCATCGTGCAGATGCCAGGCGGCATCCCGGTGGCCACCACCGCCGTCGGCAACTCCGGTGCGACGAACGCCGGCCTGCTCGCCGTGCAGATGCTCTCCGCATTCGACGAGACGCTGGCGCAAAAGCTCGAAGACTACCGCAACGAATTGAAGGAAAAGGTGGCCGAATCCAATGCCCAGCTTGTCTGAGGAAACCAACGGTCGCGTCTCCATGCTGATGCCGGGCTCGACCATCGGCATCATCGGCGGCGGGCAGCTTGGCCGCATGATGGCCTTGTCCGCACGCTACATGGGTTTCCGCGTCGGTGTGCTTGATCCCACGCCGAACTGCCCGACCGCTCAGGTGGCCGATTTCCAGATCACCGCCGAGTACGACGACAAAACCGCCATCCATGATCTCGCCGTCCAGTCCGACGTGCTCACCTACGAGTTCGAGAACGTGGACGCCGACGCCATCGATGAGGTTCGCGGCATCGCAGCGGCTCCGCAAGGCACCGATCTGTTGCGCGTTACCCAGCATCGCGTGCATGAGAAGCAGTTCATCAACGATCATGGCACCGCCACCGCTCCGTGGCGTGCGGTCAACAACTTCGACGAGCTCGATGCCGCATTGGATGAGATTCACTACCCGGCAGTGCTGAAGACCGTCTCCGGTGGCTACGACGGCCACGGCCAGATGGTATTGCGCTCCGACGCTGATTTGGAGAAGATTCGCGCCCGCGGCGATCGTGGCGGCGGCTTCCCGCCGAGCATCCTGGAAGGCTTCGTGGACTTCGCGTTCGAGGCCTCGATTCTGGTTTCCGGCAACGGTAAGGACTTCGTGACCTTCCCGATCGTGCGCAACGAACACCGCAACAATATTCTGCACATGACCATCGCCCCAGCCAAGGTGAGCGAACATGTGGCCCGCGAGGCCCACGAACTGGCCATCCGTCTGGCCAAGGGCTTCGAACTCGCCGGCACGCTCGCCATCGAGCTGTTCATCACCAAGGACGATCAGGTCATCGTCAACGAGCTCGCCCCGCGCCCGCACAATTCCGGTCACTACACCATCGAGGCCTGCTCGATGGATCAGTTCGACGCGCATATCCGCGGCATCGCCGGCTGGCCCATGCCCGAGCCCAAGCTGCTCAGCCCGGCCGTCATGGTCAATGTGCTTGGCCAGCATGTGGAGCCGACGCGCGCGTTGATCAAGGATCATCCGGAGTGGAACGTGCACGATTACGGCAAGGCCGAGGTGCGTCACGACCGCAAGATGGGCCATATCACCGTGCTCACCGACGATCCGGAGCGCACGGTCGCCGATCTTGAAGCCACCGGCTGCTGGGATGACCTGAAGAAGAAGGCGTGACCTTATCGCATGGTTGAACATATCGAACGTCAGACCAAGCAGAAGGACGCCATTCGCGCGGCGTTGGCCGATTGCGAGGAGTTCATTTCCGCTCAGGACCTGCACCGCAGGCTTGAGGATGAGGGCTCACGCATCGGGCTGGCGACTGTATACCGCCAGTTGAACGCATTGGCGGATGCGGGCGCGGCGGACACCATCAGGCTCGACGGTCAGCAGCTGTTCCGTTTGTGCGGCGATGATGGGCATCACCACCATCTGGTGTGCAAGCGGTGCGGCAAAACTGTGGAAATCGATCCGCCCAGCGAATCATGGCTGCGCAAAGTAGCCGAGGGGCACGGGTTCACCGTGGAATCCCATACGCTGGAAGTCTTCGGCCTATGCCCGGATTGCCAAAAGCATTGATTCAATGATTGCTTGATTCAAACCGGACTCTGTATATGCAGGGTCCGGTTTGTTGTATCGACACGCCAAAAGAACTGAAAATGATAATGGTTCTCAATAGATGCTATAGTGCAGTATGTCAACCGCAGTAATCACAAGGTAGAAGAGGAAACAACGGTATGACTGCATGGAAGAAGATCACGGCTTTGGCGGCTACGGCATTGATGATGGTCGGGCTCGCTGCGTGCGGTTCGGGCGAGGGCGGTGCAAACGTCGCCGATTCCGGCAATGCCGGCGGCAAGCTCGAGGTCGTGGCGTCCATCAACCAGTGGGGTTCTCTGGCCGAAGATCTTGGTGGCGAACATGTTGAAGTCACCAATATCATGAACAAAACCAACGTGGAGGCTCACGACTATGAGCCCACAAGCCAGGATGTGGCCCGATTCCATTCGGCCGAAGTCGCCATCGTGAACGGTGCCGATTATGATTCCTGGGCCGCCAAGGCCGTGCAAGGCACCAAGGCCACATTGGTCACTGCCGCCGAAACCGCTGGAATCAAGGACGGCGATAATCCACATGTCTGGTTCTCCGCCAAGGTGCGTTCCAGCACTGCGGATGCCATCACCGCCGCCTATCAGAGGGCTGACCCCGAGCATAAGGGCGATTACGCCAAACTCAATAAGGACTGGCATGCCAAGGCAGACAAATTGGAATCGAAAATCAAGGAAACGGTGGCATTGACCAAGAACCTGCCTTATGCGGCCACCGAATCCGTAGCCGCATATCTGGCTGAGGACCTCGAAATGAAGGACAGCACACCCAAGGGGTATGCGCAAGCCTCCGCCAACGAGAGTGAGCCGACGCCAACCGATATCAAGAAATTCCAGGACGCGCTGAAGTCCGGCGGCATCAAGATGCTGGTACTCAACACCCAGGAATCCAACTCCACCACCGAACAGATCACGGCTGCAGCGAAAGATGCCGATGTGCCGATTGTGGAGCTCACTGAACAGATGCCTGCCGAATACGCTGATCTGCTCGACTGGATGAGCGCGCTGGTCGATCAGTTCGCAGCCGCCGCGTAGCGGGACACTGCAGCGTATAAAGTGCAGCTTCGTCATTCGGCAATATTGTTGAACCAATCGTGCACTACGTACCTCGGGTGTCTTGGATAAGAATCCAAGGCACCCTTTGCGTTAGGGTGAATAGTTAGGAAACGGTAAGAGAAACTTTGGCAATATGGATTTTCCAAGGTTGAGCGGTAACAATATGCCATTGGATAAAATCGAGACACGATACGACTGTTAGAGACTGTAGGCGAATGAGCGAAAACACCAGTAACACCACATCGAAGTTCCGTTGGCGGCTCTGGGAAAACCGGGCCGAGGCGGACGAAGTCACCCCGAAGCACCCGCATAAGTCTTTCCCCGGCTGGCTCTACGGCATATTGTTCGTCATTTTCGACATCATTGCCGTCGCCGCGCTTGAAATTGGCGTGTCCTCCAGCTCCACCCGTGTGCAGGTTTCCAGCCCCACGGTAGGCTTCGGATTCGTGAGCAAGATGTGGACCGAAAGCAATTTCGTATTCCTGCTCAACGTGCTGTTGGTTGGTCTCCTCTACCTTATGCTGCTGATGCTGTTCAACCGATTCTGGACGGCAAGCATCGTGATCATGGGAGCCGGCATTTTCGTCGCGGCCATCGAACACTTCAAAGTGGAGATTCGGTATGAAGCCATTCTGCCTGCCGATCTTGGCTTCCTTGGCTCCAATACCGGCAACATGCTCACGTTCATTCCGGCCGGAGCGCATGTGACGATTCTTGTGGCGCTCGGCGCGTTCGCCGCATTGCTGGCACTGGTGTTGGTGCTACGTCATATCGATGGGCGCAAGGGCCGCATGATCCGGTCCAAAAACCTCGGCCTCAATCTCGCGTCCCGAATGATTCTGGTACTGCTGTCGCTGCTGGGCTTCTCCCTGTATTGCATGCAGGTGAGCACCACCGACTCCTGGGCCAACAAGCTTTCCCAAAGTATGGGAGATATGCCGTCCATGTGGGATTCGGTGTATGACGCGCAGCGCAACGGCCCGCTCGTGGCCTTCACCCGCCAGCTCAACCCGAAGGTCATGGACAAGCCGGACAACTATTCCGAAGAGACCATGCAAGAGGTCGCCGCTCGCTACACCAAGGCGGCCAAGCAGATCAACGCTTCCCGTTCCCAGAACCTCACCGACTCGACCGTGGTGTACGTGCTTTCCGAATCCTTCTCCGACCCGAGCCGTGTGCCGGGCCTCAAAGTGAACAAGGATTCGATGCCGAATATCCGCAAGATCAAGGAAGGCACAACCTCCGGCCTGATGCTTTCCTCCGGTTATGGCGGTGGCACGGCGAACCTCGAATACATGGGGCTTTCAGGGCTGAGCATGGCCAATTTCGATTCCTCTCTGACCAGCCCGTACCAGCAGCTGGTGCCGAGCGCGCATTGGGCGCCCACCATCAACCAGATGTGGGGTGCGCCCGCCAATTCGCTCGGTTATCATCCGTATGAGTCCAGCATGTATTCGCGCGCCACGAACTACAAGAAGTTCGGTTTCTCGCACTTCTACACGCTCACCGGCCCGGATGTGATCAAGTATCAGGACAAAATCGACGATTCGCCATACGTCTCGGATAAGTCCTCGTATGATTCGGCGCTGGAAGGCATTAAGTCCGGCAAGTCGAACAAGTTCATCCAGATCATCACGATGCAGAATCACATGCCCTACCACGAGTGGTACAAGAACAACGACTACACCGCCGAATCCACCACGGGCACGCCGTTGGAGAAGGATGAGCAGGAGTCCATCGAGACTTATCAGAAAGGTGTGGAAATTACCGATCAGGCCACACAGGAATTCTTGGACGAGCTCGATGCGCTCGACAAGCCGGTCACCGTGGTGTTCTATGGCGATCACCTGCCTGGTATTTACTCCTCCGCCAGCCAGGACGATAACAATTCCTTGGCACTGCACCTGACCGATTACTTCATCTGGTCGAACAAGGCCTCCAGCTCACAAGGCAACAAGACGAACGATGCCGCCTACTCATCGCCGAACTTCTTCGTGGCGCAAGCCGCCGAGCATATGGATGCCAAGGTGTCGCCGTATCTCGCCTTCCTGACCGAAATGCACTCGAAGATCGCGGCCATGGAGCCGCCGGTGGTCAATAAGATTCAAGGCTGGGACCGTATTCCGGAAGGCCAGAGCATCTACTTGGACCAGAACGGTAATCCGATGAGCGAGGATGATTTCGACGAGGAGACCAAGCAGCTGCTCGCCGACTACAAGCTCATTCAGTACGACATCACTGCAGGCAAGAACTACCTCAAAGACACGGATTTCATGACATTGCCGTAAAGCAAGCAACCCAGTGGGTTGTTTGTAGGCAGTGTGGCGAGCCGTCAGGCGAGTCAGCAAAATGCGAGCGTAGATCGTCCAAAATTGCAGTACCGTTGCCGTAAAGCGGCCCAGCCTAAGTATGGCAAAACACGGGCTCAAATTGACATTCTGGTGTATTCGAAGCGCCAAATAGGACGGATTGAGCTTTCCAAACGTCCATTTTGTGCTGTGAATTGTCGGAAACGTCTACTTCAGTCTGTAATTTGAAGCCTGCATACCTACAATAAAGCCATGAAGCGCGTCAATATCAACTCTGGTTGGCAGTTCCGTTCCATAGGCGGCGGCAAGGGGGCATGGCAGCCCGTCACACTTCCGCATGACGCGATGATTCACGAGCCGCGCACCCCGCGCACCGGCAATGGCTACAATACGGGCTACTATCCGGGCGGTACCTACGAATATCGCACCACGCTGGACTTAGCAGACCCTCCGGCCGCATGTCTCCTCGAATTCGAAGGCGTCTACCCAGGCGCCACGGTACTGGTCAACAACGAACCAGCCGGCGAACTCACCTATGGGTACGGCGACTACTACCTCGATATCGCAGACCTGTTGCACGCTGGTGCCAACACAGTAACCGTGCTTGTCGATAACTCCCATGTGCCGAACTCCCGTTGGTATTCAGGCTCGGGCATCTATCGGCCGGTCTGGCTGTGGACTGCTGATTCAACCGATGTGATTCGCCCGGATGGTGTGCGTATCGACACGACTGTTGCCGATGCGCATGGTCAGGATGTTGCCGCAGCGGTGTCGATCGCGCTCGACAATCCGCTGATCCTTGGCCAGTACATCAATGTGGTCATCACTGATGCGGCAGGCGGCGCCGTGACTGAATTCCAGGATAACGACGGCACCATTGATCACGCGCAGCTTTGGTCGCCTGATTCGCCCACACTCTACACCGCGCATATCACCTTGCATGATGCTGATGGCATCGCGCTTGATACGCACGAGGAGCGATTCGGCATCCGTACGTTGACCTGCGATGCCCAGCACGGATTACGCATCAATGGCGAGCGTGTGATTCTCAACGGCGGTTGCGTGCACCACGACAATGGCATTCTTGGTGCGGCAACCCTGCCGCAAGCTGAATATCGCCGCGCCCGTATCATGAAAACCCAAGGATTCAACGCCATCCGCTCCGCCCACAATCCACTGTCAAAAGCGTTCCTCGACGCCTGCGACGAGCTTGGGCTGCTGGTTATGGATGAGGCGTTCGACATGTGGTGGATGCATAAGACCAGCTATGATTACGCCGGTTCCTTCCGTGAACATTACGCCGACGATTTGGCTTCGATGGTCGCTAAGGACCGTAATCACCCCAGCGTGGTGCTGTATTCCATCGGCAATGAGATTGCGGACACCAAGTCGCCACGTGCCGCCGAGGCCGCGCGCTCGATGCGTTCGATTATTCGCGGGATCGACCCTAACCGGCCGGTGATCGACTGCGTGAATCCGATCTCGTTGACGATGGCGGCGAAAACCCAAGCCGACATGGACCAGCATGACGCCAAAGTGGAAGGGGAGCCCGGGCTCAACACCACGCTGGAACATGCGTCAGGCCCGGCGCTGCTCACGGCCATCGACAAGCTGATGCCTGCCGCGCTCGCCACCGGCATCATGCAGCGGCAAACCAATGACGTATTCGATGAAGTGGATGTGGCCGGGCTGAACTACTGCCGTCAAGGGCCGGAACGATTCCACCGCAAGCACCCCGATCGCGTATTCTGCGCCAGCGAAACCTACCCGCAGGAGATTGCCTACACATGGCCGGATGCCAAGCGATTGCCATATTTCATCGGTGATTTTGTGTGGACCGGTTGGGATTACATTGGTGAGGCGTCGGTAAGTGCGTGGGCGTATTCGAATCCCGAACCGTATGGATGGATGCGCGAATATGGCAATCGCATGGCCATTCGTGGCCGAGCCACCGGGCCGTACCGCCGATATCCAGGCTTGCTTGGAGGTTCGGGTCTCATCGACATCACCGGCATGCCCACCGGTCAGATGCTGTATCGGCAAGTTGTGACGGGCATTCGCCGCACGCCCGCGATCACCGTACGCCCGATGCAATTGCTGTATGGTGATGGTTCCACTCGCGCTGGCCGTACTTCACGATTCATTGAGCGCGGGCATGACGGCGTGGAGAGCTGGTCATGGGCCGGCTATGAAGGTCGCGAGGCCATCGTACAGGTGTTTTCGGGCGGTAAAACCGTGCAGTTGACACTGAACGGCAATGTGGTGGGC
Organism: Bifidobacterium cebidarum; assembly: GCF_009193305.1. Lineage (GTDB taxonomy): Bacteria > Actinomycetota > Actinomycetes > Actinomycetales > Bifidobacteriaceae > Bifidobacterium > Bifidobacterium cebidarum. The sequence continues at coordinate 72,215 of NZ_WBVS01000007.1, read as the reverse complement.
ACGGCTCCGGTCCGTCAATGCATGGCTGAATTCCGTGTGCCGTATGCACCGGGAGAACTTGTCGCCACGGCATATGATGCTCGTGATCGTGCGATTTCCAGTAGCGCTCTTGCCTCAGCGGGGCGAGAGCTGCAAGTCACCACGCGATTCGAGCATGTGATCAATCCCTATCCCCATGATGATTCACGCTGGGATTCCAGCGAACTCATCTTTGAGTCTATTGCCTTGACTGATGCCAAGGGCGTTATCCATGTGACTGATGACCGCCATATCATTGTGCTGCCAGGTGGCAGCGTGGCGGTTGGAGCGGCATTATCGGAAAACGATGCTGCTGCGAGCCGTCGCCCAGCAAATGTTTCACGCGATGTTTCACCCAGTGGAGCGCTGATGAAACGTGCTGCGCATGATAAGAGTGGTGCCGCCACGCAAGGCGGCATACTGGCGCACGCCGCAAATAACGATGACGGATTGCCGGAATTACTCGGTCGTGCCGAACTTCTTGGCGTGGCCGGAGCCAATCCCATCACCTATGACGAACTATCCGGCGACTCCTGCACCACGTACTTCGGCCGGGCCCAAGCCGTCTGGCGCATACGTCCGTAACGCGAAAGGCATACCTTATGGTTTCAGAATCCTTCACCCAGCTCAAGCGCGCCTATGCTTCCGGGCGCACCAGACCGTTGGCATGGCGCCGCGCGCAGTTGGACGCCCTTCGCCGCATGATTGCTGACCATCGTCAGGATTTCATCGAGGCCGAAACCGCCGACCTCGGCAAACCGGCTGCCGAAACCGTGCTGATGGAATTGAATTTGATTGCCGCCGAAGCCAGATTCGTGCGTAATCGTTTGGGGCTGTGGACGAGGCGGCAATACAAGCCGATGCCGTGGTCCTTGCAGCCGGCTCAAGGTTGGACCATCGCCGAGCCGAAAGGCGTGGTGCTGGTTATCGCGCCGTGGAACTATCCGGTGCTGCTGGCTCTGGAGCCGCTCGCCGATGCGATAGCGGCCGGCAATGCGGTCTGTGTGAAGCCTTCCGAGCTTTCGCCGCACACGTCGACACTGATTGCCGAGCTCATTGCGCAATATTTGGATCAGGAAGCAATAGCGGTGGTGGAAGGCGGTCCGAAGGAAACCGGCGAGCTGCTGGACTGCGATTTCGACCATATTTTCTATACAGGCGGGGAGCGCGTCGGCAAGATTGTGATGGCCGCTGCGGCCAGGCACTTGACGCCGGTTACGCTGGAACTGGGCGGCAAGTCGCCGTGCTTCGTGGACAGTACGGTGAACTTGCATACCGCAGCGCGCCGCATTGCGTGGGGCAAGTTCTCCAATGCCGGCCAGACCTGCGTGGCCCCTGATTATGTGCTTGCCACACCGGATATCGCCGAGGCATTGGCCAAGCGTATTGCCGTAGCCGTGACCGAGTTCTACGGTGAAAATCCGGAAGCGTCAAAGGATTACGGTCGCATCATCAATGATCGCCATTTTGAGCGCCTGCTCAAGCTGCTGCCTGCCGGAACCGTACCGCCGCAAGAGCCCAGCTCACCGCTTATCAAGGCCGCATCCGCCGTTGGCGCCGCTGCGGAGATGGTTGGACGGCGCATCAATGCGGGAATTGACGCCATCGGTTCACATAATGCTCAACCATCCGTTGCCGAGAAGCAACAGCAGCAGACTGAGATCATGCCTATTCCAGGTGTGATTGATTCCGCAGGGCGAGTGGTATGTGGCGGCAAAGTCGACCGCGAAACTCGGTATATCGCTCCCACCGTGCTGTTCGGCACGCAGCCGGACGCGCCGGTGATGGGGGAGGAGATATTCGGCCCGATTCTGCCGATTGTGGTGGTCAAGGACGCCGATGCCGCCATTCGGTTCATCAACAGCCGCCCTCGCCCGCTTGCCGCATACGTGTTTTCGAATCGTAGGGCGGTACGCCTGGCATTCGAGCGACGGACCTCTTCCGGCTCACTGGGCTATTCGTTGACGTTGGCGCAACTGCTATCCAGTCGATTGCCCTTCGGCGGCGTGGGTGCCTCGGGCATGGGCGCCTATCATGGCAAGGCAGGCTTCGAAACCTTCAGCCATATCAAAACCGTGGTTTCCAAGCCGCAATTCCCGGATACGCTGCAGCTGGTTTACCCGCCGTTGGATGAACTCCGCACGGGACTCGTCAATGCCATGACCAAGATGAGCTGATAAGAACTTCATATGCAAAAGGCTGGTCTTGATTGAATCAAGACCAGCCTTCTTAATGCCTAATAAAGCTTACTGCAGCACACGGTAATAAGTCATGCCGCTCATCACCGGGGTGACCTGCGTGCCCTGAGCCGGGTTCATGGCGTGAATCATCATGCCGTTGCCGATGTAGATGCCAGTATGAGTGGCGCTGACCATCAAATCGCCAATTTGAGGAGTCGAAACTCGTGTACCGGCTGAACCCTGATTGGCGGCGATGCGCGGCAGGGTGATGCCGAAGTGAGCGAATACATAGGAGGTGAAGCCGGAGCAATCCCAACCGCTGGGCGTGGTGCCACCGTACACATAAGGAGCACCCTGGAACTGCAGCGCATAAGCCACCAAATCGGAAGCGCTGCCGGAAACCGGAGCGTCTGCCGTAGCGGAGGAGGAGGTGCCGGTGCTGATAGAGCTACGTGCGGCGTTACGGCTTGCAGCTGCAGATGCCGCAGCCTGAGCTTCAGACTCGGCCTTTGCCTTGGCTTCCGCATCCTTTTCCGCTTGGGACTTGGTTTGCGGTACGTTCAGGGATTCAACGTCACCCCAATCGCCAGAGGCGTCAGTGGAAGTGGATTCCACGCCGACGGCGATGTGGCGAGTGGTCTTGACCGCAGGAAATGCGCGGGAGGAAGCCACGGGACCGGAAGCGGCTTCCGCAGCGGTGGCCATGGGGACAATGCCCATCGGAAGAGCGAGAGCCGCGATGCAGGCGGCAGCAGCGGCAAACTTGCCGGCGTGATTGTTATTCAACATAAAGTACGGTGATTCCTTCCGGACAAACTGTCACTAACTATAGCTTTGCCCCTGTACCTAACTTATTTACAGGTACAGGGGCAAAGCATATATTGCCGCGCCGCGGGAGGTGTGCGAAAGCACGTCGACGAGACTGCAACGCAGCAGATGTGCTGCTTTTGCTACTTCAAGGCTTTGAAGCCGATATCGTGGCGATAGAACAAGCCGCGAAGTTCGAGCTTGTCGATGATTGCGTACACCTTGTCCTGCGCGGACTTGATGTCCGGGGCGGAGGTTTCGACGAGCAGCACACGGCCGGAGTTGGCCACGAGACCGCCCTTGCCATCGGAGACGACACCAGCGTAATAGACGTGGGAATCCTCGTCGACTTCGATCTCGGGCACGCGGGCACCCTTGATGACGTTCTCCGGATAGCCCTTGGAGGCGAGTACCACGCCGAGGGTGGCATTGGACTCGTCCCACGTGAATTCCGGGGTGCCGTTGTTCAAAATGGTGCTGATGCCGGCACCGAAGTCGGACGTGAGCTTCGGAAGCACCACCTCGGTTTCCGGGTCGCCGAAGCGGGCGTTGAACTCGATGACTTTCGGGCCGTCGGCGGTGGCGATCAGACCGGCATAGAGGATGCCGGTGAACGGGGTGCCTTCCTCGGCCATACCTTCGACGGTGGGGCGCACGATCTTTTCGATGGCTTCCTCGACCACGGACTGCGGAATCTGGGGGACCGGGCTGTAGGCGCCCATACCGCCGGTGTTCGGGCCTTCGTCACCGTCGTAGGCGCGCTTGTGATCCTGGGAGATGGGCATCGGCCAGAATTCGGTGCCGTTGACGAAGCTCATCAGGGAGAATTCCTGGCCCTCGAGGAAGTCCTCGATAACGACCTTGGCGCCGGCGGAACCGAAACGGTGGTCTACGAAGATGTCTTCGAGCGCACGGATGGCGATGTGCAGGTCCATGGCCACGGTCACGCCCTTGCCGGCGGCCAGACCGTCAGCCTTGATGACAATCGGAGCGCCATGCTCGTTCACATAGTCCTTGGCGAGTTCCAGATCGCTGAAGGTCTGGTACTTGGCGGTGGGGATGTTGTGGCGCTCCATGAGCTGCTTGGCGAAGTCCTTGGAGCCCTCGATTTGGGCAGCGGCCTTGTTTGGGCCGAACGCCTTGATGCCGGCAGCGGCGAAATCATCCACAATGCCTTCGATCAGCGGCACTTCCGGACCGACGAAAACCCAGTCGTAACCGTTCTGCTGCACGAAATCGATGAGTGCGGCATGGTTGGACTGGCTCAGCTGCGTGATGTGGATGCCGTCCTTGGCCATGCCGGGGTTGCCCGGAGCCACGGTGACTTCGTCAACGCTGGGGGACTTGAGCAGCGTGTACGCAATGGTGTGCTCGCGTGCACCGGAGCCGATGACGAGAACTTTCTGACTCATGATTGTCCTTTCCAATGAGTTGGCTCCCCTTCAACAAGGGGAGCCAAGATACGACTTGCTAAACGTTACTTAAGCGTGATCTGAGATCCGTCGGTGTCCTTGGTGATCTGGCCGATCACATAGCCGGTTTCACCGTTGGATTCAAGCAGCTTCAGGGTCTCTTCGGCGCGCTCTGCCGGAACGGCCAGCACCATGCCGATGCCCATGTTGAAGATGTTGTACATCTCCTTGTGGTCGATCTCGCCGGCCTTCTCCAGCACGTTGAAGATCGGCAGCACAGGCCAGGAGCCGAGGTTGATTTCAGCGGCAAGACCGTCCGGAATCATGCGCGGCACGTTCTCGATGAAGCCACCGCCGGTGATGTGGGCGACGCCCTTGACCACTCCTGCCTTGAACAGCGGGGAGAGCGCCTTGACGTAGATCTTGGTCGGGGTCAGCAGTACGTCGCCGAGCTTGGCGCCGCCGAGCTCATCCAGTTCGGTATCCACGGTGTAGCCGGCCTGCTCGAAGAGGGCCTTGCGCACCAGGGAGAAGCCGTTGGAGTGCACGCCGGTGGAAGGAAGACCGATCAGCGTGTCGCCTTCGGTGATGGTGGAGCCGTCTACGATGGCGGACTTTTCGGCCACGCCCACGGAGAAGCCAGCCAGATCGTACTCGTCTTCGTCATACATGCCCGGCATTTCGGCGGTTTCGCCGCCAACCAGCGCGGATCCTGCTTCGACGCAGCCGTCGGCCACGCCGGCCACGACCTGCTCGAGCAGAGCCGGATCGTTCTTACCGCAGGCGATGTAATCGAGGAAGAACAGTGGTTCGGCGCCCTGGGCGGCGATGTCGTTGACGCACATCGCCACGCAGTCGATGCCGATGGTGTTGTGCTTGCCGACCATCTTGGCCACCATAAGCTTGGTGCCCACGCCGTCGGTGCCGGAGATCAGCACCGGTTCCTTATAACCCAGGGAAGCCAGGTCGAACAGACCGCCGAAGCCGCCGATGCCGCCCACCACGCCGGGACGGTTGGTGCGCGCCACGTGGGACTTGATGCGCTTGACGACTTCGTATCCGGCTTCGACGCTTACGCCGGCGTTCTCATATGCTTTTGGCATGAAATGGCCTTTCTTATTTACGTATTTGGGCTTGGGCTTGTATTGCTTCAGTCGTTTTCCGGCTGCACGGTGTTGTATTCGTTGCCGATGTACTTGCTCTTGTACAGTGCGAATTCGGGCAGGCGGACACGGTCCTCGGGGGTGAGGGACTTCAGGAAGTCGGCCTCGTAGTCATCGAGGGCGGTGGGGTAGTCGCCGTTGAAGTAGGCCACGCACAGACCACCGTATGGGGCATCGGCGTTCAGACCGATGGATTCCACCAGGCCGTCGAGGGAGAGGTAGGCCAGGGAGTCGGCGCCGATGTAGTCGCGGATTTCATCCACGCTCATCTTGGCGGCGATCAGCTCCTTAGTGGTGGAGATATCGATGCCGTAGAAGCAGGGGTACTTGAGTGGCGGGGAGCTGATGCGCATATGCACTTCGGCGGCGCCGGCTTCCTTGAGCAGCTGCACGATGCGCTTGGAGGTGGTGCCTCGCACGATGGAATCGTCGATGACGATGACGCGCTTGCCTTTGACCACACCGCGCACGGCGGAAAGCTTCATGCGTACGCCCTGCTCGCGCAGCTCCTGCGTGGGCTGGATGAAGGTGCGGGCCACGTACTGGTTCTTGATCAGACCCATCTCGTTGGGCAGGCCGGCGGCCTCCGCATAGCCGGATGCTGCGGAAAGCGAGGAGTTCGGCACGCCGATGACCATATCGGCATCCACCGGGGACTCCGCGGCAAGGCGAGCGCCCATGCGCTTGCGGGCGGAATGCACGTTGACACCGTAGATATCGGAGTCCGGGCGTGCGAAGTAGATGTATTCCATCGAGCAGATGGCCAGCTGGGTGTTGTTGGTGTACTGGATGATCTTGTAGCCGTGGTCGCTGACCACCACGATTTCACCCGGGCGGATGTTGCGCACCAGTTCGGCACCGACCACGTCCAGGGCGCAGGTTTCGGAGGCGAGCACATAGGCGCCGTTCTTCATCTTGCCGAGGGAGAGCGGGCGGAAGCCGTTCGGGTCGAGGGCGCCGATCATGGCGTCTTCGGTCATGAGCAGGTAGGCGAAGCCGCCGTGCACCGTGTTCAGGGCTTCCTTGAGCTTGTCCATGAAGGTGCGCTGCAGGGAGCGGCGGATCAGGTGCATGAGCACTTCGGTGTCGGAGTTCGAGTGGAAGATCGCGCCTTCGTCTTCCAGCTTGCGGCGCAGCGACGGGCAATTCGTCAGATTGCCATTGTGGCACAGCGCCACATCGCCGTCATGGAAACGGAAGATGAACGGCTGGATGTTGTCCGTGGTGCCGGAACCGGCCGTGGCGTAGCGTACATGTCCGATGGCGCGGTTGCCCTTCAGCCGTTCGATTTCACGCTCGTCGCTGAACACTTGGGTGAGCAGACCGAGTCCGCGGTGGCCGATGAGATGGCCGTTGTCGTTGGAGACGATGCCGGCGCCTTCCTGGCCGCGATGTTGCAGCGCGTGCAGACCGAAATAGGTGAGTCGGGCGGCGTCGGGATGGCCCCATACGCCGAAGATGCCACATTCCTCATGAATGTCTTCGAGTTCAGCCGACAAGCCAAAGCTCCTTTTCAAGCAGGGGGATTCACTACCTGTTAACCCTACCAATCGGCGGCTACATCATCGTGTTTCCGCGCACGTTTCTTATTGGGGGCCATTCATTGCAGGTTCTCGAACAAATGTTCGATTATTTTGCTATAATGGGTAATGTTATTGCCGAAGGGAGGTATTGATTGGATAATCAGCGTGGCCGCGTGTATCTGGCCATTGATTTGAAATCCTTTTACGCCTCCGTGGAATGCGCGGCGCGAAAGCTTGACCCGTTGACCACTCATCTAGTGGTGGCGGACGAGACTCGCACGGATAAGACCATTTGCCTGGCTGTGTCTCCATCGCTGAAAGCGTACGGCATTCCCGGCAGGCCTCGTTTATTTGAGGCGAGGCAGCGGCTGGCTCAGGTCAATATGGAGCGCGCGGTTCATGCTCCGGGCGGACGGCTGATGGGTGAGTCCTATTATGCCCGCGAACTGGCCGCGGATCCGAGGCTTAAGGCCACTATGGTGATTGCGCCGCCGCGCATGGCGCATTATCTGGAGGTGAGTGGGCGCATTTACGGCATCTACCTGAAATATGCCGCGCCTGAGGACATTCACGTCTACTCGATAGATGAGGTGTTCATCGATGCCACGTCATATCTGCGTGCGCTGCGTATGACGCCGCATGAGATGGCCATGACCATCGTGCGGGACATTCTCGCTGAAACCGGCATCACGGCCACGGCTGGCATCGGCACCAATATGTACTTGGCCAAAGTGGCGATGGACATCGTTGCCAAGCATATGCCCGCCGATAAGGACGGTGTGCGTGTGGCCGAGCTCGATGAAATGTCATACCGGAGATTGCTGTGGGGGCATAGGCCGTTGAAGGATTTTTGGCGAGTGGGTCGTGGCTATGCGCGCAAACTCGAAAAAATCGGGCTGCTGACTATGGGCGATATTGCTCGATGTTCGTTGGGGCGTGCTTCGGATTATTACAACGAGGATCTGCTGTACCGCATGTTCGGTGTGAACGCGGAGCTGCTCATCGATCATGCGTGGGGTTGGGAGCCGTGCACGATTGCGGATATCAAGGACTATGAGCCGGAGGCGCACAGCACTAGCATCGGTCAGGTGCTCACCGGTCCGGCGGTGTGGCATACGGCAAGATTGATCACCAAGGAGATGGCGGACGCGCTCGCGCTTGATTTGGTGGATAAAGGTGTGAAGACGAATCGTCTCACACTGGTTGTGGGGTATGACATCGGCAGCCTTGACGCTTCGAAGCTTGATGATTGTGAAGATTGTGTTATGCGTGTATTGGCGAAGCGGGCTGCGAAGGAATATCGAGGGCCGGTGGCCTATGACCATTACGGGCGTAAAGTGCCTAAGCCCGCGGTGGGCTCTATCGGATTAGGCGATTACACCGCATCCGCCGAACGTATTCGAAAAGCAATGGCGATGCTGTTCGAGCGCATTGCGGATCGACGGCTATTGGTACGGCGTTTGACGGTGGTTGCCGATGACATAGCCACGCCGGCAGAACTAGCGGCGGGCAAGCGGTACGAGCAGCTTGATTTGTTCGAACAAATGGGATTGGGTGTTGGAACCAATGCGGAGTCGGGGCATTGCCGAGGAATCGATGCCATAATGTCGGCGCGGGTCGGTGCTGATGCGGATGATCGGACTGAGGCTGACGAGACCATTGAGCAAACGCTGCTCAATATCAAACAACGATTCGGCAAGAACGCGGTCGTCAAGGCCATGAATATGGAAAAAGGGGCCACTGGTTTGGAGCGTAATGCTCAGATAGGAGGGCATAGGGCATGACGTTGCGGGAAGCCCATGAATATGACGACATCATTGGTTTGCCGCGCCATGTGTCACACAAGCATCCGCGAATGCCGCGGAGCAAGCGTGCCGCCCAGTTCATGCCGTTCGCCGCATTGACCGGCTATGAGCAGGTGCTTGAGCGCACAGCAAAAAACGCCGAAATCGCCATCGCCAAGGCGGAGGCCCAAGGCGACAGCGATTTCGGCGCGTAATGCATGCAGGCTATCAGCCCACGTGACGCTCGAAGCGGTGGAAGCCAGTGATCTTGTCGATTTCAGCCATGGCATCAGCCGGAATCTCGAAGCCGGAAGCCTTGATGTTGTTCTCCAGCTGGCTCGGCTTGGAGGCGCCGGCGATGACGCAGCTGATTTCCGGATGCTGCAGAATCCAGGCCATCGACAGAATCGGCAGGTTCGTGCCGAGCTCGTCGGCGACCTTGCGCAGCTGCTCGACCTTGTCGAGGTTCTCGTCGGTCAGCAGGTCGTTGATCTGATGGTCGGACTGCCAGGTGGCGCGGGATCCTGCCGGCAGCGGCTGGCCCTTGCGGTACTTGCCGGTCAGCAGGCCCTGGGCCAGCGGGGAGAACGTGGTGATGCCGATGCCGAGCTTACGGCAGGTACCCATGATTTCATGCTCGATGTAGCGGTCGTTCAGGTTGTACTGCGGCTGCACCACGGTGATCGGGTACAGGTTGTAGCGGTCGATGATGCGCTGGGCTTCTTCCAGACGGGCGGAGCCCCATTCCTCGGAAACGCCATAGTAGAGAACCTTGCCCTGGCCCACCAGATCGCTCATGGCGCGCAGGGTCTCGGTCAGGTCGGTGGTCTCGTCAAAACGATGGCAGAAGTACATGTCCAGATAGTCAAGCTGCATGTTCTTCAGCGTCTGGTCGATGCTCTCGAAGATGTGCTTGCGGGACAGGCCGCGATCGTTCACGCCTTCGCCGGTGGGGAAGAAGACCTTGCTGGAGATCACCAGTTCCTTGCGCGGGTACTCCTTCAGCACTTCGCCGAGGAAGCGCTCCGCTGCACCGCCTGAGTAAGCGTCGGCGCAATCGTAGAAGTTGATGCCGTTGTCGTACGCCAGTTTCACGGTTTGCTTGGCCACATCCTCGGCTGCGGTGCCCTTGAGATCGGTGACCCAGCTGCCCAAGGCGACTTCGCTGATCTTCAGACCGGACTTGCCAACGCTGCGATACTTCATTGTTGCTCCTTCGTGTTCGCATGTCGTGCGCCGCGGGGACACCGTGCATGGTTTCCGTAACACACAAGCTGTTTATCGATAACATCACGGTATGTCCGTGAGCGCTAACAATTCTTAGTAAAGCGCCTCAACCATACTTGAACGCAAATCGTGCGGCGCTGCCGTGTCGCGTTTCCGGAATTATGTTGCGGTCCACGGAAACACGACGATGATGAGGCGTATTGCCATGGCTATAGCAGCGTGAACACGGTGGGGGGAGCCGGACGGGAGATTGGCGGCTACTGTGGGTTCGCCATTGGATGCAAGCACGAACGCCGTCACATTGTTGGATACCTCGTTGGCCACGAGCAACAGGTTGCCGATTGGCAGAATATGGCGTGGTCGGCTGCCGCCGCAGTCGATGCCATGACCTTGCCAACCGGGTTCGCTGGTCGCGGCCATCCGTTGCAACTGCTCACCGTTCCAGCTCAGTGCCATGATGCGTTCGGAACCGCGCAAACCAACGTATGCAATACCGGACGTGTCTGTGGCGGAATCTCCAGCTCGTAGCGCCTTCCATGGCACGAAAGCCAGCGATGCGGCTTGATCGAGTGGATCGCCGCCGAGCTCCACGGTTTGCAGTGCATGGATGCCGTCAGCGCTGTTCGAGTCTGCCACAGGTCCAAGCAGCGTTACCGTGTTGCCCCATTCACCGACTACGGCCACGCGCCAATTGTGCGCCGCAGTGCCGCCAACTACCGGCAGAAGATGCATATCGCGGGGGCCAGTGCCGGGTGCAAGCTGCACCGCGCCATCGCGCACCAGCTTGCCGGAGTCCCAATGATGCACATAAATACGATCGGCACCTAAATCAGTGGAAAGTATACGGCCGTCCGGCAGCGGGAGAATCCAATGCGCGTGCGGGCCTTCCTGGGCAGGCAGCGGACCGCGGCCTTTTCCGGCCAGCACCTGTGCTGCATCGTGTACCGCTCCATCGGCGGCGATGGGATACACGCAGACATGTCCATCCGCATAATTGGCCACAATCAGATGCTTCGCGCCGCGATCATCGACGGCAACCGCTGCATGAGTAGGACTTTCACCTTGAGCGGCCACGCGAGACAGCTCAATCAGGCGAGGCTCCACGGCGTTATGGTTTGCCTCATTCGTGTGCTCGATACGAAACGCGGCAACCTCGTTGGTATCTTCAAGCACGGCATAAAGCAGATTGCCGTCACGCTCAATCCAAGTGGGGGAGGGCACGTCAGCGAGCACACCTGCCTTGGCCAAGGTAATTGTGCTGGAATTGCTTGAGAGATTACCATTCGCTCCGGCGGCCGTGTTGGTCGTCTCTGTGAACACTTCCAACGCTTCTATGCCTGGGCAATGTGAGCCACGGATACTGCCAAATCCACCAGTAAGTACTGTTGCATACACGTCATTGTTCATCGCATTTGAGTCAGCCATGATGCCCAATCTACTCCTGAGCTATTCCGGTGAGCAGAGGTTTGCGATTATTTGCCAAACTTTGGCCAGCTGCATGTGCGTGAGCTGCGGCCAGCAATCTACACAAACGCGTACTTACAGAATCAGTTATGCGTTCACCGATATGCCTGCAGCGCGGAAGGCATTGCGGTAATCGTCGATAAGGTCAGACAAATGCTTGGCAGCATTGGCTGGACTGGTGGATGGTAATGGTGTCATGTCGATATCGAATCCGGCTGCGGCTAGTTCTGGCGCGATGAACTTGCGGTACAGCTGTGCGGCTTTCGCGCCGGTGGTGAAGATATGCGATATTGGTGCGCCGCGCAGAATCGGCGTGAGATCATTGGGAACCGTGTTGCGGATGCTGGCATCACTGGCCCCGGTGATATCGCACGAAGCAATCACGTCCCACAGCGCTATCCCGTGGCGCAAAGCGAAGACGCGACGTGACTCAGGGGAGCCGCCGGTATGGTCAAGTGAATTGGCGGGGTCGGCGAACAACGCTTCCATGACCGGCCAGAACCGATTGCGCAGATGCATGTAATAGAACGCTGCTTCGCGGGACTTCGGGCTCGGCATCGAACCCAAAATCAGCATGCGCGATTGACTATCCCATACCGGTCCGAACTCATGTTCTACGTGAGTGAGCTGCCTGGCTGTTGCTGCATTCATGTTTTCCATCTTATGGCCGAACGAAAGATACAGGCATAACTGCGGGACTACGCAACCACACGAAAAAAGGGAGGCCCGAAGACCTCCCTTGAATTATGTGGCAATACCTAGTGAGTCAGGAACTCAGGCGGCGAAGTATTCCACGCCGGCCTCGAAGATCGGCTGGTACTTATCGCCGGGCACGTTCACATACAGGCCGTTGCCGGAACGCTCGGAGTGACCCATCTTGCCGAACACGCGACCATCCGGGCTGGTGATGCCCTCGATGGCCAGGAGGGAACCGTTCGGGTTCACATCGAGGTCCATGCCGGGCACGCCCGCCTCGTTCACGTACTGGGTGGCGATCTGACCGTTGGCCTTGAGCTGAGCCAGCACCTCGTCGGAGGCCACGAAACGGCCTTCGCCGTGGGAGATGGCCACGGTGTGCACGTCACCCACAGAGGTCTTGGACAGCCATGGAGACAGGTTGGAGGCCACGCGCGTACGCACCAGGCGGCTCTGGTGGCGGCCGATGGTGTTGAACGTCAGCGTCGGGCATTCGGCGGTCATCGGCACGATATCGCCGAACGGCACCAGACCCAGCTTGATCAGCGCCTGGAAGCCGTTGCAGATGCCGAGCATCAGGCCATCGCGGTTCTTCAGCAGGTCGCGCACCGCTTCGGTGACGGCCGGAGCACGGAAGAACGCGGTGATGAACTTGGCGGAGCCATCCGGCTCGTCGCCACCGGAGAAGCCACCGGGGATCATCACGATCTGGCTCTTGTTGATTTCCTCAACCAGAGCGGCGGTGGATTCGGCCACGGCAGCCGGGGTCAGGTTGTTGATCACCAGCGTGTGCGCTTCGGCGCCGGCGCGCTCGAAGGCGGCTGCGGAATCATACTCGCAGTTGTTGCCCGGGAACACCGGGATGATGACGCGCGGCTTGGCCACGCCAGAACCCGTGTACACGGTCTTCTTCATGCCGGCGGCCTCGGTGTGGAAGTCGATGGTCTCTACCGTCTGACCCTTTTCGGCGCCCTTGGAACGGTACGGGAACACGGACTCGATGCCGCCTTCCCAAGCGTTCTGCAGTTCGGCCAAGTCGATGGTTTCGCCGGCGGCGCTGAATGCGTAGGCCTCGGTGGTCACACCGATTTCGCCCACCTCAACCAGGTTGGAGACGGCCGGGATCTTCTCGTTGTCCTTGAGCTCCACAATGAACGAGCCGTAAGCCGGAGCGAACAGATCGTCGGCGGTGATGCCATCGTTCAGCTCCACGCCGATGCCGTTGCCCACGGTCATCTTGAACAGAGCCTCGGCGGTGCCGCCATAGCCCGGAGTGGACACGGCCAGAGCGGTGTGGAAGTCGGTGAGTTCCTCGACCAGTGCGAAGGCATCGAGCAGCGCATCCTTATCCGGAGTCAGGCCATCGGCCAGGTAACGCGGTGCGATACGCACGATGCGGTGGCCGGCGCCCTTGAACTCAGGGGAGGTGGCGCGCTTCATATTGCCCACGGCCACGGCGAAGGAGATCAGGGTCGGCGGCACATCCAGATCCTCGAAGGAGCCGGACATGGAATCCTTACCGCCGATGGCGCCGGCGCCCAGATCGACCTGGGCCATCAGGGCACCAAGCACGGCGGCGGTCGGCTTGCCCCAGCGTTCCGGCTCGTCGCGCAGCTTCTCGAAGTATTCCTGGAAGCTCAGGTAGGCCTTCTCATGTTCGAAGCCTGCGGCCACCAGCTTGGCCAGCGACTCGACCACGGACAGGTAGGCGCCGGTGAACTGGTTCTTCTCCATGATGTACGGGTTGAAGCCCCAAGCCATCGCGGAAGCGGTGGTGGTCTCGCCGAACACCGGGAACTTGGCCACCATGGCCTCGTTCGGGGTGAGCTGCTTGACGCCGCCGAACGGCATCAGCACGGTGCCAGCGCCGATAGTGGAATCGAAGCGCTCGGACAGGCCTTTGTTGGAAGCCACGTTGAGGTTGGTCACCAACGCGTGGAAGCGATCGGAGAGGGAACCAGTGGTCCACTCGGACGGCACGGCGTAGGCCTGCTGGGCTTCGACGTGCACGATCTGATGCTTGGAAGCACCGTTGGATGCTAGGAACTCACGGGAGAGGTTCACGATCTCGTCGCCGTTCCAGGTCATCACCATGCGCGGGTCCTCGGTCACAGTGGCGATCACCGTGGCCTCGAGGTTCTCCTCGCGGGCGTAGCCGAGGAACTCGTCCACATCCTCAGCGGCCACGTCCACGGCCATACGCTCCTGGGATTCGGAAATGGCCAGTTCGGTGCCATCCAGGCCTTCGTACTTCTTCGGCACGGTGTTCAGATCCACGTACAGGCCGTCAGCCAGCTCGCCGACCGCCACGGAAACACCGCCAGCGCCGAAATCGTTGCAGCGCTTGATCAGACGGCAGGCATCGCCGCGGCGGAACAGTCGCTGCAGCTTGCGCTCCACAGGAGCGTTGCCCTTCTGCACCTCAGCGCCGTCGAGTTCCAGCGACTCCACATTGTGGGCCTTGGATGCGCCGGTGGCACCGCCGATGCCGTCACGACCGGTGCGGCCACCCAAAAGGATGATCTTGTCGCCCGGAGCAGGAGTCTCACGGCGCACATGATCGGCCGGAGTGGCGGCGACCACAGCGCCAACCTCCATACGCTTGGCCACGTAACCCGGGTGGTAGATCTCATCGACCTGGCCGGTGGCCAGACCGATCTGGTTGCCGTAGGAGCTGTAGCCGGCGGCAGCGGTGGTCACGAGCTTGCGCTGCGGAAGCTTGCCTTCCAGAGTCTGGGAGACCGGCACGGTCGGGTCGGCGGCACCGGTCACACGCATGGCCTGGTACACGTAGGAGCGGCCGGACAGAGGATCGCGGATGCAGCCGCCGATGCAGGTGGCGGCGCCACCGAATGGTTCGATTTCGGTGGGGTGGTTGTGGGTCTCGTTCTTGAACAGGAACAGCCAGTCCTCGTCGTGGCCGTTCACATCAACCTTGACCTTGACGGTGCAGGCGTTGATTTCCTCGGACTCGTCCAGACCGGTCAGAATGCCGTTCTTCTTCAGCCACTTGGCGCCGATGGTGCCCATGTCCATCAGGCACACCGGCTTGGCGTCGCGTCCGAGCTCGTGGCGCATCTCGAGATAACGGTCGAATGCGGCCTTGACCACGGCGTCATCGATGTTCACTTCGTCCAGCTCGGTGCCGAACGTGGTGTGGCGGCAGTGGTCGGACCAGTAGGTGTCGATTACCTTGATTTCGGTGATGGTAGGCTCGCGGCCTTCCTCGGCGAAGTACTTCTGGCAGAACTCCAGATCGGCGAGATCCATGGCGAGACCGCGCTCGTCGATGAACTTCTGGCCGGCCTCGGCGTCCATCTCATCAAAGCCCTTGATGACCTCCACCTTGCCGGGCACCGGCACCTGGGTCTTCAGGGTTTCCTTAGTTTCCAGGCTGGCTTCACGAGCCTCGACCGGGTTGATGACGTAGTGCTTGATGGTCTCAACGTCCGCGTCGGTCAGATTGCCCTCGAGGGCGTATACCTTGGCGGAACGCACGGTCGGACGCTCGCCCTGGGAGATGAGCTGGATGCATTCGGCGGCGGAATCAGCGCGTTGATCGAACTGGCCGGGCAGGAACTCGGTGGCGAATACCTTGGCATCGCCAAAGTCGGGCAGGTCGTAGGAGACATTGTCCACCTGAGGTTCGCTGAACACGGTGGGCACGGTCTGGTTGAACAGGTCTTCGGAAATGCCCTCGGCATCGTAACGATTCACGATGCGCAGGCCCGTCAGGCCGGTGACGCCCAGAATGGTGCACAGTTCGCCGGCGAGCTGCTGCGCTTCGACATCAAAGCCGGGCTTCTTTTCCACATAAACGCGGAAAACCATGGAAATCCTTTCCTAACAATCGTAAAAAGACAAATTGGCTCCCTTCATCAGAGGGGAGCCAAAAGAAATGAATCAGGCGACTTCGATGCCTTCGGACTTGGCCAGTTCGGCCAGACGGCCTTCGATCTCCTCGTAGGCCGGGATGATGGAGCCCAGACCGCGGCGGAACAGATCCTTGTCCAGGTGCTCGACCTTGCCGGAGTGATCGCGCTGATCCCACAGGCGGCAGGAATCCGGGGTGATCTCGTCGGCCAGCAGCAGCGTACCATCGGAGGCACGGCCCATTTCGATCTTGAAGTCCACGAGCTTGACGTCGATTTTGGCGAAGATGTCAATCAGCGCCTCGTTGATCTTGCGGGCCAGCGGAGCGATTTCGGCCAGGTCCTGGCGGGTGCACACGCCCAGAGCCACCAGATCATCGTCGTTGACGAACGGATCATGCAAATCATCGTTCTTCAGGAAGTACTCGAGCACCGGCTCCTTGAGCGGCAGGCCTTCCTCAACGCCCAGACGGGAGCAGAAGTGGCCGGCGGCGGTGTTGCGCAGCACGATCTCCAGCGGGAACATGTCCATCTTGCGCACCAGCTGAGCGGTGTCGTTCACGCGCTTGACGAGGTGGCTGTCGATGCCGCGAGCCTTGAGCAGGTCGAAGATGATGGTGGTGATGAGGTTGTTCAGACGGCCCTTGCCGGTGAAGTCCTCTTTCTTCTCACCGTCGCCGGCGGTGGCGGTGTTCTTGTATTCGACCCACAGGATGTCGGGATCGTCGGTTGCGTACAGTTGCTTGGCCTTGCCCTCGTAGAGCTTTTCCAGCTTCTCCATAACTCGCCTTTCAGGAGTGGAATTCTGGGTGAACTAACGGTAAAAGGGTATCAACGATAGCTGACACCCCGCGGGGTTTATCGAACGTCGATTTTCAGCGCGTCGGCTACACGCTCTGCCTTGGCTCGCGCGTCGGCCTCGTCGCCGCCGATGGCCAGTGCCACGGCCATACGGCGATGGCCATGCACTTCCGGCTTGGCGAAGATGCGCAGGTCAGTGCCGGGCTCGGCCAAAGCCTCAGCCACATTGGTGAATTCGGCTTCGCCGTCGCCTTCCACCACAATCGCATGGCTGGCGGCAACGGCACCATTCGGCAGGCTCAATGCCACGTGCGCAGGCGTGATCGGCAGGCCCAGGATTGCGCGCGCATGCAGAGCGAACTCGCTCAAACGCTGCGATGCCATGGTCACCATACCCGTGTCGTGCGGGCGGGGGGATACCTCATTGAACAAAATCGAGCCATCGGTCAACACGAAGAGCTCCACGCCGAACACGCCCCAGCCGGTTTCGCCGGCCTTCTGAGCACGGGCCACCAAACCCTCGACCGCAGCGCGTGCGATCTCCTGGGCACGCTCGGCTTCACCATTCGGCTCGGTTGCCGGCTGCCAGGATTCGCGATAATCGCCGGACTCTTGGCGCTGGCCGATCGGAGCGCAAGTCACAATACCGGCCGAAGAGCTCACCGTCAGCACCGTCAACTCGCGCTCCAACGGAGCCAAAGCCTCCACAATCACGCGGGATACATCGCCTTCATCCGCAGCTCGGCGGCCTTCCTGGGCTTCAATCCAAGCGGCATCAATCGCATCGGCCGTACGCACCACAGACTGACCGTGACCGGACGAACTCATCACCGGCTTGACCACGCACGGATAGCCCACCTCGGCGGCGCCGGCGCGCAGCTCCTCCAGAGAACCAGCAAAACGGTACGGCGTGGTCGGCAGGCCCAATTCCTCATGAGCCAGTACACGCAGTCGCTCGCGATCCATGCAAATCGCGGCAATCTCGGCACTCGGCACCACCTGAGCTCCGGCGGCTGCAGCCCCGGCCAACACATCGGTGGCGATAGCCTCAACCTCCGGCACGATGATGTCCGGCTCCACTTCGTCGAACAGTGCCTGCAGCTGGGCGGCGTTCGCCATATCCAGCACTCGATACTCGTGCGCCACCTGCTGTGCCGGGGCCCCTGCGTAAGAGTCGGCGGCGCATACCCAAGCGCCCAGACGCATCAGCTCGATCGTTACTTCCTTGCCCAGCTCGCCGGATCCCAGGAACAACACGCGGGTGGGATGCTTGCCCATCGGCGTGCCGAGCGGACGATTATTGGCAGCAGAGGCAGGAGAATTGGCAACAGTGTTCACATGAGTCTCAGTCATACCCCACATTCTGCCATGCCGCACGAATTTTGCTGTTTGTAACCTGCCATAAATACTGCATATAGACACGCCGTTGCACTGGAGACAAAGCTCCCGTACCTTAGCAATCACCGGCCGATTTGTTCAGCGCGGTCGGGCCAACGTTTGAGGGGAACTGCGGGAGGCTCATCGACAACGCTTCCCGCGTGACGATGGGCGAGGGAGATGCATCATGCCAGTGCACACCGCGGCACTGATTTCCAAGCGAGCGGCCAACCTTCCCGGCAATCCCTTTGCCGAAGCAGATGCACGAGCGGCGGCCGCCATTGCCAATGGTCAAGACATCATCGATTTGAGCAAAGGCAATCCCGACGGGCAACCGCCAGCGTTTGTGCAGGATGCGCTCGCCGCCGCTGCACACGATCCATCCGAATTCCGCTATCCGCCATTTGACGGTTTGCCACAATATCTTGACGCCATTGCCGGTTGGTATGCGCGCCAGCACGGGGTCGAGGTGAGCCCTGCCACCGAGTTGCTCGCTACATCCGGCTCGTCGGTTGGCATCGCGACGGTGATTCAGGCGCTCATCGACCCTGGCGATACCGTCGTGGCCGTGGACCCGTACTATCCGCAGTATGAAGGTTCCACAGCCGTTGCTGGAGGCAAATTCGAAACGATCCCCGCCAGTGAGTCCCATGGTTTCCTACCTGATTTAGGTTCAGTCGATCCGGCATTATGGACTCGCGCAAAGCTGCTCATACTCAATTACCCGAACAATCCCACCGGCGTGGCCGCAAGTGAGGAACTCTATGCGACCGCCGTGCGCCTGGCCAAGCAATACCGCTTCGTAGTGCTCAATGATTTCGCCTACGCAGGGCTGGAGTTTGACGGAACGCGCTCGCTGAGTCTGTTGGAGACGCCGGGCGCACTCGATGTGGCGGTGGAGCTGGGATCGTTTTCCAAGATGTATATGGTGGCCGGATGGCGCGGCGGGTTCATTGCCGGCAACGCCGATGTGTTGGCCGCGGTCAAGGCGGTGCATCGTCAGACCGCAGTACTCGCCTCCAGTGTGATTCAACAGGCTGGTGCTGTGGCGTTGAACTCCGATCAGTCCACGGTAGGGGAGCTGGCCTCGCAGTATCAGCATCGTTACGAAGTGGTGCGCGACGGGCTCAAGGGCAGTGGGTTGGCAGTAGCTGAATCGCATGGCGGATTGTTTGCATGGGCTCGCGTGCCGGAAGGGCATGGCGGTTCAGCTGATTTTGTCGACTGGCTGCTCAATAATGCCGGCGTCGCGCTGATGCCCGGCTCATGTTTCGGCAAGGTTGGGGAAGGCTGGGTGCGCATCAGTTTGCTGAAGCATACCGCCGAGCTGTATCAGGCTGTAGCGCGTATTCGACGAGTATTGGATTAATTAGTCAATTCGTGATGCGCCACACCATTGCCGGCCTCGGGTTGCATGGAAATCCAGTGATTCCGCTGGAATAACGACGACTGATGCATAGAATGAGGCAATGCGCGAAAACGGGAGTGAAGAGAGCGTCGATCGGCCGCTGACCATTGCCTTGGTGGTGGATACGGTGGGCAATCAGGGCAACGGTACTTCGAATTCCGCTCTGCAATGGGCCGCTGAACTGGAGCGCCAAGGGCATCATGTGCGCCTGGTCGGTGTGGGCGCTCCGGAATATCCGGCGCGCATCAATAAGGTGCCTTTGGTTTCTTGGGTGGCTTCCAAACAGCTGATGCAGTTTGCTCAGCCAAGTGATACGCTGTTCCACACCGCATTCCAAGGCGTGGACGTTGTGCATATCTATATGCCGTTCAAATTTGGCCGTCATGCTGCCAAGGTCGCGCGGCAGATGGGTATTCCGGTGACTGCTGGCTTCCACTTGCAGCCTGAGAACGTGCTGTATTCGGCGGGTCCGTTGCGCCATATCCCTGGGGTTTCCGCGTTTCTGTATTGGCTGTTCAAGCACTGGCTGTATAAGCGCATCGATCATATTCATGTGCCGACCGAAATGACTGCGTCGTTGCTGCGCGCACACGGCTATAAGGCGAAACTGCATGTGATTTCCAATGGGTATTCACCGGAGTATAAGCCGGGGAAACCTGTTGATGCGGCATCGCCCGCGCCGGTGCCGTTCCGGATTATCGCATCCGGGCGTCTGGCGCGCGAGAAAGACCAGATCACGCTGATTAAGGCGATTTCCATGTCCCGCCACGCTGCGGATATTCAGCTGGTGATTGCCGGCACCGGTCCACTTAGGCGTTATCTGACGTTCCGCGCTGGGCGTTTATTGGCGCGCAAGGCGGATATCGGCTTCCATAAGCATACGGAAATGCCGCAGTTGTTGCGCTCCGGTGATTTGTTCGTGCACTGTTCGATCGCGGATATCGAATCGGTGAGCGTAATTGAGGCGATGGCATGCGGTCTAGTGCCGGTGATTGCCGCTTCGGAGCTGTCGGCGGCAAGCCAATTCGCGCTGCTAGACGAGTCGCTGTTCCCGGTGCGCGACGCCGCGTTGCTTGCCCGCCGCATCGACTGGTGGATCACGCATCAGAAGGAACGCGCCGAATGGGGCGCCAAGTATGCCGAGAACACCAAGGAACACTATTCCGTGGAGGCTTCGGTCCACAAGTTCGTGGACATGGAGCGTGAGGCTATTGGGGAATAACCTCACGCGATAGTGCTTAGGCCGTGTTGGTTGTGAGGCGCTGTGTGCTGGACACGCTCCGGGCCGCTCAGGCCGAGTCTTTACGGTCCAGCACACAGCACCTCACCCAACACTCCGTTAGCGTCGATGCACTGTTGACGTGCCTGTCTACAGCAGCTCGATGAGCTGATTGACTTCGTTCTCGGTGGTGGCCCAGCTGGTGCAGATGCGCATCACGGTGTGGGCGTCGTCGGCCTTTTCGGTGAAGCCGAGCTTCACATGTTGTGCCAGGCGGTCGATGGTCGGCTGGTCGAGCGTCACGAAAATCTGATTGGTCGGAGCTTCGAACGTGAGCTGGTAGCCTTTGGATTTGAGTGCTTCGCGAATACGGTCGGCGGCGACATTGGCGTTGCGGGCAATCTTGAGGTAGAGGCCATCGGTAAACAACGCATCGAATTGGGCACCCAGCACGAAGCCCTTAGCCAGCAGCGCACCATGCTGCTTGATCTGGGTGAGGAAATGCTTCGGTGTGTTGTTCTTGGTGAACACCACAGCCTCGCCGAAGAGCGCGCCGACCTTGGTGCCTCCGATGTAGAACACGTCGGCAATGCGTGCCAAATCAGGCAAAGTCAGATCACTGCCGGTGGCGGTCAGTGCATAGCCGAGGCGTGCGCCGTCCACGAACAGCGGCATGTCGTATTTGTGTGCAATTTCGGCAAGTGCCTCCAGTTCGGTCTTGGTGTACATGGTGCCGTACTCCGTGCTTTGCGAGACATACACGCAACCGGGGAAGACCATGTGCTCGTAATTGCCGTCCGCATAGAAGGTCTTGCAGAACTCCTCGAATTCATTCGCGTCCATCTTGCCGTTGTGATGGGGGAGCGTGAGTACCTTGTGTCCGCTGAATTCAATGGCGCCGGCCTCATGCACGTTCGGATGACCGGAAGCCACGGTGACCACGCCGGCGTAGGCGGGGGTGATCGTGTCGATGACCACCTGATTGGTTTGCGTGCCGCCAACCAAGAACCAAATGTCGGCATCCGGGCAATCGCAGGCTTCGCGGATTTTGGCCTTGGCCTGAGCGGTCAGTTCGTCTGAGCCATAGCCGGAATACAGGTGTTCATTGGCGCGCACCACGGCATCGAGCACAGCCGGGTGAGCGGCGCGGGAGTAATCATTTTCGAAAGACAGCATTGCGGATCCTTTTTCAAACCTCATCAAGCAATAGCCCCGAGTCTACACGCCGGTCTGTTTGATGCAGCGTTGTATGACGTGCTGGATGGGTTCAAAACGGCGCTATGTATGCGGGGCCTTCGTTCAAGCGCATACATAGCACCGTTTGGGTAATGTGCACGAGGGATGCGCGCGAGTAAAGTGCGATAAAAACGAAAAACCCCTCCGATTTCTCGGAGGGGTAGTGGGGTGGCCAACGCGGCTCGAACGCGCGACCTTCTGAACCACAATCAGATGCTCTACCAACTGAGCTATGGCCACCATCGATGCACAACTGCACACTGCTTTTGCACAACAGATGGATACTATACACGAATCTTCGTGGCTGTGAACATCGGCGTGTCGTATTTGGGCGCATTGATCGACAAGCGCGATATTGCAGTGTTTTTGCTGGCTCCCTTGATGCGTAGGTCAGGTGCGCAATCGGCATTGATGCCGGCAATCATGCGAGATTGCCGGATAGTGGTGGATTGCTTCGCCATGTTTCATGAGTGATACATTCAGGCTTTTCTCACCAATGTGAACTCGCCCACAATGTGAACACTGCGTTTCGTCTACGTCACACCTCGCCTACTTTCGTACCTTGACATTTCCAAACGAGAGAGAGAAACACTATGGAAAAGGTTAAAGCGTTCGCCGATTGGCTGACCAAGTGGTTCACGGTCATCGTGATCGTGTGGGCCGTGTTTAACTACTTCGTGCCGCAGGCCAGCCTGTGGGGCAAGGCCTACACCGGCTACATGCTGGGTATCGTGCTCTTCGGCATGGGTCTGACCCTGTCTCTGGATGACTTCAAGCGCATCCTCACCCAGCCGCTGATGGTTATCGTCGGCACCATCGCCCACTTCGTCATCATGCCGCTTGTCGCCGTGCTGCTGTGCTGGATCTTCCGTCTCGATGGCGCTCTGGCCGTCGGCGTGATCCTGGTCGGCTGCTGCCCGTCCGGCACCTCCTCCAACGTGATGAGCTACCTGTCCCGCGGTGATGTGGCCCTCGACGTCTCCATCGGCATCCTCTCCACCCTGTGCGCTCCGTTCATGATCCCGCTGCTGATGCAGTGGCTGGCTTCCCAGTACGTCACCGTGCCGGTCGAGTCCCTGTTCCTCAACGCCGTCAAGGTGGTGCTCTTCCCGATCGCCCTTGGTGTGATCTGCCACATGATCTTCGGCAAGAAGATCGAAAAGGTCACCGTGGCCCTGCCTATCGTCTCCCAGGTCGCCATCCTCCTGATCATCGGTGTTGTGGTTGCCGCCAACGGCCCGAAGCTGTTCGTCGCCTCCTCCCTGATGGCAATCCCGGTGGTCATGCTGCACAACCTCTCCGGCTATGCTCTGGGCTACGGCTTCTCCAAGCTGATGTACAAGATCTACCCGAAGGGCTTCCGTTACGCTCAGCAGAAGGCCATCACTTTCGAGGTCGGCATGCAGGACTCCGCTCTGGGCGCAACCCTGGCTCTGGCCTCCTTCGCCTCAAACCCGATCGCCGCTGTGCCGTCCACCTTCTTCTCCGTGTGGCACAACATCTCCGGCTCCATCCTCTCCAGCTGGTGGCGCAACCACGATGACAAGCACGAGATCCACTGGGATTCCGATAACGGTGAGAAGGGCTCCGCTAAGGACGCCGATTCCGTGCATGCTTTCGACGCCGACAAGGCCACTGCCAAGGCTGAGGCCTGATTTCGTCGATAGCCTGAAACAACCAATTGCTGCACTCGTTTTAGGCTGACTGATCACAACCGCTCCTGCTTACTCCCGATTGATGTATCGGGCGTTTTGCGGGGGCGGTTTTGCTATACTTGATGATGCGGAAAGCAGTGAAGAGAAACGGCGAAGAGGCCGGTTCCGCAAGAGGTTTCAAAACAGAACAACCAAACAGGCAACAATTCATTAGGTGATAGATAGTCAGGTAATGGTGTTTCCTCCTTGGCGGTGCCCCCGAGTGACATGGACTCCTCGGGGGCACCTGCTGTTTGGCGTCGTGTGATTCAAACGGCGCGTCGTTGTCCGGAGAATTCGTAATATAGATATTCGTGTGTGCCAACGGCATGCCTTATGTAACAGGTGTGCGCGCTGGGATATCCTTCAAGCCGATGATCGCACGCAGCAATGTGCACGCGGGAGGCGGGAAGGCCATCGGGCCGGTGGACTGGGCTAACTTTTGACTTATTTCGTCAGACGCGGATTCAAGACGCGCATGAACGATTCAGTGAAAAGTGTGGGCGCAGTGCGGCGGTCACACGAAAGTAAGAGAAACCACTGAATCGGAGAATTCAAGTTGCCTACTATTGAACAGCTCGTCCGTAAGGGACGTCAGGCAAAGCCGAAGAAGTCCAAGACTTTGGCACTGAAGGGAAGCCCGCTGCGTCGTGGCGTGTGCACCCGTGTCTACACCACCACCCCGAAGAAGCCGAACTCGGCTCTTCGTAAGGTCGCTCGTGTGCGCCTGTCCTCCGGCATCGAAGTCACCGCCTATATTCCGGGCGAAGGCCACAACCTGCAGGAGCACTCCATCGTGCTCGTGCGCGGCGGCCGTGTGAAGGATCTGCCGGGTGTGCGTTACCACATCGTGCGTGGTGCACTCGATACCCAGGGCGTCAAGGACCGTAAGCAGGGTCGTTCCCTGTATGGAGCAAAGAAGGCGAAGTAAGAGATATGTCACGTAAGGGACCTTCCAAGAAGCACGTCGTGCTGCCCGATCCGATCTACGGTTCCACCGTGGTGGCGCAGCTCATCAACAAGATTCTGCTTGACGGCAAGAAGTCGATCGCCGAGGACATCGTGTACTCCGCTCTCGACATGGTCAAGGAGAAGTCCGACCAGGAGCCGGTCGCCGTTCTCAAGCGCGCCCTGGACAACATTCGTCCGTCCCTCGAGGTTCGCTCCCGCCGTGTCGGTGGCGCTACCTACCAGGTGCCGGTCGAGGTCAAGCCGAACCGCGCCAACACCCTGTCTCTGCGCTGGCTGACCGACTTCTCCCGCGCTCGTCGTGAGAAGACCATGGCTGAGCGTCTCGCCAACGAGATTCTGGACGCTTCCAACGGCCTCGGTGCTTCTGTCAAGCGTCGCGAGGATACTCATAAGATGGCAGAGGCCAACAAGGCCTTCGCTCATTACCGCTGGTAATTAATTCCAGGAGAATAAGGAATAACGATGGCTCAAGAGATTTCGGACCTTCACGACGTCCGCAATATCGGCATCATGGCTCACATCGATGCCGGTAAGACCACCACTACCGAGCGAATTCTGTTCTACACCGGTAAGAGCTACAAGATCGGTGAGGTTCACGATGGCGCCGCCACCATGGACTTCATGGCTCAGGAGCAGGAGCGCGGCATCACCATTCAGTCCGCTGCAACCACCTGCTTCTGGAACCGTCAGACTCACGACACCAAGGACAAGTTCCAGATCAACATCATCGATACCCCTGGCCACGTGGACTTCACGGCCGAGGTGGAGCGCTCCCTGCGCGTGCTCGATGGTGCCGTTGCCGTGTTCGACGGCAAGGAAGGTGTGGAGCCGCAGTCTGAGACCGTGTGGCGTCAGGCCGACAAGTACAGCGTTCCGCGTATCTGCTTCATCAACAAGATGGATAAGCTGGGCGCCAACTTCTACTACTCCGTCGACACCATCAAGCAGAAGCTGGGTGCCAACCCGATCGTGATGCAGCTGCCGATCGGCGCTGAGAACGACTTCGCCGGCGTCGTCGACCTGGTTGAGATGCAGGCCTACGTCTGGAACGGCACCGAGGGCCTCGGCGCCAAGTACGACACCACCGAGATCCCGGACGATCTCAAGGACAAGGCTGAGGAATACCACGAGAAGCTCGTGGAAGCCGCTGCCGAAGCCAACGACGACCTCATGAACAAGTTCTTCGAGGAAGGCGAGCTGTCCAAGGAAGAGATCCGCGCCGGCATCCGCCAGCTGACGATCGCCCGCAAGGCCTTCCCTGTCTTCTGCGGCTCCGCCTTCAAGGACAAGGGTGTTCAGCCGATGCTGGACGCCGTCGTCGATTACCTGCCGTCTCCTGAAGACGTGCCGGCCATCAAGGGCTACAAGCCGGGCGACGAGTCCGTTGAGATCGACCGCAAGCCGACCAAGACCGATCCGTTCTCCGCTCTGGTCTTCAAGATCTCCACCCACCCGTTCTACGGCAAGCTCGTGTTCGTGCGTGTCTACTCCGGTTCCGTCAAGCCTGGCGACACCGTACTGGACTCCACCCGCGAGAAGAAGGAACGTATCGGCAAGATCTTCCAGATGCACGCCGATAAGGAGAACCCGATGGATGTGGCCGATGCCGGCAACATCTACACCTTCGTGGGCCTGAAGAACGTCACCACCGGTGACACCCTGTGCGCCATCGACGAGCCGATCACCCTCGACTCCATGACCTTCCCGGATCCGGTGATCCAGGTTGCCGTTGAGCCGAAGACCAAGGCCGACCAGGAGAAGATGGGCATCGCTCTGGCCAAGCTGGCCGAAGAGGATCCGACCTTCCAGGTCACCACCGACGAAGAGTCCGGCCAGACCCTGATCGCAGGTATGGGCGAGCTCCAGCTCGACATCATCGTCGATCGTATGCGTCGCGAGTTCAAGGTGGAGTGCAACCAGGGCAAGCCGCAGGTTGCCTACCGCGAGACCATCCGCAAGGCCGTCATGGACCAGGGCTACACCCACAAGAAGCAGACTGGTGGTTCTGGCCAGTTCGCAAAGGTCCTGATGAACTTCGAGCCGCTCGACACCACCGAAGGCAAGACCTTTGAGTTCGAGAACGCCGTCACCGGTGGCCACATTTCCCAGGAATTCATCCCGTCCATCGAGGCTGGCGTCAAGGAAGCCATGGAATCCGGTATTCTCGCCGGCTTCCCGGTTGTGGGCGTCAAGGCCACCGTCACCGACGGCCAGATGCACCCGGTCGATTCCTCCGAAATGGCCTTCAAGCTCGCAGGCTCCATGTGCTTCAAGGAGGCTGCTCCGAAGGCCAAGCCGGTCATCCTCGAACCGATCATGAAGGTCGAGGTCCGTACTCCGGAAGAGTACATGGGCGAAGTCATCGGCGATCTGAACCAGCGTCGTGGCAACATCCAGTCCATGACCGACGCCATTGGCGTGAAGGTCATCGACGCCAAGGTCCCGCTGTCCGAGATGTTCGGCTACATCGGCGATCTGCGCTCCAAGACCCAGGGTCGCGCCATGTTCACCATGGAGATGGACTCCTACGACGAGGTTCCGAAGAGCGTCGCCGAAGAGATCATCAAGGCCCAGCGCGGCGAGTGACACGCGCCACTAGCTGAAGCTAGCCAGTGTCTCCAGTCAGCGGTAATATCGTGTACCGCTGACTGGGTTCTGGCTCTTCAAAGTGGCACATAACCCAGAAACCCAGTAGAATAGAGCGAGTGCCTACGCGAAAGGGCGTAGGAAACTCACGAGACGTCCAGGAGGACAAGAGTAATGGCAAAGGAAAAGTACGAGCGTACTAAGCCGCACGTTAACATTGGTACCATCGGCCACGTCGATCACGGTAAGACTACCCTGACCGCCGCCATCTCCAAGGTTCTGCACGAGGAGTTCCCGGACATCAACCCGGAGTACGACTTCAACCAGATCGATTCCGCTCCGGAAGAGGCCGCCCGCGGTATCACCATCAACATCGCCCACATCGAGTACCAGACCGCTAAGCGTCACTACGCTCACGTCGACTGCCCGGGCCACGCCGACTTCGTGAAGAACATGATCACCGGTGCTGCCCAGATGGACGGCGCTATCCTCGTTGTGGCCGCCACCGATGGCCCGATGGCTCAGACCCGCGAGCACGTGCTGCTCGCTCGTCAGGTGGGCGTCCCGAAGATCCTCGTCGCTCTGAACAAGTGCGACATGGTCGAGGACGAAGAGCTCATCGAGCTCGTTGAGGAAGAGGTCCGTGACCTCCTCGACGAGAACGGCTTCGATCGCGACTGCCCGATCATCCGCGTCTCCGCTTACGGCGCTCTGCACGACGATGCTCCGAACCACGAGCACTGGGTCGAGCAGATCAAGAAGCTCATGGACGCTGTCGACGAGTACATCCCGACCCCGGTTCACGACCTGGACAAGCCGTTCCTGATGCCGATCGAGGACGTCTTCACCATCTCCGGCCGTGGTACCGTTGTCACCGGTCGTGTCGAGCGTGGCCAGCTGGCCGTCAACACCCCGGTCGAGATCGTTGGTATCCGTCCGACCCAGCAGACCACCGTCACCTCCATCGAGACCTTCCACAAGACCATGGACGCCTGCGAGGCTGGCGACAACACCGGTCTGCTGCTGCGTGGTCTCGGCCGTGACGATGTCGAGCGTGGCCAGGTTGTGGCCAAGCCGGGTTCCGTCACCCCGCACACCAAGTTCGAGGGCGAAGTCTACGTGCTGACCAAGGACGAGGGCGGCCGTCACTCGCCGTTCTTCTCCAACTACCGTCCGCAGTTCTACTTCCGCACCACCGACGTCACCGGCGTCATCGAGCTGCCGGAAGGCGTCGAGATGGTTCAGCCGGGCGACCACGCTACCTTCACCGTTGAGCTGATTCAGCCCATCGCAATGGAGGAAGGCCTGACCTTCGCTGTGCGTGAAGGCGGCCACACCGTTGGCTCCGGTCGTGTGACCAAGATCCTCGCCTGATTCCACTGAATCACGCAAGAATCTACGCTTGAACTAGCGTTATAGGAAATCCCCTTCGAGGAAACTCGGAGGGGATTTCTTGTATGTGCATCGATATGGCATGAGAGCGAAACCTTGCCTCTGAATATGCACAATGGCGAGAGGCGTCTGCCTTATAGTTGTCATGAGAAGCAGGAAGGCAAGCCAATGCGGGTATTCGATTTCGACGGAACAATCTACGACGGGGAAAGCCTGTTCGACCTATACCTGTTCAGCGCCCGCTATGATATGAAAGTTTTCCGCCATATCGCGCCGGTGCTGCGCTACGCCATCAAATACAAGCTCGGCAAGGCCACACTTGAGCAAATGGAACATGGCGTGGGCAAAGTGGCCAGAAAATACCTGCAGGACTTGTCAAAATCAAAATCCATAGATGAATTACGCGTACGGTCACTGAATAATGCTGCCAAAGCCGGACTGGACACAGATATTATGGTCGCGGATGCTTCCATCATCAGCGCAGATGATCTGACCGGAGGATTGAGATCCTTGGTCAGCGCATTCTGGGATCGCAATATGGCGAAAATCAAGCCCTGGTATAAGCCGCAGCCGGATGATGTGATTCTCACCGCTTCGTTCGATGTCACGGTAGGGGAGGCCTGCCGCAGGCTCGGTGTGGAGCATCTGATCGCTTCGACCATCGATCCAAAAACGTTCGAAGTGACGTACCTCAACTTCAATACCAACAAGCCGAAGCGTCTTCGCCAGATTTTGGGCCCGGATGCAGTGATTGACGAGTTCTATACGGATAGTGTGTTCGACCAGCCGATGATTGATATGGCTCGCAGAGGATTCATGGTCAAAGGCAACACCATCACGCAAGTCAAGTAAAGCTCCCGCGGAACCATAAGCACAAGGCATGGCTGCACATGGCCAATGGTTATTGGATATTGCTATCGAATAGTTGTTCAATAGGAACCAATAACAATAACCAAAGGAGCAACAATGAGCGAGACCATGAAAGCTGCCATCTTTGTTAAGCCTGGGCAAATGGCTGTGGAAGAGGTGCCGAAAGCACATCTTGAGCAGGATGATGATGCGGTGGTACGCGTTGTGCGCGCTTGTGTGTGCGGTTCCGATCTGTGGTATTTCCGCGGTTTGAGCCCGCATCCGGAGCATGCGCAGATTGGTCATGAGTCAATTGGCGTGGTCGAGGAAGTAGGTTCGGCGGTCACCTCGGTGAAGCCCGGTGATTTTGTGGTACTGCCTTTCCCTTACAGTTGCGGCAAGTGCCCGGTGTGCAAGGCTGGTTTCGAATCCGTGTGCCCCCACGGCGGCTACTTCGGTGCCAGCCAAGCCGAATATGTGCGCGTGCCGGAAGCTGACGGCACCGTGGTCAAGGTGCCCGGTTCTCCTGATGATTACGACGATGCTACGCTCGCCTCGCTGCTGACCATCGCCGATGTGATGTCCACCGGTTACCATGCGGCGGTGTCCGCCGAAGTGAAGCTCGGTGACACTGCCGTGGTGATGGGCGATGGTGCTGTAGGCCTGTGCGGTGTGCTCTCCGCGCATATGCTCGGTGCCAAGCGCATTATCGCGATGAGCCGTCATGAGGATCGTGCAGCGGTTGCCCGTGAATTTGGTGCCACTGATATCGTGGCCGAGCGTAATCAGACCGCCATCGACAAGGTGTTGGAGATGACCGACGGCTACGGTGCGGATGCCGTGCTCGAATGCGTCGGTTCCAAGCAGTCTTTTGACACGGCCATCGGTCTGATTCGCCGTGGTGGCGTGATTGGGCGCGTCGGTCTGCCTCATGATGTGGAGATCAGCGCCGAGGGCACGTTCTACGGCAACATTGGCATCAAAGGCGGTCCGGCTCCCGTGCGTCACTATGATTTGCAGTCTGGTCTGTTGGATGCCGTGGTGAAGGGCGAAATCAACCCCGGCCGCGTGTTCACCGGCGAGTTCGATCTCGACCACATCCAGGATGCTTATGAGGCGATGGATCAGCGCAAGGTCATCAAGTCCCTGATTCGCTTCTGAGCGTTGTGACACTCAGGCTCCCCTCTCTGAGAGGAGCTGTCGGCGAAGCCGACTGAGGGGTAGTCAGACATGGATTCATGTCAATCTTGGTTTAACAGGGCCTTGCAATATGCCCTTCGTCCACGCAATACACCCATTGAAACTGCACCATACTTCTGATACACTTGAAACTGTATTAGAAGTATGGTGCAGTTTGCGTTGGCAGTCGAAGGCGATCGCCGGACGCGACTGTTCCACAAAGGCGAATGGGGTGGTTGCGATGACAATCATGGCGTCTTATGTAATCGTGGCGATGCTGATCTGGCTGCTCATGCTGGTGCTTACCGTCACCGTGCTGGTGCTGGTGATCAGGGCGTTGCTACGGATGAACCGGGAGCCGTCGCTCTCGATGCGTCCGGAGGCGGGCGGCAATCCGCCGTTCTCCGGTGACGGTCCGATATCGGTGGCCCGGCATCGTG
The DNA here is from genome assembly GCF_009193305.1 of Bifidobacterium cebidarum. Lineage (GTDB taxonomy): Bacteria > Actinomycetota > Actinomycetes > Actinomycetales > Bifidobacteriaceae > Bifidobacterium > Bifidobacterium cebidarum. Next base: position 40,916 of record NZ_WBVS01000007.1, on the reverse strand, counting down.
CGCTGGTGGCACTGCTCGCCGGTGCCGTCGTGCTGGTTGCGGGACTCGTGCTGAACGATGTGTTCTCCCGGAACATGGCACTCATCGCCGCGCTCACGCCGGGGCTTGCCGCCTCCGCGGTCATGGCGGTCATCGCATTGCCGTTCCCGGATGTGCCTACGAGGCAGGGCGGCGGCGTGCGCGTGGCGTCTTTGCAATCGCGTGAACCGTGGACCTACGCCAAACGGTACGTGCTCATGCAGCCGTTGCTGACCGCGGGACTGCTCATCGCCTACCTCGGATTCACCATCGCCACGGCGAGTCCCGATGATTACGGCCTGATGCGGAACATCGCGCTGACCGGACCGAACGGCGAATCGCAAGGTTCGGCCGGCCCTTATCCGGGCGCCTACTACGCGGTGCCGCTGATCGTCGTCACCTGCGTGCTGGTGGTGTTGGCCTGTCTGGCACTGTGGCGCATCGCCCATGCACCCAGCTCCCCGGACCCGCGGTACGGCGAGGAGGACAAGGCGTGGCGTGTGCTGCTGACGCGCTTCACGGTATTCCTGTCCGCCGGCTCGATGCTCACCTACGCGGTGGGCGTGCTAGTGGTGGCCGGCACCGCCACCGTGCGCGTCGGTATCAATTATGGTTCGCTGTCCCCGGCCTATGCGGATGACGTGTACCCCACGCTGGGCAATGCGCAGATCGTCATGGGTGGCGTGGTGGCCGTGGTCGCCTGCATCTATCTGATTATGGCGTGTGTCGCAGTCGTACGTCTGTGGACCGGAACGAACCGGGGGAGTCGGCGATGAGCGGCGGGGGAGACGAGCTGCGTCTGGTGATTCGCGAATCGTCGCCGACGCCCGTCTACGAGCAGATTCGCGCGCAGATCGAAGGCATGGTGAAGGTCGGCGCTCTGCGTGACGGCGACAAGCTGCCTTCGGTGCGCCAGCTGGCCGGCGATCTGCGTCTGGCTCCCGGCACCGTGGCCAAGGCATACGCCGAACTCGCCGAGCGGGGTGTCATCGAGACCGCACCCGGCCGCGCCGCACGCATCAGGCGTGTGGCGACGATTCCCGAGCCGCTGCTCCAGGCCGCGCAGACCTATGCGGAACAGTCGCATAGGCTCGGAGCGACGTTCGAGGATGCGCTGAACGCCCTGCGCGCCCAGTGGCGGGGATAATGCCGGGCTGAATGGCCCTTCATGTTCTTGGCTGAAGTGTTTCCACGCCTGGCTGAAGTGTCTTCACGGTTGGCTGAAGTACCTTCTACGGAATTCCGTAGGTACCACTTCAGCCAAACGTCGGGACACTTCAGCCCAATGGGGAAACACTTCAGCCAGGCGTGGAAACGCTTCAATCATGGGGAAAACCGCGAGGCAAGAGGCGACTCGTGTATGCCCGTTACGTCGCAATGCGGGAATCTCCGGCATTCCGACCGTGTTGGCGGTAATCGACATGAATCCGGCGTTTACGTCATACGGCGCAGGAGACGTGCCGGCCGTACAATGGCCGCATGACTGCGGATGGAATCATGACGGCCGCCGGGGAACGGCCCAAGGCGATCGAGGTACGCGGGGCCCGCGTGCACAATCTCAAGAACATCGACGTGGACGTGCCATTGGGCGAGCTGGTGGGCGTGGCCGGCGTCTCCGGCTCGGGCAAGAGCTCGCTGGCGTTGGGCGTGCTGTATGCGGAGGGCTCCCGGCGCTATCTGGAGGCGTTGTCCACGTACACGCGCCGCCGGCTCACCCAGGCCTCTCGTGCGCAGGTGGACGAGGTGCTGCATGTGCCCGCTGCGCTCGCTCTGCATCAACGGCCTGCCGTACCGGGCATCCGCTCCACATTCGGCACGATGACCGAACTGCTCAACAGCCTGCGACTATTGTTCTCCCGTTGTGCCTCGCACGTGTGCCCCCACTGCGGTGCGCGGCAGCAGCCCACGATGAACGTGGCCGCCGAACTGCCCACCGTGTGCGCGCACTGCGGCCGGGAATTCCAGGCGCCTGGTGCGGAATCACTGGCGTTCAATTCGGCCGGCGCATGCCCGACCTGCTCCGGCACCGGCATCGTGCGCGAAGTGAATCGTGCAGCGTTGGTGCCGGATGAGTCGAAAAGCATTGATGATGGTGCCGTGCTGCCATGGGGTTCCCTGATGTGGGACCTGATGAAGCAGGTATGTGGCGCGATGGGGGTGCGCACCAATGTGCCGTTCCGGGAATTGACGCCTGAAGAGCGGGATATCGTCTTCAGTGGGCCGGCAGTCAAGAAGCACATTCTGTACCGGCCGAAGAAGGGCGACGACTTCGCCGAACTTGACTTCACCTACTACAACGCCGTCTACACCGTCGAGAACGCGCTCGCCAAGGCCAAGGATGAGCAAGGACTCAAGCGTGTGGCCCGGTTCTTAGAGGAGAAGCCATGCCCGGACTGCGGCGGCACCAGACTGAGCAAAGCCGCACGAGCGCCTGAAATCGAAGGGCTGAACCTGGCCGGGGCCACCGCCATGACCCTCGACGACGCCGTGGCGTGGATGCGCGGCGTGCCAGGCTCGCTTCCGCCCGAAATGCAGTCGATGACCACGAACATCTGCGAATCGTTCCTCGATGTGGCCCGTCGTCTGCTGGAACTCGGCCTGGGATACCTCTCGCTCGACCGTGCTGGAGCGACCCTGTCCACCGGCGAACGCCAGCGTGTGCAGTTGGCACGAGCCGTGCGCAACCGCACCACCGGCGTGCTCTATGTGTTGGACGAGCCATCCATCGGTTTGCATCCCTCGAATGTGGATGGCCTGCTCGGCGTGATGCATGATCTGGTGGCGGACGGCAACTCCGTGGTCGTGGTCGATCATGATGTGCGCGTGCTTAAAGCCACGGATCATCTCATCGAAATGGGGCCGGTTGCCGGAGCCGAAGGCGGCCACGTGATTGCACAAGGTACGGTGAGCGAGGTCGCGCGCAATGCGAGCAGCCGCATCGCGCCATTCCTGAGTGAGGACGGGCAGCAACGGATCCGCTCGCGAGTTGCTGAAGACATGTTCGCACATGGGTGCATCCATATGGAAACCGGCCCGCTGCATACGGTCAAACCACTGACCGTGGATATTCCACGTGGTCGGCTCGTGGCCGTCACCGGTGTTTCCGGTTCCGGCAAAACCACGATGGTGTTGGAGTCATTGATTCCAGCATTGAAAGCCGCGGCTGCCGGCGAATCATTGCCGAAACATGTGCATGCATTGCAGGCGGATGGCATCAGCCGCGTCAATCTCATCGACGCCACGCCCATCGGCGCCAATGTGCGCTCCACCGTGGCCACCTATGCCGGCATCCACGATGAGCTGCGCCGTGCTTTCGCCCGCTGCGAGGAAGCCAAAGCTGCCGGCTATAAGGCCGGTGACTTCTCCTACAACACCGGCCGACTGCGTTGCCCGACCTGCGACGGCACCGGTTCGATTTCATTGGATGTGCAGTTCCTGCCGGACGTGACCATCGCTTGCCCGGATTGCCGGGGATCACGGTACTCTACAGACGCCGATCGCATCCATCGCCCGGTGAAAACCGCAAAAGCCAAGACCGATCGCATAGCCGCAGATAGCGAGTCGAACGGCAGCGCTGATGCTGTTGATCAGCTGCGCTCGCTGACATTGCCGCAGCTGATGGCAATGAGCGTGGACGAGGCGCTGGCCGTGACTGACGATATGCGAAAAGTGCATGCGCGACTGAACACGTTGCATGATCTGGGACTCGGGTATCTCACCCTTGGAGAACCGACGCCGGCGCTTTCCGGTGGGGAAGCGCAGCGATTGAAACTCGCCAGCGAAATGGGCCGCGCACAATCCGAGGCGGTATTCGTTTTTGACGAGCCGACCATCGGCCTGCATCCGTTCGACGTGCAGGTGTTGCTCGGCGTATTCGACCGTCTGGTGGCCAGCGGCGCCACGGTGGTGGTCATCGAACATGATCTGGACGTCATCGCCAATGCCGACTGGGTGATTGATCTGGGACCGGGCGGCGGGGAAGCTGGCGGACGCATCGTGGCCACCGGCACCCCGGAGCAGATCGCGGCGAATCACGCGAGCATCACCGGCAGATATCTCAACGTGCACTGAGCCGCGGAAGCACTATGTTCAAAGTGCTTTTCGCGCGAAAAGTTGCGGTGCAGGCGCAGCGCATGCCTCGCATGGCGGGCGAATGACGGAGTTTAGGTGCGGCAGGGGAGTAGGATAACCGGCGTGAATCAGGTACATGGCATCAAACGCGCAAGTGCGGACGCAAAGTACCATCAGATGACCGAACAGCCGATTCCCTCGCTGATCCTGACCTTAAGCGTGCCGGCGGTCGTCTCGAACCTGGTGACTACCGCATACAACCTGACCGATACGTTCTTCATCGGCCAGCTGGGCACCTCGCAGTCCGGTGCCATCGGCATCGCCTTCTCCATCATGACCGTGCTGCAGGCGTTGGGCTTCTTCTGCGGCCAGGGGGCCGGCAATTCGCTCAGCCGTGAGCTCGGCAAACGCAATAACGAGCGGGCCTCCAAGCTGTTGGCCATCGGCGCCGTGGCCGCATTCAGCTTTGGCCTGATCGTAGCCATCATCTGCCTAGCGACATTGCATCCTCTGGTCATAGCATTGGGCTCCACACAGACCATCGCCCCATATGCGGTGCAGTATCTGACGCCGATTCTGGTGGCCGCACCCTGCGTCTGCGGATCGTTCGCACTGAACGGATTGCTGCGGTACCAAGGGCAATCCGCGTTCGGCATGATCGGGCTTGTTTCTGGTTCGCTGTTGAACTTCCTGCTCGCTCCACTGTTCATTTTCGTGCTCGACATGGGCATCTTCGGTGCGGGACTCGCCACCGGCATATGCCAGACCGTCAGCTTCATCATCCTCGTGGTGATGAGCGCCAAATTCGGCGTGCTGAAACTATCCCTGCGCAATTTCAAGCCGGATCCGCTGCTGTTGCGCGAGATTCTGGGCGGCGGCCTGCCGTCGCTGATCCGCCAGAGCGCGGGCTCGATAGCCACCACATGCGTGAACATCGCCGCCAATCCGTTCGGCGACGCGGCCATCGCCGGCATGGCCATCGTGATGCGCATCATGCTGGGCGTCAACTCGGTGATTGTTGGTCTCGGCCAAGGTTTCCAGCCGGTGTGCGGCTACAACTATGGTGCCGGCAAATTCGCGCGTGTGCGTGAGGGCTTCTGGTTCTGCGTCAAATTGTCCACCATGGTGCTGATAGTGCTTGGCACGGTGATTTGGGTGACCGCTCCGCAGCTGGTGGAGATCTTCCGTTCCGATCCGGCCGTGGTGGCGGTTGGCGTCGCCGCCCTGCATTTCCAGTGCTTGTCGGTGGCGCTGAACGGCGTGAACATGATGGGCAATATGATCAGCCAGACACTCGGCAAAACCGGTATCGCCTCATTCCTGGCGGTATGCCGCACGGGCCTGTATCTGGCGCCGGTGGTGTTGATCCTGCCGCAATTCATGGGCATTACCGGTGTGGAAGTGGCGCAGACGGTTTCCGATGTGCTGACTTTCATTACCACCGTGCCGTTTATGAGGTATATCTTGCATAAGTTCCTCGCGCAGAATCGCGCTTAGCGGCAAGTGTGCGAGGAAAGCGAACAATCTTGCACAGTCGTACATATGATGATTGGCGGAATGCCTCCGTTTGCGGTATCGACATGTTCGTCTGAGCTGAGACAATCCCCACATGTTTCTTGTTGAGCATGATTCGCTGCGGGGTAGGAGAGGGCAATGGGACAATTCGGCGTAATGATCGGCCAGCTGGTCGGTTTCTTCATCATGCTTTTGGTGGGTTACGGCTGCGTGCGCCTGAGGTTTTACGGCAAAGTGGCGTTGGATGGCATGTGCTCGCTGCTGCTCAACGTATTGATTCCTGTACTGGTGTTCTCCAACGCCGTGGACGGCACCGACCGCTCGCATCTGGAAGCCAACTGGGGCGTGATGCTGCTGACGGCAGTCATGTACGGTCTGCTGATTGTGACGTTCTGGGCGTTCGCGCATCTACTGCGACTCAAAGGCTCACGAAGCCATGTATTCCAAGCCTCTCTTATCTTCGGCAATGCTGGATTCATCGGCATACCGCTGATTATGGCGCTGTTCCCGAAGGAAGGTGCGATTTATGTGGCGCTGATGTCCATCATCGACCAGGCATTACTTTGGACCTATGGTGTGTGGCTGTGCGAGCCGGTGCAATCCCAAGGCGGCAGTGATTCACAGGCGAAGACCGATGGAATCACCGGCGGGTTGCACGCGCTGGGCGTCCGCGTACTGAATCTATTGCGTCGCTTCGTCAACCCGGCGTTCATCGGTGTGATGATTGCGTTGGCATTGATTCTGCTCGGAGCCAAGGTGCCACAGATGATTCTGAAGCCGCTGCATACCATCGGCAATATGGCCACACCGATGTCGTTGATTTACCTTGGCGGCCTGTTCGCATTGACGAAATGGTGGAACGTGCTGCGCCGCTACGAACTGTATGTGGGACTCGTAGCCAAGATGGTTGTGTTCCCACTCGCGCTGTATGCGTTGCTGACCCAAGTGGTATCCATCTCTCCGGTACCATTGCCGATTACTCATGACATGATTCTGGTCATCACAGTGATTGCGGGCCTGCCCACCATGACCACCATCGCGATGTTCACCGGGCGAAAGGACAATATGCCCGAATATGCAGTGGGCTTTGTGCTGGTCAGCACATTGTTCTCCCTGTGTTCGCTGGCGCTGGTTTCCGCAATCGTGTTCTGATCGTGCAGGCTGCTATTCGGTGGATTTCCGATTGGATTCAATCGATAGTCCGCGCATAGGGTGCTTTCTCACGTTGACGAAACATGAGTTAAGTGACTAGACTTGTAGAAACGTTTCGACTACATATCGAAAGGGGTGCGCGATGGCGGGCATCAAGGATGTAGCGGCGCTGGCAGGGGTTTCGATCAGCACGGTCTCCTATGTGATGAGCGGCAAGCGCTCGATTGGCGAGGCTACCAAAGCCAAAGTGATGGCGGCGGCAAGAAAACTCAATTACATGCCTAACGCGCAGGCCCGCAATCTGCGTGGTGAACCCACCAAAGTGCTGGCGTTGAGCTCGCCGATCCATGAGTACACCGATTACTCCAATTACGCGGTGTTCTTCTTTGCGCTCGCCATGCGAGCCAAACGCTATGGGTATGACATTTTGCTGCTTATGCATGAATATGGCGATCAGGAACTCACGCGCATAGCCTCGAGCGGCATGGTCGACGGTATTCTGATGCTGGACGTGGTGATGTGCGACGCCCGCGCCGATGTGGCCAAAACCTTGGATTTGCCGGTGGTTGCGGTAGGCTATCCGAGCAATTCGGATGGCATCTATTCGGTGGACCTCGACTTTGAACGCATGGGGCGCGAGGCCATAGAAAAGGCATATGCGTTGGGGCATCGCCATGTGCTGATCGCGGGAACGAATCAAAGCGCCTATGAGGATGGCTCGAACTACTTGGTTCGCTTCCGGGACGCAGCCGCGAAGAAAGGCGATGATCTTGACGTCTCAGTGCTGTTCAAGCCTTCCACCGGTTATGGGCGAGATGATGTGAACCTGATGCTGGACGAGGCGCTTTCCGAAGACCCAGATATTTCGTTGATCATCTGCCAGACCAATGCCGTGCACATCACGAACGTGCTCAATGCGTTGCATACGCGTGGATTGCGGGTGCCTGAAGACGTTTCGGTGCTTGCCGCCTGTACCTATGGTCTTGGATCGTTGCCTCGCAGGGTTGATGAGATGCCGATGCTCCCGAATGAGACCTGTTCGCGTGCGGTGGACCTCATGATGGAGGTGTTGCAAGGCAAGCGCAATGACGTGGGGCATGTGGAATTGCTGCCTTCTCGCTATCAAGCTCGAGGCAGTGTGGCCGCGCATTGACGTTCGTGTGTTGATTGCTTCGGGAAGTCATGCTGGTTGAGTGATTGGCGTTCTTTCCATCCCTCTCATCCTTGGTGAGGGACGGAAGGAACGCCTTTGTTGTGTGCGCGGAGTGTTATGAGTACTGATGCTTCGTGATGTTTTCGATGCGTGATATCTCGTCGGTGTATTTCGAATCGTTTCGATTATTGATGAGCAGAATTGATTGTAAGTGGAGAAGTGCTATTCGCGTCGCTTCGTGTTCATATATGTTCGACACTGTGGTGATGCTCGGAAAGCCTTATTTTGTATAGGTTATAGACAATTGTGAGGTGAGCGCTCACAACGCCCTGTTATCGTTCACATTGTTTATTCGCTGAATTAAGTTATCGAAATCAATCGAAATGATTTGCGGGCGCTGTTATCAATCCGTTATCTTAATAACTGAAAACATTCGAATCGTTTCGAAGCTTTTCAATCAGTAATGGCGCTGAATAAGGAGAAAAGATGAAAGCTACTCGCAAATTTGTCGCTGCAGCTCTCGCGGTAGCCACCATGATCGGCATGGCCGGCTGCGGTGGCGGCGAAACGGCTCAGGAGGAGAACCCCACCTCCATCAAGATCTGGCACTATGAGGAAGACAACGGCGCTCAGGGCAAGGCCTGGGCCAAGGCCATGGAGATCTTCGAAAAGGAGACCGGCGTCAAGGTCGAATTCGAGAAGAAGTCCTTCGAGCAGATTCGCCAGAACGCCTCCCAGATCCTGAACTCCGACGAGGCCCCGGACGTCATGGAATACAACAAGGGCAACGCCACCGCCGGCCTGCTCGCCAGCCAGGGCCTGCTGAGCAACCTCAACGACTACGTTTCCAAGTACAACTGGGACAAGAAGGTCTCCGGTTCCCTCGCCGACACCGGCAAGTATAACGAACAGGGCATCATGGGCTCCGGCGATTGGTATGGCATCACCAACTACGGTGAAGACATCGTCATGTACTACAACAAGGACATGTTCGACAAGTACGGCATCGCCATCCCGACCACCATGGACGAGCTCGAGGACGCATGCAGAAGTTCGTGGACGCCGGCGTGACCCCGCTGTCCGAAGGCGTTGCCGAATACCCGCTGCAGCACCTGTGGTGGCAGCTGGTCCTGCAGAAGGCCTCCGACAAGTTCCTCAAGGCCTACGAGATGTACGACGGTGACGTCGACTGGCAGGGCGAGGCGACCACCTACGCCACCAAGACCATCAAGGACTGGGTCGACAAGGGCTACATCTCCAAGGATTCCACCGGTCTGAAGGCCGAGGACGCCGGCCAGAACTTCATCAAGGGCAGCTACCCGATGTTCTTCTCCGGCACCTGGTGGTTCGGCCGCTTCCAGTCCGACATGGCCAACACCAACTGGACCTTCTCCCTGTTCCCCGAAACCAAGAAGGTCGTCGGCTCCTCCGGCAACATCTGGGTCATTCCTGAGAACTCCAAGCGCAAGGACCTCGCCGCCAAGTTCATCGACATCACGCTGAGCGAAGAAGTCCAGAACCTCATGGGCAACTCCGGTGGCCTGCCGATCGCAGCCGATCCCGACAAGATCACCGACGAGAAGACCAAGGAACTCATCACCTCCTTCAACGGAGTGCTGAAGGACAACGCCCTCGGCTTCTACCCGGATTGGCCGACCTCCACCTTCTATGATGAGCTCAACTCCTCGCTGCAGGAGCTGGTCAACGGCACCTCCGATGTCAAGACCGTGCTCGGTCAGATGGAAGACAACTACAACAAGGGTGTCGAAGCCGCTGGCGTGAAGCAGCAGTAAGACTTACCTTCCTCCTCCGAATAAAACCAGGGTTTGCCGGTTTTCCTCCAAATTCCTAAACCGGCAAACCCGCCTTTTTCTTGTGATTTTTCTCAGGCCCGGCGTGAGCCTGCTCACAATCAAGCCAATCGCACATCGCAGTGCCAAATTCCAATACCAATGACGTTAACGGAAGTGAGCCGTTATGAGCGCAACAGCGAACACCAAGAAGCATGTGCAGGATGCCACTGCGCGTGAGAAGGGAATGTCCCGCATCCCGGGCAGCCCCTCAAGCCGATTCTGGCTGTATCTGATTCCAGGTTTCGTCATGCTGCTGTGGATCATCGTGATCCCGGCCGTGTGGAACATCTACCTGAGCTTCACCAATTACCGCGGCATCAAGCCGCCGACCTTCGCAGGCCTGACCAACTGGGCCCGACTGATGAGGGACACCACCTTCTGGACCTCCTTCCGCAACTCCATCTGGATGATCATCGCCATGGTGGTTATCCCGATTTTGCTCGGCCTGATTCTCTCCTCCCTCGTCTTTGACGTGGTACAGAAGAAATTCGGCCCGAAGGCCGCATCCACGATGCGCGCCATCTACTACTTCCCGCAGCTGCTGCCTATTGCAGTCGCCTCCCTGGTCATGGGCTGGATCTTCCGCCCAGAGAACGGCGCGCTGAACGCCCTGCTGGAAGCCATAGGCCTCGGTAATCTCCAACATGACTGGCTCGGCAAACCGGATACGGCATTGATCTTCCTGATGCTCATCATGATCTGGATTCAGGTGGGCTACCCGCTGGTCATCTTCATGTCTGGCCTGCAGCGCGTCGATCCGGAACTCTACGAGGCCGCAAGCCTCGACGGCGCCAACTGGTGGCAGCGCTTCCTGGCCATCACCCTGCCGGCCATCAAGCCTGAGATCTTCGTGGTGGCGCTGACCTGCACCATCGCAGCCCTCAAGGTGTTCGGCCCGGTCTACATGCTGACCAAGGGCGGCCCGGGCACCAGCACCATCGTGCCGTCCTACTACTCATACGTGCAGTTCTTCCAGTCGCAGCAGGTTGGCTACGGTGCCGCGATCGCTACTGCCCTGACCATCGTCATCATCATTGTGGCCGTTGTATTCACCAACCTTCAGGAGAAGGTCGCGAAGGAAGATGAGGAGTAGACCATGACTTCTGCAACCGCACGCAAAATGAATATCCCCAGGGCCCACAAGAACCGCACAGTCGGCGACTGGACGATCATGGTGCTGCTGATCATCGGCGGCCTGGTCATGCTCTTCCCGTTCATCGTCCTGCTGCTCAACGCCTTCAAGACCACGGCCGACTACAACGCCTCCGGTCCTCTGGCCTGGCCGCATGAGTTCAGCCTCGACGGCCTGATCAAGTTCTGGACTCGCGTCAACTACCCCGAAAAGCTCTGGAACTCCATCTGGACCTCCGGCCTGGTGGCAGTCCTCGCAGTGATCCTCTCCATGTTCAACGCCTTCGCACTCGGCATCGGCCGTGTCAAGGGCCGCCGCTGGATCGTGCTGCTCATCATGCTCGCCAACATGCTGCCGCAGGAAGCCATGCTGTACCCGCTGTACATCATGTTCAAGGAGATCGGCCTGTACAACAGCCCGTGGGCCATCGTCATCATCTTCACGGTGATCCAGTCCGCATTCGGCACCTACCTGCTCTCCTCCGTGTACGGCACCTTCCCGAAGGCAATCCTCGAAGCCGCGACCATCGATGGCGCAAGCCGTTGGACCATCTTCAAGGACATCGTGTTCCCGATCTCCAAGCCCACCCTGAGCGTCATGCTCGTGTTCTTCTTCATCTGGACCTGGAACGAGTACATGATCCCGATGGCCTTCCTCATCGACAACTCCACCCAGACCATCCCGATCGCGGTCAGCTCGCTGACCGGCGACCGTCTGATGGATGTGACCACCACCGCTGCCGCATCCCTCATCAGCATCGTGCCTACCCTGATCTTCTACTTGATCTTCCAGCGCACGCTGTCCCGCGGCATCACCTCCGGTGCCGTCAAGTAATAATGCGGCATTGACCTACGGTCGGGCTCACAGCCAGCCCAAGGTAAAGACCTAAGGCCATAATGCAAATCAAATAATCCAAGAAAAACAAGGTTCCGGCCGGTCCGATTCCCTGCCGACCGGAACCGCCCCCTCCCACAAGGAGCACAGCAACAATGAAGTTCACCAACGGTTACTGGATGATTCGCGACGGCGTCGAAGCCCTCTATGCGCGAGAAGCCTATGAACTGAGCGCCGACGCCGCAGCCGAGCGCCTGAACGTGCTCGCCCCGACCTCAGTGGTGCGTGGCCGCTACGATACCTTGAACCTGCCCACCTTCGACGTGGATATCACTTCGCCGGCAGAAGGCGTGATTCGCGTACGTGCTGAGCATTGGCTGGGCGCCACCGAATACCCCGGGTTCCCGCTCAATACCGATAAGCCCGGCGATCGCGATTACGTGAGCGTGGCCGCCCACGGCAACGGTGACGGCGAAGTCGGCGTCAATGGTGCCGACGTCACCCTGACCACCGGTGGACTGACCGCCAAGGTCGTCAAGGGCTCCCCGTGGAACCTGACCTTCATTGGCGAGGACGGCAAGGTGCTGACCAAGTCCGAAGGCAAGTCCCTGGCCCGATTCAAGCTCGGTGCCGAGTCGAACGTCACCGCACAGCCGGTGGGTGAATTCGGCGTGACGATGGATGGCTCGGCCCGCGATGAATCCGACGTGTTCACCGCCATCCAGCTGCACCTCGGCGTGGGCGAGAACGTCTACGGCCTCGGCGAACGCTTCGGCGCCTACGTGAAGAACGGCCAGACCGTCGACATCTGGAACGAGGACGGCGGCACCGCATCCGAGCAGGGGTACAAGGATGTGCCGTTCTACATGACCTCCAACGGCTACGGCATCCTGGTCAACAACCGCGGCCACGTCTCCTTCGAGATCGGTTCCGAAAACACCGAAGCCGTGCAGTTCTCCGTGCCCGGCGAAGGCCTTGACTTCTGCGTGATCTACGGCCCGACCCCGAAGCAGATTCTCGACCGCTACACCAAGCTTGTGGGGCGCCCGGCCAATGTGCCGGCATGGAGCTACGGTCTGTGGCTGACCACCTCGTTCACCACGAAGTACGATGAGCAGACCATCAACTCCTTCATCGACGGCATGGCCGAGCGCGATATCCCACTGGCCGCCTTCCACTATGACTGCTACTGGATGCGTGAATTCCACTGGTGCGACTTCGAATGGGACAAGCGATTCTTCGGCGACATCGAATCCACACTGAACCGTCTGCACGAAGACAAGGGTCTGCACATCTGCGCATGGATCAACCCGTACATCGGCCAGCGCGGCGATATGTTCAAGGAAGGCCGCGACAAGGGCTATCTCGTCAAGAAGGCCAACGGCGAAGTCTGGCAGACCGACTTCTGGCAAGCAGGCATGGGCCTGGTGGACTTCACCAACCCTGAGGCCCGCGAATGGTTCAAGGGCAAGGTCAAGAAGCTCCTGCACCAAGGCGTCGACGCCATCAAGACCGACTTCGGCGAGCGTATTCCTCGCGACGTGGTCTGGTATGACGGTTCTCCGAAGCTCTCCATGCACAACTGGTACACCCAGCTCTACAACCAGACTGTGTTCGAAGCAATCGAGGAGACCTACGGCAAGGGCAACGCCTGCCTGTACGCCCGTTCGGCAACCGTGGGCGGCCAGCAGCAGCCCGTGCACTGGGGTGGCGACTGCGAATCCACCTTCAACGGCATGGCACAGTCCCTGCGTGCAGGCCTGTCCCTGACCTCCTCCGGTTTTGGCTTCTGGAGCCACGACATCGGCGGCTTCGAAGGCGCTTACCCGGATCCGGCGGTCTATAAGCGTTGGGTGGCGTTCGGTCTGCTGGGCTCCCACTCCCGTCTGCATGGCTCCACCGTGTACCGTGTGCCGTGGCTGTTCGACGAGGAGGATCAGAAGAACGGTGTGGAGCTGGTTCCCGGCCAGACCGCTGTGGATGTGGCTCGCAAGTTCACCAAGCTCAAGCTCGAACTTATGCCATACGTCTACGAGACCGGTCTGAAGCCGCACATCAACGGCACCCCGGTGATGCGTTCCATGTTCGTTGAATTCCCGGATGATCAGACCTGCCGTACGCTGGACCGCCAGTACATGTTCGGCCCGAACTTCCTGGTCGCACCCGTGTTCACCTACTCCGGTGAAGTCTCCTACTACCTGCCCGAAGGTGTGTGGACCAATTGGCTCACCGGCGAGAAGGCCCAGGGTGGTGTGTGGCGCAACGAGGTCCATGGCTACGATTCCATCCCGCTGTGGGTGCGCGACGGTTCCGTCATCGTCACCAACCCGGGTGAAACCAAGCCGGATCGCGTCTACGGCACCGATGCATTGATCTCCGTGTTCCTGACCGACGTCGAATCCGCAGAAGCCGTGGTCACCGAGATCGATGGCTCCTCCGTGACCTTCACCGCCCGCCGTACCGAGACCGGCGTGGAAGTCACCAGCTCCGATGGACGCGCATTCAGCGCGCGCCTCGGTGCGGACGGCGAAATCGTCAAGGCCGAATCCGGCACCGTGGTGCTGTAAAAAACATAGGTAATGGCAGCTCCTTCCTTTTGCAGGGGGAGCTGCCGCTTTGCTATCAATGGAGATACTGCTATGACCTTCGTATTCCCGAAAGATTTCACTTGGGGCACCGCCACCGCCTCCTATCAGGTGGAAGGCGCAATCCACGAGGGCGGTCGCGCCGCCTCTATCTGGGACACCTATTGTGCGGTACCGGGCAATATCCTGGATGGGTCCAGTGGTGAATACGCCTGCGACCAATACCATCGTTATCCGGAAGACATCAAGCTCATGCAGGAGCTTGGCGTGGAATCCTACCGCCTCTCCGTGGCATGGCCGCGCATTGTGGCGCAATATGATGGCCCTGTCAATCAGGCCGGCGTCGACTACTACAAGCGTGTGCTTGAAGCATTGCGCGAAGCCGGCATCAAGCCTGCCGTAACGCTTTACCACTGGGATCTACCGCAGTATTTGGAGGATCGCGGCGGGTGGGCCAACCGCGAAACCGCGCTGCGCTTCGCGGATTACGTCGCCGTGCTGGCCCATGAATTCGGTGATCTGGTGGATACCTGGATCACGCTGAACGAGCCGTGGTGCGTCGCCTACCTCGGCTATGGCAATGGTGCGCATGCGCCCGGCCTGCACGACCATGCCAAGGCTCTCGCCGCCGTACATCATCTCAACCTGGCACACGGCTTGGCGGTCAAGGCGATTCGAGCCGAACTGGGGGAGCAGGCCAAGGTCGCAGTCACCCTGAATCTGGCCGCGAACATCGCCGAAACCGATGCGCCGGAAGATCTTGCCGCCAAGCGTCGTGCCGACCTCATTGCCAATGAGGTATTCCTGGGACCAATGCTCGATGGGGCCTATGATCCCGAGATCTTCGAAGCCACCAAGCATGTGACCGACTGGTCGTTCGTCAAAGATGGCGATGCCGAAATCGCCCATCAGCCGATTGACGTGCTGGGCTTCAATTACTACTCCACGAACCATGTGCGCGGATGCGCCGCTGCCGCCACCTTCGAAGGGGACCGTCACGCCAATGCCATGCCTGCGCAGGAATGCGTGGAAACGTTGCCTCCCGCCGGCGAGTTGACGGCGATGGGTTGGAATCAGGAGCCGGAAGCGTTGACCGCCATGCTGCTCGAGCTCAGCGAACGTTGGCCGGACCTGCCGGTGATGATCACCGAAAACGGTTCGGCTTGGGAGGACGAAGTCAGTGAAGATTCGGCCGCGCCAGGTGGGGTCATCGTGCATGATCCCAAGCGCGTGGCCTATCTGAATGCCCATGTGAAGGCGGTGGCCGCCGCCATTGAAGCCGGAGCGAACGTGACCGGTTACTATGCGTGGAGTCTACTCGACAACTTCGAGTGGGCGTTGGGTTACACCAAGCGATTCGGCATCATCCGCGTGGATTACGACACCCAGGCGCGCATTTGGAAGGATTCGGCGTTCCGGTTTAGGGACATCGTACGGGCGAATGCCATCTAAGCCCCGCACGGAATTGCCGTGACTGGATCTTGTGCGGCGAAAGCGCTCATTGCCGCACAATGCAACAAGTGGGTGGAACCTTAGAATATTGAGGTTCCACCCACTTATTGCTATGAGTTTGCGCAGTTACTGCCTGTTTGGTGACGAATACAGGCAGTCACTGCGCGGGCATTTCGTTCAGATGCGCAGTTACCGCCTGTTTCAACCTCTATACAGGCAGTAACTACGCGAGAGGAAAGGAATAGCTTACTTCACGACCTTGAAGCCGCCGGTCCACGGGGTCTGCTCGGTGACGCCGAGGATGATCTGCAGAGCGCCGTAGCCCTCGAGGTACTGGGCGCGCTTGAGTGCTCCGGCGTCCACGGTCTTGAGACCGGCACCCTCGATGAAGGCGGCGACGGACTTCTTGGCATCCTCATCGTCGGAGGCCAGCTGCACGACGGTCGGAGCGCCATCGTTCTCGCCGGTGGCGAGGGTGGCGGCGAAGGTGGTGTTGAAGCCCTTGACCACCTTGGAGTTCGGCAGCTTGGCGGCCACGTACTCGGCGGCGGACTTGAAGCCTTCCGGCAGAGCCAGGTCGAAGGTGGTGAAATCGATCGGGTTGGCCACATCCACCACGGTCTTGCCAGCCAGCTGGTCGGCGTAGGTGGCGAGCACTTCGTCGTAGGCCGGGAACGGGAGGGCCAGCACCACGATGTCGCCGGAGATGGCGGCCTCGCCGAACTTGGCGCCGGTGACGCCTTCGGCGGCTGCGGCGGCCTTGTCCGGGTTGCGGTCGATGACCTGCACGGAAGTGCCGGACTTGACGGCGATGCCTGCCACTGCGGAACCGATGTTGCCTGCGCCGAAGATGGTGATGTTGCTCATGATGAGTCCTTTCGATGATTAGGTTCTTCGTACTGCTCTGCGATTGCCTCGGTTGGTGTTCCGTTGCGTTCGCGTTGATGCCAGTATGCACCTCGAAAAGAAATATTTCAAACTGAGATATATCAGAAAGGTTTATATCGGATTGAAAACTGTTGAAATTGCAAGGTTCTCAAGCTGCGAAGATGATTTCACTTCGGGCGTGTCGTTCTGAGATATCTCGACTTGAGATATCATGGAAGGCATGATGAACACGATAGAACTAATGACACTGGGCTTCCTTTCCGAGGAGCCCCTCTGTGGCTACCGTCTTCGCAAGAAGATGGAACAGCTGCAGGGCTACATGCAGGCGGTCTCCGACGGCACATTGCACTCGGTGACGAACAAATTCGTCAAAGCCGGTTATATCGGCGAGACCTTCAATGTGGTGAACGGCCGCAGACTGCGCGAATTCCATCTTGAAGAGGCTGGACGAGAGAAGCTGATTGACGAGCTCAAAAACACGAGCGGATACAATCTCACCAATATCACCAAATGGGCTGTGGTCATGTCGTTCCTTTCGGTGATTCCCGACGAAGCCGACCGCAAAGCCGTGCTGCAGCGCCGTCTCGACAATCTCGAATCCGATGTTCGCCGTCTGTACAGCGACGGCGAAGGCCCCATCGACAACGACAAGGTGGAAGACAAATACCGTCGTGCCGTTCTCATGATCCATGACGCCGAGATCGATGCCGAACGCCAATGGCTGAGGGAGGAACTCGGCGTTGCATGATGGCGAAAGCCGGGATGACACGGCACAATAGGAAGTGAAGGCTTCAACAAACATCATGAGGGTTGTTCAATGTTGAACAACCCTCAGTGCTATGTGGTGGAAGGAGATGCGATGGCATATATCGAATTCGACCATGTGGTCAAGGAATATCCGACCGGTGGCGGAACACCGATTCGGGCCCTCGATGAAGCCGGCTTCACCGCCGACCGAGGTGAGCTGACGGTGATTCTCGGTCAATCCGGGGCCGGCAAAACCACGGCGTTGAACATTCTGGGCGGTATGGATGTGGCCACTTCAGGACGTGTGGTGGTCGGCGGCAAAGACATCACTGGTTTAAGGAAACGTGACCTCATCACCTACCGGCGCAACGATATCGGTTTCGTATTCCAGTTCTACAATCTGGTGCCCAACCTGACTGCGCTTGAAAACGTGGAACTGGCCAGCCAAATTTGCCCTGATCATTTCGATCCGGCTGAAACATTGCGCAAAGTCGGCCTTGGCGACCGGCTGAATAATTTCCCGGCGCAGCTCTCCGGCGGTGAACAGCAGCGCGTATCCATCGCCCGTGCCATCGCCAAGAAACCGAAGCTGCTGCTGTGTGATGAGCCGACCGGCGCATTGGATTACGAAACCGGCAAAGAAGTGCTCGAACTGTTGCAGGATATCTGCCGCATTCAAGGCATGACGGTGATGATCATCACCCATAATTCCGCGCTCGCGCCCATGGCGCATAAGGTGATTCGGTTCCGTTCCGGCAAAGTGACCAGTGAGGAAGTTAATCCTGATCCCACACCGATAGCGGACATTGAATGGTAGGCTGTGATGGCTCGGGCAAGGCATGCGCATCGGCGGACGGCGAAGCTCTCCGGAGCGTTCGTCAAAGATATGCTGCGCGCATGGAGGCGCAACTGGAAGCGGTTCGTCTCTCTTGCCGTGATCTCCATGCTTGGCGTGGCCGTGCTCACCGGTATTTACGCCGGCTGTCGCGATATGTTCCAAGGTGCCGACCGCTTCTTTGATGCGCAGCGGCTGTATGACATTCAAGTCGTGTCCACACTGGGGCTCACCGATGATGATGTGGCGGCGTTGAAGGCCGTGGATGGTGTGCTATCGGTGCAAGCCGAACGCAGTGCATCCGCTACGGTGAAGGTCGACGGTTCGGATGAGTCGGTGACATTAAGCGAAATCGGTGTGGATGGCATGAATCAGCCGTATCTGCAGCAGGGGCGATTGCCTAAGCGATTCGGCGAGGCGGCGGTGACGCGCAAATTCGTGCGAGACAGCGGCCTGAGCATCGGTGATACGCTGACCGTCGCGCCGAAATCCTCGGGAACGTCGAGTAAATCCGCTGACGATACCGCCGATGGCACCGCCAGCACGAACGGGACCGAATCGGAGAACGATGCTCCGCAGTTCCCAACCAAACTCACCATCACCGGCATCGTGCTTGACCCGCTCGATCTGCAAAATCCGGACGGGTATTCGCAGGGCGCATTCCGCAGTTCGGCAACTGCCGAATATACGTTCTTCCTGCCATCCGATGGCATAACCGGCAGCACATACACAGCCATTTCCCTTGAGCTTGACGATACGGCCGCGCTGGATACCTTCAGTGATTCCTATGATGCCGCCGTGCGCACAGTACGCGACCGCATCGAGCACCACGTGCAATCCAAGCGGCAAAAAGCACGCCGCCAGCAGCTCATTGACGATGCCAAACAACACATCGAGGACGCTCGGCGGCAAGCGAACACGCAATTCACCGATGTGCAACGTGTGCAAATCAATGCGCAGTTTGACGAACAGGAATCGAAAATCGAATCCGATATTCCGCAAGTCCGCTGGTATGTGAACACGCGTTCCTCGGCCGGTACATTCTCCTCGCTGAAATCCGATTTGAGCTCGATCGAATCCATTGGCCGCGCATTTCCCATTGTGTTCCTCCTCGTCGCCGTGTTCATGAGCCTGACCGCCATGACCCGCATGGTGGAAGAGGAACGTGGGCTCATCGGCACCTATATGGGCTTGGGCTTTGGTCCCGCAACCATCGCGTCCAGATACGTGCTGTTCGCGATTCTCGCATGTCTGATTGGCGGTGGACTCGGCGATCTCATCGGATTCCTTGGTATTCCGGCGTTCCTGTTGATTGTGCTGGAAGGCATGTATGTGGTGCCGAACGTCACCATGCTGTACGACTGGGTCTATGGTTCAGCCGGCGTGGCCTTGTTCGTGCTCGGCATCGGAGCCGCGACCATCGCCGCATGCTGGGGTGAAGTGCGGCAAACTCCCGCCGCGCTGATGCGGCCCAAAGCGCCGAAAGCCGGGTCGCGCGTACTGTTGGAATACATCGGCCCGGTGTGGCGACGTATGAAATTCCTCAACAAAGTCACCGCCAGGAATCTGTTTCGTTTCAAAGGCCGCCTCTTCATGACCATCGGCGGTGTGGCCGGATGCACCGCGCTGATCGTATGCGGACTGGTCATCAACGACACGGTAGACGCGCTGCCGTCCACCCAATATCAGGACATCTATCGCTATCAGCTGATGGTGGTCACTGATCATGATCAGCTTGACTCGGTGCGGCAGAAGCTCGAGGATAACGCGCAGGTCGACCTTGCCGGCAATGCCGGAACCTTGGCCAAAGTCGAAAGCGGCGAACTGACGAATGCTGCCGAAGAATCGGAAACGGTACAGCTGATCACCGTGCCCAAGGCTGACAATCTGAGCGCCATCGCCGACCTGCGCAACGTGGATGGCGGCAAGCCCATCGATCTTGGCAAGCTTGCCGGCAGTAACGGGGGAGTGGTGGTTTCGCAGAGTGCGGCCAACGCGCTCAACGTACATGCCGGAGACGCCATCACGTTGGAAAACGGTGACGCTGAGCGTGAAAGCGTGCGCGTGGTCGCAGTCAGTGAGTCGGTCATCGGCTCGGATGTGTACCTGACCGCCGATTACTACAGTCATGTGTTTGGCGCCGATACCAAGGCCGGTAGCGATGATGCGTCAACTGATACCGTGACCAACGGCGTCGATATGAACACCATATTCGCGCAATATCAAGGTTCCGATGACAACCAGATCGACTATGCGGACCAGCTTGCCAACGATGCCGACGTGCTGAACGTGGTCAGCACAGCGGATATGCAACGCAGCTTCAGCTTCGACCTGATGGGCGCGGTGGTGGCGCTGATCGTGGCGCTCGCCGGTGCGCTCGCATTGGTGGTGCTGTTCACGTTGGCGAACACCAACGTTTCCGAACGCGTGCGCGAAATGGCCACGCTCAAGGTGTTGGGCTTCTACGATGGGGAAGTGCACAAGTATGTCAATCGCGAAATGCTGTTGCTGACATTGATGGGCATCGCCGTGGGACTGCCGCTTGGCCGATGGATTGGAGGCCTGCTGACCTCGGCGCTCAATATGCCGGGCCTGTATTTCGCGGTGACCGTGCGCTGGACCAGTTACGCGATTGCAGCCGCGGTGACACTCGTGTTCGCACTGCTGGTGCAATTGTTCACGAATCCGGTGCTTGACCGTATTGATCCGGTATCGTCGTTGAAGTCTGTGGAATGAAGCCGCAAGAGGAAGGGACATACTGTGGCGAAGCGTGCGCTGAAGCTACCATCGCCTCATGCCATTGAATCACTGTACGCCGTGATGGAGCACGAGCTCGGGCCGACCAACTGGTGGCCGGCGGAAACGGTATTCGAGATTATGGTCGGTGCGGTGCTCACGCAGAACACCGCATGGGGAAACGTGGACCGTTCGCTTGGCGCATTGAAAGCCGCTCGTGCTCTTGAACCGCATGCGTTGGCGGCGTTGGAGCCGGAGCAGCTGCAGGATTTGATTCGGCCTTCCGGGTTCTACCGGAATAAAGCGAAGACATTGCAGTCGTTGAGTCGGTGGTATATCGAACGATGTGATGCGCGGCCGGACGGCGCGGCAGGCATTGCGGATGATGAATTACGCGCCGAACTGTTGGGATTGTTCGGCATCGGCGGGGAGACCGCGGACGATTTGGTGCTGTATGTATTCGCCCGCCGTGCATTCGTGGCTGATACGTATGCACGGCGGCTGTTTACTTTTCTGGGATTCACCGTGCCGACTGGATACCCGGCCTTCCATAAGGCGTTTGCGCCGGCCGTATTGGCGTCAGGCTTGGATGTGGTGCAATTACAGGAGTTCCATGGCCTCATTGACGAATACGGGAAGGCGTATCGTACTGATGAGGCCAAAGCGGAATCATTCCTGAACGGCTTCAAGATGTGAGCGAACCTTCACCACGACATACCAGACGAGTAATGCCACGACGATGGCGGCCACCGCGTATTGGAATTTATCGAGGAAGCCGAGGATCGAGCACCAGCTCGAACCCAGCACATAGCCGGCCATCACCAAGATCGTGTTCCATACCGCGGAGCCCAGCGTGGTCAGCAATGTGAACTGCGGCAGATTCGTGCGGGCGATGCCTGCCGGAATCGAAATCAGCGAACGCACAATCGGAATCACTCGGCCGATCAGCACTGAAGCCAAACCGTATTTCGCAAACCAACCATTGGCCTTGTCAATGTCGGACGCATCGGTGAGCGGCATCAGATCGAACAGTTTGCGCATGCGCTCGGCGCCGATCGCATAGGCGATGCCATACAGTGCAAGAGCGCCGACCACGGAACCAATGGTCGCGCCGGCGATGGCTTCAAATAGGGTCATGCGGCCTTGGACCGCGGTGAAGCCAGCCAGCGGCAGGATGACTTCGCTGGGAATCGGCGGAAAGAGATTTTCGAGGAATACGGCGATACCGGTGCCAAGCCAGCCCATCACGGACATGAGACCGACGAGCCAGTCGGTGATGGCGCCGATGAATCCGCCCGTGGAAACCGGGCACTGTGTAATCGTTGCAATATTCATGATGCATACGCTATGGCATGCGTGCTTATAGGGCGCTAAGACACTTGCAGCGGTTGGCTGTATCGGTAATCATGCATTTTGCGCATAGCAAATCATCGATGTTTTCTATTGGACATGCGGCGGACCTCGCGATTCAATGAGGTTGAACATTGTGATGGAAGGAATCGATATGAGTAAGAGGATTCTGGTTACATACTTCTCCGCCACCGGTACCACTGAGGCTGTGGCGGAACGTCTGGCGAAGGCGATCGGCGCTGATCTGACTGAGATCGAACCGGCCGAGCCGTATACTGCCGCGGATGTGAACTGGCGTGATACCGCGAGCCGTTCATCCGTGGAGCATAAGCACCGCGAGATGCGCCCGGCATTGGCCAAGCCGATTGATGTTCAGCCGTACGACGTGGTGTTCGTCGGCTACCCGTTGTGGTGGGAGACCGCGCCGCGCGTGGTGCGTACGTTCCTCGAAAGCGAGGATTGGACGGGCAAGACCATCGTGACGTTCGCCACCTCAGGTTCCAGCACGCGTGGCGCCGATGGCGTGCAGTTACACGATTCCGCGCCGGCCGCCCATTGGGTCGCCGGTCGCCGTCTGGCGGCGAACGTCAAGGAATCCGAACTCGCCAAGTGGGTCGCCAGCCTCAATCTGTAAAACTCAGCCTGCTAATTCGAAAGGAAACTCATGGAAAATCCGAGCGCATTCCCGATGGGCAAACCGAACGACGCATACGCCCAGTATTTCGAAGGCCAAAGCTACTTGGCGCCGCTTGCCGGCGACGATCAGGTGAACGTGGCCAACGTGACCTTCGAGCCCGGCTGCACGAACCACTGGCACATCCACCACGGTGTCTGCCAGATTCTGCTGGCCGTGGGCGGTCGCGGCTACTACCAGATCGAAGGTCAGGAGCCGGTCGAGTTGAAGCCCGGTGACGTGGCCTATATTCCGCCGGAGACCAAGCATTGGCATGGTGCCGCGCCCACCGAGGCGTTCGCCCATGTGGCGATCATGCCGAAGAAGGAAGGCGCCTCCAACGAATGGCTCGAGCCGGTGGACGAGGAAGCCTACAAGAAGCTGGCGTGACGGTTCGTCGCGCTATCGCATTTCCGGCGGCTTGTATTGGTCGTCGGCGGTGAAGCAGGTGCGGTAGACCATCGCCATGATGAGGCTGTCGGCCACCAGCGTCAGCGCGGCGATGGCGGCGAACACCACGAACTGGTACTTGGCGGCCTCAAGCGGGTCGCCGCCGGCGATCACCTGACCGGCCATCATGCCCGGAATCGTCACAATGCCGCAGGACGCCAAGGTTGCCGTAGTGGGCAAGAGCCCCAGTCGAATCGAAGAGACGATCGACGGGCGCGCAGCCTCCCAAGCGGTGGAGCCCAAAGCCAAAAGCGTATCGATTTCATCGCGACGCTCGTTCATGCTCTCGTAGAACCGGCTCAATCCCACTGCCAATGCGGACACCGTGTTGCCGAGCAGCATGCCGGTCAGCGGCACCACCAGCTGCGGCGCATACCACGGGTGCGGGCGCACCACGAGTTCGGTGACCAACGAGATCATCAGCAGCATTGTGATGGTCAGGCTTAGCAGCACTGGCCCAGCCAATCCCTTCGGCACGCCTTTGGCGCGCGAAAGAGTGATTTGCACGGCAGCCACCAGCATCACCGCGATCACGGCGAACACCAGAAACACATTGTTTGCACGAATCACATAGCCGATGATGAAGCCCATCGCACACAACTGCAGCAGCGCGCGGCAGGCGGACCACAGCAACGTCTTGCCGATGTTGATGCGCATGAGCTCGCTGATGCCGGCCGCGATGGCCACCATCGCAAGGGCTACCAGCAAACCCCAGATATCAATGTCATATGCATTACCGCTCATGCCTGTTCACCAGCTTTTTCGCTCAATGTTCCGTTGGCCAACGTGACGATGTGTGACGCGCGACCGTCCGGTGGACGGTGACGGATGCGGATGATTGCCATACCCTTGGCTGCCGCGGTGGCCATAATATCCGCTACCTTTTCGGCGTTCTCATCGTCCAAACCGGCGTCCACCTCATCGGCCAACAGCACTTTTGGCTCAGTCAACAGCGTGCGTGCCAAAGAGACTCGTGCCGCCTGGCCGCCGGACAGATCATGCGGTGGTCGGGCGAGGTCGATATCCTCGCAGCCCATCGCATCCAAGGTCATGCGAATCTTCTGGTCGGTGAGCAGCTTGCGCGCCTGCTGATCGTTATTACGAAACAGTGCTATGAACTTGCGGCCTAAGCCGACTTTGCCGATGCGATGCGGAGCGCTGGCGGTGTGAGCGGAATCAGCATCGGCTGATGTGGCGGCTGTAGTCGCGGCAGCGGCATTCGTGGCATCATTCTGATCGCCAAGCCCGCTCGCTCCCGCGCGAATCACCAACGTAAACGGCAGACGAATCGCATCGGCCACGGTATCGCCTGGAAGAATCGGTTTCTGCGGCAGATACGCCACCTCATGCCGCCACTGCTGTGGTGTGAACTCGCCGGAATCGTGACCGTTCAACGTAAACGAACCGGTGGCGTGTGGGTTCAGGCGGGCGAACGCGGTCAGCAGGCTGCTTTTGCCGGAGCCGGACGGTCCGACCAAGTCCACAATCTCACCGGGGGCTATGGCAAACCCAAGATTCTCGAAAATCGTGCGGCTCTCACCTTGCGCCGGCACGATACACGTCACCCCATTCGCGGTGAACACACTCTCCGTACTGCTCATAGTGCGCACGTTACTTCGCTGGCGGTGCTGAGCCAATCCTTGAGCGTTTCTTAGCGGACTCTTAGACGTTTGGCGGTCTGATATAACCGTAAGAGAAGCTTATCTTTATCAGGGTAATGATGATGACTGCAAATGACTATGCGACTGATCCGCAGCGACTGCTGCTGCCAGCCGTGCTGTTTATCGAGGACGATCCAAACTTGGGATCGATGACTTCGGAAATGCTCGGGCTTGATTATCGCGTCGATTGGGTGCAGACGATCACCGATGCGCGGTCGCGTCTTGCTGCGAACACCTATGATGCGCTGATCGTGGACCGCCGTCTGCCTGACGGTGATGGATTGGATCTGATCCGCGGTCTGCGCAAAGGCGGTGTCGCGACGCCTGCGCTGATGCTGACCGCGCTCGCCGAAGTGGACGATATCGTGGACGGGCTCGACGCCGGCGCCAATGATTACCTCACCAAACCATTCCATGTAGTGGAGCTTGAAGCCAGGCTGCGCGCGTTGCTGCGCGGGTTCCATGCACAGGCGGCAAGCGTCATGATCGGTGATTGGTTGCTCAAACCCAGCGCCAACATCATTGAAGATCCGGATGGGCGTACCGTGCCGCTGACCGATGTGGAGGCGAAAATGCTGGCCACGCTCGCCGCCGCTCCTGACCATGTGTTCAGCCGCGAAGAGCTGCTGAAGAATGCGTTCTCGGCGGGCAGTGACATCGGTGCCGTGGACGTATATGTATCCTACGTGCGCGGCAAAACCACGCGCGGCATTATCGCCACCGTGCGTGGCAAGGGCTATCGTATCGGTCAGCCGCAGGATTAAGCGTATATAAACCTTGCGCATGATTGATAAAGGAGCGTGGATATGGTGAGCGATAAGCAAGCGCAGCGCAAACATAACCATCATGCCAGCAGCGTTGCCGGCCTGATCAGTCTGCGCATGACCATTGCGATGACCATTATCACCGTGATTGGTGGGCTGGTGTTCGTGGCTGGCGTATTGCTCGGCTCCCGTCATGAATTCACTGAGCGGGGCCTCAATCCCAATGCCATGTCCGTCACCGAACAATTCGGCTCCGGCATGATGGTGATCGACACCAAAAAAGCCGTGGGTTTCACCGTGCTGTTCGTGCTCGGCGTGATTGCCGCCGTGGCGCTGATCGGGCGATATTATTCACGCAAGGAAGTCGCTCCGCTGGAGCATGCCTTCGAATTGCAGAAGGATTTCGTGGCGGATGCCAGCCACGAGTTGAAGACGCCGTTGGCGGTCATCTCCACACGCATCGATCTGATTGAGTTCCGCCGTGCGCACGGCCAGCCAATCGACAGCGCCATCGCTGATTTGCGGGGTGACGTGGACCGCATGAACGCCATCATCACCGATCTGCTGGTGGCCGCACGCGGTGCCGTGGATGCCGAACCCGTGGCGCTTGCCGGCGTGATTGGTCAGTCCGTGGACTCGGTCAGGCCGTTGGCGGACAAGCGCAGCGTGGCATTGCATACCCACGTCGATGGCGACCCCGCGCGATTCGTGGTGCGCGGCAATGCCGTGGGACTGTCGCGCTGTTTGGTGGCGGTGCTCGACAATGCCATCGCCCATTCGCCATCTGAATCGGCGGTCACGGTGTCGCTCGGCTACCATCATCACGGTGATGTGGCTATCCGCGTCGCTGATTGTGGCAGCGGCATCGGCTCGGATCCGGAGCGCCTGTTCCGCCGATTCGCGCGTGACGATGATGGCACTGAACATCAGGGCTATGGCTTGGGATTGGCGCTCGCGCGCGATGTTGCCAACCGGTATAGCGGCACGTTGAGCGTGGAATCCACGTCTTCGCATGGCACCACGATGCTGATCACGCTGCCGTTGGCGGAGTAGCGCGACAGTCAGGCTGCGGTTGAGTGGCTGCAGTGAGCTCCTGAATGCGCGTGATGAATGCGGCGAGCGCAGGGGAGGGGCTGCGCGCGTACAGTAGGCCATAGGACATGCCGACCGGCTGCGGCCAATCCACCGGTATGGTTGCGAATTGCGGGTGTACGTCGGACCAAATCGGTTTGGACATCAGCAAATCACCGTGGTCGGCGCAATCGTTGAAGGTGTCGAGGTCGTAGTGGTCAATGTCGATCAGTTCTATGGCTGGATGGCTTGCCAGCAGATCATAGGCGGTGTCGTTGCCGCCATGATGCTGCTTCAGGATGCGGATGCGGGTGCCTTCAAGATCGTCGAGCGACACATGCGTGCGCTTGGCCAACGCATGACTGCGTGGTATGGCGATCCAGGACGGCTCGAATCCCAATGTCAAGGTATTGCAGACGGCGCTCCAATATGTTTCATCGAACGCAGTGGACACCATATCGATGTCTTCGCCGAGATGCGTGATGATGTCGTTGATCGATTGGGTGTCATCCGGCATGGAAACCAGCTCGAGTCGAATGCCGGGATGTTTGCTGGCATCACGTTGCCACAGGTCGAGGATGCCACGGCCCGGACGAAGCAGTGATATGCCGAGACGGACGGGAACGTCGCGTTCTGATGAGCTTTGCTGCGTGCGATAGATGAGGTTTCGGCATTGGCGCATGATGGGGCGTGCCTCGTCCACAAATGTTCGGCCGGCCGGCGTCAACGTCACGCCGCTGCGCGAACGGATGAACAGCGTGAGCCCATATTCCTTTTCGAACGTGTTGACTTGCTTGGCCAATGCCGGTGTGGAGATATGCAGTATGCGGCCGGCCTGCGCGAAGCTGCCGGTTTCGGCCGCGGCGATGATCGCATCCAGTCGTTTGTCATACATGGTGAAACCTCTTGCATAAACTTATGGTTTATAGCTTGTAAACCATAATCATTGGCAAACCAATACTTTACAGTGCGCGGCGAGCGTACACTGGCTCACGCAATAACCAAAAGTATATATCAGAAGGATTATGGTGAGCTTGGTTCCCAAACATTCCGCGAATATCACTACTGCTGCGGCTGCCATCGCCTCATTCCTGGCCGGCATGGATGTGCTCATCGTCAACGTGGCGTTGCCGACCATCGCCAAAGACCTCGGCGGCAATATGGCTGTGCAACAGTGGGTGGTGGACGGCTATGCACTGCTGTTCGCCGCCTTGCTGCTGCTCGCCGGCAGTCTAGCCGACCAATTCGGCGCCAAACGAATCTTTCTCATCGGTGCGGCATCGTTCGGCGCGGCTTCGTTGTTCTGCATGTTCGCCTGGTCGATGGCGGCATTGGTCGTTGGACGTTGCATACTCGGCGTGGCCTCGGCGTTGCTGCTGCCGGCTTCGATGTCGCTGATCAACGAGGCAAGTCCGAATCCCCGCTACCGCGCATGGGCGCTCGCGCTCTGGGGCGCGGGCGGCGCCTCCGCATCGGCGGTCGGTCCATTGCTGGGCGGCCTGCTCACGCCGATCCACTGGAGTCTGGTGTTCGCCATCAACGTGCCGTTCTGCCTGATGATTCTCGCCGCCGCACCACGCATCGCGCCATCGCCACAGCGTGCGACCAAATTCGACTGGATTGGCCAGGTCTTGGCGTTGGTCGGCTTGAGCACGTTGGTGGCGGGCATCATCGAGGTTGGTGATACAGGTCTGTCTGCGCCTTCGACCTTGATATTGCTCGCCGTTGGTGTGGCCGCAATCGGGGCATTCGGACTGTCGCAGACCAAGGTCGACTCGCCGATGATGCCGCTCGGGCTATTTCGTGTGCGCGGTATGCAGGTGGCGTTGCAAATCGGATTCATCATGATCTTCAACTGGTATGGCATGGCGTTCATCTGCACCATGTACTTGCAGCAGGAGCTCCATATGGATCCGTTCGCGGCCGGTCTGGTGTTCGTGCCTGCATCCTTCGTGACCATTATGGGAAACCTGACGGGCGGACGTATCGTCACCGCACGAGGCTCGAAATTCTCGATTACGTTGGGGCTCGCCATCATGATCGCCGGCTTCCTGTTCGAATTCTTTTCGCCGCGCCCGGTGGCGGTGTGGGTGGTGGCCGCCGGCATGAGCATTGTGGGATTCGGTGCGGCCATCACTACGCCTGCAGCGGCTGGAGTGGTGCTGAAAAGCGTCGTCTCTTCACAAGCCGGCATCGCATCCGCCATGTTCAACACATTCCGCCAAGTCGGTGGAGCGATTGGCGTAGCCGTGTTCGGTGTCGCCGCCACATTCCTGCCGTCATTGGACCTCGCCTTGCGTGTGGTGTTCCTTGCCTCCGCACTGTTGCTTGTGTACGCGCTCGGCTTCGAATTGCTGCGCTGGAAGGACACTGCCATTACTGCCGCAACGCTCGATTCAGTGGCATAATCAGGAATTGCTGATCGTTAACGGTAACGATGGATGGAGATGGCGGCGATGGCACAGCAGCAGGATGGCGTAACGGTACCGGGTGCAAAGAGCGCTGAAGATATCAAGGTGATCGCCAATGTAGGCACGGGCACGATGGGTCATGCCATTGCGCTGCAGTTTGCGCTTGCCGGATATGAGACGCGTTTGGTTGGGCGTAGCGAGGCTTCGCTCGACCGTTCAATGGGCCGCATTCGCGCGGACGCGGAAACCTTCGCCGGTGCTGGACTGTTGCACGCAAATGAGACAGTGGATGATGTGCTTGCCCGCATCACGCCGATTGTGGGTTATGAACAGGGTGTGGGCGGCGCTGATTTCGTCATCGAATCAGTGGCGGAGAATCTGGAAATCAAGCAGTCGGTATGGCGTAAGATTGAACGGTTCGCGCCCAAGGACGCAATTTTCGCCACCAATACTTCAGGACTGAGCCCCACGGCGATCCAGTCGGTGCTTGAGCACCCTGAGCGATTCGTGGTAGCGCATTTCTGGAATCCGGCGCAGTTGATGCCGCTGGTGGAAGTGGTGCCCGGCGCCCACACCGACCCACATGTGATGGATGTGACCTTTGACCTCATGAATCTCATTGGCAAGAAGCCGGCGAAGATCAAGAAGGAATCCTTGGGATTCGTGGGCAACCGACTGCAGATGGCCGTGCTGCGCGAGGAATTCCATATCATTCAGGAAGGCATCGCGGATGCCGCCACCGTGGACGATGTGATGAAATACAGTCTCGGCCGCCGCTGGAATCTGGTCGGTCCGGTGGCAAGCATCGATCTTGGCGGACTCGACGTGTTCTACAACATCAGTACCTACCTGTTCGACGACATGGACAACGGCACCGGCCCATCGCCGCTGCTTGCCGAAAAAGTCAAGGAAGGCAACCTTGGCGCGAAAACCGGGCGTGGTTTCTTCTCCTGGCAGGGCGAAGACGGCAAACGCGTCATCGAACAGCGCGATAAAGCATTGCTGCGCGCACTGAAGGAAGATGCGGCTGACGGCGAATGACCTACTGAAGTTCGAACGTCAATAACGACACCGCATGAGTGGGCATGGTGAACCGCAAGGTTGCCGTGCCCTTGTTGTCGGCGGCTATGGTTTCCTCGGGTCCTAACGATTCCAGTGCATCCGCGGCTTTGATGCGATGGTACTGCTCACCTGCGGGATATTTCGGCTTGCCCTCCTCAACCCATTGCGTATGCGCATTCGAATGGTCATGGTCGATGCGCCAGTGCTGCATCCGATACTGCCGTTCCGGTTGCAGTCCGGTGATTCGCAGCTCGACGGAACGCTTTTCGTGCACGTCGATATCATCGCAGTGGGAATAGAGCAATACCTGCACTTGTCCAGCATCATCGCGCGCAGCCCAGCCGGAGACGATGGTTGGTGCGCCGAATCCTGAGTAATGATGCGGTGTGGCTATGCCATAGTCACGGTCAAGCTCACGTTCCCGAGCAGGATTTGCTGCGCAGTCGCTGGTGAGCTCAAGTGCATGTGAGCCAAGCCGGCTCAACATATCGAATGCGCGGAACACCGGTTTGACGATATCCTGCGTGGCGAACGTGCGAGTTGCCGGGAAACATTCCTCCTGCGGGAAGACGAACGCCCATGCCAACGGATGAATCGGAGCGCCATAGCGCAGCGCGATCTCGGCGATGCGCTGATACGCGCAGGCGACGAACGATGCATAATATTCGGTGTCGCGGAAACGCATGTTGGCGTTGTCGTTGATGCCGCCGGCGGCCCACGTATCCGGATCGGCTTCGGATAATACGATTTCGAGGTTGCCGAAGCCCGCCGCTTCAATCAGTTCCACGCCGGATTCGACTTGATACACCAGATTGCCCACGCTGGGCACTGCTTTGGAGGCGTTGGCGTCACGGGGGAATTCGGCGCCTTTCACGTGGAAGGTGATGAAATCAAGACGAGTGCCTGTTGCGTTGGTCGCGGCGTTGGTCCCGGTTTTGCAATGTTCCAGGAATGTTTGCATGAGATCTCGCCCGCCGCCCTGGTCGAAGATGCCCGTGCAGGTCGGGCCGCCCAGTCGAGCATTCGGCAGCACGGCATGCAGCGCCTGTTCGGTGAAGTCGAACAGTGTGCAGTAATCCTCGCCGGTACCGGACCAGTAGAAGATATCCGGTTCGTTCCAGAGCTCGAAATACCAGGTATCGGCCTCCTCGCTGCCGTACCGTTCGGCTAGATGCTGGGCGACCGTGCGGATGAAGTCGTGCCAACGGTGATAATCCTTCGGCGGATACGTCCAGCCGGATTCGCGATACGGGTCCAGGCCGCCGAGCCAAGGATTATTGCGGAAACTCGGGTCTGCCAAATCCTCGGGCATGAATCCAAGTTCCACATACGGTTTGTTGCCGGAGTTGAGAATCGTATCGAGAATCAGATCGATATAGGTGAAATCATACATAGGATCACCATGCGCATCCTCATGGTAGAGGTTCGTGGAACCGAACTTCTGCGTGCCGGTACAGCTGCCGTTGCAGAACATGAAGTGCGTGCGCACATAGTATGGCGCATCGCCAAGCTTGCTGAAGCGCTCCAGCATGCGCCGGCCTTCGGGCGTGTAGGTGTAGTTGCATTCATCGTAGCCGAAGAAGCGCCAGTCGTGGGGCAGAGGACCTGTTTCGTTGCCGGCATTGACGGTGATATGTGTAGTTGCTAATCCCATACGTCGAGCTTGCGATTCTTGAAGTAGTATTCCTTATCCTTCTCGCCAATCGGGCGAGCGACCTTGCAGGGCACGCCATAGGCCACGGAGTTTGCCGGAATGTCATGGCTGACCACCGAGCCCGCGCCGATGACGCAGTTATCGCCGATGGTAGTGCCCGGCAGAATCGTCACATTCGCGCCGACCCATACGTTGCGGCCGATCGTCACCGGAATCGCATACACATAATGGTGTTCGCGCAGCACCGGCAGCACCGGGTGGCCTGCGGTGGCGATGACGACGTTCGGGCCGAACATGCACCAGTCCCCAATGGTGATGTCCGCGTCATCCACGCAGGTGAAGTTCACATTGCAGTAGACGCCTTTGCCCATATGCACATGATGGAAGCCCCAATTCGCGTGCGCCGGCGTCTCCACATGGCATCCCTCGCCGATTTCGGCGAACATTTCCTTCAGCAGTTTCTGTTTGCCGGCTTGGTCCGTGGGGTGCGTCTGGTTGAATTCCCAGAGCTTCTCCTGGTATTCAAGCTGCCCGCCCATGATGCTCGGGTCGTCGTAGTGATAGGGGAGCTGCTCCTCGCGCCGCTTCGCATTATCCATGATTGCCGCCTCATAATCCCTGTCGTCGCAATGATGTTTGCGTTATCATTATAGGCCTGCTGTATGTTGAAGCGGTTATCGCGCAGTTACTGCCTCTCTGCGTCTGATAATAGGCAGTAACTGCGCAGATAAACGTAGCGCACGCGCAGTTACTGCCGTTTTATGGCGGTGAATAGGCATTAGCTGCGCGTCAACTGTGTCCCACTGCGCAGTTACTGTCGCTTCAAGACAGCGAACAGGCAGTAACTGCGCGTTGCGTGTTTGATGGAATCACGAATGTCGGCACCGATCCGGCCGTGGGAACTCCGGCTTTGGCGAGTTTCTGGATAAGGGGCGTCTGGACCAACACTTCGTCGAAAGTCGTTCTAATAATTGCAGTTACTCCGGCTTTGCGTAATACATCTTCGCGTTCTTTTTCCTTATGAATCACATCTTGAATGCTGCGCCGATTTGTCATCTCAGGATTGACGTACTTCTGCGCACCGTCATATTCCAACACTATTAGCCGACCGTCAAATGTATGCCAACAGAAATCAACACGATATTGTTTCCGGGGAGCATCCGGGTCGATGAATACGCGTTGCAGTTTGGGAACCACAAAACCTGCTTCTATGATTACCGCTCTGCAGAGCGATTCCCCTCCGTTTTCGCTAAGCGGATTCATGTAGTGCATCAGTCTGAATATTGGTCCGCAATCGATTTGCATGTCGTCGCAAATATCGATTATTTGTTCGGCCGTAGTGAGTTCTTGCCTCATAGCGGAATCAAATAATGGAAGGGATTGCGCAAACGGGTATTTCAAGCCGCAGTCCACTAATGTTCTTGCTGGAGAAGTGATTTGTACGATATCGGTGCCATAAGATGTATTGTTGACGATATTGGACGTGGTGGCCCCCTCGACTAGGGTCATGCCTATCCCGTTGTTGTTTTGGTGGAATACCAAAGTCGATATGGGCGGATGTGGCATTATTATTCGCTTAAGTTTTCGGTATGCCTGCTTTGAGTTTCCTGTTTTGCTGGCAATAAACACACAGCCATCGGCGTGCAGACTCCAACTGTAATCCAGATGCAGCATAGAGGCTGCGCTGATGCCGGCGAATATGCGGTTGGGGAATTGTTGCGAAAGTGTGCGAGTGATGTGTCGCATCTGTTCGGCGGGATTGAGCGTCGACCAATACGCTGTTCTGGCATAGACGTTACGGAATGGCCGAACGATATACCCGTTCTGCAGGCGAACGTGAGTTGCCCGACGAATAGCGTTCGTAGCTGGGTAGAAACATCGTAAATTACGCTCGGCTTCGTTGCAGAGATGTTCAAGTTCGGTATGCGTCCTCATGACTTCATGGTCGCGGATATATAAAAGGTGGCGCAAGCTCAAACGGGGTATGTGGTTCTAGCTTCGAAAAATGTGGATAACTCTGATGGGATTTAAGCGAATACTTGTCTTTGTGATCCTATTACTTGTTGTTGAGGGACTTATGGGCTGCGAAGGAGACAGTAACTGCGCGCTGTAACGAGAGACATGCGCAGATATTGTCTGTTCTGACGTTGTAACAGGCAGTAACTGCGCAGGTGGATGTGACATGCGCGCAGTTACTGCCTCTTTATGCCTGAAAACAGGCAGTAACTGCGCGAGGCGTGCCATGGCTGCTGCGCAATAAGCATATGCTCGAGTGGTACGGGGCGAGTAACTGGGTGGCCGGCTGCCTTCCGCTGCCTGATTCACATGCTGTGTCAGTCCGTGAGGAACGCCTGGTATTGCTTGGCGGTTTCGGCCAGTGCCTTGTCGGAGAGTTCCATCGAATCGAACACCACGAACGGCTTCAGCCATGTGGCGTGCACGTAGCGGGCCATCATGCGGTAGGGCGAGAGCACCTCACTCATCGTGGCGCCGTTATCTTCCGGTTGATACTCGCTTTCCGGGCCGCCCGCCGTGGTGGCCACAGTGATCTCCTTACCTTCCAGCGCTTTACCGTCCGGCCCATATGCCCAGCCGAACGCCAGCACCTGATCCTCCCATTCTTTCAGCAGCGCAGGGGACGAGTACCAGTAGAGCGGGAACTGCAGCACGATGCGATCATGTGCTTCGATGAGCTGTTGTTCGGCGGCGACGTCGATGTTGCCATTCGGATAGAGCGCGTATTCCTCGCGCACGGTGACGGTGTCGGCTGGCAACTTCTGTGCCGCTTCCATCAGTGCTGCATTGGCGCGGGACTTCGCCATGTTCGGATGGAACACCAGTACCAGAGTCTTCATCGTGACTGCTCCTTTGTCAGTAATCTATTGGTGCTTTATGACTCTATGGTACGTTCGGAGGCTTTCGGTTGCGAATAAGGCGATGCGCAACGGAGCTACATGGTGCGGTTGCCGCGGCTGGACTGCCTGCTGCGATTGTCGACTGTGCCGGATGGTGGTCGCGTGTCGATTATGCCGATAGGATCAGTATGTGGTCAATAATGTGGACACTGCCCATGTGGGGATTAGCGTGAGCCGCATGGTTGTATGGGATTCCGAACAGTATCTTCGCTTCAAGAACGAACGCACGCAGCCTTCACGTGATTTGGCGATGCAGTTGCCGCCCGATGACGGCACTGTCAAGCGAGTATTGGATATCGGCTGCGGACCGGGCAATAGCACGGCGGTATTGCGTGAGCGCTATCCGCAGGCGAAGATTCTTGGTGTTGATAATTCGCCGGAGATGATTGAAGCCGCGCGCAAAGCTCACCCTGATATCGACTTCGCGCTGTGCGATGTTTCGAACCCGGAAGAGCTCGGTGGCCTACCGAGTGATTTTGATGTGGTGTTTTCCAATGCTTGCATCCAATGGGTGCCGGATCATATGCGATTGATTCCTGAACTGCTCGCGCGGCTCAAGCGAGGCGGTGTGCTCGCCGTGCAGACGCCGATGAACTACGAGGAGCCGATTCACCGCATTATTGCCGAGATTGTGCACTCGCCGGAGTATGCGGATCGGCTGCCACAGCAGCGGGAGTTCTATAATCTGACGCCACCCGAATATTGGGAGTTGCTGCATGCGAACGCCGCAAGCTTCCGCATGTGGAAGACCTCGTATATGCATACGTTGCCTTCGCATGAGGCGATTATGGATTGGTATCGCGGCACGGGGCTACGTCCGTATCTGCAGGCGCTACCGGATGATGAGTCGCGCGCGAACTTCGAGGCCAAGATATTCGCCCAAGTGCGTGAGGCGTACCCCACCCAGTCGGATGGCAGTGTTATCTTCCCGTTCCCGCGATTCTTCTTCACCGCGGTGAAATGAAGGAGTCAGGTCTCAGCGTCGGGGGCGGGAAAGTTCTCGCGGAGAAAGGAAGATCGGTGATTGCATCGCATCATAATCGAGTGGTAATTGTCGGCACTGGCAGCGTGGGCTCAGCGGTGGCAAGCGCCATTGTGGAACAAGGCTTATGTAACGAACTGGTGCTCATTAACCATAATCCGAGTAGGGCAAAAGGCCTGGCTATGGATTTGGCCGACGGGTCCGAATTCCTCGGTCGATTCATCACCATTCGTCAGGGCGATTGGGCGGATTGCGCCAGTGCTGATGTGGTGGTTGTGGCCGCCGGTCCGAAGCCGAAGCCTGGTGAGACGCGTATGCAGGAGCTTGATGCGGCCATCGACATTGTGGACCCTATATTGAAGAACGTTGCAAGTTCAGCCTTTGATGGCATCTTGATTATGGTGTCGAATCCGGTTGATGTGCTGAGCTGGTTCGCATGGCGACGGACCGGTTTGCCGCGTGCGCAGGTGTTCGGTTCGGGTGCCGCACTCGATACCTCTCGTATGAAAGCGATTATCGGCACAACCACGCATCTCGATCCGCGACTAGTGTCGGGGTATGTGATTGGCGAACATGGTGATTCACAATTTGTGCCGTGGTCCACGGTTTCGTTCATCGGTAAGTCGTTCGCGCAGTATTTGGAGGACAACCGTACCCGATATCCGGATGTCACGCTTGCCGGCATCGAAGAGCAGACCCGCAGACGAGGTCTTGACATCAAAGGATTGCGCGGCGGCACCAGCTATGGTATTGCTGCCACTGTCGCCGGTCTGATTCGAACGATCCTATGGAACGAGCGCAGCGTCGTGTCCGTATCCACATTGATAAGCGGCGAATACGAGTATGGGGAATGGGATGTATTCCTCTCGCTCCCGGTTGCGCTCGACGGTAGTGGCGTAGGCGATTTCGTCGATCTTCATTTGAACGATGAAGAATTGGCGAAATTCCATGCTTCGGCTGCTGTGGTGCGGGAGCATTGCGCGTTGATAGCCGACCGATTGGTAGCTTAAATATGAAAATGGCTCCTTCGCAATCGAAGGAGCCATTGACTATGCAAGGAAAACCTGAAGTTACTTGGTCAGGTAGTCCTTGTAGTTCTTGACGGACTCGGCCAGAGCCTCATCGGAGATGCCGAAGGAGCCGAAGGTCACGAACGGCTTGATCCAAGTGGCGTTGATGTGGTTGGCAGTGCCCTGGAACGGCACGAGCACCTGCTCGATCTTGAACTTGTTGTCGCCTTCCGGCTGGTACTTGGACTCCGGGGAGCCGGTGGAAACGGCAACGCCGAACTCCTTGCCTTCGAAGGCGTGGCCTTCGGAGCCGTAGGCCCAGCCGTGCTCCAGCACGTCATCTTCCCAGGTCTTCAGCAGAGCCGGGGAGGAGAACCAGTACAGCGGGAACTGGAACACCACACGGTCGGCGGCCTCGACGGCGGCCTGCTCGGCCTTGACATCGATCTTGCCGTCCGGGTACAGCGCGTACTCGTCGCGCACGGTCACGTTCTCCAGACCCTCGGCGGCCTCGGCCAGAGCGGCGTTGACGTGGGACTGGCCCTTCAGGGACGGGTGGAATACGAGCACCAGAGTCTTCATGATATTTCTCCTTCGGTTTAACGTTCGCATGGCTCACTCAGTAATATCGCAAGCCGGGATATCTCGAAATGAACTATATAGGTAACTGTGTAGCAAATGATGGATGGCGTGTCTTATTCATCTCAAAGCTGAGTGATTGCAATGCACAGAGCGTTCGGCGCAATGCCGGGCTAGGTTGGGCGGCTCTCGGCATTGCGAGAGAATGGGGTCAGCGCGCGGCGTTGTGTGCGGCGATGCGCTCGCAGAAACCGGTTTTGTCCGCCTCGGTAATCGGGCGAATCACTCGGGCCGGGTTGCCAACGGCGACCACGCCGGCCGGGATGTCCTTGGTGACCACGCTGCCGGCGCCAATCACCGAACCGCGGCCGATGGTCACGCCGCCAAGCACCGTGACATGGCCGCCAAGCCAGACGCCATCCTCAATCACAATCGGCTTGGCTTGGCAGGCTCCATTCTTGCGTTCCTCGAAATCAAGCGCATGATTGGTGGCGAATAGGCCCACCATCGGCGCGATCCACACGTAATCGCCTAAGGTGATGGGCGCGTTGTCGAGCATCACGCAGTCGAAGTTGATGTAGGCGTGCGACCCGATGGTGATGTTGCGTCCCATCTCGCAGCGGAAATTCGGCTCGATGAATACGTCTTCGCCGACCGAGGCGAATAGTTGCTCCATGATGGCGCGACGCTCGGCCTCCTGGTCATAGTCAAGCTGGTTGTAGGCGCGGAACAGCTTCTTCGCCTCCACGCGTTTGCGCTCGATTTCCGGATGCGAATCCTCGTAGACTTCGCCGGCCACCATGCGTTTCCACTCTTCCAGCCCCTCCGGGGTGAGGTCGGCAGTGACGTCGTACGTGTTTACGGTCATTATTGCTCCTTTGCTTAAGATTGTTCTGCAGCCGAACATCTGATGCGCTGCGGCTTGCTACCATCATAGTTTCCCGCTGACGTGCGCAGTGGATGTGAGCTTGCCGCCACAATTTTACTGATTTGTTATAGAAAAAGGTCGCTGTGCGACGTACCGGGATCGGCGTATCGCACAGCGACCTATGCAAGAACTCTTGCTCTTGACCTCACAGGCGGCAAAGTGCTGCTGCGGCAAGGGTGGTGATAGTTGCGATAGTAATGGCGGCCATAAGAACTTCCTTCCTCTCTTTTCCAATAGCCGGAACTGGATAGTAGTGGCAGGGGTCGAAAAAGCAAGCGGAAAATGTTCGCTTTTTGGACGGTCATATATCGGAAGTGGTCTTATGAACGATGGGTGCTCCGCGAGGATCCAATGTGATTCGTCAGTAGATAGATGCCGATGGCGATAGGCATGGTGAGCATCAATATCGGATAGAACCATGCCAAATCAACATTGGCATAGAGTGTTCCGCCGATGATCGGCCCCAGCGCCATGCCCAAGTCAAGGCCGATGTAATACGTGGCATTGCCGCGCCCGCCGTGCCCGGTACCGGCCAGGCGCACGGCGTCGGATTGGCTGACCGAGCTCATGATGCCGTACGATGCAGCCATGAACATGGCGGCGACGAGCAATACGGCATTGTTGTTGAGCGCGGCTAGTGCGCCGAGCGCAACAATCATGCATGCGGAGCAGAACCATAGGAACCAGCGGAATGATCGTCGGTCGAACATGTTGCGCATTGCTACGCGCAGAATCAACAGTGCCACGGCATAGAGCGGGAAGAACAAGCTGACATTGACAGGCAGGTGGCGAGCTTGTGTATACGTGACGATATAGGACTGCGTGGCGCAGTAGGGGATGGCGAACAGCATGAACACCGCTGCGACTGGAATCACGCGTATGGAAATCACCTGTTCTATGCGATTGTGGAGGGTGGGTCGTTGCCGCTGTTGCGTTGGCGTAGGCGTGGGAGCGGGTTGTTCGTCGTGCGCTCGCTGTGTGGATCGTGAACCGCCCTTACGAACCAGCGCAACCATGATGAGTGCAGCAATCAGCGCTGCTGTGGTCACTGTGAAAGCGGCGCGATATCCCGAGGAGGAACAGATGCGAATGCCAACAGCTGGGCCGAGCGCCATGGCTAGGGCATTGGCCAAACCGTAATAGCCCATGGCTTTACCGATGTGCGCCAGTGGAATGAGCGACGACATCCAAGCCGCAAGGCAAACGGATAGGCCGGAGAATCCGATGCCATTGATGATGCGGGCGGCGAAGAGCGTTGTTGCATTGGGGGATGCCATATAGCCGGCATTGGCGGCAATCATCAATACGAGCGCAACCGCAGAGAACCGTTTCATTGAAATACGGTCGCTCAATCGGCCCGCCCAAGGCCTGCAAAACAGGGAGACAATGTTCATCGTGCCGGCAATGATGCCGGCAAACTCTCCGCTCGCTCCCAAAGTGTGCGAATAGCCGACGATGAGCGTGGTGCCCATCATCGTGGCGGACATATAGAAGAACGCAGCCGCCATGATCAGTATGATGCTGCCGTTCATGAACTTATCGTCGTCTGCAGGTTCGTTGACGGGGATGAAGCCTTGTGCCCTCGCTGATAATGCCGCCATATGTGATGCTCTCCTTGTACTGCGCTGCAACCTCAATCAACCTATGGCAGCGCTTCCAAGCAATGCATTGTAGAGAATTTCGCAAGGGTATGGGGCGAGTCTGTTGCCTCTATTCTGGTGAAAGTGCACTCTTTTGATGTTCACCAACGTACGCTGGCTGGAGATGAAAGAAGGCGGCGAGCATGTATGACCGACGGCTGGATGCCATCATCGCGGCTGCAGGATGCGGCAGTTTCAGTCAAGCGATGCGACGATTCGTGGAAGCGATTGCCACTGTACGTTTGGTGTAAACGCAGTTTAATGTTGCTCCGCAATAAGAATTCGTCATTATCGTCGTTAATGATGAACGAATATATGCGTATATCGCGCATAAGGAGGGTTATCATGTCTCAGGAATTCAAGTTCACCGTATCTGACCCCGAGGGCATGCACGCCCGTCCGGCTGGTCTGCTGGTTGCCAAGGCATTGGAATACGATTCGAGCATCATCGTCGACTATGAAGGCAAGGCTGTGGACGCCAAGCGTATTTTCGGCGTCATGGGACTTGGCGTCAAGCAGGGCGACGAGGTCACTGTCAAGGTTGAGGGCAGTGACGAGGCCAAGGCCGCCGCTGAGTTCGAGCGGTTCCTCAAGGGGAACCTGTGATGAGAACCATGCAAGGTACCGGTGCATCCGCCGGCATCGCCGTCGGCGCGATCCGAGTGCTCGACACCGCCGACCACGCTGTGGAACGCCGCGTGGTCGACGACCCGAAGGCCGAAGTGGAACGCTTCCGCACTGCCCGTGACACGACCGTAGCCCAGCTCAAGCAGCTGCGCGACAAAACGGCGGCTG
>NZ_WBVS01000006.1 GCF_009193305.1 Bifidobacterium cebidarum | reverse complement strand
TGCCGCCAGCTGAATCAACATCATGCCAACCGAACAACTCCGGTTGAATGAGCTCCTGCGGCTGGGCTTGAACCAGCGACCGTCCGATTAACAGTCGGATGCTCTGCCAACTGAGCTACGCAGGAATGGCTGTTGTGTTCAAGATTTCTCTTGCGCACAAGTCACATATCTTACATGCCCTTCACGAAAATGCAAATTACATGCATGTAGGCATGTCGCGCCATTTTCCAAGCATTTCGCATGCACCAGACCATGCCTCACATGGAAACTTTGGTCAACGGCATGGCGGAATCGATCGGGAAATCCGGAGCGCTGGGAGCTACACCGGCTTCGACCAGATTCACGCCAAGCATGGCGACCATAGCACCGTTATCGGTGCATAGCTTGATTCGCGGAATACGAACCTCAACCCCGCACTTCTCGCCGTATTCGAGCAGTTTGGTTCGCAGCTGTGAATTCGCGGAAAAGCCGCCGCCCACGATCAGCGTCTTGGAATCATACTGTTCGCAGCCCTTCATGGCCTTGCGGGCCAGCACGGTGGCCACTGAATCAGCCAGGGATGCGCACACGTCATCCACCGGAATCTCATGGCCAGCCGCCTGCTCGCCTTCAACCCAACGGGCTACAGCGGTCTTGACACCGGAGAAGCTGAAATCATATGGATGTGCGGCGCCGGCTTTGCCTTGGGTCAATCCCATAGGAACCTTGATGGCATGCGGGTCACCATTCTGCGCATGGTGGTCGATATGGGGGCCGCCCGGGTAGGGGAAGCCCAGCAGGCGAGCAACCTTGTCGAAGCACTCCCCTGCCGCATCATCCAATGTGGTGCCCACCACGTCGATCTTGCGCGGCATATCCTCCACATGCAGCAGTGAAGTATGCCCGCCAGACACAATCAGCGCCAGCGTATCCGGCGGAAACGCACCGAACTGTAATTGGGTCACCGCGATATGCCCAATCACGTGATTGATGCCATAAATCGGCTTATTCGCCGCCCAAGCCAGCGCTTTGGCTCCGGAAACACCTACGGCAAGGCAGCCGGCAAGACCAGGGCCTGCGGAAACGGCGATGGCATCCACATCGGCCAAGGTCATGTTTGCATCAGCAAGTGCTTTGGACACACATGGCACAAAGGCTTCCGCATGTGCGCGGGATGCGATTTCTGGAATCACACCGCCATAGCGTGCGTGTTCCTCCATCGAGGAGGCCACGACGTTGGAGAGCAGTGTACGGCCCTGCACGATGGCCGCCGCGGTTTCATCACAGGTGGATTCGATGCCCAGTACGATTGGTTCGCTCATGATTCCTTGCCGTTCTGTTCTGTCTGTTCGTTGTCGTCTGTTGTGGTGCCGCCTGAGCTTTGGAAGCCGATGATGCGTGGCTTAAGATCCAACGCCATGACATACGCATCGATGCCTTCAGGCTGGTAGTAACGTTTGCGCAACCCTATGCGTTCGAACCCGAGGCCTTTATAAAGGGCGATAGCCGGTTCATTGATGACGCTTACTTCGAGCAGCATGCGACGCGCGCCCTGCTGGCGCGCCCGCGTGATGAGCTGTCGCATCAGAGCGCGGGCGATGCCTTGGCGCTGATATGCTTTGCCGACGCCTACATCCATGATTTCTGCATCCTCGCCGTCGTACCAGTAGCCGGCGAATCCTCGGACCGTATGGGCATGGCCATCCGTATCGAAGATGTAGGTACGCCCTGTTCCTTCTATTTCCTGGCGTACAGAAGCTTCGCTCCATGCATGGTTGCCGAATAATTCCACTTCCAGGCCCCGCATAGCGGCAATGGCGTTCTCCACGCCCAATTCATTCGCATCAAGTAGCATCAGGCCGTACGCTCCGCGCCTTCATGACCAAGCACATGCTTGAGTGGAGCTGGAATTTCAGCGTCCGGGCGACGTAAATACAATGGGTCGACTGGAGCATCAGGATTCTGCGCAGCATTCAGCTGTGCTTCCAACGCAAACACGCTGAGTCCCTGCTCGCCCTGATCCAGCACGGAGGATTCTTCGACGTCGCCTACATATGCGATCCGCTCCAAAACGGAAGCATACTTATGGGCACCGTGGCCGATCACATCGACG
Organism: Bifidobacterium cebidarum; assembly: GCF_009193305.1. Lineage (GTDB taxonomy): Bacteria > Actinomycetota > Actinomycetes > Actinomycetales > Bifidobacteriaceae > Bifidobacterium > Bifidobacterium cebidarum. Next base: position 151,936 of record NZ_WBVS01000006.1, on the reverse strand, counting down.
ATGACCTGCCCCATGACGGTCTGTTGATATTCCCGAACGGCCTGGTTGACGCGTTCCACAATGGATTCAGGGTAATCGATATCCATGGCGATCAGCGGCTTGGGAAGCGTGGGGGCATCGGACTCATTGCCGGCCAGAGGCGTGTCGCACAGTTCAAAATACAGTTGCTTGCGGCGCGCATCATTGACCGCCAGCGTCAGTACATGGCGGTCATGCGGATCGCCGAACGTGCCGGCTCTGCCACGGCGAATAAGATTCCACTGCGCCTGTGGCTCCAGCACATTCTGGCCAAGCAATGTGGCCCCTGTGGCGAATGCCAACGCTTTTGCGGCCACGATACCCGCACGAAGACCGGTGAAGGGCGCAGGTCCCACACCTACCACGATGGTGCTGATATCCGATGGCTGATATCCCGCCTCGTTCACCGCCCGCGCGATGTTGACCTGGAGTTTTTCCACATGGGTACGCGAGTCCGTCTCAACGATGGGTTCATGACCCACAACACCTACCGTTGAGCCGAATGACGTGTCAATCACCAGCGTGCAACCCATGTATGCTCCTCGTAACGTTGAACTTTTCAGTATGAAACCTCTAGAGAGTGTACATCGAGGAGCCTATGGGCGCAGGTGATGCACGTACAACCCATGCCGCATATGGTATGCGATTACAGATGGAAGTCGTCCCAACGTGCGCCGACCGGCACGAGTGTGACGGTACGGGTGCCATTGCTGGTAAGTTCCGCTGCGGAACCATCACCGTGCGCATGTTCCAGCGGTCGTTCGATATGAATTTCGAGGCGTTCACTGGCCAATGCGGTGGCCATCTGCTCGCCCCATTCCATAAGAATCACTGTGTTTTCACCGGGGTCTTCGAGCTCCTCATCCAATCCCAGCGATTCCAATTCATCCAGAAGCCGACCAATGGCATCCTGCCCGGGAGCATAGGAGGAACCGCCCAAACGGTAGGCATCCACATGGATGAGATGCGCCGGCCGCCCATTAACGAATCGTCCATTCAGTTCTCGGGCAATGGTGAACGTAGGCGACACGATAGGTTCGGTGATGCCCAATCCCGCGCCGAATCCTTGGGCGAACGTGGTTTTACCGGCTCCAAGAGGTCCGGACAACAGCAGCACGTCACCGCCTTGCACCTGCGCGGCAACACGCCTGCCGAGCTCCTGCATGGCTTCGCCAGTGGGAGCTTCAATAACCTGCTTGTTCATGTTCCTATCGTCCTTTATGGCTGATGTCTTCAATGCAGCGTTCCAAAGCGTACAACGGGTCACCGCCGTTGGTCTTGCTCTGTTCATCCGCCCATGCGAGCATACGAATGCAGTGGGATAGCCCTGCGGAAGTCCAGCCGCCAAGCTGCTTGGTGGCGTTGCGCAACACCCATGGATTGGTTTTGGCCTCCGCCTGGGAGATGGTTCCGGACTTGACGGCCGCGGCTTTGGCCAAAGTGCGTAGCTTCATGGCCAAAGCGCCAATCAGCGCAATGGGGTCGGTGCCTTGTTCCACTGCGGAGCGCATCATGACGATGGCTTGTGCGGTGCGCCCTTCCATGGCCTTATCCGCCACGGCGAAACCAGTGACTTGCGGATTGGCGGTCAGATACTGGTTGACACGCTCCAATCCGACAGGATTGTCATCGAAGTCGAAACATAATTGCTCGCACATGGCGGCCAGTTCGCCGGTTTTGCCTCCAAGCACGGCAATCAACTGCTGCGCGGCCGAAGGATCGACTCTGCGTTTGCGCCTCTCGAATTCCTTATAGACAAAATTCAACTGAGCGTCCGGCTTCTTCAAATCCGGCACATCCTCTTTGCGGGCTCCGGCTTTGACCAGCTGATCGAGCACACGCTTGCCCTTTGCCCCACCTTCATGCTGGCAGATCACCACGCTAGCGGAAGCTGGATCTTTTACGGATTGTTTGGTGTAGGAAACCAGCGCTTCAGCGAATTTCTCATCCGCGTTCTGCAGATTGTCAATGCGCACTACGGAAACATCAGAGAGCAGGGATGGGCTGACCGCTTCGTCGAATGCGTATTGGTCGGCATTGGTGGCGTCCAGCTCAATCAGCTCGGCGTCAGGACGTGCTTTGAGCGCTTGGGCACAGAGCTCCTTGACTCGCGACGCATTCAGGTATGCATCTCCCCCGGGCACCACTGTTACCGGTGTGTGTGCTGATGATTTGGCCATAGGCTCCATCTCTCCACATAGGTTGGACAAGCTCATCTCAACAACATGTTGAGTGTTTCCTTCCACCACAATGCCATACGCACTTTGCGGCTTGCATATGTGCCGAAACGCTCACCCGGCATACCCGGTTCGGCGCGCACACGTCGTAGCCAATGCGCGAAAAACATAATCGCCATCATCACTAAGGCTTCCACGAGCAGCATAAGCATCGCTCCCAGGATGCCGTCGGCCCATGGTACGGCGGCCCTATCCGAGCTGCTTGTCCATATGCAGACGCGCTCCATGATCAAGGTGCCCATGGAAGCGAGCCGAGCCAACTGCACAGCCAGCCACGGAACGCACCATGCGCAGCTTAATGACAGCAACCCAGCGATAGTGGCCAGTGAGACGAATGGCGCCACGAGCAGATTCGCCGGAACTGACAGCAATGGCAATTGCGGTTCCATCAATATCTGTATAGGCAGAGTGAACATCTGTGCCGATATGGTCATCGCGATGGTCTGCGCCAAGAGTCTCGGCATCACGCAACTGCATAACCGTTCAATATGATTCGCACAGAGAACGATGCCCAACACAGCCGCCGAAGATAAGGCAAAACCGTAGCTTTGCGATATGCCCGGCATCACGATAATCGAGCCGATAACCGTGCAGCATAGAGCGCTTAGTGCTTGTAGCCGGCGGCCTATCGCATAACTCACGGTTCCCATAAGCCCCATGGTGAGTGCCCGGGTAACTGAATCTCCGGGAAAGACGGCGAGTGCCAGGCACACATATGCGCCGCCTATCAGTATGGCGCAAACCCGTCGATCCATAAGCATCCATAAACATATGCGACGTACTAACGCGGCCAGCAAGACAAAATGTCCGCCCGATACGGCCATGAGATGCATGATGCCGGATATGCGGAAACGTTCCTCCATCATGTTCGCATAGGTATCGTCGACTGACGGGCCATCTCCCGGCTCGGCGTCGAAATAATCCTGGCCAAGCACTCCCATCGTCAATCCGGGCACAAGCACGCGCCCTTGATCGGATAGCTGTTGGGTCGCACGGAAAAATGATTGTTGCATATGCGAGATGACTCGCCAATGCCAAGGTGGTGCGCGCAATGCTGTCAGTGATTGCTGCACTGATCCGGCATCCCTTTCAATCAGTATCCACAATGGTAGGCGACCGTATTCCGCTTGTTTGAGTACACCACGTAACCGGTATACGCCGCCCCTACGTAAGATGATGCAATCATCCCGGGTCGCGTATACGCGAGCACGGGCGAATGTTCGTTGTTTACCACGAGACGTCACGATGAATGCCAGCCGCACATCAACCTGGCAATCATATGAACGCCGGTCTGATACCAGTATCGGTGCAACGACCGTGCCTTCCGCCTGAATCGGAGATTGATTGGCCGCTCTGGATTGGACCGACACCGGGTCGAGCCAGGCCACGGTGTCCGCCGTGACCGCCGCCATGCCGGCCACACTGGCGGCGACGCAGCACACAGTGAGCGAGCCGGCCCACCATCGTCTGCCGCGCATCATGAGATACGCGGCGATCAGCGATATGGCCACTGCAATCGACATAATCGCAATGATGATTTCCGACGGATTCCCACCTGCCCATAGAGCAAACACCTGGTGAGAAACCAGGCTGGCGGACCATACCGTGATGGCTACCGGCAGTAAACGCCAATCTCTGCTTCCTTGTTCCCGTAACATCCAGTCCACGTTCATTCGACACGCACCTGCCCCCGGATTTTCTCCAGTGTCTTCGTCCCGATACCGGTAACATCCAGCAGCTGATCCACTGACGTATACCGGCCGATAGATTCGCGATGGTCGATGATGCGCTGTGCGGTGACCGGACCGATGCCGGCAATGGTTTGGAGCTCGTCTTGAGATGCGGTGTTGATATTGATGCGCGAATCCTGTGCAGTTGGCTGATTCGTATCAGCCGTATCGCCGGACTGTGGTTCGTCTTGCAATGATGAGCCTTCGGAGGATTGCGGCAACGGGTTCTTCGTGTTGTCAGCGGTCTTATCGTGTACGCTCGGATCAATGGTCGCTGATGACTCAGTAGGTTCATCCTGACTGAGTGCCGTAAGATTCATGGATTGCTGCACGATGAGGGTAAAGCTCAATCCCAGTACCGCTACCAACAGCAATATGACCACCAGCGTATGGCCGGTGTTCAACGCCAGTCGAGGGTGGTCTCTGCGCTTGGGGCGATTGGCTTCCATACCGCTATCGGTCGGCCGTACCCCAATCAGCGAGGATAGTGTCTTCGGACGCCGAACCGTCTCGATCTGAGATTCTGACCGGTTAATTGGCGCCTCGATCGCGTCATGCCCCGGTGGCGGAGGCGGCAGGCTGACCGCATCGCCAGTCTGGTTCTGAGTGCCGTTCCGGACTTCGGGCATGAATACGCTCAGCCTGGCCAGCCCATGTGGCCTGCCGGCCATGGAGGTTGATGCACGTGCGGTACGGAAAATGCCCATGAATCCACGCTGAAGGATTCATGGGCATTTGTCCAGCCGAAACAAGGTATGTGGTCCGAGCTTCCGGAGTTATCCACATTCCCCTATCCGGTTTATTCGGCAGGCACGATGGAAACAATCTTCGGCGCCTTGACAATCACCTTGCGCGGCTCCTTGCCGCCAAGACGCTCGGCAACGGCTTCCAAAGCCTTCTTCTCCAGTTCGGCCGGGTCGATGTCCACCGGCACTTCAAGCTTGGCACGTACCTTGCCCTTAATCTGCACCACGGCGGTCACGGTGTCGTGGCCCACGTAGCGTTCGTCGGCGATCGGCCACAGTTCGGCGGACAGGGACTCGGGGTGGCCGAGCTTGTTCCACATTTCCTCGCAGATGTGCGGGGCGATTGGGGCGAGCATCAGAATCAGCGGCTCAACTGCCGCACGCGGCACGGACTTCAGGGACGTCAGATGGTTGTTGAGCACGATGAGCTTGGCGATGGCGGTGTTCGGGCGCATGCCTTCCATTTCCGCGGTCACTTCGGCAATCGTGTTGTTGAGCAGCTTCAGAGTCTTTTCATCCGGGGTGTCTTCGGACACATGTGCTTCGCCGGTGGTCTCGTCGATCACGTTACGCCACAGGCGCTGCAGGAATCGCATGCCGCCGACCACATTACGCGTGTTCCATGGGCGGGACTCGTCCAGCGGGCCCATGCTCATCTCGTACAGGCGGAAGGTGTCGGCACCGTAGTTCTCGTACATGAAGTCCGGGGTCACGATGTTCTTGAGACTCTTGCCCATCTTGCCAAATTCACGGTTGGCGTGTTCGCCGTTCCAGGTGAACGTCGGCTCGCCGGAAGCGTCGGCTGGGCCTTCCACAACCTCGTCGGCCGGCACGTACTGGCCGCGATCGTCGGTGTAGGCGTAGGCCTGGATCATACCTTGGTTGAACAGCTTGTGGAACGGTTCCGCGGAATCCACGTAGCCCAAGTCGAAGAGGATCTTGTGCCAGAAGCGGGAATAGAGCAGATGCAGTACGGCATGCTCCACACCGCCGATGTACAGGTCCACGCCACCTTCGTCACCGGAGTACTTGTTGTGGTTGGGGCCCATCCAGTAGTCGAACTCGTCCTTTTCGACCATGTGCTTGGTGTCGGTCGGGTCGATGTAGCGCATGTAGTACCAGCAGGAACCGGCCCAGTTCGGCATGGTGTTGGTGTCGCGGTAGTAGGTCTTGACACCGTCACCCAAGTCGAGCTCAACCTTGACCCAATCCTCGTTGCGGCTCAGCGGAGCCTCAGGGTTGGATTCGGCGTCCATCGGGTCGAAGGTACGCGGCTCATAGTCCGGCACATCCGGCAGGTTGATCGGCAATGCGGAATCCGGCAGCAGGTGCGGGGTGCCATCCTCACCGTAAACAATCGGGAATGGTTCACCCCAATAGCGCTGGCGGGAGAACAGCCAGTCGCGCAGACGGTAGGACACCGTGCCCTTGCCGACGCCTGCGGATTCGAGCCAGGCGTTGACCTTGGCGATGGCGTCATCCACACGCAGACCGTTGAGGCTCAGCGCGTCGCCCTTGGCCTTGGTGGCATCCACGGAAGAGTTGATGACGATGCCGTCATGGGAGACGAACGGGGCCTTGCCCTCGTAGTTGGACAAATCGTCGCCGGATTCCGGCAACGGCTGCACGGTGTAGATAACCGGCAGACCGAACTTCGTGGCGAAGTCGTAATCGCGCTGGTCGCCGCCAGGCACAGCCATGATGGCGCCGGTGCCGTAATCCATCAGCACGTAGTCGGCGGTGAACAGCGGAAGCTTCACACCGGTGATCGGGTTGATGGCGTATAGACCGGTGAATAGGCCGGTCTTTTCCCCGCCTTCGTCCACGCGATCCTTGGCGGTCTTGGATTCGGCTGCGATGCGGTAGGCCTTCATGCCTTCGGCCGGAGTGGCGTAGCCGCCCTTCCAGTCCTCCGGTACATCGGCCGGCCATTCGGCGGGCACGTACTGGAGCAGGTCATGCTCCGGGGAGACCACGGCGAACGTGGTACCGAACAGGGTGTCGGGACGGGTGGTGTAAATCTCCATGTCCTTGACGCCGTCGGCGGTGGGCACCTCGAAATGCACGGACGCACCATGGGATTCGCCAATCCAGTTGCGCTGCATGAGCTTGACCTTTTCAGGCCAGTTGATGCCGTCGAGGTCTTCAATCAGTCGGTGGCCGTACTTGGTGATGCGCATGGACCACTGGCGCAGCTCACGCTGGAACACCGGGAAGTTGCCACGCTCGGACTTGCCTTCGGCGGTAACTTCCTCGTTGGCGAGCACGGTGCCCAGACCCGGGCACCAGTTGACCGGGGACTTGGAGATGTAGGCCAGACGGAAGTCGTTCAAGATATCCTGCTGTTCGGCTTCAGTGAGGTCGCCCCAAGCCTTGCCATCGGATTCGTGGCCGGGGATAGCCTTCTCTCCGGATTCGAACTTGGCGACGAGCTCGCTGATCGGACGCGCGGAGCCCTTGGTGCCGGACGGGTTGGTGGCTTCATCGTCGTACCAGGATTCGTAGATGCGCGAGAAGATCCACTGGGTCCAACGCACATAGCCGGGGTCGATGGTGGCGAAGGTACGACGGTTGTCGAAGCTCAGGCCCATGCGGTGCAGCTGGCGGGACATGTTGGCGATGTTCGCCTCGGTGGTAACGCGCGGGTGCTGACCGGTCTGCACGGCGTACTGCTCGGCAGGCAGGCCGAAGGCGTCGTAGCCCATGGCGTGCAGCACATTCTCGCCCTTCATGCGGTGGTAACGGCTCACCACATCGGAGGCCAGGTAGCCTAGCGGGTGCCCCACATGCAGACCCTTACCGGACGGGTAGGGGAACATATCCATGGCGAAGTATGCGGTGCGGCCTTCGGCGTTGCGGCCCTTGCCGTCCTTCAGATCACCGTTGACGTTGGCGGCCCAGAACGTGCCGCGCTCATCCCAAATCTTCTGCCACTTGTTTTCGATATCCTGCGCCAGTTCAGCGTTATAGCGGAAGCTGGGCTCTTGAGTTTGCGTGCTCTTCTCGTTGTCACTCATAAATCAGCAAGGTAGCCGCGTAACTGGACACGCCCGTCGGCGCTATTCAGCATCCGAGACGATGGCCGCAGGGCTGCCATCAAGCTTGATGTCGACTTGGGTCTGCTGCTTCAGAGTTGCACGAGCGGCACCCCAGCTGCCGTCATCGATCATTTCCTGCAGCGACTGTGCGATCTTACCGGCGAGTTCCTCGGTGCCTTTGCCGACTGCGATACCGTATTGCACAGCGTCGGACTGTGCGGTGCCAGTATCGCTGAGCACGGTTGTATATCGCGAACCATTGGCCTGCTGGAGCCCACCGAGTATCACCAGGTCGGAGGCTATGGCATCCGCGGAACCGGCTTGCAATGCCGTGACGCATTGCGCGTAGCTATCCCGTTCCTGAACCACGGCATCAGAATGTCGGGCACGGAACATCTCGACGGTTTCATCACCGCGCACCGCGCAGATACTGTGCTGGCCCACATCACCGACCATCTTCGGTTTTGAGGGATCGGCGAACGCATCGCTGTCCCCGAACCGGACCAGCAGTCCTGTGCCCGTGGTCAGATACGGTCCCGCGAAATCGGCGACCTTCTTGGAAGCCTCGGTAATCGGCCATGAAGCGACCACCATATCGACTTGGCCGCTGCCCAGCATGGATTGCCGGCTTTCCGGACGCACCTGTTTGAAGACGATCTGCTTGTTCGCATATCCTAAGCGTGCGGCCACATACCTGGCAACGGTCACGTCGAACCCTTCATACGTGCCGTCATGCCACATGCCCACGCCTGGCTCATCGGCAGACACGCCGATGGCGATTGTCGGGCCTTCCGGGGAGCCGTAAACCGTGGTGACGTGAATCTGCCCGCAGCCTGCCAATGCCAGCATCGCGCACAGACCGGCGGCCAGCGCCCGCGCGCAACGCATCCATACGAACCGCCGGCGCATCGTATACAGCGTCTGAACGGCGCGCGGACAATCGGTAGGCTGCAATGTCATCGATACGACCGAGCCCTACTTAAACAGACGAGAACGGGTGAGGAACCAAGTGACCGCCACGGACAGGATGATGGAGATCAGAATGATCGCCGCGAATCCCCAGGATTTGTCGCTCAACGGCATGCCAAGCATGCCTTCCTGGAAGTTCATGCCGTACATCGAGAAAATCAGCGTTGGAATGGATAGCGTGATGGAGATGATCGTGAAGATACGCATCACGTTGTTCAGGTTGTTGGACACGATCGAGGCGAAGGCGTCGGTCATGTTCGCAAGAACCCCGCTGTAGATGTTGGCCATCTCGATTGCCTGCTTGTTTTCGGTGATGACGTCGTCCAGCAGGTCCTCGTCGTCCGGATACTGCTTGATGCGTTGCAGGGTGGTGAGCTTTTCCATCACGATTTCGTTTGATTTCAGTGATGTGGTGAAATACACCAAGGTCTTGGAGAGCTCCATCAGCATCACTATTTCGCGGTTCTGCATGGAGTGCCGCAACTTCAGTTCCAGCTTGTCGCTTTCCCGGTCGATGATACGCAGGTAACGCAAATACATCGTGGCATTGCGGTAGAGGATCTGCAGAATAAACCTCGAGCGCATGTAAGTATTGAAACCGCGAATCGTGCCTTCCATAAACGGATGCAACACTGGAGTGTCTTGCATGCAGACGGTGATGATGAGGTTTTCGGTCACGATAATCGACAACGGGATGGTCTCATACCAGTCTCGTCCACCGCGTTCCTCCACGGTGGGGATATCGACGATAATCATCGTGTAGTCGTCTTCCACGTCGACACGAGAACGTTCCTCATCATCCAGAGGGGCGCGCAGATCGGCGAGGTCGATGCCGGTTTGCGAGGCGACGGTGGCGAGCTCGACATCGGTTGGCTCGCTTAAACACAACCAGGAACCGTTTTCCGGTTTCTCGATCTGCTCCACTTGGTTGTTGATTGAGCTGAAGATTCTCAGCATGCCGTCTCACCCGCCTTCCGCGCTTTCCTATGTTCTATCGCTGTACGGTTTAAAACCGTGATTAGTCTAGACCTACCGTGCGAACTTGCAAGACGGCATGGCTCGTGGGCATTGTCCGTCTGCGTTTACCAGACAATCGGACGCCAGCCGGGCATGTTGGGGCCGCGTAAGTCGGCCGGCCCGTTTTCCCAGTCCGCGCTGCCTGCGATAGCAGGTGCCGTGTTGTATTCCTCAAGTTCGAACAATGGCTGCTCGGCTGGCTGCCCATTGAGCGTGTGACGTACTTTAAGCCGGCACCAACAGGCGTTGCGCATGCCGCCAAGCGCGTTCATGCCGTCTGGGTTGAGTTCAAGCAGATTGGCGACCGTGGCGGTAATCCATGAACCATGGCCGACCAGCATCATCGTGGTGGGTGTGTCGTCAGCGTATTCGGCTATGAGTTCGCGCACCGCCTTTGCGCCACGTTCGCCCACGTGGGCTCGGCTTTCCACGCCATAACGAGTTTCACCGCCCGTATGCCGTTTCCACGAGGCGTAGGCCTCGGCGTCGATGGTCTTAATCTGTTCACGGGTCAGGCCTTCCCATTGGCCAAAGCTGCGTTCACGCAGACGGGCGTCGCAGATGACTTCGAGCCCCAGCAGATCGGCGAACGCATGCGCGGTCTGTTGCGCACGGTATAGGTCGGAGGAAATCACGACCATGCGCCGCCTTGCGGCCGGCGCTTCCGCATATTGGCTGAGATCCGTGCGTTTGGCGGCATCGGCAGGCGGCTGCGCGATCAGTCCGGGATTCGCGGCCAGGCGGCTGACCTTCGCCCAGTAGAATCTGCCGGCGAGCGCATAGCCGCTTTGATCGGCCTGCCATTGGCCCACGATATCGAGCGGAACGTCGATCTGCCCCTGCAATCGGTGTTGCAGATTGTATGGCGTGCGTCCGTGGCGCAGCATCACCACTTCGTCAATCATGCGGGCCTCCTTACCTCGTTCATGTTCATCTCATCACAACCCGTGGAGACCTGAATCGTTTGTATGTTCGCGCAAGTTACGACCGCCACGCGAGCATACGGATGCTTCATCGGCCCACCGTAGCGGCATTCAGCATCGGATGGGCCGGCCTTTACAATGGCGTACGTGGAGATTACGGAACAGACGTGGGCGTTCATCGCCGAGCATCGCAATGAGGACGTGCGCGAACTGGCGTTGCACGCCAAACGCAACACTGAGGTGGATGTAGCGTTCGCTTTGGAGCAGATTGCCGGCTGGCAGCGCGCTTGCGTGAAACTTCCTGACTGGGCTGCCGTCGATGGGCTGATTTTCCCGCCTCAAGTGCCCATGGAGCAATGCTCCTCCCAGTTCACCGCCCGATACAAGGCAAGGTTGGCCGCACGGCTGCTTGCAGAAGCTGCGCCGCCCGATTCTCCGACGGCGTCAGTCCGCCCATCGCAGACGTCGCTCATCGATTTGACCGGCGGCTTTGGTGTGGATTTCTCCTATATGGCACGCGTGTTCGATCAGGCCACCTATGTGGAACGGCAGTCGAACCTATGCGAGATCGAACGCCATAATCTGCCGATTCTTGGATTGGGCTCGGCACATGTCATCAATGACGATTCCATTGATGTATTGGACCGAATCGAATCCGCTTCGATGATCTTCCTCGACCCCGCCCGCCGTGACAGCCACGGATCGCGCACCTACGCGATCGCCGATTGCACGCCGGATGCGTTGGCGTTGAAGAGCCGGCTGCTGGCCAAGGCCCCAATGGTGATGGTCAAGCTCTCGCCCATGCTTGATTGGCATAAAACCGTGGATGATTTCGCCGGGTCGGTGCATGAGGTTCATATCGTCTCCACCGGCAACGAATGCAAGGAGCTGCTGCTGGTACTTGAACGGGGGATATGCTCCACGCCGCGGATGGTATGCGTCAATGATGAGCAGATGCTGGAGTATCAGGCGGCGAGCGACATCGATGGAGCGTCCGCCGCGCTCGCCGAACATCGCGCTCAAGATGGAGTCGACGCCGTCGCCATCGATGATGCCCGCTATCTTTACGAGCCGAACGCCTCCATTATGAAGGCCGGATGCTTCGCCGTAATCGCCCAGCGGTTCCCGGTCACCATGATCGCACCCAATAGTCACTTATTCCTCAGTGAACAACCTGTTGATGATTTCCCAGGTCGTTCATTCGCCATCAATGCTGTGGCCGGCATGAACAAAAAGGAATTGAAATCCACGCTTTCGGGACTGACTCATGCCAACATCGCCGTGCGTAACTTCCCGATGTCAGTCAACACCTTACGCAAAAAACTGAAGCTCAAGGACGGCGGCGGAACATACCTGTTCGCCACCACCGATGGCGCCGGCCGACATATCATCATCTCCACGGCGAAGGCATGACGCACTGCGCGAATGGCCGGAACAACATGATGCGAAGCAAAAAGCCGCTTGCCAGGCAAGGCAAAGCGGCTTTTAAACTGTTACGACAGTAACGCTGAAGGCAATCAGTCCTTGACGATGGTCTTGCCGGCGTTCGGGCCGGAGGCAAGGTTCTGAATCTCGGTGACTTCGAGCACCGGAATCACGGCCGGCTTCTTGGTGCCCTTCTCCTCGGCGACCTTGACCTGGGCCTCGTAGATGTCGTCATCGGAGTGCAGGGTCACGGTACCGCGGAAGCGATAACCCTGCTTCTTCTCCAGGTTGGCGAAGGCGATGACCAGCGGGGAGCCGTTCTTCAGGTTCTCGTAGGTCTGGCCGGCGGTGCGCTCATGGTAGGCGATGTGGGTGTCGTCCAGCACGAACAGGGACATCTTCGGGCCAAGATCCAGCTCGCCGTCCTTGGAGATGGTGGAGACGAAACCGAGGTTGTTGGCCACGAATTCCTTGATTTCCGGGGTAATGACTGCCATGGCAAGTCCTTTCCTAACAGCGTGTAATACCTTTTCCAAGATTAGCGAACCGGCACGTCAACCACCCGGATGTTCGCTGTGAGTAACCTCACCTTACGCAATACGACTGCAGCAGACAGACCACAAACGGCCATCCCCTCCCGGACACTCTGACCAGTGCCGTCCCCCTCGATTTTGGCTGGCCGTACCCGTACTATGACCCGGGAAGACACGAGTCAGACAGAGGTGCGTCATGGGTTTGATTGAGCGTTTCAGCAAGCTGCAAAGCCGCTGGTCCCGTTCGTTCCCACCGAATCTGGCACGCTTGATGCTGCTCGCCTGCGCCGCCTTGTGGGGAGGCAGCTACCTGCTCGCCAAATTCGCCATGGAGGCCATCCCGCCGCAATGGCTTATGGCCATACGCATGTTCGGCGCATGCATGTGCATGCTCGCCCTGTTCCATAAGCACATCGTCCCCAACCTCACGCCGAAGATCATTGTGCCGTCACTGGTGGTGGGATTGACGTATTGGGGTACGATGGTCACCCAGACCACAGGCCTGCAGACCATCGACCCCGGCCGTAGCGCGTTTCTGACCGCCGCCTATTGCGTGCTGACGCCGTTCGTCACATGGATCGTGTCCAAGAACCAGCCAAAAATCATCAATCTCATCGCCGGCATCGTATGCCTGATCGGCGTAGGATTCGTCTCCCTCAAGCCAGGCGGCTCGCTTTCGCTCGGCGTAGGAGACTGGCTGACCATCGCCACGGCAATCATCTTCTCCTTCAATCTCACCTACCTTGGCGTATACGCCAAACGGTTCGACCCGATCGCCCTGACTTTCGTGCAGTTCGCGGTGGCCGGCGTGTTGTTCTTCATCGGAGCGATTCTTACCGAGCCTACGCCGGACGCCGGCTGGCTGGCACCGTCGGTGGTGGCCAGCGTACTGTATCTGTTCCTCGGCGCCACGATGAGCGCACAGATCATGCAGAACATCGGTCTGGCCCATGTGCCCGCCTCCCAGGCTTCGATCATCATGTGCGCGGAAAGCCTGTTCGCGGTCTCGTTCTCCGCCCTGTTCTGGGGCGAACGCATCATGTGGAGTTCGCTGGTCGGCTTCGCGCTGATTTTCGCCGCTGTGCTGATGTCCGTGATCAAACCGACCAGGCACTCGCTGCACCGCAACTAGACGTTCCGCCCGCTCCAACCACGCGCTGCCCCGCACGAACTCCGCAGCGTGCCCGAGCCCCTGACTCAGAAGGTATTCAAGCATGTTGCCGGAAGGCCGCCAACGTCCACTACTATAAAAGTGTTTCGCCACGAGCCGAACACGCGAATCGAACACCAGTCAAAAGGAGCATCATGAATCTGCTGGAGGCAATGAGGGAACGCCACGCCGTTCGCAATTTCACCGACGAACCGCTGACCGGCGAACAGATCGAAACGCTCTCGACGGCCATCACGGAACTCAACACCTCGCATAATCTGCAAATTCAGTTCATCCACGGCGCCGATGATGCGTTCGGCGGATGCCCGACCCATTACGGCCGTTTCACTGGCGTGCACAACCTCATTGCGCTCATCGGCTCCGACAACGGCCTTCCCGAAAACCTGGACGAGCGCACAGGCCATGCCGGCGAACTGCTAACGCTCACCGCCGTGGCTTCAGGACTTGACACCGCATGGGTGGTATTGCATGAGGCCGGCGAGCATGAAGGCGCATGGACGCTTGGCAATGACCAGCGCATGCCTGCCGCCATCGCGGTGGGCCATGGAGCCCGTGCCGGCCGGCCACATCGCAGCAAGCCGGCGGAGGAACTCGGCATGGTCTCCGATGCCATCGGCTCCTATGCCGAGGCTCCCGAATGGTTCCGTCATGGCATCGATGCCGTGGCGCTTGCCCCCAGCGCCTTAGGTAAACAGCCGGTGCGTTTCACTCTGCTGGAGGACGGGCACACGGTGAAGGCCGAGGCGCTGGAAGGCGTGCAGGCTCACATCTGCTTGGGCATAGCCAAATTGCATTTCGAGCTTGGTGCAGGCGCCGGGAATTTCACATGGAGCGAATGAGCGCCATCTTCGAGACACACGATGCCGTACACAGCGTCTCCCATGCGCGCAGAAAGATTTGCCCGCACATGTGAAGATTTTGAAGTTCTCGTGTAAGCATTTTGCGGCTTTCACCGTGCCTTCAGCAATACTTCAGCGCAATCGCCTACGGTCTTAGGTTGTGAAGAAGTTTTTCCAAGGTCTTTCCTTTTCCTCGATCGTGGCAGGCACACTCGCCGCGGTCACCTCGTTTCTCCTGGCCGCAAAAATCGGCGTTGCCGGATCAGTGATCGGCGCGGCAGCCAGTTACATCGTCTCCGTGGTAGCCACGAACATCTATCAGAACATTATCAAGGCATCCAGCGAAAAATTCCAACAGACCATATCAGGCTCCGATGAAGACGACAAGGAAACCGGCGAATCGGATAATACGGCTCCTGAACGCACTTCCGGTGACGTCGAAGTAACCCACGAATCCGATTCCGAAGCAGACAGCCCCTCCGGTAGCAGTGGCGCCAAAAGCGTCGATGAGTCCGGAGAGACCCGTTCCATCGCATCTGACTCGGTCCGCTCTCGCAAGCCTCGTGAGATTGTGTCCCGTCCGTCTGACGGCCATACGTATTCAATCAGCGAGCTGCGTAAACGTCGCCGTGACCCGAAACGCGTGGCCGTCATCGTCACGTTGGTATCCGGCTTGCTGACGGTTGCAGTGACGGCTGGCATCGTGATGCTGGTCACACAGGGGCACGGCACTGATACCGTGGTCTCTGATCTGGTCTCCCCCACCACGTCGTCTGAGAACACCGACGATTCCACCAGCAGCTCCGACTCCAACACGCAGTCCGGCAATAATGGTCCTGCAGTGCCGCAATATGGTTCCGGCGACAGCAAATCAGATACCACTGGCTCCGACAGCAGCACGGCTGACAATACTACTAGCGGAAGCACCTCGGATTCCACCGGCACAGGCTCCTCCACCGATACTTCCTCTTCAGGCTCCGGCGCTACAAGCGGTTCTGATTCTAGCAATTCGACGAGCTCCAACGGCTCCACAAACTCGGACTCCACTTCGGGTTCCACAAGTGATTCCAACTCTTCGGGCAGCACTTCCGGTTCCACGGGAAGCAGCTCCTCCTCAGATTCGTCTTCCTCGTCGTCCAGCTCCTCCGGCACGACCTCAGGCTCCACCGGAAGCTCAAGCACCGGTAGTTCGGAAGGCACGAGCTTCAATACCGTCAAATAACGTATCGAAAAACATTGCCCCGCGCGCATTGGCGCGGGGCAATGTACCATAGGAACTTATGACACAAATTATCATGCGCACCTCTGAGGGCGATATCACCATCAACCTGTTCGACGACAAGACTCCGAACACCGTGGCCAACTTCCTTGGCCTCGCCACCGGCGAGAAGGAATGGGCGGATCCGTACACCGGTCAGCCATCTCACGGCAAGTTCTACAACGGCCTGACCTTCCACCGCATCATCAAGGATTTCATGATCCAGGGCGGCTGCCCGCTGGGCACCGGTACCGGTGGTCCGGGCTACGAGTTCGACGATGAGATCGATCCGAGCCTGAAGTTCGACAGGCCGTATCTGCTGGCCATGGCGAACGCCGGTCTGCGCCGCGGCCGTGACGGTCAGATCCACGGCACCAACGGCTCCCAATTCTTCATCACCACCGTGCCGACCCCGTGGCTGGACGGTCATCACACCATCTTCGGCGAGGTCGCTGATGAGACCTCCAAGAAGGTCGTGGATAAACTGGAGGCGGTGGACACCGATCCGATGGATCGTCCGCTTGAGCCGGCTGTGATTCTGTCCGTGGACGTGGCTGAGTAATACTCGTCTACCATTGACGCAAACGGGCTCTGACCGAATCCATCGGTCGGAGCCCGTTTTCATACGATTTCTTTCGTTTGCCGCGCCTTACTTCATCTTGCGCAAGCGTGGTTCGGCGGATTCCTTGGCACCGGTCAAACGGTAGACATCGAAGACGCCGTCGATCTTGCGTACTGCGGCAAGCAACGTATTGAGATGCTGCGGGTCAGCCATTTCAAAGCTGAACTGGCTGGTGGCCACGCGATCGGAGCCGGTAGCGATGGTGCCGGAGATGATGTTCACACCATGGTCGGAAAGCACGCGGGTCACGTCAGAGAGCAGGTTGCGGCGGTCCAGCGCCTCCACCTGAATCTTGACCATGAACAGGCCCTTGGTGCTGGTCCATTCGACTTCGACCACACGCTCCGGCTGTTTGGCCTTCAGATCGATCATGTTCTGGCAGTCGGTACGATGCACGGAAACACCTTGGTTACGGGTGATGAAGCCGATGATCTGATCGCCTGGCACCGGCATGCAGCAACGTGCGAGCTTGATCCATACATCACCCACGCCCTTGACCGATACGCCGGTAGAACTGGACGATGTCTTGCGCTCAACGGGCTTCAGAGGCAGGACCTCCTGCTCCACCTCTTCATCCACTTCATCGGCCCCCGCATCTTTGACCAGATGCGAGATGACGTTCTGCGTGGAGACCTGACCATCACCGATGGCCGCGAATACGGCGTCAGCGTTCGGGAAGTTCAGATCGACGGCCACACCCACCAGCGCTTCAGGCGTCAGCAACGCATTCACCGGCAGGTTGCGCTTGCGCATGGCACGGGTCAGCTCATCGCGACCTTCCTCGATGGCCTCCGTACGGCGTTCCTTCGAGAACCATTGGCGAATCTTGTTACGAGCCTTCGGACTCTTCACAAAGCTCAACCAGTCACGCGAAGGGCCTGCGGTATCGGACTTGGAGGTCAGGATCTCCACCGTATCGCCATTGTCGAGCGTGGTATCGAGCGGCACCAACCGGCCGTTGACGCGTGCACCCATCGTACGGTGGCCCACCTCGGTGTGCACGGCATAGGCGAAATCGACTGGTGTTGCCTTGGCAGGCAAGGAAACGATCTTGCCCTTCGGAGTGAACACATAGACTTCCGCGGAACCAAGGTCTTCCTTCAACGACCCAAGGAACTCGTTGGAATCCGGGGTTTCGGACGTCCAATCGGCAAGCTGCTGAATCCACTTGAGGTTATCTGCCTCGGAAAGCTCCTGCCCGCTCTCGCCACGTTTGCGATCGGACTTGTCCGGCGAGCTCAAGGCACGGCCGGCCTGACCGTTCTCCTTGTACTTCCAGTGGGCGGCGATGCCGAATTCGGCGCGACGATGCATGTCCCACGTGCGGATCTGAATCTCAACGGGCTTGCCGCCGGGCCCCACCACCGTGGTGTGCAGCGACTGGTACATGTTGAGCTTCGGCATGGCGATGTAGTCCTTGAACCGGCCGGGGACCGGGTTCCATCGCGCGTGCACGGCACCAAGCGCCGCATAACAGTCCTGAATGGTGTCGACGATGATGCGTACACCCACCAAATCATAGATATTGGCGAAATCATGGCCGCGGACAATCATCTTCTGATAGATGGAGAAGTAATCCTTCGGGCGGCCGGTCACATAGGCTTTGATGTGTTGTTCGGAAAGGTCCTCGTTGATTTCGGCAAGAATCTGCTTCAGATACACGTCACGCTGACCGGCGCGACGAGCCACCAGCACCACGATCTCGTTGTAGATCTTCGGATAGAGCACTTTGAAGCTCAGCTCTTCAAGCTCCGTCTTGATGGCGTTCATGCCGAGACGATTGGCGAGCGGGGCGTATACATCAAGCGTCTCGCGTGCCTTCTTCTGCGCGGAGGAGGTTTTCACATAACGCCAGGTTCGAGCATTGTGCACACGGTCGGCCAGCTTGACCACCAGGGTACGCACATCGCGGCTCATGGCCACCACAAGCTTGCGGATGGTCTCCGCCTGGGCGGAGTCGCCCACCTCAAGCTGGCTCAGCTTGGTGACGCCATCGACCAGGCCCGCCACCGTATCACCGAATTCGGCGCGGCACTGTTCCAACGTGTAATCAGTGTCTTCCACCGTGTCGTGCAGCAGACCCGCGGCCACCACCAAGGGGCCCATGCCGAGATCGGCCAGGATCTGAGAGACAGCCAGAGGATGGATGATGTATGGTTCGCCGGATTTGCGGCGCTGCGTGGAGTGTTGAATCACCGCGCGCTTGTAGGCGCGGTCGAGGATGGATAGGTCCTCGCCGGGATGATGGGCCTTGCAGACCTGCTTGATCGGCTCAAGCGGGTTCAATGGATCGGCACTGATCTCACAGCCCAATTTGCGGGCAGCATATTGCTCGCTTTCGTTTTCCGACATGCCAGCCACCTCCCAATGTGACTTATATTGTAGCCACGCATCGGGCCTCGCCGCGTCATATGATTCGCAGCGAGGCCGTACCTATTCAATCCGGTCGCTCGGCTTCTCCGGCTTCGTCTGGCGTCCCACTCAGTTCTTGGAGGCCACGCCGGTCGACCCGAAGCCGCGCTCGGCGCGATCGGAGCCGGGCAGCATCTCGGCCGGAACAAACTTGGCTTCCACATACCGCTGAATCACCAGCTGGGCGATGCGGTCGCCCGGATGGAATTCGACAGTATGCTCCGGGTCAAGGTTGATGAGCGGCACTTTGATTTCGCCGCGGTAACCCGCATCCACGGTGCCGGGGGCATTCAGCACGGTGACGCCTTGCTTGACCGCCAGGCCGGAACGCGGGTGGACCAGGGCGACGTAACCCGCAGGCAATGCGATGGCCACGCCAGTCGGTACCAGCGCGCGCTCGAACGGCTTCAACGTCACGTCGACCGTGGTGATGAGGTCCGCCCCGGCATCTCCGGCATGCGCGTAATGCAAATCGGCTGGATGCTCCGGATCAAGCGACTTGACCAGCACCTCAGTGTTTTCAGGCTCGTTGTACGCTGCGTCGAACCCCATCAGGCGGCGCACTCCTCGCATACCGGCTGACCGTCCTCATCCATGTAGGCGAGCTGGCTGCGGTGCTTGACCAGGAAGCACTGGGAGCAAATGAACTCGTCGCCCTGCATCGGGATGACGGTCACCGAAGAGTCCTCATTGCTCAGATCGGCACCCGGCAGCTCGTAGTCTTCGGCAATGGCGTTCTCGTCATCATCGATATCGCTCGAGGAATTCTGTGCGGACTTTCCCAGAGCCTGCAGCGATTCCTCGTCCTCGTCCTTGTTGCGTGGGGAATCATAATCCTGAGCCATCATGGTCCTTTCGTCTTACATCCATTGACCGCGCGTATTACCGCGCTGTACTCGGCCATAGGGTACACGATTTGAAATACATGTAAAGTTCGACACGTGGGGCATACTGGAATATAGCAATGTCTTTGCCAAGGAAAGTGGTGTGCATATGCCTGAGAATCGGCTTGAAAAGGCCCATTTTGAGCGTGTCAGCGATACAGGGGATCTCGTGTTCTCTGTGGGTGACCGCCATGTGGCCATCAGCCTTGACGACACGCTTGAACGTGCGATTCTCGAGGCCAAACAGGTCAAAAGCGAAACGCAGAAGTCCGCTCAGCCTCATGAGCAGACCACGTTGCCCATTTCCCAGATTCAGTCGCTGATTCGCGCCGGAGCCGACCCCTCCCGTGTCGCCGAACGCTATGGTCTGAGCGAAACACTGGTACGGCGCTTCTCCGCGGCCGTGGAAACCGAAAAGCAATATGCCATCGAACAGTTCCTCACCGTGCCGGCACCAAAGGATAGCCGCGTGCGCACCATCAACGAACTGGTGGAACGCACCTTGGCTTCCGCCTCAATCGGCATGGAATCCGTGACATGGAAGTCCACCCGCCGCGGTCTTGAGCCATGGCGCATCGTGGCGATCTTCACCTCGGCTGGTCGTGAGATTCATGCCGAATGGACATGGAACATGCACGATAATTCCGTGGTGTGCCTTAATAATGCGGCTCGCAAGCTGCTTGGCGAACGCAGCGCCGCCGACGATTCCAAGTCGGCCGCCCGAGTGCTACCGACGCCGGCATTGCCCGGTGACTCGGTACGCTCGGCGCGTATCGAACGTGCGGTGAGCGCCTGGGCGGCGCCCGAGCCGTCGATCCCGGCAGCTGTGCCGCAGGCCGCGTCCGCTGCCGACTCCACCAAGGTGAGCGCCACCGATTTTTCCGCTTCCGGCTCAATGCCACCAGTAAGGATTCCCGGTGCCGCATCAGCGGTTTCTGGTGCTACCAGTGCTGTTTCCGATTCCGCCACCGGCGCAGGTGCGTCCACGAGCCCCATTGGCGCGCTCAATCCGTTGCAGCCTGTGGTTTCTACCGCCTCTCACGCCGCAGAAACCTCTAAGCCTTCGAGTACGGCTGCGGAACCGGCCGATCGGAGCAGCACGAGCAGCGGTGATAGCGCCACGGATACCGCCGCTTCGGCCTCCCATACCACCAAGCCTGCGAAACGACGCTCTGGTCGCTCCGCAGTGCCCAGCTGGGATGAGATTCTATTCGGCGACTGACTGATCGAGTTCGGGCAAACTCATCAATATGCGGTAACAGGCTGCCGGGCGACTACCTCGTCCGGCATGATACGGTAGCGGCTACGCCACATCAATCAGGCAGGGAATTTCCATCTCCAGCTGCGTCTGTGAACCATGGACGCTTGGTAGATGTGTGGCCTTGTCGTTCTGTGTGCGCGAATCCACGAACGTAGCGGCACCAGCGGCCTGCACAATCACGTCACCGATCATCGGCTTGACGCGATTGGAGACCGGGCCGAATAACCCATCGGCGAATGCTTGTGTCTTGGTTCTGACCAGAGCCGACTCCCCGAGCCGGTCACGCCAACGGGCGGCTATGTCTTCGGGATTCTCGCCAGTTTCGGCATACAGCATCAGGGAACGAGGTTCCCCGCCCACAAACTCCACACCCTGCGTGAGTCGCGGATCTTCGGCTATGTCCACGCGCCGGTTCATATCAGTTTGCACCATGCCATGATCGGCCACGATCACAATCAACGTGCCTTTAGGTGCGCTGCGGTGCAGTAGGGCGAGCTGCGCATCGATGTGTTCGAAAGCAGCCACCCAGTTTTCAGAATCCCAGCCGTAATTATGGCCGATTTTGTCGGCGTCACGGATGTACAGGTAGGTCAGGCCCGGTTCGCGTGCGGCACGGGCGGCGGCGAGCACACGGTCGCGCGGTGTCACGTTGCCCTGATAGTCGGTACCGCGCAATGCCGCTTCGGTGAGCGGCGAGCCGGCGAATTTCGGCAGCCCTGAACTGGTGACGCGTACCCCCTGTGCCTTGAGCCGTTCGAATACCGTAGGCTCCTGCTGCAACGCAAGCGGATCGATCATCGGAGGCACGGGAATGTGCGGATTGGCGGGTTTCGGCGCTAATGCATCCTTGAACTGGATGAGCTGGATCAACGTATGATGCTCCGGCTCCAGCTGCGTGTATCCGGCCATACCCGTCAATCCCGGGCAAGTGCCGGTGCCGAATGCGGCCATGGCGGCCACGGTGGTGCTAGGTGCGCAAGTGGCGATGGGGCGCTGGTTGGCAGTGTCGTTCATCAATGAACGCAAGTACGGCGCGTGGCCGAGCCGCATGGCAAGGTTCCAGTAGCCCAGACCGTCCACGAGCACCACGATGGCGGAGGTCACATCGGGAAAACCGAGCGCTTGCTGACATGCCTTGGAATCAGTATGCACCGGCGTGGCGGTCGGGTGCCCGATCGCGCTGGACAGCGCCGGCAGTACGGCGGAAAGATGCAATGCTCCCCCGCGCGCGCCTGCAGCGGCATCTCCATAGGTCACGGTGGGTATCAGGCGCAGCAGCTCATCCATATCCGGTGTCTCGACAGTCATAGGGTTTATCGTAACCCCTTGTGACCCCGCAGCGAATGGTTCTCAATAAGAAGCGTGTAGGGAAACCGCACAATAATCTCCCATACTCACATGGAAATAATCGGCTGAGTTCCAGCATTATTGCCGATTGTCATGTGCGATTCACCGGTCAGAATCCACGCACGGCTCTTATTGAGAACCATTCGCTGCGGTAGCGCCACGGACAATGCGAGGGGCACTGCTAATATGGGGCGAGTTTGAAAGGGAGTTTCATGGCATCACACCGCAAACCGTCCGTGCAGACTTATGACCCGCGCAAGGTCAAGGAGCATATCGTCGAGACGCCGCTGAACGAGGAGATGAGCAAATCGTTCCTCGAGTATGCGTACTCGGTGATTTACGCGCGTGCGTTGCCTGATGCCCGTGACGGCATGAAGCCGGTGCAGCGCCGCATCGTCTATCAGATGGGTCAGATGAATCTGAACCCGAATCGTCCGTATATGAAGTCCGCCCGCGTGGTGGGCGAAGTGATGGGTAAGCTGCACCCGCACGGTGATTCCGCGATCTACGAAGCCATGGTGCGCCTGGCTCAACCGTTCGCGATGCGACTGCCGCTGGTGGATGGCCACGGTAACTTCGGTTCCCTTGACGATGGCCCGGCAGCCTCCCGTTACACGGAGGCCCGTCTTGCCCCGGCCGCGCTTGGCATGAATGCCGACATTGACGAGGATACGGTTGATTTCACGCCGAATTACGACAACAAGCTCAAGGAACCGACCGTATTGCCGGCTGCAATCCCGAACCTGTTGGTCAACGGCGGCTCAGGTATTGCGGTCGGTATGGCCACGAACCTTGCCACGCATAATCTTGGCGAAGTGGTGAATGCGGCCAAGTTCCTGATGGCTCACCCTGAGGCCACGCTTGAGCAATTGATGCGTTACGTACCGGGCCCGGATTGGCCGACTGGCGGTACGATTCTGGGCCGCGACGGCATTCGCGAGGCCTATGAGACGGGTCGTGGCACGCTGACCACGCGCGCCACCACACATGTGGAGCATGTGACCGCCCGCAAGCAGGCAATCGTGGTAACCGAGCTGCCATACATAGTGGGCCCGGAAAAGGTAATCGAACGTATTTCCGATGGCGTGAAGAACCGCAAGCTGGAAGGTATTTCCGGTGCGTTCGATTTGTCCGACCGCCATAACGGCACGCGTCTGGTGATTGAGATCAAGACCGGTTTCGACCCGCATGCCGTGCTGGTGCAACTGTTCAAGCACACGCCGTTGCAGGACAACTTCGCCATGAACAATGTGGCGTTGGTGAACGGCCGCCCACACATAATGGGCTTGAAGGAAATGCTGCAGGTGTGGATCGATCACCGGCGTGTGGTAATCCGCCGCCGGTCCGAATACCGCAAAAAGAAGGCCCAGGAACGCCTGCACTTGGTCGAGGGCCTGCTGTTGGCCATGCTGGACATCGACGAAGTGATTCAGGTAATCCGCACTTCGGATGATGCGGATGCCGCAAAAACCCGTTTGATGGCCGTCTTCGATTTGGATGATGTGCAGGCTCAGTACATTCTGGATCTGCGTCTGCGCCGCTTGACCAAGATGAATCGCATCGAGCTTGAAGCCGAACGCGATGATCTGAAGAAAAGCATTGAGGAGCTCACCCGTATCCTCGCCTCCGCTGAAGCGTTGGATCAGGTGGTGACCGATGAGATGGATCAGGCCGTGGCCAAGTGGGGCTCTCCGCGCCGCACGGTGCTGCTGGACGTAAATCCGGATGGCACGCTGACACCGGTGGCCGCACATGGCTCCGGCACGTCCGAGCTCGCCAAGTCCGCAATGGAGGCAGCCAAGTCCGCAGCTACGATTTCCTCCGCCGCAGCCGATGTGGCCGCTGCCACCAAGGCAGCGAAGAAGAGTGGTGAGGAGAACGTTCTAGCCGGCGCATTGAAGATCGACGACGAACCGTGCGTGGTGATGATGAGCGCCACCGGTCTGATTGCCCGCACCACGCCAAGCGCATTGGATGTGTATCACGCACGTTCGGCCTCCGATAAGCGCCAACCGAACGATCAGATTACGACGATCTTCCCCACTTCCACACAGGCGACGTTTGCACTGATCACTTCAGCAGGCCGTTTGGTGTTGGCTCATGTGGTCGACCTGCCGGCACTGCCCGCATCTGAAACGTTAACGCTTACCGGAGGCGTGCAAGCCGATGAACTGATTGGCATGACCGAATCCACCGATTCGATTCCGGGCGAGCATGTGGTCACCGCCATTGCCATGGAGCAGCCGAAGAGCGTCGATTCGGCAGATAAGGCTGATGCCGCTGAATCTGCACCGCTTCCCTCACTGGCCATTGGCACGCGCAACGGCGTGGTCAAGCGCTGGAACCGTGAGGCGCCCACCACCATGGATTCCTGGCCGGTCATCGACCTGAAGGAAGGTGACGAAGTGGTGTTCGCCGCCACCGCCGAGGATGATGATCGCTTGGTGTTTGTTTCCTCCGATTCCTCACTCCTGACGTTCGAGGCGAAGAACGTGCGCCCGCAGGGCCGCACCGCAAGCGGCATGGCCGGCATCAAACTGGCTGCCGGCGCGCAGGTGATGGCGTTCAACGTGGTGCCGGCCGGCAAGGTGGCTTGGACGTACGAGGAAGGCGAAAACGGCTTGAGTTCGGCTTCCGGTGCGGTGGTGCTCACCGTGGCTGGTGACGAGGATGCCCTGTCTGGCACCGAGAATGGTGCAGCGAAGGTGACGCCGCTCGAAATGTATCCGACTAAGGGTCGCGCCACGGGCGGTGTGCGCTCGCAACGCTTCCTCAAGGGTCAGAACACGTTGATTCTGGCTTGGGTGGGCCTCTACCCGCTGAACGCAGCCACTTCTTCTGGTACTGCCGTGGAGCTGCCGAAGCCGGATATGCGTCGCGATGGTTCCGGCGTGGATCTCGCCGCCCCTATTGCCTTCATCGGCTAAGTGCCGCCAGCCCCGACACGCAAACCTCTTTCTGCTATGGAAAGTGATATTATTTTCCACAGCGGAAAGAGGTTTGGCGATTCAGCCATACGCAATCCGTGTGAAGGGGGCATCATGGCAGCAACACAACAACCTCAGCAAATGCAACAATCACAAGCAAGAGAGCTGAGCAGTGATCAGCAGCATGCATTGAGCGCACTTGATTCCCTGCGCGCGCTTGACTCGGATCGTGCGAAAATCGCAACCGGCTATGAAGCTCTCCGCACATCCAGCATCGTGTGGATTGCCATCGTATTCGGGCTGCTCACCTTCACGTATTGGCTGATGCCACAGGCATGGTTCAACCGATTCAACCTACCATGGAATCCCCTATGGCTTGTGGCTGCTTTACTGGCGATGAGCCTACTCCTGCTCATCGCGGCCACCATGCTCAATAGCCGCCGCCAGGGCATCGCTCCACAATGGCAGATGCCCAAACTGGTGATGCGGAGTCGCCGTTACCAGCTTGCGCTCGTCGCACATTTCTTCGTCAATTTCATTCCGCCGATTTTGGCCCTTGCCGTGGGTTATGCCACCACCGCATGGTGGTCGGCTGTAGCGGTCACATTGATCGGCGCGGTTATCAATGGCGTTATGGAAGCGTGGGAATTCGATGAAACCGTCCGCGCATTGAAACAGCACACGGCCCCCGAACCGTCTCACCTTGATTCTTCGGCGGAGGCACATCATGACCTCGGATAATCCGCAGCCAGTGTTCAACGAGATCATCCACGCTCCGATTCGGCTGCGTATCTGCGGTCTGCTGGACACCTATGGCACCATGCGATTTGACGTGTTGCGAGATACGCTCGAAATCAGCGATGCCACCTGTTCCAAACATCTCAAAACGCTGACCGAACATGATTACATTCAGCTTGATAAGAAAGCCAGCGAGGGCGGTAAAGCTTACAAGGTCACTTGGGTGAGGCTCACTCGCGAAGGCAAACAGGCGTTTCAATCCCACGTAGCCGCCCTACGCCAAATCGTCGCCGGCCAATAATCTCTGCTCTTTTTTCTCAGTTTCACTTCACTTCCCTCTGATGCCCCTCTGCCTCCCTCTGAAGGGAGGTGGCGCAAAATATCGGAGGAAAAGAAGCTGAAACATTCAGCGTAAGCCATACCCAAATTCATCATGAGACTCCTAGCTTGGCGCGAGCTTACCCAAAATCACCCATCATGCCAGCCATCGCTCTGCAATCCACACCGATTCGAGGCATCTATGCAAGCCATACTCTACAAAGATTTCCAACAGCTTCGTCATAACTCTGCAATGTTGGCCATCGCCATCATCGCCATCGTTATGCCAATACTCTGCATCGCTGTGATTCCCATATTCGGCATGGACCGCAATACAGCGGCCACCATGTATCAGTTCGCCATCATCACGCTGGGCGTCTGCTTGGCACCCGCGCTTGCCATAGACGCCATCCGCAGCGACCTCGCCAATGGCACCATTCTCACCGTGCGAGCCTGCGGCCGTCCACTGCATCAATACGTCATCGCGCAACTAGTGTGGGCGCTCATCCCGATCGCCACAGCGAGCGCAATGCTCACAACATTCGCCTATGCCATTGCTTCGCCGCTACGCCTCGCAATCCTTACGCCACAAGGCATCGCCACAGCATTCACACCCACATTGATGGCATTCGCATGCTATCTCTGGTCCATTTGCGTCAAAGGAAAGGCTCTACTCATGACCAGCACCACAATCACTGAAACTCCTCATACCGAAACTCAACCCGGGGTCAACCAACTGACGGCCATTCGCGTCACGGATATGACCTTCGGCTACAAAAGCCACAAACCTGTGCTGGAACATATCAACCTCAATGTGCCGGCCGGCCAATCGCTGGGCATTCTGGGATACAACGGCGTGGGCAAAACCACATTGTTCGGCATCATCACCGGTCTTCTGCGCCCACAGCAAGGCTCCGCCACCATCAACAGCAGCGTATTCCATTCGATGCGCGAGGTGTTTCAGCTGAGCGATTCCGGCAATCTCTCCCCTACGATGACCATCCGCGAAAATCTCAAGTTCCGTTCAATGCTCTATGCCACGCATGCCAATCCGCATCCAATCGACATACAGCATCTCGACGAGCTGCCGATGGTACAGGCATTTGAACTGGGTGAGCATCTCGACAAGAAAGTCAAGGACCTTTCCAGCGGCCTCAAGAAACGTGCAGGCATCGTGGCGGGCATGCTGTTTGAACCGAAGCTGATTCTGTTGGATGAGCCAACCAATGCGGTGGATCCAATCACCCGGCAGTTGCTTATCGACCTGATGAAGCAGCTCACGGCGAACGGACGCACGATACTGACCATCACCCATGATTTGGAGTACTGCTGGGAAGTCACCGACCGCATCATCATCCTCGACAACAAACACCTCGTCAAAGATTGCAATATCAACGATTTCCCGAATATCGACGCGTTCAAGCAAGCCGCCACCCTTGGCCGCGAACACATC
The DNA here is from genome assembly GCF_009193305.1 of Bifidobacterium cebidarum. GTDB lineage: Bacteria > Actinomycetota > Actinomycetes > Actinomycetales > Bifidobacteriaceae > Bifidobacterium > Bifidobacterium cebidarum. The sequence goes on along the minus strand of NZ_WBVS01000006.1, from coordinate 124,070 downwards.
AATGTGAACTTCGGCATCAGCAAATAGCCATTAAAGGAGTCCTTTATGAAAGCAATGCTTTGGAAAGATTGGATTCTTCTACGCAGGAACCCGTTATATCTGGCATTCGGTATCAGTTTGTGGCTGTTCATTCCGGTAATGATCGCCGTACTCTCCGTCAGCGATCCAACGAATCCCGCCACCATAGACGGATTGTCCGCGGCTCAAACTTTAGCACCATGGTACGGGTTTCTGGGCAGCGAATTGGCGATATGCACGCTGATGGCCAATCCCAATGCGATGGATATGTCGGCTTCGGTGGAAGTTGACGGCACTCTGGAGTCTTGGCGCGCCTCCGGCCGTTCGATGCTGCAGTATTGCATCGCCAAAAGCCTGCTACCCATGCTCATCGCCGAAATCATGTCGCTGAGCATACTCGGATATCTGGCTTGGGTCGGACTGACGCGCTGGAACAGTGATGCGATTCCGGAAATCGTATGCATCGTTCTTACCCCGGCTGTGATTGCTTTCGCCGGTGAACAAATTCTGCTTGCCTCGCATGCGGCCTCGGTCGGCGCCTTCTCGGTAGTCTCACTGGTTTCCTCTGTGCCAATGCCGGTGTTTATCATCGTGATGCTGACGACGTCCGCCGCTTGGGCTCTGATCGCACTGATTGCATTCGGCATCCTTGCCATCGCGCTCAGCATTATCTCCGCACACCGCCGTTATCCCACGACGTTGCAGCCCATTCTGTAATCACACGACTCTGGGCCGCCCCGCTCCGGCCTAGACTAGGCGAAGGGTTCCGGATGGCACCAACATCTGGAACCTCTGTCACGCCTCGGCCTACACTGGGCGGCAAGGGAGGTGCCTTATGAAGTTACTGGTCGCCGCATCGAATGAGCCGCTCGCTCGCGCCATTCGTGGCACATTGCTGGGCGCGCAGCATGAGGTTGACCAGACCGGCACCCGGGAAGCGACGTTGGATGCGATTATCGCGGCACAGCAAGGACAACCCCTAGCCGGCACTGTGAATCAGACGCAACCCGGCTCTCAAGCTCAGCCCATACAAACTGATGCTCCGGCACGAACCGATGCGCAGAAGCAGTCCCAAGCCTCAGATGACAGCGAGGATGCCCCTATAGTCCCCTATGATGCCATCGTGCTTGATGAGGATTTGGTCGAACCATCACACAATGATTTCGTAGCAACGTTGCGCAAGACCGACCCATCGTTGAAGATTCTGCTGCTCGCCACCACTCCGCTGAGTCGTGCGACCGGCGAAGGCAATCGTTGGCGAGCGCTGCCGCATGAGTATGCACCGATCGAGCCGAATCAATCAGCTGAACCGACTGCAGCATTGGCATCCAATGGGTCCGACGAATCCAGCGAGACCGAGGTACAGGCGAACGCCAATCAACCGGATGCAGTACTACGCAAGCCATTCTCCGATACTGAATTGCTTTCCTATGTGAGTGCGCTCGCCGCCGACTCCCCCACCATGATCATCCGCGGCAATCTCACATTGGACACCACCCACCGCCGGGCCTACTATGCATCCACGCATAGTCCGATCACGCTCTCCCGCTTGGAATACAGCCTGTTGGAGGCCCTAGTTAAGGCTGACGGCAAGTTCGTGAACACCAAGGAGCTCGTGGGCCTTGTGGGCGGACCTTATTTTGAGCAGCAGGGACTGCTGCGTAATGCCTTGTACACGTTGGATAAGAAGCTTACGCGTGCAGGCCTTATCATGACCCAGCGCGGCTCCAACTACCGTATTCGGTAGTGTTTTCGGATTAGTCAGCCTTTAGTCATCCATCGATGAATACAAATGCTGTGCTCACGAACAAGTTATTCGCAAGCACAGCATTCACTAGAACAGCAGGCTATGTCTACATCCCCTCAGGAATGCGCTTATCACGCCAGTAGTATTCCTGGTCATGCTCGTTGATTTCGCGCATCACGCGGCATGGGCTGCCGACCGCCACCGAGTTGGCGGGAATGTCTTTGGTGACCAGGCTGCACGCGCCGATGACCGAATTGTCCCCGATGGTGACGCCCGGCAATACAGTGACGTTCGCACCGATCCACACGTTGCGCCCGATGTGGATCGGCTCGGAGAACTGCGCGAGCTTTTCGCGCAAGTCGGGGCAAATCGGATGCCCGGTGGTGATCAGGGAGACGTTCGGGCCGATCATCGTATGGTCGCCGATGAACACTTCGCCGTCATCCACCAGCGTCAGGTTGAAGTTCGCGTACACGAAGCTGCCTAAATGGGTCGAACAACCCCAGTTGGCATGCAGCGGCGGCTCAATCCAGGTGTTCTCCCCCATTTCCGCGAAATACTCATGCAGCAGCTTGTCGCGTTCCGGCGAGGCGGCCGGCAGCTCGTTGGTCTTGTTGAGCATATTCCGCTGCTCCTGCTGCGCGGCATCCATCAGTTCGCCATCCCAGCAATACACCTCGCCCGAATGCAGCACATCCAATACTTCCTGCGGCACGCTCATCGGTTCACTCCCCTGCCTCATTGCGGTTGCTTCATCCATATCCGAATCCTCCATGGCCCGGATTCCTTTTCATGATAACTGAGTGGTATGCGCAACATCTTCCAACCACTCCCCATCAGACTCATTCGAACAAATGTCCATATGGATGCAGTGCGACCGCGCCGAGCCGATTCGCCGGCGAGCGCTCAACCAAATGGATGTTCTCGCCACCCACGCGCGCATCGGAGACCGCGACGCCTTCTCCGAACTGCACAAACAGGTGCTCCGCCGCGACGACGCAGCCTGGTGGATCGAACACAAGAACGACGCCGTCAACGTGCTCGCGCAGGACATTGAGTTGCAGGGGCGAACTTTCATGAATATTTACCTAAAAGCCAGCCATCAAGAAGGAGTAAAAGCGGTAGCGAGAAGCCTCCTATGACCAGAACACGCAGATTCACACAACAGAGCAGCCAACAGCACAAGCGATATTGTCTTTACGGAGATGCATTCGCACATATGCGCGCACCTACATACATATATGTGCGCACACGCTGGCATGTGATTGTATGACGTCACCCTCTACCGACTGCAAAACTGGTATGCCGGTCCAGTCACCCAGCGACTGCAACCACTGGAATAATGCTCATCATCGTGTCTGCAGCCCAGACACGATGGTCTCTAAAAGCAGCGGCATTGCAACAAAACGTATCAAGCGAGGCTCACGAACACCGGAAAAGCAGCCTCTCAATAACAAGGGGCAGCGGTCTCAGATCCCGCAGGTAACGATTTACTTCGGAATACTTGCAATTCCGAAGCTTTTTGTATCTTGCAAACACGCCGCCGGCATCGTCGCCCTCGTCGCGCCCGCCTTGGTGCAGGCGTTCAAGAAGTACATACCCGCCGACTACGTGGGACTTACCAGCCTCGGCGCGAGCATCCCGCTCGGCGTCATCGCCATCGCAGCCACCAACGGCTTCCACGGCTACAGGTGGGGCGTCGTCCTCACCGGCGTCATCGGCGTCGCACAAGCCGTCTACACCTTGGTGAATCAAGCGCTCAGCGGCAAGCTCAGCAAAGACCATGAAGCCGAATACGCTCAATGATTTAAGCCCGTCTCGTGTTGCCATGCACGAGACGGGCTTTTTCTTGTGTGGGAACCAACCTAAAGGTTATCTAGTATCCATCCCGAATCCCTTGTTCACGGGGTCGTCGGTTTTTTCTTCGGCGGGTCGACGGAATTGGTCCGATGCTGGTTGATTCAGGAAGACAAGCCGGTGTTGTCAGTTCCATCCGCCGACGAGTTCGAGGCAGCAGTGGCCCGTCACCGAGTGCCCTCGGTAGGTGCCGATTATTTGGCTCGCGCCTTCGTATTTGCGGCCGGAGGGATTCGGCGAGGCGATTTCCTGTTCGTCCATGATGGATGTGACGGTGAGTTTCGCCTCCCATTCGGGGATGGAGATGGTCCATCCGGTCGGGTATTTCATGCCGGTCACGGGGCTTTCCCACACGTTGAAGGAGTCCTCGACCATCGGATCGACGCCGGTGAAGGATTGGGTGCCGTCCTCGTGCAGGACGCTGGCCCAGCAGTGTTCTTCGCCGGTGGCCAGTTCGGTCACGCCCCACAGGCTGATTACGTCGGGGTCATTGTCGAAGCAGAGGTTCATCCACAGCCATTTGCAGTTGTAGCCGTCCTTGAGGCTTCTGCCTTTGGGCATGCCGGCGAACTGACGGTCCATCCATACCATGCCCTCCACCTCGTGGCGTTGGCCGTCGAGGGTGATGACGCCTTTGGCTGCCATGTGCGGGAACGAGTACTGGTAATTGGGCACTCCGGCGATCTGGAAGTAGCCGGTGCCGAGGCTGTAGAGCGGGTATCCGGTGCCGTGCAGGTCGAGATAGATGGATCCGTTCGGCATGGCCGATGCGATGCGCATGTCGTCGAGGTCGCCTTCGATGACGTCCTTGTCGGTGCGGATGTGCAGTCCCTGGCCTGCGACCTGTCCTCGCCTGACCTTGTAGAAGCGGTCCTCGTGGCGGTAGATGTGCCCGGTCTCGTCGGTGATGGACAGCACGCTGTTGATCATGCGTACCGGCAGGTATTTGGAGAACTGCAGGACGCTGACGTGGTACATGAAGTCGAGGGTGTGGCCGTCCGCCTCGAAATGACCCACCCAGAACCATGAGTTGCCGACTTTGTCGATGCGGATGAAGGTGTCTCGGATGGGATCCACCAGTGGTTCGGTGCCGTGGCGAAAGGTCCGGATGTTGTGGGTCAGCGAGTTGTTCTTAGTGTTCATCATGTCTCGTTTCGTCTGGTTGCGTGTCTGTTGTTGCGTTGTCGGTCCGGTCACTGTCCGGCGAGGATCCGTTTCGTCGCGCCCCGGCGCGTCCGCGTCGTCAGAAGCGCCGTGATGAGGGCGGCCGCGAGGATGACCGCGATGGCGACGAACGCCAGCGTCGAGCCGAGTATGGATTGCGCGTGTTCGGTGGCGGTGGGAGCGAGGGTGGCGGACAGCGCGGAGATGGATACGATGAGGGCGGTGCCCATCGAGGAGGCGATCTGTCCGACGGTGTTGGTCACGCTCTGCGCGTGTCCGATGTTTTCGTTGTCGAGCGCGTTGATGCCCCAGGTGTTCACCGGGGTCATGGCGAACATGAGTCCCGCGTAGAGCACGGTGTAGGCGCATGCCGTGAGGACGACCGAGGCGTCTGCGCCGAGCAGCGCCATGAGCACGCCGCCGATGGTCATGACCGTCAGGCCGGGCAGGGCGACCTTGCGGATGCCGTATTTGTCGAACAGGCGGCCCGAGACGATACCGCAGCATGCGCCGATGAGGGCGCCGGGAAGCATGGCGAGCCCGCTGGCGGTGGCGGATGCGCCGAGTACGGTCTGGATGAACATCGGCACCATGACGTTGCAGCCCATGAGGGCGGCCTGCATGCATGCCACGATGATCACCGAATGTGCATAGGTGCGGTTGGCGAGGATGCCGACGCGCAGCATCGGCTCCTTCGCCTTGAGCTGTCGACGCACGAACACGGCGACGAGCAGCACGCCGATGACGATCAGCAGGACGGTGAGCACCATGTTGCTGGTGGACGTGAACGTGGACAGCCCGTACAGCAGGCATGCCAGACCGATCGAGGAAAGCAGCACGGAGACGGGGTCGAACGCGCCCGGCTGGAAGCCGTCGAAGTTGCGCAGGTAGACGGCGGCCAACGCGATGACGATCAGCGAGACGACCGCCATGATGACGAACAGCGTGCGCCAGCCGAACGAGTCGATGATCACGCCGGAGACGGACGGGCCGAGCGCCGGCGCGAAGCCGACGACCAGTCCGGTGATTCCCATTGCCGTGCCTCGGCTTTCCTTGGGGAACACGAGCAGGATCACTGCGGTGACCATCGGCATGATCGCGCCGGTGCACAGGGCCTGCAGCACCCGGCCGACCATGAGCAGGGGGAATGTCGGCGCGAATGCGGCGACGAGGCTGCCGGCCGCAAACAATGAGATGCAGCCGATGAACAGCCTGCGGGTGGAGAAGCGTCCCATGAGGAACGCGGCGAGCGGGATGACCATCGCCTCGACCAGCGAGTAGCCGCTGGACAGCCACTGCACGGTGGTGGAATCCACGCCGAGGTCCTTCATGATGGACGGCAATGCCGGCGTGACCACCGACATGTTGAGCACGGCCAGCAGTGTGCCCATGAGCAGCACGATGACCATGATCCATTGTTTCCTGTTGATGCCAAGTTTCACAATAACACTCCGATAAGCAATAGTTGTTGATTATTCAACGAGCATCAATTATTATCGAAACGCAATGGATGGCAACCACCGATATGCGACATTCTTCGCTTATGCAATGATTCGACTGAATCATTGCATAACACGCGGCTTACAAGCCGGTGAGGGGATGGACGCTACCGACAAACGAAAGGGGACATGGTGACCGATCTGCGCATCATCAAGACCCGCAAGGCGATCCGCGAGGCGTTTCTGCGCCTGCGGGCATCGGGAGTTCCGGTCTCAAAGGTCAAAGTCAAGGACATCTGCGACCTTGCTCTCGTCAACCCGAGCACGTTCTACAAGCATTACCTCGACGTCTACGACCTCAACGACAAACTCGAGGACGAGACCATCGACGCGATGCTGGAGCATTACCCCGCCAAGGACAAGATCCTGTCCGATCCACTCGCGTTCCTCAACGGCTGGAGACCGGCCATCGACAGCCAGATCGATGATCTGCGCATCCTGTTCGAGGACCGTCCCGAAGCCATGTTCCGCAAAATCGAAGCGACGCTCGTCGAACGGTATTCCGCCCGAGCGGCGAATGAGCACGAGCGCATCGCCGCCGTCTTCTCCATAGCCGGTGCGCTCCACTCGCTCGGACTGCTCAAGTTGGAGGGCGGGCAAAGCGACGACGAGATCATCGCGGCGGTCGCCGAGAACCTCAACGCCATCGCCGCTCGGATCCCCGACGGACGATAACGAACGACCCTTGTACGAATCAACTTCATCATCACACAGATACCCATCACTCATCTATCGATCATCATGGAACAGACAACAGAACGTCATCTCACCCCATCGTCGGCATCGCGATTCGTCACGGCGATCCTGACCGCGCTGGTCTTCGTCGTCGCACTGAACCTGCGTGCCCCGCTCACATCCGTCGGCCCGCTGCTGCCTCGAATAGGAACGTCCGAACATCTCAATGCGACGATGCAGGGACTGCTCGGCTCGTTGCCCATCTTCGCGTTCGCCCTTGTCTCCCCGATGGTGCACCGCATCGCCGAACGCCTCGGCATCGAACGTACCGTGCTGGTCGCGATGGCGTTCCTGACGCTCGGCATCGTGATCCGTTCGACGTGCGGCACCACCGGACTGTGGGTCGGCACGCTTGTCATCGGCTGTTCGATCGCGGTGGGCAACGTTCTGGTGCCGGCCATAGTCAAACGCGACTATCCCGGTCGCACATCACTGGCCACCGGCATCTACTCCGCATGTATGACCGGCATGGCCGCGTTTGCTTCGGCCGTGACATTGCCCCTGTCCGATGCGATCGGATGGCGTGGCACGCTCGGCATCTGGGCCGTTCCCGCCGGAACCGTCACGCTGCTGTGGCTGTGGCGTTCGCGGGTGAACGCGCCAAGGACGGCCGTGGGTGCGGGAACCGTCGTCGAGGCGCGATCCGACGATCGACGGGGTTCGGCCCCGACGACCCGGTCCCGCCGCGTCTCCATGTGGAAGAAGCCGGAGGCATGGGCCGTCACTCTGTTCATGGGGCTGCAATCCGTGAACTATTACGTGTGCGTCACCTGGCTGCCCACCATCGAGGTCTCCTTCGGCGTGCCCGCCGACCGGACCGGCTGGCATCTGGCGGTGTTCCAACTTGTCGGCATCGTCATGGGACTGCTCATCCCCGTGCTGCTGAAAGGCGACAGCCAGGTCGCCGCCGTTGTCGTCGCCAGTGTGCCGTTGGCCATCGGCGCGCTCGGACTGGCGTTCGCGCCGCAGCTCGACTTGCTGTGGATCGTCATCGCCAGCATCGGCTCGGGATGCTCCCTTGTCGTGGCGCTCTCCCTGATCGGATTGAAGACCTCGACCACCGAGGAGACGACGCAACTGTCGGGCATGGCGCAATGCGTCGGCTACCTGCTCGCCGCGGTCGGCCCCACGTTGGCCGGAACGCTCTACGACATCACTTCGGGATGGCGCACGGTACTCATCATGCTGGCCATACTAGCCGTCGCGCAGACCGCCATCGGCGTCATCGTCGGACGGGGTACGGGAGTGAAACGATGACCCTGCTCGATGGAACAACCTATGATGCGGCAGTACGCGCACGGTCGGTGGGCTATTACCGCAATCGGCGACTGATCCTTGCCGACGTGAACCTCACCATTGCCGCCGGCGGACGGTGGGTGCTGTTCGGGCCGAACGGAGTGGGGAAATCCACGCTGCTGGAGATGATCGCGATGCGCACCTATCCCAACGTCGGCGAACTGCACGTCCTCGGGGGCCGGACCGTCGCGGGCTCGGATCCGGAACGCCGTCGCGCCCGTGTGGTCACCGTCTCGGCGGCGTTCGGTCGCAGTGTTGGGCCGGAGATGAATCCGCTCACGGTCGTCGCCTCGGGGATTTCACGGGGATCGGGGTATTCGGCCGACGAGGCGTATGAGAAAGCGTATGCGATGATGCGCCGGTTCGGCGTCGCATATCTGGCCGGCAAACGGTGGCATAACCTGTCCGAAGGCGAGCGTACGAGGGTGATGATCTCCCGCGCGCTCGTCTCGCCGGCGGATCTGCTGATCTTCGACGAGCCGACCACCGGTCTCGATCTGGGCGGACGCGAAACGGTGCTGCGGGAACTGTCGGCATTGGCCTCGCGACGGGACGACCGCACGATGCTGCTCGTCACACATCAGGTGGAGGACATCCCCGCCGGATTCGACCATATCGCGATGATGGGCCGCATGACGGAACACAAGTGCGTGATATATCTTGACGCGCATCCGCGCATCTACGCCACGCTCGACGGCAACACGACACCGGGAACCATCACGTTCGCCGGACCGATAGGCGAAGGACTCACCGACAAACGTCTTGCATCGATGTTTGGCATCTCGCTGCATGTGGAGCGCACAAGGGGACGATGGAAAGCTGCGTTCAGATCACGTCTCGCATGAGTGCCCTGAACGAATGTCTCATAGCCGGTTGTCGCCGTTCCTCAGTCATTGCGGCTCATTTGACTGGGGAACACCTGCGCCGATGTGGACACAGCCGGGACACAATGACCGCGGGGAATAGTGAAAATCAACGGCAATCAACGAATTTCGCGAACGTCACCAAAACGGCGTCATTACCATAAAAACACAACTGACGAAGCTTACGGAAACCAGCGCAGCGACCCTTCAAACTAGCAAAAGGTTACTTAGTCATCCCAAACAGCCGAATCAGAATCACACGAAGAAAGCTCGTTCATAGTAAAGCCTCTCAATGGACCACACAGCATCTCATTGATGCCGCGCGTCACGAAATCAGTAAAGAAACAACCTTGCGATCGGCTTCCAACACATTCAACACTTTTACGGCAGCGCTAGAAGATCCAGTACCCGAAGCCGCCATAAACCTGATGGCGAGAAATCCTCAATGGGCTTGATATTCCTGTCCACAACCGCGATTGCTGGCATAACCGGTGTACATCGCAGGCTATCCAGTTCGCTTTGCTTGCTAGACTTTAGCCGTCCCAAGTTGTGAGAGGAGAGACATTTTATGCTTATCGCATCATGCGTTTTCGCAGTGCTGGCAGGCCTGTTGCATGTACTGATTTTCGTTCTGGAATCATTCCGATGGACTGAACCGAGCACCATGAAGACTTTCTCCATCACCTCAATCGAAGAAGCCGAAGCAACTAAGGAGATGGCCTACAATCAGGGCTTCTACAACCTCTTCTTCGGCATCATGACTGCAGCCGGCGCACTAATCACCTTGTTCGGTCAACAAACTCAACAAACCGTTGGCATTACACTGATGGCAGCCGGCACGGTATCCATGGCGCTCGCTGCACTCGTGTTGTTTACCGGTAGCCCAGACAAGTGCACAGCCGCTGTCAAGCAATTCACTTTGCCGGCTCTTTCCCTCATCTTCCTCATCATTGCTGTTCTTCTGTAGTCACAACTACAAGCAACATCACCGACATGAAGCGGGGTTAGCATCGGGCGCAATATCCGAACATCATCCAGACAACGGAGGATTGCACCATGAAGATGCTTACCGTAGGACCCAAAGACATCTACCAGTTCGCCACGGTCAAGGAGTTTGCCGAAGCGTTCGAACTTGGACCCGATGACTTGGTGGTCAGCATCGGCATGATTCATGACCAGTTCCTGAAGCCTTACCTCAACGGCGCGAACGTGCTGTTGGTGAACAAATACGGCAATCAGGAACCGACCGACGTGATGATCGACGCCATCATCCAGGATGCCGGCCAGTTCGAGTACAACCGTATCGTCGCCATCGGCGGCGGCGCGGTGATGGATATGTCGAAGATCGTAGCCGTGGCCGGTGGCGCCAGCATCGATGATGTGATTGACCATCTGCCGGATTTCAAGCGCAAGGTCGGTCTTGTACTAGTGCCCACCACCTGCGGCACCGGCAGCGAGGTCACCGAAATCGCTGCCATCAACCGCACGCGCCTCGGCTGCAAGGCGGGCATCGCCGGACCGGAGATGTTCGCCGACCATGCCGTGCTCATCCCCGAACTGCTCTACGGTCTGCCGGATCACGTCTTTATGACGAGCTCGCTGGATGCGCTCGTGCATTCGGTCGAATCCACGCTCTCCCCTAACTCCACGCCATACACGCGTCTGTTCGGCTACGAAGCCATGAAGATGATCGTCAACGGCTACAAGGCCATCGTCGCCGCGGGACCGATCGGCAGCAGCGAGCGCCGCGCCAAGCGAAACGAACTGATGAACGACTTCCTCATCGCCTCCGACTACGCGGGCATCAGCTTCGACACCGGCGGTTGCGCAGCCGTGCACGCGCTGAGCTATCAGCTGGGCGGCAAATATCATGTGCCGCACGGCGAATCGAACTATGCAATGTTCACCGGCGTGCTGCGCAACTACATGGAGATCAAGTCGGATGGCGAAATCGCCAAGCTGAACGCAGTGCTCGCCGATCTGCTCGACTGCGATGTGGCCAATGTGTATGACGAGCTGGAGGCGCTCATCAACCAGCTGCTGCCGAAGAAGGCGTTACACGAGTATGGTGTGACGCGCGAGGATCTGCCGGAGTTCACCGAACGTGTGATGACCACGCAGGCGCGACTGATGCGCAACAATTTCGTGCCGCTTGACGCCGCCCGCGTGCGCAAGATCTTTGAAGAGCTGTACTAGGCCGCAACCCTCAGTCACATAAGCCTTACAAGTACAGGTCTGTCTTCCGATTGTATCTACGGAAAGACAGACCTGCTTCTTTTTTCTCTCAGGCACCACGTTTTTCGCGATGCTACTGGTACAGCCGCATACCCTGAGGCACTGGCACGAAGCCGGCTTGGTGGAGCGTGCGGGCGAGGGGATGACGAGCATTCAATGGTTCGCCGTTCACGTCGCTGAAGGTTACCGGTCCGGAACCGTCACGCTGCAATGCATACGCCAGTTCGGTGACGGCTTTACGCATCATGATTTCGGCCGGAATCCTTGAATCATTTCCATCCGCCGTTTCCGCTGCATGATTGTCAGCACCGGTATCGGCAGCATCAACAGCAACAGCATCGTTCTGAACGTGTGATTGGAATACCGTCAGATGTTTGGATTTCACCGTGGCATACAACAATGGCCCTTGCGAGCCCAAGACCACCAGCGAACCAGCTCGGCGCGTGGGTTTGATAGCGTCGCCGCTGACTCGAGGCCAGACGACGGCCGTGCCGCTCAGATTCGCGGGATCCAACACGCTCAATGCCACCACAGTCTGTTCACGGCTTTCCAATGGGTGACGTAATGCGTCCACAGTCTCCCGCTCGGCGAACTGCGCGGCACCGAACCCGCGCACGAACATGCCTCGTATCAGCCGGCCATGTTCCTCCATGCGCTTCAATAGCGGATACAGCGCTGAATAGCCGCCCGGCACATGTTCCTGATCCACCAGCGGTTGTGCGATAACGCCGTAACGATCCAGCAGCACTTCCACCGTGGCGAGCGCGCGTTTGGCTTGCATGGACTGCATGGTGTCCGACGAACGCGTATCAGCATCAACCTCATCATTATCCATGACTGCAGCCGTCAGCGACCATAACCCGGACAAGGTCATATCCGTAGTCGCGCGACGAATCGGCATGACTCTTCCCCGCCGCCGAGAAACCGTGGATTTACGTCTGCTTCCCTGCACGGCAGAGCTTGCAGCCAGCGACCTCACAGGTGTGAAACTCGAATTGGTGACCATCCCTTGCCAGACCAGACTCCACAATGCCTCTTTGAACTGCTGATCGCTCCATTCCTGAGGGATGATTTCGCCGGTTTCCGGATTGATATCCGGTTCGGCGGTTTCATTCCAGACACGTTTGGCGGCATCCATCAACTGACGCGCATGGAAGGCTCCGCCTGTCGAAAGCGCTGAAAGAATGGCCTGCGGCATCGTGGCCGACTCATCATCATCGGCACTAACCTCGTTGCCCGGCAAGGAATCCGCCATACGTGATTCGACTGGCAGCAACACGGAATCCACTGGATGGAAAGCGACTTCCCCTGCTTCCGTCGCACCTGTTGCTCCGGCTTTGGAACCCACCCAAACCACGTCTCCTGAGGTCAGCAGCTCGTCCAACAGCGCCGGCTGATAGTCGCGCACGCGGGCCGGGAATACGGCGGATTCCCAAAGCGCAGCCGGTAGCGTCAAGCCTTCCAGCTGTTCGATGACGCGCATCAGCCCATCAGCGCCTTCGTATCGTTCACCGCCAACCGGACCGATGCCTTGCCTCTCAAGTAGGAACATCTGATAGGTCGATGGCTCCACCGGTTTGATGGTTTTGCGCGCCTTGGCCAACGAGCGTTGGCGGATGCGCCGGAACACATCCTTATGCAGCCACTGTTGCGATTGCTGCATCTGCCGCGATTGCGCTTCATCGGAAAGCGATACTGAGGAAGAGACAGCAGCATCAATAAAATGCCCTTTGAGCAGCTCGCCGGCACTGGCCAGTCTGTCCAATTCGTGCACCGCATCATCCGCAGTAATGCGTAAATCATCGATGATTTGCCCGGTGGTGAATGGTCCGTGGGTTTTCGCATATCGAGTGATCCGACCGGCGATATCATCCTCGGACAGTTCATTCCAGAACGTGCGTTCCGCCAGCTCCTGTGTCACAGAGCGAATAACATCAGGATCCAGGACTTGAGCCATATTGGTGGTACCGAGCAGCCGTTCAAGCACCTGTGGGTCAAGTGACAGTAGCTGCGCGTTGCGTTCGGCTTGCGGCTGATCATACTGGTACATCACTGCGCCCACGAAACCGAACAGAATGTTTTCCGCGAACGGCGAAGGCGTCTCAGTCTCCACATCTTTGATGACGATGTTGCCAGCTTCGAGTCCGGTCATCACCTCATGCAACGCGGGCATGTCATAGACATCCTGCAGGCATTCGCGCGCGGTTTCCAACAATAATGGGAAGTTTTTCGCGGTTCTGGCCGATTGCAGCAATTGCGCTGCCCTGAGTCGTTGCTGCCAGAGCGGCACGCGGCGGCCGGGATCAGATCGCGGCATGAATAGGGAACGCGCCGCGCATTCGCGGAATCGTGCGGCGAACAATACGGATTCACCGACCTGACGCTCCACATCAGCCTTCAAATCCTCCGGGTCGAAGAGGAACAAGTCGGCTACCGGAATATGCCCTTCGCCGTCCGGCAGCTGAATCACAATGCCATCATCCGCCGCATAGGCCTGGCCATCGAAACCGTAGCGGGTGGCGAGTCTGCAGCTGATGGCCATGGCCCACGGCTCGTGCACGCGGCGACCAAATGGACTGAGTAGGACGATGCGCCAGCCACCGTCCTCGTCGCGCGTGCGCTCCACTACCAGGGTTTTATCATCCGGTACGACTCCTGTGGCAGCTTGTTGTTCGGCAAGCAGACCTGCGAGGTTGACGATGGCGTTGGAGTCAAGACCGTCGTGTTGAAGACGGTGTGTGATAGTTAAGGTGAAGTTTGGCCGAGGTCTTCCCTCGGTCGTCGCGTGGTGACGGTGCTCTTCCATGGGGGCACCGGAAGGTAGCTCCAATCCGGCTGTGGTCTCACGCAGGAACCGGCCGATAGTACGGCTGAAGCCGTAGTCGCGTCCGGCGCCTTCGCCATGCCAGAATGGCAATCGTGCGGTGCGACCGGGCGCAGGCGTCACTACGACACGGTCACGGGTGATTTCCTGAATCTGCCACGAGGAAGTGCCAAGTGTAATCACATCGCCTACGCGTGACTCATAGACCATCTCCTCATCCAATTCGCCGACGCGACGTTGACCTTTGCCGGCATCCGATTCGGGCAGCACCACCGTGTAGAGGCCGCGATCCGGAATTGTGCCTCCCGAGGTTACGGCGATCTTTTGCGCGCCCGGACGGGCGGAAATCACGCCGGATTCCTTGTCCCACATGAGTCGCGGCTTGAAGGCGGAGAATTCTTCGGTGTTGTATGCGCCAGCCATCATGCCGATTACCGCATCGAACATGTCACGCGGCAGTTCGGCGAATGGCGCGCTGCGACGCACAGCGGCATACCATTCGTCCGCTTTGAGATTATGCATGGATGCCGCGGCCACGGTCTGCTGGGCGAGAACGTCCAAAGGATTGCGCGGTACGGCAAGCGGCTCGATATCTCTCGCCATCATCGATTCCAGGCTCGCCGCCGAAGTGACGATTTGCTGGCGAGTCAGCGGATAGAACAGCGCATGGGAGACGCCTCCGACCTGGTGGTCGGCTCGGCCCACGCGCTGCAAGCCTGAAGACACCGACAACGGCGTGTCCACCTGGATCACCAAATCCACCGATCCCATATCGATGCCGAGTTCCAAGCTGGAGGTCGCCACCACGCAACGCAGCTCGCCGCGTTTCAGTCGTTCTTCAATCATTTTGCGACGATCTTTGGAGACCGAACCATGATGGGCCATGGCGATCACATCATCGCCATCATGTGAGCCGACCAGCATGGTGGTGGAACCGACCACAGCGTCATAATGCACGGCAAAACCCTCACGCCCCTCAGGAGAGCCAGGGCCTACGACCCAAGGGTCGGCGTCTTTGGAGATACCATCAGCACTCGCAGCGGGCTTCTGTCGTTCGGCATACATGTCGTTCAATCGGGCGGTGAGTTTTTCGGCAACGCCACGCGAGTTCACGAACACGAGTGTGGTGTGATGCGCCAGAATCTCATCCAGAATGCTGCGTTCCACCACAGGCCATATGGAGCCAGCGGTGCGGTCACCACGGGCACCCGTAATGGCAGAAGAGTCATTGCCGGAATCAACGATTCCTTTGCGTTCCGCTAGTCGTTGCATGGCCGGCGTAACGCCGCTAATCTGCGGCATCCGTTCCGCGTCCACTCCGCCGGCGCGATGCTTGGCGTTCGCAGACTGCAGATCCCGCATGTTTTCCAGCGGTTCGACCATCTTCAAATCCATAGCCGGCCTGCCACCGGGGTTGATGATGGTCACCGGTCTCCCGCCGCCCAGGAATCGAGCGGCCTCTTCGGGCGGATTCACCGTGGCGGAGAGTCCGATACGCTGGATACGCGCCGAAGGCTGCGATTCGCTGTCGTTATCATCCATCTTCTGCATCGCGGCATTATTCGCATCATCCATCGCTTCGCGTCTGCGCGATTCGGCGACAAGGTTCTCCAGCCGCTCAAGGCTCAACGCCAGATGCGCGCCACGTTTGGTACCAGCCATGGCGTGAATCTCATCCACAATCACGGTTTCCACCGTGGCGAGGATGCGGCTGGCCTTCGAGGTCAGCAAGAGATACAGAGATTCCGGGGTCGTGACCAGAATGTCCGGCGGATGCGCAGCGATGCGTCTCCGCTCTTGTGGCGTCGTGTCTCCTGAGCGGTTGGCGATGGTGATTGCAGGTGCGGAGAGTCCTTCCGCCTCGCATTGCGCAGCTATGCCTTCGAGTGGTCGTTCAAGATTCTTGGCCACATCGACCGCTAATGCCTTCAACGGCGAAATGTACAGCACACGCACGCCGGTACGCCTCGATCGCGTGCGCTTGGCGCCGCCATGCCCCATGAGACGATCGATAGCAGCCAGGAATGCGGCCAAGGTTTTGCCGGAGCCAGTGGGCGCGATGACCAGCACATTATCACCGGAGCCGATGGCCGGCCAAGCCTGATCCTGCGCTTCGGTGGGCCGTCCGAACGCGTGCATGAACCATTGCCGTGTAGGCTCGGCAAACAGGTTCAGACTTTCGCACATATGTTCGAGACTAGTCGTTCGCGTCAACAATGGCAACAGCCCGCCCATCAAGGCACACCTCAAGCCAATAAACAGATGCGCCCCACCGACGAGCTGTCAGCAGGGCGCATCATCGATTCGCACACAGATTTGCTGCGTTGCGCGAACCAAGCCAAACCAAGCAATCAGTTTTAGACAATCAGCTGAAGTATTCGATAACCTCTTCAGCTGTGCCATAGGCACTTTGCGCGCCAAGTTTGGTAGCCGCATAAGCGGAAACATAGGAACCAATCTGCGCGGACTGCAATAGCGTGAACTTCGCGGCCAGACCAGCGAGCACGGTACCCATGAAGGAATCACCACAACCAGTGGTATCCACAGCATCCACCTGGGCGGCGGAAACGCGGTGCCAACGGCCATCCTCAATTACGATGGATCCCGAAGCGCCAAGCGTCACAATGGCGCGATCGAAACCGTAATCAGTGAAGCGAGACACCACTTCGTACCAGTCGTATTCTGCGGCACCGTCATCAGGCAAGCCCAGCAATTGCGCCACTTCATGCTGGTTGACGAGCAGAATATCAGTGGCTTCCACCAACTCGTGCGGCAACTCGTCCATGAACGGCGAATCATTGAGCAGCACGGTCACACCGGCTTCATGGGCGGTCTGAGCTGCGGCAATCACCGTGGAAATCGGACTCTCCAAGCACAGGCCCAGCACCGCGCATTGCGCGATGGTATCGCGATGGGACTGCACATATCCGGCGCTCGCCTTGGAATTGGATCCCGGCGAGTAGACAATGGTGTTCTCACCTTCGGCACTCACGGTAATCAACGTGGTGCCGCTCGGACCTTCCACATGCAGAATATCAGCGGTGTCCACGCCAGCTTCATCCAGCTTGCTCAGCAGGAAGTCCGCGTTCGCGTCATCTCCCACGGCACCCAGCAGCTGTACGTTGGCACCCAGTCGTGCTGCGGCGGATGCTTGGTTTGCGCCCTTACCTCCTGGCAGCACCTTCATGGCACCGCCGTTCACGGTTTCGCCCGGCTTGGGCAGTCGTTTCGTGCTTACCGTGTAGTCGGCATTCATGGAGCCGACTACGATCACAGAACCCTGTGCCTTACCCAATGCTTCCAGTCGATCACGCACCGGTTCGGGCATCTGCTCATGTTCTTCACTTTTCTCCATGGTTGCACAGCATAGTAGGCCCATGGGCCAAAGGTCGAATCAAAGAGCAACAAAAGATAACAAAACGGCTGCATTCCGCCATTATGGGCACCCGAACACAGCCGTCGAACAATCCACGCAGATGACTAGCCGCGAATCTTGCGCAAGCTCTCATGCATGACGGTCATCAGCACCAGGAACAGCAGCAGATACCACGGATAGAGCGCAATGGTGATGTATTGCGCGATGATGCCGAACACCGGCGGCATCAGCAGCGAACCCATATAGGCACATGCCATCTGCACGCCGACGATGGCCTGCGAGTTCTCCTCGCCGAAATACGTGGGCGTGGAATGAATGACGCACGGATAGATCGGCGCGCATCCGAGGCCGACCACCACGAGGCCAATCACAATACCCAGGTGATGCGGCAGCGGCACGAACATGACAACGATGCCAGCCAACACCAGAACCTGACCCAGACGAATCATCGCAGGATCGGAAAGCTTCATGGTGATGAATCCGGACAAGCCACGGCCCACCGTGATGCCGACGTAGAACAGGCTGGCCCAGCTGGCGGCGGTGATCTTATCCACGCCGCCATGCAGCACCATGTAGCTGGAGGCCCATAAGCCGGCCGTGGTTTCGATGGCGCAATAGCAGAAGAACATGATGAGGATTTCTTTGGCGCCACGAATGGCCAGTACGCCGGCCACACCCAGGGGCTTGCGTTCAGCCCGAGAGGACGAATCATCGGAGGCACTGGCCCGTTCCTCACTCACGGTGTGCTTACGGGATTTCCATAGCGGCAGACTCATTACCAGAATCACGGTGAGTACCACCTGCAGGATGGCGATGTATCGATATCCCCATGGCCAGCCTTGCCCGTTGGACAGCGCAAAGCCCATGATGTACGGGCCAATGGATGCGCCGACGCCCCACATGCAGTGCAGCCAGCTCATATGGCGGCTTTCGTAATGCACGGCCACGTAATTGTTCAGTGCCGCATCCACGCCGCCCGCGCCTAGACCATAAGGTACGGCAATCAGCAACAGAATCCAATAATTCGGGGCAACAGAGAAGCCGGCCAGCGCCGCCGCGGTCAGCGCCACGGAGACGGCCGTGACGCGCCCTGCTCCGAACTTCAGAGTCATGCGATCCGAGAGCAAGGCGGACACGATGGTGAACATGGAGATCACCGCCGAGATGCCACCCGCCCATGAGACCGGCACGGCGAGGTCCTGGCTCATCGTTGGCCATGCAGCCCCCAGCAACGCATCAGGCAACCCCAGGCTGATGAACGCCACGTAAATTACGGCAAGCAGCAAACTGGCCATAGTCGCAACACCTTTCATACAACGAAACAACACTGTTCGTGATAACGATGTCACCTAGCTTACCGAACAGTAAGTAAGCAACACGCCGGTAAAACCCGGAAGAAAACCGCCGTGCACCGCCACATCAGAACGACAGGCAAGTACATATCGAATATCAATATGCACAATCAGTGAAGAATTGTTTTTCGATATAGATATATCGTTTTTCGATATTATACGATGCGCATATGCGTACTCAATATCCCACCGCGCACCCAACACCACCGCCGTTCACTCCCGAATCAAGCAGTCAGCCTGGGTCAGCCATGCAGCCCACCAGCCCCACTCCAGCCGCTCATCCCACGGCCCGGCCCCAAGCCCTGCCCGCAATCAAACGGCGACTCATGTTGCTCGTCGCCGCATTGCTTATCCCATTCGCGTTCGATCGTCTCATGCTCTCCGATACCTGGCCTAGGGCAATCTCACTCGTTGCATCGGCATGGCTTTCCCTATGGATTCGTTGGGCGCTCCTGTGCCTGACCTGCCTTGCGGCCATCATCGCATTGTTCATTCGTCGCGCCTATCGCAACGCGCTGTGGTGGACCAGCGCGGCGGTCATCGGGGCACTCAGCGTGTGGCTCATCATCAATGATGATTCCTTCACCTATGGCATCCCCGATCACAGCGACATGTTCATGGCGCTGCCATCCCCTAATTACTGGTATGCGACATTGACCAGCGTCATCGCGCTCCCCTCGCTGCTGATGCTGGCGTTGCAGCTATCCACCACGAATTTCGCGCCGAACCAACCCGCCAACATCATGTTTCGATGGCTGCAAGGTTGGACCGTCAGCCTATTCACCCATTGGCGCATGTTGGCGCAAACCTGTTCGCTGTGTCTTCATGGCTCGCGCGACGCTGATAACGATGTCATCGCCGTGCGAAACGATATGCTGCGCAAAATCGGTATTGCGATGCTCATCAGTCTGCCGATTCTGTGTCTGCTGATCCCCCTGCTCATGCAGGCGGATGAAATATTCTCCTACGTTGTGGTGCATGCGTTCAATCACCTCGACTTCACCGCACTGCTTTGGCATACGATGGCCGTTCTTATCCCATTTCCATTCCTGGCCTCGCTCTTGGTCAGCGTGGACACGCGAAACGAGGAGCCGAAACTCACCGCTCTCCGCAACGCGGAAAAACATGGGCTCTTCGACCCCGCCATTACCGCTACGGTGTTGATGATCGTTCTGGCGCTCTATGCCGTATTCTGCGTCGTGCAGTTCACGTTCCTCTTTGCCGGCGCCGGACTTCCCGCCGGATACACATACGCCGAATATGCACGTCAGGGATTCTTTCAGCTACTGCTTGTGACCGCGTTGAATCTTGCCGGCTTTGGCCTCGTACTTACGTTCACGTCACGTACCAGGCTCGTCACGATGCTGCAGGTCGGTCTCGTCTTGGCGACCGGCGTCATGCTTGCTTCCTCGGCCATGCGTCTTTGGCTGTACATCGATGCCTATGGCCTGACTTGGCTCAGATGGCTGTCATTGACCTTCATCGTCTTGCTGGCGGTAGTGCTTGCGTTGGCTTTGGCGCGTCTGTTCGTCGCGCGACTGCCGTTAATCGGCATCACATTCGTATTGATACTGCTATGGTGGCTGGCCTTGGGATTGAGCAATCCGAATTGGGTAGTCAATACGTGGAATACGTATTTCGGAACCGTGGTCTCCGATTTGTGACCGCTCTTGAGCCAGCCCCAATACATTGCCCTTCTGTTGAGCCGGAATCATCATCTGAGTTCAGAGTTCAGCAGAAGGGCAACCGAGGAAAGGAGAACCGGAACGCTCTATCAGGTATCGATCTTGGAGCGGTCGAAATCGTCGGCGTTATCCACGATGAACTGTTTGCGCGGCGGCACGTCGTCGCCCATGAGCAGGCTGAAGATTTCGGAGGCTTGAGCGGCGTCTTCCATACGAATGCGGCGCAGCATGCGGGTGCGTGGGTCCATGGTGGTGTCGGCCAGCTGGTCGGCATCCATTTCACCCAGACCCTTGTAGCGCTGGATGTCATCGTTGTAGCCGATGTGCTGCTTATCAAGGTCGGCCAGTTTGCCGGCCAGCTCGTCATCGGAATACGTGTAGATGTATTCGCCCTTACGCGAGCCGGTCAACGCGATGCGGTGCAACGGCGGCACGGCGGCATACACATAGCCGTGCTCGATCAGCGGACGCATGTACCGGTAGAACAAGGTGAGCAGCAGAATGCGGATGTGTGCGCCATCCACATCGGCATCGGTCATCATGATGATCTTGTGGTAGCGGGACTGTTCGATGTCGAAGCTCTGGCCTGAGCCGGCGCCGACCACCTGGATGATTGCCGCACACTCCTTGTTGGACAGCATCTGCGTGATCGATGCCTTCTGCACGTTGAGGATTTTGCCTCGAATCGGCAGTAGCGCCTGGAAGCCGGCGTTGCGTGCGGCCTTGGCGGTACCGAGTGCGGAGTCGCCCTCCACGATGAACAGTTCGGCGATGTCATCATTGCCGGGCTGGCAATCGGAGAGTTTGGCCGGCATGGAAGCCGATTCAAGCGCGTTCTTACGGCGGGTGACTTCCTTGGCTTTGCGGGATTGGATGCGGGCATGCATCTCCCCCACGATCTTCTCCAGTACGCGGCCGGATTGCTCCTTGTAGCCGCGCTTGGAGCCGGTGATCATCTCGCCGAACTGCTTATCGGTAAGCCTGGTGGCAATCGGCTTGACCTGTGCGGTGCCGAGCATATCCTTGGTCTGGCCCTGGAATTGCGGTTCGGCCACGCGCGCGGTGATTACCGCGACAAGACCTGCCTGAATGTCATCGCGCTCCACCTTCATGGCGGAGTCTTTGAGATTCACTTTGAGCTTGCGGGCATTGTCTTCCACGGCTTTGCGAATCTGCTTGGTGATGCCGTTCATGAAGCCGTCCACGTGGGTGCCGCCGCCCGGCGTCTCCACGATGTTCACGAAGCTTCTGATCGTGGTGTCGTAGCCGTTCACCCAGCGCAGTGCGATGTCGATGCCGCAAGTGCGTTCGATTTCCTGGGCGTGCAGTTCGCCGCCCTCGCCCACGGCCTGGGTTTCCTCCTTGTAGGTGCCTTCACCCTGGATACGCCAGATATCGGAAACCGGCTCGCCTTTGGAGAGGAAGTCCACGAAGTCCTTGACGCCGCCGGTGTGGCGGAATTCCACCACACGCGGATGCGCCGGCTGTTCGCCGAACGCGCCGTCCACGACCTCATCGGACGCGTTGAGCGAGAAATCCTCTTCGCCGTTGTCCGACTGTTCCCGAACCTCAATCGCACCGGCTTCGGCTGGCTGCCTGGAGGAATCATCGGATGCGACGGATTGGTCCATGGGCAACGGCAGCGGTGCAGAATCCACCGTTGATGCGTCGGCTGCCGGTTCCCCCTGATCGGCGACTGCATGTTCCGGAACGTTTTCATCAACGATGGTGATTTTGAGCCCAGGAACCAGGAAGCTGGTTTGGCGTACACGATCCACCAGCTGCTCATAGGAGAACTCGGCGGTTTTGTTGAAAATCTCAGGATCGGCCCAGTACCGGATTCGCGTGCCGGTGGTCTTCGGACTCACCTTACCGATGATTTCCAGCTCGGTGGGACGATTCTTTCGGGTGCGTTTGAACGGGGAATCCGGCGATGGGTTGGCCGGATCAGCATCCGTGTAGACGCCCGGATGACCTTGATGGAAAGACATATGGTGCGTTTTGCCGTCACGATCGACTTCCACATCCAGTCGTGAGCTCAATGCGTTCACCACGGAGGAGCCCACGCCATGCAGGCCGCCGACCGCGTTATAGGAGGAGTTGCCGAACTTGGCACCGGCGTGCAGCTTGGTGAGTACCACTTCCACACCGGACAAGCCGGTCTTGGGCTCCTTATCGACCGGGATGCCTCGACCGTTGTCTGCCACTTCCACCGAACCATCGGTGTGCAAGGTCACCGTGATATCCGTGCAGAACCCCGCCAATGCCTCATCGACGGAGTTATCGATGATCTCCCACAGGCAATGCATGAGGCCTTGCGAGTCGGTGGTGCCAATGTACATGCCCGGACGCTTGCGTACCGCGTCGAGGCCTTCAAGGACGGCAAGATCCTTCGCGCCGTATTCTTCTGTGGCCATAAATCCTTAATTTCTCTCTAATACCATCTTGGCTTCCCTCGAATGGAGGGAAGCCAAGCGATCGATCATTGATCCAGGAAGTCGCGCAGCGTCTGGGAACGAGACGGATGACGCAGCTTGGACATGGTCTTGGACTCGATCTGGCGGATGCGTTCACGGGTCACACCGTACACACGGCCGATATCGTCCAGCGTCTTCGGTTGGCCGTCTTCAAGGCCGTAACGCATCTTGATCACGCCCGCTTCACGTGGAGACAGGGTCTCCAGCACCTGCTTGAACTGCTCCTGCAGCAAGGAGAATGCCACGGCGTCGGACGGTGCGATGGCGTCGGTGTCCTCAATCAGGTCACCGAACTCGGAATCGCCGTCTTCGCCGAGCGGGGTGTGCAGGGAAATCGGCTCTCGGCCGTACTTCTGCACTTCCTGCACCTTCTCAACCGGCATATCCAACTCGCGCGCAAGCTCGTCCGGCGTAGGCTCACGACCAAGATCCTGCAGCATCTGGCGTTGCACGCGCGAAAGCTTGTTGATGACTTCCACCATGTGCACAGGCACGCGAATGGTGCGGGCCTGATCGGCCATGGCGCGGGTGATGGCCTGGCGAATCCACCACGTGGCGTAGGTGGAGAACTTGAAGCCCTTCTTCCAGTCGAACTTCTCCACGGCGCGGATAAGGCCCAGGTTGCCTTCCTGAATCAAATCGAGGAACAGCATACCACGGCCCGTGTAGCGCTTGGCGAGCGAGACCACGAGTCGTAGATTGGCTTCCAGCAGATGGTCCTTGGCCTTCTTGCCATCGGCGGCGGCCCACTTGAGCTCACGCTTGCGCTTGAACTCCATGCCTTCGGACTGGGTATCCAGCAGGTGCTGGGCGTATAAGCCGGCCTCGATGCGTTCGGACAGGTCCACTTCCTGCTCGGCGTTCAGCAGGCTCACACGACCGATCTGCTTCAAATAGTCCTTGACCGGATCGGCGGTGGCGCCGGCGGCGATCACACGGCGCTTCGGGTTGCCGGCCGGGATGATGTTCTCATCATCGTCATCGGTGTCGGAAACCACGTAGGCGCCCTTTTCCTTCGGCTTTTCCGGAGCCTTGGGCTTGTCGTCCTCGTCGTCCTCATCCTCATCATCGACGTCATCTTCATCGATATCGTCATCGTCGAGGTCATCGGAATCATCGGCGTCAACGTCGTCGATGTCCTCATCCAAATCGTCGACGTCCAGATCGTCGTCATCCACCACGTCGTCGAGATCATCGTTCTGGTCGTCTGCGTTCTGGTTCAGATCCTCGTCTTCGACCTTCTTCGCGGCAGCCTTCTTCTTGGCCGATGTGCGGCGCGTGGTCTTCTTCGGGGTCTTCTCACCGCTCTCCTCCGCGGCGACCTTGGCGGACTTCGCGGCGCGGGATTTACGCGTAGAGGTCTTGCGGGCGGTGGTCGTAGAGCTGGCCTTCTTCTTGGTCTCGGTCTCCTCGCTGGAGTCTTCCGTATGCTTGGTTGCCGTCGTTTCCTTCGTGGCCAAAACTGCTCCTCCTGATCTCTCGCCGGAAGCTCTCATACCACATGGGCACACTTCTGGCAAGGGCAAATCGTCAACTATGAGAGTAAATCACCTTCCACGGACGATTATTCCCATTCAGAAGAAAAATGTGTTGCATCCATGACCTGCATCATGGATGCACGCTTACCTAATCAGGCTGCTTCGACTCGGTCTAAACCCCTGTTATGCCTCCGCTTCCGAGTTCTTGCATGCGCACCAGGCAGGGAATACGCCTCGGTCGGCTGCGGAGAACACCATCGCCGCCAGCGAACAATCCTCATCAAGGACCAGGCATTGCAGGGCCAATGCGGCGGAGCTGACATCTCCAAGCCACCACAGCGTGTAGGCCGCCACAGCCAGTGGCTGAATACAGTAAGGGACCGGCGACACTGTGGCGATATCAAGCAACATGGACACTCCCGTCCGGCAACGTTCCTCATCTGGCGTTATCCGCTCGTCTTCGAACGCGCGGGTCAGCAGTTCGCTCATGCTTCGCTTCGCCTTTTCGCCATGTGGCCTGGATGCGAATTCCATCAGCAATGATTTCGGGCACTCCCGTTCATCCACAATCAGCGACAGGATCAGAGCGTCACGAATGGACAGCGTCTCGTTCATGCCTACGGCGAATACCGCCATGGTTTCGGCGTCCAGCACCGCAATACCGTCATCCAACGAGGCCAACCATTCGTCCAGCGGATCGCGTATCCAATCCGCATTGGCTTGCTGAGGCCCGCGCTCACGCCGGTCGGCATGGAACGCGTCGGCCATCATCTCCAAATCCTCCATATCGAATGCATCAGCGTACACATCGTCGAATCGCTCATCGAACACGTCGTCATATGCGTTCTTGAATACGTCGTGATGACAGGCGTCACAGTCGCGAACGCTACGCTTGCCGTAGTTCCGTGCTTGCTCATAGGCCTTATTGCCGGATCGCCCGTCACGCCGTTTCCCGGACCGCGCATCGCGTCGGTCTTGTGAAACGGCTGCATGACGCCGCCCTTTCGTACGGCCTTCCTTGCCATGCGCATTATTCCTGTTCGCCATGGTGTTCCTCCTCTACGTCGAAGATCCGGTGTCTCGCCGCCCAACGCCGGGCCCGGGATGGACGTGTGTCCACTATGCACGAAAACCGCCGGGAACGAGGTGAAAACCCACCTATGTGGTTCGAGCTTCAGAACCCAATGTTTCCAACGTTCTTGTATTCATCACAGCCTGTGGATAAGTTATTAGGCATGTGCACAACCGTGAATGACCTTTCCATCATCGAACCGCGCATCAGCGAGCTGGTTCGGGAACTGACCGACGCTCCTTCCACCGGCGAGGTGGCTGCCGCCCTGAAGCCGGTAATGGCGGAAGTGGTCGCCCAGGCAGTCACTTCAAGCCAAGGCGGTAAACGGCTGCGCGCACTCCTCAGCCTCGATGCTTTCGACCTGCTGGCCCCCGCACAATATGCAGCCGGCAGACGCGAGGCCATGATCG
Source organism: Bifidobacterium cebidarum (assembly GCF_009193305.1). Lineage (GTDB taxonomy): Bacteria > Actinomycetota > Actinomycetes > Actinomycetales > Bifidobacteriaceae > Bifidobacterium > Bifidobacterium cebidarum. Next base: position 97,982 of record NZ_WBVS01000006.1, on the reverse strand, counting down.
ATCTGGCTTGCGCCATCGAGGTGTTCCAGACCGCGGCGCTGGTGCATGATGACATCATCGATGAATCCGACCTGCGCCGTGGCAAGCCATCCGCGCATCGGGCGCTGGAAACCACCGTGCACAATACGTCCATCGGCCGGGGGTTGGGACTGATGCTGGGCGATATTCTGGCCACCGCATGCATCGAGATCGCACGTAGAGCCGCCGAGCAACTCAACAATGGCGATGCCATCGTCGAAGCGTTCCTCACCATGCAGCGCGAAGTGGAGATTGGCCAGGTGCTGGACCTGGGCGTGGAGATGACCCCGCTGAACGATCCGCAAGCATTGGTTGAGGCTTCGCTCAACGTATTCCGTTGGAAGACCGCCAGCTACACCACTATCGCTCCTCTGTTGCTCGCGTTGCTGGCTGCCGGAGTGGAGCCGGCCGAGGCCAAGCGTCAGGCGCTCGCAGTGGGCGAACCGTTAGGTTTGGCATTCCAACTTGCGGATGATCTGCTGGATGTCATCGGTTCAAGCCGTCATACCGGCAAGCCCGTCGGCGGCGATATCCGCGAGGGCAAGCGAACCGTGCTGCTGGCCGACGCTCTGCAATCCGCACATGCCGATGAACAGCAGGAATTGCGCGACATGTTCGAGGCTCCGCACCGTGATGAGCGGCAGGTGGAACGGGCTATCGCATTGTTCGAGAGCACCGGTGCCATCAATCACTCGCGCGAACGCATTCAGGCACTGTGGAAACAGTCCCGGTCGGCAATCGCGGCATTGGGGCTCTCCGATCAGCGTGAGCACCGTCTTATCGACGCATGCGCGCGTTTCATTCCCGTTGATCTGCGATAGTCGTATTTCCGCCGCCTCGCGCGTAGCCCGGACAAGGTACACTGAACCATGTTCAGCTGAATTCAAAGGAACCGTACGAGTTGATGAGTGAGAACGAGCCCGCACAGATGATCGAGGGACGCTACCGCATTGTGCGCAATATCGCCGAAGGCGGCATGGCCACGGTGTATGAGGCGGTTGACGAACGCCTGGGTCGCACTGTGGCCATTAAGGTGATGCACACGCAGCTGGCCCAAGGCCCGCATCGTGCCCAATTCGTGGAGCGATTCCACCGCGAGGCCAACTCCGCCGCAGCCATTGCGAACCCTCATATCGTGCAGGTGTACGACACCGGCGAATTCAACGGGCTTGATTTTCTGGTCATGGAATACGTGCACGGCATCAATCTGCGCCATGAGATGAACGTGCAGGGTACGTTCTCCGTACGCGAAACGCTGCGCATCGTGGCCGAGACCTTGGATGGGCTGTCTTCGGCGCATAGGGCCGGCGTAGTGCATCGCGATATCAAGCCGGAGAACATCCTCATCAACGATCGCGGCCATGTGCAGATCACCGATTTCGGTCTGGCCAAGGCCGCCAGCCAGGCGACACTGAGCTCCACGGGCATGCTGCTGGGCACGGCCGCCTATCTCGCGCCGGAAATGATCGAGAACAATCTGGCCACCCCGCAGGGCGACTTGTATTCCGTAGGCATCATGGCATGGGAGATGCTGGCCGGCAGGGTCCCATTCGATTCCGACAATCCGGTCACTCTTGTCTTCAAACACGTGCACGAAGATGTTCCCTCCATCACCACGGTCTGCCCCGGCATCAATCCAGCCGTGTCGGCGTTCATCTCGCATCTGACCGCCAGAGCCGTCGAGGCACGTCCCAAAGACGGCTTCGAGGCGGCCTCCGAGTTGCGCCAGCTGGCGGCCCAACTGCCAATGGAGGCATGGCAATACCGACTGCACGCCACTGCGGTCGACACGAATCGCAATGATGCCACGGCTCCAGCTTTGGTAGGCACCATTGGCCAGGCCGCAGAACGTCTGACGGCGGCGCAACCGGCACCGCCTGCGCCGCCGATGCCTCCGGCTCCTGCCGGTCATGGCACATCGGATAGTTACGCCAATGCGTCGACTGCCGCCACACCGATCGCACCGACCACGGCCATCGGGACTTCATCGTCCGCGGCTTCCAACGTTTCCGATCATGGCAACGTTGGCCAGACCAGAGTGATGCCGCAATCAGGTGCTAACGGCGGTCAAACGCGGACATTGCCCCGGATGCCAGAAGAGCCAACGCAGGCGCTTCATACCACGGATACTCCTGTTTCCGGAACAGTTTCGGAAACAGGAGACGCGGCAACGGATACGGCCGCAGCCAAGCCCAGTAGCCTGTCGAAGCGAGCCAAGACCGGGCTCACCATCGTGCTCGTCGTGGCATTGCTTCTGGCCGGCGTGTGCGGCGGATTCGGCTGGTGGTGGTATGTGGGTCCCGGCAGCTACTGGAGCGTGCCCCAGCCTGAGGATGTGTCCTGTACCGAGGGAGATGCCCAGTGCCCGCTTTCCGGAGCGGACTGGTCCACCTATGAGAGCTTGCTGAAGACCACAGGCATCCCGTATCAGGTTTCGCGGGAATACAACGACACTGTCGACAAGGGCAAGATCATCTCCGTATCCCTTGGTAAGGCCGAGGCGTTCGTCAATAGCCGTGTGGGCAAGCGCGGCAACCAACAACTAAAGATCGTAGTGTCCAAGGGCACGCAGATGGTCACCATTCCGGACGACATTCTGGACTCGTCAGCCGCCAACGGCAAGGACCCGATCACCGCATTGAAGAATGCCGGATTCAGCAACATCACCCATGATGAATCTCAAGATCAGTATTCGATGGATGTTCCCGAGGGCGCGGCCTTGACCATCTCCCCTGATCCGGGCACCACGATGAAGCATGATGCCGAAGTGACCATCACCTTGAGCAAGGGGCCGATGCCGGTCAGCATGCCGGATATCGTGGGCAAGACCAAGGATGAGATGCTCGACTCGTTCGATCAGCTCAAGCTCACCGCCAATATCACCGAGGAGTATGACGACAAGATCGCAGCCGGAACCGTGATGTCGGCCTCTCAGAAGGCTGGTACACAACTGAAGTGGGGCGACAGCGTGGATGTGGTGGTGTCCAAGGGACCGGAAACCACAGTGCTGCCCAACGTGGTCGGCATGTCCTACGATAACGCGGCCAAGCAACTCGAAAAGCTCGGCTTTACCGTGAAGAAGTCCGCGCCATTGGGTGATTTGACCCATGAGGTCCGCATCCAAAGCCCCAAAGCCGGCGAGACCGTGCGATTGCGCGACGAGAACGGCACCCCGACCGTCATCACCTTGACTGTGGTGTGATTTCGCATACCAATCATGAGCCGTAAACGACAATAGCCGGGAATGGTTCCCTCAGTAAGAATCATTCCCGGCTATTGTTGTTTGCTCCGATGAATTATTCGGCAGCCTCAGCTTCTTTGGCGGCTTTCAGCTCAGCTTTGACCTTCTGCGCGTATTCGTCCACGTATTCCTGGCCGCTCATGGCCTGAATGGCGGCAGACACGCGATCGGTCAGTTCGCGCAGCTCGGCATGCGTGATCTCGTCAGCGGACTTCTTGGCAACCTCAATCGGCTTGCCATACTTGACCTGGGTCTTGCCTTTCTTCGGAATCGTAGTGCCGATAGGCTGCAGCAAATCCGAACCGATCAACGCCACAGGCACAATCGGGCATCCGGTCTCCAGAGCGAGACGAGCCACCCCCGTGTGTCCCTTGTACATGCGGCCATCCGGACTGCGCGTGCCTTCGATGTGAATGCCGAACAGGTGGCCGTCTTCGATGATCTCACGCGCATGCTCAAGCGCACCAAGCGACTTGTTACCGCCGGAACGGTCCACCGGGAACACGCCGACGGAAGTGAACCACCACTTCTTGAACTTTCCTTTCAGCCCCTTGCCTTCGAAGTATTCGGCCTTGCCCATGAAGTGCACCATACGCGGACAGGTGATTGGAATCAACGCATCATCAATTACCGCAAGATGGTTGGCGGCGATGATGGCACCGCCGGTGCGCGGCACATTATTCAGGCCGGAGACAGTGGGGCCGAGACGATGACGGGCAATAGGACCGAAGACTTTGACGAAGAACCAGTACAGCACTTGGCGTTTCCCTCCCTGCGCGGTTTGGGGCATCAGATTAGAGTGGTGTATATGACTGACCTCAACAATACCAACGCAGCTGACGAGCCGACAACACCCACGCCGGATGATGGTGCAAAGCACAACGATCTCGATGCGGCTTGGGCTGCCTTCGAAGCCGAGCATAAGGCGGACCTCAACGACGTGGCCACGTCACGCCAAGCCAGGAAATTCGAGAAACAGGCTAAAAAGCGTGAAAAAGAGGCACTGCTTTCCGTGGATGATCTGGACGCCGCTGCGTTCACCGATGGTGTACGTCCATTCCACGAACGCATGAAGAATGGTCGTGGCCCTCGCGATTTCACCGGTTCAAGCTGGCTTGACACCGACGATGTGATAGACCGTTACGATGACGGCGGCTTCACTCCCCCGAACCCGGATTTGGGGCCGGTACATGCCTCGACCGTACTATTGACAACGCTCCTCATCATTGGTCTGGTGGGCTCATTGGCCATGATTCTGGTGCCTGCGCTCTACAGCATTCCAGTATTGAGTTCGATATTGAACATTGTGTTCGGCATATGCACGGTGCTCGGTTTGGGCGGTCTGGTGGCCAAAATCCTCAATCGTAAGAACCGTCCCGGAGATAAGGGCGGCTATTTCGATGATGGCGCGCGCGTATAGCCTCAGCAGGCCCACACTCAAGCACCATTCCTCCATCTACCTCCCCGACTGTAGGTTTTTGAACACTGACTGTAGGTTTTTGAACGTTTTTCGTTAGGAATCCTACAGTCAGTGTTCAAAAACCTACAGTCTAGTTGAGGGGTGGTCGAGAGTCCATCGGCTTATGAGGCGAAGTCGATGGATTCCTGAAGCTCGGCGATCATCGACTTCGCAGCGTCCAATGGCTTGCGCTTGCCGAACACGACATCCTGCTGGTAGCGCACGATGGTCTTATCCAGTTCGGAAGCGCCGTTCGGCGTGATTGCCGGGGCTTTGCCGATGGTGGGCTGGATGGTGTCGATGAAGTCCAATGCCGCTCGATCGGTGCCTGAAGCCTCACCGGCAAGCATCTTGCGGATATCGTTGTTCGCGGGAATGCCTCGCTCGGTGCCGAGTACCTTACCGGCCTGCTTGTTGTTGATCAGATAGTCGACCAGCATGGCGGCTTCGGCGGGATGCTGTGAGCCGGATGACACAGCCCAATACATACCTGGTTTCAGGTACATGGTTTTTGCGCCAGGAGTTGCTTGCGGCATGGGAACGACCGTCATGTTCTGTGTGCCGGCAGCCTCGGCATACGGCGTAATCATCGTCGCCTGGGTAATCATCATGGCCTGCTTGCCTTTGCCGAAATCGGTATCGTTCAGGCTGGCTGCCGTGTTTTCGCTCCAACGTTCGGCATTGCCTTCAACACCGTTCTTCGCCCAATCTGCGGGTAATTGCAGGAACGAGGCCAACGTTTCCGGTGAGATGGTGATGGAGTTTCCTCGGAACAGGTTCTCGCCATGCTGTCGAGCCCACAATTGCAAGCCGTATCCGTTATTCGGCGCGATTGATCCAATGTATTTGCCGTCTGAACGTTCGGAGACTTGCCGGGCGAATTGCTCGAAATCATCCCATGTCCATTGATCGGTATCTGGAAGCGTCAGTCCCAGGGAATTCAGCACATCGTTGTTGACGATAACGCCGTATTGTGCAGTGGTAGCTGGAGCTGCCACTTGTTTGCCTTCAACTTGGCCCATGGATTTGAGCGATGCGTCCATGGTGCTGAGGTCCAGATATTGCGAAGCCTTGTTCAGGTCAAGCAGGGAGCCCATGGAACCATAAAAGGCAAGGTACAGTTCATCCATCTGCATCACATCTGGCGCATTGCCACCGGCGGATTGCACGGCGAGTTTGTCCCAGTAGCCGGTCCAGTCAGAGTATTCCATATCGACATGGATATTCGGATGCTCCTGTTCAAAACCCTTGACGGCCTGCTCGGTGGCTTTGATGCGAGCGTCGCCACCCCACCAATCGAGTCGAATGGTCACGTTGCCGTCTGCCGGTACCACTGGCACATCAGAGGTTCCGACTGAGCTGCCGCATGCAGCGGTCGCGCACAACGTCGCGGCAGACAACGCCGCAGCCGCAATCTTCTTCCACATACGCTTCATTACTTACCCCCAGTAGTCGCAATACCCTGAACAAGGTACTTCTGCCCGAACGTGAACACCAGGAACAACGGAATCAAGGACACCACGCTCATGGCAAACATCGGACCATAACTGGATTGGGATTGCGAGTCAATGAACGTACGCAACGCGATCGGCACAGTGTACATATCAGGTTTGGTCAGGTACAGCAACTGGCTGAAGAAGTCGTTCCATGTCCAGATGAAGGTGAACACCGCGCAGGTGCCGATGGCCGGCTTCATGAGCGGCAGCAGGATCTGGAAGAAGATGCGGATGTGGCCGGCACCGTCGATCTTGGCGGCCTCGTCCAGGTCGCGCGGCAGCCCGCGCAGGAACTGGTAGAACAGGAAGGTGAAGAATCCATCCATCGCCAGGAACTTCGGCAGAATCAGCGGCACGAATGTATTGATGAGGTGGAGCGAATTCCACATGATGTATTGCGGAATCACAATCACATGAATCGGAATCATCAGCATGAGCAGCATAAAGCCGAACAACACACCGCGGAACCGGAAGTTCAGTCTCGCAAATGCATACGCTGCCATCGAACAGGTCAGGATGTTGCCAACGATCGCGAACACTACAATAATCAACGAGTTGAGGATATAGCGGCCGAACGGGTAGCTCAATGCGTGCCAACCGGCCGCATAGTTTTGCCAGACCGGTTGAGTGACCAGCAGACCCATATTGGTGAAAATCTCGTTTTGGGGGCGCAAGGAGCTGGCGACCATCCACAGAATCGGATACAGCATCAGAATCGCGAGCAGCAGTATCAGGACCTGCTTGACAACGGAACCGACTACGCGTGCGATGCTGCGCCCGCGATGAGGATTCATACCGGCACCGGAACCAAGTTCGGCATAGGCATCCTGCTTCCGTTGCCGTTCGCGCATTTCACGCATGGTCTTCTTCTTGATGGATTCAGGAGGATTCAGCATGGCATCCATCGTTGCAATATCAGTCATCGTAATGCACCCAGAACTTGGAAAGAGCGAAGTTTATTCCAGTGAGCAGAGCCACGATCACCACCATGACCCAGGCCAGCGCGGAGGCGTATCCCATCCTCAAGGAAGCGAAACCCTGCTGGTAGAGATACAGCGTGTAGAACAGTGTGGAATCCGAAGGACCACCAGTGCCCCCGGAGACCACGTAGGCTTGCGTGAACGTCTGGAATGAGTTGATGACACTCATCACCAGGTTGAAGAAGATGATCGGACTGAGCATTGGAAGAGTAATGGAGCGGAATTGGCGCCACTTGCCGGCACCATCCACGCTGGCCGCTTCGTACAGTTCGCGCGGAATCTGGCGAAGACCGGCGAGGAAAATGACCATCGGCGAGCCGAACTGCCAGACATGCAGAGCAATCAGCGTCCAGTTGGCGGTGTCGGGGTTGGCGATCCAGCTCATCGAGGTGTCAATGCCGAGCAATCCCAGCAATGCGTTGAACAGTCCGTCCGAACCGAACACCATCTTCCACAGCACCGCCACGGCCACGGAGCCGCCGAGCATGGAAGGCAGGTAGAAGGCGGAGCGGTAAAAGGACAGTCCACGCATACCGCGATCGAGTAGCACAGCGAGAGCAAGTGCCGCCACCAGCTGCAGCGGTACGGAGATCACCACATAGGTCAGTGTGACCGCAAGCGAGTTCAGAAAACGCGGATCGGCAAGCATATGCCGATAATTCATGAGCCCCACGAACTGCGGCGGCTTGATCATGTTGTATTTGGTGAACGAAATCACCAACGAATACACCATAGGAATCAGGCTCAGAAACAGCGCGCCGATCAGCCAAGGCGCAAGAAATCCCAATGCCACTTTCGTGTCGGTCGGCTTATCTTTCGGCTGATGCCGGTTTTTGACCAGCGACCCGAATTCCGAAAACGAACTCACGATGTTCCTCCCATGATTCCATGCCTTCATCGGCCGGATATGGTTTAAGCATAACGTTTGCGTTACCATCGATTGCCATTGTTGCCATTGTTGCCAAAATCAATGCATCATCTGGGCCGCAATAAAAAAACTCCCCTCATACGAGGGGAGTTCGCAACAGCTAGGTTGTCTTGTCAGGCAACCTACATCTTCAGCATCAGGCCTTGGACTTGGCGGTTTCAATCCACTTGTTCAGCAGTGCTTCGGCCTTGCCAGAATCAACAGCATCTTCGGCGATCTTGTAGGCCTCAGCAAAGCGCTCGGCCAACGAGCCATCACCCACCAGATGACCGTCGGCCACGATAGCGGAGGCGGCGTTGAGCAATGCGGTGGAGCGGGATGGCACGTCCTTGCCGGCCAGGAAGTCGCGGAATGCTGCGGCATTGACCTCAGGCTCGCCGCCCTTCAGGTCGGCGACATCGATCTTCTTGAGGCCAAGATCCACGGTCGGGTCGAAGTCGGTTTCGGTGACCTTGCCGTCGCGAATCTCCCAGACGGAGACCGGACCGGTGGGCGCAAGCTCATCCATGCCCTCATGCGAGGTGTACACCATGCCGGATTGGCCTGCGGCGGCATATGCGCCTGCCATAATCGGGCTCATGGCACGGTTGGCGCAGCCGATGGCCACGTGTGCCGGCTTGGCAGGGTTGGTCAGCGGCCCCAACACGTTGAAGACGCACGGAATGCCGAGAGCCGCACGAACCGGGCCCACGAAACGCATGGCCGGATGGAAGGTACGGGCGAAGGCGAACGTGATGCCGACTTCGTCACCAACCTCGCCCACTGCCTCCGGCTTCAGGTTCAGCGGGAGGCCAAGTGCCTCAAGCACGTCGGCGGCACCGCACTTCGAGGATGCGGCACGGTTGCCATGCTTGACGATCTTCACGCCGGCGGCAGCGGCCACCACGGCACCCATCGTGGACAGGTTCACGGTGGCGAAGCCGTCGCCGCCGGTGCCCACGATGTCGGTGGTCTCACCAGAGACCTTGAGCGGAATCGCGTGAGACACCATGGCCTTGGCCGCACCGGACACTTCTTCGGCGGTCAGTCCCAGCTGCTGCTGCATGGCGAGTGCCGCACCCACTGCTGCGGGATTCGCGTTGCCCTTCATCAAATCATCAACGAACCACTCGGATTCCTCGGAGCTCAGGTGGTCTCCCCCGACCAGCTTGGTGAGAATCGACTTCCATGTGATCTCTGCCATTGTTCCTCCTTGACGCATATTCGCGCCCGATAGCTAGTAACGCGGCTCATTGTAATGGCCATGCGTTTCACGAGATGCAAACTTCCATATTGCAAAATACGTTGCAGATACGTTGAAGGCTCTCCTCCGGTGGAGAGGAGAGCCTCATTCGATGATTGTCTAGCGATCAGCAACCATCGACATTCACTCGGTGGTTTGCGGCCAGCACTGCTCGTACTTGATGCCGGTGAGCTGTTCGACGACCTTCTTGGTTGCCGGATCGACGTCGGCCTTCTTGCCGCCGGCCTTCAGACGGTCGATTTCCTTCAGGAGCACGGCGTCGGTGTTCTTGTCGAGCTTCATGGTGAAGGAGATGATCCAAGCCACGGCAAGGCCGGCGATGATCCACCAGACGAGCACGGTGCCGATGGCGTTCACCGCCTGCTCAGGCTGCGGCTTACCGGCCTTGAATGCCTCCTCTACGAAGCCGTTGGCGCCGAGGAACCAGCCCCATGCCATGGCGGAGAGGCCTGCGGTGATCTTACGGGCGAACTGCTGGAAACCGATGTACAGACCGCCGCGGTTCTCGCCGGCCATGATCATATCGACATCCGGGGTGAACGGGAACACGTTCCACGGAATGAACCAGGTCATGGCGCGGAAGATCAGCCACCAGATCATGACCACGTACAGGGCTGCGTTCCATGCAGCGGTGTTGTTCTGGGATGCGGTCTGCCACAGGCCCCACAGGCCCAGGAGGCCCAGGATGGCGCCGGCGAAGTTCAGGGAGAACATCTTGCGCGGGCCGAGCTTGGCGAAGATCCAGCCGAAGACCGGCTTGAGCGGTTCACCGATTAAGGCCATGCCGAGCAGGGCGGAACCGAAGGCGACCGGCTTGTTGAGGTTGTAGAGCACGAAGAACAGCCACACCTGGCCGAAGATGTCGAGGAAGGACTGGCCGAGCAGGTAGATCAGGATGTGCTTGCGGAAGGTTTTGTTGCGCAGGGTGGAGAAGTAGCCGACGAAGATATCGGCCACGCCCTTGAGCCACTTGCCGAAGTTGAACGGTTCCTTCTTCTCAGCCTCGATGGCGGCCTCGTCGAATCCCGCCTCTTCAGGAGTGAGCTCCCAGGTGGACTTGTAGGCGATGAACACGAACACGGCGAACAGCACGATGAAGAAGCCCATGGAAATGGTGTAGGAGGAGCTTTGCTTGTCTCCCAGGGCCTTCAGGAAGGCGGCCATGCCCAGCGGAATCACAGCGGTGGAGATGCCGGAGAACAGCATACGCGTGGTGGAGAGCATGGTGCGGCCGTTGAAGTCGGTGGTCATCTCGTTCGGGAGCACCGAGTACGGGGTCATGATCAGCTGGTTGGCGATGATCCACAGTGCGTACACCACGAAGTAGGCCCACACCGGCAGCCCCGGCACGAACATCAGGATGGTGACGAGCAAGGTTGGCACGCCAAGAAGAATCAGAAAACGACGGCGGCCGAACTTACGGCCGACCTTGTACTTGTACAGGTTGTCGGAAAGTGTTCCGAATACCAGTGCGGAGAATGCGGCCAGCATCGTGGCGATGCCGACGATGGAGCCGGCCTGGGCCACTTTGAGCCCGGCGAACGTGGTCCAGAAGAGTGTCAGATAGGTGGCGATCTGGCCGAAGCCGCCGCCGTAGAAGTCACCGAACGCGTATCCGATGGCGTTGATGAGCTTGATCTTGCGTCCCTGAGGCGCCTTAGCCTCAGGAGCTGCTGCCTGCTGTGTCATTGCAGCATTCCTTTCTTTGTTCGACCCCGCATTGCAGGGCCGATGATTGTTCATTGATGGTTACGAATGAGGATGAGGGTCACTTGCCCCATTTGGCCTTCATGGCGGCGAAGATCTCGCGGTCGGTCGGATGGTTTTCCATGTTCATGATCACGAACACGTCCTTCTCCCAGGCCGGGTACATGAAGTCGCGCAGCCACTGGAAGTAGTGCGGCCCGTCGCCTACGCAACGCAGGTAGCCCATGAGCTGTTCGCACACCCAAGCGGATTGCTTGATGTCGGTCAGGCAGTCGTTACGCCAAAATCCTTCCCACTTGCCATGCTCGCGGTCGCGCATCGCATGGTCGCCGGCGGTGAATTCCTCGGCGGCGAGTCCGGCATCGTAGAACGCATGCTGCCAATCTTCGTCGTATCCTGCGAGCAGAGCGTCGCACACGTGCACAGAGGCGGCCACCGAATGCTCATAGATGCCGACTTCCACGCCGATGGAATCTCGGATCAGCTCGGCGGCATCCTCCTCACCGCGCAGTTCGGCAGAAATGGCGGCCAGCTCCACTTTGTCGGCCAAGTCAGCGTAACGATCGACAGCCGGGGCAATCAGATCGCGGTAGAAGTCGATCTGTTCCTTGAGGCTCTTGCCGTCATGCATCCAGCGCAGATCCTGTGCAGGGGCCTGCTTGTCGCGCAGCCACTGGGTGATGAGCATACGCGGCACATGGTTGAAGTACTGTTCGCCGGCGTGATCGTCCCAGTTCGGGCCGTACTGTACGGCGGCCTTCCAGTATTCCTCATACAGGTCGAACACCGCATCCACGTTCTCTTCACCGTAGTAATCGGCGATGTAGCGCTTGGCGACTCTCTCGAAGTCGATCTTGCCTTCGCGCCAGATGGCGGCGATGAAGTTCAGGAAGTAGACGTGCGGCTTGATGTTGGAGGCGTTGACGATCCATACGTCGTCGCCGCCGTTGACGATCACGTCTTCCAGTTCCTTGGCCACCAGACGCGGATCATTGGTGATGTCGGTGGTGTGGTTGGCGGCCTGCAGATCGTAGAAGCTGGCGTGGTAGTAGATGCCGTTGTCGCCGTCGTTGGTGGGCATGGCGGGCACGCGCGGGTTGTTGTTTTCCTGACGGCGGGAGACCATGCGGCCGAAACCGTTATCAGCCCAGATCTTGGCCACTTGCTTCGGGTAGGTCAGCACGCCGGCACGGTAGAGTTCCATGGCTTCGCCGTACAGGTAGATTACGCATTGCGCACCCGGATCGGCGGCCTGCACCATGTCGTACTGGCGTTGGATGATCTCGGAGAGCAGCTTGCCGCGGGCCTCATCGGTGGCGTAACGCGGGTCAAAGTTCCAGAACGGCTGATCGCCCTGGCCGCGGAAGCCAAGCGTCCACACCGTACGCTTGCCCTTCTGCGCCTCGATGGCCTCACGCCACAAGGCTTCGAACCGCGGTTCTTCCTCCGGCCACTTGGGCTGCACGCCTGGGTAGGCGGCTGCGAACATGCGAGCGCCAAGCGGGCAGGCATGATGCTGGTTGATGTAGAAGCCCATGTCCTGCGCGAGCTTCAGATGCGGTTCCCCGCGCTGTCCGGAGCCGGGGATGACCATGTTGCCACCGAGACGGTACACGGTTTCGAATGCGAGGCGCCAGGTCTTATCGGAATCGTTGTCGTACTTCCAGTCTTCGAGCAGCACTTCATCGTTGATGAAGAAGCCCTTGTACTTGACGGCGGTCGGCTTGCTGGTCAATGCGAAGTCATCGGCGACTTCAATGCTCGGTACTGGCTCGAAATGCTGATCGTTCCAGAACCAGAAGTCCTTAACGCCGAGCACTTCGCGGCTGATGGCATACAGGCCGTAAATGAAGCCGAAATCGTCGCCGGCGTGGACTTCCAGGTTGCCGTCCGCCACACGCACTTCATAGGTTTCCGGATTGTGAGGGCCTTCTACCAGCACGATATCCGCGCCCGGCTGCTCCGATGGCACGGTGACGGCGGCAAGATCGCGCTCGATATCTTCGACCGCATATGCCACAGCCTTGGATGGCGTGGCACCAGTCACTTTCGTGGTGGCTGTGATGGAAATAGACATGGTTCCTCCAAGTGAACTTGTCTGTTAATTGCTTTCCCGCGATACTGTCCGCTTCCACGCGCTTCGTATCGCTGACATGTTTCATATTCGTCTACTTCAGCAAGCCCATTGCGCTTGTTGCCAAAGGTTGCCATAATATTGTCGAACGTTGTTGTTTACCCATGCAATACCCATTGGGGAGGGAAACCGACCATGGAGCGCGCACATCATAAAGCCACCATCTACGACATCGCTCGAGAGGCCGGAGTCAATCCCTCCACCGTGTCTCGAGCACTCAGCCAACCGGGCAGAGTAGCAGCCAAAACCGAGTTCCGCATTCGTCGTATAGCAGAGCAGCTCGGATATCTCGCTCAAACCGCGCAAACAGCCGACGAGCCACTCCCCTCCACTGGCATGATCGCGGCCATTGTACCGACACTGACCAATCCGCTCTATGCCATCACGGTCAATGCCATGCAACGACGGTTGGAGACCAAAGGGTACGGTCTCATCACGTTGGACACCGATCAGAAACCATCGGTTGAGCGCAAGGCCATGTCGTATGTGATGCGCAATGTCGATGGCGTGGCCTTGCTGTCCTCGCGTTTAAGCGAGCCCGATATCCGCCGTATCATGCTGGTCCGTCCAGTCATCGTGTTGAATCGCACTGCTCCAGGTCTCAACAGTGTTGTTGTGGATATGGCCCGAGCCATCGATGATGCGGTGCACGCGCTCAAGGAAAGCGGTCATTCATCCATCACCTATCTGGCCGGACCCGCCAGTTCATGGTCCAATGAATACCGCCGTCGTTACATCCGATCCGCAGCCTTCCGCTATGACATGACCTACCGCGTGGTACGAGAATGCGAGCCAAGCGTCTCCGGCGGCAAGGCCGCAGTGGAGCAGTATCTTATCCGCCCGACGGATGCTGTGTTCGCGTTCAACGACGAGCTGGCGGCAGGGTTTATCACCGCAGCACGCCGCAACGGTCTACGTATTCCTGAGGATGTTTCGGTGATTGGTTTCGATAACACTCAAATGTCTTCACTGCTCACCCCTACGCTGAGTACCATCGACATGAAGAGCGAACAGTTGGCCGAACGTGCCGCAGATACGCTGGTGAGCGCCATACGCAATCCGGATGGAGTACGGCCCGAACCAATCACGCTCACCGCCGAATTCATGAAACGCGATTCACTGAATCCTCATAAGCGTTCGACGATGAAACTCGGCCCATATGCGGAAATCAGGCGTACAAGCGACACCATCGTACTCACCATGTTGTCTAACGCGTTCAACGAAACCATGCCGCGCATCAATGAATTCATGCGTACGCATCCACATATCGTCATCGATCCGATTGAGGGACGTACGCAGGAGAATACGCTGTCCTTGTATTGGGAACGCGTCATCAATCATCGTTCGGTTCCGGATATCATCAATGTCGAGCGCACCGCACTCCCCCAGCTGGCGGCCTCCGGTGCGTTGCAAGATTTGTCAAGCGAAGCGATCGAGCAGGAACTTGGACCCAAAGTCGATCGTGCGGCATGGCAGTCGGCTCATTATGCCGGCAAACTCTATGGTATTCCAGGCGATCAATCGCAAACCGCCATGTTCTACCGAGCTGATTTGTTCAATCATTATCAGCTTGAAATTCCAGACACCTGGGATGCCTTCTATGAGACCGGCGTGGCTCTGCATAATCGAAATTCCAACCGATACATGGGTGTACTTGATACCACCGATGTGCAGCATTATCTTTCGTTCTTCCGCTCAGCAAGGGTAAGGCCTTGGACAGTGGAGAATGATTCGACGATTGTTTTCCATATGCGCAACGATTTGGTGCGCAATGTAGCCACGTTCATTCAACAATGTATTGACGATGGTGTGCTGAACGCCGAACCTATGTGGGACAACCGGTATATGCGCGCCAAATCCGGCACGTACTTGACGGTGACGTATGCGAATTGGCTGGGTAAGATCCTATCGATGTCATATCCGGCTGATCAGGGGTTGTGGAAGGTTACACTGCCGCCCGCATTCGCCGATCCGAGCCAAGTGGCCACTGCGGAAATCGGCGGTTCGACATTGGCCGTCAGTGCAGGACTCCCTGAGGCGCGTCTTCGCGCCGCCCTGACATTCCTGAAATGGTTCCAGCTCGACCCGGTTTCGGTGGAATTGCGCGCACCTGGCGGCGTATCCGCTGCAGCCGGATATGTGGAGGATCTAACCCGGCGTGGCACTGTTGACCCATATTTCAATCAGCCGATTTACGACGTCTACGCCAAATCGGCTGCTCGCGTTAACAGGGATTGGGATAATCTACCGTTCTATAGTCAGCTGGATGCCGAATTCGCGCGTCTGATCGTACCGGCGTTGAAGCCGGGTGGCCGCAGCCAGGACCTGTTCGACGAATGGGAGCGGCGTTTGAAGATCTACGCGGTCTCCCAAGGCTTTGCCGTGAAATGATCACGCTGTAACCAAAAAATTGGGGCTTCCCTTGCACAGGAAGCCCCAATTGCGTTAGAGCGCTACCACTGATTGCTCAGTGTGACTCATTTTTCGTTCTGGCCGTGGCACATCTTGTACTTACGACCGGAACCGCATGGGCACGGAGCGTTCTTGCTCGTGCCCGGGAACGTACGACCGTCGGCCCACGGGGTCTTCAGTTCGTCGCTCTTCGGGCGCTTGGCAACCGGAACCTTGCCTTCGGCGTGGCTGATCGGAGCCGGGCCGGCCACCGGCAGCGTGGCGTCACCTGCGGCGGATGCGGCTGCGGAGTCGGCGATGGCCTGCTTCTCCTCGGCGTCTTCCTCGGATTCATCCTCGGTCTCGCCTTCAGCAGCTTCCTCTTCGCTCTCACCGTCTTCATCCGGGCCGGCGGCCACGGTTGCGGCAGAGTCGGCACCGTCAGCAGATTCGGAAACACCGGTGGCGCCTTCGGCAGCGGCCACAGCAGCATCCTCGTCATCAGTGGTGCTGTCATCCTGGGTTGCGGCGACCTGCTTGACGTCGATGTGGAACAGCAGCTGGACGGACTCCTCCTTGATGGCTTCAATCATGGAGTTGTACATCTGGTAGCCTTCGCGCTGGTATTCGACCAGCGGATCGCGTTGACCCATACCGCGCAGGCCGATGCCGTCCTTCAGGTAGTCCATCTCGTAGAGGTGTTCACGCCACTTGCGGTCGAGCACGGCGAGCACCACGCGGCGTTCAAGATCGCGCAGACCCTTCTCGCCAATGGTCTTCTCAAGCTCGTCGTACTTCTCCTTGGCGTCCTTGACGATGAGGTCGCGCACGGCTTCGATGGCCTTTTCGCCCTTGAGCTTGCCGGCGGCTTCCTTGGCTTCGTCAACGGTCACCTTGGTGGGCACCACGGTGTTGAGTGCCTTGAACAGGCCTTCCCAATCCCAGTCCTTCGGCTTGTCGGAGCCCTTTTCTGCGCCCTTGATGTAGGACTCGACGGTGTCGGCGATGAAGCGCTCGATATCCTCGTGGATGTCCTCGCCCTTCAGCACGGCCTGACGCTCGGAGTAGATGACGGTACGCTGCTTGTTCATCACGTCGTCGTACTTCAGCACGTTCTTACGAATCTCGTAGTTGCGGGATTCCACGGCCTTCTGTGCGGTGCGCACGCCCTTGGTCACGGACTTCGACTCGATCGGCTGACCTTCCTCCATGCCCTTGGCCATGACCTGGGCCACGAGCTGGGTGTTGAACAGGCGCATCAGATCATCTTCGAGAGACAGGTAGAAGCGGGATTCGCCCGGATCGCCCTGACGGCCGGAACGACCACGCAGCTGGTTGTCGATACGACGGGACTCGTGACGCTCAGTGCCAAGCACGTACAGGCCGCCAAGCTTCTTGACTTCCTCGTGCTCGTCCTTGACCTGCGCCTTGATCTCGTTCAGAGTACCCGGCCAACGCTTCTCATACTCTTCCGGAGTATCTTCCGGAGAGTAGCCTTCGGACTTCAACTTGGCGTCGGCGAGGAACTCGACGTTGCCGCCGAGCATGATATCGGTACCACGACCAGCCATGTTGGTGGCCACGGTCACGGCGCCCTTGCGGCCTGCCACGGCCACGACGGCGGCTTCCTTCTCGTGCTGCTTGGCGTTCAGCACCTGGTGCGGGATCTTGGCGACGTCGAGCAGAGTGGAGACCACTTCGGAGCTTTCGACGGATGCGGTACCGAGCAGCACCGGCTGGCCGGAAGCGTGGCGCTTGGCGACATCCTTGACGATGGCGGCAAGCTTCTCCTTCTTGGTGCGGAAGATGAGATCGTCCTGATCCTTGCGAATCATCGGCTTGTTGGTCGGAATCGGCAGCACGCCCAACTTGTAGGTGTTCATGAACTCGGCGGCCTCGGTTTCTGCGGTACCGGTCATGCCTGCGAGCTTGTCGTACATGCGGAAGTAGTTCTGCAGGGTGATGGTGGCGAAGGTCTGGTTCTCGGCCTTGACCTCCACGCCTTCCTTGGCTTCGATGGCCTGGTGCAGACCCTCGTTGTAACGACGGCCAGGCAGGATACGGCCGGTATGCTCGTCGACGATGAGCACCTCGCCTTGGGTGACGACGTAATCCTTGTCCCTGATGAACAGTTCCTTGGCCTTGATGGCGTTGTTGAGGTAGCCGATCAACGCGGTGTTGGCCGGCTCGTAGAGGTTGTCGATACCGAGGAAGTCCTCGACCTTGGTGATGCCCGGATCCAGGATGCCAACGACCTTCTTCTTCTCGTCGACCTCGTAATCCTCGTCACGAGTGAGCTTCAGCACCAGCTTGGCGAACTGGCGGTACCAGCGGGTCACATCACCCTCGGCCGGACCGGAGATAATCAACGGGGTACGGGCCTCATCGATAAGAATGGAGTCGACCTCATCGACGATGGCGTAATGATGGCCGCGCTGCACGAGATCGGCCTTCTCCCAGGCCATGTTGTCGCGCAGGTAGTCGAAGCCGAATTCGTTGTTGGTGCCGTAGGTGATGTCGGCGTTGTACTGCTTACGACGCTCCGGCGGCTTCTGCTCGGTGATGATGCAGCCGACGCTCATGCCGAGGAAGCGGTAGATACGGCCCATCAGCTCGCTCTGGTAGCTGGCCAGGTAGTCGTTGACGGTGACCACGTGTACACCCTTGCCTTCGAGCGCATTGAGGTAGCTCGGCAGAGTGGCGACCAAGGTCTTGCCTTCACCGGTCTTCATTTCAGCGATGTTGCCCCAGTGCAGTGCTGCACCACCCATGAGCTGCACATCGAAGTGACGCTGGCCGAGCGTGCGCTTGGAGACTTCACGCACGGTGGCGAATGCTTCAGGCATGATCTCGTCGAGGCTCTTGCCGTTTTCGATCTGCTGCTTGAACTTCGGGGTCTGGGCCTTGAGATCCTCGTCGGACAGGGCGGAAATCTCATCCTCCAAAGCGTTTACCGCCTTGGCCACATTCTCGAGTTTCTTGATCTGGCGACCTTCACCCATGCGTAGGGCTTTGTCAACAATATCGACCACTGGGTTCTCCCTTGATTGATTACGGTGGTTCCGCGTACCAGAATACCGACCGCCTCTCAGATTCTCTGATTTTTTCGACCAAAATACGAAAAATAGATATATCGTTCAGTAATAAGATCCTTGTCTCGTCAGACGAACAACAAACAAATGAGCCGCCTCCTTATCGGGAAGCGGCTCATTCCTATGCAACTATTGCTCTATCGGGCTAATCAGTCCTTCTTGACGTTCTCCGGGGTATCGATCTCGAAGACGCCGTAGCTCCAACCGTGGCGGTGGTAGACGACGGACGGACGGCCAGTCTCCTTGTTGACGAACAAGAAGAAGTCGTGACCGATGAGCTCCATCTCGTACAGGGCCTCATCGATGCTCATCGGTTCTGCGATGTGCAGCTTACGACGGATGACAATCGGCGTATCACCAACCTGAACTTCCACGGACTCGCCAGGACCGAGGTCGGAGGCGACCGCAGCTGCCGGGCTGTTGTTCGGCTCCTCCTCAGCCTCCTCGGCCTCAGGTTCCGGAGCGGCGACACCCAAATCGACCGGCACCGGGTTGGTGTAGCCGCGACGATGATCCTTACGGCGATCGCGGGTGCGACGCAGGCGAAGCGTCAGCTTGTCGAGCGCCATATCCAGTGCGCTGAACTCATCCGTGCTGGAAGCTTCGGCGCGCACCACGGTACGGCCTGCGATAACGGTGATTTCCACGCGCTTGGCGGTATCGGCCTGACGCGGGTTGCCCTCATGGGTCAGCACAATCTGCGCGCGCTGAGCATCCGGGGCGATAGCGGTCACACGATTCATCTTGGACTCAACAACATCACGGAACCTTTGCTTGATCTGCGTGTGACGTCCGGTAACGACGATTTCCATGTTGACCTCCTAATGACTCAAGCGGTGTTGTCCGCTATATGTGGTCCAAACGGCATCATCACCGCTTGGGTAAGTTTCATTGTAGACGAACAACACGTGAATCCTTGGCAACTCGCCAAGAGAAAACTCATTCTTTCCCGACATGGTTCCGAAACATGCCACGACGTAGCCTGATAGGTCGGTTTGTTTTCCTTACAGGAAAGCTTTATACTTTCCTGTAAGGAAAACAAACCGAACCCAACCGACCCGATGTCAACGATGACAGGCCGCGGGCTACCGGAAAGGAAACCGCGATGACGCGTTCTATCCGAGACGACACCAACGATGTCTTTCATGTATCGTCCGTCAAAGACACGACCAGTCCCCTCCCCGACGAGACGAACCCATTGACGCCCGATGCGGCAATTCGCCTCCTGAAAGGCATCGAACGTGACCGTTCGGCACTGTCGACACGCCTGTCTCCGCCTCGATGGCTTTATCCGACAATCGCGTTGCTCATGGCCTTCGACGTGCTGAGCATCCAGATTAGCAGCGCATTTGACTCCTGGACATGGAATCGCCTCACGACACTGCAGGGCGAGTACGATGATGCGATAAGCCAAGCCTCGCACCGGAACATCCCCGTCGAGGAAATCGATGACTATTTCAAGCCATTAATCGATGAGACGCTGAGGTACAGCGCATACAGCCAATGGTGCGTATGGCTATGTCTTGCGATCAATTTGGCATGCATCGTCGTGGCCTATCAGATGATGCGCTGGCTGGCCAACGCGCAGGGAGCAGGTGATCGGCGTGACGCCAGCGTCCCGTTGCTGTGGCCCTGGTTCCTTACGTTCGGCGTGCGCCCGATGAACATCCGCATGCATGTGCTGCACGCCACGATGTACGTCATGCTCATCGCCTATGCAGGTTCGCTCGTTTATCTGAACTGGAGCAACAGGGACCCATTCCGCACCGCATGGTGGGTGATGATAGCGACCATGTTGTGGGCGGTGTTTTTCGTGGCGGGCGAGACCGGCTACGACCGTCTTGCGTCCCAGGCGTTGGCGAAGATATAGCTATGCCACCGAGAAGGTCAAAGCACACGGCGATCGAACCACATTTCGACCCGGTGATTCACGAGCCGATGCGGTTGCGTATCTGCGGCATACTCGCCGCTGTAGATGAGATGCAGTTCGCCGCAATCAGGGGCACACTGGGCATGAATGATGCTGCTTGCTCCAAGCATCTGAAGACGCTCGCCGATTGCGGGTATGTATCCGTGTCCAAACGCGAGTCGGACGGCAGCCGGCACATGGTGCGTTGGTATGCGATGACGCCGACCGGACGAACTGCGTTCCAAAGTCATCTGGCCGAGCTCAAACGCATCGCCACTGGCATCGTCGATTGATGATGCATCGATGGATGCACCAAATGCGGATAAATGAAGTGAGACCTCTTATACCCCGGGTTCTGTCGTCTGTGGCGCGAACGCCGCAGACGGATGGCCATCCATCTCGACCTAGCGTCACCGCTAGGCTCTAGCAGCCTACCCGATGGCACGGGCGAGCAGCCCTTACCGCCATCTGCTTGGCCTTGCTCCCGATGAGGCTTGCCATGCGGCCACCTGTTACCAGAGGCCCGGTGGTCTCTTACACCGCCGTTTCACCCTTACCCACTTGCGCGGGCGGTCTATTCTCTGCTGCGCTATCTCTCAGGTCACCCTGGGCGGACGTTATCCGCCATCGTGCTCTGCGGAGCCCGGAAGTTCCTCAGCCGATCCCAATGAAGATCACGGCCGCGGCCATCAAGAGGTCTCAAGCAGGCAATTATACATATGGTCCGGAGAAGACCGGACTAATGTAGCAATTCGGCAGCTACTTCACGAAGAATTGACGGGTTATGCCCTTTGCGCCCTCCTGCAGCCCAAAAGCGACGCTGACGTACTTGACGATCCAACCCTTCCGTCTTGCGTGCCACGCGGCGCCCCAATTCCCATGCCGCTTCCTCAAACACACCGTTTTGCTCGGCTTCGTTCACAACTTGGGTAGCAAGCACACGATCAACTCCCTTACGAGCAAGCTCCATCATGGTGCCACGGCGGCCCATCATACGGTTAGCGCATACACGCACCACGGACTGCGCATAATCGAGGTCATTAATGAGATGTACAGCAATCAAGCGCTCGATTACGCCTTCGACTACATCTTCAGCATATCCTTTGCCCAGCAACCGGTCACGCAGAGCCCCTGACGAGCGAGGAGCAGCATCGAGCAACCGCAATGCAGCTTCACGGCATGCATCCACATCACTAGGATCATCGGCACCCGCATTTCCAGCAGACCGCGCGTTCCATGAAGTCATACCACGCCTACGCGTAGTCCCAGTAATCATTCCACCCGCATGCCCAGAATCATTGGACATACTACGAGCAGAATCCTCTGCTTCATCGAGAGACGATACGCTTCCCGATTCCGGTTCATTGGCAGTCTGCAGCACAACCGGGTTGCGCTGCAGAAATGCTTCAGCACTAATCACATTCAGACCTTAGCTGCCGGCGCCTTATCAGGTGCGGCTTTAGATGCCCGAGTAGTGGATTTAGCCGCAGCCGCCTTGCTGTCCTTAGCCGCATCCGCGGCCGCAGCCTCACTGACAGCCGCAGCTGCAGTGGCCTCCTCATCTTCGGCAAACTGATCGGATGGAGCAATCAGGCCAAACTGAGCCTTGACCTTGTTCTCAATCTCCTCGGTGATGGCCGGATTGTCCTTCAGGAACTGGCGCACCTTCTCACGGCCTTGGCCAAGCTGATCGCCCTCATAGGTGAACCAGGAACCGGACTTCTTGACCACCCCGACCTGCTGAGCCATATCGATAACCGAGCCCTCGCGGGAGATGCCCTCGCCATAGAGCATGTCGAATTCAGCGGACTTGAAAGGCGGTGCCATCTTATTCTTCACCACCTTGACACGGGTACGGTTGCCAACAGCCTCATCACCGTTCTTGATGGTCTGGATACGACGAATATCCATACGCACCGATGCATAGAACTTCAACGCCTTACCACCGGTGGTGGTTTCGGGGTTTCCGAAGAACACGCCGATCTTCTCACGCAACTGGTTGATGAAAATGGCGGTGGTACCGGCCTGCGCCAATGCACCGGTCATCTTGCGCAGCGCCTGGCTCATCAGTCGTGCCTGCAAACCGACGTGGCTGTCTCCCATATCACCGTCGATTTCAGCTTTCGGCACCAACGCAGCCACTGAATCAATGACAATGACGTCCAACGCACCGGAACGAATCAGCATGTCGGCGATTTCCAACGCCTGTTCGCCGTTATCCGGCTGGGAGACAATCAAGGAATCCGTATCCACACCGAGTTTTCGCGCATATGCCGGATCAAGGGCATGTTCGGCATCGATGTAAGCGGCGACGCCACCGCTCTTCTGGGCGTTGGCCACTACATGCAGCGCCAACGTGGTCTTGCCGGAAGACTCCGGGCCATAAATCTCGACGATGCGCCCCTTGGGAAGACCGCCAATACCGAGCGCCATGTCCAAGGCCAACGACCCGGTGGAAATCACCTCGACGTTTTGTTCCGGCCTATCGCCAAGCCGCATCGCTGAGCCCTTGCCAAAGCTCTTCTCCACTTGGGCCAATGCGGCATCCAGCGCGGCCTTGCGCTTGGGATCAAGCTCGTGTTCGGCCGCACCTGCCGGTTTCTGAGCCGACTTGGTTTCCTGTGCCATGATCTTCTCCTTATCGAAGTCGCGTGCGGTTGATTACTCCACCGTATGTAAGCATCGCCCCTGAAGGCAAGCCCGAACGGCCTATGTGGTCCGAGCTTGCTCGCATACCTCGCATACGGCACATGATCAGTGCAAAACCTTACTGCCGCAAGGCTTTGCACTGCTCGAATCATTACCGCACCCATGTATGTGGCTTCATCTCGCTGTGGACAACTATAGAACAACACGCGAACATTTGTTCGAAATCGGTGAACAACACGCCCGAAATACCACGAAAACGGCATCACCACCGGATTCGATATCATGCCGCCGGCAACGGAGGCGCATTGTGGTCATGGCCCCATCGCCTGGAATCCGGCACCTCCATCTGGTCACATAGCACGTTCCAGACCACGCGCGGCTCTTCACCGGCATCAAGCGCCTCAATCACGGTCATGTTCGCCAATCTGGGCATTCTCTGATCCTGCGCCAGCGAACGGCCATAGCTGCGGCCGAACACTTCCTCCAGCAACTCCCAAAATTCACGTTCACGCATACTCGACAGTGTGCCACACCCGGCGAACACGGTGTAGAATGCACCCAAAACAAAAACAAAAACAAAAACAAAAAGGGTCTGCGACCATAGACAGTCGCAGACCCATCCCACACGCCTATCGGCGCCACTAACGGCGCGTTCAATCACTCAGTTCCATCCAATGAATTACTCAGCAACCGAATCAAGATAATCCGCAACCATGCGCAGCATCTGCGCGGTACTCACACCAAGCGAATCGGCGATCGAACTCAGCAACTCCGAGCTGGCCTCCTTCTGACCGCGTTCCACTTCAGAAAGATAGCCCAGAGACACACCCGCCTTCTCAGACACCTCGCGCAACGTACGACGATCACGCGTACGCAGGTCACGCAGCACATGGCCAATCGCTTCACGCAACGACACATCGTGAGGAGCGGCCTCAGCGACCACGCTCTTCACCGCAGCTGTGCGCGGGCGCATCTCGTCGTCCTCTTCCTGACGCATACGTGCGCGAGCGGCCTCGCGCACGTCCTTGGCCCTCTTAGCGGCCTGAGCCTTCAAAACCTGCTGCTGGGCGAACACCACCGCACGGCGCTGGGCCGGGGTGAGTTCACGCATGCGCGCAATACCCGGCTGCACTCTCATCGGAGTCTTGACGGCAACATCCATTTGCTCATTGATTGGCGTCATCGTTTCCATCGCCTTAGCCCCCTTCCAGGCCTGTACATTGTTTCCATAAGGTTCAACACCACACACCCATGGTTTTATTCCTGAAAAGTTGCTGAAAATAGACTCAGGTTTAGCTGATGCCCTTATCCAAGCAGTTGTCGCACATGGTTCAGCGCGCTGAACACGGTTTGCAGACGCACCTCTTCGCGTGTGCCAGACAAGCGCAATTCCACCGCTTCAATGCACTCGACACGGTCAGCCGTCAGTTGCGCTGGAGCACGGAAACCAACATATACCAGTCCAACCGGCTTGTCTCCATCGGGACCAGGTCCGGCCACACCGGTAGTGGAAAGGCCGATGATATGGTCAGCGTATCCCGGCTGATCGTAGAGTTTCGCCGTTGCGGCGGCCATCTGGCGCGCGACCTCGGGGTGCACGGCGCCTTCACGCTCCAGCAGCCCGCGATCCACGCCGAGCACGGACGCTTTGGCTTTGATGTCATACGTGACCGCTGAACCGAGGAATACGTTCGAGGCACCGGGGATGCGTACGAAAGCATCCGCAAGCAATCCCCCGGTCAATGATTCCGCGCAAGCGATTTTTGCGCCACGGGCTTCGCATATCTTCAAGATCTGCGTAGCGGCAGTATCGCATGCTTGACGCAACTGGCTCATGTTCACAGTATCCGCAATGCTCATATCAGCAATCCTCTCGACCAGCGCACAGAGAAACAGCAACTCTGATGCAACAACCTTTACGAAAATGGGATGCGGCCTGAGCCACATCCCATCCTGCATTCAATGCTTGACGGTTCAAGCTTCGCTTACTTGTCCGCCTTCTTCGGCGCCACGAACGTGTTGTACAGGTACACGCCGCCGGAATAGAGGCACAGTACCAACGCCACATATATGATCGTATAGGTCAGGAAGTAGTAGGCGGTGAGCCACAGCGGCGTAGTGGCGCTGTTCTCCAATGACCACATCGGCAGCAGCAGCATGGAGAGACCCACGCACTGGAACACGGTCTTGAGCTTACCCGGCCAAGCTGCGGCGATCACCTTGCCACCTGGGCGCTCCATCACAAAGAAACGCATCACCGTGATGCCGATCTCGCGAATCAGGAACAGGATGGTGACCCACCAACCAAGTTCGCCAAACACGGAGCATACAATCATGGCGCCACAGGTCAGGAGCTTATCCGCGATCGGATCCATGAGCTTGCCCATCTCGGTGACCTGATTGTATTTGCGGGCCATCCAGCCGTCGATCTTATCGGTGGAGGCGGCGATGATGAACAGTACTGCCGCCACCCAACGCAACGTAAGATTATTCGCCCCCCATTCGCCAGCCATAACATCCAGCACCAGGAAGATAATCACCAGCACGATGCGCGAATATGTGACCAGGTTCGGCGGCGCATTCCAACCATCGAAAATCGACGCCTTGGGCTTGGCTTCCACCTCAGCCTGCTTATCCGTTGATTCACTACTCATACCGCCCACGTTACCCCCACACTTCTACCTTGGGTGACTATTGGCTGACCATCAGCTGAAAGAGAGCGGCTATTCCCCGCCGAGTTCGCCTTGGGCGGGAGCCGATGGCGTAAGCGAGCCGGTTTCACCGCGGATGAAGGCGAGCACCTGCGGCAGGTCCTGCGGCTGCACGAGCACTTCACGCGCCTTGGATCCCTCGGAGGGGCCCACAACGCCGCGTGATTCCAGCAAATCCATAAGACGGCCGGCCTTGGCGAAACCGACACGGAGTTTACGTTGCAGCATGGAGGTGGAACCGAACTGCGATGTGACCACGAGCTCGGCGGCCTGCAGCAGCACGTCCATATCGTCGCCGATCTCCTCGTCGATATCGGAACTGCCCTTCTTCTCGGCTTCCTTGGCCATCTCCTCGATGTCCTCGCGGTATTTCGGCTTGCGTTGGGTACGCACGAATTCCACGGCCTTGCGAATCTCGGACTCGGAAACCCACGAACCCTGCACACGGATGGGCTTGGCTGACCCCATCGGCAGGAACAAGGCGTCGCCTTGGCCAATCAGGGTCTCGGCACCCACAGTATCCAAGATGACTCGGGAGTCAGTGGCCGAAGAGGTGGCGAATGCCAGTCGGGAAGGAATATTGGCCTTGATCAAACCGGTCACCACGTCCACGGACGGGCGCTGCGTGGCGAGTACCAGGTGCACGCCGGCGGCTCGCGCGAGCTGGGTAATGCGCTGGATGGAGCTTTCCACATCGTTCTTGGCCACCATCATCAGATCGGCCATCTCGTCCACCACCACAAGGATGTATGGATATGGGGCCACCTTGCGCTTGGAGCCGAGCGGCGCGTGCACCTTGCCGGCGCGTACGGCCTCATTGAAGTCCTTGACGTGGCGGAATCCGAAGTATTCCAGATCGGAGTATCGCGCGTCCATCTCCTTGACCACCCATTCCAATGCCTGCGCGGCTTTCTTCGGATCGGTGATGATCGGGGTCAGCAGGTGCGGGATACCCGCATAGGCGGAAAGCTCCACTCGCTTCGGATCGACCATGATCAGGCGCACCTGCTCCGGCGTGGCGCGCATGATGATGGAGGTGAGCATCGAATTGATGAAACTCGACTTACCGGAACCGGTGGCACCGGCGACCAGCAAATGCGGCATCTTGGTCAGGTCGGCGGTGACGAAATGGCCTTCCACATCCTTGCCGATGCCGGAGAGCATCGGATTCGGATCGTTCACGGCCTTGTCGGAGCGCAGCACATCGCCCAAATGCACGATTTCGCGATCCTCGTTCGGAATCTCGATACCGATGGCGGATTTGCCGGGGATCGGGGAGAGGATACGCACGTCGGAGCTGGCCACCGCATATGCGATGTTGCGTTGCAGGTTGGTGACCTTCTCCACCTTCACACCGGGGCCGAGCTCCACCTCATACTGGGTCACGGACGGGCCGCGCAGGAAGCCCACCACTTTGGCATCCACGTTGAACTGCTCGAATGTGGAGGTCAATGCACGAATCACACGGTCATTGGCCGGTGTGCGCATCGCATGCGGCTGCCCCTTCGTCAACAGATTCAGATCAGGTAACTGATACGGGCGGCTCGCATCGTCATCGCCAGCCGCACCCGCATCGTCGCCAGCCGCCGCACCGGACTGTCCCACACCACTGCCATCCGCGTCGGCGCCTGCATAAGGCGCCGTGGCATTGGCGGCTGCCCCGGCCACACCGGCCACAGCCGCCGCACTCGGAGCCCACGGATCGTTGGCGGCCCCACCCGAAGGCATCACCGTGGTGCCATCCGGACCGGAGCCCGAAGGCATGGCCACGGTCGCGCCACCGGAAATGACGCGCGGCGTTGCAGCTCCGACACCAAACGCTGAGTCTGCCGCCGCTCCCCCACCCAGAGCCGTAGTGGCGGCGCCGGCGGCATCATCGGAGAATGGAGCATTGCCCGCCACATGTGGACGGCCATCATAGGAGGATGAAGCGATAGTGCGGCCACCTACACCAGAGGCGTTGGCACCATCAAGAATCTCACCTGTCGAGGAATCGACCACCGGAGTTTCAGCGGTGGCGCCATGTTGGCTCGCTGCACGGTCGAATGGATCGTCCGCAGCATATCGGTCAAGCCTCTTATCATCTTCCATCTTGGATTTGCGGGAAAACAGGCGGGAGAACCAGTTGGGCTTGATACCGTTCCCTCCCTCGCCGGCGTCTGCATCGTCCGTGCCGTCATGGGCCGGCACCCCATCGGCAAACGCAAGCGTGGCGTTCCCCAGACGCACCTCATTGGGGAATTGCGAGTGCTCGTCATCGGCCGCATCCGACGCTTCACCCTCGGACGTGTAAGGCTTGCGCTGCACGAACGCCATCAGTTTGCGTGCATCATCGGGCAGGTCCGTCACATGAGTGCCGGTAATCATCAGCAGCGAGAACAAGCCGAATACGACGAACACCACGATGGCGAATGCGGCGGAGAGCCCCCAGGCCAATGGCGAGCCCAGGAAGAAACCGAACAATCCGCCAGCCGATTGCAGCACGGTGATATCAAACGTGGTATGCCCGGAAGCCACCGCCACATCGATGATCGAGCAGATCGACCACATGAGTAGCACCCAACCAGTGATTACACGAGGATTGCTGGAACCTCGACCCGAATTGCGCATCAGACGGAACGCCACGGCGGCGAGCAGCACCGGCAGGACCACGCTCATCACGCCAAGCACCCCGGAGGCCATGGCATGCAGCAGCTGACCGAACGGACCGTTCACGCGGAACCATTCAGACGCGCAGAACAAAATCGCGAGTATCAGGAGCAGGAAGCACAAGCCATCTCGCCGATAAGCGGGGTCGTATTCACCCACGCCAGTCACCGCGCGCACGCCGGAGCCGAACGCGCGTGGAATAGCGAGTAAGGCCTTGCGCCATAACGGCTCAGGCTCGAGATCGATGTCCGGCTGGATTCTGGTCTCGCCATCATGTGTGGAACCATCATCGCCGCTTGCGGATTTGCGTGATCGAGTGCTGTTTGAAGATGCTGTACGTGCCATATCGCGTTTGATTCTACATGTATGGGGTCTCATGACCGCATCTGACACGATTCATGGCTTATCATGGGTGGCATGACACCCGCAGAGCGTGCGAGCGCAGTCGCATTTGCACTCAGGAACTGCGCACTGGAGGCCATGACGCCGGGCGAGGCAACGATGCGAGCCGCGGCGGCTTATGAGCAGGGCAGCCAGGATGTAAGTCAGCTCATCGATGTTGCCGATGAGCAAACCGCCATGCGTATTCACGCCATAGGGCCTACCGGAGAGAGTCGTCTCTCAGACGGCTCGTTGGATGATCACGCCACGAACCGTGCGGACGCCGTGTTTGCGCGCACCGTGTTGTTGGCCGAACGCCGCTGGAATCCGTCCGGTGATTTGGACGAGCTGGTGGCGATTCATCGCGGGCTGTTTGAGGGCGTGTTCGATGACGCCGGCAAATTACGCACCAACAACACCACGCGTGAAATCACCAACGACCGGGCACGGGCCAATAATCCCGAAGCGTTCTTCCCTGCTGGTTTGATTGAGACGGGCGCGCATAACATCGCGATGGAATTGGCGGAAAACCGCAATCTTCATGCGTTGGACAGGGATGTGTTCATCCATAAGTTCGCCATTATGTATGACGAACTCGGTTATCTGCATCCGTTCCGCGGAGGCAATGCGATGGTGCTGCGCATGTTCGGCTCCCGACTGGCTCATGATGCCGGATGGGATCTGGACTGGGGTTTGGTGACGCGTGAAGCGTATCGCACAGCCAAACATACGGCGTATCGTGGGGATATTTCCGCGTTCGAGCGCATGTTCGCATCGATGCTGCGCCCTGCGAATCCAACGCGCGTATTCCTCATCGCCGGTTGGGACCAGGGGCCTGCGCACTGATTGCTATGCGGCGGCGATGTCGCCGAGATGATGTTGTACGTAGGCGTCGGCCTGGGCATCGATGGGATCGTAATCGCCGGCGTCCGCGTGTGCGATGATGGCCATCGCATTGTCCACGAGTTTCGGGTTCAATGCCTGCAGCCAGTGGATGCGTGGGTCTCGGCCGAACCAGCCCATCTGCTTGCGGGCGAGGCGCTTGGTTTTCTGCGCGATATCGGCGAATGCATCGTATTCATCCCAGATGCCGTCCAGCAGATCGATGATCTGCTGGTAGCCAAGGGCACGCACTGCGGTGGCTCCAAGACGAGGGCGTAGTCGTTCCACTTCCTCGACGAAGCCGTTGGTCATCATCTGCTTGGTCCTGAGATCGATGCGATGATCCAAGTCCTCGCGGCTCAAATCCAAACCGATTTGCACGGATGGAATCACATACCGGTAGCGCGGCAGACTTGCCGAATATGGGCGGCCGGTAAGCTCGATGACTTCCAGGGCGCGAATGGTCCGGCGAGGATTATGCGGGTCCATACGAGCAGCCGCCTCGGGATCTTTGGCTTTAAGCTCTTCGAACAGCGCGCCGGCGCCCTCGGTCTTCTCCCGTTCCTCATACTTCTTGCGGATTTCAGGATCAGTGCCCGGGAAGGAGATATCGTCGATGGCGGCACGCGCATACAGGCCAGAGCCGCCTACCAGAATCGGTCGGATGCCACGCGATTGCAGGTCTGCGATGGTCTCACGGGCCAGTTCCTGAAAACGAGCCACGCTCATCGATTCTTCCGGATCGATGATGTCGATCAGATGATGCGGTACGGCAGCCTGCTCCTCGGCAGTCGGCTTGGCGGTGCCGATGTCCATGCCGCGGTACATCTGGTAGGCATCAGCGTTCACGATTTCAGCGCGTTCACCCTGTTCGGTCAAACGCTTGGCGATGGCGATACCGAGACCGGTTTTGCCGGATGCGGTCGGACCGACGATGGATACGACTCGTGCTGTCATTGTGCTGCTTCCTTCAGTGACGGACCGAATAGGTTTGACCGGCTGCGATATCGGGATCGGCAAGCAAATTATGGCGGCCCGCATGTGTCACAGTCACCGTTACGAAATCACCGACCTCCGGCACCGGCTCGCCTTCCGGCACGCCGATATGCACCAGTACACCGGTCTTCTCACGGCCGGATACGCGATGCGTATCGGAATCCTTCTTGCCCAGCTTCCCGGTGATCATCACCTCGACGTCACGGCCTACAAAGCTTTCCATGTTCTCCTGCGTGATCTCCTCCTGCAGGGCCACCAGTCGGTCGAAACGCTCCTGCACCACATCGCGCGGAATCTGTTCCATCGAAGCGGCCGGCGTTCCCGGGCGTGGCGAATAGATGAACATGAACGCCGTGGAGAAGCGCGCCTTGCGCACCACGTCCAGCGTGGCCTGGAAATCCTCTTCGGTCTCACCGGGGAAGCCGACGATGATGTCGGTGGAGATCTGCGCATCCGGCATGGCCGCACGAATTCGGCCAAGAATATCCAGGAACTTGGCGGAACGGTAGGAGCGACGCATCGCACGCAAAATCCGGTCGGAACCGGATTGCAGCGGGAAATGCAGCTGATGCATCACGTTCGGCGTTTCAGCCATGGCGGCGATTACATCATCGGTGAATGCGGCCGGGTGCGGCGACGTGAATCGCACACGTTCCAATCCTTCGATATCGCCGCAAGCGCGCAGCAGCTTGCTGAACGCGTAGCGATCGCCA
This sequence comes from Bifidobacterium cebidarum, assembly GCF_009193305.1. Classification (GTDB taxonomy): domain Bacteria; phylum Actinomycetota; class Actinomycetes; order Actinomycetales; family Bifidobacteriaceae; genus Bifidobacterium; species Bifidobacterium cebidarum. Next base: position 66,403 of record NZ_WBVS01000006.1, on the reverse strand, counting down.
ATGCCGTAACCGTAGGAGTTCACGTTCTGGCCGAGCAACGTGACTTCCTTGGCTCCGTCGGCCACGCATTTGCGAATTTCCGCGAGCACGTCGCCCGGCCGGCGGTCCTTCTCCTTGCCGCGCGTGGTAGGCACGATGCAGAACGTGCAGGTGTTGTTGCAGCCCACGGAAATCGCCACCCATGAACTCACACGGGAGGCGCGCGCGGCGGGCAGCTGGCTCGGGAATTCCTGCAACTGGTCGCTGACCCTCACCTGCGGCTTGTCGGTGAGCCGATTCTGGTCGAGCAGCTTTGGCAAATCCTCGATGTTCTTGGTGCCGAATACTGCGGCCACCCATGGCTTTTTCTTGGCGATGCGCTCACGGTCCAACTGAGCCATACAGCCACCCACCGCAATCTGCAGGTTCGGACGCTGCATCTTAATACGGTTGAACAGACCGATGGTGCCATACATGCGCTCGGCCGCATTCTCGCGCACCGCACAGGTGTTGAGCACGATCACATCGAAATCATGGGCATCGATCTGCTCCTGCGTGGCGGGCACATAGCCATCGGCCTTCAGCACACCGGCAATACGCTCGGAATCATGTACGTTCATCTGGCAGCCAAGCGTATGAATATGGAATACGCCCTTGCCTCGCTCCCCTGTTGCGGCTTCAGCCCCGCCGGCTTCAATCGAGGCGCGCTCCGCCTCGGTCATCATGTCTTCATTCATAAGTTGCGATTCTAACTGCCGGGTTCGTCATGGGGCGCGTCGCGCGGCCATTACCGCCAATCACGCCTCGCAGTCGGCGTCCGTCAATCCGCGAACGATGAAGCATTGTAGAAGATTCTCCGGCTTCATCCAGTTTCGACGAGATGGGCCGGGTATATTGATTGGCGTGATACTTGACCGACATAATCGACTCAACACCGCAGACCTCAACGCCCGTCTGAAGATGCTGGACCTGCCGGAAGGCCGGTTCAGCGCCGATGAGATCACCGAATTCATCGATCAGATGCAGGTATATGAAGGTGCCATGTATGAAATCAGCACCAAACTGGAGATTCTCGACGACGAGTTCCAGGTGCGATTCAGCCATGATCCGATACACCATATGGAACGCCGCCTGAAATCGGTGAACTCCATCATCGGCAAACTCGAGCGCAAAGGCCTGCCCATCTCCGTCAATTCCATCAAAGACAACCTGTTCGATGTGGCCGGCATCCGGGTGATCTGCAATTATCGCGATGACGTGTATTCCGTTTCGAACTATCTGTCATCACAGTCGGATATCCAGGTGCTGCGCGTGAAGGACTACATCAAGAACCCGAAGCAGAACGGCTATCGTTCGCTCCACGTAATCTACGCGGTGCCGGTGTTCCTCTCTTCCGGCGCGCACTACACGCCGGTCGAAGTGCAGTTCCGTACCATCGCGATGGATTATTGGGCTTCACTGGAGCATGCGCTCAGATACAAGACCGATCTGCCGGACGCCAAGTTGAGCGAGCATTCGCAGACGCTGCTGGATTGCTCGCGCAGCCTGCAGAACATCGAAGTGCAGATGCAGAACATCCACCGCGATATCAATGGCGCGCCACAGGTCGGCGAAGCGCCGAAGACCACGGACTGATTAGCGCCAATGGATTAGATTGGCTTCCTCATTGAAGGAGTCAATCTAATCTTTGCGCATAAACTTTGGCAATTTGGCCGGAGCCTGCGCCAACAGGGTGCCAAAGAAAATCAAGGCGCAACCAAGATAGCCACGCGGTGTCATGACTTCACCAAGGAAGATCGCTCCACCGACCGCCGAGAAGAATGATTCCAAACTCATCAGCAAGCTGGCTCGGGTGGGAGGCACCCATTGCTGGCCCACCACCTGCAACGTGTAGGCGATGCCCACCGAACCGATGCCGGCGTATATGATCGGCATCCACGCGTGGAAAGCGCCGGTCCAGTTCACCGAGCCTTCAATCAGAGACCCCGCCCAACTCAACACGGCGGTGGTGCAGAACTGGCCGAACGATAGTTTGATGGCATCCACGCGCGAACCCAGCGTATCGATCACCAGAATATGCGCGGCGAATAGCATCGCAGTGAATACCAGAAGAATGTCGGCAAGACCTATGGATCCAAACCCATCAGTGATGCATAGGAGATAGAAGCCGACGATGGCCATCGCCACGGCGGCGAACACCAGAATTCCAATGCGGCGGCGAAGGAGCACAAAAGCCAGAAGCGGCACCATCACAATGTACAAAGCCGTAAGGAATCCAGCACGGCCGGCTGATTTGCCGTACATGATGCCATACTGCTGCAACGTGCTGGCGGTGAAAAGCACTATGCCGCACAGCACGGAGACGAACACGGGATTGGCGAGCAACGATTGCCAGAAACCGGGCTTATGGTCACGCGCGCCATTCGAAGCACTACGCTCCATAGCAGCTTCGGCCCCTTGATGCCCATGCGATTCGCCTGTTTTCCTGCCACGCTGCCACATGAGAATCGGCACTAGGGACAGCGCGCCAAGCGTAAAACGACATGCATTGAAGAACAACGGAGACATGGAATCCATGCCCTGCACCTGCGCCACGAACGCGAACCCCCAGATCAATGCGGTGAGCAGCAGGGCCAGCACGCCAATGATTTCTTGTCTCTTCACGGTCAGTCAGCCTAATGCGCGCGTATGACGGGTATGAAAAAGCCCGGCCACAATGTGGTCGGGCCCATCAGCGGCGCCGAATCAAACGGCGTTAATGCTGAAGTTGAAGTATCAGTCCCTGTTGCCGAACAGCTGCAGGATGTACAGGAACATGTTCACGAAGTCCAAGTACAGGTTCAGCGCGCATAGGATGGAGACCTTTTTGATCATTTCCGGTCCCTGTGCCTCATAGGCGGCGAACAATGCTCGCGTGGACTGTGCATCGTAGATGGTCATGCCGGCGAACAGAATCAGACCGATCGCGCACACAATCTGGGTCATGCCGTCGACCTGCAGGAACATCAGCACGACCTGTGAGACAATCAGCACGATCAGACCGACCATCAGGATCGGGCCGGCCTTCAGCATGTTGAACTTGGTGGTCATGCCGAACATGGTCAGGGCGAAGAAGAACGCTGCGGTGATGCCGAGCGCCATGCCGATCGAACCAAGGTCATAGACCATGAAGATGGAGCTTAGGGTGAAGCCCATCAGCGCTGCGTACACATAGAACATGACGCGGGCGGACGTGGTGCTCATCTTCATCACACGAGCGCCGAGAATCACGGCGAGCGCCACCTGGGCCACGCACAGACCAATCAGACCGATCATGCCGGTGGCCATCAGGAAGCTGTAGTACGCGCCGGTAATCTGACCGAGTACAGCCACCACTGCGGTGACGATCAGACCGATGGTCATTTCTCCGTAAGCGCGGGTCACGGAGACACGCTGAGCTTGCTCGTAGTTATAGGTCATCGTCGTGTTGATGGCGGCGGTACCTGCGCCCTGTGGCTGGGCGTACTGGAAGTTCTGGTTCTGCCCGTATGGCTGCTGGGTGTACTGTGGCTGGCCGTATCCGTTCTGCATGTACTGCTGACCGTAGCCTGCCTGCTGGGCGGCGTTATAGTCCGGGGTGTTATATTGCGGGTTGTACTGCCCGTTGTTCTGGGGCTGCTGACCGAATGTCATAGTCGCTCCTTTGTTGTGTTCCACCACCAATACTAGAGGAGATAACCTGAACGTTCCATGAATATGCTCGGCCAACAGCGAAACGGTGGATAGACAAGCTAGTTGGGCCGCGTGCAGATGGCCCGACTCGTGGAGCGGGCCGATTTTGCCGGCACGACTGTAGTCTCCTCGCATATTCTGCTTGGTTGACGGGTACCGGGCATAATGAAACTCATGAATGAAACTGTGATTATACGTCCTTTGCAACGCGATGATTATCCTCAACTGATTGATTTGGTGCGCCGCACCTGGTATGCGGACTTCGACGAGCATACCGGGCTGATCGCCGCCGAAGCCGACTGGGAGCATTGTCTGGCACGCACCACCAACGCGTACACCGCAGTACAGAACGGCAAACCGGTGGCGCTGATTCTCGGTCGCATCGATGCGCATGATAAGCGAGGCAGGTGGAATCGGCATAAGCGCAACTATATGAACGGTTTACGTCGTCTGCTGTCAGTCAAGGAAGGCATTCGGGCCATACACGAAATCGTCGGCATCCTCGCCATCGATCATCAACTCACCCGTAAGGCTCATCGAGCCGGGCATGATTATGGCGCTGAAGTGGTGCTGTTCGTGCTCGATCCCGAAGCACGAGGCCTTGGACTGGGCAAGCGCATGTTCCGCAAGATGATTGCCGATTTCCGAGATGCCGGTCTTGATAAGTACTTCCTGTACACCGACACCACCTGCAATGTGGGCTTCTATGAGCACACCGGCCTGCAACAAATCGCATCCATCACACTGCCGGCTTCGCATGTGCATCCAGACAGCATGTCCTTCTACCTGTACGAAGGCTCGATTGCCTCTCAGCAAACGCTGGTAGGCTGAGCATAGTGGGGATCCGCAGCACAAGCGGAATAGGGATGCAAAGGGGATGCAACATGGCAATTAATGCAAAAGAGCTTCCATTGGGAAGAGTGTTCACGCCGGATTATCGGTTCACCATCCCCTCCTTCCAACGTGCCTATATTTGGAAGCCGGAGAATATTCTGCAGCTGGTCAGTGATCTGAAGGACGCTTCCAAGTCACCTCATACGCCATATTTTCTTGGCTCGCTGATTCTGGTGCGCAAAGGCAGCAACCAATATGATGTGATCGATGGGCAGCAGCGTCTGGTGTCCCTGTCCATCATCATCGCTGTGCTGCGTGATTTGGAACAGGATCCCGATCTGATGCGCCAGCTTGATGCCTTGCTGGTGGAGCCCGGCGATAAGCTCCGCGGCATCGCGAACGAACCACGTTTGACGTTACGCGAACGGGATGCGGCCTTCTTCCGCGATCATGTGCAGGAAGACAACCTCGAATCCGTGTTCGATATGGATGACGATGATTTGGCCACGGCCGCACAGCGCAATATGGTGAACAATATCCGCAAGGTGTATGACGAGATATCCGCGTGGAGCACCTCCACACGACAGCAGTTCGCGCAATATCTGGTCAACCAGGTGACTTTGGTCATCGTCACCACCGATGATCTCGATGGCGCGCATCGCATTTTCGATGTGATGAACATGCGCGGACTGCCGCTCACCCCTTCCGATGTGTTCAAAGCACGTGCGACCTCCGGCCTCAATGATGCGGAACTTGAGGCATACAGTGCACGATGGGATGACATCATCGACCCGATCGGCGACGATCCGCGCGATAGCGAGGAGTTCTTCTCCTACTTGTATCTCATCCTCGCCCACCAACCCGATACCGATAAACTCATCGAGGACTTCCTGGATAATGTGCTCAAGCCGTACACCAGCAACGGCACGGTACCTACGTTTATCAACACCGTACTTGCACCATATGCGATGGCATGGCAGATCATAGCCAGGCCAGGTGAAACGATATTGCCGGCTGAGGTGCAGCATCGGTTGGAAAACCTGAACGACTATCACCATCATGAATGGAAACCGGTGGCCATGTGGGCATTGGTCAATTCATACCGGCAGCTCGGCAACCCCGACTATTCACCGTTCGCGCAGCGAGCAGCCCGTGCGGCGAAATCCTCAGCGACACTCGCCTTATTGGAACCTCATGACGAACGCCGTCTGTTGGAGATTCTTGCAGCTCTTGAACGGGTGACCGGCATCCGCACGCTGATCAGGACCGATGCCATCGATCGTCGCGGATACGCGAACGCCGCGATTCGCGATCTCGATAAAGGGTATCTGGTGACGCGCAGCAATGGTCTGAAGATCAGCGATGATGATTGGGAGAACGCCATAGTACGTTTGCATGGCGAGATGCAGTCCGATGGCGCACTGGTCCGTTTGCTCCTGTTGCGTGCCAATGAGCAGAAAGCAGGAACGCATCTTGACCGGCCACGTAGGTTCAGCGCGCTGCCGATCATGCCGCTTGATATCGAGCGTTCACAATCATTCGCGAATTGGTCGTCCGAGCAGCATGACTACTGGCTGTACCGTCTGGGGAACATGGCACTGGTGCAGGGTCAGGATAACCAGCTGGATAAGTTCGTCGAATTTTCCGCACGCCGTGATGCCATGTTGCTTAGGCCCAATTCCCGCCGCTTCCCATTGACGAATGAGTTGAAGGATTTCAATGACTGCACACCTTCGCTGCTGGAAAAGCGGCAGGAGGAGACGATTCGGCTGATCGTCGAGTACTGGGGTATCCGATACGACCGCAACAACAATGATCTGACGGCTCAGGCCATTGAGAATCTTTCGCAGGCGCCTGCGGTACGAACCACGCGAAGCTCAAAGCGTGTGACCATTCGTCAGGTAATCCAGGCCGGCCTACTGATACCAGGCGAACGACTGGTGTGGGAGCGTCCGCGTAAAGGTGAACGCTGGTATGCCACAGTCACCGAAAACGGACGGCTGCGCCTGGATGATGGTTCGGAATATCCGACGCCGACCGCTGCAGCTCGTGCCGCCGCAGGTGGGCGGAGCAGCGGTGGCTTGGAAGTATGGAAGCGCACATCCGATGGCCAGAAACTCAGTGACATTTGGAAGCAATGTCGTTTGCAATCACACTGATGCATTGGCTTTTACTTATGATAATGGTCATAGCATTGGGGCCGGCACCCATTGGGACCGGCCCCAATGCTATGACCATGCCTTTATGAAGGCGATCAACAATCTGGCTACTTCATCAGGTTGCGCAGCACGTACTGGAGAATGCCGCCGTTGCGGTAATAGTCGGCCTCACCAGGCGTGTCGATGCGTACCACGGCATCGAATTCGGTCTTGGACCCGTCGGCATGCGTGGCGGTGACATGCACGGTCTTCGGCGTCTTGCCGGAGTTCAGCTCCTCGATTCCATCGATGTCATAGGTTTCGGTGCCGTTCAAGCCCAGCGTCTCATAGGATTCGCCTTCGGGGAACTGCAACGGCAGCACGCCCATACCGATCAGGTTGGAGCGGTGAATACGTTCGAAGCTTTCGGTAATCACGGCCTTGACACCAAGCATCAACGTACCCTTGGCCGCCCAGTCACGGGAGGAACCAGTGCCGTATTCCTTGCCGGCGAGCACCACGAGCGGCGTGCCTTGGGCCTTGTAGTTGAGCGAAGCCTCGAAAATCGTGGACGGCTTGCCGGTGGTGAAATCATAGGTGAAGCCACCCGGCGTAACCTCCTCGCCCACGGAGGCGAGCAGCTGGTTGCGCAGGCGGATGTTGCCGAACGTGCCGCGAACCATGACCTCGTGGTTGCCTCGACGGGAGCCGTAGGAGTTGAAGTTCTTCGGCGACACGCCACGTTCGGTCAGGTACTTGCCTGCCGGGCTGGAAGCCTTGAACGCGCCGGCCGGTGAGATGTGGTCAGTGGTCACGGAGTCGCCAAGCAGAGCGAGCACGCGGGCGCCGTGGATGTCCTTGACCGGATCCGGCTGGGCTTTCATGCCGTCGAAGAAGGTCTGCTTGCGTACGTAAGTGGAGTTCTCGTCCCACTGGAACAGCTCGCCTTCCGGCACATCAAGGTCCTTCCAACGGCGGTCGCCGTCGAACACGGAGGCGTAATCCTTGAGGAACATTTCACGGCTGACCGTGCCGTCCACCACGGCTGCGACTTCCGCGTTGGTAGGCCAGATGTCCTTCAGATAGACGTCGTTGTCGTCCTTGTCCTTGCCGAGCGGCTGGGTGGCGAAATCGAAGTCCATCGTGCCGGCGAGCGCGTAGGCGATGACGAGCGGCGGGGATGCCAGGTAATTCATCTTGACGTCCGGACTGATACGGCCTTCGAAGTTGCGGTTGCCGGAGAGCACGGCGGTGACGGTCAGGTCGTTTTCGTTGATGGCCTTGGAGATCTCCGGCAGCAGCGGACCGGAGTTGCCGATGCAAGTGGCGCATCCGAAGCCGACCAGCTGGTAGCCCAACGCGTCGAGGTCATCCTGCAGGCCGGCGGCCTTCAGGTAGTCGGCCACCATCTGGGAGCCCGGAGCCAGCGAGGTCTTGACCCATGGTTTCGGCTTCAGGCCCAACGCATGAGCGTTGCGGGCGATCAGACCTGCGGCGACCATCACGGACGGGTTGGAGGTGTTGGTGCAGGAGGTGATGGATGCGATGGCCACATCACCGTTGGTGAGATCGAAATCGCCACGGAAGTCAGTCGAAACCGCGACCGGCTCCTTGACCGTGTTCTCGGTCTCGTAGGCCGGCAGGGTCTTTTCGAACATGCTCTTGGATTCGGAGAGCAGAATACGATCCTGCGGGCGCTTCGGACCGGCGATGGACGGCTTGACGGTGGAGAGGTCGAGTTCCTCGTATTCGGAGTACTGCGGTTCGACGTAATCCGGGTCGGAGGCGTCGCCCCAGAGCTTGTTGGCCTTGGCGTAGGCCTCGACGAGCGCAACCTGTTCGTCGGAGCGGCCGGTGAGCTTGAGGTAGTCGAGCGTGACCTGGTCGATTGGGAAGATGCCGCAGGTGGAGCCGAATTCAGGGCCCATGTTGCCGATGGTGGCACGGTTGGCGAGCGGCACGGAGGCGATGCCTTCGCCGTAGAATTCCACGAACTTGCCAACTACGCCATGCTTGCGCAGCATGTCGGTGATGGTCAGCACCACGTCGGTGGCGGTGACGCCTTCCGGAATCGAGCCGGTGAGTTTGAAGCCGACCACGCGCGGCACGAGCATGGAAATCGGCTGGCCGAGCATGGCGGCCTCGGCTTCGATGCCGCCGACGCCCCAGCCGAGCACACCGAGACCGTTTTCGGTGGTGGTGTGGGAGTCAGTGCCCACGCAGGAATCGAGGTAAGCGAGCTGACGACCGTCTTCCAGACCGGAGTCCTTGCTCATCACCACTTTGGCCAGGTATTCGATATTGACCTGGTGGATGATGCCGGTTCCCGGCGGCACCACGCGGAAGTTCTTGAATGCCTGCTGGCCCCAACGCAGGAACTGGTAGCGTTCGCCGTTGCGCTGGTATTCGATATCCATGTTCTGCTGCACGGCATCGGCAATGCCATACTTATCGATCTGCACGGAGTGGTCGATGACCATATCGGATTGGACCTGCGGGTTGATGACCTCGGGATCGCCGCCTAGGTCCTTGACGGCGTCGCGCATCGTGGCAAGATCCACAATGCAGGGCACACCGGTGAAGTCCTGCATGATGACTCGTGACGGGGTGAACTGGATCTCATGGCTGGGCTGGGCTGCGGGATCCCAGTTCAGCAAGGTCTTGACGTGGTCATCGGTGATGTTGGCGCCGTCAATGTTACGCACCAAGTTTTCGACGAGTACCTTCAACGAATAGGGCAGGTGATCGATACCGTCGAGATTGGCGATGTTGTAGTAATCGAAGTCCTTGCCAGCGGCTTTGAGCGTCGCCAGTTGATCGTCGCGTAAGGACATATTGCCTCCGAAATCATATATCGGCTTGTGATGCCGCTGATTATCCGCTTCAAATGGTACGGGTACGTTACTTTGCCTCTGGCGTGTCGGCTTGAAACGTGAGACAATATGCGCTTTTCGCCATGAGGTTCAGATATTGAAACCATGTCGGCGCAGCATAGTGGCTGCAGCATGCCCGGCGATCGGGACCAGCCACAGGCACAAAGCGAAGATGATGGCGGCACCGACCAGCGCAATCATCGTGGCCAGTAACGTAGTGCCCGTCGGAATCATCAGCGCGAAGAAGTTCGCGACGAATGGAATGCACAGACCGATTACGCCCGCGGCGGCGAACACAGCGACCAGTACGCCTCGCCAGCTGTTGAGCGGCCGCGCCACGCGAGCCAGCACAAACACGCCCATGACAAAGAGGATGATGGCGCTCGTGGCGCGCTGCGATGCAAGGTCGGCGTCATTGGCGGCTACGTCCCATCCCATGATGCCCGGAAGCACCCATGCCACGGTCAGCACAGACAATGCAGTGGCGATACCGCCCGGCAACGCAAACTTGACCACACGCTTGAGGAATCCGGGGATATAGCGACGCGCGTTCGGGGCCAGCGCCAAAATGAACGCCGGCATACCAATCGTGAGCGCACCGATGTAGGTGATATGACGCGGCAGGTACGGGTATGGGATCTGCGTCAGCACCACGCCCAAGGAAATCAGTGCCGAATACACGGTTTTGACGAGGAAGAGGCTGGCCACACGTTCCATATTGGCCATTACCTGGCGCCCTCTGGCCACCACATCCGGCAGATGGGAGAACTTGGAATCAACGAGCACCACTTGCGCCACGGCTTTGGTGGCAGGTGCCGCATTGCCCATGGCGATGCCCAAATCGGCTTCTTTGATGGCCAGCGCATCGTTCACGCCATCGCCGGTCATGGCCACCACATGCCCCTGGGTATGCAAGGCCTGCACAATCGCCTTCTTCTGGTTCGGCAGCACGCGGCCCAGCACATCGACGTTTTCCAATACGCGCACCAGTTCATTCACATCATCCGGCAATTCGCGCGCGTCCATCGCCACCGGCGTTCGCTCCCCGGTGAGCTTTACCTTACGGGCTATCGCGCCGACGGTGACCGGATTATCGCCGGAAATCACACGGCAGCGTACGCCCTGATCACGGAACCATGCCAGTGTCTTTTCGGCATCGGCGCGAACCTGCTCCGCACACAGTACCAGCGCGATCGGCCTGGCATACACATCAAGCCGCGGACTGTCAGAACCATCGGCTCCCACTAGCGAAGAAGCTGTCGGCGCAGCCGACCGAGGGAGAGACCTTGCAATCAGCAGCACGCGGTTACCGTCATTGGCATATGCGTTGACCCGCTCCAACACATCCGCATAGTCACCCTCGAGCGCCGAAAGAATCACTTCCGGGGCGCCCATATACCAGACACCATCCGCCTTCGTCACCGCGCTCCACTTACGGGCGGAAGAGAACGGAGCTCGTGTGGTGATTTGCCCGGCTTCATAGCCTTGCGCCTGCAATCCCGTAAGTACGGCCTTGCCGGTACCGTTCGGCTGCTCTTCGTCGCAGCAATCGTAGAGTGCCTGCGTCGTTTCCTTCTCAGCATCCGCATCAGCCGTAGCGTCAAGCATGATCAGCTGACGGAAAGCGATGGCACCATTCGTAATCGTGCCGGTTTTATCCAAGTTCAGGGCATCCACGCGGGCGAGCGTCTCCACTGATTCCAGCTCCTGCACCAATGTGTTATGGCGTGCGAGCCGCATCGCCGCCACGGCGAAGTTCAGCGACGTCAGCAGCACGAGCCCTTCGGGAATCATGCCCACCACGCCCGCCACGGCAGCGACCACGGCCGCGCGCCATTCACCCGTGGCGATGGCATGGCTCCATCCACCGACCGTATGCACCTGCGAGAGAATCAGCAGCACGCACAGCGGCACCACCAAAAAGGTCATGAATTTCAGAATCGTATTGATGCCCTTGTTCAGGTCGGACACGGTTTTCTTGTAGACCTTAGCCTGAGCGGTAAGCGTGGCGGCATACGAATGGCCGCCTACGGCGTTGACCCTGACCAACGCCATGCCGGAGACGGCGATCGCACCGGAATACACCTGCTCCCCCACCTTATGCCTCACCGTACGTGATTCGCCGGTGAGCATCGATTCATCGAGTTCCAATCCCCAGGTTTCAACGATCTGACCGTCTGCGGGCACTTGTTCGCCGGAGCGAATCCACAACAGATCGCCGAGCACGATTTCGTTGTGCGGCACCTCGACATCGTTGCCGTCACGCCGCACCAGAAAATCCGAGGCCACCAGAATGGAAAGCTTGTCCAACGTGCGCTTGGCCTTGAGCTCGGTGACAATACCGATGCCGGTGTTAATGATGATGACGAAACCGAATACCGAGTCCTTCCAAGACCCGGTGAGCAATACCAGCACCATTGCCACGAAAATGATGCCGTTGAACAACGTGAACACGTTGGCTCGAACGATGTCTTTGACCGATCGCGACGTGGAGGTCTTCACCGCATTCGATTGGCCACTTTCGATACGCTGCGACACTTCCCGCGTACTAAGGCCGGTTTCGCTGATATCGGGCATGTTCACGGCTGCTGTTTCGCTCATGACCTCCAGCCTACCGTCTCAACACTCACAATCCGCTACGACTCAAGGATGATTTAACCAACTTCCGCCTGCGAAAGGTTGATTTCAGTTGTTCGTAACTATAATTCTATTTGATTTTTAATATTATTAAGTTTATAATTAATTTTATTAAACCTTCTCTATATCGAAGGAGGACAGATGGATGCAACGATGATTCCACCGTGGATGTCGAATCTTGATGACGAAGACATGACGTTCATCAAACGATTCCTACTCGCATCAGGGTCGATGAAGGAAGTCGCCGCACAGTATGGCGTCTCCTACCCCACCGTCAGGCTCCGACTCGATAGGCTCATCCAGAAAATCCAACTTGGTGAGCAGATCGAGAACGAACCGTATATCGCATTGATCAAACGGCTTGCCGTGGACGACAAACTCGACTTCGACACCGCCAAAATCCTCATTACCGAATATCGCAAGCAACTCAAGCAAGGAGCATCATCATGAACGCCTCTGCAGTATTTTTCGTCGTATTCCTTGTGCTGCTTATCGCTGCGCTTATCGGCTTCATCATATTGCAAGTCAGACTCTCGAAGATGGACAGCAAGTGGCCCGGTCTGATACTGCCCGGCATCACGCTGCTGCTATCTATTGCGGCAGCAATCAACGTATTTGCCGGCAGCATCTACACTGGCGACAATCTGTGGAGCATCATCCTGTCCGCATCCGTCGCATTTCTGTCCGAGAACGTGTCCACCGTGGTATTGGTAGGCATCTATCTGTATCAGCGCGATAAAATCAAGCGTCGTGCCGAGCTCGCTCACATGAGCGTGCAGGATCTGTAAACCGATCACTATCCCGTTCTCATCTCCATCGCCGTATCGACGGTTTCATGCGGCTCAGGAAACCGTCGATACGGCGATGGAACGTTCATGCGGTTCATCGTGGATGATTGTCATTACTGCATCTGATATGCGCGAGGCATTGGCATCACGATCGTTCACCGTTAATGAGGCCGCATACAGCAAGTCATCGTCCGGTAGACTGCTGGGGTTCAGCAATGCCACCGGTATTCCCGCCTCTCGAGCATTAGTCAGCGTTTGAACCCAAGAATCATTATTGGTACCAGTGATATTGAATCCGCTGATGACAACAAGATCAACGGACCGTGCCACAAAATCGGAAACCGACTGCTGCGCGGTGGCAGCTCCCCCGTCATCCGCGGCATTGAAGGCCGCGTAATAGACATTGATACCCTCATCGGCCAGAGCATCGATGGCAAGCTTATCCGCAGCGGAATCCTCAGATCCCACGAATCCCACCTCGGCATCCGAGGCATGCACGGAATCATGGGCGACTTCAGGCGTCGTATCCTGAGTGTCGCCCACGGCTCGATTAACCGGCGTGCAAGCGGACAACGATACTACAGTCATCGCGCAAATCACTGCACTTACGACCGCTCTGATTCGATGGTTCATGGTTCGCATATTAGCGGGTGAACAGTGCCACGGTTTCCACGTGGTGGGTCATCGGATAGATGTCGAACGCACGAATATCCTGCAGCTGATAGCCTTCGGCGATCAACGTGGCTGTATCACGGGCGAGCGAGGTCGGATCACAAGCGATATAGACCACATTGGACGCACCGGAAGCTGCAATCTGGCGACACACTTTGGCCTTGGCTCCTGCGCGAGGAGGATCGAGCACCACGACATCAGGCTTGGCGAGATTGGCCGGAACATGGTTTAACGTACGGAAAACATCGCCGGTACGTGCGTCCACATTGGTCAGTCCCATGGCGCGCAGGTTGCGCTGCGCGTTCTTGACGGCCACAGCCGCGCCCTCCACGCTGAACATGTGAGTACGTTCGCCGGTCAGCGTGGCCAGGGGCAACGTGAACAGGCCAGAGCCGGAGTAGAGGTCCCAAATCACCGGGGCCGGTTTGCCTTGCAGCTGCTTGTTGACCAGACCAATCACATGGGAGGTCAAGGCGATAGGAGCCCCGCGATGCATCTGCCAGAATCCTCCAGCATCCACCTGATAGGTGAACATGGTGCCGTTGACCGGCACCTGCTCGGTGAGCAGCTGACTGCCTGAACGCAATTCACCGTCCACCAGCACTGCGTAGTCATCAGGCACCGGCTGCTCGCCTCGAGGCTCGGGAACGGACAGCCTGATTTGTGAGCCAGGTTCAAATCCGCCATCCCAAATATGTTCCTGATCGGCAATGCGTAGCAGAGTCTTACTGGCCAACGGCATGGTATCGATGGCCACACGATGATGCGTGCCACGACGACGCATGGACGGGCGGCCGTTATCGTCAACAATCATTTCGATGCGTGTGCGCCAATGAAGACCACCTAATTCCTCATCGCCAGCAATGCGCTCCACGGGAACCGCCACATCAACATGACCAAGGCGGCTCATCTGCTCGGACACGGTGATGGCCTTCCAACGAATCTGACCAGGCAGCGACACATGCACAAGATCAGCGCCGCCAACTCCCCCACCCATGGCCAACGGGCCGGCAAGCGGCCAAGCCGGGGCGACGCGATCAGGAGAAGGCTCAAGCACTTCCACGACTTCGCCGGTCCAGAAACGATCATCTCGATCATGCGGCTCGTCGAGTTCAATACGCAGCAGTTCGCCGGGTAATGCGAAACGCACAAACACCACACGGCCATCGATATGGGCCACGCAGCGACCTTGATCGGCGTATCGTTCGATGCGAACCTCAGCTTGCATCATTGTCCTTTCTGGCAAGGGCTTTATGGTTGTGCATAGGAGTGGCGATAATCAGGTAACTTACCCAAATGGCAAGCGCCCAGAACGGAATACCCATGAGCAGTCTGGTGACGCCCAACGCCGCCACATGATCAGTCAGATACAGAGGCACCTGAACGAGCAGACGCAGTACGAACAAGCCAGTCCACAATCCGGTGACGATCATATAGGCACACTTGAGGGCGCGATCGCCCATCCAATCATCGAACCATGCTTTGAACTGCTCGGTTGGCAGACTGCGAATGAATTCAATCACCAGACCAAGCCCAGGCACACGGGCGATCAGGGAAACCGCAAGCAGCACAGCGTATACGGCATTGGTGATGAATCCGAATACGTAATAATTACGCGCCTCATGCGTCTGCCATGCCCACACCAGGCAGATGCCTACAGCAATCAAACCGGACAATGCACCCATCACCGACTGCCGTTGAATCAGTCGAACGATGACCTGCAACACCGCCAGCACTGCGGATACGGCGATAGTCAGGTTCAGATTGCTGGTCGCCACGAACAGTACAACGAACACCACACCGGGCAGCATTGATTCGATAACGCCGCGTGGACCGCCGATGGCATCGATGACGGAGAAATCCTCCGCATCATTATTGCCGGCGTCGGCCAGTGCGGATAATCCGGTACGCTTCTTCTGCTCTGCCAAGTCTTTTTCCTCTTTGCGTGAAGTCTCTCCCTCCGTCAGGCTTTCGCCTGCCACCTCCCTCGTCAGAGGGAGGCTGGAGTGGCGCTATCGGACTTCGGAGAACATCGGGCCACGGGCGAGCGTGGTCTTCACTTCAGTGGTCTGGTCCTGGCTCAACGGGCCCTTCGGCTTGTTGTCCGGAATGTCCTTGAAGTGCTCCTTGCCGTTCTCCTGACCTGCGGCCTCGGCAGCGGCCTTGGCTGCCTTACGCTCGGCGGGAGCGACCGGCGGATGCATCGGAATCAGATCGCGCGGAGCCAGCGGTTCCTCGCCACGCTCCACCACGATATCGGCGAAGAACTTGTTCAAAGCTCGGGTCTCCGGGCTGTCCGGATCCACAGCGGCCTTGCCGGAGAAGATGCCGCGCAGCATCCAACGCGGGCCGTCCACGCCGACGATACGGGTGTTCACGGTCTTGCCGCCCTTAACGTTGACCGGCAACTTCAGCTCAGTGCCGAACACGCCTTCGGTTTCGGTTGCGGACTTGTTGGCTTCCAGCAAATCAGCGCGCACATCATCCCATAGACCCATGGTCTTCGGGGCGGCGAAGGCTTCGATTTCCAAGCTGGAGGCACCATAGGTGATGGTGGAGCCCAGTACCTGCTGGGTGGCGCGGCTGGCCTTGATGCGCAGTTCGATGCCCTGCAGGAACGGCAGGTAGTAGGCACCGAGGTCCAGATAATCGTCGTAATCCGGAACATCCTCATCGTTGACATCCCACGGACCACGCTCTTCGCCACGGCCTTCATATTCACTGGAAGGCTCGGCCAGCACGGTTTCGGCGCTTTCGGCCTTGGCGGCGGCGTTAGCGGCTTCTGCGGCCACCTTGTCTTCATCGACAGTCTCAGCCGGCTCGGCTTCCTTCTTGTCCTTCTTCTTACCGAATCCGAACAGTCCCATAATTCCTCGTTTCATGTAACGGTTGCAACCCTGCTAAGCCTAGCACCCAGGCTCAAAGAAAGCTGAACATCGCCATCTTTGATTCGTTGGAGCCATTGCAAACGATGGTTAGTAGACAGAAGTGAATACTATGGCCGCATGACCATCACTATCACCACTTCCAACGTCAATGGCCTACGCGCCGCCGACCGCAAGGGCATTACTACATGGGCTGGCCGGCATACGCCCAATATCTGGTGCATGCAGGAGGTACGAGCCCCGCAACCGGATATCGATAAGATCTTCGGCAAGCTCGCATTCGAATACGCTCAGGCCGGAGCTATTGAATCAGCTGAGGATTTCACATTGACCAATGAAATCTGCCGAGTCAAGGGTCGGGCCGGCGTGGCACTGCTGTCCGATTTGCCGGTTGCCGAGCAACGCTATGGATTGCCGGGATTGGGCGAAGATGTGGATTCCGGCCGCTGGATCGAAACCGATGTCCACACGCCTCAGGGCTATGTCATCACCGTGGTATGCGTCTACGTGCATGCGGGCAATACCGACGATCCCCTCAAAATGGAGCAGAAATACCGTTTCCTTGACACGATGCTGGTACGCATGGGTCAGCTGCGTGATGAGGCTGCACATGGCGGCAAGCAAGCGGTGCTCTGCGGTGACTTCAACATCGCGCACACGCCATTGGATATCAAGAATGCCAAGGCGAACGAAAAGCATGCCGGATTCCTGCCCGAAGAGCGCGCTTACGTTGACAAGTGGCTCAATGAATACGAATTCGTTGATGTGATGCGTGATTTGGCGGGCGACATTCAAGGCCCGTATACGTGGTGGAGTCAGCGCGGCCGCGCATTCGACAACAATGTCGGCTGGCGCATCGACTACCAATTCGCGACTCCCGAGCTTGCGGAGACCGCCCGCGGATTCGTCATCGACAAAGCGCCCACCTATGACCTGCGCTGGTCCGATCATGCTCCCCTGACCATCACCTACGATGTGTGATTTTCGATAGTCGTGAGGCCGGTGGAGGTTGGGAGGCATGTTGTCTGACACGCTCCGGGCCGCTCAGGCCAAGTCTCTACGGTCATACAACATGCCTCCCAACCTCCACCTCCATATCAGTCACATATACAATTGCTGAACATTTTTTAATTCAGAAAGGCGAAGCCCGACATACATAGTGACCGACTGTAAGCTTGGCCAAACGGCCTTGAGTGTGTCGGGCACTATGTATGCCGGGCTTCGCCGGCAACTGATATCAGTTGTACATCAGTCCAGACCGAGCTTCAGCTTGCCGCCGGGGATGGCGTCAAGCAGGTCGCGGGTGTACTGCTTCTGCGGATGGTCGAACACCTCATCAGTGGTGGCGTGCTCGACGAGCTTGCCGTGCTGCATCACCACGACTTCGTCGGCGATCTGGCGGACCACGGCCAAATCGTGGGTGATAAACAGGTAGCTCAGACCCTTTTCTGCCTGCAAATCGTTGAGCAGGTGCAGCACCTGATCCTGGACCAGCACGTCGAGTGCGGAGACGGCCTCATCGCACACGATGACATCGGGGTCGAGCGCCATGGCTCGTGCGATGGCGATACGCTGACGCTGACCGCCGGAGAGCTCGTTCGGGTAACGTCCCATTACCGACTGCGGCATCTCCACCATGTCGAGCAGTTCCTTGACACGGTTGGCGCGCCACTTCTGATCGCCGATCTTGTGGATGCGCAGCGGCTCTTCGATGGAACGGTAGATGGAGTACATCGGGTCCAGGGAGCCATACGGGTTCTGGAACACCGGCTGCACGTGGCGGCGGAAGTCCAGCAGATCCTTGGCGTTGAAGGTCGAGGTGTCGCGACCCTCGTAGAACACTTTGCCGGACGTGGGCTTCAAGAGGTGCAGCACCATGTTCGCCACGGTGGACTTACCGGAACCGGACTCGCCCACGATGGCCAAGGTCGTACCACGCTTGACGGAGAAGGACACGTCATCGACGGCCTTGAACATCTCCTTCTTGCGCGGAAGCTTGAACTCCTTGGTCAGGTGATCCACGGTGATGATGTGCTCGCTCTTCTCGAGCTCGTTCTCATCGGCGACCTTGTGGTCCAGCAGGGCATCGGCGTTCTCGCCGCGCTCTTTGGCGGAGATGATGCGCTGGGAAGCCAGGGACGGAGCTGCGGCCACCAGTCGCTTGGTGTACGGGTGCTGCGGGTGCTGGAGCACTTCCAGGGACGGGCCTGATTCGACGACCTGGCCCTTGTACATCACGACGATGTGCTGGGCGCGCTCGGCGGCAAGGCCCAGATCGTGAGTGATGAACAGCACTGCGGTGCCGAGGGAGTCGGTCAGGTAGTGCAGGTGGTCGAGGATGCGCTTCTGCACGGTCACGTCCAGTGCGGAGGTCGGCTCGTCGGCGATGAGCAGGTCAGGACGGCAAGCCAGACCGATGGCGATGAGCGCACGCTGACGCATGCCACCGGAGAACTCGTGCGGGAACTGGCGTGCACGGGTGGCGGCATCCGGCAGGCCGGCTTCGGAGAGCAGACCGGCGATGCGGTCATCCATGGTGGAACCAGTGACGTACTTCTTGGCCAGGTACCAAGCCTGATCATCGGATACACCGGCCTTGATCAGGTCGTCGGCCACGCGCCAGCGGGTTTCGGAACCCGGAACCCATTCGCTTTCGAAGCGGGCCACGGCCTTGTCGAAGGCCTCACCGGTCACGCCGGCTTCGGTCAGCGCCTTCTTGGCGTCTTCCATAAGGGACGGCAGATCCTTGGAACCAAGGAAGGTCTCGTCGTCGTTGCCCTTGAGCTCCACGGCTGCATCCTCGCCGGCCAGAGCCTTGGCGAGGGCGGAGCGCTTCTCGTGGGCCACGTCCATGTTGTTGGCCTTCAAAGCTTCCTTGACCTGGGTGCCGATACGCCACACCGGGTTCAGGTTGCTCATCGGGTCCTGCGGAACCAGACCCATCTTGGTGCCGCGCAGCTTATCGAATTCGGACTGCTTGGCACCGGCGATCTCCTGGCCGTCGAGCTTGATGGAGCCACCGACCACGTGACCGGTGCCTGGCAGCAGGCCCAGCACAGCCATGGCGGAGGTGGACTTACCGGAACCGGACTCGCCCACGATGGCCACCCACTGGCCCGGGTAGACAGTGAAGGAGGAGTTGCGCACGGCGTGCACCGGCTTGCCGGTGTCCGTGGTGAAATCGACGGCAAGATCCTTGACTTCGAGCAGCGGTCCATGCTCTTTCTGCATGGCCAGCATCTGTGCGTTGGAGTTTTCAGTCATAGTAATTCCTCTACTCCCTTGCTCAGGCCGTACGGCTCTTCGGGTCAAGGGCGTCCTTGACGGCGTCGCCCATCATGATGAATGCGAGCACGGTGACGGCCAGTGCGGCGGACGGGTAGAACAGCACGAGCGGGTCGGTCTGCAGGTTGGTCTGGGCGCTGGAGATATCGCCGCCCCAGCTCACGGTGGTGGTGGGCAGGCCTACGCCAAGGAAGCTCAGTGTTGCTTCGGCCACAATGTACGAGGCGAGCGACGTGGTGCCGATCACGATGATCGGGGCCAGGGAGTTCGGCAGGATATGGCGGAACAGGTTGCGCATAGGCGTGGAGCCCAGTGCAGTGGAAGCGGTGTTGAACTCAAGGTTCTTGGCTTCGAGCACTGCGCTTCGTGCGATACGGCACACGCCGACCCAACCGAAGAGCGCCAACACGAGCACGATCTTCCAGATGGACTTGGAGGTCTTGAACATCTGCAGCACGACGATGGCGCCGAGCAGCATGGGCAGAGCGAAGAAGATATCGGTGATACGGCTCAGCACGGCATCGACCCAACCGCCGCAGAAACCGGCGATGGCACCGATCAGGGTGCCGAGCAGGACCACGAGCAGCGTGGAGAGCACGCCGACGGACAGGGAGGTGCGGGTGCCGTACACCACGCGGGTGTACACGTCGCAGCCCTGCAGATCGAATCCGAGTGGATGACCGCTGGCCGCCGGGCTCAGGGAGTTGGCCAGATCGCAGGCGTTCGGATCCTGCTTGGTGAACAGGCCCGGCGCAATGGCCACCACGATGATGAAGATGATGACGAGACCGGAGATGATGAACAGCGGGTTGCGGCGCAGGGTTCGCCACGCATCGGCCCACATGCTGGTGGCCGGAGCGGACTCATCCACCGAGTCGACGTCCTGCAACGGGGTCTCATCAATCGGGGCCACATAACGATCCTGGCCAGGCAACGTCTCCATGAAGTAATCAGGAGTCGGCTCGCCGGAGTTGTCAATCTGGTTATCGAGAGTTTCGTTAGTCATGTTGTTCACTCCTCTCCTTCTCACGCGTAGCGGATGCGCGGGTCGAGGGCCGCGTACAGCAAGTCGACAATGAGGTTGCACACCACGAAGATCAGCATGAGCAACGTGACGATGGACACGACGAGGTTGGCTTCACCCTTCAAAATGGACTGGTAGGTGAGGAAGCCGATGCCGTGGATGTTGAAGATCTGCTCGGTGATCATGGCACCGCCCATCAGAGCGCCGATGTCCTGGCCCAGGTAGGTGACGACCGGGATCAGGGAGTTGCGCAGCACATGGCGCAACATCACCTGTCCGTTGGACATGCCCTTGGCACGGGCAGTACGCACATAATCCTCAGCGATGTTGGAGGAGATTTCAGCACGGGTCAGTCGAATGATGTATGCCATCGACACCGAGCCAAGCACCATGGCGGGCATCAGCAAATCAAGGAAGGTCGGGTCGGCACCTGCGGTCACCGGCAGGATGGACCACTGGATGCCGAGCAGGTACTGCAGCACGAAGCCGGTGACGAAGGTCGGCACGGAGATGAGCAGCAGGGAGACGATCAGGATAACCGTGTCATACCACTTACCCTTCTTCAAGCCGGAGATGATACCGAAGACCACGCCGAAGACCGCTTCGAACGCGAATGCCATCAGGCCGAGCTTTATGGTCACCGGGAAGGCACGGGTGATTTCGTCGATAACGGGCTGACCGGCGAAGGTGTTGCCGAAGTCGAGGGTCAACGCGTTCTTCAAATAGATGAAGTACTGAACGATGAACGGCTGATCGAGATGGTACTCTGCGCGGATCTGGGCTGCGACGGCTTCATTAATCGGCTTATCACCAAACATAGCCTTGACGGGGTCGCCAGGCAGCAGGAAGACAAGCGCGTACACCAAAAGCGTCGTGCCGAGAACCACGGGGATCATCTGCAGAATACGTCGCAGAAGATACTTACCCATACGGTTGCTCCTTATTTCCATGACCGGCTGCGGAGGGTATGCGTTGCCCTGCCGGTCGGCAAATACGTCGATAGTTTACCGCATGCCTTGACGGCAGTATGTTAACTCACGTTAACTTGGCCGATTATTGGACGTAAGAGGCCGTATAGATACAAAAGGGGCGGGGATCATAACGATCCTCGCCCCTTGGATAACCGAACTATTCGCTCGATGTCAGGTGAGCGTCAACTCACTTCTTGGACATCTCGGTGTAGGTCGGGAGGTTCTGCCAGTCGAAGGCATAGCCGGACTTGACGTTCAGGGAAGCAACACCGGAAGCGTTGGAGTAGTACAGCGGGATGGCCGGCAGATCCTTGAGGAGAATCTCCTGAGCCTGCTGGTACAGCTTGTTGGCGGAGTCGGTGTCCTTGGCGGCGGCGGCCTGCAGGCACAGGGCGTCGAAGTCAGGGTTCTTGTAATCGCCATCGTTGGAGCCCTTGCCGTCAGCAGCGGCAGAGGAGTACAGCTGCCACAGGTAGTTCTCAGCGGACGGGTAATCAGGCTGCCAGCCGGTACGGAAGGCACCGGTCATCTGGCGGTTGGTGATGGCGTCGCGGAATTCCTGGAAGGTCGGAATCGGGTTGGTGGAAGCGTCGATGCCGAGGTTGTTCTTCAGCTGGTTCACAACGGCGTCGTAAATCGGCTTGGCGCCACCATCAGCGTTGTAGGAGAAGGTCAGCGGGCCATCGTACTTGGAGATGGCGTCGGCCTTGGCCCACAGTTCCTTGGCCTTCTTGGCGTTGAACTTCAGGTTGTCGGAGCCGGTCAGGGAGTCGGAGTAACCCGGGGTCTTCGGAGAGGTGAAGTCGGTGGCCGGGGTGCCGATGCCGTTGAGCACCTTGTCGATGATCTGCTGACGATCGATAGCCATGGAGATGGCCTGACGACGCAGCTGGCCTTCCTCGTCGTTCTTGAAGTGATCAAGGGTGGACGGGATGGTGAAGGTCTGGATGACGGAGCCGGCCTCGGAGTAGGCCTGGACCTTCTTGTCGGTCTTGAAGGTCTTGGTGAAGGCGGCCGGGACGGATTCCATCACGTCGAGGTTGCCGGCCTGGATGTCGCGGTAGGCGGCGGAGTCGTCGGTGTAGACCTTGAAGGTCACGCCGTCGTTCTTGACCTGCTCGTTGCCCTTGTAGTCAGGGTTCTTGACGAGGGCGATTTCCTTGTTGTGGTCCCAGTGGTCCAGCTTGTACGGGCCGTTGCCGACCGGCTTCTCGCCGAAGGCCTTCGGATCCTTGTAGAAGGACTCCGGCAGCGGGGCGAAGGCCAGGTAGCCGACCTTGATCGGGAACACGGAATCGGACTGGTTCAGGTCAACGGTGAAGGTGGTGTCGTCCACAACCTTCAGGCCGGAGAGCTGCTCGGTGCCCTTGAGGCCGTCGGCCTTCAGCTCGTCGTAGCCCTTGATGGTGGAGAAGAAGGAGGAAGCCTTCTGAGCGTTCTTGGCGTTGGCGGCGTAGGACCAAGCCTTGGTGAAGGACTCGGCGGTGACCGGGGTGCCATCGGTGAACTTCCAGCCGGACTTCAGCTTGATGGTGTACTGGGTGGCGTCATCGTTCGGGGTGATGGACTCAGCCACTTCGTTGGAAGCCTTGCCATCCTTGTCGAAGGAGACCAGACGGGAGAACAGCAGGTCGCCCGGCTTGCCGCCACCAGTTTCGTTGGTGTTGGACGGGATCAGCGGGTTCTGCGGCTCGGAGTTGTAAGCGGTGATGATGTTCGCACCGGCAGTGCTGGATGCGGTGTTGGAGCTGGAGCCGCCGCAGGCGCTCAGCAGCATGGCCATGGAGCAAGCCACGGCAGCGAAAGCAAGAGCTTTCTTCTTCATATATTTCTCCTATTCATAAGGTCGCAGGGCCGAAGCCCTGCTTTCACGCGAACGGGGTTGGCTACTAGCGACGCGTTATGCGCGTCTGCCGGCAAACCAACCCCGTTGCTGATTGATTGCATTGTCTCGCACTTTGGAGACAAGAAGCAAATTCCATGTTACGTATTTGTTAAATCAAGGGCTCCTCTTTGCCGTCTTTCAGCGTCATCACAGGTCATTCGATACTGTCCATATTCTGGTCACGCCCGGGGGAACGCCTGCGTGTACCGGTTCTTCAACTGCTCGATGGATACATGGGTGTATCGCTGTGTGGTCTTCAGGGAAGCATGGCCAAGCAGCTCCTGCACCTCTCGCAGGTCAGCTCCCCCATCCAACATATGTGTCGCCGCCGAATGCCGCAACGCATGGGGACTGATATCCGGCACACCGGCCTCACGGGCGGCTTTATGCACCACTTCACGCGCCACTCGTTGATTGAGCCGACCGCCGCGCGCGCCGAGGAACAAGGCGTCGGCGGAATTGAGGTTCAGCAATTTCGGACGTCCGTGTTCCAGCCATGTCCGCAAAGCCTTCATTGCGGGAATCCCAAATGGAACAACACGTTGTTTATTTCCTTTGCCTGTGACCTTGATGGTGCGGTTCAGAAAATCCACATCATCGATATTCAACGCAATCAGCTCCGCCACGCGGATACCCGTGGCATACAGCAATTCAAGAACCGCGGTGTTGCGTAATGCCTCGGCATGCATTCTTCCGACCATATGAACACTGTGTCGTAAATCGTCATCCACGGTATTCTCGGCATCTTCGACCTGGTCATCCGCATGGTCATTCGCGTTATTGGCGTTATTGGCGCCATTTGCGGCGTTCGAGTCATCATCAGCCTGATCCATCAGCTGTTCGGCCTGAATTTCGGTGAGTACCGCCGGCAACGTATTCGGTATGGATGGGGTGAGCAATGTTGCGGCTTGGTTCGTGCACACTACCCCGTGCTCGTATCCCCACGAAAAGAACCCTCGCACGGCCACGGTTTTGCGGGCCATACTGCTTCTGGCATGATTCCGGGATTCCACGGCCATCCAGCTGCGCAAATCGTCCAATGTGATCTCGTTCAGATCATCGATGCCCCGGCGCACGAACAGCGACAGGCAGGATCCGATATCGCTACGATACGCTTTGAGCGTATTTTCGGAAAGGCCGCGGTTGGCCTTCAAATAACGAATGAAGGCGTCGATATGCCGCTCGAATTGCATATATCAGGCCTCCCCTTACCGCTACATCAACCTTTCGTTACACTATAGGCTAAGTCCATTGAATCGAAGCCTGACAGGCAATTGAAGCAGTGACGATTGGGGTGCTATGGCACGGCACAGCAAGCAAGACATCAAACGTGGCACGAATACCGACTGGAACGGCGCACAGCCACACGACCGGCAGGGTCATGTGGTGGCCAAGGCCATCGATCTGACGAAAATCTATGGAGACGCAGACAACCGGGTCGTGGCATTGAACCATGTGAACGTGGAGTTCGAACGTGGCCAGATGACGGCGATCATGGGACCATCCGGATCGGGTAAATCCACATTGATGCATTGTATGGCCGGTCTTGATCAGCCAACCAACGGTCAGGTCATCGTGGAAGGGCTGGAAGTCTCGGCCATGAATCAGAGGCAACTGACCAAGCTGCGCCGCGAACAGATCGGATTCATCTTCCAATCTTTTAATCTGGTACCTACGCTCTCCGCTGAGGAAAACATACTGCTTCCCCTGCAGATCGCCAAGAAGCCGATTGACCGTGCATGGTTCAAGCAGATCGTCAAAGTGGTGGGGCTTGAACAGCGCTTGACACACCGTCCAAGCCAGCTTTCCGGAGGCCAGCAGCAGCGCGTGGCATGTGCCAGAGCCATGATGGCCCGCCCGTCCGTGATTTTCGCCGACGAGCCGACCGGCAACCTTGATTCGCACTCCAGCCACGAAGTACTGGGGTTTCTCAAGCGATCCGTGCACGAATACGGGCAATCCATCGTGATGGTGACGCACGATCCGCGTGCGGCCTCCTATGCAGACCGCGTACTGGTGCTGGCAGACGGCAATATCACCCAGGATCTCAAGCACCCCACCTATGACCAGATCCTTGAGGTCTTCGCGGACGAAGGCGAGGAGCCCAGCGCATGATCACCATTGGATTGCGCGACGCCCGTGCTCATTTCGGGCGATTCATTATGTCCATCATCGCCATAGCCCTTGGCGTGAGTTTCGTGGTGGGCTCGTTCTGTTTCCGCGAAATGATGAACAATCAGGTCGATCAGATGATGGCCTCGAACTCCGACGCCGACGTGTATGTGCGCGGCAATAAGGAGCAGAAGGATTCTGCGGCCTCGAACTTCGGCGACTCCTCCGATTCCAATTCGAGTTCAAGCTCGGACTCAGCCTCCACGGAGTCACAACACTACAATCGCATCGATATCGCCCTGGTAGACGCCATCAATGGCGTCAAGGGTGTAGCTATGGCTGAGGCCGTGTATGAGGTGAACGGCCTGGTGCTGGTCGGCAAAGACGACAACGCCGTCTCCACCACGGGCGGCATGACCGTCGGCATGGGATTGACGAAAGGCACATGGCGTTCGGCCACCCTCACACAGGGACGTTGGGCCAAGGCCAGGGACGAAATCACCTTGCACACGTTCGCAGCGGAAAGCGCGGGGCTCAAGGTCGGCGACACCACAAAGATCGTGTACCCGGACGGGCCTGCCGACGTGCATGTGGTCGGCATATTCTCCACCGTCTCCTCCCAAGCCGGAGCCATCATCATCGGTCTCAATCCAGATACCGCAAAAGAGTATTTCCAGCAGCAGTCCGGCCAGGTGGGCACCGCCCGATATCTGACCGTATACGGTTCGGCGGCAGGCGGCCAACCGCTGACCGTCACACAGCAGCAGGCATTGGCGGATGGCATCAATGCCGCCTTGCCATCCGATGCGCATGCGGTGGCGGTGACCGGTCAAAGTGTGCGCGACGATAATGCCGCAAGCACCAAGAAAGCGTTGGGCTTTGTCCAGCCGCTTATTCTGATTTTCGCGATCATCGCCTTATTCGTGGGTTCATTCATCATCACGAACACGTTCTCGATGATTGTCCGCGAGTCGATGCGCGGCTATGCATTGCTGCGTTCGATTGGAGCCTCCCCCATTCAAGTGTTCGTGACTGTGGCAGCGCAAGCCATTCTGTTGGGTCTGGTGGGCTCCGGCATCGGCATAGGACTGGGGTGGATCATGGTCCGGGGCATCGTGGTGTTGATGGACCGGTTGGGCACGCCGCTGACCGGGGCGGTGAATCCCAGCATCTCGGATATGCTGGTCGGCTTGATCGTGGGTGTCCTAGTCACGTTCATCGGCGCCGCGCTACCGGCTCGCCGTGCGGCTATCGCTCCCCCGATCCAGGCGATGAATGAAACGGTGAATCCCGAGAAGCCGGTATGGCCACGCGGTATTGCGGGAACGGTGATGATCTTCCTGGGTTCAGCGGCATGGTTCTTGTGCTGGCGTATCGCGTGGGCCGACAATAGCGGCGTCACCGTATCCCCCTGGAGCTGGTTCAATGATGGCATTAAGACGCTCGGCACCGGCTGGCCGTTAGGCATCGGCGCGGGATTGGTGGTTATCGGCGTCATCGTATTGGCTCCTGCGCTAGTGAACTCCACCAGCGCGGTGCTTGGCTGGATTCCCTCACATGTGTTCACCGTCACCGGCCGACTGGCCACGCGTAACCTGTCACGTAGCAAACGGCGCACGGCGAATACCGCGGCAGCGCTGTTCGTGGGCGTGGCGATCGTCAGCTGTCTTGGCGTGGTGGCGTCCTCGGCGAAGGCCTCAGTGGCCGGTATTGTGGATTCCGGTCTCAAATCTGATTTCTCCGCCATGTCGGTGTCCAGCGGGCAGATTCCGGATGATGCGATTGCCGCGATCAAGAAGACCCAAGGTGTGGGTACGGTCTCCCAAAGTCGCATGCTCATGGGCGTCACCTATGGTTCCGGCGATGATGCGACTGCCGCAATGACCTTTGCCGAGCAGCCATCCTTGTTCACCAAGGTATTCGCACCTGTGACCAATTCAGGTGACGCCAACAAAGCATTGCGCAATGGCGAGTTGGTGGTTGGACTGCAGGTGGCAAAGGACAATGGCTGGAAAGTAGGCGATACCGTCAAGGTCAATGGCCGGCAGGTCGTAGTTGATGAGGAGGCCACCGCCAAAGCACAGGCTGATTATCAGGCGCAGGTCAAGGCGAAGGTCGAGGGGCTTACCGCTGAGGCACAGCGACTGCTGGCCTCCGGTGATATATCAGGAGCGCAGGCGAAATCCGCTGAAGCGCAACAGGCCGCAGAAAGCGCAAAGAACGTCGATCCGTCGACTTTGGTGAAAACCAAGACGAAGACGACGCATGTCTCGATGAAAATTGGTGCGATCATCGAGAATTCCATCTATCGTTCGATGGTGCTGATAAACGATGATGCAGCAGAAAAGATCGCGAACCAATACACGATGTTCACCATCATGTTGTTCATCAATGCGAAGCACGGCACTGATCTCAATGGCTTAAAGGCACGTCTTATCAAAGCGGTGAAACCGTATTATGTGGTGAATGTTCAGGACCGCGACGAGTTCAAGTCCACGATGAGTTCAATGGTCGATCAGATCTTGCTGGTGCTGTACGCGCTGCTGGCACTCTCGATTGTGATTGCGATTTTCGGCATCGTGAATACCTTGGCATTGTCGGTATCCGAACGAACCAAGGAAATCGGATTGCTTCGCGCCATCGGCACGTCGCGAGCCCAAGTGCGAGGCATGCTGGGCGTCGAAGCGGCCATTATCGCGGTGTTCGGCACCATACTGGGCATGATCGTCGGCATAGCAGCCGGCGTAGTGATCCGGGCGGTATACGAATCCAATGGCCTATCAGCGCTCAGCATCCCTTGGAATCAGCTGGGTGTGTTCCTTATCCTCGCAATCCTGGTGGGATTGGTGGCCTCGGTCTCCCCCGCTTCCCGCGCGTTGAAGCAACCGGTGCTTGACGCCGTGGCATCAGAGTGACGGGAGCATCAACGCCAGGCAACACGTTATGGTCGAGGCTGATGCTTCGGGCGTTCGGGAACCGGCTTCAGCGTGGCGATTTGCTCCTGGTGGATGGTCACGTTCTGAGCTGGGCGCGAACCGTTGGCGGCTGCGTCTCGCACCATTTCCAACGTGTAGCCATCCCATGAGGTCACATGCCCTACATAGTCACGGAATTTCATGCGTCCGTCCGCCGGATCGATGCCGTCGATGATACGGACCACCACGCGAGCGCCTACCGGAATCTGCCTTGGTAACGTCATGCCAATCATCCCCCTAATCTGTGTGGTTTGTTTCGTCAGCATCGACGGAACAAACCGGCTCACATAATAGACTGTACGCCTTTATGGTACGTACCGCGCGTTAGATTGCGGGGCGCAGTTCGATAATCGCCTGTCGAAGATTCACGAAGCCGGTGATGGCTTCGCCTCGCCTGGCGGAGAACAGCAGTGTCTGCTGCCATCCCTGTTCCGGAATCTCAAGTTCCTGACGTGTAAAGGTATCCGTTGAGGAAACCTGGACCTTGTACCGGCGGAAGGGATCGCCTTCGGCGAAGAACCGCTGAATGGAGGAAGAATCATGGTCGTGAAGTTGATCGGCCATGGCAATGAGACGTGCGGCCATACGGCGCAGCAGCACCTCCACATTCCACGCATCCTCTTCGACCATGGCCCGCGTGCGACCAGGGTCGGTGAGCGCCACGCGAGTCATATCGCGCCAGCAGCCAGCGGAAAGTGCCGCCGCGACGTTACGGTCCGGATTAGCGGTAAGCTCATTGATCAACGCGGTGGACACCACATGAGGCATGTGCGAAATCATCGCGGCACCTTTGTCGTGGGTCTCATCGTCAAGCACGATGATCCTGTTGCCTACATCATGCGTAATCATTGAAGCGACACTATAGAAGCGGCTGTATTCCGTATCCTCATCCACAGTCACGGCCCAAAGTGCATCATCGTAGAGTTGAGGATCGGCGGCCTGCCAGCCGGAAAGCTCATTGCCGGCCATTGGATGGGCACCCACATAGCATTCCTCCAGACCAGCCGCTTTGACTTGGTCACGGACCATGCCTTTGACCGATCCGACATCGGTAAGTGTGGTGTTTGGGGTTTTGGCAAGCAACGGCTTCAATTCAGCGAGAATGTCGGGCATGGCTTTGAGTGGATTGCAGAGCACTACCACGTCCGGCCCGGCGCTCATCAGCTCGGCAAGGGTGCTCTTGCAATAGATACCGGCTGCTTCAGCCTGAACGTAGGGATGCGGACGATGATTCCACGCGACGACCCTGATGCCGCGTTGGGCTAGACGTCTGGCCAGCGACCCACCGATGAGGCCAAGCCCTACAATGCCAACCGTATCTACCACAACAGTTCCTTTCGTACGTTCTCGTTATGCTGCCAGCCATCCGACATATGTTCTGCATCAATATGGATGCCGCCTTTGGGCAACATCCATGCATCTACAGGCGGATTCGGACGCTCACGGCGAGGATAGACGGCCAGGGTCTTCATCCAAATACCTTTCATAGCCAATATTTCCAAGACTTTTTGGAATCGAGGCTCCCAAGGTGCCGCATCCAAGGTATCGATGAAGCTATAGGTGCCATCATGACCTTTGATGGGCCGGGACATGAAACTGGTCATATTCAGGCCGGCGACGCGTAGGATATCCAGAATATTAGCTACTACCCCTGGTCCTGTAGCCAGAGGAATGAAGGTGATGATGGTCTCGAAATCAGTGGCGTTGCCCTGTTGCGCGCGGGCGTTCAGCTCCTGGACAACGTCACGGGGGGCGATGACTAGAAAGTCGGTTCTGGCGCCATCGAAATCCTGCACCCGTTCACCAAGCACGTCGAGATTGTAGAGTTTGCCGCAAATGCTTGGGCCAAGCGCCACCTGCCCGGGCTGTAAATCACGGCAAGCGGCGGCATTGGATGATGCCGCCTTGGGCTTGAGATGGTGTTCGGTGATGAATTTCGTGCATTGGGCAAGGCCATGCGGATGCGCGCTCACCGGTTGGCCGGTGCAGTCGTAGATGGCGTGACCTTTCACCGTAAACGCATGGAACGCCACATCCACACTGACCCTGGCGAATCCGGCGACATCGGTGGCATCGATCAGGGCGTCCAAGTTCGGGACGACGTAGCCTTCGACATTGTTCTCCCATGCGATCACTCCCCATCCCTGGCGTGACTGCA
Organism: Bifidobacterium cebidarum; assembly: GCF_009193305.1. Lineage (GTDB taxonomy): Bacteria > Actinomycetota > Actinomycetes > Actinomycetales > Bifidobacteriaceae > Bifidobacterium > Bifidobacterium cebidarum. The sequence continues at coordinate 35,476 of NZ_WBVS01000006.1, read as the reverse complement.
CGGCGGTCATAATCGCCGGGACATCGGGCAACGGCACGAGGTCAAAGTCCCCCAACGGGGCGAACCGTTCAGCAGCGGTCATTGCCGCCTGATGGGTGAAAGTGCCTTCCGGGCCGAGATAATACAGTTGTATGCGCGCCATAACGTTCTATCGTAGCGGCGTTCCGCGTGCTTTTCGCGCGAAAAGCACGCTCATGGACTGAATTCCAGCTTTTCAAACGTCTGTTCCGCGCGAAAAGCACTCCTATGAGTTGTGTGCTTTGCGCGTTGCCGGAATGGTGAACCACCGTGCAGGCAGCATCAGCATGACAACCTGCACTAGGACCAGACCATACAGCCATATGTAGCCGGCATGCTGCGTGAAGTATGGCATGTCGCCTTGGAATCCGCCCACAATCAGTGCGTTGCTCGACGTTGTGGTCAGCGCCAGCCCCCATGCGGTCATCGAGGAAGCGATAAGGTGCAGTGCCAGGCCGATCGCGCCCAAGCGCGCACGCGCGCACCATGTGGAAAGAATGATGAGCGTGAAAGCAAGCGCCAATCCGTATGGAATGTTCATGTCCGCACCCATGCGATGTGCGAAGGTACCCACAAATGCGGCAAGCGCGCCGGCCAGAATCGTAATCAACGCTCTGACCAACGCGCTTTGCTTATGCGACCAAGGTTTCATGGGTCACTTAGTCTGGTTGTTCTGACGACGCTGCTTGGCGCGCCACTTGTACCAGTCTTCACGGCCGAGGATGATCTTGCGCACGCGGATGGACTCCGGGGTCACTTCCACGCACTCATCCTCATTGGCGAAGTCCAGGGACTCCTCGAGGCTCATCTTGATCGGCGGGGTCAGGGTTTCGAGCACATCGGCGGTGGAGGAACGCATGTTGGTCATGTGCTTGGCCAGCGTGATGTTCACGTCCAGCTCGTCGGGCTTGTTGTTCACGCCCACGACCTGGCCTTCGTATACCGGGGACTGCGGTTCGACGAAGAAGTTGCCGCGGGCCTGCAGACGCTGCATGGCGTACGGGGTGGCCACGCCCTGGCGGTCGGAGACCATGGAGCCGTTCTGACGGGTCACGATCTGGCCAGCCCACGGAGCGTATCCGGCGGAGATGGAGGATGCGATGCCGGTGCCGCGGGTGGCGGACAGCAGTGCGGTACGGAAGCCGATCAGGCCACGGGACGGCACGGTGAACTGCAGGCGCACCCAGCCGGATCCGTGGTTGGACATGGAGTCCATACGTCCCTTGCGGTCGGCCATGAGCTGGGTGACGGTGCCCATGTACTCTTCCGGCACGTCGATGGTGGTGCTTTCCATAGGTTCGTTGACCACACCGTCGATCTTCTTGGTGACCACCTGCGGTCGGCCGACGGTCAGCTCGTAGCCTTCGCGGCGCATCTGCTCGGCCAGCACGGCCAGTGCCAGCTCGCCACGGCCCTGGACCTCCCATGCGTCAGGACGGTCGGTCGGCAACACCTTGATGGACACGTTACCGATGAGCTCGCGGTCCAGGCGATCCTTGATCATGCGGGCGGTGAGCTTGTGGTCCTTGCCTTCGGTGCCGGCCAGCGGGGAATCGTTGACACCGAAGGTCATGGAGATGGCCGGGTCGTCGACGTGAATCAACGGCAGCGGCTTCGGATCGTTGGGATCGACGATGGTCTCGCCAATCATGATGTCGTTCACGCCGGCGACTGCCACGATGTCGCCAGGACCGGCGGAGGCCACAGGGGTGCGCTCGAGGCCCTGGGTGCGCAGCAGCTCGGCCACGCGGAAGTTCTCGATGGAGCCATCCACACGGCTCAGACCGTAGGTCTTGCCCTTCTCCAGGGTGCCGTTGTAGATACGGACCAGGCCAAGTCGGCCGAGGAAGTCGGAGGAGTCGATGTTGGCCACGTGAGCCTGCAGCGGCGCACCTTCCTCATATTCCGGGGCCGGAATGTACTTGATGATGTCTTCGAACAACGGCTCGAGGTTGTCGTTATCCGGCAGAGCGCCGTTTTCCGGCTGGTTGGTGGAGGCGTAGCCGGCCTTGGCGGCGCAGTAGACCACCGGCAGGTCGAGCAGGTGATCGAGATCGAGGTCGATGCCTTCCTCGACCACGTCCTGGGCGAGGCCCAGCAGCAGATCGGTGGATTCGGAGACGACCTCATCGATACGGGCGTCCGGGCGGTCGACCTTGTTCACGCACAGGATGACCGGCAGCTTGGCTTCCAGAGCCTTGCGCAGCACGAAACGGGTCTGCGGCAGCGGGCCTTCGGAGGCGTCCACAAGCAGCACGACGCCGTCGACCATGGAGATGCCGCGCTCCACCTCGCCGCCGAAGTCGGCGTGGCCAGGGGTGTCGATGATGTTCAGGGTGATGCCGTCCGGATGACCATACTTGGCGGCCAACGGGCCGGTGTATTCCACGGCCGTGTTCTTGGCGAGGATGGTGATGCCCTTCTCACGTTCGAGATCGTTGGAGTCCATCACACGATCCGGGACTTCCTCACGCTCGTTGAACACATGGGACTGCTGGAGCATGGCATTGACCAGCGTGGTCTTGCCGTGATCGACGTGAGCCACAATCGCCACATTACGGATATCTCCACGAACCGCCATCGAAACCTCTCTTAATACTGATTCTTTGCGTAATCGTTCGGTACTTGCGTACTTATGTACTTATCTATTGGGTTTTGTTTCCCTGTACTTACACACAAACCGTCATGAGTGTACCGGCATGGCTTGACCTTACGGCACTGCGTCCGGAAGCCGATGAGCACCGAAATTCGTGCGCCACAAGCATGGCATCGATGAGAAAACCCGCATCCACCGGTACGGAGATGCGGGTTTTGAGTCACTGATATGCGTTGACCAACCAGCCAGGAATCAGCCAAGGATGGTCGCGGAATCAGTGATGGTGATGAGCGGGGCGAACAGAGCCATCGTGTCGAGGGCACGCTGGTGATTCTCCGGACTGGAGCCTTGGCAAGCGTCTGCGGCAACGCGCACGGCGACGCCGGCATCAGCGGCGGCAAGCGCCGTGGTGATGACGCAGCAATCGGTGGCCACACCGCACAGTGCGATCTTCTTAGCGCCGCCAATCGCCTCGGCAAGTTCACTGCCCCACTTGCCGAACGTATCAAGGCTTACGATTGGATGGCCAGCGGCGAGCGCCGCAGTATCCTCCGTCAAGTCATACATCGGATCATCCGGCGGCACCAGGAACTGCGGCCAATCCTTGAAGTAGTCCACCCAAGCATCCTTGGCAGGAGTCGGTGCCACGTAGCGGGTGTAGACCACACGCTCTCCGTAAGCTTCAGCCAGAGCTTTGAAGGCCGCATCGGTGGTGTGGAAGGAACCGTCCGGGCACGCCCAATCGGACCAATCGGATTCGGCGAATACCTTCTGACGGTCGATGACGACCAGCCATTCATCAGATGGAACAGTCATAATCAATCCTCCTTCTCCTGAGCTTCCTGAGCGGCAATGTCACCGCACTGGAAGACCAGCGCACCCACAAAACCAATCACCAGAGCCACGATCACGCCAAGGTTGGCGGATGCCCAAGCACCATCCTTGCCGCCAAAGAGGCCGAGGAAGTACCCTTGCCATTCAAGCCAGCTGGCGGACGTGTTGACCACGAGGCCCCAGCCAAGCAGCGTGCCTACCACGAGAATCACCAGGGACTTCGTATTCCATGCACCGTAACGGCCATCGGCCTTGTACAGATCCTCGGTGTTGTAGTCCTGTTTGCGCAATAGCACATCGGCGATGAACAGACCGGTCCATACGGCCATTGGCACACCAAGCGTAATCAGGAAGCCCTGGAACGGGCCGATGAACGTATCGGAGAAGAAGGTCACGTAGACCACACCGAGCACGGTCAGTGCTGCGGTAAGGCCTGCGGCGGCCACGCGCGGCAGTTTGATGCCGAAGCTCAGCAGGGCCAAGCCGTTGGAGTAGTTGTCCATGATGGCGCCGGACATGAGGCCGAGCACCGCCACGAGCGTGAACGGCACGAGGTACCAGGTCGGCAGGATGGAAGCCATGGCGCCGATCGGATCGTTGCCTACGGCGTCGGAGAGCTTCTGATTGGAGACGGCGAGCAGACCGCCATAGATCACCAGCAACACCGGAGCCAGGGATGCGCCGAACGTGGACCAGAACACAATGCCGGAGTTGGAGGACTTACGTGGCAGGTAGCGGGAGTAATCGGCAGCCACGTTCACCCAGCCCAAGCCGAAGCCGGTCATGACGAACAGGAATGCACCGAGCACGGACGGAGCCGAGCCGGCCTGCGAAGCGCCCACGGCGGCGAAATCAATGTGCGACCAACCGAGAATCAGGAAGCCGATGGTCACCACACCACTGATGATGGTGATGGCCTGCTGTGCCTTCATGATGAGGTCATAGCCGAAGATACCGGCCACAACCACCAGGCCAACCACGATAATCGTGGAGATGATCTTCGGCGCGGCACCGGAACCCCAGCCGAGACGTTGGAAGGTGGATGCAAGCGCCAGCACGGCGGTGGTGGTCAGGGAGATTTCCCAGCCGAGCGTGGCGATCCAGCTCAGCACAGACGGCACCTTGGCGCCTTCCACGCCAAAGGTGGCACGGGTAATGACCATCGTCGGAGCATTGGCGCGCTTGCCTGCAATGGATACGATGCCCACCAGCAGAAACGAGACGACGATACCCAGAATGGATGCAAGCGTCGCCTGCCAGAACGAGATGCCGAAGCCAAGCGCCCATGCGCCGTACGACATGGCGAGCACGGAAATATTGGCGGCGAACCAGGGCCAGAACAGATCCTTCGGGCTGCCGTGGCGGTCGGACTCGGCAATGGTGTCGATGCCCTGTTCCTCCACGGAAAGCGCGGAGCCCTTCTCCTTGGTGTCACTCATAGTGAACCTTCTTCTCTTGGTTTGATTATTGATTCAATTCAACGAGGAATCGATGTCATGCGTGTTCCGTCATCTCTGCGCGGAAGGGATGAGCGGTGCCAGAGCATCATCATGCGTGGTATTGCGCCGATGTTCCGCGGCCATGCCCGTTCGATCACTGGTATGAAAACCAGGACGTTCGAACACCGCCCGCGTAGCCGGGTTCACGGATTCTTCAGGCACATACCTATAGACCGCAGCCGGTCTCTGCCGACCTTCACGACGTTTCATCCCGGTATCTTCCAAGTCTCCGGAGGCGAGCATCTTACGGCGGAAGTTCGCCAGATCGATGCTCTGCCCGGCGATGGCCTCATAGACATCATGCAGCTGGCGCAAGGTGAACGTCGGGCCAAGCAGGCGGGTGGCCACGTCGGAATACTCGATTTTGGAGCGCAGGCGCTCCAATGCATATTCGATGATGGTCCGATGGTCGAATGCCAGCCGCGGCAAATCATCTTCCGGGAACCAACGCACGTTGTCGCCATCTTCGAAAGCTGTGGCCTCACTTTGCTCCACCAGTGCCCAGTACACGATGGACACCATGGGCAATCCGCCGTGGGAACGATCGGGATCGCCAAACGTGTACAACTGCTCCAGATAGCGTGGGTGCAACGCCGTGGTGGATTCCAATGCCTCGAAAGCCGACTGTTCAAGCGAGCGGTCAGCCCGCAGATGGCCGCCAGGTAAAGCCCAACAGCCCATGAACGGCTGGCGCACACGCTTCACCAACGGCATCCACAGCTGCGAGCGCGCGGCATCAGGCGAAGCGCCGGAGTTTCCGGCATCTCCAGGACCAAGCGCGAGAATTACCACGGATACACCAACCTGCGGTGGTGCGCTGCGGCGTTCAGACACGTTGCCAAATCCCATGCCATGCTTCTTTCTTTGATACCGGGAGACTGCGGCCATCGGCAGATCTCGCAGGAGCCTTCCCTCAGATGCCCAGCATAGCACTACTTTTAGTCAGAATGACTATAACTAGTAAAAACGGTCACTCCTCGGGATAATCCGAATCATCTGTCTCATTTGACTGGGCCAGATGCACCGCCTCCGCCTCCGACGGCAGGAATGGCGCCAACGATGGCAGCTGTTCGAGTGAATCAAGTCCCATGCGCTCAAGGAACAGTTCGGATGTGACCAGCAATGCGGCACGCGTTTCCGGATCCGTGCCGTTCTCCTTGATGAGCCCGTACACGCTCAGCGAGCGAATCACACCATCCGAATTGACGCCACGAATCGCAGCCACCTGCGCGCGCGTGACCGGCTGCTTATACGCCACGATGGCGAGCGCCTCCAGAGCCGCTTGGCTGAGACGAGCGGTCTGGCCATCCGTCACAACCGTTGCGACAATGGGTTCGAATACCGCGCGGCTGGCGAATTGCCATCCGCGGGCGGTGCGTCGCAGCTCGAATCCGCGTGGGCGAACACCGGTGTCGGCATCTCCTTCATATTCACGCTGCAGCGCCTGGAGAGCCTGCTCGGCCTCCGATACATCAAGATGCAGCATTCGTGCTATATCCTCAGTGCTCTGCGGCTGATCGGCAACGATCAACAGCGCCTCCAGACATGCAGGAAGCCCACCTGGAAATTCACCCACCGTAAAACCCTCTTGCGGCTGACGCGTCGTATCGCTCATCAGGCAAAGTCTCCTTCGGATATGTTCACATCGCTCATGGCATCATCGACACCGAAAACCCAACGCAATTCAAGTTCCTCGAACGGCCCGCTCTGCCGGTATTGCAGGGCTCCCTGCTTAAAGAAAATAAGTACCGCCATGAATCGTGCGACCACTTCCAGTCGGGAGGTACAATCTTCGGTCAATTCGGCAAACGACATCGATCGCCGCGGATCATGTTCCAACGCATCCATCAGTCGGCTACGGACCAACGCGGATTGCGCCCGCAAATCCACCAATGGCACGTGGAGCTGGTGCACGGATACTTCGGATGCCGGCGCATTGGCGATCACGTGGGCGGCCAACCGGGCCAAATCACTAGGTGTCATCGTCCACACCAGTTCCGGCAACATGGCAGACAACGCATCATCCATATATGCCGGATGCGGAAGACGACCGGCGTTGGCGGCCAATCGTGCGCGAAAATCGAATGCCGCCTGCTTATACGCGCGGTATTGAATCAATCGCGCGAACAGCAAATCACGCTCACGCAGCGCCTCAAGACTCTGCTCATCCGCGCCTTCTTCGTCAGACCCAGGCAGGATCGCCGCGCTTTTGGCTTCCACCAATATCGATGCGACATCGAGGAAGGCGCTGGCCTCATCCATGTTCTCGGTGAAATCGATCTTGCGCACATACGCCAGGAATTCCTCGGTGATCGAGGAGAGCGAAACCTCGGTAAGTTCAAGCTTATTATTGGCGATCAAGCCAAGCAACACGTCGAATGGGCCGGAGTACACTTCCAGATTCACATGGAATCCTTCAATGCCGGCTTCGTCAACGTCTATTTCCGGCGCCCCATTGTGCGCGGCCTGAACATCGGCATCGCTCATCATCGACCGTCTCGAGGCGTATCGCCCGCTTTACGCCACCACACCGCGCGCCACCATTTCGCGAGCCACCTCACGGTATTCCTTCGCGGTCTTGTGCCCAGGCGCATAAATCACGATCGGGGCGGCAGCCACCGTGGAATCCGGCAGCTTGATCGAGCGGGAGATGCAGGTATGGAACACCTTGTCTTTGAACGCCTCGTAGATGCGCTGGCAGACTTCCTCACAATGCAAGGTGTTGGTGTACATGGTCACCAGCACACCGTCGACCTCAAGGGCGGGATTAATGCGCGACTGCACCTTCTCGATGGACTGCATCAGCAACGCCACACCGCGCAGGGCGAAGAATTCGGCGGCCACCGGGATGATCACACCATCCGCAGCAGTCAAGGCATTGACGGTCAGCAGGCCGAGCGACGGCTGACAATCGACGATGATCAGATCATATTCGTTCTTGAGCTTGCGCAGCACGCCGTTGAGAATCTGCTCACGGCCCACTTCAGTGACCAGCTGCACTTCGGCGGCGGACAGGTCGATGTTCGCGGGAATGATGTCGATGTTCTCGAATGCCGTGTGCTGGACCACGTCATGCGGGTCCACGGAAATGTCAAACAACGCCGTGTAAATCGTATTGTCCACCGCATTCGCATTGATGCCTAGGCCAACAGTGGCAGCACCCTGCGGATCGAAATCGACAATCAGCACACGTCGACCATACTGGGCAAGGGCACCGGCGATGTTAATCGAACTGGTGGTTTTACCTACGCCACCCTTCTGGTTGCACATGGCGATGACCCTAGCCGGGCCATGCTGCTGCAACGGTGCGGGAGCGGGGAAAGTTTCATATTCACGTCCAAGCAGATCGGTAGGCATACTGTTTACCTTATCAACATCTTCCACTGTCTGTGGTGCAACGACATACGTTCCGGCCATAGGCAACGTTCCTTGTCTGAAACCGTCGACCGTTTCCCGGTCATCACGCCAATCTTCCATCGTCGTCCGCACCCTCCATCGGAATCGCCAACTGTTTATAGCCTACTCTGTGAGGGATACCCATCCAATGTATGCCGGGAAACGACCATTGGGCGCATCTGATCGTTTGCATGTCCGCGCAAAAACAGTGGCGCGCGAACATGCAAACGGAATTCGCGTATTGGCACTCATCTGGCCCGTGGATGAGAAGACAGGTACGCCTCGATCAAGTGCTCGGGACTCACATGCGTATAAATCTGCGTGGTGGTCACGCTGGCATGGCCCAACAGCTCCTGCACCGTGCGCATGTCGGCGCCACCTTGGATCAAATGCGTGGCGAACGAATGGCGCAGCGTATGCGGATGCAACGGCCGTGTGATGCCGGCACGCCTACCCGCGTCTTTGACCACTTCCCAAATCGACTGCCGGGAAATCCTACGGCCGCGCTTGTTCAGGAATAGCGCCCGGCGTTCCGGCACATTCGCCGAAGAACGACGTTCAAGCGCTTCTCGAGCTGTATTGAGGTACACGGTCAACGCGTCACAGGCATAACTGCCGATCGGCACCAACCGCTGTTTGGAGCCTTTGCCCATGAGGCGTGCCACATGCTCATCCAAATCAATGTCGTCAAGATTCGCCCCGGCGGCCTCGGAAACACGGCAGCCAGTGGCATACATGAATTCCAGCAACGCCTTGTTGCGCAGCACGACAGGGTCATTCGAGCCGCCAACCGCAGCGGCATCCAGCAGCCTCGTCACTTCATCGATGTTCAACACATCCGGCAATGTGGAAGCCCCTTTAGGAGCTTTGACCGCCGCGGAAACATCATTGATTACTACGTGCTGGGCCAGTGCGAAACGGTGGAATTCATGAAGCGAGGCCAGACGTCGGGCCTTGGACCGCGCAGACTCCCCCGCTGCGTCCAATGACGCGACATAGTCCTCCACATCCTGGGATGTAATGGCATCCGCATGCTCAATGCCTCTGGACTCAAGCCAGTCAATATATTTGTTGACGTCGGACTCGTATGCTTCCACGGTGGCCTTGGCGAGTCCCCGCTCCACACCGATGTGCACGAGGAACTGTTCGATGAGTCTGTCGAAGCTACTGGTCATGGTGCTCAATGATATAAGGCCTTGCATACGAGGAAACCCCGCCAAATAGCGGGGTTCCTATCAAAAGATCAGTCTGATGGACTGTTCGTCTCACGCCTGACGCGTATCACGCCTCGACGGGAGCGTTGACGTCCTCAGGCAGAGCAGCCTTGGCAGCCTCAACGATGGTCTTGAAGGTCTCAGGATCGGAGACGGCCAGCTCGGCGAGGGCGCGACGATCCAGTTCGATGCCGGCGAGGTGCAGGCCCTGGATGAAGCGGTTGTAGGTGATGCCTTCGGCGCGGACAGCAGCGTTGATACGCTGGATCCACAGCTTGCGGAAGTCGCCCTTGCGAGCCTTGCGGTCGCGGAAGTTGTAGTTAAAGGAGTGCAGCAGCTGTTCCTTGGCCTTGCGGTACAGGCGGGAGCGCTGGCCGCGGTAGCCGGAAGCCCTCTCGAGAACAACGCGACGCTTCTTGTGGGCGTTCACTGCGCGCTTGACACGTGCCATAATCTATTCCTCAGCTTTCTAAAAAGTCTTAATTATTCGTGTAAGCCTTCAAGCTCACTTCTGCAGAAGCTGCTTCAGCTTCTTGGCCTGGCCGCCGCGCAGCACAGCGTCGGCGGCCAGAGCGCGACGCTTGCGAGCGGACTTGTGCTCGAGGTTGTGGCGCATAGCGGAACCGACCTGCATCACCTTGCCGGAGCCGGTGATACGAGCGCGCTTGGAAGCGGCGGAATTAGTTTTCATCTTCGGCATTGCTGCCCTCCTTGCTGGTTTGCTTCTTCATATCGGAAGTCTGGGGAGAAATCGAGGCCTTGGCATCGGCGGCGGCCTGTGCCTGAGCCTCCTGCTTGGCGGCAAGACGTGCAGCCTGGCGTGCCTGACGCTCAGCGCGGGACTCGGCTCCACGACGGCGCTGCTCGGACTGAGTATGCACCTTCTTGCCCTTCGGGGCGAGGGTCATGATGATGTTGCGCCCCTCCTGCTTCGGCTTGGATTCCACGGTGCCGAATTCCTCGACATCGTCGGCCAAGCGCTGCAACAGTTCGACGCCGCCGATCGGGCGGGAGATCTCACGACCGCGCAGCATGATGGTCACCTTGACCTTGTCGCCGCCGTTCAGGAAGCGGGTCACGTGACCCTTCTTCACTTCGAAATCGTGATCGTCGATCTTGAGACGGAAACGAATCTCCTTGATTTCCGCGGTGCTCTGGTTACGGCGGGCTTCACGAGCCTTGATCTTCTCGTTGTACTTGAACTTGCCGTAATCGATGAGCTTGGCGACCGGAGGCTTCGCGTTCGGTGCCACCTCGACGAGATCGAGGTTTGCCTCCTTGGCCAGGTTCAGCGCGACAGTCGTCGCGATGACGCCCACCTGCTCGCCCTTCGGGCCGATCAGGCGCACCTGCGGGACGCGAATCTCGTCGTTAATACGTGGTTCGTCGCTGATGATGACTCCAATCCTCTGCATGTTCCTACACGGGTCCACTGGAGCCACATCAACGCATTGGATTCCCGACAACATCAAGCCAAGCTCACGCCGAGCTCTCTCCACTAGCAATGCACATATGCATCACATCGATTGCCCTATCAGTCGGCAATCGGTAGGCTGTTGCCTTGAACCCGAGACCTTGAAAGGTTTCCAGGTGGGGTTACCCCGCTTTCTTGATTTCTCAAGCCAAATGGAAAGTGTACCATACACCCGGACATTGTCCGCAAGCGTGTCGTCGGCAATGTCTATCCGCATGCTTATTGCACCGCGCGCAGCAGTCCGCCGATACCTTCTTTCTGAAGGATTTCACGGTATGGGCCGGCCTCCTGAGCGATGATCTGATCGATGGCGCGCATGCCCAGCACCTCCACCGGCGCTTTATCGTCCGTCAAAATAGTCGATGATGAATCCGGCTTACTGACTGCGACGAACCGTCCGGCAACCTCTTCCATATACCATTGCAATGAGCTGCTGGCTGTGCGTGCATATGTGCGCTGACGCAGCTGATCCGCCTTGGACACTTGCTTCATATCGCTGGATGACTGACTATCAATCGGTTTCTTGGCGAACAGCTCGCGATTCGTGGTGTTCGGCACGTCGGCCGTGAGCATATTGTCAGCTCCGAATACGCTGGCGATGGTATCGCTTAAGGCTTCGTTGATGGATCCGTGTCCATCCGAAACCATATTCATATTGACCACCATCACGCCACCCGGGTTGAGATGTTCGCGCACCATGGAGAAGAACTCAGTGGAGCTCATCTGGAAGGGAATGGTGATGTCCTGATAGGCGTCGACCATGATCACGTCGTATGAGTCATGTGACGCCGCCAGCCATGCGCGACCGTCGTACGTGCTGACCGGCACGTCACTCGGTTCGGAGAAATACCGCCCGGCCAAATCCGTGATCTTCTGATCGATTTCCACACCGGTGATGGACATGTTCGGATAGTACTGCTTGAGCTGTCTCGCATAGGTGCCGGTCCCCATGCCGAGGATCAGCGCGGAATCCGCCTTGTCCGCGAGCGCCGGCGCGGCGAGCGCGGTGTCGTAATACATGCCGGTCAGTCCAGGTTCCTTCATCGTGACCGATTGCACGCCAAACAGCACGTTGGTGGACAGGATCGTGCGGTCGGATAGGTTCTTGACCTGCAGATAGTTGTAGATGGACTCCCCTTCGTAGGCCAGATTGGTTTCCCAGAACGCGAATCCGGTGAGCGGCGAGACGCAGCTGGTGATCACGAATATCACTGCGGAAACCGCGCACGCCACGCGATGCGCCTTGATGGCGATGAAGTAGATCAGCGGGATAAGAAGCAGCGCGCCGGAGAAGATCAGGAAGCTGACGAATGTGCCGACCGCCGGAATCGTGACGAACGTGGGCAGGAAGGTACCCAGAATCGATCCGATGGTGTTGCATGCGGAGAGTCTGCCCACCACGGAGGCGTTGTCTTCCAAGGATGTGGTGGCGAATTTGTTGAGTCCGGCGGTCACTGTGCCGAGCAGGAACAGCGGCGGCACGAAGATGATGGCGCAGGAGATGAACGCGGCGATGATCAGGAAGTTCGTCGACACCGTGACGATCAATAGACCAGAGATAATAAGAATCAGGTATTTGCCCGCCAGTGGTATCAGCGCAATCCACACGGCGGCGACCATGATGCGCATGTACAGTTTGTCCGGGTTCGGATCCTTGTCCGCCCAGCGCCCGCCGAAGACAGCGCCCAGCGCCAGCGCGATCATGATGGTGCCGATGATGATGGTCCACACGATCTGCGAACTGGAGAAATACGGTGCCAGCAGTCGCGAGGCACCTAATTCGGCTGCCATCACGGACATGCCGGAGAAGAATTCGGTGACGTACAGGAACACTTTGGATCTGAGGATGGGTCTTTCGCTTGCCTCAGTGATATGCGCCATGTCTTACTCCCATCCATCCGCTCACAGGTGATGCGCTGCTCAGCCAGCCTAGCAGCAGACGGGCTACAGTTGACGTCATGACGACTAAAGTATGTGCGATTTTCGGCGCTGGCGAATATTACGGAGATCCTGATCCGGCATTGATTCCATCAGACGCTTATGTTGTAGCCGCCGATGGCGGACTTGACCACACTCGGGCCCTGGGCATCACACCGAACGTGGTGGTAGGTGATTTTGATTCGCTTGAAGGCGCTCGACCAGCGGCAGCCGATGGACTGCGAACCGTGGTGCTGCCGCCGTTGAAGGATGATCCGGATATGCTCTCGGCGCTGAAAATCGGCTGGGCCGCCGGATGCCGCGAGTTCCGCATCTGGGGCGGTCTTGGCGGCCGGGTGGACCACACGCTTTCCAATATTCAGCTGATGGCGCTGTTGGCCCAGCATGGCGCAAGCGGTTATCTCTTCGGAGACGGCACCGTGGTCACTGCCATCTGCGATGGGTCACTGTCTTTCGCCGCCCATCCGGTTCCGGAAGCGGGCCATATGGTTTCCGTCTTCTCACTGTCTGATGTTTCGCTTGACGTGAACGAACCGGGGCTTAAATACGAGCTCGAACACGGCACCTTGACCAATACGGTGGTACAGGGTGTGAGCAATGAATTCCGCGATAACAAGCCCGCCTCGATCAGCGTGGGCAGCGGTACGCTGATCGTCACGTTCCCCGCGGAGGTGGCATTGCCGAACGTTCGTCTGGCGCATGAATTCAACGGAGGAATCGGCGAGCTGGATACCGAGGTCTCCGCATTGCTGGCACACTGACGACGACGTGGACCAGCCGCCCGGGCTCCGCTACCGGCACAGCGGAAAACCATAGAACGTCCTGTCGCCAGGCACTGCGGTGAACGTACGAGGAATCTTGCGCAAACAGCGATGTGAGCGCTCACAAAAAAATGAGATTTTTTGCCCAAAACGCACGTTCAAACGTTGCTTTGTGTACACAGTCGGCATTACAGTAACAACTGTTGGTAAACAATGGCGTGGTGTGTCAAGGCACATTACCGCCACCCTACAAGGGAGAATTACATGACAGTTAAGATTGGTATCAACGGCTTCGGTCGCATTGGTCGTCTCGCCTTCCGTCGTATCTTCGAGCTGCAGGCTCGCGGCGGCCAGGCTGGTGACATCGAAGTTGCCGCCATCAACGATCTGACCACTCCGGCCACCCTGGCTTACCTGCTGAAGTACGATTCCACCCACGGCACCTTCCGTCATGACGACGGCACCCCGGTCGACGTCAAGGCCACCGAGGACTCCATCGTGGTGGACGGCAAGGAATACAAGGTCTACGCCGAGAAGGACGCCAACAACATTCCGTGGGTCAAGAACGACGGTGTCGAGTTCGTGCTCGAGTGCACCGGCTTCTACACCTCCGCCGAGAAGTCCCAGGCTCACCTGAACGCCGGCGCCAAGAAGGTCCTGATCTCCGCTCCGGCCAAGGATGACGTCACCCCGACCGTCGTGTTCGGCGTGAACCACACCATCCTGAAGCCGACCGACAACATCGTGTCCGCTGGCTCCTGCACCACCAACTCCATGGCCGCCATGGTCAAGCTGCTGGACGAGAAGTTCGGCATCAAGGCTGGCTTCATGACCACCATCCACGCCTACACCGGCACCCAGATGCTGCTCGACGGCCCGCGTGGCACCAAGTCCGGCCGCAACCTGCGCGCTGCTGGCATCAACACCATCGCCCACTCCACCGGCGCCGCCAAGGCCATCGGCAAGGTCGTTCCGTCCGTGAACGGCAAGCTGCAGGGCCACGCTCAGCGTGTCCAGGTTCCGGATGGCTCCGTCACCGAGCTGACCACCGTCCTGAACAAGGAGACCACCGCCGACGAGATTAACGCCGCCTTCAAGGAAGCCTTCTCCAACACCGACTACTACGGCTACAACGATGAGGGCATCGTCTCCTCCGATATCCTCGGCGACACCCACGGTGGCGTGTTCGATCCGACTCAGACCGATGTGAACAACATCGATGGCCTGACCCTGGCTCGCACCGTCTCCTTCTACGACAACGAGTACGGCTTCACCTCCAACATGATTCGTACCCTGCTGTACTTCGCTGAGATCTCCGAGTGAATCCTCGCGGGTCCGCCCGCATAGGTTCGCCTAAGAACTAAGCCGATGAAACCCCCGCCATGTGCGGGGGTTTCTTTGTAGTAGAACAGAGACCATGGCAAAGAAGAACAAACACGGCAAAGGCACCGGCTCCACCCCCGCCACAGTGCAACTGGAGAAAGCCGGCGTGGAATTCCAACTGTACGAATACGAACACTCCAATGACCACATGGACGACGGCTATGGTGTAGAGGCCGCCACCAAGCTCGGATTCGACGAGCATCAGGTGTTCAAAACCCTGATGGCGGATACCGGCACCGAACGTGTAGTGGGCGTAGTGCCGGTCAGCGGACATATGGATCTGAAGGCGCTGGCGGCAGCGGTTGGTGCAAAGAAGGCCGCGATGGCGGACCCGAAGGTTGCCATGCGCGAATCCGGATACGTGGTGGGAGGCATTTCACCGCTGGGACAGAAAACCCATCACACAACCGTGTTAGACGAAAGCGCATTACAATTCGATAAAATTTTGGTCTCCGGCGGCAAACGTGGATTATCTGTCGGCGTCAATCCGAATGACCTTTTGAAAGTGCTGAACGGCATTGCAGCGCCGATTGGAACGTGGTAACCCGCCAAGGCTCCTCTCAAATCGCTGAACCGTAAAACGGAGAGTCCAGTGGACTCTCCGTAGGCGAAGCGAGCGGCTATGCTGCGAAGCTACCGGCGGCGAAGCTCAGCCGGTAGCACAAAATGCATGTTCTCCTTAATCGTCTCCACGGATTTCATGCCAGTGAAACCTTGGGATTGCAGGGCTTCGATCACGCCGGACACCAATGCGTCCGGCACGGATGCGCCTGAGGAGACTCCTACAGCCTCTACGCCGGTAAACCATTCGGGCTTGAGCTCGCTGGCGTCATCCACACGGTAGGCTGTGCCACGCTCCCCCAGACCTTCCTGCGCCACTTCCATCAGACGTACGGAATTCGAGGAATTCGCCGAGCCCACGATCACCACGCAATCAGACCGTTGTGCCACCAACTTCACGGCCGCCTGGCGATTCGATGTGGCATAGCAGATATCGGAGCTGGGCGGTTCTTCAATCCAGGGGAACCGGACCTTCAACGCCGCAATCGTATCAGCGGTTTCATCCACACTCAATGTCGTTTGCGAAAGCAGCACCAGCTTTGTTTCAGGCGAAAACTCCAGCGAGGCTACATCATCCGCATGCTCGATCAGATGCACATGCTCCGGGCTCTCCCCTACCACGCCTACCGCTTCATCATGGCCTTTATGACCGATATAGACGATTTCATAGCCTTCTCGCACGAAACGCAGCACCTCACGGTGCACCTTGCCCACCAACGGGCAAGTAGCATCCACCACATGCATGCCACGGCGTTTGGCCTCCTCCTTGACCTCAGGAGACACACCATGGGCAGAGAACACCACCGGGATCCCCGCTACCGCCGCCGCATCGGGAATCTCCCCCAATTCCTGGACGAATACAGCACCTTGATTCGCCAGATCCTCGACCACATGCTTGTTATGCACAATCTGCCTGCGCACATATACCGGCGGCAAGCCATCATCACGCACCAGCTTGCCCGATGATGCAGCGGCCTTCAGAATCGTCTGCACCGTAAGGATCGCCCGGTCCACTCCCGCGCAGAAGCCTCGGGGATCAGCCAACACCACACATTTGGTCATTCGTTTCTCCTTGTTCGCACACTGCCCTTCAGTCTAGAGCAGGTTCTCGGCAAAGCTCAGGCCGATAAGGCGAGTAAGCACAAAAAACGCGCTACACTGACTGTTAGCGATAACAATGGTTATCGAACCCAACACCATCTCACTACGGGAGTGATTCCATGACGAACACAACGCCGCGCACCGGTCAGCAGTACAGCATTTCCTATGGCGATTACGAAGCCGTGATCACCGAACTTGGCGCCACCATGCGCAAGGTAACCTACAAGGGCAAGAACGTCATCGTGCCGCTCGGCGCCGACGACCCTGTCACCTGCTGCCACGGCCAGCTGCTCATCCCGTTCCCGAACCGCATCGCCGCAGGCACCTACGAGTTCGAAGGCAAGACCTACACGCTGCCGATCGACGAGCATGACCGTAACACCGCAATCCACGGTTATGGCTACCGCGCGTTCTGGAAGCTCGAATCCCTGACCGAGAGCTCCGTCACCCAGTCCTGGCGCGCACCGTTCCTGCTGGGCTACCCGTTTGCCATTAAGGTGTATGCCACCCATGAGCTGACCGAAGACGGCCTGAAAATCACCGTCAGGGCCGAGAACTACGGCGACGTCGACGCCCCTTGGGCCGTGGCCATCCACCCGTGGCTGGACAACGGATTCAACGGCTACGGTGACGAGATCGACG
The DNA here is from genome assembly GCF_009193305.1 of Bifidobacterium cebidarum. Classification (GTDB taxonomy): domain Bacteria; phylum Actinomycetota; class Actinomycetes; order Actinomycetales; family Bifidobacteriaceae; genus Bifidobacterium; species Bifidobacterium cebidarum. The sequence goes on along the minus strand of NZ_WBVS01000006.1, from coordinate 18,059 downwards.
GCCATAACGCGCAGTGCCATCTGACCGTGCCGGCCGCCACCCACGTCACCGTGGACGACAATCTGATTCCGACCGGCACCGAGCCGGTGGAAGGCACCAAGTACGATCTCAACGCCGACCCGCTGCTGGTCAACCAGCCGTTCGATGATGCCTGGACCGATCTGAAGCGCGATGCCGACGGTTCCGTCACCGCGACTTTCACCCGCCCGGACGGCTTGGTGATCAAAGTCGGCGGCGATGAGACCATCACTTCCTTCCAGGTGTGCACCGGCACCGGATTCCCGGCATTCCAGCACCCGGCCGGCACTGCCGTGGAGCCGCAGACCGCCTACGCCAACGCGTTCAACACCGGCAAGGATCTCATCGTGATCAAGCCGGGCGAGTCCAGCACCACCACGATGTTCATCAAGGCCGAACAGCACTGAGACCGATCGGTCAACGAGGTCTTCGGAGTTACGCCATATCTCGACGTGCGGCAATGACACACGTGTTGCGTATAGTCTGAGCGATGTGGCATAATTCCGAAGGCTTATTTTTCTTTAAGTAAAGGAGTCCATCATGGGCATGCGCGGACGTAAGCGTAAGGATCGTCGTAAGAAGGCCGCTAACCACGGCAAGCGTCCTAACGCCTGATTCTTGACGTATTCCATTGGAATATGCATGAAGCCCGTCTGAGCAATCAGACGGGCTTCATTTGTTTTCCCCTCGCATTCCAGCCGCATCCCATTTTTCCGCGGTCAGACGCCATGTATCACTTATCTTCGCCGCAGCAATGATCGAGCGTGGCCTTAAGCTTCGCCATCAGGCATTCCGGGGCCACATCAGGGCGCAAATACGCACGCAACGCCGCAATCAGCGCCTGCTCGCGCGCATCACAGCAGGTTGATGGATCAAAACAGTCCTCAGTCTGCCCATACTGCCCGTATTCCCGAGCATCCGCGGCTTCACTTTGCGCGGATTGGCAGTTACATTCCACACCGCCTTCACCCGAGCAGCACTGCCTGGTGGTGATATGCACTTCGGTCCTGCGCACCACGCCATCCGACGTCGTGCTGGTGATGGAGATATGACGAGTCTGCTCAACACTCCGATCGTTCATCATCACATCTCCTTTCCATCATTTCCATTATGGACGGTTTCAACGTGCTCATTCGCGTTTTTCCGTAACTTCGCGGATGGTGAACCAGCTGATTTCGTCGCTTCATCTGCTACATACCCCCGTTCACGCGCATATGTCGCCAATTCACGTTTGAGCTGGGCACGCGCACGGTTCAAACGGCTCATCACCGTGCCGATCTTCACTCCCTGCTCATCCGCCACCTGCTGATATGACTTGCCATCGATGGCGGCATCGATGAACACTTGGCGGCGTTCGGGGGAAAGTTTGGCGAGCGCCTCCATGATCTCCTCGGGAGCGAAGGCATCCAGATATTCCTCTTCGGCGGATTTCAGCCCGTCTGAGGAATGTTCCGCGGCATCATAGATGTCCCAGTCATCGTATTCGCCGGTCGAATCGTTGGCACGTTGCGGCCGACGCTTAGCTTTGGCGTACTGGTTGAAATAGGCATTACGTTCGATGGTGGTCATCCACGCCTCGAAATTGGAGCCGGGCTGAAAGGTGTCGAAAGCTTTGAAACCGCGCTCAAAGGTATCCTGAACCAAATCCTGCGCATCCTCCGGATTGTTGGTCAGCCGCATTGCCTGTCGATAGAGCGCATTGACGGCCGGCATGGCCAGCTGTTCGAACCGGGCGCGTTTGGACGCCATGGTCTCCCCCGAAACCGTGTTCCTGCCCGTGTCCGTGCCGCCTTGAGCGATCTGATCTGGTACTTGGTTCGTTGTGGTCACGATTGCTCATTGTAGCCAACCCATGTGCTCATATCGTGGTCGATGCCACCAGTGCCATGCCATGGCGCAAACGGCCTGTAGAATATCATTCGGTAAGAAACAGGGAGAAACGATTTATGGCTTTGACTTTGGCCTCGGCGGCACAGCTGCTTGAACACCATCATCTGTTGCGCGAAATCATCGCAGGCGATTGCTGGACCCTTGACACGGGGAAGATCACCGACCACGATCAGCCATTCGGCAACATCACCTATGACACACGTGAAGTAACAGCTGGCACTTTGCTGTTCTGCAAGGGCAATTTCAAGGCTTCGTTCCTCCGGAACATCGACGAGCGCGGCCTGGCCGCATATGTCGCCCAGACGGATTACAGCCAGGAGACGTCCGCCCCCGGCCTGATCGTGACCGATGTGCGCAAGGCCATGAGCCTGTTGTCCGCCGAGTTCTTCGCCCGTCCGCAAGACAAGCTCACGGTGATTGGCATCACCGGCACCAAGGGCAAGACCACGACCGCCTATTTCACGCAAGCCGTGCTCAACGCCCATTCCGATGGCAGATGCGCATTGTTCTCCTCGGTGGACAATTGTCTCGACGGCCATACTTACGTCGAATCGGCTCTGACCACCCCGGAAAGCCTCGACGCCTTCCGCATGATGCATGAGGCCGTGAACAATGGCATGCGATATCTCGTCATGGAGGTGTCTTCCCAGGCATACAAAGTCAACCGAGTCTATGGGCTCACGTTTGACGTGGCGGCGTTCCTGAACATCTCCCCCGATCATATCAGCCCCATCGAGCATCCGACGTTCGAGGATTACCTTTACTGCAAGCGTCAGATCACCTATAACTGCAAGACACTGGTGCTCGGCACCGATTGCGATCACGCCGAACTGATCCGCGAAGACGCACGAAACGCCCAGGTGCCAGTCGTCACGTTCGCTTTCCGTGATAGCGATGCCGACGACACCGGCAACAGCCGGCAAGACAGTGATTTCATTGCATTGCCCGATCCGAACAATGCGGCCCAATACATATTCCGCGAGCACGGCAAGGCCATTGGCGATTTCTCCCTTGAACTTGAGGGTGGATTCAACGCCGCCAATGCGGCCACGGCCATCGCGCTCTCCCGTGCAGCCGGAGTGCCTGCGGACTCCCCCGCATTCGCCGCACTGGAACACGTCCGTATTTCCGGCCGCATGGAGCATTTCGCCAATCAGGACGGCTCAATCGTGGCGTATGTGGATTACGCACACAATTTCGTGAGCACACGCACGCTGATTGACTTCGTATCGCACAAGTATGCCGAACGCAATCCCCGCATCATCGTGGTCACCGGTTCCGTTGGCGATAAAGCCGTGGATCGTCGCGAGGGCATCATCAACGGAGCGCAGGAGAAGGCCGATCGCATCATCCTGACCTCGGAGGATACCGTCAAGGAGCCGATGCTTGACATCTTGAACGAGATGCAAGGATACATCACCAATCCCAACGTCTCCAGCGAAATCATCCTTGACCGCGCCAAGGCCATCGAACAAGCCGTTCGTGAGGCCGAACAGACGTCGGCAGCAGGTCGTATGACCGTACTGCTGGTTATCGGCAAGGGCGAAGAGCAGTGGATCAAGGTGGAAGGCAAACATGCCCCCTACGAGGGCGATGGACATGTTGTGCGCCGCCTATTCGGCATCGCGCAGTAGTCAGCAATCACGACAAATAAACAATCATCAGATTGACAGATCACCGATTTTGTGCACAAGAGAACATAGGATTACGACAATGATCACTTTGAAAAAGGTTGATGGAGCGACACTCGAAGCCGAAGCGGCACAGGCAGGCATCACCCTGCCCATTGAGCAAACCGCGGTCTGGTCGAATTACCAATCCGACATTGACGGGCGTACGCCGTGGGGAAGCTACCTCATCATCCACGATGATGCAGTTGTGGCGGTGATCTCGTTTATCGATTACGAAACTCACGGCTATCATTATCTTCGATCCGTTCATGGCCCGACTTGGCTGACCAAGCCGAATGAATCCGATGAGCAGCAGGTAATCGCCGCCATTGTAGATATGGTCAGGCACACCGATCGCAACATAGTCTTTATCCGCATAGATACCTGGTACAGCACTGGCACAAAACCAGTACTATCCACCGTGCCCTACGACGCTACCGTGGTCATCGATGTGACAGGCGGCGATGATGCGATTCTGTCCCGTATGAAGCGCCGCGGCCGTCGCGATGTGCGCAAGTCCCTTCGCGAGTGCCCAGCTGAGGTGGCCGATGAAACACAGCAGGCCTTAAATGATTTCTCCGAGTATTACGATGTTATGGTGGAAACCGGAAAGCGTGACGGATTCGCGCCTGCGCCGATAAGCGACTATTCCGATATGATCAAGGCCCTTGGCGCTAACCATTGCCGTGTCTTCGCCGCGCGCATCGACGACAAGGTCGTGGCCTGGTCCATCGTAACGGTGAACGGCTCGCGTGCCGTACGTTACTATGCAGGCATGCGCAACGAAGTCATGCGTCTTCATGTCACCGATAAACTGCTGTACTCCGAATGCTGCATTCTCGGCACGCAGGGCATCACGGATTATGACTTGATGGGCATTGGCTCTGATTTCGCTCCTTCCTTGAAAGGACTGAACGAGTTCAAGACCAAATTCACCGAAGAAATCACCCCAGTGGCTCCAGCGCGTGATATTCCAGTAAAAAAGAGCTTCTACTGGGCTCTGCAGACGCTTCAACATCTGCGCAAGTCTATACGGAAGTAACGGTCAGACGGCGACGGGAGCACTCTTTACAAGAGTCTCCCGTTATTTATTTGCGATCCAATTTCTGGCTGATGACCGCGGTCACACCATCGGCGCGCATGGTCACGCCATACAGCGCGTCGGCAATGCTCATGGTACGCTGCTGATGGGTGATGATGATGAGCTGCGCATGCGAGCGCAGCTCGTTCAACGCGTTGATCAGTCTGGTGAGGTTCACATCATCGAGCGCGGCCTCCACCTCGTCCATCACGTAGAACGGACTGGGGCGTGCGGTGAAAATCGCGAACAGCAGCGCCAACGCTGTCAGCGAGCGTTCCCCTCCCGAAAGCAGACTTAACTGTTTGACGCGTTTGCCTGCCGGGCTTGCCTCCACCAGAACACCGGTGGCCAACAGATCATCCGGGTCTTCCAAACGAAGACGCCCGGTGCCTCCGGGGAACAGGGTGGCAAATACCTGTTCGAAGGCTTTGGCGGTATCATCGAACGCCGCTTTGAATACCGTGACCATGGTGGAATCAAGGTCCTTGATCAACTGCATGAGATCATCACGGGACTTCACCACATCGTTGCGCTGGTCATTGAGATACTTATTGCGCTCTTCCAGGGCTTCATACTCTTCAGTGGCCAGTGGATTCACTTTGCCAAGCGCCGCAAGCTCTCGACGCGCCTTATCCAGCCGTTTCTTCTGTTCGGCACGGTTATAGGGCACGGTCTGGAAGCATTGCGGCCGCGCTCCGTCCTCTGCAACCGCCTCGGAAGCAGCCTCGCCCTCCGATACGTCACTATGGTTCGTCGAACCGTCGTACGGCACTGGATTGCCGTTATCGTCGAGGACCGGCACCGGCTGGTCAGTACCATATTCCCGGACCAATTCCTCCAATGTCAATCCGAGCTCATCGGAGACCTTCTGCATAAGCTGGCCCGTTTCCATGGCGAGTCGTTCGCGGTTCACATCCAACGCATGTTCGCGTGCGGTCAAATCGGTGACCTGCGGCTCGATCGCGTTGCGTTGCGCGCGCAATGCCTTCAGCTCGTCATCATGGCTGGATGCTTCGGCCTGCAGACGATCGCGTTCGGCTGCGATGCTGTGCAGGGTATGCCCCACCATCAACGCCACGCCGCGCGCATCCTGGGCGATGCCTTGCAAACGCGTGATTTGCGCACGGCGTTTGGCGTTCAGCTCTTCGATGCGGGCACGTCGTTCCGCCGCTTCCTTGGCGTTATCGCGAAGCAATTCGGCCTGTCGATGCAACGACCCGGCTTTACGGGAGGCATCGGTCCAAGCAATTTTCGCCTCGATCTCGTGCTCCCGCGCATGAGACAATACCTGTTCAAGCTCATGCTCCCGCTCTTCGAGATCATTCCACTGTTCCTGCGTATCGCCGGATTGTCGGGCGGATTCCAACGCGCGATTGAGATCATCCAGCTTCAGCTGATGGTCATGCATCTGCGACCTCGTTTCAGCAATACGATGATCGAATTGCGCGGCTTGCCGGTCCAGTGATGCAAAACGCTGTTGCGCCGACCGCAATGCTTGCTGCGCCTGCTGCACCTTGAGCCTCAGCTCGGTACGTTTGGACGATTCCTGATCGACCGTCCGCGCCGCATCATCCCGCTGCCGCTGAGCTTCACCCACCTGCTCGGCGATCCGCTGCTCCCGGTCTTCAAGTTGCGACGCCTGGGCCAATGCCTTATCGCGTTTGGAGGCAAGAGCCAGATCGGATTGCGAAAGCGACGAGCCGCCGACTGCGGCGACTCCCCTGCACAGCATTTCGCCCTGGGCTGTCACCGCGCATTCAGCTTGTCCGGATTCCACCAACTGTTGCGCCTGCTCAAGATCGTCCGCCGCGATAGTGTCGTTCAGCAGTAGTCGCACCGCAGCTACCACATTCTGCGCCGCCGTTCTATCGACGGCCTGAGGATTGACGCTGACCAACGAATCAAGCCGGCGAACAGTCTCTTTATCGGTCTCGGTATCCGGTACCGGTTGATGTTCGACCCGCGCAAACGAGGCGCGACCTGCCGTGATCATCACGGCCTTGCCTAACTTGTCTTCGCGGGCACGCTCCAGCGCATGAAGCATGTTGTCCGGTTCGGCTACCACGATGGCGTTGGAAAACTGGCCGAGCACATGGGCCACCGCTTCTTCCCAGCCTTCAGCGACACGGATGAAATCGGTGAGCCGCCCTAAGACATGTGCGTCTTCATCATGTTCCAATGCGCTGGACGCGTTACGACTGGTCAACGTGTCGGCAAGCGCATCGGCTTTGGCTTTCAGGGAGATGATTCGCGATTGCAGACTACGCTGCATGTCCGTCAAATCGTTCAGCGCATCACGGCATTCGGCCAATGCGGCACGAGCGGCGTCCAACGCCGCACCGTTGTCATCTGAGATTGCTTCGGCTTGCTCACGCAAAGCATCCAGCTGATGCCGCACGTCATCGCGCTGCTCGTCGACCGCCGCACGCTGGCCTGCATAATCCTTGGCCCTGCTCTGGGCCAATTGCACAGCGGATTCCTCTCGCGCAATCAATTCGCGCAGCCTGGTGATCGCGGAATCGCGCTCTTGCGCGGTTTTACGCAACTCGGTCAACGTCTGACGTACCGAAGCCAACTGCTTTTCGGCATCGGCCCGCTGTTCCGTGGCCTTGTCGAAAGCCAATCGGGCATCGCTCACCGTATGATCCTGCGCGTTGGCCTGTTGCTCGAGTTCATCCGCACGAACATGCAGCACATCGGGATCCTCGCCCATGTTGCCGACGATGCTATGAGCCGTCGATCGCGCACGTTCGTCGGCAAGTTGGGCCAAAGCGAGCAGGCGTTCTCTGGTTTGGGAGAAATCATGCCAGTACTGGTTGGCTTGCGCGATGGCAGGACTTGATTGAGAGGTCAGGGATTCCACTTGGTCGATGCGCACCTTCACCTGCGCCAATTCACGTTGCGCGGCAGCCAGCTGAGCCCGTACTTCACCTAATTCCTTGCGCACGGTTTCCCGGCGAGTCATCGACTGCTGCGCATCCTCGGCATACAAACGCGCTTGCGCATCGCGCAAGGAAATCTGAATAGCATCCGCCCTGCGGGAGATGCGGGCTTGTCTGCCGAGCGGCCCCAACTGCCGGTGCAGTTCCCGCAGCAGATCATCCAAACGATTCAGATTTGATTCGGTGTTGGCCAGTTTTCGTAGCGCGCGTTCCTTGCGCTTACGATGCTTTAAGATGCCAGCAGCCTCTTCGATGAACGCTCGATGGCCTGAGGGATCGGCCTTGAGAATCGCATCCAATCGGCCTTGGCCTACAATCACATGCATCTGTTGGCCAAGGCCGGTATCCGAAAGCAATTCCTGAATATCCAGCAGACGGCATGTCGAACCGTTGATGGCGTATTCCGATCCCCCATTGCGGAAGATCGTGCGGGAAATCGTCACTTCCGTGTAGTCGATATCCAATGTGTGATCGGAATTATCGATAGTCAGGCTTACCTGTGCTCGACCAAGAGGCGGCCTGGAGGACGTGCCCGCAAAAATCACGTCCTCCATCGAGGTGCCTCGCAGATTCTTTGCACCCTGCTCACCCATCACCCAGGTCAGGGCATCCACAATGTTGGATTTGCCTGATCCATTAGGGCCTACAACCGCGGTGATCCCCGGCTCGAACCGCAATGTAGTGGCCGAGGCGAAGGATTTGAAGCCGCGCAGGGTGAGCTCTTTAAGATACATGGCTTAGCACCGTCTTTTGCTATGTTGCTTGTAGCCCAACCGTCCCCGGTCAGGCTCGCACATCATCCGACCTGTTCGCGGAAGAACCGGATTCGCCAAGTCCGAGTACATCAAACACATCGAAATCGTCAGGGCTGACTTGATCGTCGAGCATGTCTGCGGCAGCGGCATCTGTCTGCGTATCGGAATCATCCGAATCATCGGGGTCGACCACTGGCTGGTGAATAACCATCGCCTGTTTCATCGTAGGGCTCACATGCTCTTCGAGCATCGTACGAGCGTCGCCGGCGGTGACGAAACTGCCGCAGATCAACACGCCATGGCCATAGCCCACGCCCAATTCATCTTCCGCATCGACCATGTTGACAGCGGTCTGGATGGCATCAGGTAGGTTCGGTTCCTTGATCACACGATCACGACCGAACACGTCCACGGCGATCTTCTCCAGATCGTCGGCGGACATCACGCGGTCACGCCAGGAGTTCTCGGTAACGACCACGGAGCTCAAAATCGGCTCAAGCACGCCAAGGTACTCCTCGACCTGCTTGTCGCGCATCATGGCCACCACGCCGACCAGTTGCTTGAAATCGTAGCTTTCCTCAATGGCCTTGCGCAGGGCTTCCGCGGCGTTCACATTGTGCCCGCCATCAAGGATGATGGTCGGCGAGGTTCGAATCTGTTCAATACGGCCCGGAATCTTGACCGAGCTCAAAGCTTCGGCCACCAGATCACCGTCCAGCGGGCCGTTCACCGGAATCACCACTTCGGCGGCGGCGAGTGCGGCGAGTGCATTGTGGGCCTGATGTTCGCCGAACTTGGCAATCGGCACGCCTTCGTAGGTTCCGTTCGGCGTGGTGAGCGTGGCCACCTGACCGCCGACCGCCGGCATACGATCGGACACGGTCATCTCGTAGCCATCGCGCATGAGCGTGGCATGATTGCGGGCGGCCGCTTCTTCGATGATCGGCATGACCGCTTCCTCATGCGGCTGCGGACCGATGATCGCGGTACAACCGGGCTTGATGATGCCAACCTTCTCGCCGGCGATCTTCTCGACCGTATCCCCCAGCCACTGCATGTGATCCATATCCACCGGGCCAATGATCGCCGCATCGGCATTCAGCACGTTGGTGGCGTCCCATGCGCCGCCCATGCCGACTTCCACGATGGCCACATCCACCGGGGCATCGGCGAACTTCCAGATGGCCATTGCGGTGAGCACTTCGAAGAAGCTCATCTTCGGCTTGCCCTGCTCCTCCATCTTGGCGTCGACCAGCGCCACCAAATCCTTGGTCTGATCCCAAATGTCGATGAAGTCATCATCGGAAAGCTGCTGGCCGTCGATGCAGATACGCTCATTGATGCGTTCCAGATGTGGAGAGGTATAGAGGCCGGTGCGCATGCCGTAGGCGCGGCAGATGGCTTCAGCCATGCGGGCCGTGGAACCCTTGCCGTTGGTACCGGTCACATGAATCACACGGAACGACTGCTCAGGATGCCCCAGCAGATCGAGCATCAGATTCATGCGATCCAAGTCGAGGTTCGTGGTGTTATGCTCCGGAGGGCGGCTCATGATATCCAGCTCGACGTCCCTCATTGTCTCGTTGTTCCTGTTCGGATGCTCGAATGACATGCCCATCCTCCATCTCTATCTCAATCGGCGCGCTGCACGCCAGCTCAGCACAAACCGTTACCCAGCTCGTGCCAGAACATTGTCCCTTGCTCACCTTTGACCCGGTTCAGAGCACCTCTGTAACCGTCCATGCCAAATATGAACTTTCAAACGAAAACTTCCACCATAGTAATCGTCGGGGTCTATAGGTTCCAGCATTCAGCTCATTGCGCATTCCGCGCATACAAAATCAGAAATTGCATGCGCTGAATGCGAACGACTACTATGGGAGCGGTAACATGAGCCTTCTTTCATAAGGAGTATCGATGGGTGAGGTAGTCACCGCTAAGGATAAGGAATATGAGGCCGAAGAGCGTAAAAGCGCTCCGGGCAGTGATCAGGCCATGAGCGATCGCGTGAACAATCGTTCGCTGCGTCCGCGCTCCGAAGCGTTCAAGGACTTCATGAAGTCCGGCTGGGCCGATGACGAGCCGGAAATCAAGCCGCTGGAATCCTCCAAGTTCATCCCGGCCCGCCTCGCCGCCCTGGGCAAGGCCTTCCCCGGCGAACGCCTGGTGATTCCCGCCGGTCAGCCGAAGGTCCGCAACAATGATTGCGATTACATGTTCCGTCCGGATACCGCTTTCGCGTACTACACCGGTCTTGGCGTGGATTATGAGGCCGGCGCCGTGCTGGTGCTGAACCCGGTCGACCCGGATTCCGAGGAGGCCAAGGCCGGCCAGACCCATACACCGGAATTGTTCGTGGCCCCGCGTGCCGATAATTCCACCACCGACTTCTTCATGAACCCGCATTACGGCGAATACTGGGTGGGCCCCCGTGCAGGCTTGAAGGAAATGACGGCCATGACCGGCATTGAGACCCATGACATCGCTCAGCTCGCCGACGCGCTGAGCAAGGATGTCGGCTCCGAGGCCGGCGCCGTCCGCGTGCGCGTGATGCGCGAGACCGATCCGCAGATCACTTCGCTGGTCGAGTCCATCCGCGAGGCCAACGGAGCTGCCGACCCCGACAAGAACGCTGCGAATGACGACAAGCTGCACGAGTTCACCTCCGAAGCCCGCATGATCAAGGACTCCTACGAGATCAATGAGATGCGCAAGGCCGTGGACGCCACCAAGCACGGCTTCGACCGCCTGCTGAGCACGCTGCCGTCCGCCATCGACAAGCCGCGTTCCGAGCGCATCCTGGAGGGTGCGTTCAACGCGGTGTCCCGTGAGCTCGGCAACGCCGTCGGCTATGACTCCATCGTGGCTTCCGGCGCTCATGCCCCGATCCTGCATTGGATGCGCAACACCGGCGTGGTGAAGACCGGCGATATGCTGCTCGTGGATGCCGGCGTGGAAGTCGATTCCCTGTACACGGCCGATATCACCCGCACGTTCCCGACCAACGGCAAGTTCACCGATCTGCAAAAGCGTCTGTACCAGGCCGTTCTGGATTCCCAGCAGGCTGGTTTTGAAGCCGCCAAGCCTGGCGCCACCTACTCCGATATTCACCATGCCTGCATGCGTGTGATCGCCGAGCGTCTGCATGATTGGGGTCTGCTGCCGGTGAGCGTCGAGGAGTCGCTCTCCCCCGAAGGCCAGCAGCACCGCCGTTGGCTGGCTTGTGGCGTGGCCCATCATCTTGGTCTTGATGTGCATGATTGCGCTCAGGCTCGTTTCGAGGCCTATCAGGGAGCTCCGATTCGCCCGGGCATGATCTTCACCATCGAACCTGGCCTGTACTTCCGTGAGGATGATCTGCTGATTCCGCCGGAGTACCGTGGCATCGGCATCCGCATTGAGGATGACGTGCTGATGACCGAGCATGGTCCGGAATGGATTTCCGCCGGCATTCCGAAGCAGATCGAAGACGTGGAAGCCTGGATGGCCGACCGCGCCGCCGCGAATAAGTAATAGTTCAGCTCCTCTCAGTCGGCTATGCGCCGGCAGCTCCCCTCCCAGCGAGGGGAGCCATTTTTATATAGGAAGGTAGAAACCATGCCAACACCAGAATTCGTGCTCGAATTACGTAAAAAAATCGGCCATGATCTGCTATGGCTCAACGGCGTGACCGGCTATGTGCTGAACGATCAGGGCCAACTGCTGCTCGGCCGCCGCTCCGACACCGGTGAGTGGGCCATGGTCTATGGCATCAACGAACCCGGAGAACAACCAGCGGATACCGTTGTACGGGAAATCAAAGAGGAAACCGGGGTGGATGCCATCGTCACCGATCTGGTGGCCGTGACCTCTTCGAACAAGGTGTTGACGTATGCCAATGGCGACAACACCATGTATATGGATCATTCTTTCCTATGCAAGGTGAAGCCAGGCGGCAATAGCGAACCGTTCGTCGGCGACGAGGAAAGCCTGAATGTAGGATGGTTCGATCTTGATGACCTGCCCCGGCCTTTGGCGGCAAGCACCGTGGAGCGTTTGCGTCTGTTTAACCGATACTTCGAGAACAAGAAGAACGGCGACGCCCACGCATTGTTCGTCTTCGACGGCGTGCAGCACTGATTGATACGTATCAGCCAGTTTTTGCTGATACGTATCTCATATCAAGGAGCCGGGTACAGATTCCATAAGGCCTGTACCCGGCTCTTTATATCAAACCAACGCAATCATTACTTGATCTTGCGGCCTGCGCACCACACCTGTTCGACCTTCCAACCGGCAGGATCGATCAGGTTGAAATCAGCGGCATAGCCAGGGGCAAGCAAACCAATCGGCGCGCCGGTCACCTCATTGGGCTTATCGAAGCCGAACGCTTTGGCCGGTGTCAATGTGGCGGCTTCAACTGCGGCGACCGGACTGATGCCGAGTTCATTCACCGCACGGCTCACGGCACCTTCCAGCAGCAATGTCGAGCCGGCGATAGCTCCATTGGAGACCAAACGTGCATGGCCGTCGACCACGTTCACATCCAGTGCACCCAACTTGTATGCACCATCCGGGCAATCCGTGGCGGCCATGGCATCGGTGACGAAGGCGATGCGATGCGGCGCGAACCCGAAACCGAGCTTCACCATCGGATTCTGTACATGGAAGCCATCGTTGATCAGCTCGATGGTGACGCGAGGATCCTCCACAGCGGCTGGAATCGGACCCGGCTTACGGTGATGCAATCCGTTCATCGCGTTGAACATATGGGTCATGATGCCGGCCCCCGCATCGAATCCGGCCTTGGCGGTCTCATAATCGGCATCGCAATGTCCGACCGCGGGCACCACCCCCGCAGCCGCAAACTGGCTGATTGCACTCAAACCATGAGGCAGTTCAGGAGCAATGGTGATCTGACGAATGCATCCACGCTTGCCATGCTGCGAATCGGCACCTGAAGCCTCGAGTATCTGGTCGACGATCTGCGGAACTGGATCCTTGAGACAATTCGGGTCGTGTGCGCCCTTACGAGCGAGCGCCAGGAACGGGCCCTCCAAGTGACACCCGAGGATATCCGGCCGTCCAGAAGCCATTTTGTCTCGAACCATGCGGATGTTGCGGCAGATCACGTCAAGCGGATTGGTAATCAACGACAACACCTGGCGGGTGGTGCCGTGCACCGCATGACCGGCACGCGCCACATCGATGCCATCCGGGCCATCATCGAAGCTTTTCTCCCAAGCGCCATGTGCGTGGATATCCACATATCCCGGGGCGAGGATCCCTCCGGCTGCGTCCAGCACCGCTTCGCTTTCCGAATCAATGCCCGCCTCGGTGCAAGCCTCGGCAAAGGACCGCTCACCGGTTCCGGCTGCCACGATGACGCCATTCGCATCGGAAACGATCCAATACCCGGATTGTTCGCCCCGCGCGTCCACCTTACGCGCATTATGAATCGCCACCGGAGACGGCTTGCCCTCCAAAGCCGCAGTCACACGCGATACGATCTCTTGCCTATCAGCCATGTACGCTTCCTCGATTCATCCCGCAGGGATTCTCCTGCAGTTTCCATGCTCCACTGAATAATAGAGCTCCCCTCCATGAGGGGAGCCTCAACAATCCGACAGTCGATCAGATGCCCTGCCATGCCGGCTTGTGCGTATAGGCGTAACGGTAGTAGTCCTTATGACGCAGGCGGCTTGCGGCCTCCTCGTCCACGATGATCGTGGCGTGCGGGTGCATCTGCAATGCGGAAGCCGGGCAGAACGCGGATACACCGCCCTCCACGGTCTCCTCGATGGCCTCGGCCTTGCCGGAGCCAAATGCCAACAGCACCAGATGACGAGCCTTCATGATCGTGCCGATGCCCTGCGTGATGCAATGGGTCGGTACCTGGTTGATGTCGTTATCGAAGAAACGCGCGTTGTCGATGCGGGTCTGCTCGGCCAAGGTCTTCACACGTGTGCCGGAAGCCAGTGAGGAGCCGGGCTCGTTGAAACCGACATGGCCATCGGTGCCAATACCGAGAATCTGCACGTCGATGCCGCCTGCTGCCTCGATGGCCGCATCATAGGCGGGGCCGGCGGAAGCAATCTTCGCCCCATCCTCAAGCGGCGTGCCGTTGAGCACATCGCCGGGCACATGGACCTTCGCCGGGTCGAGGCCCAGGGGCTCGACCACCGTGCGGTGGATGGTCGCATGGTAGGACTCCGGGTGGATCAGCGGCAGACCGATGTACTCGTCCAACGCGAAGCCCTGCACCTGGGAGACGTCGATGGACTCATCCTTGACAATCCGAGCCAGCGAACGATACGCAGCCAGAGGGCTGGAGCCAGTGGCCAGACCCAGTACCGCATTCGGCTTGGCCTTGATAAGATCGGCCACGCAGCGCCCGTAAATGTCGCCAGCCTCGGCCTCGTTCTTCACAATGATGATCTCAGGCATTGTTACTTTCCTTCATCCGTGACCCGTTATATGCAGGCCCATGTGCAGTTGTATTGCATCGAGGGGTGATGGCAACTTCTTTGTCACGGCCCGCAATGCGTCGTGGTCCACATACCATGCGCGATATGCCAAACCAACTAATTGTTAATAATACTTACAATTTTGGACTTCCCCATATCCGGTGTTTTCAATACACCTCGAGCTCGAGCTGAGGTACACTGGAAAAAGTTAGTGAAGTATCATAACAGATTCAATGATGAATGAGCTTCAACGCACAGCAACAGAACATCTGCGACGAGCATAGGCTGCTCCGGAGCGCATGTTCATCCAGATAGGAGGAATAATGTCACTCTTTGGAGCCGCTTCGCCCTCGAACACCCAGTCGGCCAAATCTTCGCCGACCGATGTGAGACGCAGTAATCGGCAATTGATCTTTTCCCTGCTATTCCCCACCAACCAGTATTCGCGTGCCGACCTTGGTCGTCTCACCGGCCTGAGCCGCGTGGCGGTCTCCGATGTGGTCAGCCAAATGCTCGACGAAGGACTATTGCGCGAAACCGGTCAAGCGCCAAGCGGGGGCAAGGGCAAGCGCGGCACCTTGCTCAGCATCGACATCGACCGGCTGAACATCGTCAGCCTTGATCTCACGCAGGACCATATGCTTCACGGCGCGGTCACCAACCTGCTGGGGCAGGCGTTGCGCCACGCGGAGATCACTCTCGGCGCCGGAGAACGAGTCACGTTGGAGATGATCGGAGAGCTTATCGAGAAAATGATGGGCATGGCCGAAGGGACGGTCATCGGCATCGGCATCGCATCCCCCGGTGTGGTGGATGGCGGCGTGGTTAAGCGGTCCACTTGGCTCGATTGGCATGATATGGATCTTTCCGCTCCGCTTCAGGAACGGTTTGGCGCCAACGTCACCGTGACCAATGACGCCACCGCCGCGATGCTGGCCGAACGATTCTTCGGCCAGGGCGATAGGAACATGATCTTCGTGCGCATTGAAAGCGGCATAGGCTCGGCGATTCTCATCAACGACGCTCCCGTCAAGGGGGAAATGCATGCGGCAGGCGAAATCGGGCATATTTCCATTGACCTCAACGGCCCCGAATGTCCGTGCGGCAAGCGCGGATGCCTGGAAACCATGATCTCCGACCATGTCTTGCGCAAGCAGCTTATTCACGCCGACCAACAGCAGAAGGTAGGGATTCTTGCCCAAGCCGGGCGGCATCTCGGACAAGCGCTCTCCATGCCGGTTGGACTGCTCGACATGGCTGATGTCTGCGTGTACGGGCAACCGGATATCGTCAACGCGACATTCATCAATGCGGCACAGCAATATCTCGACGCCAGCACTTCCTCGACGTTCCACAAACACACGGTCATTCGCCGATGCGAATGCGGCTCGGATATCACCGTGCAGGGTGAAGCGATTGCCGTGCTCGTGCACTACCTGAGTCAGTGAGCCCAATCAGACTCAAGCGCGCACCACCGCCCGCAGTCGCACAGTCATAACAGTCACAACATGGTGAGGGGGTGGGCCACTCCCTCACCATGTTCACGCGTATTCGCCGGCCATGTTCGCCCCCTACGCGGCAACGGCAGCACCGATTGCGCCCACAGGCTGGTCCAATGGGGCCAAGCGCAAACGGCTTGGAAGGTCCAACGAGGCAAGGAACCGGCATTGCGATTCCCTGCGCCGCAGTTCAGCGGCAATGACCTCCATCAGCGAATCGCCGGTCTTCGCCATACCACCACCCAGAATAATCACCGAAGGATCCATGGACTGCGCCACAATCTGAATGGTGTCCCCGATAGCGCGCACCACCATATCCAGCACATCCACAGCCTTCGCCTCGCGCTTTTTGGCACGGCGAATCAAGTCGGGCATCGCAGGATTGGCGGATGGCCACAGCCTCGCCACGGAGGCACCGGAACACACGGTTTCCAGGCAACCATATTGGCCGCAGGGACACTTGAAACGGTGTGGTTCCACCGGGATATGACCCACCTCCCCCGCCGCCCCGCTTGCGCCATGCATCAGCACACCATCCTGTACCAGGCCAGCCGCAAGACCGGTGCCGAAGTTCAGGAACGCCACGACGCCGGGCAGGCTGGCCCCACCCCCCAATACCACGGACGCGCCAAGCGCCGCCGCATTGACATCGTTCTCGACGTGCGTCGACACACCGGTGCGCTCCGCGACCAGTGGCCCCATATCCAACGAGGTCACCTCAAGGTTCACGATATTGTCGACATGCCCGGAAACATAATTCACCTGGCCGGGAGTGCCTATGCCGATACTCGTCACCTGGCTGAAATCACCGTCGCAGACCCGCCCCGCGACAGCGGCGATATCTTCAATCACGGCCTCCTCGCCATGACGGGCCGGGATCCTCTCGGTGCACACCACACGGCCGAGTCCATCGACCAAGGCCGCTTCGATCTTGGTGCCGCCTACATCGACGCCGATTCTCAATACGGTCGAATCTTGCTCGTTCATCATTCTCTCGCTCCTTCGTTCTTCATTGAACCGATGCCCGATATCAGTGTGCCCCAGAGTATTGACAACATTCTTAACAAATTAAAAGCCGCGATATCACAGCACGACACGCCGACCGATTTGGTTGATTGCGTGAATCAATTAACGACGTTAATATCTTAATCAAGTTCAGATTCAAAGACGAGCGGACGTAATCACTCGCAACGAGGCAGGACAAGGAGGACTCCATGGCGCTTGAAGCCAAGCAAGCTACTTCACAAGCCAGCGTTTCCGAATCCAATCGTTCGCGCATCCTTCAGCATCTGTACCACCACGGCATCAGCTCCCGCGCACAGATCGCGAAGGCACTGGATCTCACCCCCGCAGCCATCACCAAAATCACCGCCCGACTGATCGAAGCCGGCGTGATCGAAGAGACCGGGGATATTGAAGGCTCCAAGAACCGCCGTTCCATCGGTCTCGAACTGGACACCACACGTTTCCATATCATCGGCGTGAAATTCGCCCGCTCTTTGGTGCAGATCGGAGTTTTTGACCTGTGCGGCAACGCGCTCAGCCTGGAAACCCTGCCCACGGTATACGACAACACCATTGACGACACCGTCGTCATCATCCACCAGCGACTGGCCCAGCTTCTTACAGAAGACCAATCCATCGTCGCCATCGGCATGGCAGTGCCCGGCCCCTACCTACGCAACGAAGGTCGCACCGCCGTGGTCTCCA
The DNA here is from genome assembly GCF_009193305.1 of Bifidobacterium cebidarum. Lineage (GTDB taxonomy): Bacteria > Actinomycetota > Actinomycetes > Actinomycetales > Bifidobacteriaceae > Bifidobacterium > Bifidobacterium cebidarum. Next base: position 48 of record NZ_WBVS01000006.1, on the reverse strand, counting down.
GCATGCAGGGCTGGCGCAAAATCAACTTCATTAACGAATTCGCCTCCG
>NZ_WBVS01000005.1 GCF_009193305.1 Bifidobacterium cebidarum | reverse complement strand
TTGAAGATTTGCGGCGGTCATGGCCCAGGGGAGACGCCCGGTCCCATTCCGAACCCGGAAGCTAAGGCCTGGCACGGCGATGGTACTGCACCCGACAGGGTGTGGGAGAGTAGCACACCGCCGCATTTAACGTTGAGGAAAGCCCGATACCACGAAGGTACCGGGCCTTCCCGTATACGCGCAGGAAACCGCACAACACACAATCCTCAGACTTGCACATACTCAACCAGCACGATGGATTGCCATCTGGCCAGTATCTTATGATGCTCATTGCTGTGTGTGCGCATATGCGCATAAATGACAGTAACGGCCCTCTACGGATTCATCTTCCGTAGAGGGCCGTTGCATTGGCTGGCGGAGATTGCTGAGCCGTCAGACGGCCATATGGCCCAACGCAATCGCGCAGGAGAGCACAAACGCCTCGCGCGGATCAGTCGCATCCCAGCCTGTCGATTCGGCAGCACGCTTCAGACGATAACGAATCGTATTCGGATGCACATTCAGCTCTTTGGCGGCCGTCTCCAATGAGCCGCCATATTTCAGAAACGTCGATACGGTCAGCAACGTCGGATCATCCGGCCCTGCGGCAGCCAAGCTGCCATACACCACGTTCACGAGCTCTTCGCGTGCATCAGGGTCGCCGATCATCGCACGTTCAGGCAAGGCATCGTCATTGCGAAGCGGACGCGGCAGCTGCGGCACCGCGGCAGCCAGCGCAGGCGCGGCCTGCAGACAGTACAGAGCCATACGCATCGATTTCATTGCGCCTTCCGCGCCACTGCGCTGCGGACCTAATGCCAGAGGGCGGGTATCGTCGAACTCCGACGCGATCGTATTGCAGATTACCTCAGGCGTAGCGGCACCGACAGGTCGGATCAGCGCGACGACCACGGTATTGGACTTATTCGCGCGCCCACTATCATCAGCGTTCGGAACAACCGGATTGCCCATGGCATGTTCCGCCGTCAAACAGGTGCCAGCGAAATCGGAAACGATTTTTTCGATGGACTTGCGCGTCCGTGCCGAAGACCGTGCGGGGTACCCGGCGATGGCATAGCAATCGAACTCGCCATCGAATCCAAGCAGCGTGAACAGCGAGGTTACGCGCTGATCGGAGAGTTCGTTGAACAGACATTCGAAAAGAACCTTGCGAATCCGATCCACAGCGGAAACGTCATTGGCGTCGGCTGCGTCGGCGGCGAGAAGATCAAGAAAGTCTGAAGGCATACCCAATAGTGTAAACCTTGATTCTTGAGCTATGCAGTTGCCTTTGCCATACTTTCGCCGGCGGCCAGCTCGGCGCGCGACTCACGCCAATACGTGAGCGCCACAAAGCCGAATACGAATGCCACGGGCAGCATGTGCCGTTCGAAATTATTGGCCGGCGCGGTGATCATCACGCCCATCAGCAGCAGCAGCGGAATATGCGTCATCAGGGTGAGCCAACGGCGGCGAATCACTTCCGCAGCGCCGATCAGCAGCGTCAACACCACATAGAAATTGCCATGCGTAGGCCAGCCGATCACTGGGATCCAGCCCCAGGCTTTGGCGAAGCCGGCGATACGTTCGCGCCAATCATGGTTGTACGACTTGATCCACGCCGAGTTTTTCTGCACATAATCACTGGACACGTAGTAGCCCATGGACACATACGGCTGATCGGTCACGTTGAAGTAGCCGAAGCATTTGGCCAGCAGCGCATCGAGCGCGATGATCGGATTGTCTTTGACGATGTCCAACCAGGCCTTATTGAAGTTCGCCATGTCATCCGGGGTCACCGTGCGCCACTTGTAGCTGACCTTTTTGGCCTGAATGCCGGAGGATTTCACCGGGTCGGCGTCCTGCTGGGAGTAGGCGTCGGCCATCTGATCCTTGTTGAACACGGGGGAGAGGTTCCTCATGGCCTCATCCGAAATGCCATCCGGATTGCGCTGGGCCACGCGCGCGATCATCTGCAGTTGCACGCCGCGGCTTTCGATCGGGTCGCCGCCGATGATCATATTCGAGGAAATGGCATAGGCGATGCCGCCGTGGATCAGCACGGTTGGGATGAGCAGCGCCGCCACATAGGTGGTCCAGCGGCGGCGGTCGGCAATGATGGCCAGTACGATTTGCAAGGCGATGATGTACCACGCGTATTTGGCGGAAATCAGCATGACCGATGTAGCTAGGATAAAGGCGATGAAGCTGTGGCGCGGCAGCGTGGCGGCCGGCCTCCACGTTTGCGTGAGCTCGTACCAGATGCCGAACCACCAGACGAACGCGAATGCGAACAGTGGTGATTTGGTGAGCGAAATAGTGGCGAACACGGCCAGTGGGCACGCCATGAAGAACAGGAGAATCAGGAATCGGGCCAATCCGCCGGCCTGCTGAGGGGTTGCCGAAGCCTTGGCCCGGGCGGCGACGGCGGCATCGTGCGCATCGGCATCGGTGGCGGCGCCCATCCACGGCCGGTTCAGGAATCGATGGGAGGCGGCGGCGCAGCAGAACACGGCGAACAGCATCTGCAGGGCGGCGAGCACCACGATGCCGGCATCGTTCGAGCCGGTCACATACCGTGATAACGAGGCTGTGGCACCGTAAATCAACGTCAGCACGATATTGTGCTGGTCGGTCAGATACGTGGGGTTGGAAGGCCACATGTAATGCGCGGTGGGGTAGATGTCCATCGGCACGAACGAGAAGAATCCGATATAGGGCTGTTTCAATCCCGTCCACTGATTCCATGCCCAGCTGAATTCGCGGATCTGCGAGCGGATGTCCGCACCGAACGCGGCGAGCAATGTCGTGGGAATCCATAGCCAGCCGATGAAGAACACCAGCAGCAGCTTCCAGAACCGGCTCGTGCCGCGGACAATCCAACGGTTGCAGAACATCAGCGCACGTGCCATGGTTGCGGCGATGCGCTGAGGTGAAAGATCGATGTGATGCTTGCGCGTACGCTCAGGCTTGGATTCGCCGGCGGATTCGGCCACGGAGCTGGATTGCTGGGAAGCCGCCGCACTCGCGAGGAACCGCTGCCTTGTTCGCTGCAGTCGCTTGCTCAGTTGATCGGGCAGCACATGGCCGAGCTTGGCAAACCGTACCAGAGCGATGATAATGCCGATATAGATGACGAACGAGCCAATGAAGATCGCGGTATTCGCCCAGTTCCAATGCGCGATGGTACCGGTTTCGAAATCCCAGTACAACGGGCCGACTGCCGTGCACAATGCCAGCCATAGGCAAGCCAATACCGCCAAAGTCCAACGCGCGATGGAGCCGAGACGGGCCCATCGCGGATGAGCATGGCCTTGGATGGGCGCAGCGGAAGGCTGACCTGCGGTGGTGGGCTTGGCAATGGCTGGTGACGTCATGTCAGTCAATGGTAGCCGCACACGCGAACGGCAAGGCAACCAACAAGGTATTGCGGTGCCGTTCGCGATGCCGGGCTGTGACTTTGCTCACCTGTGAACGTTCACATGGTGCTGATATGCCGAAAACCTTGATTTTGAGCCGTTTTTCGTGGAATTTTTGGGCTCTTCGGCGTCCATAATGCGGTAACGTTTTGCCCATGATGCTTGCACTACAGACCACAACGCCACAACTGCCGAAGACTGAGGCCATTGCGGATCGGATTGTCAGCGTTGCCGAGACCGATTCCACCAATGCGCTCGCCGCGCAGATGATCGCGGATGGGTCGCTGGTGGTGCCGTCTGCGGCTGCCGGCCCCGATGCCGGGCGGCTGCCCGTCGCTGTGGTGGTCGCCGACCGCCAAGTGGCGGGGCGAGGCCGCAACGGGCATACGTGGATCAGCCAGCCCGGTTGCTGCTCGACGATTTCCTATGTCGTGCGCATTCCGCGTGCCGTCGCATTGGATCCATCCGTGAACGGCTGGCTGCAGATGATCGCCGGATTGGCCACGGTCGATGCGCTCAATGGGATGATCGAGGAGTCCGGTGCCTCGATGGTCGATGCCGAGCATTTCCTGGAGCTCAAATGGCCGAACGATGTGTTCTGTCACGGACTCAAGCTCGGAGGCTTGCTGTCTGAAGTGGTGATGCTTCCCGCGTCTGAGGGTATTGATGATGTGGCGTTGGTGTTCGGCGTCGGTCTGAATCTGGCTCTGGACCCCAGCCGTTTGCCTACTGCGAAGTCCACGTCCTTGCAGCTGCATGCCACGGGGTTGCCGTCGTTCGATGTGATGCAGGATGCGGTGGCCGCTCGCGAGGTCGAGGGGCTGGGCAGGCGTTTGGCGCGGTTCGTTGCCGATCCGCAAGGTCAGGCTGAGTTGCTGCGCTCGGAAATGAAGGCCATATGCTGGGCCCGCGGCCGTGAGGTCGAAGCGCATTTCACCGACGGATCCACGTTGACCGGTAAGGCGATCGGCCTCGACGATGAGGCGTCTCTGGTGCTGCGCACGTCGGACGGTGTGGATCATATGGTGCATACGGCTGACGTCGGTGTGCTGTAATAGGCGTTGTTGTTCTAGTTGTTTTTAATTGTTGTTCTAGTTGTGTTCCCGGAGGCTTCCGTCAGCGCTCATAATTCCGGTGGAGAGGCCCAACCTCCCGAATTCCTTGCACTGAGCGTTCGTGAGTGCAAGAAATTCGGGGACAATGGGTCGATTTCCCGAATTCCTTGCGGTGATGGCTGCTCAGTGCAAGAAATTCGGGAGGAGCGGGATGATTTCCTGAATTCCTTGCACTCAGCGGCTGAGCTTGGTCAATCCGGTGGCAGCCAGGGCGGCGACCACGGCCTTGACGGCGTCTCCGGCGACGAAGCCCATCGAGGCCAGGGCCACGGCGGTGATGGGGGCGCCGGTCAGCGCGGACTGGACGAGGAAACCGAACATGTACACCACGGCGACACCGCCGATGATGGCGGCGAACAGGTAACGGGCCGCAGTCAGTGCGGTGCGGGCGGTGGAAGTGGTGTCGGCCTTGCCGCGCAGCAGCGCGATCGCCACCACGCCCGGCAGGAAGCCGAAGATGAAGCCGGCGCTCGGGCCGACCAGGGCCATGGTGGAGGCACCGCCGGCGAACACCGGCAGTCCGATGGCGCCGGCGGCGATGTACAGTGCCAGTGCCGATCCGGCCTGACGCCAAGGCAGCATCAGACCGGCGAGCATCACCACAAACGTCTGCAGGGTAATCGGTACCGGAGTGCCCGGAATCGGGATTTCGCCGGCCGCGGCGGACAGCCACAGCAGCACGGCGAACAGCACCGGCTTCCAGGAGACCAAAGCGATGCGGCGAATGAATGATACGGTGGAGGCGGTGGGTGCCGCGGTGTGTGAAGTCTGCATGATGTTCCCCTTAGTCGCGCTACGGTTGCGCTGAGCGTGGCATATGCCGCGCGATATGCGCATGAATAATTGTGATTCTCTTGATCGTTGTGCCGGGATGCCTGCTGGGGATGCCGGCACAACGTGAGGAGCCTTCCCAACTGTGATTGCCATCGTACGGGTGTGCGGTTTCGTTCGGTTTCGTATCAAAATACAAATTTGGGAAATTATCTTTGTTGGTAATTGACGAATAATACAGTAGTGTCAACTTGGTTGTTGGATGATTGACGACTTGCGCAATCGTTGTAATTCCAGTGTTTTTGGCTGTCTCAACTTACCGGTTACGTAAGCGGAACCTACGCGGACGTTTGTTTGGGCTCTACAAAACCGGGTGAAAGCTTTTGTTCGGATGCCGATTGCCGAAGCCGGAGGACGCGAGGACAATCTGACGATATGACTCAAAGTGTCAAAAAATTACTGATCGCGAACCGAGGTGAAATCGCCCTTCGCGTAGTGCGCACGGCCAAGGAGATGGGGATCTCCACAGTGGCCGTGTATGCCGAACAGGACCGCAACAGCCGTTACGTGGACATGGCGGACGAAGCCTACCTGCTCTCCGGCGACACCTACAAGGACACGTACCTCAACGAAGACCTGCTCATCGACATCCTCCATCGTTCCGGGGCGAACGCCGTACACCCAGGCTACGGTTTCCTTTCCGAAGTGCCGAGCTTCGCACAGAAGGTCGAGGATGCCGGCGCGATTTGGGTGGGGCCGCATCACACCGCGCTGGTGGACCTTGGCGACAAGATCACCGCCCGCCGTGTGGCATTGCGCGCCAAAGTGCCGCCGGTGCCGGGCATCTCCGAACCCGTGACCGATGTGCGCACACTGCTCGACTTCGCGCACACCCACGGCTACCCGATCATGATGAAGCGCACCGACGGCGGTGGAGGCCACGGCATCACCGTGGTGCATGACGACGAGGAGCTGCGCCGCTTCTACACGAACCACGACGCACTACAGGGCGGCGACCTCGATGAATACTTCATCGAAAAGTTCGTGGACAAGGCCCGCCATGTGGAAACCCAGTCCGGCCGCGACTCACACGGCAACTTCACCGTGTATTCCACGCGCGACTGCTCGCTGCAGCGACGCAACCAGAAACTCGTGGAGGAGGCGCCGGCGCCGTTCCTGACCGAGGAAGTGGTATCGACGCTGGAGGAATACTCCCGCAGACTGTTCACCACCGTGGATTATGTGGGCCTCGGCACCTGCGAATTCATGGTGACGCCGAACGGCAAGGTGTACTTCCTTGAAGTCAATCCACGCCTGCAGGTGGAGCACACGGTCTCCGAAGAGGTCAGCGGACTCGATCTGGTGCGCGAACAACTGGTGATCGCTTCAGGCGGCGAACTAACTCACGCCCCCGAACCGCGCGGCCACAGCTTCGAGCTGCGCATCACCAGCGAGGATCCGGCAACCAACCTCACCCCGGGCTCCGGCACACTCGAAAAGATCCAATGGCCGGCGGGCCCGGGCGTGCGCATCGACACCGGCGTGGAGCAGGGCGATACGATCTCCCCGAAGTTCGATTCGATGATGGGCAAGGTGATCATCACCGCGCAGAACCGTCTTGACGCCGTGGCCCGAGTGCGCCGCGTACTCGACGAGCTGGTGATCGAAGGCGTGCCGACGCCGATCTCCCTGTACAAGGAGATCTTCCGCAACGATGACTTCACCGCCGAGCATGGCCATCCGTTCTCGGTGACCACCAAGTGGCTGGAGCGCACGTATCTGAACCGTGAGCCGAATTCCGCCCGTGCCGGCCAGCCGGCATCGCTGGGCGCCGCAATCGCCGGTGCTCCGGGAGCGGCCGCCGATGCCGCGGACAAGACCAAGTCCGAGACGTTCGTCATCGAGATGAACGATCGCCGCGTCAAGCTCACCGTGCCGCTCGACATCGTGGAGAACCTGACCGGCTCCGCCCGCGCCCGCAATGCCAAGCGCCCGACCCAGCCGCTGCGCGGTGCCGGATTGCACAACGTCGACTCCAGCGCGGCCAAGGTGAACGATGGTGCCAAATCCGGCATCATCGCCTCCCCGATGCAGGCCGTGGTGACGCGCATCAACGTGTCCGAAGGACAGCAGGTGGCCAAGGGCGACCTTTTGGTGGTGCTCGAATCCATGAAGATGGAGAACTACGTGTACGCACCCGCGGCCGGCGAAGTCAAGAAGATCTTCGTCAGCCCGGCCGACGGCGTGGAGGCCGGCGACACCCTGGTCACGCTCGACGTGACCGGCGGCAAGCAGCAGGAAGGCGGCAAGAATGACTGACATCATGGATTCGCCGGCGGTCAAAGCCGTGCAGGCCGCCGCCGGAACGGGAGCCTCCGCCTCCGCAGGCGCCGACGCCGCACAGCCGTCCACCCACCAGCCATTGCGCGCGGCCGTGGTCAAAGCCGCGGAACTGGCCCGCGCCGCCGAAGACCGCGCCCGCGACAAGCAGCATGCCAAAGGCAAGAAAACCGCGCGCGAACGCCTCGATCTGCTGTTCGACACCGGTTCGTTCGAGGAAATCGGACGATTCCAGGGCGGCAACATCGCCGGCGGCAACGCCGGGGCCGCGGTCATCACCGGATTCGGCCTCGTCTACGGTCGCAAAGTCGCCGTCTATGCGCAGGACTTCTCCGTCAAAGGTGGCACGTTGGGCACCGCGGAAGGTGAGAAAATCTGCCGACTGATGGATATGGCCATCGATCTCAAGGTGCCGATCGTGGCCATCGTGGACTCCGGCGGCGCCCGCATCCAGGAAGGCGTGGCCGCGCTCACCCAGTACGGCCGCATCTTCCGCAAAACCTGTGAGGCCAGCGGATTCGTGCCGCAGCTGAGCCTGATTCTCGGCCCCTGTGCCGGCGGCGCCGTCTACTGCCCGGCCCTGACCGACCTCATCATCATGACCCGCGAGAACTCGAACATGTTCGTCACCGGTCCGGACGTGGTCAAGGCAGCCACCGGTGAGACCATCTCGATGGCCGACCTCGGCGGCGGCGAAGTGCACAACAAGGTCTCCGGCGTGGCCCACTACCTCGGCGAAGACGAATCCGACGCCATCGACTACGCGCGCACCGTGCTCGCCTACCTGCCATCCAACGCGGACAGCCAGCCGCCGACCTACGCGTACGCCGCCACCCGCGCCGAACGCGACACCGCCAAGCGTCTCGCCGCCATCGTACCCGCCAACGAACGTCAGCCCTACGACATGCTCGACGTGATCCGCTGCATCACCGATTACGGCGAATTCGTGCAGGTGCAGGAACTCTTCGGTGCCTCGGCGCTTGTGGGATTCGCCTGCATCGAAGGCAAACCGGTGGGCATCGTGGCGAACCAGCCGAACGTGCGAGCCGGCATCCTCGATGTGGATTCCTCGGAGAAAGTCGCACGATTCGTGCGCCTGTGCGACGCCTTCAACCTACCGGTAGTGACCCTGGTGGATGTGCCCGGATACAAGCCGGGCTCCGATCAGGAGCACGCCGGCATCATCCGCCGCGGCGCCAAAGTGATCTACGCCTATGCCAACGCGCAGGTGCCACTGGTCACCGTGGTGCTGCGCAAGGCATTCGGCGGCGCCTACATCGTGATGGGCTCCAAGGCGATCGGCGCCGACCTGAATTTCGCGTGGCCCAGTTCGCAGATCGCGGTGCTCGGCGCTGCCGGCGCGGTGAACATCATCCATCGCCACGATCTGGCCAAGGCCAAGGCCGCTGGTCTTGATGTGGAGGCTCTACGAGCCAAATACATCAAGGATTACGAAACCAGCACGGTGAACGCGAACCTTTCGCTCGAAATCGGTCAGATCGACGCGATGATCGACCCCGAACAGACACGCGAGGTCATCATCGAATCGCTCGCCACGCTGGCCACCAAGCGGCGTGTGAAACGTACCACCAAACACCACGGCAACCAGCCGCTCTAAACGTTCAACCAACCCACCAACCTCAAGGAAACACCAATGACCACCTTCTTCCTTAATCGCCTGGCCGCTGAGCCGCATGCGCTCGCCTTCGCCGGACAGTCCACCCCGTGGCCGGTCGCACTCGCCGATCAGACCACCGATCCCAGCCTTGCCGATGCGCTGCACGCGCACGCCGAGGCCGCGAACCGACTGCTGACCCCGGTCGCCGCAGACCTGCTGGCCACCACCGGCCGCCCGGTCGATCTGTTCGCCTTCACGCCGAACCCGGCCAAGCTTGGCGCCGCGGCCGATGCCACCGCATCGGTGGAAGGCATCGCACTGACCCAGCTCGGCGCACTGCTCGATCTGGAGCATCTCGGCTACGAACTGTCGGCCGCGCACCCGGTCGCCGTGCTCGGTCACTCGCAGGGTGTGCTTGCCGTGCACATGGCCCGAGCCATTGAAGAAGCCGGTTCCGTCGAAGGCGCTGCTGACGCACTTAATGAAATCCTGGCTACTGCGGCATTGATCGGTGCCGCCGGCACCCGCCGCGTGCGCGCGCTGGGACTCGCCCCCAAGTATGGCGACGCCAGCCCGATGCTCTCCGTCAAGGGAGCCAACAAGGCACAGGTCGAGGCGCTGATCGCGCGCGTGGCCGAATCCGGTCGCGCCCATGGCCCAATCTCCATCGCCGTCACCAACTCCACGAACCATTACGTGCTGTCCGGATACCCCGAGGATCTGGCCGCGTTCGCCGTGGAAACCGAGCGTGAACACAAGCATCAGGCCAAGCTGCGCGAACAGAAGCTGCGCGGCGGCACCGTGTTCAACCCCACCCTGGAATACCTGGAAGTCACCCTGCCGTTCCACTCGCCGCTGATGGGCGAGGCTGTCGAACGGACCGTGGCATGGGCGGCTGCTTGCGGATTCGATCAGGATCGTGCCCGCGCGCTCGCCGAGGAAGTGCTCATTAATCACGTGGACTGGAACGCCCGCGTCAAGCAGCTGCTGGAAGCCTCTGAAAACCCGGCCAAACTGTGGATTGTGGATTTGGGGCCGGGCAATACGCTCGGCAAGCTTATCGGCAACGTGGTGCAGGGCACCGGCGTTGGTGTGGTGGAAGCCACCACGCTGGCCGAACGCGCCGCGCTCTCCACATTGGAAGGCGAGCCCCAGCGTACGCAGAACTGGAAGACGTTCGCGCCGCGCGTGATCAGCACGCCGGCCGGCGACAAGCTCGTCACCAAGTTCTCCCGTCTCACAGGCAAGCCGCCGGTGCTGCTGCCCGGCATGACGCCGACCACCGTGGATCCGGAGATCGTGGCTGCGGCCGCCAACGCCGGCTACTGGGCCGAGCTCGCAGGCGGTGGCCAGGTGACCGCCGAAGTGTTCGACCGCCATGTGGCCGCGCTCGAGGAACAGCTCGAAGAAGGTCGCACGGTGGAATTCAATGCCATGTTCATGGACCGCTACCTGTGGAACCTGCAGTTCGGCTCCTCCCGCATCGTGCCGAAGAAGCGTCAGTCCGGCGCCCCGATTGATGGTGTGGTGGTCTCCGCCGGCATTCCCGAGTTGGACGAGGCTGTGACGCTGATCAAGCAGCTGCATGCCGACGGTCTGCCATACGTGAGCTTCAAGCCCGGCACCGTGGACCAGATCCGCCAGGTGGTGGCCATCGCCAAGGCCGTGGCGCCCGCCACCATCATGATCCAGGTGGAAGGCGGCGAAGCCGGTGGCCACCACAGCTGGGAGGCTCTGGATGATCTGCTGGCCGCCACCTACGCCGACGTGCGCGCCTGCGAGAATCTGGTGCTCGTGGCCGGCGGTGGCATCGGCACCCCTGAACGCGCCGCCGACTACATTTCCGGCCAGTGGGCCCGCGCCTACGGTCTGCCGGATATGCCGGTGGATGGCGTACTTGTGGGCACTGCCGTGATGACCGCCAAGGAAGCGCACACCAGCCCTGAAGTCAAGCAATTGCTGGTCAAGACGCCGGGCATTGCCGGAGCTGCGGCCGCCGGCGATGGTGTCGAAGGCGCCACTGCCGACGTGTTCGCGCCGCAGTCCGCGCACTGGGTGCCGTCCGGCAAGTCCGTGGGTGGTGTCTCCTCTGGCCTGAGCCACCTGCATGCGGACATCTACGAACTGGAAAACGCTTCCGCCGAGTGCGGTCGACTGTTGGTGCGCGTGATGAAGCACCCGGAGGAATTGGATTCCCGTCGTGAGGAGATTATCGCCGCGCTGGACAAGACCGCCAAGCCGTACTTCGGCGACCTTGCCTCCATGACCTATCTGGAATGGGCGCAGCGCTTCGCCGATCTCGCCTTCCCATGGGTCGATCCCACGTATGCCGACCGCTTCCAGCACCTGCTCGAGCGCATCGAAGCCCGCGTCAATCGCACCGATTCCGGCGAATTCACCTCTAAACTGTTCGCTGAAGCTGATGCCACTGCCGAAGAGGCTGCCGCGGTCGGACTGTTGACTCGCGCCGATGTGGCTGCCGACCCATCCGCAGCACTCGCCAAGCTGGCCGAGGTCTACCCACGTACTACTGAACTCAAGGTGGTACCTGCGGATGTGGCCTGGTTCCCAGTGCTCGTGCGTGAATACCCGAAGCCAATGCCGTTCGTGCCGGTCATCGACAACGATCTGCTGCGCTGGTGGGGTCAGGATCAGCTCTGGCAGTCCGAAGATGCGCGGTATTCCGCTGATTCCGTGCGTGCCATTCCCGGCCCTATCTCCGTGGCCGGCATCACCACCGTGGACGAGCCGGTTGCCTCGATTCTTGGTCGCTTCGAGCATGCCGCCATCGAGCGCGCCAAGGAGGCGGAGTCTGGCGAAGCTGAGTCCGAAGCCAACGATTTCGCCGCGCTCGGCGAAGCGACCTCCGCCGAGGACTTCATCCGCAAGTCCCCGAACATCTCTTGGGTCGGCCACATCACCGACAATCCCGCCTACGGTACTGCCCTGGGCGACAAGCACTACGAGATTCGCGCATTCGATGCCGCAGCCGGCAAGTACGACCTCGACATCCATCTCGATACCTTCTGGGACAACGACCCGGACGGCGGCGCCTCCAAGCACGCCGTGCGCGACATCGTCATCCCGCTGATCGTGGACGGCGCTGAGCCCGGCCGCGTGCCGGTCGTGGACCGTGAACGACTGATTCCGGACGTGTACGCGATGCTTGCCGCCACCGCAGGCATCGGCAACACCGCCATCACCGGCGACAAGCTCGCCGCAATGCCTCAGATCGTGGCCGCCGCCGATCGCGTATTCGGCGAAGCACATACCACCTACACCCTGTCCGCCAACCTCGGCTTCGATCATGAGGCGGCCACCGGCGGTGCGCTGCCGGCCGATTTGCAGCCCAGCCGCATCGCCCCCGACGCGCTGGTCGGCCCGGCCTGGCCGGCGATCTACGCGGCGCTCGGTTCCGTGTCCGTCAACGGCTACCCAGTCATTGAGGGCTTGCTCAACGCCGTGCATCTCGACCATCTCATCGAACTTGAGGTTGATGAGGACGAGCTGCTGCGCCACGTCGGCGAAACCGTCACACTGGCTTCCTGGGCGGAGGATTACTTCGAATCCGCCTCCGGCCGCGTGGTCACCATCCATGTGACCCACACCGCCGCCGACGGCACGCTGCTCGCCCGTGAAACCGAACGTTTCGCCATCCGCGGCCGCGTCTACTCCGACGCGCTGCCGACCGACGCCCCTGAATTCGGCGACGCCGAGCATGACGAGATTGAGCCTACGCCGAGGCGTCTGCTGCGCCGCGTCAAGGTCACCGCCCCCGGCGACATGACCGCATTCGCCCGCACCTCCGGCGACTTCAACCCGATCCACACCTCCACGCGCGGCGCTCGCATCTCCGGGCTGCAGGCTCCGCTTGTGCACGGCATGTGGCTCTCCGCCACCGCCCAGCACGCGGTGCAGGCCACCGACGAGAAGGGTGCGCACTACGAGATTGCCGGCTGGACCTACAACATGTACGGCATGGTCCAGCTGAACGATCAGGTGGAGATCTCCGTGGAACGCGTCGGCAAGGTAAGCCACGGCGGCATGGCCCTCGAAGTCACCTGCCGTATCGACGGCCAGCTCGTCTCCCGCGGCACCGCATTGGTGCGCGCGCCTCGCGCCGCCTTCGTCTACCCCGGCCAGGGCATCCAGAAGCAAGGCATGGTGCTGGACGAGCGTGCCAAGTCCGCCGCGGCCCGCGACGTGTGGGAGCGCGCCGACAAGCTCACCCGATCCAAGCTGGGCTTCTCGATCATCGGCCTCGTGCGCGATAACCCGAAGGAACTGACCGCCAACGGCGTCACCTACCGCCATCCTGAAGGCCTGCTCAACCTGACCCAGTTCACCCAGGTGGCGCTCGCCACCGTGGCCTTCGCCCAGACCGCTCGTCTGCGCGAAGCCGGTGCCGATATCTGGCCCGCCTACTTCGCCGGCCATTCGCTCGGCGAATACAATGCGCTCTCCGCATTCGCCGGCGTGATCCCACTGGAAACCGTGCTCGAACTCGTGTTCCACCGCGGCTCCACGATGCATCACCTGATCGATCGCGATGCCCAGGGCCGCTCCAACTACCGCATGGGAGCCCTGCGACCGAACCAGTTCGGCGTGGATGACGCTCACGTGAAGGAATACGTGGAATCCGTGGCCAAGAAGAGCGGCGAATTCCTGCAGATCGTGAACTACAACCTTGCCGGCCAGCAGTACGCCATCGCCGGTACCATCGCCGGTCTCAAGGCATTGAAGGCCGACGCCGCCCGCCGAGTCGCCGAATACGGCGGCAAGCCGGCGTTCATGCTGGTGCCGGGCATCGACGTGCCGTTCCACTCCACCCTACTCAGGAAGGGTGTGCCGGAGTTCCGCGACAAGCTCGACGCATTGCTGCCGCAGCACATCGACTACCGTGGCCGCTTGGTCGGCCGCTACATTCCGAACCTGGTGGCCACACCGTTCGAGATGACCAAGGAATTCGCGGCGAAGATTCTCGAAGTCGTGCCGTCCGAGCGCATCCGCGAGGCTCTGGAGAACCCGGCTGTGTGGGATTCCTACGCCGCCGACGACCAGAAGCTCGGCCGCTTGTTGCTGACCGAACTGCTCTCCTGGCAGTTCGCATCCCCGGTGCGTTGGATCGAAACCCAGGCGCTGCTCTTCGGCTCGCGAACCGCTGGCGGCCTCGGCGTTGAGGAATACGTGGAAGTCGGCCTCGGCAACGCGCCTACACTCGCCAACCTCGGTGCCAAGACCCTGCGTCTGCCTGAATTCGCTGGTGTTGACACCGTGGTCTACAACGTGGGCCGCGATGAAGGCCGCGTCTACATGACTGATACCGATTCCCTGGTGCCCGAGGAAGATTCCGAAGAGACTGCGCCCTCAGCTCCGGTTGAGACCGCTCCCGCTGGCGGATCCGCCGTCGCCAAGCTCGGCTCCGGCGTTGCCCCTGCCAAGGATCCTACCGTTGAAGGGAATGCTGCCGCTGCGGCTCCTGTGCCTGCTCCTGCCGCCGGTGCTCCTAGTGGTGCTGCCGTCGAGGATCTCCCCTTCAAGGCATCCGACGCCATCGGTGTGCTCATGGCCTACTCCGCCAAGGTGCGCCTCGACCAGATTGGCAGCACCGACACCACCGACACCTTGACCAACGGCGTCTCTTCCCGTCGTAACCAGCTGCTGATGGATATCAGTTCCGAACTGGGCGTGGCCAGTGTGGATGGCGCTGCCGAGGCGACGCTGGTGCAGCTTGCGCAAATCGTCAACAAGGCCGCCCCGAACTACAAGCCGTTCGGTGCTGTGCTGTCCGAAGCGCTGCGCGATCGTCTGCGTGCTCTGTTCGGTGCCGCTGGCGTTAAGCAGCAGTACATTCGCGACCGTGTGACCAACGTCTGGCAGCTCGGCGAAGGTTGGGTGGCCAGCGTGCTTGCCGCGCTGCTACTCGACACCCGTGAAGGTGCCAGCTCCCGTGGCGGCGACTTGGCCAAGCTGCCAACCGCAGCCGTGCAGTCCAAGGCCGAAGCCGATAAGCTCATCGATGCTGCCGTACAGGCCGTCGCCCAGCTCAAGGGTGTTTCGGTTGCCCTGCCGTCCGCAGGCGGCGCGGCCGGTGGTGCTGTGGTGGATTCTGCGGCGCTTGATGCCTTCGCTGAGAAGGTCACTGGTTCCAACGGCGTGCTTGCCGCCACGGCTCGCTTCGTGCTGAACGAGCTCGGCGTGGCCGCTCCGGTGCCGGAAGAGTCCGAGGATGAGAATGCGGCCGTGGTGGCTGCGGTCGAAGCCGAACTTGGCTCCGACTGGCCCAAGCAGGTTGAACCTCGCTTCGATGCGAACAAGGCCATCCTCTTTGACGACCGTTGGGCTTCCGCGCGCGAGGATCTGGCGCGTGCCTATTACAACCGCGACGCCTCCACGCTTGCCGGCAGCTTCATCGGCCTCGGCAAGACCATCGCCGACGAAGCCACTTGGTTCGCTGACCATGCGGCCGACAATGATCTCAAGGCCGCCTTCCAAAAGGTCGCTGCCGAAGCCCTCGAGCCGGCTGCTTCTGATGCTGCCGCATCCCGCTTCGCGAACGACATCGCCATCGTGACCGGTGTGAGCCCGAACTCAATCGCCGCGCAGGTGGTCGAAGGTCTGCTTGCCGGCGGTGCCACCGTGGTGGCCACCTCGCACAGCTTCAAGCCATCCGTCAAGGCATGGGCCAAGCAGGCCTACCGCGAGCACGCCACCGGCAATGCCAAGCTGTGGCTGGTGCCGGCCAACCTTTCCAGCTACCGCGATGTGGATGCGCTGGTCGACTGGGTGGGCCACGAGCAAAAGAAGACCTCCGGTGCCACCACAACCATCCTGAAGCCCGCGTGGGAGCCGACTCTGTTCTTCCCGTTCGCCGCTCCGCCGGTGCATGGCACACTGGCCGATGCCGGCGACCTGTTCGAATCCCAGGCACGACTCATGCTCTGGGGCGTGGAACGCGCGATCGCTGGCCTGTCCAAGATCGGTGCAGACACCAACGTGCAGCACAAGCTGCACGTGGTGCTGCCCGGCTCCCCGAACCGTGGCGTCTTCGGCGGTGACGGTGCTTATGGCGAAGTCAAGTCCGCCTTCGATGCCGTGGTGAATCGTGCCCGTGCCGAGCGCGATGCATGGGCCGGCCGCGTGACCTTCGCCCACCCGAAGATCGGCTGGGTGCGCGGCACCGGCCTGATGGGCGGCAACGATCCGCTGGTCAACGTGGTGGAGCGTCACGGCATCCACACCTATTCCACCGCGCAGATTGCAGCCAAGCTGCTTGATCTGTGCACCGCGGAATCGCGTGCGGAAGCCATCAAGGCACCGCTCGACGTGGACCTGACCGGTGGCCTCGGCTCCGAGCCCATCGACATCAAGGCCCTGCGCGCGGAGGCCATGGCGGATGCCGAGAAGGAAGCTTCCTCGAATGAGGAATCGGATGAGGAAAGCAGTGCCATCGCTGCGTCCCTCAAGGCTCTGCCTACACCAATCGTCACCAAGCAGGCGCATGTCGACCTGGCCGACTGGCAGGGCGTCACCGCCAAGCCGGAGGACGAAATCGTCATCGTGTCCATCGGCGAACTCGGACCGTGGGGTTCCGGCCGCACTCGTGCCGAAGCCGAACTGGGCATCCATTCGGATGGTGAAGTCGACCTGAGCGCCGGCGCGGTGCTTGAACTGGCCTGGAACATGGGCCTACTGACCTGGGCTGACAGCCCGAAGCCAGGCTGGTACGACACCGACGGCAACCTGGTGCCTGAAGAGGATATCGCCGAGCGCTACCACGACGAGGTCGTGGCCCGCTCCGGCATCCGTCCATTCGAGGAAGGCATGGGTAACGACTACAAGGATGGCGCTGACGAAGAGGAAGCCGAGGTCTTCCTGGACCACGATGTCACCTTCTCCGTGCCGAGCCGCGAAGTCGCCGAAGAATACGTCAAGCTGGACGCCAAGCACACCACCATTGCCCCGGACGCCGAATCCGGCGAATGGAATGTGACCCGCCACGCCGGCTCGATGATTCGCGTGCCGCGTCGCGCCACGATGACCCGCACGGTCGGCGGCCAGTTCCCGAAGGGCTTCGACCCGACCCGCTGGGGTATTCCGGCATCGATGGTCGGCGACGTGGACAAGATCGCACTGTGGAACATCGTCACTACCGTGGACGCCTACCTGAACGCGGGCTTCACTCCGGCTGAAATCCTGCAGTCGATTCACCCGTCGTTGGTCGCCTCCACGCAGGGTACAGGCTTCGGTGGCATGGCTTCGATGCGCAAGCTCTACCTCGACCGCTTCCTCAACCATGAGATTCCGACCGACATTCTGCAGGAAGCTCTGCCGAACGTGGTGGCCGCGCATGTGATGCAGTCCTACATCGGCGGCTACGGCAACATGATTCAGCCGGTCTCCGCCTGCGCCACCGCCGCGGTCTCCCTCGAAGAAGGCGTCGACAAGATCGCGCTCGGCAAGGCCGATTTCGTGGTCACCGGCGCAATCGACGACATCGGCGTGGAATCCGTGATTGGCTTCGGCAACATGAACGCCACCGCCAACTCCGCCGAAATGTACGGCAAGGGCATCGACGCGCGCTTCTTCTCCCGTGCGAACGACCGTCGTCGTGGCGGCTTCCTGGAATCCCAGGGCGGCGGCACGATCTTGGTGACCCGCGGCGACATCGCCGAAAAGCTCGGTCTGCCGGTCGCGGCCGTGGTCGGCTTCATCCACAGCTATGCCGACGGTGCGCACACCTCGATTCCGGCTCCGGGCCTTGGCGCTCTGGCGGCAGGCCTCGGTGGCCGCGAGTCCAAGCTGGTGCGCGATCTGGCCGCGCTGGGCGTCTCCGCGGACGATATCGCCGTGGTCTCCAAGCACGATACGTCCACGAATGCCAACGATCCGAACGAATCCGAGCTGCACAACACGCTGGCCCACGCAATCGGCCGCACGGACGGCAACCCGCTGTTCGTGATCTCCCAGAAGACGCTCACCGGCCACGCCAAGGGCGGTGCCTGCATCTTCCAGGTCAACGGCCTGACCCAGCTGTTCAAGTCCGGCGTGATTCCGGCGAACGCGTCGCTCGACTGCGTCGATCCGAAGTTGCAGCGTGATGACCACATGGTCTGGTTGCGCAAGCCGCTGCGCATCGGCGGCGGTGAAGACCAGTTTGGCCGCGAGACCACTGGTCGCCCGGTCAAGGCCGGTCTGGCCACATCGCTTGGCTTCGGCCATGTGTCCGGTTTCGTGGCGCTGGTCCATCCTGGTGCTTTCGAAGCCGCCGTGGCCAAGGCCGATGGTGAGGAGGCTCTGGCCAAGTGGCGTGAACGCGCCAACGAGCGCCTCGCCGCTGGCCAGCGCCACCTCGAGGAAGGCATGATGGGTCGCGCCGCGCTCTACGAGCCGATCGACAACCGTCGCTTCCATGAGGATCACCGCGGCTATGATCACCACGAAGTCGAAAAGGCGATGCTGCTGAATCCTGATGCTCGCCTCGGTGAATCTGGCTTCTACGAAGCCTGATTCAGACGGCTCCCATCAGGATTCCTTCGCGGGACACCTGTGGTATGTCCCGCTCATTTCGCCTACGGGAAACCCATTGGGTTTCCCGCTTTACGGCTCAGCCTGATGCTTGACCTCGTAACGCTGCGGAAACCCCTCTTCGGAGGGGTTTCTGCGTTGGAAGGGGTACATTGGCTCTGTTGCGGAATGCTATCTGCTTTGCGAGGGGTATCTGATCCGTGTGAGTCCGTCTATAAACGGCATTCCCATAACGCTGTTTCAACGTTTTGGGGCTGCTGCTACTTGGGCAACAACCCCTCGCAAAGCAGATAGACCTCCGACGGTCCGAGAATGTACCCCTCGTAAGCGAGATATGACGCGCTGCAAGTTCAGCACGTAGCATTGCCTCGGTGGGAGCATGTGACAATCGTTCCTAAACGTGTATTGACGATGGACAATAGAAATCATGAACACATATGGTCTGGGACATGACGTGGTCGATGTCGCCGCATTCGCCGAGCAGCTGGCCGAACCGGGGTCGCATATGCGCTCGCTGTTCTCCGTGCGCGAGCTACGTCAGGCCGCCGAGCGTGCGCGGCTCAAAAACGATGGCGAAGCTGTGCATCTGGCCGCCAAGTGGGCTGGCAAGGAGGCGTTCCTCAAAGCGTGGTGCGAGGCGCTGGGGGAGCGGTCCTACCCGTTCACGCTGGACAACTTCCCGTGGCGCGAAGTGGAAGTCCTCGATGATTCGCGTGGAGTGCCGCATGTGATGCTTTCCGGCGTAGTTGCTCGTGCTTTCCGTGAGCTGACGGTTGATTGCGGTGGATCTTCTCGTGATGATGTGCGAAATCCCAAGAGCGATTATGCAAACGATGGAGATATTGTCAGTAATTCAGTCTCCCAAACTGATTACGCGGGTTCGATTCCCGTCATCCACATTTCCCTGAGTCACGATGGCCCGATTGCCTCGGCTGTGGTCGCGCTTGCCGATTGAACGAGCCGCTGCAATACGCGAAATAGCACGGTGTGTCGCGCATACCGCTGTCGAACCGGTTCGATATTATAGGCATCAACGTCAAACGGTTGACGCGGGCAAAAGAATGGGACGAAGGAGTTTCCGATGGCTCAGGGTAACCAATCGGTACAAGAAACAACCACCGCAGCCAAGGCCAAGACTGCAAAAACAGTGAAGACGGCCACGCGATCGACGGCAAAGCGCGCAGTCTCGACGAAGTCCGGCGCCGCAGCCAAGCGCCATACTCCAAGCCCGGTCTTTCTCTCCCGCCTCGACTCCCGTAAGGAAGAGCTCGAGACCCTCTTCATGAGCCTGTACGGCGAGCGCGCAACCGCCGCCGAAGACTTCAACGCGCTCCTCGAATCCATGGCCGCCGCCTACGCCGACCGCCCAACCGATCTGAAGCGCCTCGACAAGACCCGCGAACAAGATCCCGAATGGTACAAGCGCGGCGACATGTTCGGCATGACCATGTACACCGACCTCTTCGCCGGCGACCTGAAGAAGCTTGCCGACAAGATTCCGTACCTGAAGGAGCAGAAGCTCACCTACCTGCACCTGATGCCGCTGCTGCAGATGCCGCACCCGAACAACGACGGCGGCTATGCGGTCGAGGACTTCGACAATGTGGATCCGAAGCTCGGCACCAACGAGGACCTCGCCGCCCTCGCCAAGAAACTGCGCCGCGCCGGCATCAGCCTGTGCATCGACTTCGTAATGAACCACACTGCCTCCACCCACCGCTGGGCCAAGGCCGCGCAGGCCGGCGACCCCGAATACCAGGACTACTACTTCTGCTACGACGACCGCACGGTTCCGGACGAGTATGACGCCCACGTGCCGCAGGTCTTCCCGAACACCGCGCCGGGCAACTTCAGCTGGAACGAGCAGATGAACAAGTGGGTGATGACCCAGTTCTACCCGTTCCAGTGGGATCTGAACTACCGTAACCCCAAGGTGCTCGTGGCCATGATGGGCTCCGTGATGCATCTGGCCAACCTTGGTGTGGAGGTCTTCCGCATCGACGCCGTGCCGTACATCTGGAAGGAGCTCGGCACCAACTGCCGCAACCTGCCGCAGGTACACACCATCGTGCGCATGCTGCGCATTATCCTCGAATGCGTCTGCCCGGCGGTCGTGCTCAAGGGCGAAGTGGTGATGGCTCCCAAGGAGCTCGCCGCCTACTTCGGCACCCCGGAAGCCCCCGAGTGCCACATGCTCTACAACGTGTCCATCATGGTGAACCTGTGGAGCGCGCTCGCCAGCCGCGACGTGCGCCTGCTCAAGAACCAGATCGACCAGTTCGACGCCCTGCCCGACAACTGCTGGTTCGTCAATTACCTGCGCTGCCATGACGACATC
The DNA here is from genome assembly GCF_009193305.1 of Bifidobacterium cebidarum. Taxonomy (GTDB): domain Bacteria; phylum Actinomycetota; class Actinomycetes; order Actinomycetales; family Bifidobacteriaceae; genus Bifidobacterium; species Bifidobacterium cebidarum. The sequence goes on along the minus strand of NZ_WBVS01000005.1, from coordinate 145,644 downwards.
GGCTGGGGTCTCGATGAGGACGTGGAACGCTACCTCGACATCGACCCGCTCAAGCACAAGGAATTCCTGTACCACTTCTACGAGGGCGCAGTGCCTGGCAGCTGGTCGATGGGCGAGCTCTACAACTACGACGAAGCCACCCGCGACGCCCGCAGCTGCGGCACCACCGCCTCCCTCACCGGCATCGAAAAGGCCATCATCACGCACGACAAGCCGCTGCTCGAGACCTCCATCAAGCGCGACCTGCTGATGCACCAGACCATGGCGTTCCTGCGTGGCTTCCCGATGCTCAACTGTGGTGATGAGATCGGCCAGCTCAACGGCTGGGATTACAAGGAAGACCCCGATCGCGTGGAGGACAGCCGCAACCTGCACCGCAGCAAGTTCGATTGGGACAAGGCCGCACTGCGCAAGAAGGCAGGCACGCTCCAGAACCGACTGTTCAAGGGCATGGAAGGCCTGCGCGAAGAGCGTCATGACCCCTGCTTCGCTCCGGACGCCTGGGTCTCCACCTGGGACACCTTCAACGATGCCGTGCTCGCCGTGGTCCGCAAGGTCGATGACGCCGTGCTGGTCGGTCTGTTCAACTTCTCCGAACTCGAGCAGCACGTTCACCTGAACGCCGGTGCCGATGAGCAAGGCAACGCCGTAATCAAGGAGCCGCTCGACGCCGACCTCGCCCCATACGAGGCCCGCTTCATCCACCTGTGATTTCAGCGTGACTACGTACCTGTGCCGAGGCTTCTCCGTCATCGGGAACCTCGGCGCAGGACTTTGTAGACAGACGGGCTTGCCGCTTTCGGCGATTTGTGTATAATGTCTCAAGTCGCCAAAAGCGACGCCCTACACGCGGATGTAGCTCAATGGTAGAGCCTCAGTCTTCCAAACTGATTACGCGGGTTCGATTCCCGTCATCCGCTCCACTTGAAAGCCGGCGAATTATCGCCGGTTTTTTGTTATGTGGCGACCCGCTATTAATGTGGTCGTTGCAGATAAAGCAGTGTGAATCAGACGCAGTCGGTGAGGCGGTGCATGAACAGGGAACCCAACGAGGCTATCGAAGTGGTGGGCGGCAAAGTGGAGACCGTTGAGGTTTCCAAGCACCCCGAGGCTTCGATTCCGGTCAGCGACCTGTCGCTGGCGGACATCGAACGTCGGCGCTCGCATCCGATGCGCTGGGTGGCCATCATCGTGGGCGTGCTGGCCGCAATCATCGCACCGTACTGGTTCGGCCGCACGTTGGCCGTCAACAACACCGACGCCATCATCTCCATGTTCAATGGCGTAGCGCCGCAGGGTATCGCGCTGATCGGCTGGGTGGCCGTGGTGATCACCTACGTGGGCCTGGCGATGGCGGTGGTCGTCTCGCCATCCTGGCCCTGGCTGATCGTATTCGTGCTGGGTCTCGCCTTCGAGCAATTCATCGCGGGCCTGAGCATGCTCAACCTGAACTTCTGGTATTCCACCTATGTGGTGTACGGCGATCAGTCGGCCCTGGCCAACGCGGCAAACCTCGGCATTCTGTCCGCGGCCATCGGCATCGCCGTGTATGCCGTGATCTTCGTAGGCCTACTGGTCGTCATCAAGAAAAGCTCGCCGCTCAATGTGCTCACCAAAAGCTGGGCAAGCTTCATTCTGTACTTTGTGATTGAGACGTTGGCGCTGTTCGTCGTACTGTTCGGCGGGCTGCTGACCGCTGTGTGATTACTTGATTGCTGCGGATGCTCTGTGCGGTCCGCACCCTGCCGTAAAGTATCCATTTGGCGTGATTTCGCCCGCGGATAGAGAGCGTTTCGAGCGAGCCCGCACGGAACACCGCGCAACGACACAATTAAGGAGGATGCCGTGGCACTGACGGCTGAAGAGAAGACCCAGATTATCAACGAGTACGCAACGCACGAAGGTGACACCGGTTCCCCCGAGGTCCAGGTTGCCCTCCTGTCCAAGCGTATCTCCGACCTGACCGAGCACCTGAAGCAGCACAAGCACGACCACCACTCCCGTCGCGGCATGCAGCTCATGATCGGTGATCGTCGTCGTCTGCTTGACTACCTCAAGGGCGTTGACATCAACCGTTACCGCTCCCTCATCGAGCGTCTGGGTCTGCGTCGATAATTTCAGACTTCCGCCCGAGTACCTACAATGGTGCTCGGGCGTTTTACATACGCCAGCCAACGGCAACAACAGCAAGAGGGTTAGAGGATAGGCCGCAAACAAGCACTGTGCTGCATTACGCAAATCAAGCCAAGTGCCGATGTTCAGATAGGCAAGGCCGAAAAGAGAACCCGAATGAATGGGTTGACACGAGGAAACGGTGGCCAAGGGGCCAGCCGAAACACGGTATGTGACGTCCGCTGAAGAGGACATGCGGCGCGAAGCCGCAACTGTATGTAGGAATAACAGATAAGTAAAAAAGGAGGAACCCTATGGAGGGTCCCGAAATCAAGGCCGTTGAGGCCGTAATCGATAATGGATCGTTCGGCAAGCGCACGCTGCGCTTCGAGACCGGCCGCCTTGCACAGCAGGCTGATGGTGCTGTGGCCGCCTACCTCGACGACGATTCGATGATTCTGTCCACCACCACCGCCGGCTCCAGCCCGAAGGAGAACTACGATTTCTTCCCGCTGACCGTCGACGTGGAAGAGAAGATGTACGCAGCCGGCAAGATTCCGGGCTCCTTCTTCCGTCGTGAGGGCCGTCCGAGCTCCGAGGCCATCCTCGCCTGCCGCATCATCGACCGCCCGCTGCGCCCGCTGTTCCCGCACACCCTGCGCAACGAAGTGCAGGTCGTCGAGACCGTGCTCGCCGTGAACCCGGATGACGCTTACGACGTCATCGCCCTGAACGCCGCCTCCGCCTCCACCATGATCTCCGGTCTGCCGTTCTCCGGCCCGGTTTCCGGTGTGCGCCTGGCTCTGATCGACGGTCAGTGGGTCGCCTTCCCGCGCTGGAGCGAGCGCGAGCGCGCCGTGTTCGAGATTGTGGTCGCCGGCCGTGTGATCGAGAACGGCGACGTCGCCATCGCCATGATTGAGGCCGGCGCCGGCAAGAACGCCTGGCATCTCATCTACGACGAGGGCCAGACCAAGCCGGACGAGACCGTCGTGGCTCAGGGTCTCGAGGCCGCCAAGCCGTTCATCAAGGTGATCTGCGAGGCTCAGAACGAGCTCAAGGAGAAGGCCGCCAAGGAAACCAAGGAATTCGAGCTCTTCCCGGAGTACACCGACGAGCTGTACTCCCGCATCGACGAGATCGCCCACAAGGATCTGGACGAAGCCCTCTCCATCGCCGAGAAGCTGCCGCGTCAGGATCGCATCCACGAGATCAAGGAACACGTGCGCGAGGTGCTCGCCAACGAGTTCCCGGAGCTGGACGACGCCGAGAAGGACAAGGAACTCGGCAACGCCTTCAAGGAGCTGCAGCGCCAGATCGTGCGTCGCCGCATCCTGACCCAGGACTACCGCATCGATGGCCGTGGCTTGCGCGACATCCGCACCCTGTCCGCCGAAGTGGACATCGTGCCCCGCGTGCACGGCTCCGCCCTGTTCCAGCGCGGCGAAACCCAGATCCTGGGCGTCACCACCCTGAACATGCTCAAGATGGAGCAGCAGATCGACGCTCTGAGCGGTCCGCAGTCCAAGCGCTACATGCACAACTACGAGATGCCGCCGTACTCCACCGGTGAGACCGGCCGCGTCGGCTCCCCGAAGCGCCGCGAAATCGGCCACGGCGCCCTCGCCGAGAAGGCTCTCGTGCCGGTGCTGCCGAGCCGCGAAGAGTTCCCGTACGCCATTCGTCAGGTCTCCGAGGCTATTGGTTCCAACGGCTCCACCTCCATGGGCTCCGTGTGCGCCTCCACCCTGTCCCTGCTCGCCGCCGGCGTGCCGCTGAAGGCTCCGGTTGCTGGCATCGCCATGGGTCTGGTCTCCGGCGACGTTGACGGCAAGCACATCTACAAGACCCTGACCGATATCCTGGGTGCTGAGGATGCCTTCGGCGACATGGACTTCAAGGTGGCAGGCACCTCCGAGTTCATCACCGCCCTGCAGCTCGACACCAAGCTCGACGGCATTCCGGCCGACATCCTGGCCGCCGCTCTGCAGCAGGCCAAGGAAGCTCGTACCACCATTCTCGAGGTCATCAACGAGTGCATCGATGGCCCGGCTGAGATGAGCGAGTACGCTCCGCGCATCATCACCACCACCGTTCCGGTTGAGAAGATCGGCGAAGTCATCGGCCCGAAGGGCAAGATGATCAACCAGATCCAGGAAGACACCGGTGCTGAGATCGCCATCGAGGATGACGGCACCGTCTTCATCTCCTCCGAGGGCGGCGAGGCCGCTGAGAAGGCCAAGCAGATCATCGACTCCATCGCCAACCCGCATGTGCCGCAGGCCGGCGAGACCTACAACGGCAAGGTCGTGAAGACCACCTCCTTCGGTGCTTTCGTGAACCTCACCCCGGGTACCGACGGTCTGCTGCACATCTCCCAGATCCGCAACCTCGCCAATGGTGAGCGCATCGACTCCGTGGAAGACGTGCTCAAGGAAGGCGACAACGTCGAGGTCGTCGTGCAGGGCGTTGACGACCGAGGCAAGATCTCCCTGGCAATTCCGGGCTTCGAGGATCAGGAGAACAACGCTGGTTCTCGTGGCGGCGCTCGCTCCGAGCGTGGCGATCGCGACGATCGTCGCGGTGGCCGTGGCTCCCGTGACGATCGCCGTCGTGGTGGCCGTGGCGGCCGTGATTTCGATCGCGACGACCACGATTTCGACCGTGACGATCGCGATGAGGATCGTCCGCGTCGCCGCCGCCCGGTCGACCATGATGACCGCGACTTCGATGACGATTACGATGATCGTCCGCGTCGCCGCCGCTCCGCTGATCGTGATGACCGCGACTTCGACCGTGACGATGATCGTGATGAGGATCGCCGTGGTTCCCGTGGTGGTCGCGGCCGTGGCTTTGACCGCGACGACCGTGATGATCGTGATGAGGATCGTCCGCGTCGCCGCCGCTCCTCCGATCGTGGTTTCGATCGCGACGACCGTCGTTCCTCCGGCCGTGGTGGTCGCGGCCGTGGCTCTGACCGCAACCCGCGTTACGCCACCGACGACAACTACGACGATTACCGCGCCGATCGCGAAGAGCGCTCCGAGCGTCCGCGTCGTCGCGTCCGCCGCGACTTTGATCCGTTCGAGGACTGATGTCCTCTCACGGATCCGTCGCGGCGTAGCCGCTCCCCTCACCTACGGGGAACCCACCGGGTTCCCCGCTTGACGATTCGGCATTCGAGGACTGATCCACTCCGATTCCCCTCGCTGAGAGGACTATCGGCTAGCTGACCAATGCCTGTGCGCTGCGTTACATTTCGCAGTGCACAGGCTTTTTTCGTCTCGCGAAGCGCCATAGATGTGCCGTAAAGCTCTGAAATGTGCGTCGTTCAAGGGACGCAACTGTAAAAGAGCCGATATTGCAGTTGCGTCCCATCGTGGAGAAAATCCTCATTTTCAAGAATGGCGGAATTCCAATGATTTGTGATTTGGAGTTTTGGGACGCAATTGCAATAAAGGGTGATTTGTGGTTGCATCCCCGGCCTGAACGGGATGCAACCGCAAATCACGCAATTATGCAGTTGCATCCCACGAATACTTCCTCAAGCGCATTCCGCTGAGACTCCCTCGAGTGCATTTACCCGCTTATATGACGTGTGAGCTTCAATCCGTGATTCCACTGCCTACTGCGCTGGCATGCACAGAAAACCACCCGCAATAAGCCCTTATCCACATTTGTTGTGCATAACCCACGGCATGTCGGAGAAGCTCGAACCACATACCTCGATTTGGCTTTTCTCTGCATGCTGTCAGTAGCTACCGTTGCGGTATGAACGCCATAACGTCCGAGCCGTCGCCCTCGATGCACAGCAATCTTGCTGAACGTCGGCAAGCAATGATCGAACGCTGCACTCATGAAGCGCAGCAAGTGGGCCGTACGTTATTATTCGGCATGACAACATCATTGGTGCTGCAGTCCGTGCCTCTGCCTGAGGACTGCGACCTTGATGCGTCCAAACTGCATATCGTATCCAGCATGAAGACTCGAAGAGTCCGGGCGCATGCTTCCACGTTGTGTTCGCATATATGGAAATTGGCTCCTCAGGCCAACAAGGTCCGAATCAATCAGCATGTATTGGCGATGGACCTCTTTCACGTGTGGGCCCAACTTGCCAGTCATATTTCCTTGCGATCATTGGTGATTCTCGGCGATGCCATCATCACTGCTATCCGCCGCCAGCCTGTCTTGGCGCAAAATCGCGACGGCTCGTCGATATACCGGGATTTTGTCGTATCGCTGGAACACATGCCGAAGTTCAGCGGACGTTTATCATGCGTCCGCGCGTTGATGCTGATGAGTCCGGGCGCGGATTCGCCAAAGGAATCCGAAAAGAGACTGTCCCTTCAGTCTCATGGCATTCCCGAAGCATCGGTCAACTATGTTGTCCCCAATATTATGTTTGCTTCCAGGGCTCCAATTACGGTGGATCTCGCTTGGCCTCACTATAAAGTCGCCGTCGAGTATGACGGAGATCAGCATCGCACCGATAAAATGCAATGGCGACGTGATCAGGAAAAGCGAGGAAAATTACAAGGGCGCGGATGGCTGGTATTCGTGGCAACGGCGGCAAGTCTTGCTGATGATTACACGAAAGCCGAATTCGCTTTTCGCGTCGGCCGCGCGCTGGCTTTGCGCGGAGCCCGATTTACGTTCCACTTAAAGGCGTTGTCTTTGGAGCAGCTGGCTCCGTTGTCTCGGACTATTGATTGGAGAGGTCTAGAAGCAAGAAAATAAGAGGGATGCAATTGCAATAAAGGCATAAGTGCAGTTGCATCCCGATGCGTATTAAGCCCTCATTTTCAAGAATGGCGGAATTTCAAGGATTTGTGATTTGAGGTATTGGGACGCAACTGCAATAAGGGGTGGATTGCGGTTGCGTCCCCTGCCTCAGTGGGATGCAACCGCAAATCACGTGATTATGCAGTTGCATCCCACCGAACACCTGTATCGCAGCTCCATCGGGTTCCGTGCCACGCATTTCGTCTCAAAATAACCACACCACAATTACATGGTGTCGGAGATGCGCATGTCATCGTTCGCGAAGCGGGGCGAGTTGGAAGACTTCGTCGGATTGGGAGGCGACTTCGGGGCTGTGCGTCACGATGATTACGCACTTGCCCTCGTTATGCGCCAAATCTTTGAAGATCGCCATGATGTCGTCCTGCGTGGCAAGGTCGAGGTTGCCGGTGGGCTCGTCGGCCAGAATGATCTGCGGGTCGTAGCTCAGTGCGCGTGCGATGGCCACGCGCTGCTGCTCGCCGCCGGACAAGTGCAGGATGCGTTCGTTCAGATATTCCGGCTGCAGACGCACTTTTTCGATCAGTTCGGCGGCAATTTCCTTCTTCGGCTTGTCGAAGGTCTTGCCTGAGGCATCCATGGAAAGAATGATGTTCTCCGCCACGGTCAGTGCCGGCAGCAGATTGAAGCTCTGAAAGATCACGCCGATATCGTGGCTGCGGAAGCGGTAGCGATCGGCTTTGGCCAGGTCCTCGCCGTTGTGCAGCACGCGGCCCTTGGTCGGCGTGGTCAGTCCGGACAGCAGCGAGAGCAGCGTGGTCTTGCCAGCGCCGGACGGGCCGGTGATGGCAATAACCTGCCCGGTGCGGAACGCATAGTTCTTGTCGATGAGCACGCGTTTGCCGCCCTTGGTGTACGAGTAGGAGACGTGCTCCAGTTCCAGTGCCGGCGTGGTTGCCGGGGCAGCCGTATCGGTGGCCGCAGGGTCGGCAGTAGTTTCGATTGCAGTATTCATGATGAAGTCCTTAACTTAAGGGTGATTTGGGATGGCTCACCCATCCCATGGTGTGGCGGGTGAGCAGGGGAGAGCGATTACGAACGATCGGCGAGAATCTGCAGCGGCTCGTAACGCATGACGAACACGATGCCGACCAGTGCGGAGACAAGAGTCAATCCAAGACCGATGAGAATCAGCTGCCCGACCACCGCCAGGTTCACGGTGGCGTTGATTTCACTGACGTAGTCCACTGCTTGACGCATACCGCCCGGTCCGCCCTGCTGCGAAGGCTGGGCGGTATCGCTCTTGGTGGAGTCTGTGGACGAGCTCGAAGAGCCGGAATCGGAGGAAGACGAATCCGAAGAGCTCGACTGCTGCTCACCGCCAGGTGCACCGCCCATGTCCGCAGCGCGGCCGAACTGCTGCTGTTGGCTTGAGGCCTCGGATTCCTGCGCGGACACCTGAGATGCCAGCAACTGGTTCGACACCGGTACGGAGGCCACCGCGCCGCCTGCAACACCGAGTGCGATGCCGCACATCGTGACGATCAACAGCTCGATGACGAACTGTGCTGCGACCTTGGCTTTCTTCACGCCGATGGCGGTCAGCACGCCGACCTCATACTTGCGCTCGCGAATATTGAACAGATTCAAGACCACGAGCACCACGGCACCCACCACAAGTACCACGATGAGCAGGGTCAGCGCGAACTTCGCAAGGTTATCGAGCGGCACCAGACTGGACTCGTACTGCTCGACGTCAGCGGACTGCACGGTGTAGGTATCGTCCAGACCAGCGGCCTTCACGTCGGCGGCGAAGGCCTCGTAATCGTCGGCGTTGGCGAGCACGTACGTGTAGTTGAGCTGGGTGGTGGTGTCGTCGTTATCGTCGTTGGCGGTGGTGTCGGAGTCGAGGCCGAGCGATTTCAGCGTGGAAACGGAGGTGTAGATCGCATTATCCGCGTCCTGCGAGGTGCCGCCCATCGGGCCCATCGCGTTGGTGTTGCTGGAGGTGGAGTTCTCGTAGATGCCGCAGATGGTCAGTGTATAGGTGAGCGAGGTGTCGCTCGGATTGGTCACGGTGATGGTGTCGCCCACGGAGAGGTTATTGAAGTCGGCCAGGGTCTTGGAGATGATGACTTTGCCGTTGTCGGATTCGTCGTATCCGAACACTTCGCCGCTGGACATGGTGAACGAGCCGTTGGATGCGTTGGCGATGGCGGTGTCGGAGGAGAAGCCGGTCAGGGTGAAGTCACCGGAGGTCATCATGTTGCCGGGCCCGCCTCCTTGGCCGCCATCGCCGCCCGGGCCTTGCTGGTTATCGCCGGAATTGGAGGAATCGGAAGACGAGGAAGACGAATCAGAAGAGCTGGAGTTCGCGGCATTCGCCGTGCTGGATTCCACCGGCTGGAACGAATCGGTGCCGGAGACGCCGGTGCTCTCGGAATAGTACGAGCTCACCGAAACGCTTGAGGCCTTCAAATATTTCTGGTAATCCGCAAGAGTAAGCGTGCTGCCCTCCAGGGCGCTGCGCATCGAATCAAAATCAGGCGCGGAATCCCCGGAAGATGAAGAGGAAGAAGAATCAGACGAATCTGAAGAGCTGGACTGCGATTCGCGCGCCTGCTCCATCAGCTTGCTGCGGTCCACGCTGATGGTGGCGGTCACGGAGGTGTTCGCCAAGCCGGTTTCGCGCGCGGTGCTTGCGGCATTGCGAATGGCGAGTCCGATGGTGGCTGCCGCGGCGATGATCGCCACGATGAGCACGATTAAAATATTGCGGCCCTTGTTCCGTATCACGGTTTTCCAGGCGTTGTTCAACACAAACATAACGGGTCCTTGGGTGGGTGCGGCGCTGGGAAATCCAAGGCCGCGGAACTATGGTTGTTCGCAAGTCCCACGTCAAGCAGCCCGCCGTGCGTGGAACTTCTGCCCCTAACTATCGGCGTCCATGATGATTGCGTGCTGGTGTGAGGCTGACAGTCGCTGGCAAACTACGTTGCACTTGACTGAAGCCTTCCTGAATGCTTGCTGGACCGAACTGTTATGCGCGAACGCCAAAAAGTTCATCTGTCCTCCTCGCTTTTTGCACTGAGTGGTGGAAGAATGGCAGTCAAGATTGGAAAGCCCACTCGGGCTGGCAAGGGGGGCAGTGATGGGCACTGGTGCAATCATCGGCATTGTTATCGTCGTCATTATCGTGGGCGTGATTGGTTGGGGCATCAGTGCCTACAACAATTTGGTGACGCTGAAGAACCGTGTGAAGAACGGCTGGGCGCAGATCGACGTGCAGTTGAAGCAGCGTGCCGATCTGATTCCGAATTTGGTGGAGACGGTTAAGGGTTACGCGTCGCATGAATCACAGGTGTTCGTCCAAGTGACTCAGGCTCGTGCAGGCGCTGTCGCCGCCGCGAATGATCCGAATGCGACGATCGCGCAACGTACCGCCGCGGAGAATCAGCTTTCCCGCGCGCTGCTCAACCTGCAGGCGACTGCGGAGGCCTACCCGCAACTGCAGGCCAATCAGAACTTTATGAATCTGCAGGGGCAGCTCAGGGATTTGGAGAACAAAATTGCGTACGCCCGCCAGTTCTACAACGATGTGGTGCTCAAGCTCAACACCGCCATCGAAACCGTGCCGACCAACATCATCGCCGGCCTGTTCCGTTTCGAGCAGGCGCAGTACTTCCAGGTTGACGAATCCGCCCGTCAGGCGCCGCAGGTCAAGTTCTGATGAAGAAGCGGCTAATTCGAGCCATCATCTTCAGCGTGGCGATCACGCTGATGGCCAGCAGCATGTTCATGGTGTTCGCCTTCGGCACGACCGCGGCCGCTGGAGGCGGTGCCGATCTGAGCTATCGCACGCTTGACTATGACGCCACCTTCACCAGCGAAGGCGACCTCAAGGTCACGCAGCACATCGATGTGAAGCTGCGCAGGCGCGAGGACGAGAACGGCGATACCAAGCCATGGAAACAGCTGTACCAGCAGTACACGCTGCGTAGCGACAATCTCACGGACATCAGCGACATCTACGTGCGCAATGTCACCGACGGCACCACCTACCAACAGCAGACCGAGCTGACAATGCCGGGCGACGTGCCGAGCGACGATGCGTGGAACTCCGATTACGCCGGCCACTGGTATATCGCGGACGTGACCGCCGGCGAGAACGACGCCCACCCGTACGCCCCCGGCCAGGACGCGCTCGCGGTCACCGCGCCCGGCGGCGCCGACTCAACCCAGAAAACCGTGGAAATCGGCTGGAATATCCCCGCCACCGTCTCCGCGGATTCGATGGAATTCGATGTTTCATTCACACTGCACGATGTGGCCACTCAGTGGGATGACATCGCCAGCCTGCAATGGGAGCCGTTCGGCAAGTCCAATCCGGTGCCCATCGGCACAGTGAGTGGCACCGTGCATTTCCCGGAAGGCATCACCGCAGACACCTCATGGGGCTGGCTGCATACCGAGCGCACGTCGGAAACCAGCCGAGCGGCGGACGGCAGTCTCAAATTCAAGGCCTACAACGTGCGTTCCGGCGACTATCTCGATGTGGTCGCCGCGTTCAAGGCAACGCCGAATGAAACCGGCATCGCCCGCCGTCAATCCGGCGATCACTTGGATGCGCTGAAGCAAAGCGAATACGAGCAGGAACAGCAGTGGCGCGATAAGCAGCGCACGTTGGCCCGCGTGCGTTTGGGCATTTGGATTGCGACAATAGTGCTCGGCCTTATCTTCTGCGTGTGGGGCATCGTGGTCGTGGTCCGAAGCAATAGGAACTCGAAGTATCGCGGACCGATTGAATACTGGCGCGATCAACCCGGCGTCAGCCCGGCTTCGGCGGCGCGACTCATCGAGGTGGTCGAACCGCCGAAACATTCGCGACCAACGAACCGCGAGCTGACGGCCACGATGCTGTCGCTCGCCGTCAAAAAGGCCATCGCTATCTATCCCGGTTCTTCAGACATCTATCGCGGCATCGACATGAGCAAGGCGACGCCGGTGGGCTTGAGCCATATGATTGATGCCGATGCAGGCAGACGATGGGCCGCTCGCACCACGAGCACCATCGTGATTCTGCCGGCCGCCATCGATGGCGTGCCGAACGCCGAGCAGTTGGGTTTAAGTGAATCCGAGAACGCGCTGCTCGATCTCTTGATTGTGATCTCCAAGCGCGTCGGTTCCCCGGTATTCGACTTCGGCCAGATGAAGCAAGCCTGCAAGGATTGGGAAGACGGCTATCTGGAGCTCGATAAGTTCACCGGTGCCTGCGATATCGAATACGCGCGTTTGAACGCTTCGCGTTCGCGCGGCTGGCAGTCGATCGTGGCCGGTATCTTCGCTGGGATCATCGGCTTCGGCGCCATGCTCAGCAATGCGATTTTGGGTTATGCGATGGTCGGTGTGATCATCGGTGTGCCGATCTTCTTCATCGGTATGTTCTGCGCGGCGGGCGGTGCGGCGAAGGAACTTACCGAGCAAGGCCAGGAAGTCGCCGGCAAGTGCTTGGGGCTCAAGCATTACATGCAGGATTTCTCCAGTTTCACCGATCGCGGCACCGCTGATTTGGCCATGTGGGATTGGTATATGGTGTACGCCGCCGCATTCGGCATCAGCGACCGTGCGGCCGCCGAGCTGGCCAAGGCATATCCGCAGGTGACCGATCCTCGCTGGCTCGACGATAATGCCTCCGACTCCACGCTCTACTGGTCCTACCGCGCGCATAGCTGGGATGATGCCCGCTACGGCTACGGCGCGCGCGTCGGTATGCAGGGCGGCAGCTTCAGCGACTCTTCCTACGCGCCGAGCTTGAGCTTCGGCGACCTTGGCTCGCAGCTTTCCTCCGGATTCGCGGACATCACCTCCACCATCAATGCCGCTGCACCGAGTTCGTCAAGCGGCGGTGATTTCAGCTCCAGCGGCAGCTTCTCGTCCGGTGGCGGCTTCGGCGGCTCCTCCGGAGGCTCTGGCGGCGGCAGTTTCGGAGGACGTTGAGATGCCGGCCCTCTTGTGAAGGAGCGTTATCGGCGCTGATTGAAGAGGCGTTGCAAATACGTGCAGGTGGGATATTGAGCATGCATGCGTTGCTGGCGTGTCTTATTGAGACGCATGTTTTGTGCAATGCGTCACAATGATGTCAATGTTCGCATGATGGAGCAATTCCATACTGCGGTAAGGGAAACGGGGGTGTATTTAACTGAGTTAATATTTTGCAATCGTTTGCATCGTTGGTATTGCAACGTTTGCAGTCGGCGATTTGTTCCTCGGGGGGGGGTATTCTGCGCCCTATGAGGTCTGAGGGGAGTCCTGCGCGCGATATATACGTGCTGCAGGATGGCGGTTCATCTCGGCAGGCCTTCTTGTTGAAGAAGAAACAAGGGGATCAGGATGCTTCGCCTGTCGAACAATACAATCGGACGAATGCTGGTGGCTATGTTGGCCACGGTGGCCATGTTGATAACGGGCGTGAATCTCACTCCCGTGGTCAATGCGGCTGAGACTGCGTATAACCCGGACGCTCCGGCTGTGCAGGTTACCAGCGGCGTGACGGTAAAGGTTTACAAAGACAAGAACCATACACAGCTATACGATCCGAATCAGCCTGCCGCCATAGGCCAGACGTTCTACGGGCAAATCAGTTTCGACTTCTCCGAGGCCGAGAAACCTACGCTTGACAGCCCAACGCGTTCCTACAAGTTCCCCAGCAACATTAACGTCAAAGATGTAAAGAATTCCACGCTGTACGACGGTGACGGCAATGAAGCCGGCACTTGGTCGATCAAGGATGGCGTGGTTACCGCTACATGGAACGAAGACTGGCTGACGAATCATCCTTCCGACATCACGTCATTCGTGAGCTTTGATTTCACGCTTAATGAGAACGCCGGCGGCGACGGCAACCAGGAGCACATCACGTTCCCCGGTGGCGGCGGCGACATCACCATCACCATCGACAAGTCCGAGGTGAGCGGTCAGAAAGACTATGAACTGAACGACGACGGCACTGTGACCTTCACCGTGACGTTGAAGCCGCAGTTTGACGTGAAGAACATGGTCGTCACCGATACGATGGGCTCCAACTTCACGTTCGTCGACGGTTCCTTCCAGCTCGATGGCAAGCCTGTAAATGCTACCATCAGCGGTCAGACCGCAAGCATTGACCTCGGCGATCTCGCCAAGGCCGACAAGGACGGCTACCAGCTCACCTACAAGGCGCAGCTCACCGACGCCGCCAAGCAGACACTCGCCCAGGGCGGCAAGCTTGATAACGCTCAGAACGTTGCCAGCTGGATCTGGGATGGTGCAGACGAGCCTGGCAAGGCCGATGTCACCCCGAACCTCAGCTACAAGATGGTGCAGAAGTCCAATGGCTCCGGCACTGCTGCCGACATCAAATGGACCGTCAAGCTCAACACCGGCAGCCTCAAGGCCGACATGGGCGGTTATGTGTTCAAGGACTCCATCAAGACGGGCCAGTACTACATTGGTTCCTACACCGTGAAGGATGCCAAGGGCAACACGGTGGGCACAGGCGCGCTCGACGGCTCGGCCAAGAATTTCAGCTACACGTTCCCGCAGAACGCCGGCGCGCAGCAGTACACCATCGAATACCACACCGCGCTCGACGATGCGAACTCCACTGCCAAGGTCGATAACCACGCTGAGGTCACGCCTCCGGACAAGAACCATCCAGGCGGCAGCGATGACGGTTCCTACACTCCGAAGGGACCGCAGCAGCCGGATGATAAGAACATCTATGTGACTAAGGACGTGGATTCTTCCACGGCCGCTACGGACGGCAAGGCCGAATGGACCTCGCTGGTGAAATTCTCGTTGATGGCAGCGAACACTGACCCGACGAGTGTGCAGTTTACTGATGAGAAGCTTGAGTTTTGACAAAGCATCGAACGCCGATGGGTCCAAGGACGGCGGCTTCGGCTTCGACCAGACCCGTAAGCCGGTGCTCACCATTGGCGACGCGACGCTCACCGAAGGTACTGACTACTCGCTCGACAAGTACGACGCGGATTCGTTCAAGATCACGTTCAAGAACAGTGACGCCATTAAGACCGCCATCGGCAATGCCGACGTGCAGGTGAAGTACTGGACCGTCAGCGACAAGACACCTGGCACCTACAAGAACACCGCCAAGATGAAGTACAACGGCAAGACCACTTCAGCCAGCGACTCCTACGACATCGAAAACACGAATCTGGTCAACAAGACCGGTTCCATGAAGTGGGTCAAGGACTTCGATTGGAGTCAGATCGACCCTGCCGACACCACCAAGGGCGCTTGGGTGGCCGACTGGCAGGTCGATGTCAATAAGGGCGATGGCGGCATCGGCAAAATTGATACCCTCGGCAAGCCGATCGTCGTGACTGATACCTTGCCGCAGGGCATGAGCTACGTGCCCAGCTCCGGCAAGTACACCGTAAAGGCTGGAAGCAAACCTGGCTCTCAGGCCGGCAAGCTCGACGACGTTATGAGCAGCGCCAACAGCCAACTTACCTTTACCATTCCTACGGATGGTGTCAAACAGCAAGACGGTTCCGACAAGGCGTATGCCAAGCTCACCTACCAGACTGCGGCCAAGGGCACCGGCCAGGAGGTCTCCTTCACCAACAAGGCCGCGGCCGACTCCGGTAGCACCCACTTCGGCGAGGATTCCAGCACCGTGACCGGTAGCAGCAAGGTCATCGACAAGTCCGCGGTGCAAAACAAAGACCTCAACCACGTGCGCTACACCATCAAGGTGAACCCGGAAGGTACGGATCTCGTCAAGGATTCCGACACTGTGACCCTGTCCGATCTGATGGACCCCGAAGGCACGTTTATTCCGTCTTCTCTTAAAATCACCAACAGCAACACCGGTGCCACGCTCATCGTGCCTGTCAAGGTGGAGAATGTCAGCGACAATGGCGCTCCTACCACCAAGCTCACACTCGCTCTGCCGGACTCGACGCCTGTCACCGTCGTGTACGATGTGAAGCCCAACGGCAAGCCTGGCGACAAGGTGAATCTCACCAACACCGCCACGCTTGAAGGTGTCGTCAATGGGCAGGACATCAACAAGCATGACTGGACAGTCACCAACCCGAGCTCCGGAACCGATGGTGCAGCAGGCTCCATTGCCATCACCAAAACCGATGCGGCTGACCTGTCCCGTCACCTTTCCGGCGCGAAGTTCGCACTCTACCAGGTGAAGATGGACGAGCTCTCGGGCGCCAACGTGACGTTCGACCAAGTGAAGGCCGCCGCCACGAAGGCCGGTGATGATGTCACGACCAACGCCAATGGAGTCGCCACATTCGGATCTACCGACAAGCCACTCGCCACCAATACGCTCTACTACTTCGTGGAAACCGTGGCTCCGAAGGCCGCCGACGGCACTGAATACAAACTCGACACCACGCCGCATTACTTCATGCTTGCTGGCACTGATGCTAACGAGTCGGCTGCCGCGCTCGCCAAGGCCAAAGCGTTTGGACTGCCGGTTTCCGACAGCACATCATTCAACGTGTACGACGAGCGCAAACCCGTCGCCGTGAATGGTTCCGTGATCCTTGGTAAGCAGCTGACCGGGCGTGCGTGGACCGATGCTGATGCATTCACATTCCAGCTCGCCCCGGATACGAAGAACAGCGAGGATGTGACTGCTGACGAGGTCAAGGCCGCCATGCCGAAGACCGCTACCGCCACTGCCAGGAAAACCGGTAATGGCGCAGACGGTAGCATTTCCACATTCGCGTTCGGCGGCTTCACCTTCTCCGAACCCGGCACCTACGCCTACACGGTGAAGGAAACCAGCAAGGGCGGCAACGGCGTGACCGTTGATGCCCGCTCCGCTTCCATCAAGTTCGCGGTGGAGCAGGACGCCTCCGGCAAACTCGAGATCAAGGGCGGCCAGGCTGAAGTGTCCGGCATCACCGAAAATCAGGGTAACTGGACGTTCTCGAACACGTACAAGCCCACTGAAACCACGGTCAGCAATGCCATCAAGGTGAAGAAGACGTTTGAAGGGCGTCAATGGCGTGACGGCGATTCGTTCGAGTTCCGTCTGCAGCCCGCGGCACCGACTGAAGACGCTCCGCTTCCCGACGGTGCGGCTGATGGCTATGCCAAGCTCAACGTGACCGATACCAACGAACACGCATTCGGCAGCATCACCTATACCAAGGCTGGCGAATACCACTACACCGTGTTCGAGCACACGCCCACCGCCAACAATGGCGAGCATGCTTTGCCTGGCGTGGATTATTCCAACGCGCTGTATAACGTCACCGTCACCATTAAGGATGACGGCAAGGGCAAGCTCACCAATGGTGGCGTCACCATGACCAAGGCACAGAACGATGACGGTACTGCGGCAGACGGTGCAGTAGTCAAGGGCAATGTGGCCGCGGTAACCAATACCTACAAAGCCGAGGAAGCCAATTTTGGCTTGCTTGTCATGAAGAAGTACACGGATAAGACCGGCTCGAATCCGCTGACCAATGGCAAGTTCTCCTTCACGCTTACCGCAAAGGATGGTGCGCCGCTTCCAGCAAGCGCTACAGGCAATTCCGTGGTTGCCAACGTAACCAAGGCTGGTGTTGCTTCATTCCCTGAAATCAAGCTCACCAGTGCACGCGATGACGGCAAGACCTACGAGTACACGCTCAAGGAGAACGTGCCGTCCGGCGCCCTGACAAGCGCTGACGGCAAGACCGCCACATTGAACGGCATGACCTACGATCTCACCACCTATACCGTGCAGGTTCCAGTGGCAATGACCACCGACAAGGATGGCAAGCAGGTACTGGGATATCAGGTCAAGGTGCTTGACGAGAATGGCAATGCGGTCGATGCCTCCAAGCTCGACAACGGCCGCCCGGTGTTCTCCAACACCTACCAGCTGACCCCAGTCGAAGCGAACATCGCAGGTCAGAAGACACTGACCGGCCGCAACATGGATGCGAACGAGAAGTTCACGTTCCGTCTTGCCGCTGCCGAAGACGACACCGCTGAAGCTCGGGCCGCTCGTGCCGGTCTCAAGGATGATTCCATTGTCTTCGGCTCCGACAAGTCCGCCGACAAGCTGGAAACCACTGTCGAGAATGCACAGGATGGTCGGCCTGCTGCCTTCAACTTCGACGGCATCCACTTCATCAAGCCTGGAACCTTCAAGTTCGCGGTCACCGAGGTGGGCAACGTCAAGGCTGGAACGCACAAGGACGGGCATGTCGGTTATGTGACCGTCATGGTGAAGGACAACGGTGATGGCACGCTCACTGCCACCCCCGCTTACGACAATGCCGATGCCCTCACTGATTCGGACAAGGCAGCTACGGATAAGTCCGCTTTCACCAACAGCTATGCGCCGACCGGCTACGCGTTCTTCCAGCTGCACAAGAAGCTCACCGCATCAGACGGTGTTGCTGCACCAAAGCTCACCGCTGGCAAGTTCAGTTTCGGCCTGTACCAGGGCGATGGCACGGACGGCAAGACGCCGATTCAAACCAAGACGAATGTTGCTCCGGCGCTTGGCGGAACCACGGGCAATGTCACCTTCGAACGCATCGACTACACTCCTGCCTCACTTGCACAGGCTGTAAATGAGGGCTATGCAACCTACAATGCCGTCACCAAGACGTGGAACCTGACCTACACGGCCGCCGAGCTCGATGCCAACGGCAACCCGGTTGCTGCAGACTACACGAAGGATGGCGTCGCCTACGACACCACCACTCGTAAGATTGAAGTGACCGTGACTGATACCGGCAATGGCGCGTTGCAGACCGGATACATCGTCAGCGACGGTGATCCGAACACCTCCACCAACGCCGACTCCGAGGATGCCGCCTTCAACAACGTGTACGTTCCAGCTCCCGCAACGGCCAACCTGTACGCGCAAAAGGTGCTTGACGGTCGCGACTGGGCCGCGGATGGCTCTGATAACTTCGATTTCAAGCTCGAAGCCGTCAGCGGCAAGATCACCGCAAACAAGGCTGATGTAGCCAAGGCCAACATCCCAATGCCTACCGGTGCGGTGAATGGAGAACTCATCAAGTCCGTGACCGACGGCAACGAGTTCAATTTCGGCGACATCGAGTACACCAAGGCTGGCACCTACGTGTACAACATCAGCGAAGTCACGCCTGACAATCCGTTGCCTGGCGTCTCCTACTCCACCGATCTCTACCGTGCCACGGTCACCGTAACCGATAACGGCAAGGGCCAGCTGAGCTCCAAGGTCGCCATGGAACTGGTTTCCAAGGTCGATCCTTCCGCCAAGCAGGGTAGGCCCGTCGAGACCAAGGCTCAGAACGGCGAGCCATTGGCTCGAATCACCAACACCTATGATGCAGCCGGCCAGACCGCTGTCGCCGGTACCAAGAAGGTCACCGGTGATGACGGCAGCAACCAGACCGCGAACTTCGCGAAGAAGTTCACGTTCACGCTCACTGGCCAGAATGGCGCTCCTGTTCGCGTTGCAGATGCGAACGGCAAGATTCAGAACAAGAGCGAACTGACCGCCACGAATAATGCGGACGGCACGGTAGCATTCGGCAGCCTCCACTACACGCTGGCTGATCTGAAGGATGCTGTGGCCGATGCCAGCGGCACTCGCTCCAAGACCTTCACCTATGAGGTCGCGGAGAGCGGTGCTGCGGACGGCGTCACCAATGACGCCGCCGCGATCAAGACCTTCGCGGTCACGGTTGCAGACAATGGCAGCGGAGCGCTCGCCGTGACCACTGAGCCGGGAGACACGGCCAACCTGTTCTCCTTCGAGAACGCGTATGCCGCTGCCGCCCAGCTCACGCTCACCGGCACCAAGACGCTCGAAGGCCGTGCGTTGACCGCCGACGATGTGTTCACGTTCAATGTCTACGAGGGCACTGATACCACCGGTACGCCGATCTCCACCGGCACCAGTGACGCAACGGGCAAGATTGCGTTCAGCAATCCGCTGAGCTACACGCTCAAGGATCTCGGCGATCATACGTATACGGTCGTCGAATCCGACGCGAACATGCCAGGAGGGGTGACTGCCGTGACCCGCACCCACACGTTCACCGTGAACGTTGCGGACACGGACCACAATGGCACGCTCAAGCTCACCGCGAACGGCCTGGGCGACCAGAACGGCAGCAACGGTCTCACGTTCGAGAACAACTACACGACCGAGGATTCCACTCCGATCGAGTTCAAGGGTGTGAAGCTGCTCGACGATGGTGACTACGCCACCACGCTCGCCCAGCTCAAGGGCAAGTTCACCTTCACGCTCAAGGGCCAGGATGGTGCCCCGCTTCACGTGCTTGATGCGGACGGCAAGACCGCCGCGGACAAGAGCGAACTGACCGCAAAGAACGATGAGGCCGGCAATATAGACTTCGGCAAGATGGTTTACCACTTCGCCAATCTCGATGGCCAGACCGAACGCACGTTCACCTATACGGTCACCGAATCCGGTGACGTCGCGGGCGTGGCGAACGATGCGAAGACCACTCGCACCTTCACCGTCACGCTGCATGACAACGGTGACGGCACTCTGAGCGCCACCACCGATCCGGCTTCCGGAGCATTGTTCGCCTTCACGAACACCTACTCTGCCGGCAAGGCAGACGACGCCTTCAACTTCACGAAGACCCTCAGCGGTCGTGCGCTGAAGGATGGTGAGTTCACGTTCACACTTACGGGCGCAACGGACGCTCCGCTGCCGGAAGGTGCAACGAACGGTATCAAGACCGTCACGAACGACAAGGACGGTAAGATTGCCTTCGGTAAGATCACCTATACCAAGCCCGGCGTCTACACGTACACCGTACGTGAAACCGCCGGCGACCTGAGCGGCGTGACCTATGACGACACTGTGTATACCGTCATCGTCACCGTGGTGGATAACCACGACGGCACGATGACCGCCACGCATCAGATTATGCGTACGGCATCAGCTGCCTCCACTCCGGTGAAGGACAAGGATGCGGTGTTCGCCAACACCTACACGCCGCCAGTGCCGAGCGTCACTCGCGCCACGGCCGAGCTGCATGCACAGAAGCAGCTTGAAGGCCGCGACTGGCGAGACGGTGATTCGTTCACGTTCAAGCTTGAGGCGGTGGGCGGTACGCTTGCCGACCACGGCACGAATGTGGCCAAGAATGACGTACCAATGCCTGACGGCGCTCGAAATGGTGTACTCACGCATGACGCCACCGACGGCAAGTCGTTCGGCTTCGGCCGAATGACTTACACGAAGGCCGGCATCTACACGTACACCATCAGCGAAGTCAAGCCTGAGCACGCGCTGCCTGGCGTCTCCTACTCCGCCGACTGGTATCGTGCCACAGTCACCGTTACCGACAACGGTAAGGGCAAGCTCAGCTCCGCGGTCGCCATGGAACCGGTCTCCCAGCGGAACGGAAGCGCGGAAACGGTGAATGCCACCGGCGATTCAGTGGCTCTGTTCACCAATACCTATGACGCAGCTGGCTTGCTTGCCGTCGCTGGCACCAAGTCGGTGAAGGGTGATGACGGCAAGGACTACACGGCCGACTTCGGCGGCAAGTTCACGTTCACGCTCACGGGCAAGGACGGCGCACCCATCCGTGTTGCGGGCGATTCCGGAACGCTCGAGACCAAGGAATCGCTCGTCGCGCGGAACACCGCGGCTGGCACCGTGAACTTCGGTGCGTTGCACTATACGCTTGCCGATTTGGCGGATGCCGCGCCAGCGGCCGACGGCACTCGCTCCAAGACCTTCACCTACGAGGTCGCGGAGAGCGGTGCTGCGGACGGCGTGACCAATGATGCCGCTGTAGTCAAGACCTTCACGGTTACGGTTGCAGACAACGGCACCGGTGCGCTCAAGGTGACCACTGAGCCGGGAGACACGGCCAACCTGTTCTCCTTCGAAAACACGTACGCCGCTTCCGCCCAGCTCACGCTCACCGGCACCAAGACGCTCGAAGGCCGTGCGCTGACCGCCGACGATGTATTCACCTTCAACGTCTACGAAGGTACGGGTGTCACTGGCGACCCAGTCGCCACCGGCACCAATGATGCCTCCGGCACGATTACCTTCGACAAGCCACTGAGCTACACGCTCGCCAACCTCGGCAATCACACTTACACTGTGGTGGAATCCGAGGAAGGTCTGCCTGGTGGCGTGAGCGCCGTGACCCGTACCAGCACGTTCACCGTGAACGTGGAGGATAAGGATCACAACGGCACGCTCACGCTCACCACCAGTGGTCTCGGCGAGGACAACAGCCTCACGTTCGAGAACAACTACACCACCATGGACTCCACTCCGATTGAGCTCAAGGGTGTGAAGTTGCTCGATGATGGCGACTACGCCACCACGCTCTCCCAGCTCAAGGGCAAGTTCACCTTCACGCTTACCGGCGTGGACGCCGCGGATTCCTCCAAGCCGGCCCCGATGCCGGAAGGCGCGAAGAACGGCAAGGTGGAAGTCTCCAATGACGAGGCCGGCAACGTGGACTTCGGCAAGGTGGTCTACCACTTCGCCGACCTCGATGGCCAGACCGAACGCAAGTTCACCTATACGGTCACCGAATCCGGCAAGGTGGCAGGCGTCACCAATGACGCCAACCTTACCCGTACCTTCACTGTCACGCTGCACGACAATGGCGACGGCACCTTGAGTGCCACCACCGATCCGGTTTCTGGAGCGTTGTTCGCCTTCACGAACGCATACTCCGCTGGTAAGGCTACCGATGCCTTCAAGTTCACGAAGAAGCTCAGCGGTCGCGCGCTCAACAAGGGTGAGTTCACGTTCACGCTTACCGGTGGGGCGGACGCCCCGCTGCCGGAAGGCGCGAAGAACGGTGCGAAGACCGTCACGAACGGCAAGGACGGCAAGATCGCATTCGGCACAATCACCTATAGCAAGCCCGGCACCTACGCGTACACCGTGCGTGAAGTTGCTGGCAACTTGGGTGGTGTGACCTATGACGATACGGTCTATGCGGCCACCGTCACTGTGGTGGATAACCACGACGGCACGATGAGCGCCACGCATCACATCGCGCGCATGGCACCCACCGATGGCTCTGAACAGCCGGTCCTTGCCGCAGTGAGCGACAAGGATGCGGTGTTCGCCAACGCCTACGTTCCGGTTCCTACGGAGTTCACCTTCAATGCCACCAAGGCGCTGAAGGGCCGTGCGTTGAAGGATGGCGAGTTCACGTTCGAGCTGCGCGATGCCGACGGCAAGACGCTCCAGCAGGCGAAGAACACCGCCCACGGTACCATCGCCTTCAAGCCGATCACATTCGAGAAGGCCGGGGAGTACAAGTACACGATTCGAGAGGCCGCCGGCGATGCGCAAGGCATCTCGTACGACAAGACCGTGTACACCGCCAAGGTCACCGTGGCCGACAATCTCAACGGTACGATGACCGCAACGGCCACGTATTCCTCCGGTCTGCTCGGCCTCGACCACAAGACCCCCGCCTTCGAAAACACCTACACGCCACCGCTGTCCGACACCGGCTCCAACACGGCGGCCGTTGCGGCGCTTGCGCTGGCCATGCTTGGTGGCGGACTGATGATCATCGCCATTCGCCGCAAGCGCGAAGGGGATATGGCGGCCTTCCGCGGCAAGCACTGCAAGTAACCCGATAGACTGCATATAAGCCGCGGGCAATGGGTGTCCTCTCGACTGGGAGGGCACCCATTGTTTTACCGTTAACACCCCCGTACTATAACGATTTAAGGGGGGATATAATGGTGCTCTTACCCCTTATTTGGGATGGTGGTTGTATGAACAGTGACGTTCAAATCTATCGGGTTGCGGTTCGGCGGGGCGTTCCTTTTGATTCATCGCAAGGCAATGCCCTGCGTATCGCAGTGTGCTGCACATTGAATGTGCGAGGTGGCGCTGAATCCGCCTTATTTCGGTTGTTGAAAATGCTACGCGATCATGGTCACGATGTTGATGTGATCGTATGCGCCGATGA
Organism: Bifidobacterium cebidarum; assembly: GCF_009193305.1. Taxonomy (GTDB): domain Bacteria; phylum Actinomycetota; class Actinomycetes; order Actinomycetales; family Bifidobacteriaceae; genus Bifidobacterium; species Bifidobacterium cebidarum. The sequence continues at coordinate 121,822 of NZ_WBVS01000005.1, read as the reverse complement.
ACGGCATACGATTCGGGATCTGATTCCGGAAGGGGTGCGTGTGCATTACCTTCATTCCGATACATTCTTTACCGACATGATGTCTGGCCTCAATTGGCAGTCAACGCCGCGAATCTTCAGATTGATTGCTCGTTGCATTAAAGCGGCGGCGATGGTGTTCGGCGTTCGGCCAGCGTGGTGGTCTGAAGTCTATGCCATGCATCATGTAACGGGGCTGCCTCAGGATTCCTTTGATGCCGTTCTGGGTTTCACGGGGCCGGGAATATCGATGGCTGCGGCGTCGTGCCTATCGGCTCCGTTAAAAGCGGTATGGCTCCATGCACATCTTCATCTCAGGTTTGCATTTCGTGATCTGGCTCCGGATTTCGACACCATATTCTGCGTCTCACGTGAGTTGAAAGAGGCCGTTGATGCAACATGGCCCCAATACGCCGATAAAACCCGAGTGCTGTACAACCTCATTGATGCGGATGGCATCAGGCAACGAGCAGCCCAATATATGCCCCAGTGGCGCGATGCGAATGATCTGCATATCGTGACCGTTGCCAGGCTGGACAAAATCAAAGGACTGGACATCGCCATCGATGCGGCCGCATTGCTGCGTGACCGCGGCCTTGCCTTTACCTGGTATGTGATGGGAGGAGGATACTACAGCAAGCCACTGGAGCGCAGAATACGCCGGCTGCATCTGGAAGAATCCTTCATACTGTGCGGTGATATGGCAAACCCCATGCCATATGTCAAACATGCGGACCTTTATGTGCAACCTTCCAGAAGCGAAGGATTCGGACTGGCCGTGCAAGAGGCATTGGTGCTGAATAAGCCAGTGATTGCCACGGATATACCGGCGATGAGCGAGCAGATCGAACATGGCGTGACCGGCATATTGTGCCCGTTGGATCCCGAGGCCTTCGCCAACGAGATACTGCGCCTGGCCTCTTCGCCGGAGCAGCGGGAGAAGATCAGCGAACATCTGAAAACCATCGCGCACAGCGATGAGGAGACCATGGCGCAACTGATGAACTATCTGCATTCATCTGTCAGGCCTTCTGCCGAGTGAGGCGACAATCATGACGGGCCAGGGTACGGGCAAAATCAATACTCACTGGCAAACCATGCTGAACATGTCGGCCACTATCGCCGCCTTTGCCGTGAGCATCGCCATAGGAATGGTGCTGCCTCCATACGTGGTTGCCAAAGTGGGCGTGGAGGCCTACGGATTCACCGGCCTGGTCAATAGCCTTATGGATTACGCGTCTCTGCTGACCATAGCCCTGAATTCAGTCGCTTCACGATTCATCACCGTTGCCTATCATCGGGGCGACGCCAAACAGGCGTTGCGGTATTATTCATCGACGATTATCGCGAATATGGCCATGTCCGGAGTGGTAATCGCCCTGACGATCCCGCCTCTGACCATGTTGGAGCTTTTCATTCGCATCCCAGCGGCCCTTCTTGCCGATGTCAAGGCATTGTTCGCCTGCTCGCTGCTGGTATTCGTTATTTCCGCGATAAGTTCCGTGTATGGCGTGGCCATGTTCATCGGCAATATGCTGTACATCACCAGCCTGATCAATCTGATAGGCACGCTTGCCCGCCTGGCGATGCTGCTCGCGTTGTTCGGATTATTCCCGGCGAATATCGTGTACGTGGGGATGGCCGGATGCGTGATGAGCCTCACGATTGCGGCGCTTTCCTGGTATGGCAAGCGTCGGATTCTGCCTGATCTGAAGTTCAACATGCGTTTCGTCTCCTGGAAACCATTGACGGAAATGGTCGCCGCCGGCATCTGGAATGTGGTGATCAAAATGCAGCAGATCATGAGCAGCGGCGTGCGACTGCTCATCGCCAATCTCATGACCGGACCGTATCTGATGGGCATGCTGTCCGTGGCGCAGACGATTCCATCGGTGCTGAACGGGCTTATAGGCCGTATTTCCTATATTTTCTCGGCCCCGCAGATGCAATATTATGCGCAGCGTCGCATCGATTTGTTGATTCGCGAATTAGTGTATTGCATGCATATCTGCGGTTTCTTCGCAGACCTCGCTTTTGTGACCACGGTTGTTATGGGCTGGGATTTTCTCCGGCTGTGGCAACCGGGGCAGGATGATTCATTGCTCTATGTACTGATGGTGTGCTCATCCGCGGGTTTCCTGACATCCGGCATCTCCATGACATTGCAGAATCTACCGCTCATGTTGAACAAGCTGCGCACCTACTCGCTGGTGTGGCTCGGGTCCGGCGTGCTTTGCCTGATATCGATGTGTGGCTTCTCGCTGTTGCTCCCGAAATGGGCGATCATCGCGATTGCCGTTATGCAACCGGTATTCGACATAGCTACGAATGTGATATTCGTGGCCGGCTACGCGGCCCGATGCCTTGAATTGAAGCGCGGATACTTTATTCCGCTGTATATCCGGCAATTCGGCGCCACGGCGTTGGCTTTGATAGTGGCCGTTGCGTTCCGGCTCATCGTGGGGCGATGGATTTCGGTGAATGGGTGGGCGACGTTTGCGGTAATGAGCATGGTATGCATGTCGCTTGTCGCCGCTGCCGATTGGCTTGTTCTGCTTCGCTCCGATGACCGCCGTCGTGTGATTGCGATGCTCAGGCAGCGTTTGGGCATGGCGAAGGGGTGGTCATGAGCAAAGGTGAGGGAGAGAATGTTCGCAACGCTGGCCGCACGGCCGAGCCGTTGGTCAGTGTTGTTGTGCCGGTCTATAACGTTGTGCGTACGCTCGACCGCTGCATGCGGAGTATTGTGCGCCAAACATATCGTCACTTGGAAATCATTCTCGTCGATGACGGATCGACTGACGGCTCATCGCGGTTATGCGACGTATGGGGTGCCCGGGATGTGCGGATCACAGTGATTCATCAGCGTAATCAGGGACTATCCGCTGCGCGAAACGCTGGCGTCGATCATGCGCATGGCGCATTTCTATGTTTCGTTGATAGCGACGATTGGCTTGCTCCTGAATATGCGGGTGCAATGGTCGATGCCGCTATACGGTATCACGCCGATTTGGTCATTTGCGGATATTCCAATGTCTCGATGGGTGGCAGAACATCGCAATCGTTACCGTATGGCGGTGTGTGCGGCGGACGCGAATATCTGAAGCACGCGGACATCATCAACAGCGTATATACGGTGGCTTGGAATCGTCTGTATCGCATCGATTTATGCAAAACGGTGCGTTTCCCCGACAATCTTTTATATGAAGACCGATATACGTTTTTCCGCTTCTTCCATGCGGCGAATATCGTTGTTGGATTGGAACGATCGCTGTACTGCTATGACAACAATCCTGATGGCATAACCCACGCTATCCATGATGTTCGCAAATTGGATCTTGCACAGGTGTATCTCGTAGAGATGCGTTTTTATTTGGATCATGGATATGTCTCGATATTAAGGGAATACGCCAATACGCTGACGGTGTTGTTCCTGAAACTCATGAGAACGGTGTATCTGCAACGGAAAGAGGAAAGCGGAGAGGCATACCCCGCAACGGGTGAATCGGCTCTTTGCCGAACTGAAAGATTTGCTGCCGGACATCCACCCGTACTTGTCGCCGTGCGTGGCGGCGTATTGTTCGATGGCATGCCGTCATGCAGGGGTTTATGCGGTATTGGGTGCGTTTCGCTATCGGTGGCGCAGCCGTGCGGATCCATTGTTCAGGTGGTTGCATCGGGGCAAGGCATGGGTGGCGCAGCATATCGTGCGATGGCTGAGGGATATGGCTCGTTGACATATTTGCCATGGAATGCTCTTGTGAGCAGCGGCTTACGGCTTATAGTTACCAGTAGAACCTGCATTATCCGTCGCTTAGATTAAAGGAGTCATTATGGCGCTGTTCCGTAATCTTGGTCCGTTCTCCACCACCGCCATCGGCCACGGCGAAATGCCGCTGACCATCGAAAACAATCGCGGCCATGAGGTTGGTTTGGAGACCCTGCACGCTTCCTTGGATGCAGGCTGCCGCCATATCGATACCGCATGGGCCTACTACACGCCGGGCGAGGAGGAGCAGACCGGCGAGAAGCTGGTGCGTGAGGCGCTCGCCACGTGGAAGGGCCCACGCAACGAGGTCACCGTGGCCACCAAGATCGGTCTGCGCCGTGTGTGGGGCGAGAACGGTGAGCCGTTGTGGCCGCGCGACGGCAAGCCCGAGCACCTGATCGAATACGGCAAGCAGTCCGCCATGGCGCTCGGCGTAGACACCATCGACCTGCTGTACCTGCACCGTCATGACCCGGAAGTGCCGTACAACGAGTCCATCGAGGCGTTGAAGCAGCTGGTGGACGAGGGCGTGGCCCGCGTGGCCGGCGTCTCCAATGCCTCCATCGAGCAGATCGACATCGCCCGTTCCATTCTGGGCGACAAACTCGTGGCTGTACAGAACCAGTATTCGCCGATTCACCTGGAAACCCAGGACACGCTTGACTACTGCGCCAAACTCGGCCTCGCCTTCGTGTGCTGGAGCCCGCTCGGCGGCTATCGCCACCCGTATGACGAGTCCAAGTTTGATCCATTCCGCGAAGTGGCCGCCGCGCACGGTGTGAGCTACCAGCAGGTGGTGCTGGCTTGGGAGCTCGCCAAGGGCAACCACATGTTCGTGATTCCGGGCGCCCACCGCCCCGAAACTATCCTCGACTCCCTGAAGGCTGACCAATTGGAGCTCAGCCCCGAGGAACTGGCCAAGCTCGGTTGATTGTTCCGTGAAAAAGGCACGCTGAGAGTGACTCAGCGTGCCTTTTTCACGAGATATGTGTCGCTTCGCAATAAGTAACGCTGAACGTGACTTGGGCCACGTTCAGCGTTACTTATTGCGCTGTTTTTCACAGTCCGGGAATCAGACCGCCGGGCGGGTCGATTGTCAGATATTGCTCATCCAGGTCGATTTCCGGAACCAGCTGCTCCACGAACGGGACCAGTGCGGTCTTCTCGACCACATCCTCGCCCTTGGAATTCTGTCCGGTTACCACAGGCTCAGTCAGACGAATCTTCAACAGTGACTGGGCGGGGGAGTCGACTACATCGACCACCTTGCCGACCACCTGGCCGGCGGGCAGTCCCAATCCGTTGCCTTCGGCCAGTCGTGCCTCCAGACCGATGAGGTCCTTCGGATACCATTCGTCGGCCTCCAGCATCTCCTCCGGGTCATCGGCTTCGCCATAGAGTTCAATGCCGTTCAATGCCTCGGCGGCGGTGCGATCATCGGTTCCCTCGAATTTGATGATCCAACGGTCCTTGAACGTGCGTGAATTCTCGACGATGTATTCGATCTCGCCGTCCGCATCGTAGAGCACGGAGCCTGGTTCAAACCGCCATTCCGGATCGTCGGTGTACAGGCGGACGGTAACCTCGCCCTTCAAACCCTGTGCCTTGCCAATACGAGCGACCCTCAGCAACTCAAGCTGCTGAGGGTCGTCGTGCATGTCTTGCTGTGCCATGCTGTGAACTTTACCTTATCGACGGACGTCCATGATATCGACGCGCACCTTGTGATCGGACAGTGCCTGAATCACCGTGCGAATCGCATTGGCGGTGCGGCCGGAACGGCCAATCACGCGACCAATGTCCTCCGGATTCACGCGAACGCGAAGCAGTTCGCCGCGCGCGTTCTCATGGGACTTGACGGAAACATCGTCCGGAAAATCAACGATGTTCTTGATGAGGTGTTCCACAGCCTGTGCAAGCATTGCGAGCCTTTCTCGAATCAGGCTTCAGCCGGAGCTTCTTCAGCGGCGGCGTCCTCGGCCGGGGCCTCTTCGGCGGCGGCAGCGGCCGAGGACGCCGCCTTAGCCTTGGCTTCAGCTTCGGACTTAGCGGCCTTCAGCTTCTGAGCTTCGTTCTCCACAGCCTCAACGCGAGCAGCGGCGTCCGGGCCAGCCTCAACGGTCTTCAGGGTGCCTTCGGCACCTTCGAGGCCCTTGAACTTCTGCCAGTCGCCAGTGATGTTCAGCAGCTTGAAGACCGGCTCAGACGGCTGAGCGCCGACGCCGAGCCAGTACTGAGCACGCTCAGACTTGATCTCGATGGTGGAGGGCTGAGTGTTCGGGTTGTAGGTACCGATCTCCTCGATGACCTTACCGTCGCGCTTCTTGCGGGAATCAACGACCACCACGCGGTAGAAGGCGTAGAACTTCTTGCCCATTCGCTTCAGACGAATCTTGGTTGCCAAAATGGCTCTCCTTGTAAATGCTAGGTTTGTGGTTTCTCGGTGTGCTGTGTGGGGCACGGCTCGCCGGAACCCACGTGTCCTCACGGTGCGGGGTGTAGAGGGCGCCACGCGCGCGTGAATAACTGGCCCATTATAGCGCCGAGCCCCGGACGTGGAACACGCCTGTGCTGGTGTTCGTGGCAGGGGCTGCGACGGTGTACGGACCGGCACATGAATCAGCGCACGGTAAGCGTGGCGGCAAGGGCGAGATGGTCGGTGTCTTTGACCTCAAACGCTTTCACGCCAGACGGCTTGAGACCGGCCGTGAACAGCACATGATCCAGCTCGATGCGCGGCCATTTGACCCAGCGGGGGAAGGTGAGGTTCGGGCCGGTCGCCTGAGTCAAGCTGGCGTCCTTGAACCCGGCTTTCAGCAGTGCGCGGAAACTCGGATGATCGGTACCGGAGTTCAAGTCGCCCATCACCACGGCGATGTTGTGCTCACCGATGGAAGATGCTTTGGCAATCGCGCCAAGTCCCAGAATGCCGGCCGACCAATCCGCGCAACCGCGCATCGGCGACTTCGGATGCGCTGAGCAGAAGGTGACGGTGCGGCTGTCGCTGTCGGTATTGTCGGTGACCGCGGAATCAGCGGCGAGCTTCAGGGTGAGCGCCGGTACATCGGCAGCCGGGATCGTAACCACATTCGGCACGGCTGAGGCAGGCTCATAGCGGGAAAACAGCACATTGTAGCCGCCATTATCCGAGTCTTGAGGGTCGCCGGATTGACGGTAGGGGAGCAGATCCGCAATTCCCGCGGCATCCAGACGCGCGATGAGTTCGTCGGAAACCTCCTGCAATGCCAGCACCGCGATATTGCGTTCGCGAATGGCGGCCACGATATTCGCGGCGTTCGCGCGGCCGTATCGGCAGTTCAACGTCATGACCGAGAACTGATTCGGCAATGTTTCACGAGAAGTTTCACGAGGCTCGGGATTTGTTTCACGTGTTGTTTCACGCACTGGGCGCGCACTGGTCCTGAGACCGGTGCCCCAGTAGCTGATGCGCTGGGAGCTGGTCATCAGAGCGGTGACCAGCAGCAGACAGACGGCTCCCCAATGGTGCTGCCATGCCGCCATGCCGGCCAATATCACCAACGGAACCCACAGAAACGGCGTGAGCGCAATCATATACGGCATCGGCATGTGCGCTTCAAGCCCTGCCGGCAACGCGGACAATCCCAGCCAAAGCCATGCGAGAATGACTACCACAGCGAACAACGTAGTCACGAACAAACTCCTTCAAGTAGTGAAGAACGGAAGTAATGCAGTACAAAAAGAGGCTCCCCTCCATAAGAGGGGAGCCGGAAGCAGTCAGTGTCAGCGACCGAACAGACCGCCGAGACCGCCGCCAAGGTTCGGGGGCAGCTCCATGCCATCGCCCTCGGCATTGTTCATCATCTGCTCAAGACCTGCGGGCAGGGCCGGGTTCTGCGGCTTCTTGGCGAACGCGGAACCGCCGGTGGAGCCGGAGGGCTTGCCGGCCAGCTTATCGCGCAATGCTTTCTCCTCGGCCTCGCGCTTCATCGGGTTGCCGGACCTGCCGCCCTTCTTCTTGTTCTTGCCTTTGCCCTTCTTCTTGCCGCCGCCCATGGCCGGACCGCCGAAGCCGGGAATGCCGCCGCCCATGCCGGCGCGGTTCGACATGCGCTTCATCATCTTCGCGGCCTGCTCGAAGCGCTGCAGCAGCGCGTTGACCTGGGAAACGGTCACGCCGGAACCATAGGCGATGCGGGCACGACGAGAACCGTTGATAATAGACGGATCGCGGCGCTCGGCCGGGGTCATCGAACGGATGATCGCCTCAGTGCGGTCGATCTCCTTCTCGTCGAACTGCTCCAACTCCTTGCGATGCTGGGCCATGCCCGGAATCATGCCGAGCAGCGACTTCATCGAACCGAGCTTGCGCACCTGCTGCAGCTGATCCAGGAAGTCATCCAAGCCGAAGGAACCTTCGGAGATTTTCTCGGCGGCCTTGCGGGCCTCCTCCTCGTCGAACTGCTTCTGCGCCTGCTCGATCAGGGTCATGATGTCGCCCATGTCGAGGATGCGGGAAGCCATACGATTCGGGTGGAAGACCTCGAAGTTCTTCAGGCCCTCGCCGGTGGAGGCGAACAGGATCGGCTTGCCGGTCACTGAGGCCACGGACAGTGCCGCACCGCCGCGGGCGTCGCCATCAAGCTTGGAAAGCACCACGCCGGTGAAGTCCACGCCCTCATCGAACGCCTTGGCGGTCTTGACGGCATCCTGGCCGATCATCGCATCGATGACGAACAGAATCTCGTTCGGCTGCACGGCGTCGCGAATATCGCGGGCCTGCTTCATCAGCTCTTCGTCCACGCCCAAGCGGCCTGCGGTATCGATGATCACCGTGTCGTAGAGCTTCTGCTTGGCGAAGGCGATGGAGTCGCGGGCCACCTTCACCGGGTCGCCGGACACCTGGCCCGGAGCGGCCACGGCCTCGCCGCCGTCGGACTGCACGCCCTTCTCCGGTGCGTACACCGGCACGCCGGCGCGCTCGCCGACCACCTGCAGCTGGGTCACGGCGTTCGGACGCTGCAGATCGGCGGCCACCAGCAGCGGCGTGTGCCCGGAATCCTTCAGCCAGTAGCCGAGCTTGCCGGCCAGCGTGGTCTTACCGGCACCCTGAAGACCGGCGAGCATGATAATCGTCGGTGGATTCTTGGCGAAGTTCAGCGGACGGTCCACGCCTTGGCCGAGCACATCGGTGAGCTCTTCGTTGACGATCTTCACCACCTGTTGCGCCGGGTTGAGTGCTTCGGAAACCTCGGTGCCGAGCGCACGTTCGCGCACCTTGCCGGTGAACGAACGGACCACTTCGAGCGCCACATCGGCGTCGAGCAGTGCACGGCGGATTTCGCGGATAGTGCCGTCGATGTCCGCCTCGGAAAGTTTGCCTTTGCTCTTCAGATGCTTGAACGCATTCGAGAGCCTGTCAGTTAAAGAAGAAAAAGCTGCCATAATGGGCAACAGTCTAGCCGCCACGCGGGAAATTGGGTCGAGAGCAGCCCCTATCTGCCCACGGCACAGATGCCCCCATGTTGATCGAGGGGTTTCCGGTACCATGTAAGGGCAAAAATCCAGTGTTTTTTGGAATGCTTACGCAGTTTTGAAAATCCTTGGACACCGCCCTATACGCAGACTGCCGTGCGCCCTCGCGAATCGAGCCGACCGGAACGAGCAAGCTCCCAGATCGACCAGTGAAGTAGCGGGCCAACGCAGACATGCCGTGCAATACGGAAGGACCACCGATGCCCCAAACGAAAACCATCGAACGCAAAGCCCTGATCGTCGGCATTGTCGTCAACGTCATTCAGGTCGCCGCCGGTATGGCCGTGTTCTTTATGACCGGCCTGAAGGCCATGTTCCTTGATTTCTCCTTCACCGCCATATCCGTGCTTTCGGGCCTTGTGGCGGTATACCTCTCCACGCGAACCGTGCGCACCACCGAACGGTTTCCCAATGGCATGTTCGCGTTGGAACCGATCTACGCGATCTGCAAGGCCATCTTCACCATGTCCTTGCTGGTGTATTCGCTGATCGACGTCTGCCAAGTGGCCTACGACTACTTCGTGCTCGGCGACGGCGAACGCATCGTCACCGGGCCGGTGGTGATCTATGAGGTCGTGACCGTACTGATCTGCTTCGGATTGTTCATGTATTACCGTCGCGAAAACCGGGCGATCCGCAACGCGAGCACCATGCTCACCGCGGAATGCAAAAGCACGCTGGTCGATGGCGCGATGTCGTTCGGCATCGGTGCGGTGGCGGTATTCCTGATGGTGCTGCCTGCGGGCGGTCCGCTGGATTTCCTGCATTACACCGGCGACTTCTTCATCACCGTGGCGCTGGTCGCGTTGACCATTAAAGAACCGTTCAGCGTGCTCAAGGATGCATTCATCGAACTGGTCGGCGGGATTCATGACGACGACGAGACCAACGCGTTCGTCGAGGCGACTGCGCAACGGAACCTACCGGCCAATACCGAATATGAGCAGACGCTGATTTTCAAAACCGGCATGAACTACACGGTCGATGTGTATTTGGCCGGCACCGGCGCAACCATTGACGTGGCGAATCTGGTGGAATGCAAGCGCTCGCTGGAGAAGGCGCTGACGAAACGCCTGCACATCGTGGATGTCGACTTTGTTTTCGACTGATTGTTGGTTGACTTACTAATGATGAGTGGTACGTCATCGCAATATTGCTTATTCTGCGATGACGTACCACTTCGTTTTTTGGCGGCTTTCCATGTTGAGCCAAAAAACGCGGTACAACCGTATGAGAAGCAAGAGTACCGTGCTGTTGTGGCAAAATCCGGTGGTACGTTGTCTCGAAATCGCTTATTTCACGACAACGTACCACTGAGACATCCGCAAGTTATCATCGGAAACTACTTCAAGCTCCACGTGGAGCCCTGCGGGCCGTCTTCGATGGCGATGCCGGCAGCGCTCAGAGCATCGCGGATGGCATCGGCCTTGGCGAAGTCGCGGGCTTTGCGGGCCTCCTGGCGAGCCTGAAGCTGCTCGGCAATCAAGGCTTCCAGTGCTGTGTGCTCAGGCGATTCGCCAGCGCCGGCACCGGCTCCGCCCGCGGCGCCATCGGAGAGCCACGGCTCGGCCAGCGGGTCGAGGCCCAAGGTGTCGAGCATGGCGCGCACGGCGACCAGCGTCTCGCGAACTTCGGCTTTGGCGGCTTCGGAATCCACGCGGTCGGCCAGTTTGGACAGCAGCGTATTGCCAGAGCGGATGGCGGTGAAAATGGCGGCGGTGGCGCCGGAGACATTGATGTCGTCGTTCAGCGCGGCCACGAAGTCGGCCGGCAGTTCATCGGCGGACACTGCCACGACTTCATCGCGGGTCGGCTGCTCGCCGAGCACCACGCCAGCGCGTTCGATGAAGTTCGAAACACGGTCATAAGCGGCCTGAGCCTCGACCAGCGCCTGATCGGACCATTCGAGCATCGAACGGTACTGCACGGAACCGAGAGCGTAACGCACCACCCATGCGGAATGCTCGGCCAGTACGGAAGGCACGGACAGGCCGGTGCCCAGGGACTTCGACATCTTCTCGCCCTTGGCGGTCACCCAGGCGGAATGCATCCAACGGGCCGCGGACGGGTAGCCGGCTGCGCGGGTCTGGGCCATCTCGTTCTCATGGTGCGGGAAGCGCAGGTCCAAGCCGCCACCGTGGATGTCGAAACCGTCGCCCAAATAGCGGTGGGACATCGCGGAGCATTCGATATGCCATCCCGGGCGGCCGACGCCGAACGGCGTGGACCAGCGGGCATCCTCCGGATCGGTGTCTTTCGGGGCCTTCCACAGGGCGAAATCGCGCGGGTCATGCTTGTCGGGGGATGCGTCGGCCGGATCGACCGGGTTGTACTTGTCGGTGCCGGTGGCGTCCACGGACGGGCCCATGCGGTCGGCCACGGCAGCGGCTTCGTCCACCTCGGCGGTCTGCTTCTGGTGGGTCAGCTCGCCATAATGCGGCCAGGAGGCAACATCGAAGTACACATTGCCGGTGGGCTTGCCTTCGTCATCCAGTACCACATAGCCATGGCCATTGTCGATGATGCGCTGAATCAGATTGATCATGTCCGACATGTGACCGGTCGCACGCGGCTCAACAGTAGGTGGCAGCACGCCGAGCGTGTTGTATGCCTCGGTGAATTCGCGCTCGTAGTAGTAGGCGCGGGCCCACCAGCGCTGGCCTGCGGCGGCGGCCTTGTCAAGAATCTTGTCGTCGATGTCGGTCACGTTGCGTACGAACGTCACCTGATAGCCGAGCTTCAGGAACCAGCGACGAATCACATCGAACGCCACGGCGGCGCGGATATGGCCGATATGCGGGGAGGACTGCACCGTGGCGCCGCACACGTAAATGCCCACGCGGCCGGGCTTCAGCGGCACGAAATGACTGACCTGATGCGAAGCGGTGTCGTACAGGTTCAAGCCCTCGGCAGCCTTGGCCACGTGCACCGGCGTAAGGCTCGAAGGCATAACGGAAATGTTGAAATCATGCGGTTCTTGGCTGTTTCCCATAGCCTCCAAGCGTAGGGAATAAGCCAGACATGGAGGTTGCGTCGGCCGCGAATATGGACTGGATGCGGACGCGGTGATGTAGGGCGATACGTAGCCGACACCACGGAATTAACGCAAACGGGAAACGCTCGTGCCACAATGGGAGGCATGGTCACACCACAAGTGCTCATTTTGCAACATGTTTCATGGGAACGCCCCGGGCGCATCCTGTCGAACCTTGAGGATCTCGGCATTCAGACGGTGACGATGAACATCACCAAAAAGAAGAAGCCCGACCTTCCGGATTTTGGCGAACTTGCAGGTGTGGTGATTATGGGCGGCCCGATGGGCGCGCTTGATTACGACAAGTATCCCGGGCTCAAAACCGAGGCCAAGCTTGCCAAGGCCGCTGTGGCTTCCGGCAAGCCGGTGCTCGGTGTGTGCTTGGGTCATCAGATCATCGCTACGGCGCTGGGTGCCCAGCTGCGCAAGGGCGATGCGCCTGAAATCGGTTTCGCGCCAATCAAGCGCGTGGAAAAGCACGACTACTTCTCCATGTGGGATAAACAGCTGAACGTGCTGCACTGGCATAACGATGTGGTGGGATTGCCGGAAGGTGGCGAGCTGCTCGCCCGCTCGGCCGGCACCAAGGTGCAGGCATTCCGCCTCGGATCGGCATTGGGCCTGCAGTTTCATCTCGAGGTGTGCGGTTCGCTGCTGGACGAATGGCTGGAAGAGCCCAGCATGGTCAAGGATCTGAAGGATGCCGGCGGCTCGAAGTCGCAGTTGCGTGAACAGTTCGCGCAGTATGATCCGCTGCTGCAGCCGCTCGCCGAGCAGGTCTTCTCCGGATTCGCGGCCCGCTGTAACTCGTATGCGCAGACGCTGACTGAGTAGGTCTGCGGCATGAGACTGCCGATGGGCAAGCATGCCGCTACATTGGTGAATCATGCCGACTTACGATATTGGACTTGAACACGTTTCGCTCGCTTTCGCCACCAAAACCATCTTCACGGATGTGACGCAAGGTGTTTTCGAGGGTGACCGTATCGGCATCGTCGGCCGCAATGGCGACGGCAAATCCACGTTGTTGCACCTGTTCCGTGGCGCGCAGGAGCCCGATTCCGGCCGTGTGACGAAGCGCGGTGGACTGACATTCGGCATGCTCGACCAGCGTGATCCGCTGGATGACAACGCCACTATTCGCGAAGCCGCGCTTGAAGGCCGTGCGGATTACGAATGGGCCTCTGATAACACCTCCCGCGAAATCGTCGAAGCGCTGCTCGGCGGCATGAGCCTTGACGCCAAGATCGGCTCTCTGTCCGGCGGTCAGCGCCGCCGTGCCGATTTGGCCCGACTGCTGCTCAAGGACTGGGATATCCTCGCGCTCGACGAGCCCACCAACCACCTCGACGTGGTCACCATCCACTGGCTTGCCGAACACCTGAAGAACCGCTGGCCGAAGGGCCAGGGCGCGTTGCTGCTGGTCACCCACGACCGCTGGTTCCTGGACGAGGTCTGCGAGTCGATGTGGGAAGTCCACGATGGCGAGATCGAACCGTTCGAAGGCGGCTATTCCGCATACATGCTCCAACGCGTGGAACGCGACCGCCAGGCCGACGTGCGCGAAACCAAGCGTCGCAATCTGGCGCGCAAGGAGCTCGCATGGCTCTCCCGCGGCGCTCGTGCCCGCTCTACCAAGCAGAAGTTCCATGTGAAGGCAGCCCGCGAGCTCATCGCCGATGTGCCGCCGATGCGTAACACGCTCGAACTGAAGCAGATGGCCACTTCCCGCCTCGGCAAGCAGGTGGTCGACCTCGTCGACGTGACGCAGATCTTCGAAAAGCCGCAGGGCATGGCCGACATCGACCCGGATGTTGCCGCGCTCTCCGCATCCGCCTCCCGCGTGGACGTGGTCAACGCCATGTATGCCGAACCGCAGCTGCATGGTTCCGTCGAGGTGGCGGTCACCGACATGACCGACCCGCGCCTGGTGGATGCCGGTGTGCCGGAGGCCGTAGAGGCTGCGGAAGAGGCCCTTAAGAAGGCCGAAGCCGAGGGTGGCAATCCGCAGCTTGCCGACGATCGCGAGGTGCGTCGCATGAACACCGGTGGCGAGACCATCGGCGGTGATGCTGCTGCATCCGGTGCCGATGGCGATGCCGCCACCTCGGCCGCACGCAAGGTGACGGTGTCCGGCCGTGAGATTCTCGACGATGTGACCTGGCTGATCGGACCGGGCGATCGTTTCGGCATCGTCGGTGCGAACGGCGCCGGCAAGTCCACGCTGCTGAAGCTCATCGATGGCACGCTCACCCCGACCGCGGGACACGTGAACATCGGTAAGACAGTGAAGTTCGCGGTGCTCTCGCAGCGACTCGACGAGCTGGAGAAGCTTGGCAAGTACAAGATCAAGGAAGTGCTCTCCCGCTATAAGCCGAGCTACATTGTGGACGGCAAGGAAGTGACGCCGGGCCAGTTGATGGAGCGGCTTGGCTTCGAGTCCGCCCAGCTGATGACGCCGATTCGTGACCTCTCCGGTGGTCAGAAGCGGCGTATGCAGCTGCTGCTGATTCTGCTCGATGAGCCCAACGTACTCATCATGGACGAGCCCGGCAACGATCTGGACACCGATATGCTCGCCGTGATGGAGGATCTGCTCGATACCTGGCCTGGCACGCTGATCGTGGTCTCCCACGACCGTTACCTGCTCGAGCGCGTCACCGACCAGCAGTTCGCCCTGCTTGGCGGCAAGGTGCGCCATCTGCCCGGCGGTGTGCAGGATTACCTCGATATGGTCGAGGACATCAAGAACGGCAAGGGATTGCCGGCCGACAACCCTGGCTTTGCAGGCACGGGCAGCAGCTCGGCGAAGTCCGGCAAGGGCAAGGCGGCTGCCGCCAATACTGCTGCATCTTTCGCTCAACCTGCGACTCAGTCGGCTTCCTCCTCGGATAGTGTTGATGATTCGGCCAAACTCACCGGCAAGGCCTTCCATGAGGCTTCCAAGCGCGTGAACGCCATCGAACGCAAACTCGCCAAGCTCGAGGAGCAGAAGAGTGACCTTGAAGCGAAGATGGCCGCCCATGATCCCGCCGACTACGAGGGCCTCAACAAGCTCAACGAGCAGCTCAACGCCATCAACTCCGAATCCGACGACCTTACCGCCGAATGGATGGAACTCTCCGAACAGCTGGGGTAACTATCGGCTCCGCTGCGACATTATTGCGCGTACTCCCATGGATTGATGAGTTCGACTCCGGTGCCCTCAAAATCCTTGATATTGCGGGTTGCGACTGTAGCGCCGTGAGAGCGTGCGATAGCTGCAATCATGGCATCCTGCACGCCGATGGGCCGTCCGGCTTGCCGGCGTGATGCGGCGATTGCCGCATAATGGGTTGCGGCTGTCTGGTTAAATGACCAGGTTCGGTTTCTATAGGTTGCGATGAATGCCTGAATGGTTTGAGACAATGCGTCTCTTTTCCATCCGGCCGGCTTGAGAGCAAGTCCATACAACAATTCCGCCACGGTAACCGTTGTTGTGCGGCACTCTTGCGGAGGTAATTGGATAAACCAGTTAATGACGTTGTGATCGCTCTTGTCCTTTTTGAGGATTTCGCTCACGACGTTGGTATCAAGCACAATCATCATCGTCTCCGAAATCAACGGGGCGTGGTTCGGTGTCATATGTATTGCGCGGCGGCACGAGTTCCTCATCCTCGTCGAGCCCGTGCCCATCCAGCAGACGCCACATTTCCTGAACCAGATCAGCGTTAGTGACAATCTTATGTGCCGCATACTGCGCAGTGAACTCTTCCAGCACTGATTTAGCTTCGGCTTCCATAGAGCGATTATTGTTCTTGGCTGCCTTCTTCAAGATTTCCACGCATTCGTCAGGTACTTTGCGCAAAGTGATGGTTGCCATGGTGGAGCCCCTTTCCGTAATCGTTGTAAGACATCGTTGTCTGTGCTAGCAAAATGCTAGCATAATCTGCATGCATTTTGCTAGCAGATAACAAGACAGAAACACCTCACTCAACGTACGGTGACTGCTGCTCAGCGTACGTTGAGTGAGATGATGGGCTATTGGTTCTGTTGATCGGCGAAGTTCTGCAGCATATCCAACGAAGTCAATCCCTGGTCGATGGCAACATACGCCAACCCGATAATGCCGGCTTGCGCCTCGTCGGAGCAGGTTTCGATGCGCAACGATTTGGTCGCGAGCGGCTGCGCGCGCGCCCATACACGCTCGCGGATGCCATTCATCAACAGTTCGCCGCAGTGCGAAAGCTCGCCTCCGACCACGATGCATGATGGATTGAGCATATTGACGCAGGCGGAGACTACGTCGCCGATCAGTCGGCCAGCCTGGCGGATAAGTTGTATGGTTTCAATATCGCCGTGGTTGGCGAGCTCCACTACATCATCCAGAGTGTGCGCAGGCTTGCCCTGAGCTTGCAGGGTCTGCAATATGGCCCATCCTCCGGCGGTGGCCTCTACGCATCCGGTATTGCCGCAGCGGCATAGGTTGCGCTCGCCAATACTGCCGAAGACGTGGATGTGTCCGATGTCTCCTGCAGCTCCACAGGTGCCATGCATGATGGTGCCAGAGGAGATGATGCCGGCGCCGAGTCCCATACCGGCGTGCACATACAGCAGATTGGGCACGATGTGCGCGCGATCGGTGGCTAGGTCGTGTGCCTTGCAGAGGGCGCGAACGTTGGCGTCATTCTCGATAAAGGCGGAGACATGATAACGGCCGGCAAAATATTCCCGCAAATGATGGTTTTCCCAATGCTGCATCACCGGAGCTTGAATGATGTTGCCGGTAACTGTCTCGACTCGAGTGGTGACGGCAACGGATATTGCGTATAAGCGAGGCGTGTGCGTACTGCCGGTATCGTCTAATCCTGCGGTGAGTATGGCGTCGGCGATTGAGCTAATCGCGCGCAAAGCATCTTCTGGTTCGTTCTCCGCGCCGACGTTGATCGTCTGTGTGCTGATTGGCTGCCCGGAAAGGTCGCACAAGGCAATCGCTGTGGCCGTAGTGGCAATGTCTATGGACAGAATATACGCGCAGGATGCGTTGAACGAAAAACCTTGTGCGGGGCGGCCTCCTGTTGCGCTGGGAATGGCGAGCGGTTGTGCGATGCCAATGGCGGCCAGTTCATCGATGCGCCTGTTCACGGTGGGTCGCGCCCAACCGGTGGCGGTGCCGATTTCACTGCGTGTCATCGGTCCACGTTCTCGCAAGAGGGTGAGCAATTCAATGGTTCCGATGCTGACCTCGATGAGCTCCGATGACTTATCCATAGTTGTTAGCATACAGCATCAGATATTTGACAAATCTTTTACAATTATCCTCTTGCTTTTGTATAGGGATATACAAAACAATGGTATAGTTATGTATCGTAAAGAGTAAACGAATGACGGTGAAGCATTCGAAACTCCAGCTCGCTGAGAGTCTGCGATAGCGGAATTCCAACGAGGCCAACGTAAATACAGCAGGGTAAATTCCGAGGAAGGAAACGACAATGGTAGTCAACATCGCAAATCTCGAAGAAGCCAAGGCTCGTGTCAGGGAACTGCTCGAATCTCATGAACGTGTGATTCTCGGCATTGTCGGCGCGCCAGGTGCTGGAAAGTCCACGTTGGCTCAGTTGCTGGCTGAGGCGTTCGAGGATGGCAGTGAGACCGGGCTTGTTAATCCTGCCGATCATTTCGCCGCGTGGGTGCCGATGGACGGCTATCACTTGGCGGATGTGGAGTTGAAGCGCCTGGGCCGTCTGCAGCGCAAGGGTGCCATCGATACATTTGATGCGCGTGGCTATCGTTCGTTGCTGCAGCGGATTCATCAGGGCGAAGATGGTGTGATTTACGCTCCGATGTTTGAGCGTGACTTGGAGCAGCCGCTGGCTGGCGCGATTCCGGTATTCCCATGGACGCGTTTGGTGGTGACTGAAGGCAACTATCTACTTGACGAAGCCGATGCATGGAAGGACGTGCGCGCTGCCATGACCGAAGTCTGGTACGTGGATGTGGATGATGATCTGCGCCGTGAGCGCTTGGTGGAACGCCACATTCAATTCGGCAAGACTCCCGAGCAGGCGCGCAAGTGGGTGATGGAAGTCGACGAAATTAACGCGCGTCGCATTGCCGCATGCCGAGGCCGTGCCGATGCCACGGTCGAACTGCCGACGCTGAATCTCTATTAACAGCGACATTGCCATCATTACCTCGCAAAACGTACGCTGGCGAACGCTCAGCGTACGTTTAGTGAGGCAATTGGATTGGGCTTTTGGGCTGGAACGGCTCAGCGGCCAGTGACTTCGGAACCGATTACCTTTTCGCTCAAGGCGCGTGGGCCGCGGGTCACGGCCACGGCACCGGAGCGCACCAGCTCGATCACGCCGTAATGCTCCAAAAGTCCGAGCAACGCATCGATCTTGCCTTCAGCGCCGGTGGCCTCAATGGTCAGGGACTCCGGGTTCACATCCACCACGCGCACGCGGAACAGGCGCACGATCTCAAGCACGTCGGAACGGTTGGACTGGTTGGCCGCCACCTTGATGAGCACGAGTTCGCGCTCCACGGTGGAATTCGGGTCCAACTCCACGATCTTCAGCACGTGCAGCAGCTTGTTGAGCTGCTTGATGATTTGCTCGAGCGGCACGGCCTCCACGTCGGCGGTCACGGTCACACGGGAGATATCCGGACGCTCGGTGGGGGAGACGGACAGGGAGTTGATGTTGAACGCACGGCGGGCGAACAGGCCGGCGATACGAGCCAGTACGCCCGGGCGGTTCTCCACCAGCACGGACAGGGTATGACGCTCAGAACCCGGCTGGGATGCAGGATAAATAGCCATCGTAAATCTTCTCCCCTCAGTGCTCGTTCGCAGCGGAATCGTCGGCATCATCGGCACCGGTTCCCGGAGCCGGCGTGCCACCGATTAGCGGCTTGATGCCAGGCATGTACGTCACTTCATCATTGGAGGCGCCAGCGGCGACCATCGGCCAGACCATGGCATCCTTCCACACGCGGAAGTCGATGAGCACCGGACGATCGTTGATCTCGTTGGCCTTCTTGATGGCGGCGATCGCCTCATCCTCGGTGAAGGCGCGGATGCCAACGCAGCCATAGGCCTCTGCCAGCTTGATGAAGTCCGGAACCTCGAGCGGAGCATCGCCGGCGGTCAGCTGGGCCTCGCCCTCGGTGCCGTGGGCCTCGCCGTCCTTCAGGTTGGTCTGCGAATAATGATGGTTGTAGAACAGGGTCTGCCACTGGCGAACCATGCCATATACGGAGTTGTTCAAGATGGCGATCTTCACTGGAGCATGATCGAGGAATGCGGCGGCTAGCTCTTCGGAGGTCATCTGGAAGGAGCCATCGCCATCAATCAGCCACACCGGCTTCTTGCCGTCGAATTCGCGGGCCGAGCCCACGGAAGCGCCGATGGCGGCCGGCAGGCCATAGCCCATCGTGCCGAGACCGCCGGAGGAAATCCAGGAGTGCTGATTCTCGAAATCGATGAACTGGGAAGCCCACATCTGATGCTGGCCCACGCCGGTGACCCAGATGGTGGAGGGGTCGGCGAGCTCGGACAGCTGCTTGATGACCCACTGCGGAGCCAAGGAACCATCGGTCGGCTCATCCCAGGTCATCGGGTACTTCTCGCGCCAGCCATCGATGGCGTCCCACCACGGCTTCAGGTTCGGCTTGCCCACGATGGCCTGCGTACGCTCGATTTCCGGAATCAGATCATCCAGCACTGTAGCAACATCGCCCACAATCGGCACATCAGGCTGACGGTTCTTACCGATCTCAGCCGGATCGATATCGATATGAATCACGCGAGCGGTCGGTGCGAAGGCGTCCAACTTGCCGGTCACGCGATCATCGAAGCGAGCACCAATAGCCACCAGCAGATCAGCGCGCTGCACAGCGCCAGTGGCTGCGATCGTGCCATGCATACCCAGCATGCCGAGGTTCTTCGGATCGGTGTCCGGGATGATGCCGCGGGCGGGCAGGGTGGTGACCACGGGGGCACCGGTCAGATCGGCCAGAGCCTTGACCTGCGCGCCGGCGTTGGAACGGGCCGCGCCGCCGCCCACGTACAGCACCGGGCGGTAGGACTTGGAGAACAGCTTCGCGGCATCCGAGAGCACGCGACCGTGCGCCTTGGTGGTGGGGTTGTAGCCGGGCAGGATCATGCGCTGCGGCCAGGAATAGTACATTTCGCCGGTCTGCGCAGTCTTGGTCAGATCGACCACGACCGGGCCGGGGCGGCCGGTGCTGGCGATGTGGTATGCCTCGGAGAGCACGCGCGGAATATCCTGCGCGCAGGTCACGAGGAAGGAATGCTTGGACACCGGGTAGGTGATGCCCACGATATCCGCCTCCTGGAAGGCATCGGTACCGATGGCGTTCACACCCACCTGGCCGGTGATCACCACCATCGGCACGGAGTCCATGTTGGCGTCCGCGATGGCGGTGACCACGTTCGTGGCGCCCGGGCCGGATGTCACGATGCACACGCCCACCTTGCCGGTGGCCAGCGCATAGCCCTCGGCGGCATGGCCGGCGGCCTGCTCGTGGCGCATCAGCACGAAACGGAACTTCGTGTTGCCGTTAATCTGATGATAGACCGGCAGAATCGCGCCGCCGGGGATGCCGAACACATCTTCGACTCCCAGGTCCTCCAGCGAGCGGACCAGCGCCTCGGCGCCGGTCATCTTCTCACCGTCGACAATGGTCTGCTTATCCGTGGCCGCAGTGGTTTTGGGCACGCCACTGAAAGCCTGCAAAGGCGTGGGTAAAGCCATGATTCCTCTCACCTCATAATTACGCGATTAACCGCGTCGAACCGCTCGGCAGTGGAATAGGAGCCGGGGTCACGCTCATCTCATTCCGGCCGGTAGTCTGGGCTTGTGGCTCAGCATGCGGCTCGCTGCTCATGTTGTGGTATTAGTTGGTATCAGTCTATTCGTATCGCTGACAGCGGGCTTACTTAGTCCGCTTCTTGAGAGCGTCGGACTTGTGCTGGCGGTCAAGCGCCTTCCAGCCTGCCTCTGCGGCGGCCAGCTGCGCCTTGCGCTTGCTGGATCCTTTGCCGACGCCGATGATCTGGTCGTTATCACCCAGGCTGGCCTTGGCGGTGAACACCTGGGCGTATTCCGGACCGGAGACCTCCATGTGGTAGACCGGCTCCGGCTTGCCCAGTTCATGGGCCTTGACGGTCAGTGAGGTCTTCCAGTCCAATGCCGGGCCTTCGGTTGCCACTTCGGCAAGCGTATCGTCAATCAGGCGATGCACCACCTTGCGTGCCTCGTCGATGCCATGTTCCAGGAAGGTGGCGCCGATCAGCGATTCGACGATGTCGCACAGAATGGAGTTCTTCTCGGCGCCGCCCTGTTCGGCCTCGCCATGGCCCAGCAGAATGTAGGGGCCGACCTTGAGCTTGGTCTTGGCGATGGCGCTCAGCGCGTCCTCGGAAACGGCCTTGGCGCGCATCTTGGCCAGCTGGCCCTCGGTCATGTCCGGGTGGAGCTTGAACAGCGTTTCGGTGGAGACAAGCTCCAGCACGGCATCGCCCAGGAATTCAAGACGTTCATAATTCAGCGCGCCCGGGTTCTCGTGGGAGAAGGAGCGATGGGTCAAAGCCTGCACCAGCAAGTCGGGGCTGATGGTGGTGCCCAACGCCTCCAGCAGTTCGCTGGCCGGCGTGTAGTCGGCATCCTGGGTGCTTACGCGCACGTGATGTTCGGCCGATGTTTCAGCTGAGGTTCCAGTCATAGTTGATGCACAATCCTTCGCGATGATTGATATGCGAAGACCCTGCCACCCGTCGATGGCAGGGTCTTCATGAAGCCGTTATCGCAGGGTTCACTTGGTGTGAGCCGGCTGGATGGCGGAGCGGTAGGTGCGGCCGCGGTAGTTGCCGCATGCCGGGCAAGCCATGTGCGGCAGGGCCGGAGCGCCACAGTTCGGGCAGTTCACGGTCGCAGCAGCGGTGGCCTTCCAGTTCGCGCGACGCGAATGCGTGTTGGCGCGAGAGGTCTTGTACTTAGGCAGTGCCATTTGAGTATCCTCTGTTTCGTTCGAACAATTGAGCTTAAGCGTCCGTTATCTTAACGCATGGCTCGTACAAACGCCAAACGCGTTTGCTCGTCTAGGCTTCCTTATTCGCCCTGCTCAGCCTCCAGCTGGGCTTTCAGCGCCGCCAGGCCAGCGAAACGGATATCCGTGGACTCGTGGTGGTGCTCTGGGTTCTCGTTCAGATCCACGCCGCACTGGGAGCACAGTCCCTTGCAATCCGGCTTGCACAGTGGCTGCAGCGGCAGGGATTCCACCAGCGTGTCGCGGATCATCGCTTCGATGTCCGCAAATGCGCCATTCTCCAGCAACGGATAGGTATCTTCGGACTCGTCCTCGCCGGCGAAGATCTCCACTTCCTCGTCTTTGCCGCTCTTGCCGCCTTTACCCTTGCCGCCGCGGGCCGCGTTCTTATCCGCCGCGGATTCATACGGGAAGAACACGGTGACGTTCACCGGCCAATCCTCGTCAATCGGCTTCAGGCAACGAGTGCATTCACTGACGAACGGTGCGACGAGCCGACCGGTGAAGATCAGTCCGTCCACAATCGAATCAAACTGGCCGCTGACGTGAACTGGCGCACCCTCCTTGATGCCCACAATATTGTCACCGATGCCGCTCGGTGCCGGGAAATCGGCGTCAACCGGCTTGGACTGGCCGGCTCGGGAGGCAATCTGCGCTACCGGAATAGCCCACGGGGAATCCTCAACTCGTGCCATATGCGTGCTGTGCCTTTCGTGCTTTGTTGTGCTAACTGCACTTCGTGCTGTGTGTGATGCTTATGCGTTACTGCGCTTCAGGATAATCGTTCAGCGTGATGTTCGGCATCTTTTCCGCTGCCGCACGTTGCCGCTCGTTCAGTACATTGAGGCCGGCCTGAACATCCTGATTGAGCTTGGCGAGCTGTTGGGAGAGGCCTTCCATCACGGTGGTGCAGTACTGGTCGGCGCCTTGGGTCAGGTGATCCGACTTGCTTTGCGCCTGCTCCAGAATCGCACGCGCCTTTTGACGGGCCAGTTCGGTTACGTTCTCCTGACCGGCCAGGAATTGCGCCTGTTCGTTGGCCTCCTTGATCATATCCGCGGCACGGCTTTGCGCGGATGCCACAACCGCATTGGCCTGCGTTTGCGCAGATTCCAGACGACGCTCGGCTTCGCGCATCAGCGCGGATGCGCGTTCCAGCTGCACGGGCAGCAGCTTCTTCAATTCGTTGAGCTGCGCGGTGAACTCGTCACGGTCCACGCGGACCATGCCGGGCGTGAAAATGCTGGTCTTGGCTTCGGCGAGCATGGCGTCCAGTTGATCGATGACGTCATACACGGTGGTGAATTCCTCTCGGCTCTTCTCCGCCGGGGAATCGGGATTCAACGTTTCTCGCAGATCGGGAAGCGCATCCATGCTGAATCGTGGTTTGCCTGCGTTTGTGCTTTCGCTGGCAACCGTCGACGCTGTGGCAGATGATGCTGCGGCTGCCGCAGGTGCAGCGTTCTCGGGATGATCGACATGCGGTGCGCGCGAGGTGGCGGCCGGCATCACGATGGAGGCGGCTTCGGTGGGAGGCAAGGGCGCCTGGTCCGCAGATGGGGCTGCGCCGGTCGCCGGGTCTGGCTCCTGCGGTGCCTGCTCCGGCTTGGTCAGGTCAACGTATCCGGTGGGGTGATCGTCACTCATGGTCATCAGTCCTTCTTCTGACTTTCCTTCGTCAAGGCCTCGGCAAGCATCGGCACCACGCAATCGGGCACCATGCCGGTCACGTCGCCGCCGTGCCGTGCCACGTCTTTGACAATGGAACTGGAGATATGTTCAAGAATCGGGTCAGCCGGCAGAAACAGGGTCTCCACTCCGGCGAGTTTGCGATTGACCAAAGCCATGCCAAGTTCGGCCTCATAATCGCCGTTCTGGCGCAGACCCTTGACGATGACGCTTGCTCCGACCTTTTTGCAGTAGTCGGTGATGAGCCCCTCGGTGGATGAGACGACCACGTTGGTGCAGCCGGCCTCCTTCAGGGCATGGCGAATCACGTTGACTCTGGTGGCTTCGGAAAACATCGGTGTTTTCGCGGCGTTGACAGCCACCACTACGTGAACCTCATCAAAAAATCGCGCCGAGCGCTCGATTACATCCAAGTGGCCGGCGGTTACGGGGTCGAACGAGCCGGGGCATACTGCGATAGTCATGACTTCTAGACTACATCGTTCGCCGGTAACGACGGGAATCTATGATGGAATGCGGATATCCGTCGATGACGGACGCTGTATGCCGTTGTATGCCAAGGAAAGAAGTACGCCATGAGCCTGAATGTTGCAAGCTTTGCTGATGTTGCTGAGCCGCTGAGGAACCCGGATCAGTCCGCAGGGACTTCGGTGCTGGAGCGTCCGCAGGTTGAGGAGTCGCCGGTTCGCGATGATGGGGGCGACGCGGATCGATTCGCGCATTACGTGTCCCGCGATCGTATCGCCGAGTCCCGCGCGACCGGCCGTCCGGTCGTGGCCTTGTGCGGCAAGGTGTGGGTGCCGAAGCATGATCCGTCCAAGTACCCGGTCTGCCCGGATTGCAAGCGCATTTATGACGAAATGATGGCGTGAGGCCGCTGCCGGCACCTGCTGGCGTCGGCCGCGTCGGGCCGCGGCGTCTGTGACGGCGTCGCCAGTGCAAAATACGGGCTGGAATGGCCGTTTCCCGCAATTCGCAGCATCAACCGGACGTTTTGCGTGTGCAACTTGTCCTATTTGACGCTGCGAATTGGCGTTTTCGACCATTTCAGCCCGTATTTTGGTTGGATGTACGGCCTAGCGGGCCGCAATCTCGTCAATCAGCTTGAGTTCCTCGTCGCTGAAGTGGGTGTTCTTCAGCGCGCCGATGTTGTCCAGGATCTGCTGCGGCTTGGAGGCGCCGGCCAGCACGGAGGTCACCTTGCCGTCGTGCAGCAGCCAGGCCAGGCTCATCTCCGCAAGCGACTGGCCGCGTTCGGCCGCCAGATTGTTCAGGTCCACCACTTGCTTATGCAGTTTGTCGGTGAGCGCGGAATCGTTGAGGAACCGTGGATCGTGGGCGATGCGGCTGTCGGCGGGAATGCCGTTCAGGTAGCGGTTGGTCAGGAGGCCCTGCTCCAGCGGGCAGAAGGTGATAAGGCCCTTGCCGAGCTTGTATGCGGTTTCCTTCAGACCGTTGTGCTCCACCGTGCGATCGAGGATGTTGTACTTGTTCTGGTTGATGATGAACGGCACGTGCAGCTCCTTGAGGATCGCGGCGGCCTTCTCCATCGTCGGGCCGTCGTAATTGGAAAGCCCCACATACAGTGCCTTGCCGGAGTCCACGGCCTGGGCCAGCGCGCCCATAGTCTCCTCAAGCGGAGTCTCCGGATCCGGGTGATGGTGGTAGAAGATATCCACGTAATCGAGGCCGAGACGTTCGAGCGACTGGTCGAGCGAGGCGAGCAGGTACTTGCGGCTGCCGAGGTCGCCGTACGGGCCTGCCCACATTTCGTAGCCGGCCTTGGTGGAGATCACGAGCTCGTCGCGGTGATGCTTGAAATACTTGGCGAGCAGCAGTCCGCAGTTCTTCTCGGCCTGACCGGGTTCCGGGCCGTAGTTGTTGGCTAGGTCGAAATGGGTGATGCCGTTGTCGAATGCGGTGAACACCAACGACTTCATCTGCTCGAATGGCGTGATATCACCGAAGTTGTGCCAGAAGCCGAGAGACACTGCCGGCAGCTTCAGACCGGAGTTGCCGGCACGGTTGTAGGTCATCGTGTCGTAGCGGTGAGGGTTGGGGGAGTAGGTGGCGGTTGGTTCGAACATGATTGTTGCTCCTATGTAGGTGTTGCCGTTGTTGGCCGCGGACCGATGCAGCCTTGCGCGGGTGGTATGCCTCGATGCATGCCCTATCGTATGCGCCGCAACTGGAACTGCGTGAGATTGCGGCGCGCGACTCGGGGTGTGCTCTTTCGTTGTCGGTTATTATGGTTCCAGTTCAAGTGAACTTGAATGCAAATGCTGGGTGACACGTCGGCGTGTCGCGTGGCATTTGCGCATCGGAGAAGGAGCAAGGCATGTCATACACGATTCGGCAAGTGGCCACGCAGTTTCATATGCAGCCATCCACGCTGCGCTACTACGAGGATCAGGGATTACTGACGAACGTGGGGCGCACGGAAACCGGGCAGCGTGTGTATGAGGATTGCCATATCGACCGGCTGCGCGCCATCTGCTGCTTCAAGAACGCCGGTATGACGATTGATGATTTGAAGAAGTTCTTCGTATACGAGTCCAATGAGCCGGAACATATCGATGAGATTCTGGAGCTTCTGGAATCCCGTCGCAAGGCGTTGGATGAGCAGCGTCGCGCACTCAATGAGGCGGCCATCCATGTGCAGCGCAAGCTCCACTATTACGGCGATATCAAGCGCGCGATAGACGCGGGCGAATCCTTGCCGGATTGGAAGAACTACAAAACCCGCGTCTATTCAATCGACTGTTAGAAGAGTGAGGCTTACTTGCCGGCGTACGGATCGTTGAAGAAGCCGAGCTCGTACCTGACGGCGGTCTGGAAGCGCTCTCGCAGCTCAGGGTCGTTCGGGTCGGCCACGCGGTTGAATTCATTGATAAGGAAGTCGACCCATTCGGTGAAGTAGTCGCCGCGGTGCACGTCCACCCAGCCGCGATGTTCGGGCTTGACCGGCAGCTTGCGGCCGTGGTCCGTGGCGCGCTCGGCCCAATCAAGGTACAGGCTTTCGGCCACCACGAGCACGGCGAGTCCGTCCGCGTACGAGCGGGTCTTGATGGTGTCGGTGTACAGCTTCTTGAATCCCAGGCTGGCCGGAGCCAGTTCGGGGTGCAGAATCTGGTCCTCGCTCACACCGTACTGGTCGAAGCGGTCCTGGAAATACGTGTCTTCGTCGGCGGCGATGAAGCCGAGCTGTGCGGCGAGACGTACCTTGGCCTTCATCGTGTCGGCGCTGGCCAGCACCTGGCCGATCAGGGAAAGGAAGTCGCTGGCGAACTGGTAGTCCTGAATCAGGTAGTCACGCAGCACTTCCGGAGCGATGGTCTCGTTCACGAGCTCCTTGACGAAACGGTGGTTGACCGCCGCCTCCCAGTCGTTGTGAGTCAATTCGCGCAGCTGCTCGTAGGGGGTCTTGATGGAACTGGTTTCGGTCATGATTGGAGCCTTCCCTCGGATTGTTGGTTGTGCATTGGCCGCCGTGGTGGCGGCATGCCCCTTCGCGCGCCAGTCTACCGGCATACGCCATGCTGCGGAAGAGGCATGCGCTATGACTTACAACACTGTGGTTTCTGTAGCCGAATCGTTCAACGAATAGCCCGGTGGGCTATTCGTAGATGAGGGGAGCGGCTATGCCGCGACGGATTCCTACGGAAATCACAACACTGTGGTTTCCGTAGGAATCACGGGCTCGCCCTTCATCAGGCTCTGGGCGGTGATGGGCAGCTCGGCCAAGGCCTTGGCGCGATAGTCATGCGCGGCCATGATGGCGTCGTGCCCCTGCCACTGGGGGTCGGTCTTGCCGTGGTCCACAAAGGGCACGAGCAGATTCTTCCACGACGGATCGGGCGTGAAGCCGGCGAGCTTCTCCTCCGAGCCGGAGATCACATGCTCGGCCTCGGCCAGCGAGTACTCGTACGAACGGTAGGCCAACTTGCGGCCCGGCACCGTGGCCTTGTCCTTCGACTTCTTGGCCACGGGCTGCATCGTGCCGTCCGCGCCTTCGCGCTCGGTGAGCTTGTATACCATCGCGCAGGTCGGAGCGCCGGAACCGGTGACCAGCATCGTGCCCACGCCATAGGAATCCACCGGTGCGGTCTGCAGTGCGGCCAGTGCGTATTCATCCAGATCATTGGTTACGGTGATCGTGGTGTTTGTGGCGCCCAGCGCATCCAGTTGATTGCGCACGCGTTGTGCCATCGCGGCCAAATCGCCGGAGTCGATGCGAATGCCGCCGAGCTCCGGACCTGCCACCTCGACGGCGGTCTTGACGGCCTCCTCGATGTTATAGGTGTCCACCAGCAGCGTGGTGTTCTTGCCGAGTGCAGCGATCTGCGATTCGAACGCGTCGCGCTCGGAATCATGCACCAACGTGAAGCAGTGCGCGGCGGTGCCGATGGCTTTCAAACCGTAAAGCTGGGCGGCGAGCAGGTTCGCCGTGCCCTTGAAGCCGCCTACCACTGCGGCGCGTGCGGCGGCGACTGCAGCCCATTCGTTGGTGCGGCGGCCCCCCATATCCATGCAAGGTCGGTCCTTGGCAGCGGACACCATGCGGGACGCGGCGGATGCCACGGCGGAATCATAATTCAGGATGGACAGAATTAGCGTCTCCAGCAGCGTGCACTCGCCGAACGTGCCCTCGACCTGCAGGATCGGGGAGTTCGGGAAGAACATCTCGCCTTCGCGGTAGCCCTTGATGGAGCCGGAGAAGTGGAAGTTCTCCAGCCAGTTGATGGTTTCGGGGCTCACCACATGGCGGTCGGCGAGGAACTTCAGATCCTCGTCGTCCAAGTGGAAGCGCTCGAGCTCGTCCAAAATACGTCCGGTGCCGGCCACCACGCCATAGCGGCGGCCTTCGGGCAGATGGCGCGTGAACACCTCGAACACGCACTTGCGGTTCGCGGTGCCGTCCTTGAGCGCGGCGTCGAGCATCGTGTATTCATACATGTCGGTCATCAGAGCCGGCGAATAATCGACCATTATCGGGCCTTTCAAATTTGCTTTTCTAGTAATAGTAAAACTGACTATAAGTGTAGTCCGTGGATTGCCCCACTGATTGCCGAATGCGCGGGTAGACTCGCAGTCATGAGATTCATCGCGGCATTATGGCGACTGGCCATTGCGGGTTTCTGCTTCGTGGGCACATATGAGGCTTGGTCCAAGCCGCAGTATTGGGTGTATTTCACCTTCCAAACCGGTTTCGTGCTGGGCGTCGTGATGCTCTGGGCCGGGGCCGCTACGCTGCTCAAAGGCATACAGCCGCCCGCATGGCTTAAAGGATGCGTGACGCTCTACGCCATCGTGACCGCATTGGTCGCGTTCCTCCTGATGCCACCTGACGATCCCGCCTACGTGCCGCAGATCATTGGCATTATGACCAATACCATGCTGCACAAAATCGCTCCGGTCATGGCGGTGATCGATTTCCTGCTGTTCGACCCGCATCGCCGATTCCGTTGGCATTACATGTTCTCGTGGCTGCTGTACTTCCCCTTGTACCTGACATTTGTACTGATGCGCGCGGCGCTGTGGCCTGATTCCGGGCCAGCCGCCGGCGGCAGCCCATATCCGTATGAATTCATCAATGTGAATGCGCTTGGCTGGCAGGGGTTTGCGGTGAGCTGTGGCAAACTGGCGCTCGCGTTCGCGGCGCTTTCCTTGGTGGTATGGGTGTTCGACCGTGTACTGCCCAAAAGAGCCTTGGTCGGCTGATTCCTGTGCGGCGCATTCCCGGGTCGGCGCACAGGCCGGTGCGCAATCGTCGGGAACCTCGCGATTCGCGCGTGAACCGGGTGGCGTATGCTGGGCCTCATGGCTGAAATTAAAGATTTGCTTCCCAATCATCAGATTATTCGTGCGGACGGCCGTGCTGTGGACGAACTGCGCCCGGTTCGCATCACCCGTCATTTCACCGATGCTCCGGAAGGCTCTGTGCTGATCGAATGCGGCAACACCCGCGTGATGTGCACCGCCACCTTCACCCCTGGCGTGCCGCGCTGGCGCAAGGACTCCGGCCTTGGCTGGGTCACCGCCGAATATGCGATGCTGCCGCGCGCCACCTCCGAGCGCACCGATCGTGAATCCGTCAAGGGCAAGCTCGGCGGCCGCACCATGGAAATCAGCCGACTCATCGGCCGCTGCCTCAGGGGCGTCGTCGATATGAAGGCACTGGGCGAGAATCAGATCCAGTTGGACTGCGACGTGCTGCAGGCCGACGGCGGCACCCGTACCGCCTCCGTGACCGGTGCGTATGTGGCCTTGGTCGATGCGGTCAACTGGGCGGAGAAGAACCACCACATCAAGTCCGCCGCCAAGGTGCTCAAGGACACCGTCTCCGCCGTGTCCGTGGGGGTGATCAACGGCACGCCGATGCTCGACCTGCCTTACATAGAAGACAGCCAGGCCATGACCGATATGAACGTGGCCATGACCGGTTCCGGTACGTTCATCGAAATCCAGGGCACCGCCGAACACCGTCCGTTCAACCGCGCCGAACTTGGCACCCTGCTCGACCTCGCCGAGAAGGGCAACAAGGAGCTGCAGGCCGCCCAGCGCGCCGCTTTGGCCCTGGACTGATCGACTTCGCGAATCGAATGAACGATAAGGAGAACATCCCCACATGAAACTCGTCGTCGCCACGCACAACGAAGGCAAGCTGGTGGAAATTCGCCGCATCCTCGAAGAGGACCTCGGCGAAGACGCCGCGAACATCGAGCTGGTCTCCGCCGGCAGCCTGCACCTGCCCGATCCGGTGGAAACCGGCGTCACGTTTGAGGAGAATGCGCTGCTCAAGGCACGCGATGTGGCCAGCCGCACCGGCCTGCCCGCCATCGCCGACGATTCCGGCCTGATCGTGGACGTGATGGGCAACGCCCCGGGCATCCTGTCCGCTCGCTGGGCCGGCGCGCATGGTCATGACAAGGCCAACAACGCGCTGCTGCTTGCTCAGATCGAGGATATTCCGGATGACAAGCGCACTGCCCGATTCCGTTGCGCGGCGGCGTTGGTCGTGCCGGATACGAAAGCCGGCATCGCATCCGAAGTGGTCAAGCTCGGCGATATGGTCGGTCGTATTATTCGCAAACCTCGAGGCGAGCACGGTTTCGGCTACGATCCGTTGTTCGTTCCTGATGACCAGCCGGCCGGCCGTACCAGCACCGAACCTGATCATGAAGGCGAGCCGCTGACCAGTGCCGAAATGACTCCGGCCGAAAAGAACGCGATCTCCCACCGTGGCAAGGCGCTCAAGGCCTTGGTGCCTGAAATTGAAGCGCTGCTGAGCTAGGTCGCGGTCCGGCAGCGGACGCGATTTGAACAATGCTGAAGACAAATAAGTAAAGGACAATGTCGATGACAGCGAACAATAATGGGTCGCTTCGATACTCGCCCATTAGCGGTGAGCAGTTGGATTCGTTCTCGCGCACGTACCCCCAAGGCAATTTCCAACAGTCCCTCGATATGGCCCGTCATGTGACCAACACCGGTCGAATCGCTGATTATATGGGCGTCTGGCGTGGCGAGGAGCTGGTTGGTGCGACCGAAATCGTATATACGCGCAGCCGGTTTGGCTTGGAAGGCTCCGTATGGCTTGGCCCGCTGTGCGACCCGGATGATGCCGATGTGCTGAAGACCATGACCGACGCCATTCGAGATTCGGCCCGCAGGCATAAGGCCATCAAGGTGACGGCTTGGCCATGCGCTGTATATTGCAGGCGTGATTCCGAGGGCAATCCGGTAGGCAGCGCCGATGATGCCCTGGTGGAGAATTACAAGGCCCTGGGGTGGCGGCATGCTGGTTTCACCCGTGGCTATGGCTCTGTGATTAATCGCTGGGTGTATGTCAAGGATCTTGCAGGCATCGCCGATGAGAAAGCGCTGCTGAAATCATACGACAAACGTACTCAGTGGAGCGTGAAGCGAGCGTCTTCCATGGGCGTTCATGTGCGTGAAATCGGCGAAGATGAGCTGAACGTGTTTTCGGAGATTGAACGTCAGACCGCGAATCGCCGTAATTTCGCCGCTCGTGATGAGCAATATTTCCATCAGTTCAAGCATGCGTTCGGCGATGATGTCCACTATATGCTGGCCGAGATTCATATTGCCGAATATGTGGCCGACATGCAGCGCAAGCGTGAAGCGTTGCAGGCGAAAGTGGCCAATCTCCAGACCAAATACGATGAGCATCCGACGACCAGGACCGAACGCCAGCTGGGCGAGGAGCAGCGCAATCTGGCGGCGGCCGAAAAGCGTTTGGCTGAGGCCGCTGAATTCGCGAAGGGCGGGGATGTCCTCCCCGCAGCGGCGTCCATGTTCGTGGATCATCCGCAGGAACGCGTGTACCTGTTCTCAGGAAGCATCGAACAATATAAGCCGTTCTACGCATCCGCATTGATTCAGCACGTGGCGATGACGCAATGCCTGGAACGCGGCATCACTCGCTATAATTTCTACGGCATTTCCGGTGTGTTCGATGACCCTGACGATGAAGGCCGCGGCGTACTGGAATTCAAGCAGGGATTCAATGGCTATGTCGAAGAGTTGCCGGGAGAATTCACATTGGACGTCAATCCGTTCATGTGCGCGGTGAGTCGTTTGGTGCATAAGCTATTGAATCGATGATTGGCTGAATGCATTCATGCGAAAGGGCTGGTATCTGCTGGTTGTGGCAGGTGCCAGCCCCTTTCGATGGGATGTGAAGGAAAACGGAGTTGTATGTGCCCGTGCGTCCGCGCGTGTTGCCGGAGCGAGCCGTTCACACGCCCATCAGCGCATGCGCGATAGCCATCAACACCAGTGCGATAATCGCCGTCAATGCCAGTGAGAATCCGGCGAGCTTGGCGTTGCCGAGCACTTTGTCGGTGAACAATGTGGAGAAGATGGCGATCGGGGCGAGGCTGGCGATCACCGCCACGGCTCGGATGGATGCGCTGAACGGCAGCAGGAACCATGCGGCGAGGGCGAAGATGATGCTGAACGGCAGTCGCCAAGCCACCACAGCCAGCACTTCGCGCACATCATGCTTGGACTGCGGCAGATCCATGAGCATGCCCACCATCAGCATCGACATCAGCGCGTTCGCGCCGCTGAGTGGTTCGCAAAGGGTGGCGATCCAGCCTGGAATTTTCACATTCAAGATTGTGAGCGCAATCATCAGCAGATAGGTGTCGAACGGCACGGATCCGAAGAAACTTTTGGCGATGGTGCGCAGGAGTGCGCGCCGGGCCAGTCGTTTCGCGTCGCGATCCTTCGGCTTCTCGTACGGTAGGGTAGGCGCTGAACCGGCATGCTGTTCGGCGAGTGTTTTGCCCGGCTGGATGTGCAGCAGCTGCTGGGTGAGCACATTGGTGCCGGCAGCCACCATGATGCAATTGCCGATATCGAACATGGCGGCAGGCACCACGGCTCCCGCGCCCCAGAACGATTGCACAACCGGGAAGCAGAAGCAGCCGAGGTTGAATCCCGCGCCGTTGAGCATCAGGAATGCGCGGTCGGTGACGTTGCGCTTGCGTGTGGCGATGAAAATGCACACCACGGGAATGAACGAGCAGAAGAATGCGAACAGCGAGATCCACAGCAATGAAATGTCATGTGGATTCGTGGCGAACGAGTAGACGATGGCGCCGGGCAGCACGATGTTGAATTCCGCGGTTTGCAGGACTCGGTAATCCTTCTGCCCGAAGAGGCCAAAACGCCGAAACAGGTAGCCGGCAAGAATGATCAGCAACAGGCCGACTGGCGTAAGTATGGCAGACACAGCTTCTCTCCCTCGATTCGCGTACGGGTTTCACTATCCTCGCCGTGGAGGACGTGGGGCGTAGGGCGCTGGGGGATTTCTCACACCGCGGACAATCTTCGACTGTAGGTTTTCCAACACCGACTGTAGGTTTTCTGACGTTGACTGTAGGTTTTTTGACACTGACTGTAGGTTTTTGAACGAATTCCGTCAGAAAACCTACAGTCAGTGTTCAAATTCCTACAGTTAGTGTCAAAAAACCTACAGTTATATGGGCGTATATGGGCATTGGACATTAGACATTAGACATTAGACATTAGACATTAAACATTAAACGGTACTGTTTGGGTGAATCCTTATTGGTGTACTGTCACATTTTTGGTATATCTCCGCCGTCTTAGGCGCCCGGCAGGCTCTTCTTTCATTGGAATGCCGCCGTTTTCGGGCTGTAGTAGAGGGTGCGCGAGATGGGACTTGAACCCACACGTCAAAGACACAGGAACCTAAATCCTGCGCGTCTACCAATTCCGCCACTCGCGCGTTGTGCATATCACTTGCACCGATTGAAGCAGGGCGATATGCAAAACCCTAGGCGGATGAACCGACCTAGGGCAGTCGAGCCACTTGTCAGAATCGAACTGACGACCTGCTCATTACGAGTGAGCCGCTCTACCGACTGAGCTAAAGTGGCTTGTCTCGCGGAAAGCGTTCGCTAACCGCGCACAAGATAATGAGTATAAAGCACACTGTGGAAAAACGCTAATCGGACGTGTTCTTGCGATGTCATGAAGGTCGCAGACGTCGTGAACGTCAGGAACTGGCTCGGTTTGATGCTGGCCTTATGTCGAGTGATTTGAGTATCGAGTGCCGGATGGAGGTACTCTGAAAAACCGTAGGGCTTTTGTGGGGTTCTGCGCTGATGGTCGCCGTGTCTGATCGCGGATGAGTCGACTCAGGAAACGCCGGGCGATTCGCTGCCAATGAGTGACCAAACGGTAACTATATATAGGTTTCTGGCGCATGCAACGTAGTTCGGTTCTACGACACTGACTGTTTTTGTTCTGTTCATGTCCGAATTTGTGAGTATTCTGTTTGGTGATACGGGGCATATCCGAACTGTGTGCGAGGGTGCTCCAGTCACCGAGGAAAGGAAAATTCCAATGGCAATCAATCCTCCTGTTGACGCCACCAAGACCCCTGCATGGGTTGCGCTGCAGAAGCATTATGATGAACTTCAGGCCGAAGGCATCGACCTCAAGAAGTGGTTCGCTGAAGATCCCGATCGCGTCAAGGAGCTGAGCTTCGACGCAGGCGACCTGCACTTCGACCTGTCCAAGAACCTGATCAAGCCGGAAACCCTGCGCCTGTTCACCTTCCTCGCCGACGAAGTCAAGCTCGGCGACCGCATCAAGGCCATGTACACCGGCGTGCACATCAACAACACCGAGGATCGCGCTGTGCTGCACACCGCGCTGCGCCGCCCGGTCGAGGATGAGGGCAAGTACATCGTCGACGGTCAGGACACCGTCAAGGACGTGCGTGAGACCCTCGACAAGATCTACGCTTTCGCCGACGACGTGCGCTCCGGCAAGTGGACCGGCGTGACCGGCCGCAAGATCGAGACCGTGGTCAACATCGGCATCGGCGGCTCCGACCTGGGCCCCGTCATGGCTTACGAAGCCCTGAAGCCGTACGCTGACGCCGGCATCTCCGCTCGCTACATCTCCAACATCGACCCGAACGATCTGGCTGAGAAGACCAAGGGTCTTGACCCGGAGACCACCCTGTTCATCATCGTTTCCAAGACCTTCACCACCCTGGAGACCCTGACCAACGCTCGCGAAGCCCGCACCTGGCTGCTTGAAGAGCTCACCGCCAACGGCGCCATCGCCGAGGGCGACGAAGCTCAGCGCGCTGAGGCCATCAAGAAGCACTTCGTGGCTGTCTCCACCAACCTGGAGAAGGTTGAGGAGTTCGGCATCGACCCGGCCAACGCATTCGGCTTCTGGAACTGGGTCGGCGGCCGTTACTCCGTTGATTCCGCCGTCGGCACCTCCCTGGCTGTGGTCTTCGGCCCGGCTCGTTTCGAGGAGTTCCTGCACGGCTTCCACGAGATCGACGAATACTTCGCCAAGACCCCGTTCGAGAAGAACGTCGTCGTGCTGCTCG
The DNA here is from genome assembly GCF_009193305.1 of Bifidobacterium cebidarum. GTDB lineage: Bacteria > Actinomycetota > Actinomycetes > Actinomycetales > Bifidobacteriaceae > Bifidobacterium > Bifidobacterium cebidarum. The sequence continues at coordinate 85,831 of NZ_WBVS01000005.1, read as the reverse complement.
GCATGCTGAACGTTTGGTACCGCAACTTCTTCAAGGCCGCTTCCCATGCCGTGTTGCCGTACGACCAGTACCTGCACCGCTTCCCGGCCTACCTGCAGCAGCTGACCATGGAATCCAACGGCAAGTCCGTGCGTTGGGACGGCACCCCGGTCACCACCGAAACCGGTGAGATCTTCTGGGGCGAGCCCGGCACCAACGGCCAGCACGCCTTCTACCAGCTGATCCACCAGGGCACCCAGCTCATCCCGGCCGACTTTATCGCGTTCGTCAACACCCCGAACCCGACCAAGGACGGCGACCAGGACGTGCACGAGCTGTTCCTCGGCAACTACCTGGCTCAGACCAAGGCCCTCGCCTTCGGTAAGACCGCCGACGAGGTGCGCGCCGAGGGCACTCCGGAAGAGATCGTCCCGGCCCGCGTGTTCACCGGCAACCGTCCGACCACCTCCATCTTCGGCGTGGCTCTGACCCCGTTCTCCCTCGGTGAGCTGATCGCTCTGTACGAGCACATCACCTTCGTTGAGGGCACTGTGTGGGGCCTCGACTCCTACGATCAGTGGGGCGTTGAGCTCGGCAAGCAGCTGGCCAAGCAGATCACCCCGGCCATCTCCAAGGATGACGAGGCTCTGGCCGCTCAGGACGCTTCCACCCAGTCCCTGATTGAGTTCTACCGCAAGAACCGCGAGTTCTGATCTCGCTTTGCTCGCGTTCCTTCCTGGCTCCCTCTGACGAGGGAGCTGTCACCGATAGGTGACTGAGGGAGAGACCAAGCCCGGCAACGTCATGTTGTCGGGCTTTTTGCGTAAGTGAAGCGATGTGAAATGGCCAAGGAATGGTCCTGCGACTGTGCTCATTTTGTTTTCCGTAATTTGTTGCACTGAGCCATTGTCAGTGCAACAAATTACGGAAATCAGGGCCGTCTCCCCGAATTTCTTGCACTGAGCGCGTCTGAGTGCAAGAAATTCCGGCTGAAGCCAATGATTTCCCAAATTTCTTGCGGTGAGGCGTTCCGAGTATCCTTATAGCTGGATGCGACCAATGCGGCAAGGAGGCAGCACATGGTGGAAACGCATAATCACGACACCGACTACCCGATGGCGGCCAACGTCTACTTCACACGAGACATCAGCCCGGCCGGCCTCATGCGCGTCTATGAGGCGCTCGGCGCTCGCCCGCAAGGCAAGGTGGCCGTCAAACTCAGCTCCGGCGAAGGTGGCAACACACATTATCTGCAGCCGGCGCTCATCAAAGACCTGGTGCAGCACCTGAACGGCACCATCGTGGAGTGCAACACCGCCTATCCCGGCACGCGCGATATCTCCGCACACCACTGGCAAACCATCAAGGACCACGGTTTCCTCGACATCGCCCCTTGCGACATCCAAGATGAGGAAGGCGAAATCGAAATCCCGGTCGGAGGCGGCAAACGCATCACCGGCGACATCGTCGGCTCGCACTTCCCGAACTACGACTACTACGCCGTGCTCTCCCACTTCAAAGGCCATATGATGGGCGGCTTCGGCGGTGCGCTGAAGAACATATCCATCGGCATGGCCTCGTCTAACGGCAAGAAACGCTTGCATTCCGGGCAGGACGAGATCCTGCCCAACCCGTTCAGCGGCGATCAGGATGCCTTCCTCGAGGCCATGGCCGAAGCCGCCACCGCCGTGTTCAACGCGCTCAAAGGCAATATGCTCTTCATCAACGTGATGAACAACCTCTCCGTGGACTGCGATTGCGATGGCAACCCGCACCCGCCCGTCATGGCCGACATCGGCATCTGCGCCTCGCTTGACCCGGTGGCCGTGGATCAGGCTTGCGTCGACATGGTCTACGTTTCGCACGACAACAAGGAACCATTGATCGAACGCATCGAATCCCGCCACGGCATCCACACCATCGAGCACGCCGTGGAAATGGGCCTGGGCTCGCGCGACTACCATCTCGTCGACCTCGATCAGCGGTAAAAAAAGGAGCTTCCGTTATGCAAGCCAATGCAACCACGTCACGCACATACGCGTTGCCGTCCATCAAATTCCAGACTGCAGCCGCCGCGCTCGCCGTCATCGCCGCAGTGGCGCTGCCGCAGATTTTTCACGTAGCCGGTGCTGCGCTTGGCCTCGGTACGGCCCTCGGCCAAACGTTGCTGCCGATGCATCTGCCGGTATTGCTGGTCGGTCTTTTGGCCGGCCCTTACGCCGGCGTGGCCACCGGCGCCTTTGCGCCGATCATCAGCTTTGCGCTGACCGGCATGCCGATGGCTCCGATGGTGCCGTTCATGGTCATCGAACTTGCGGCATACGGCCTGTTCGCCGGTCTGCTGCGCGGGATGAGTCTGCCGGCGTCCATTCCCTCGCCCATCGCTTGGCTGATCAAACTGCTCGGCGCGCAGGTCGCCGGCCGTGTGGTCGATGCGATCGCCATCGCCGTGGCTGTCTATCTGCTGGGCAATGCTCAGATGTCTGTTGCCTCGGTTGCGGCTGCGGTCGTAACCGGTCTGCCGGGCTTGATTCTGCAATGGATTGCGATTCCGATGATTATGTTCGCTGTGGATCGCAAGCGTGATTGAGCAATTATGTCCGATATCGAGCAAGCGAAAGCTCTGCTGCGATCCGACTCTGCGCTCGGCTGTGTGGCCTGCCGCAGTGGTGCTGGGATCCTGACCGGCACTGGCCGAGGAGTGCGGCCACTGTTGCAATGGCTTGCTGCCGGGCAAAGCTTGGCTGGCTACTCTGTTGCCGACCGCGTAGTCGGCAAAGGCGCTGCACTGCTCTATGCCAAGCTCGGTGCCAAAGCCGTGTATGCCGAAACGATGAGTGAAGCAGGGTTAGCGACCTTGCAAAGCAAAGGCATCGCAGCCTTGTACGGCACCTTGGTGCCGATGATTCTCAATCGTGCCGGCACCGGCATGTGCCCGATCGAGCGGTCAGTGACAGCCATCAGCGACCCGGCCGCCGCCGAGGCCGCCATTCGCGCAGCCGTAGCCCAGCTGATGCGAGGCTGACTCGCGGCTACTCCATGTCGAGCGGCTGTTTGCTGGTGGGACGGGGTGGACCTTGGAAACCAGGAATAGCTGGGAACGATCGTGATCGGCAGTCGCGCGCCCACCAGTGACTCCGCGCGTCCGTCGGCATACATTTCCGCGGTGTCAATCAGGGTGATGCCTGTGTCCAGGCCAGCGCTGAATCGCATGTCGAAGCATAAGAAAATGGCGGAATCGCAATGATTCCGCCATTGTTCGTTTGAGAGCTTATGTGCGATTTCCCCTCGCACGGTTCCAACGCCGACGCCGAACTGTGCGGGGACTGGGAGACTCACGCCTTGAAACGCACCGCCGACCAAGCAATGCTCGGCAGCTCATAGGTCACCGAAGCGCCATCGGCAGCCACCGTCAGCTCCTGCGGCGTCACGGCCAGCGGATTTGCGGCCGTGTTCTGGCGGTATGGATCGTCGTCATGCAGCACCTCGGCATGCGTCACCGCAAAGCGAGCAGCATCCACGCCTGGCAGGGCCGAGACGTCAATCGACACCTCATGCGCGGCATCCGGGTCACGGTTCACGGCCAGAATCAACCCTTCGCGCGTCTCCTCGTCCCAAGTCACCACGGACTCCAGCGCCTGCACGTCGCCATACGTCGCAGTATGGAATGTCGGTCCATCGACCTCAGGGGCATAGGCCACGCCGTGAGCATGATTGGCGACCTCGGCGAACGGATAGTAAATGGTCTGCTTCCAAGCCGGACCGTTCTCCTCGGCCATGATCGGTGCGATCACGTTGACCAGCTGGGCGCGCGACGCGGAACGCACGCGGTCGCAATGCTTGAGCAGCGTGATCATCAGCGAGCCCTCAACCACGGCGTCGGACGCGTTGTACACATCCTCGAGCAGATGCGGCGCCTTGGGCCACGGTTCGGTGTGCAGGCCTTCGGTCTCGGCGGCCTTCCACTCAGCCTCCTGCTTCTGCCAAACGTCCTGATACCACACACCCCATTCGTCGAAGGAGATGGCGATGTCCTTCGTGCCGTGGTTCTGCTCGCGCGCATAGTCAGCGCAGGAGGCCACGGTGGCGATGAATTGCTTCATGTCTTCGGAAGAGGCGAGGAATTCGCGCATGCCTTCCGGCTTGTGCGAATCATGATCGTGGTCGTAGTAATAGGCGTGCGCGGAGACGAAGCTCAGATATTCGTAGGCGCGGGTGAGCACGGTCTTCTCCCACGTGCCGAAGGTTGGCATCTGGGCGCTGGAGGAGCCGCATGCCACCATTTCCAGGCCGGATTCGGCGAGCTTCATGGCGTGCGCCACCTTCTCCACGCGGCTCGCGTACTCCTCGGGGGTCATGTGGCCGACCTGCCAAGGGCCATCCATCTCGTTGCCGATGCACCACATGGCGATGTTCATCGGCTCCGGAATGCCGTTGGCCACGCGGCGGTCGGCAATGGTGGTGCCGGGGGCGCCGTTCACATACTCAAGTTCGTCAAGTGCCTCCTGCAGGCCGCGGGTGCCCATGTTGACGGCGAGCATGATTTCGGTGCCGGCCTTCTTGCTCCAGTGGTAGAAGTCGTCGATGCCGACTTCGTTGGTTTCGGTCTGGTGCCAGGCCAGTTCGCGGCGCACCGGGCGCTTCTCGCGCGGACCGGTGCCGTCTTCCCAGCGGTAGTTGGAGACGATGTTGCCGCCCGGGTAGCGCACGCAGGTGACGCCGAGCTCCTTGACGAGGTCGAGCACATCCTTGCGGAAACCGTATTCATCGGCGGTGGGATGGGTCGGCTCGTAGATACCGCCGTACACGCTGCGGCCGAGCTGCTCAACGAACGAGCCGAACAGGCGGCGCGGAATATCGGCAACCGGGGTGAATGCTGAAATTGAAGTTGCGCTGGATTGTGGAGTGGTGCTCATGGTGCTGTCCTTAGAGGAGAAAAGTCATCGATGACTGAAAGATTACTGGAGCCAAGCTCTGCTCGGCGGCAAGGCTTGGCTCATTGGTAATCGCATTATGATTGATTACTTCACGCGCTTGATCATCATGATCAGCAGGCCGCCGATCACGCAGATGATGGTTTCGGTCGGGAAGATGGCGCGGTAGCCGAGGATGTTGATCACACCGGCGGCGATCATCGGGCCAAAGACCTGGCCCAAGGTGTTGGCCATGTTGATGATGCCCAGATCCTTGGCGGCGGTCTTCGGGTCGGGCAGCACGGCCACGTTCAGTGCGCCGTCCACGGCGTTGTAGGCGCCCATGCCGATGCCGGCGACCAGCGCGTAGGCGAGCATGGTCCACGGCTCGGCGGCGATGAACGGGAAGAACGCACCCACGCCGAGCATCACGGTGGTCACGGCGACCGGGGCCTTGAGACGGTGGAACTTATCGGCCAGCGGGCCGGCCACGGCGCAGAACACGATGCCGGTGATCATCAGAATCACGGACATGATGGAGACGGAGTTTGCTGTGGCCTTGTCGTCCAGCTTCATGTAGTCGGTAAAGATGTACAGCTGGTAGCCCACAATCACGTACTGGCCGGTGACCATGAGGATTTTGCCGGCGAGGGCCAGGTAGTAGTCGCGGCAGTTCTGAGTCGGGAACATGAAGTTCTGCTTCAGTGTGTCGAGATCGAACTTGGCGCGCGGCTCGTCGAGGTTGCTGGGCTCCTTGGCGATGACTGCGGAGAGAATGCCGCCGATTACGGCGAACGCGGCGAGCACCTGGATGCCGGTGCCCACATTGCCGAGGAACTGGGAGGCGATGATGCCGGAACCGTAGTTGCCGAATGCCATGCCGATGCCGTAGAAGGAGGAGATGGTGCCGCGCCAGCGCGGGGCGACGCGGTCGGAAAGCTGGGCGATCATCGGAGCGACGACTGCGTTCAGCACGGCCTGGTAGACGGCCCACACGCCGAGCAGCACCGGGATGTTCGGAGCCATGGAAAGCAGCCACAGCAGTACGCCGGAAAGGATTGAGCAGATGACGATCCATGGCGTGCGCTTGCCGTGCTTGGTGCGGGTGATGTCGGACAGTGCGCCGGCCAGAATGTTGGCGATGGTGGCCACGATCATGGCCACGGCGGAGAAGGTGGCCACCAAGGTGACCTTGTCGTTCGGAGCGAGCTGCTGGATCTTGGCCGGCAGCAGGGTGACCGAGGTGCCGACGTATGGGCCGAGCCAGCAGGCCGGGCCGATGACCAGCGCCCAGCCGATGCGGGTGGGCAGCTTGGGCTGCGATTCGTTGGTGACACCCACCGTTGCGGTGGACGCTTCGTTGGAAGACATGGGGAAGTCCTTTCTTCTGTTGTTCCCAGTGGTGACAACGCTGCACTACACGGTTAAGAAACTTTCTCTATTTCAGAGAAACTTCGTTGTTTATTTGTGACTGTAATACTGCGTAAGTACGGTGCAAAAATACGGCGTGTTTATTGGAATGTAGCCGATTTTTGAGGTTTTATGACTTTCTTGACAATGAAAGAAAGTTTCTTAAAAACTTTTCCTTTGCTGGGTGATGGCCTTCGAAGAGCTGCAGCAGGATTGGCGGTGGGCCATGCTGTGCCCAAACTGCGCTATGGTAAGGGCCATGACTTCCCAACCCGGCAATGCCAAGCTCGCCCAGATCGCCCGAGAGGCGGGAGTGTCCCTCTCCACGGCGTCCAAGGTGCTCAATAATCGTCCGGGTGTATCCGACGCCACGCGCAAGCGCATCGAGGCGCTGCTGGAGAAGAACGGGTATCGCCGCCGCAGGCGTACCGAGCAGACCACCACCAACATGGTCGAGCTGCTGCTCGATGACCTCGACACCCCATGGTCCGAGGAGATTCTCTCCGGCGTGCTTGCAGGGCTCAACAAGCCGTATGTGCCGATTGTCTCCGCCCGAACCAGTGATGATTGGAACATCAGCGCATGGTTGGAGGAAGTGTTGGCGCGCAAGTCGGCCGGCGTGATCATCCCGCTCTTCGAATTTCCCAAAGAGGCCGAAGAGCGACTGGCCCGCTCCGGCATTCCCGCAGTGCTCGTCGATCCCACCGGCGAAGTGCCGCAAAATGTACCTACGGTGGGGTCGAATGATTATGTCGGTGTGCGCGAAGCCACTGAATACCTGATTGCTCAGGGCCATACGCGCATCGCATTCATTGGCGGGCCGACCTATCTGCAGACCGCTTTGGCTCGCTTGGATGGATTCCGCGGCGCCATGCGTCAAGCCGGCATCGCCGTGGATCCGACGCTCGTCTCGGCTGGCGAATTCCGCTATGAGGACGGTCGGGAGCGTGCGCGCGATCTGCTCGCATTGCCGAATCCTCCCACGGCCATCTTCGCCGCCAGCGACATGCAGGCGGCCGGCGTCTATGCGGTGGCGTGGGAGCGTGGGCTCAAAATCCCGGATGACCTCTCGGTGGTCGGATTCGACGATATGCCCACCAGTCGCATGCTGCTGCCGCCGCTGACCACCGTGCATCATGCCGTGCGAGAAATGGCGCAATTCGGCGCCACGACGCTGATGCAACTGTTGGAGGGCAAAGGCGGTTCGATGCCTACGCATATCGAGCTGACCACGAACCTGATTGTGCGCCAAAGTGTCCGCAAGCTGCCGTAGACTTTTGCCTTGCTGTGTCGAGAGGCAGGCCGCCGCATAAGCCGGCTTCTCCCAGGGTCCAGCCGAACGTGACTTTCGGCGGATCGGCAGGCCTCCCAAGGGCAAACCCGAGGGATGATTAAGAGCGATTGCGCCCGGCAATGCAACAACGCGGGCGGCAATCCTTGACCTAGGGCTGGTATGCGGCAGCACTGAAGGAACAACAATGGTTAACGCTATTGAGGCTTTTGACGCCAAGCACATGAAGCCGGCTGAGGAAATCCCGGCCTTCCGTCCCGGCGACACCGTCGACGTGAACGTGAAGATCAAGGAAGGCAACAACTCCCGTATCCAGACCTTCACCGGTGTGGTGATTGCTCGTCAGGGTGCTGGCGTTCGTGAGACCTTCGTGGTCCGCAAGATCAGCTTCGGCACTGGTGTGGAGCGTCGTTTCCCGGTTCACTCCCCGTCCATCGAGTCCATCAAGCTCGTGCGTAAGGGCCGTGTGCGCCGCGCCAAGCTGTACTACCTGCGCGCTCTGCGCGGCAAGGCCGCTCGTATCGTCGAGCGCCGCGACAACTCCGCTAAGTGAGTTCGTCGGTAGGTTTGTTGCAGTTTGCGACTCTGCAGTCGCGCGAATAAACCGTGAAATTCAGCCCGGAATCGTTCTTGGTTCCGGGCTGAATTCGTAATGGGCAAGTAAGATGGAGCCCGCTTATATGCCGACCGCCGGCTATGCAAGCAACAGTCTGAACCACGGAGGATACGCACATGCAGGACGATCAGGAGAACGAACCGCTTCCGATTTCCGTCATTGCCGAGGCTGCTGAAGCCGATGCGCAGCAATCCGCTGATGCCGACGAGCTTGATGCCGATGCCGAATCCTCAGCCCGCGATCTGCGCACTGTGCAGGTCGCCGATCATGGGGTTGACGTGACTCCCGTGCCTCCTGCCGTTTCGGCGACTGCGATTGCATCCGCTGCGGCTGTCACGGGCGGGGCGGCCGCCGTGAAACGGCACGCCAAGCGAGACGAACAGTCCAATGACCGCTTCACCGTGCGTGATTTTTTCCTCTGGTGCGGCGTTCCGGTTTTGATCGTGGTGCTGGTTCGCGTATTTCTTCTGGGATTCTATGAAATCCCCTCGCGCTCCATGATGGATACGATTGTGCCCGGCGATCGTGTGATCGCCAGCAAGCTCACGCCGAAATACTTTGATCTGCAGCGCGGCGATGTGGTGGTCTTCAAAGATCCGAACAATTGGCTGAGTGCCGAACAAAGCAGCGGACTCGGTGGCGGGTTCCTTATTAAACGCCTGATCGGTCTGCCCGGCGACACCGTGGAATGCAAGGGTGCGGGCCAGCCCATCACCATCAATGGCGTGGCGATCAATGAGTCCTCGTATATCCGCCCCGGCGTGGATCCGAGCGCCTTCCCGTTCTCGGTGACCGTGACCGAAGGCCATGTGTTCGTGATGGGTGATAATCGCGCCAACTCCGCCGATTCCCGTTACCATCAGGACGATGGCGACCACGGCCTGGTGCCCATTTCGGACGTAGTGGGGACCGGATTGGTCACGTACTGGCCCCTCGACCGCATCGGCGTGCTCGATGCCCATCACGACGTCTTCGCCGACGTTCCCAACCGCAACGCCTCTGCCTCCTGAATGTGAACCATGCCGAAAATCACGCCAACACTTGACCTGGAACGAAATCTTGCCGCCCAGGGATTTGACTTGATCGTCGGATTCGATGAGGTCGGCCGCGGCGCGCTCGCCGGGCCGGTGATGGTCGGTTGCGCCGCGATCTGGGCGCGTGATCTGAATACGCTTGATGTGCCCGCAGGCGTAGCCGATTCCAAAATGCTCACCGAGCACCGCCGTGAGGCCATCTACGACGAACTGTGCGATTGGTGCGCCGCCTGGGCGGTCGGCCAAGCCAGCAATGCGGAAATCGATGATTGGGGCATCTCCTATGCGCTCGGCATCGCGGCGCTGCGCGCGCTCGAACAAGCCGAACGGCGGCTCGGGCTGGGGAATGGTGGTGCTCGGCCGTGGCGCGTCGGTGCGATCCTCGATGGGCCAAACGATTACATCACCAAGGCGTTGGGCACTTTCGATGCCCCGGACGTACCTGTTCCAGCTGCGGTCACCACCAAAGTCAAAGGCGATCAGCATTGCGCCACCGTGGCCACCGCAGCGGTGATCGCCAAAGTCACCCGAGACCGGCTGATGGTCGATCTCGCGCACGGCAATCCGCAATATGCACCGTATGAATGGGAGCATAACAAGGGTTACGGTTCCGCGGCGCATCGTGCCGCCATCGCCGAACATGGTCCGAGCCCTCTGCATCGCATCAGCTGGCATCTGACCTGATCATCGTCTGTGAGTCGTTGCGGGTGTGGCATTCCCTGCGACACGGCGATGTGAGCGTTAACGCCGTGCTGCGAAAACGCGCTAAAGTCAGTGGTGATGCAGTACATTCAACGGCTTGGCAACGGATGCCGACCGCGAGCGGAAAGGTTCAGGTGGTATGGTGAACAGCCGCAAACCAAGTAAACGTCCGTCCATGTTCGAAGTGGCCAAGCTGGCGGGCGTCAGCCACCAGACCGTTTCCCGTGTCATCAACAATTCCCCGGATGTCTCCGATGCCACGCGAGCCAAAGTGCAGGCCGCGGTCGACCAGCTCGGCTACCGTCCGTCCAATTCCGCGCGTGCCCTGGCCTCCCGACGCTCCCGCACCATCGGTCTCATCGCGGGCGGCATGAAGTTCTTCGGTCCGATTTCCGCCATCGCGTCCATCGAATCCATTGCGCGCGAACATGGCCTGTTCATGAGCGTGATGATGGTGCACGAGGCGTTGTGCACTCAGGCCGAGTTCGATAATCTATGCGACACGTTCATCGAACAGAACGTGGACGCCTTCATCTTCCTGACGCCAACGGATGTGATGTTCGCCGCCGCATGCCGGGCCAAAGTCAGCCAGCCGCGCGTCATCGTCACCTCCACGCACGGGCAGATGACCGTGCGTGAGGGATTGAGCCTGATCTCCGCGGACAACAAGCGCCGCACCGCCATCGTGGGCATCGACCAGTGGGATGCGATGGCCAAAGTCGTGGGGTTGATGAGCGAATACGGGCATAAGTCGGCCTTGTATTTCGCTGGTCCGAACGAATGGCGAGACGCCCACACCCGCCTGGACGCATGGCGCAAGCTCTCCGCCATGCATTCCATCGATTCCCAGATCGTGCGCTGCCATACCTGGGATTCGGACGAATCGTACGCGCAGATGAATCATCTGCTGGACGAATACGGTATGAAAGGCGCGCCATTGCCCACCGCGGTGGTGTCCGCGAACGATAGCCAGGCGGTCGGCATCATCCGCTCGCTGCATGAGCATAAGCTGCGGATCCCGCAGGATATCAGCGTGGTCGGCTTCGACGACATGCCGGGCATGGATAACCTCTACCCGCCGCTGACCACCGTGCACCCCGATTTCGAGGCGTTGGGCGGCGTGGCGATGCGCGAGACGCTGCGGCTGCTGGGGGAGGGCTCTGAGCCGGTGTTCCTGACGAATCAGCACGGCGTGGGCCTGATTCCCGCCAAGGTGATGAGCCGTAGCTCCCTGGGGCCGGCCCCTCGCAGGTAGGGCGTCGGCAATCGCCCCATCCGCTGTTATCGATTCGTTATAAACCGGTTGGCGCTATAAGTTGTGTCGAACCTCGGTTATAGGTACAATGATTTTCGGAAATTGTGAGCGCTAACAAAAACACCCCAAGGAAGGGGAGCAAACCCCAGCGCTCCGCAGGGTAAGGATAGATATGGCAGTTATCGACAATGCGGCCGAGCAGGTCGCCAGCATCGCCGAGAAGATTCGCGCAGGTAAAACCACGCTGGGCATTGAATTCGGCTCCACCCGAATCAAGGCCGTCCTGATCGACGACACCTTCCACACCATCGCCTCCGGCGACTACAGCTGGGCCTCCCATCTGGAGGATGGCCTGTGGAGCTACTCCACCGAGGAGATCTGGGGCGGCCTGCAGCACGCCTACGCCTCCATGGCCAACGATGTCGAGACCGCATACGGTGAGAAGCTCACCCACATCGGCCACATCGGCTTCTCCGCCATGATGCACGGCTACCTCGCCTTCGACGAGAACGGCGAACTGCTCGTTCCGTTCCGCACCTGGCAGAACACCAACACCTCCGAAGCCCACCAGAAGCTCTCCGAGCTGTTCCAGTACAACATTCCGGAACGTTGGTCCATCGCCCACCTTTACCAGGCCGTGCTCAACAAGGAGGAGCACGTCTCCAAGGTCGCCTACTTCACCACCCTGGCCGGTTACGTGCACTGGAAGCTCACCGGCAAGAAGGTGCTCGGTGTTGGCGATGCCTCCGGCATGTTCCCGATCGACCCGACCACCCACACCTACGAAACCGAGTTCATCGAGAAGTTCGATGCCCTGCCTGAGGTCGCCGCTCAGCCGTGGAAGCTCGAGAACCTGCTGCCGACCCCGCTCGTGGCCGGCACCCCGGCCGGTGAGCTGACCGAGGAAGGTGCCAAGCTCCTCGACCCGTCCGGCACCCTGAAGCCCGGCATCGTGCTCGCGCCGCCGGAAGGCGACGCCGGCACCGGCATGGTGGCCACCAACTCCGTGCGCGTGCGCACCGGCAACGTCTCCGCCGGCACCTCCATCTTCGCCATGGTCGTGCTCGAGCACAAGCTCAAGGCCCTGCACCCGGAAGTCGACCTGGTCACCACCCCGGCCGGCGATCTGGCCGGCATGAGCCACGCCAACAACTTCACCTCCGACCTGAACGCCTGGGTCGGCCTATTCGGCGAGTTCGCCAAGGCCATCGGTCAGCCGGTCGACGCCGGCACACTGTACGGCACCCTGTTTCGTGCCGCCATCGCCGACGATGTGGACGCCAACTGCGGCGGCCTGCTGAACTACCCGTTCCGCTCCGGCGAATTCCTGGCCGGCCTGCCCGAAGGCCGCCCGCTGTTCGCCCGCAGCCCTGAGGCCCACATGACCCTCGGCAACTTCATGCGCGCACAGCTGTTCTCCGCATTCTCCCCGGTCAAGATCGGCATGGATGTCATGACCAAGCAGGAGCACGTGCAGATCGACTCCCTCGTGGGCCACGGTGGCATCTTCACCACCCCGAAGGTCGCCCAGAAGATTCTGGCCGCCGCCTTCAACACCCCGATCAAGGTCATGTCCACCGCCGCCGAAGGTGGCGCCTGGGGCATGGCAGTGCTCGCCAACTACCTGTGGAACACCAACGAGGATCGCTCCAACTTGGCCGATTACCTTGACGGCTGCGTCTTCAAGGACGCCCAGTCCGTCACCGAGACCCCCGTGGCCTCCGACGTCATCGGCTTCGAGGACTTCTTCGCCCGCTTCTCCAAGGGTCTGCCGATCGAGCACACCGCCATCGAGTCCATCAACCTCGAAGACAAGTAACTTTTAGCAAGCTTCCAACCAAGTGGAAAGGAAAACCAACAATGGCAACTTTGGCTGATTACGGCCCCGAGGTTCGCGCCGAGGTCAAGCAGGTTCGTGAGGTCGTCTCCAACCTGCACCAGCAGCTGATCAAGTGGAACCTGGTCGTCTGGACCGCAGGCAACGTCTCCCAGCGTCTGCACACCGCCGACCTGTTCGTCATCAAGCCCTCCGGCGTTCGCTACGAGAACCTGACCCCGAACTCCATGGTCGTCGTTGATCTTGACGGCAACGTTGTCGACGGCACCGAAGCCCCGTCCTCCGACACCGCTTCCCACGCCTACATCTACCGCAACATGCCTGACGTCTACGGTGTTGTGCACACCCACTCCACCTACGCCACCGCATGGGCCGCCACCGGCCAGAACATTCCTTGCGGCCTGACCATGATGGGCGACGAGTTCGGCGGCCCGGTTCCGGTTGGTCCGTTCCGTCTCATCGGCTCTGAAGCCATCGGCAAGGGCGTCGTCGAAACCCTCAAGAAGTACCCGAAGTCCCCGGCTGTCCTCATGCAGAACCACGGCCCCTTCACCATCGGCAAGGATGCAGAAGGTGCCGTCAAGGCTGCCGCCATGACCGAGGAAGTCGCTCACACCATGTGGGCCGCCAAGCAGCTCGGCGACATCATCGAGATCGATCAGGCCGATATCGATAAGCTGAACGACCGTTACCAGAACGTCTACGGACAGCACTGATTTGATGGAGCGTCCTCGTCGTTGTGGAAGGCTCGAAGTACCTTTGTACTCCTGCGCCTTCCACGCCTAGAGGCCGCACGCATCAAATGGATAGCTCAGTGCTTCCAGCATTGATTTTTGAAAACTCCACACAACGAAGTAAATAAAAGGAGCCATTATGGCAATGGAAAACCCCTTTGAGGGCAAGGAAATCTGGTTCGGCGTCGGTTCCCAGGACCTGTACGGCGAGGAAGCTCTGCGTCAGGTCGCTGAGCACTCCGCCGAAATGGTCGACTACCTGAACAAGACCGGCAAGATTCCGGCCAAGATCGTGCTGAAGCCGACCCTGAAGTCCTCCGACGGCGTCAAGCAGTTCATGGTTGAAGCCTCCGCCAACCCGAACGTCATCGGCGTCATCACCTGGTGCCACACCTTCTCCCCGGCCAAGATGTGGATCCGTGGCCTCGAAGTGCTGACCAAGCCGCTGCTGCAGCTGGCCACCCAGCACCACAAGGAGATTCCGTGGGAGACCATCGACATGGACTTCATGAACCTGAACCAGGCCGCCCACGGCGACCGTGAGTTCGGTTACATCGTCTCCCGCCTCGGCATTCCGCGCAAGATCGTCGTCGGCCACTACACCGATCCGGAAGTCGCCGAGAAGGTCGGCACCTGGGCTCGCGCCTGCGCCGGCTGGGATGCCTCCAACAACATGAAGGTCATGCGTTGGGGCGACAACATGCGTAACGTCGCCGTCACTGAAGGCGACAAGACTGAAGCCGAGCGCGTGTTCGGCGCTTCCATCAACACCTGGGCCGTCAACGAGCTCGTCGCCGCCTACGATGCCGTCAAGGACGATCAGGTTAAGGAAATCATCGAGGACTACAAGGCCAAGTACGACGTTGACCCTGCTCTGCTCGACGCCAAGTACGACTCCCTGTTCATCGCAGCCAAGGAAGAGGCTGCCATGGTCAACATGATGCGCGCCAACGGCTGCACCGCCGGCGTCGACAACTTCGAAGACCTCGGCGCTCTGCCGCAGCTGCCGGGCGTCGGCCCGCAGCGCTTCCCGTCCGAGTACGGCTGGGGCTTCTCCGCCGAAGGCGACTGGAAGACCGCCGTCCTCGTCCGCATCGGCGCTGTGATGGGCTACGGCCTCGAGGGTGGCGCCTCCCTGATGGAGGACTACTCCTACAACTTCACCGAGGGCAACGAGCTCGACATGGGCTCCCACATGCTCGAGGTCTCCCCGGCCATCGGCACCATCGCCAAGCCGAAGCTGGAGATCCACCCGCTGGGCATCGGCGGCAAGGCCGACCCGGTCCGCCTGGTCTTCTCCGGCGCTCCGAAGAAGGACGCAGTCGTGGTCTCCATGGCCGACGAGCGCGAACGCTTCCGCCTGCTCATGGACGTCGTCGACGTCGTCGAGCCGCAGGGCTCCCTGAAGGAACTGCCGTGCGCACGCGCCGTCTGGAAGCCGCAGCCTGACCTGAAGACCGCTGTCCAGTGCTGGATCACCGCCGGCGGCTCTCACCACACCTGCATGACCACCTCCGTTGGTCGCGAGGCCTGGGAAGACTTCGCCCGCATCGCTGGTGTCGAACTTGCCGTCATCGACGACAAGACCACCGCTCGCCAGTTCGAGAAGGAACTGCAGCTGTCCGAGATGTACCACCGTCTCGACAACCGTCACTGATTAATGGGGTGTCCTCGTCGTTGTTCCTCGGTCGACGTACCTTCGTACGCCTTCCCTCGGTACGCCTAGAGGACACACACATTAATCAGCGCCGGCAAGCCGCCACTGATTGGAAAATTGAATAGCGGAGCGTATACCGCCTTTCTTCAGGCTTGAAGTACCTTGTTGTGCTGCGCCCAACCGTCGCAGCGTAGCTGCTCCCCTCGCCTACGGGCAGCCCACCGGGCTACCCGCTAGACGGCTCAGCTCCTTCGCCTTCAGACGGCGGTCTCCGCACGCGCTATTCAATTTCCTCCTTATTCTTAACCAGTGAAACTGCCTAAGGCCGCTTCGGGAAACCGGAGCGGCCTTTTTTGTCACGATCCTTCAAAAACACCGCCATTGCAATCTGGTGACAAATATTCATGGCACATGAAGCCCAATTAAGCTCTTTTTGACATCATGTGGCAAGCCGATTGGGATACCTGCGTACTGCATCTTTGCCGGCAGTTGTCACGAAAATACAAAAACACCCGATTCTGATTGTTGTGGCGCAAATAAAAGTCCCAACAATCAGAATCGGGCGTCTAACCCATGTTGCGGCAGCGTGGCAGCGTTATTTTTTAAGGAAAGCGCTGCCTGCGCAACCTCAGCGCTTGCCGTTGTAGATTTCGCGGTCGATCACATCGGCGAACACGCGGTTCACAGCCGGGCGCACCACCTTCAGGGACGGCGTCAGGCACTTGTTCTCCTGCGTGAACTGCGTATCCAACACGGCGAACTTGCGCACGGACTCAGCGCGGGAGACCGTGGCGTTCGCCTTATCCACGTACTGCTGAATCTCCTCGCGCACCGCCGCGTTCACGGCCAAACGGTCCACCGGCGTATCGGCGGACAGGCCGTGAGCCGGCAGCCAGGCAGCCAGAGCCTCAGGGTCAAGCGTCACCAATGCGCCAATGAACGGGCGGCGGTCGCCCACCGCCACGCAGTGCTCCACAATCGGGCACTTGGCAATCTCCTCCTCCAGCGGAATCGGGGAGACGTTCTTGCCGCCGGCGGTGATGATGATGTCCTTGATGCGGCCGGTGATGATGATGCGGCCTTCGTCGTCGATCTCAGCCAAATCGCCGGTCCTGAGCCAGCCGTCGGCGGTGAACGCCTCGGCGGTTTTCTCCGGAAGATTATGGTAGCCGCGGAACACATTCGGGCCCTTGACCTGCAACTCGCCCTCATCGGAAATGCGGATCGAAGAACCAGGAGCTGGCTGGCCAACCGTGCCGATCACATTGTCGGTCACACGCGTGGCGGCGAACGGAGCGGCGGTCTCGGTCATGCCATAACCCTGAATCATCGGCAGACCAATGCCGTTGTAGAAGTGCGCCAGATCCAGGGAGAGCGGAGCGCCGCCGCAGGCCACGTACTTGATCTTCGGGCCCAAAGCGCCGCGAACCGTGCGGTAGACCAGCGTCTCATACTTGGCGTGCTCGGCGATCTCAGCCAGCGTATGTTTCTCGCCGGCCTGCTCCTTGCGGCTCCAAGCGCGTGCGGCTTCGGCGGCCTTGAGGAACAGACGGCCCTTCCAGCCGGTGCCGGCCTTGCGGGAGGCGGCGTTGTACACCTTCTCGAACACACGCGGCACGCCGAGCAGATAGGTCGGTTCGAAGGAACGCAGGTCGGGCAGCAAGGACTTGGTGTCCGGCAGATAGCCGACCACACCGTCATCGGAGGCGATGGAGGCGTACTGGATGAAGCGCGCGAAGCAGTGGGCGAGCGGCAGGAACAGCAGCAGTCGCGGATGGTCGTCAAGGATCACCTCATGCAGCGCCTGGGAAGCCGCAACCGTAATGGAAACGAAGTTCTTATGCGTCAGTTCTGCACCCTTCGGATTGCCGGTGGAACCGGATGTATACACGATTGTGGCCAGGTCGTCGATGTGCACCGAAGCCACGCGCTCGTCGAATTCTTCGTCGGATACAGTGACGCCCAAGCCTTCGAGCGCGCCGAGCGCGTTGCCGTCGAACATCAGAATCTGGCGCAACGTGGGGCAGTGGTCCTTGACGGAATCAAGACGGTCGAAGCGCTCGCGATTGTCCGCCACGGCCAGTTTGACCGCGGAGTCATTCATGATGCGCTGTGCCTGGGAAGCGGAATCCGTGTCGTAGATCGGCACGCTCACTGCGCCTACTGCGGCCAGGGCGAAATCAAGAATGCCCCATTCGAGGCGGGTGGAGGAGAAGATGGTCACGGCGTCTCCCTTGCCGATGCCTAGGGCGATCAGGCCTTTGGCGGCGGAGATGACGCGCTTGTGGAACTCGCCGGTGGTCACGTCCTGCCAGCGGCCGGGGCCTAGTTTCTTGGCTGCGATGACCGTATCTTCGCCGGTGCGGGCGATGCGGTCGGTGAGCAAGGAATAGATGGTCTGATTGTCGCGTAATGCAATGGATTCGCCGGGGGTGGTGTATTCGGTGAGCATTGGTGCCTGTTCTTTCATGCCGCGCTGGTGCGCTCGGCGTGCTGCTAAATGCCTTGCGGTTGGCTAAGTCTTGGGTTGTGTCTGGCCGTCACCGAGCCGCAACTCGGCAGTGCCATAGGCGGAAAAGTCATAGCGCAAAGTCATCGTGCGTTGACATTTCTTGCCATTCTGTTAGTCGAGGTTACGCGCGCGTAGCGTCAGGCGCGTTGTGCGCGGCGGAAAAGTCATGCTCGCCCTTTTGTGGATTGCCTACAAGCGGTGCGCGTATCACGTTTCACGTGGCGGGAATGCGCGGAGGCGCATAAGCGAAATTTTTCGCATGGCAAAAGCGTGGCAACAAGGGCCAAAAAAGCACGAAACGATAACGAAACAGCAACGCAATGATAACGATGAAGCCGTTTTCGCGCCATGTTCATAACGGTTCCACAACGATTCGCATGCATGGTAGTTTTTGAGCGTTTTTGCGTTAAAAGGGGCATAACATACCATTTCGGCAATCGGTGATAGCGCAAACATTACCGATAAAACAAACAATCCAAACAATTGCGAACAAGCGCACGCACACCAAACAGGCGTAAGAGAGGAAGAGTTATGTCTGTTGCTTTGACTGGCCAGGTGGCCACCGCCGCCGGCAGGGTGAGGGAAACCGAAGCTGAGGAAGCCTTCGACGGCACGCTGCCGCTCAAGGAGAAGGTCTCCTACCTGAGCACCGATATGGCAGGCAACCTGCTGTACTCCTCGCTCGGCACCTACATCATGTTCTTCTACACCGATGTGTTCGGCATCACCGCAGCCGCCGCAGGCTGGATTCTGCTGATCGCTCGTATCGGCGACTGCATCTCCGCTCCGGTGTGGGGGTCCATCGTCGACCACACCAAGACCAAGTGGGGCCAGTCCCGCCCGTTCTTCCTGTGGATGGCCGTGCCGTTCGCCATCACCGTGTTCCTGGCGTTCACCGCTCCTGACCTGCCGCCGTTCGGCAAGGTCGTCTACGCCACCATCACCTACATCCTCGCCGCAGGCCTCGTGTACACCGGCATCCAGACGCCTATCACCGCCATCCTCTCCAACCTCACCCCTGACCCGGCCGAGCGCGTGAAGGCCAACACCTTCCGTCTTTCCGGCGGCTTGTTCGGCACCTTCATCACCGCCGTGTGCACCCTGCCGCTGGTCAACTGGGCCGGCAAGGCCATCACCGGCCACACCGATCAGAAGATCGGCTTCATGTTCACCTTCGCCGTCTACGGCATCATCGCCGTGGCGCTGCTGTGGTTCGCCTTCCGCAACATCCGCGAGCATAACTATGATCCGAAGACCCAGAACCCGCTGCCGTTCAAGGAAAGCCTGCACGCCATCAAGGGCAACTGGCCGTGGATCACGCTGATCATCGCCTTCGTGATCTTCTGGATCGCCCAAGAGGACCGCATGTCCGTGGCTGTGTACTACGCCAAGTACAACCTGAACAATGAGAACCTCGCCACCGTGCTCAACGGCATGCAGATTCTCGGCCTCGTGACCACCT
Source organism: Bifidobacterium cebidarum (assembly GCF_009193305.1). Classification (GTDB taxonomy): domain Bacteria; phylum Actinomycetota; class Actinomycetes; order Actinomycetales; family Bifidobacteriaceae; genus Bifidobacterium; species Bifidobacterium cebidarum. Next base: position 66,429 of record NZ_WBVS01000005.1, on the reverse strand, counting down.
TCCTCATCCCGATCATCTCCAAGCGCTTCGGCAAGGCCGGCAAGACCGACACGATGATTCTCGGCATGGTCATGGCCATCATCGGCCAGCTCCTGCTGCTCACCGCATCCCACAGCTTCGCCCTGTTCGTGGTGTTCTGGGCCATCTCCATCCTCGGCGCCGCCATGGCCCTCGCCATGCCGTTCGCCATGCTGGCCGACACCGTCGATTACGGCGAATGGAAGAACGGCATCCGCGCCGCCGGTCTGCTCTCCGCGGTCGGCGCCTCCTTCTGCATCCAGTTCGGCTCCGGCCTCGGCAACCTGATCCCGTCCAAGATCATGGCCGCCGCCGGCTACGTGGCCAACCAGCAGCAGAGCGCCCAGGCCCTGAGCGCCATCCAGTTCTGCTTCATCTGGCTGCCCATCATCGTTTACGCGATCTGCATCTTCATCATGCTCTTCTACCGTCGCTTCGAGAAGAACGAGCCGGCCATCCGCGCCGAGCTGGCCAAGCGCCGCGCCATCGCCGACGCTGCCGCCTGATCGGTTGCCTGCCCGCCTAATAACCGGTAGTAACCAATGCCGATAACGCTGCGATAAGACGGCGATTGCGGCAGGGCGCAGCCCATCCTAGGATGGACTGCGCTTTTGTATTTCAGGCCGGTGCGTCAGCTGCACGCGTTCGTTCGCGTAATCGCGCCGATGCCTGAGCCAAAACAGAGGATTCAAGAAGAGGAACATAATGAAGAAGACCCGCACGTTCAGTGCCCTTCGCACGGCTCTGACGGCCGCGACCGCCGCCGTGCTCGCAATTTCGCTCGCCGCTTGCTCGCAGACCGGAGGCTCCACCACGGCCGGCACCAGCGCCTCCGGCGACCAGACCACGTTCACCTACGCGCGCTCCGCCGCCGTGACCTCGCTCAACCTGTGGACCGAAATCACCTCCAACAACGCGTTCGCCATCGACAAGATCTTCGAGCCGCTCGTCAGCTTCGACAAGGACGGCAAGATCATCGACTGGCTCGCCAAGTCCCACAAGATCTCCGACGATGGCTTGACCTACACCTTCACACTGCGCGACGGCCTCAAGTTCTCCAACGGCAAGAACGTCACCGCCGAAGACGCCGTGTTCTCCATCGAGCAGCACCAGGCCGAGAAGGATGCCGCCCTGCCGCTCACCGCGGACATCGCATCCGTCACCGCCCCGGACGAGAAGACCGTGGAGATCAAGCTCAACAGCCCGTACACCCCGCTGCTCGCCGAGCTCGCCAACTTCTCCAACGGCATCGTGCCGAAGGACTTCGGCGGCAAGTCCGAGGCCGACTTCTTCGCGAACCCCGTGGGCACCGGCCCGTTCGTCGTCTCCAAGTGGGATAAGTCCGGCGACCTGACCTTCACCAAGAACGAGAACTACTGGCAGCAGGGCAAGCCGGGCATCACCAAGCTCGTCTACAAGCTCGTGGAAGACGGCACCCAGGCCGTGAACCAGCTCAAGACCGGCCAGGTGGACGGCATCGAAGACCCGGCCCTCGAGAACCTCGACGAACTCGAGAACGGCAACGACACCAAGGTCGAGACCGCCGGTAGCTGGGTGACCCACACCTTCTTCTTCAACACCGCCGACGAGCACTTCTCCGACGTGCACGTGCGCCGCGCCCTCGCCTATGCGCTGAACCGCTCCGATGTGACCAAGGCCGTCTCCTTCGGCCACGCCGACACCGCCAAGACCGTGCTGCCCAAGGCCATCGAATACAGCACCCAGGATTCCATCGAGCCGGTGGACAACGACCTCGACAAGGCCAAGGAAGAGCTCGCCCAGTCCAAGTATCCGGATGGCTTCGACGCCAAGATCCTGCTCGCCTCCGGCAACAACGCCTACTCCCAGGCCGCTCAGCTGCTGCAGTCCGCAGCCGCCAAGATCGGCGTGAAGCTCGAGATCGAATCCGTGGACATCGCCACCTTCCGTTCCCGCTTCAAGGCATTCGACTACCAGATCATGATCAACTCCGCACAGGCCGACTACCCGGACGCCGACTCGATCATCGACTTCCAAGCCGACCCGGACGGCTTCAGCAAGTCCTACTGGACCAGCTACTCCAACCCCGAAGTCACCGAAGAGCTCAAGAAGGCCCAGGTGACCCCGGACGGTGACGAGCGCGCCGCCCTCTACGAGAAGATCCAGCAGACCCTGGCCGACGAAGTGCCGTACATCCCGCTGTACTCCCCGCAGATCGTCAAGGCCGTGCGCAAGAACGTGACCGGTCTCGAAGTGCTGCCGAACAACTCCGTGCGCTTCCAGGACGTCAAGATCGGCTGATCCGGGCCTCATGACCCGCTCGGTCGTACAATAACCACTATGACCACATCACGACCTGCCGCCTTAGCCAAATGGCTGGGCGGCATTGTCGTTCATATGCTCTTGGTGCTGGTGCTCGTCACCATCGGCGTGTTCCTCATCGTGCGCCTTGTGCCTGGTGACCCCGCGCAAATGGTGTTGGGGCTCAAAGCCCGCCCCGAGCAGATTGCCGACATGCATCACCGGCTCGGTCTCGACCAATCCATCGGCAAACAGTTCACCTCGTTCATCGGCACCCTGCTCGCCACCGGCGACACCGGCCAATCCATCGCCTATAACGTATCCTCACGCGCGCTGGTATTGAGTCGTCTGCCAGTATCCCTATGGCTCATCGGCTGCTCAGCCGTGCTGGTCGTGGCGATTTCCCTGCCGCTGGCCATGACCGCAGCCCTCCACAAAGGCGGATGGGTCGATCAATTGGTGCGCATCGTGCCCACCATCACCCTTGGCATGCCGGAATTCTGGGTTGGATTGGTGTTCGTGCTGCTTTTTGCGGTGACACTCAAAATATTCCCGGTCGGCGGCACGCAGCCCGGCATCGATGGCATGCTGTATTCGATGGCCCTGCCATCACTGACCATCGCGCTCGCACAGACCCCGTTTATCGTACGTTCGCTGCGCACTCGAATCCTGGAAGTGCTCGGTGCTGACTTTGTGGTAACGCTCCGCGCCGCCCATCTGCCCGAGCGCGTGATCCGTCGCCATGTGCTGCGCAATGCGTTGCTGCCGGCGCTGCAGCTGTACGGCATGAAGATCTCGTTCCTCGTCGGCGGCACGTTGGTGGTCGAGCAGGTCTTCGGCCTGAAAGGCGTGGGATCGCTGCTGTTCAGCGCCATCACCGTCCGTGATTTCCCGCTCATCCAGGCCATCGCCATCTATTGCGCGCTCGGCGTGGTGCTGATTTCCATAATCGTGGAGATTGCCGGCGGACTCATCGACTATCGCGTGCGCGGCGGACTTGGCGGCGAAGCACGGCATCAGGAAGCCGGGGGAGTGGCATGAAGCGGTTGCACTTACCTCGCACGTTGGCGGCCGGTGTCGCCTTGCTTGCCGCCATCGTGCTGGCGGTACTGATTATTCCGCTGTTGTCCCCATACGACCCAACGGCGGAAGACATCTCCTCCATGCTGCAGCCGCCATCATTCGTGCACCCGTTTGGCACCGACCAGCTCGGCCGCGACCTGCTGGTACGCGTGGCCGCGGCCGGACGGGTGGACCTTGCGCTGATGGTTGGCGTGGAACTGCTGCCGTTCATTATCGGCACGGCGGCCGGCCTCATCGCCGGCTACTACGGCGGTTGGCCGAACCGCATCATCACGCTGCTCTCCGATGCGCTGATCGCATTCCCGTTCTACCTGCTGGTCGCGGTCGTGGCGTTCGTAACCGGTACCGGCGTCACCGGCATATTCCTGACCTTCCTCATTATGGGTTGGATCATCTTCGCGCGTACGGTTAAAGGCGCCACGGCCTCGCTCGCGGGGGAGGAGTGGGTGGAAAGCGCTCGCGTGATGGGTTTCTCGGACACCTCCATTCTGCTGCGCCAGATGTTGCCGAACGTGTTCTCCCAAGCGGTGATCGTGCTGGTCAGCGACATGGTGGCGTTGCTGGTGGCGATTGTGACGCTCGGCTATTTGGGTCTCGGCGTCACCCCGCCCACCCCGGATTGGGGCACGATGATTGCGGACGGGCAGTCCTTCCTCGCCACCCGCTGGTGGGTGTCCACGTTGCCTGGGACTGCTGTGGTGCTGGTGGGCATAGCGCTGGCCCTAATCGGCGACGGCCTCAACGACGCAAGGAGGCAGGTATGAACGCAGACGCTTCCATCATCAGCAATCAGGAGCATCCGGGCGCTGCCGCCGGAAGTCATGCGGACTCGTGCCATGAGCCCATCATCCGCGTCAACGATCTGCGCATCACAACGGCCATGGGGAATCGGCCGTTGATCGATGGCATCTCCTTCGATGTGCAGCCTGGCGAAACCGTGGGACTTGTCGGCGAATCCGGCTCCGGCAAAAGCCTGACCTTGCGGGCGATTATGGGGTTGCTGCCCGAAGGTGTGGTGCTTGCCGATTCCGAATCAATCTCAATCTCGGAGCACAAGCGTCTCGCCATGATTTTCCAGGACCCGGTGTCTTCGCTCGATCCGCTGACCGGAGTGGCCAGGCAAGTGGCTGAGGTGATGCGATATAACCAGCATCTACCACGCCGAGAGGCGCAAGCCCAAGCTGCAGATCTCTTGATAAGCCTTGGCCTACCGGCATCATTGCGCGCCGCCGATCGATACCCTGGCCAGCTTTCGGGCGGCCAATGCCAGCGCGTCGGCATCGCCATCGCGCTCGCCACCAAGCCGGACATCCTGCTGTGCGATGAGCCGACCACGGCATTGGATGTGACCGTGCAGCTGCAGATCCTCGACCTTCTTGCCGATTTGCGCGAGCGTCTCGGCCTCACCATGCTGTTCGTGACCCATAATCTTGGCGTCGCCGCGCATCTGTGCGACCGGCTCATCGTGATGCAGCACGGGCGCATTGTGGAAGCCGGCGCAACTGAGGATGTGCTCAACAATCCACAGCAGGAATACACACGGCGACTGGTCAGCGCCATTCTGCCGATTCCGGGAGAACAAGACCGATGACACGACATGCATCATCAGCATTGTTTGAGATGCGCGGCATCACCGTGCACTATGGCGGTTTCACCGCCGTGGACCATGTGTCGTTGAGCCTGCCGAAAGGCAGGGCGATTGGCATTGTGGGGGAGTCCGGTGCCGGCAAATCCACTTTGGCGCGTGTGGCCGCCGGGCTGATTGCGCCAGCGGAAGGCCAAGTATTACTCGCCGGCCAGCCCCTTGCACCGATACGCCGTACCCGTGAACAACGCCGACGCGTCCAAATGGTGTTCCAGAATCCGGATTCCTCGCTCAATCCAAGCCATAGCGTCTATCGCATTCTTTCCGAAGGCATGCTGCTGCATCACACATTAGGCTCGAGGCCTTCGCGCGAGGTCATTACACGGCGTTGCCTCGAGCTGCTGCGCATGGTCGGTCTCGGCGAGTCGGCCGGCATCCTCTCCCGCCGGCCGCAGGCCTTCTCGGGCGGGCAACGCCAGCGCATCGCCATCGCCCGCGCGCTCGCGGTGAATCCCGATGTGCTCGTAGCCGACGAACCCACCAGTGCATTGGACGTCTCTGTGCAGCACGAGATTTTGGACCTGTTGGCTGAACTACGCCAAACCAACGGCTTGAGCCTCATGCTCATTACTCATGATTTAGGTGTGGCCAACGCATTATGTGATGACATCATGGTCATGCGCGGCGGCAGAAGCGTGGTCCATAAATCAACGGAGGGGTTGTTCGCCGATCCAGGCCCGCAATACGCACAGGATCTGCTCGCTGCGGCCCGCAGCGTCAGCATTGCACCCGGTATGCGCGGATGAGCTGCCGCAACAATGGCTATCTCGCTTACGAGGGGTTGATTTGGGCTTGTCGGAAGGTCTATCTGCTTTACAAGGGGTTCCTCTCCGAGTAGACCGGTCTTCAAAACGGCGAAATAACGATGCAAGGAAAGATGCTCTAGTCGCGATTAGGCTGATTAGGAACCCCTCGTAAAGCAGATAGATGTTCCCGAAGCCTCCAATGTACCCTTCGTAAGCGAGATAGCTGCATAAAGGCCTCTGTGACGTATTTCGCTATCGGCAAGGCTGGCGTGTGCCGCGCTTTTCCATTACGGTGAAGAAGATTGATGACACGTATTGAGGGGAAGCATGTTCGATAAGCGACTATTCCAGCTGACGCCGGGCCTCGGGAGACTCATAGCCGGCAAAGTGGCCTTGATGTGGGTGGGATTGCTCGCCAATATCGGTTTCGTACTCTCATTGGTCATGCTGTTGAGCAATGCGCTGACGGCAGTCGATCCGCCGCTCTACCAGTGCGATGACACATCACCTGACTCGTGGCCATGCCCCACGCAGCTGCAAGACGTAGCAGGCAGCAGTGTGCTTCCGATGGCCGGCGACATCATGTTCTATGTGCTCCTCGCACTCCTGTGCGCCGCCATACGATACACCGCCACCACGCATGCCACGCGCCTCGGCACCGAAGCCGCCGAACGCGTCAAACTCGCGTTGCGTTCCAAGCTTTACCGCAAGATGCTGGCATTCGGCCCCTCCTACGCCAGCCGCGTCAAAACCTCAGATGTGGTGCAGTCCGCCGGCGAAGGCGTGGAACAGATCCAAAGCTTCTTCGAGCTGTTCCTGCCTCAACTGTTCTATGCGATTCTCGCGCCGATCACCTTGTTCGTGGCGATCGCACCGATTGATATGCCGGCCGCGCTCACCATGCTTGTCTGCGCTCCGCTGATCATCATCGTGACCGGCATGGTGTCGATGACAGCCGCCCGCGCCTTCAAGAAATACTGGGGGCGCTACACCGATATGGGTGCCGCGTTCCTCGACAACCTGCAAGGTCTTGAAACCCTGAAGAACTTCGACGCCGACGATCGCGCTGCCGCCGAAATGGACAAGAAGGCCGAGAACTTCCGCGTGATGACCATGCGCGTGCTGCAGATCCAGTTGCGCTCGCTGACCGCCATGGACGTGGTGGCCTATGGCGGTGCGGCCGCCGGCATAGGCGTGGCGCTATGGCGTTATGCACATGCCCATGTGTTCGATACCGGACTGTCGATGGCGTTCCTCGCATCCAAGGTGCCTGAAGTGCTTCGCTACCCTGTGTACGGTCTGCAATACCTCTTGCCATTCGGCATCGGATACCCGCTGACCCTTACCGGACTGCTGTTCATTGTGCTGCTTTCCGCGGAGTTCTTCATTCCGATGCGCCAGCTCGGTTCGTTCTTCCATGTGGCTATGAACGGCATGACCTCCACGAAGCGCATCTTCGCATTGCTCGACGCGCCCGAGCCGGCGCATGGCACGGCGGTATTGCCGAATGATGCTGCGTTCGAAGTCGATTTCTCCCACGTGTCCTTCGCCTATGAAGATGGTACTGAAGCGCTGACGGACGTGTCCTTCACCGCACGCCCGGGTCGGCTCACCGCCATCGTCGGCGTCTCGGGGTCCGGCAAATCCACCGCTGCGGCTTTGCTCGCTGGAACATTGACCGGGTATCAAGGCTCGGTGACGTTGAGCGGCCGCGAGATTCGCGAACTCTCCGGCGATACGCTCGCACGCAACGTGACACTGATTGGTGCCAGCAGCCACCTGTTCTCCGGAACGTTGCGCGAGAATCTGATGATGGCTTTGCCTAAGACGGTGCTGGACAATGCTGATGATGGCGAACGCACTGATTCTCCTGTGGAATCGCTACTGTGGCAAGCTCTGGAACAGGCTCGCATCGCCGATTTTGTGCATGCTCAGCCGGCTGGACTTGACATGGTGATTGAACCGGATGCCGCCAACCTGTCCGGCGGGCAACGCCAGCGCATCGCCATCGCCCGTGCGTTGCTGCATGATTCTCCGGTGTTCGTGTTCGATGAGGCTACCAGCAGCGTGGATGTGGAATCCGAGGAACTGATTCTCGCGACCATCCGTGAACTGGCGGAATCTCGCGGCAAAACGGTGATTATGATTACGCATCGCATGGCCAATGCCGAGCATGCCGATCAGGTCGTGGTGCTCGACCATGCGCATGTTGCCGAGACCGGTACCCATGCCACGCTGATGGCCGCGAACGGTCGATACGCCGAACTGTTCATCACGCAAGCCAATATCGAACATTTTGCCGAGGCATCCGCCTCACAGGCCCGCTCTGACGAGGGGACTCCCGATCGCAGACCGGGTGGGGAAGAGATCTCCAATAATAAGGGTGCACAATCCACATCGTCCGTCTCTCCCGAGCCGTCTGCCATCAAGCCCGCCCAACTCACCACCCTTCAGACGGTCAAGCGTCTGCTCAAGGTCGCCGCACCTCTCACCCGTCTGATGGTGGCAGCCACCGTCTCCGGCTCCATCGGACACTTGGCCGCGACCTTCCTGCCGGTGTTCGGCATAGTCGCAGCGTTCGCCATCGCAGGCCATCCGGTGTGGGGCATGGGCGTCACGCCGGCGGTCATCGGCATGATTATCTGCGCGCTCCTGCGTGGCATCACCCGGTACGTCGAGCAATACCTCAACCACAACGTGGCCTTCCATCTACTCGCGCTCTTCCGTTCCAGGGCGTTCGCGGCACTCCGCCGCCTCGCCCCGGCCAAGCTCGCCGGCAAGGGCAAGGGCGACCTCATCGCCATGCTCACCACCGATGTGGAACTGCTCGAGATCTTCTTCGCGCACACCATCAGCCCGGTGGCCATCGCCGTGACCACCACCATCGTCTACGCGATCATTGCGGCGACCCTGAATCCGTGGATGGCGTTCGCACTCATTGTCGCGCATCTGGCGATCGGCGTCATCATCCCGAGGTTCTTCGCCACCGGCGTGCGCAATCTTGGCCCTGCAATCCGCGGAGCCGCCGGCAAGCTCGACGACGTGATGCTCGACGACATGCGCGGCATCGACGAAATCATCCGTTTCGGCCGTGGCGAAGAGCGTGCCCGCGCCATCGAAAACCGCACCCGCGCACTCTGGCGCGATCACGCCAAGCTCAGCCGCGTGAACGGCCGTTTCGCCGGAATCGGCGGTCTGCTCGTCTTCCTGCTGAACACCGCTGCCATCGCCATCGTACTCACGCTTGCCGCCGCCGAACCTATGCGCATCCCGGCACTGGTCGCCGCATTCGTACTGTTCACCAGTTCCTTCGGCCCGACCTTGGCGCTGAGCGCCCTGCCGGCCAACCTCACGCAAACGTTCGCCGCCGCACGCCGCTTGTTCGGCATCATGGATGAGACTCCCGCCATTACCGAAGCCGGCGCTGCAACGCCGTCTTTCCAAGGCATGACGCTTGATCATGTGACCTTTGCTTACTCCGGTGCTGCTGGCGCCGCTGTCGTTGCAGCTGCAGCACCGTCCGAGCCAGTCCTCAACGACTTCTCCCTCGACATCCCGCGCCACGGCATCCTCGGCGTCCAAGGGCCATCGGGCCGCGGCAAATCCACGATGCTGAAGCTGCTGATGCGCTACTGGGACCCGCAAGCCGGCCAGGTGCTGCTCTCCGGTACGCCTCTGCCGCAAATCGACGCCCATTATCGTCGCCGCATCCAAGCCATGATGAGCCAGGACACGCATCTGTTCGACGGTACGATTCGCGACAATCTGCTGATCGCCCTGCCTGAATCGGAGATTGCCGCCGCTTCCGACGACCGTCTGCGCGAGGCCCTAGGCAAAGCGTCCGTTTTGGGCCTGATTGATTCCCTGCCCAATGGGCTCGATACCGAGGTCGGCGAGCTTGGCGATCGCCTTTCGGAAGGCGAACGCCAGCGCATCGGCTTGGCTCGCGTATTCCTGCGCAGCGCCGACCTCATCCTCTTTGATGAGCCGACCAGCCGTCTGGATGCGTTGAACGAGGCGATTATCCTGCGCTCGATTCAGGATCTTGGCGCCAGCCATGCCGAACGCTCTGCTGCGGCATACGGTGATTCCGCGCCCCAATCCGGTGTCGCGGTAGTGTTGGTGTCTCACCGGGAATCCGCCATGCGTATCGCCGACCAAGTGCTCACGGTGTGAAGGCGTGGTGTTGTGCGGTGGAAACCATGCCGCGCAACACCACCGCGCAAGACGTCCCGCAGCGCCCGTCCTCACTAATCCTTGATAAACGAATCCAGCGAGTCCAGTGCGCGGTCGATTGCCTGCGCCTCGCGCTCATCCTCGGTTCGGTACGTCTGCCCAGGCTTCCGATCGTCCGGCAGCATCTCATCGGTGGACGGAGAGGCCTGCATTGCGGCCATGTTAGTCTCCGGGCTGCCGATGGTCGTCGGCCATGCAATATCAGACATGGGCACGGTCTCATCCATACCCGCTTCACCCGCTTCGCGCACGGATGCCGGCTCCTCAACGGCTTCGGCTGCGGCCTCGGACGCCGCTGCAGCCGTCTTCCGCTGCTGTTCGCGTGCACGCTGCTCGGCTTCGAGCGCAAAGACCTTCTTCTGCGCGGCAATGCGGGAGCGCTCAGCCATGGTCATGATGCCCATGGCCTGCAGACGCTCGTTTTCCACGCGCCTCAAAGTGGCCTCGGCATGGCGGATATTCGCGTCCGCGGAGCTCAGTGCGTATTTCGCGGCTGCCATGTCGGTCTTCGGCTGCCATAGATGTTCGATTTCCTCAAGCGTGCGGCCCATGGTCTCCGGCACCAGTGCGATGATGCCCAGCAGACACACCAGATTCAGCGCGCTGAAAATAAGGAACGAGATGCCGCCTCCCCATCCGTCAATCATCATCGGAGTGAACTGGGCGATGACCCAATTGGCGAACAGCAGGCACATGACGCACAAACCCGTCGCACGGCCGCGCAAATACGTGGGGAACAGTTCGGGAATCACAATCCACGGAATCGGCCCCATCGAGAATGCGAAGGATGCGGTGAACGCCATCACGAATACCAATGTGAGCAGCGAGCTGCCCATCGCATAGGCGGCGGCGATGCACAGGGCGAATGCACACATCAGTCCGGTGCCGATCTCCATCAGGCGTTTGCGGCCGAACATGTCGATCAGATACATGCCGATCACCGTGGCCACCAGTTCCACGCCGCCCACGCTTGCCGAGGCGAGGAATTCGGTGTCGCCGCCGAAACCGAGGTCGGCGAACATCACCGGGCCGTAATAGGAAATGGCGTTCATGCCGATGAACTGGTTGAACACCGCGAGGAAAATGCCGATGACCAGCGCCTTGCGAAGCCCCGGGCGGAACAGATCGTGGAATTCCTTCGACATCTCATGCTCAAGCTTCACGGACGCGCTGATGTCGTCCGTACGCAGGCGTGCGCGTTCGGTGCCGAGAATGTGCTCAAGAACGGCGAAACCCTCCTCGGTCCGGCCGACCTGAATCAGGAAACGGGGACTTTCCGGCGAGCATAGCATCGCGAGCAGGAATGCGGCCGCGGGAATGGCGCCCAGCCCCAGCATCCATCGCCAGCCGACGTTCACATCCCAGGAATGCGAGCCATACGAAGCGATAATGTAATTGATGACATTCGTCAGAAAGATGCCGCACACGGCGAGCATCTGGTAGGAGAACGACAGCAATCCGCGGATATTGGTCGGTGCTGACTCGGTGATATAGGTGACCGCCAATGCCGCAGTCAAACCGATGCCATAGCCGCCGACCATACGGGAAATGATCAGATCGATGGGTCCCGCGGTCAGCGCGCTCCAGATCGCGGCCACGAAGAAGAAACCGCCGCCGATGATCAGAATGCGGCGTCTGCCGAACTTGTCGGAGAGGAAGCCGGCCGCCGCCGCGCCTGCGATGGCGCCGATCATGATGGAGGAGATCACGAACCCCTCCATCACCGTGCTCAAGCCGTAGCGCGCGCGTAGAAATTCAATCGCTCCGGAGATGGAGACCGTGTCATAGCCGTAGAGGAGTCCTGCGAGACCTGCACTCAATGCCAAACCAAACGTGTATTTGCCGGAACCTTGCGTGCGGATAGCGGTTCCCAGCGGATTTGCTTGTTTTGTGGCATCCTGAAACAGACCCGCCATGTGCCTTCCTCTCAATACAGCGTGGGGGACATCAGCCCATAGTAGCCTCAGCATTGAGTTTCAGCGAGGAAATATCATAAATAATCGGTAATTATTTATGGGGTATTACTGCGGCTGACGGAATGACTGTATTACGAATGATCACGCAACAGTGGAAATCGTTTGGGTGAGCGTTGGCGCCATAGCGAAATTCAAGGCTTGGGGCACTCCGGCTTCCCGTAGCTTTTTCTCCAATCTCCAAGGCTGCACTACATCTTCGTAGAACAGATGCACAATCACCGTGACCTTTTGATCCTTAAGGTGCCGTTCCCGATTCCGTTCATATTCAAGTTTGGCTCGTATGCTGGCACGATTGGCGTTGCTTGCATCGGCATACTTCGCGGTACCGTCATATTCCGCCACAATGATTCGTCCATCGGCGAGTTTCCAGAGGAAATCCACTCTGTAAGGTGATTCGGGGTGATTGGGATTGTTGAACTCAACCTGCAATAGCGGAATCGCGAAATGACGTTCGAGAATCGTTCCGCGGGCAAATGATTCGCCTCCGTTTTCACTGAGAGGATTGGCGTATTTGAGGAGTTTCGACACTGCTGCTTCGTCGCATACACACTGCAAGGCCAATGATTGCACTGCATTGGTTGTGATGAGGTTGTTGCGCAATGCAGAATCGTATATTGCCAATGATTGCGCAAACGGCAATGATGTACAATCGATGAGCATGCGTTCCGGCGATGTGACGTTCATACCTCTGTATTTCCGCACAGGGATTCTCTGCATATATATACGTTGAAGATGAGGCTCGTCCTGTCCATTGATGCCTCCCGAGGAAGCGATGTACACAGTGCCGTCATGCAGTGCATAGGAATGCTCCACGTTATATATACATGCTGCGCTTATACCGGTGAAAACCCAATTTGGGTGGCGTCTCGCCAAAGTTCGTATGGTGTGCTGCGATTGTTCCTCTCGGGAAAGATTGCTCCAATACGTTTTCTCGACGTATATGCCTTTATACGGGCAAATGAGTTCATCTGCTTGCAATCTGCGGCGCAATGCCATGCGCTCGGCTCGATTGGTCCCATAGGCACAGCGTTTTTGCTGCTTCGCTGTGTTCAATAAAGCGGTCACGGCTTTGTGTTCCTTCATGAATTGACGTTACAGGGGTCTTGGATTCGAACGCAAGAGGAAATGAGGAATGTGGATACTGTGACGGGGTTATTAATGATGTGGATAACTATGTGGATAACCTTATTTGAAGGCAGGAGATGTGGATAAGTGGTTATCTGAAGTGTTGTCAGCGGATTAGGTGCGTTACTTTTCTCGAAGAAAATCCCAACTTCGTGAAAAAGTAACACTGAGTGTGACTCAGCGTTACTTTTTCACGAAATAAGGCCATATCTCGTGAAAAGGTAACGCTTACGGACCGTCAGTGTGCCTTTTTCACGAAGTTGGGGTTTATCTCGAAAAAAGTAACGCGAATTTGAAGGGGACATCCAGTTTTGGGGATTTTTGGTTTTGAGGGGTTCTCCGGCTCCAGTTTAAGAAGGGAACTTCAGTTCGAAAGGGGCTCTAGTTCGAGAGGGTTCCTTCGGTTCGAGAGGGGAACCTCGGTTCTAGAAGGGCCTTTCGTTTCGAGAAGGGCTCTGATTTTTAAAGAAGGTTCCGGTGACTGGAGGAGCCTTCGATTCATAACTGGTGACGTCGATCATCGAAATAACAGGTGGTTGCTCCTCTCGATGGACGAGTAAGCCGTGTACAGTGACGTGTAGCCATCAGGAATAAAGGAGCATCGTCATGACCAATGGGCATATCAATCCCGCCAACGTACCGGATATCGCACTGAAAGACGGCCATTCGATTCCGCAGGTCGGCCTCGGTGTGTTGCGCATCGATGATGACGGCGTGACCCCGGTGGTCGAATCCGCGCTGGAGGCTGGCTACCGTCATATCGATGGTGCGGCCGGATACAACAACGAGGCCGGCGTGGGTCGTGCGCTCGCCGCCACCGGCTACAACAAGGGTGCCGCCCGCGAGACCTTGTGGGTCACCACCAAACTGCGCGATTCCCAGCAAGGTTACGATTCCGCACTCAAGGCGTTCGATGACTCCCTGAGCAAGCTCCAGCTCGATTATGTGGACATGTACATGATTCACTGGCCCACGCCGTTCAACTGGCGCAGCGCCGATACCTGGAAGGCGTTCATGAAGCTGCGCGAGGAGGGTCGCGCCCGCACGCTTGGCGTATGCAACTTCATGCCGGCCGACCTGAAGCGCCTTTACGAGGAGACCGGTTCCTGGCCGGCCGTGAACCAGATCGAATTGCACCCCACGTGGCAGCAGCGCGAAGTGGTGTCCTATTGCAAGGAGCACGGCATCGCCGTGGAGGCCTACTCACCGATGGCCCGTGGCGCCGATCTCAACGCAGGCGACGGCACCATCGATCGCATCGCCGAAGCCCATCAGGTCAGCCCGGCCCAGGTGATTCTGCGCTGGCACATCGAAAACGGCACGATCATCATTCCGAAGTCCGTGCACGCTTCCCGCCAGAAGGAGAACCTTGATCTCTTCGGCTTCGAACTGACCGCCGACGAACATGCGGCCATCGACGCGCTCGATGGCCCGACCCGCGCCGGCCACGATCCCGCCACCTTCACCTACGCCTGAATCGATGCCACGCCGTTCCTCATACCGTCGCCCTCGTCCAAGTTCCACGCATTTCCGCCGCGGATTCAATGCTTCGAACCCGCTGGAACGCATCCTGATCCTGCTGGTGATCGCCGCCATCATCGGCGTCACCGCAGGGTTGCTGCTGCCTGAGATAAGCCCGACCGCAGGCAAAATCACCGGCAACTACACCGCCACAGGTTCCGCCGCGGACACCCTGAATCACCTGACCGTAGACGACAGCCAAAACGCGGCCGGATACGACCGCGACTCCTTCGGCTTCCGCGAAACCGACACCGACGGCAACGGATGCGACGCCCGTGAGGACGTGCTCGCCCGCGATCTGACCGATGTGCGCTACAAATACGCCGGTTCATGCCAAGTGTCATCCGGCACGCTGCAAGACCCCTACACCGGTCAGACCATTCACTTCGTACGCGGCCGCACCACCAGCGCCAAAGTGCAGATCGACCATGTGGTGGCACTCGAAAACGCATGGCAGTCCGGCGCACGCGACTGGTCCACCGCCGAACGTCACCAGTTCGGCAATGACCCCTACAACCTGCTCGCGGTGGACGGACCCGCCAATCAGGAGAAGGGCTCCGCCTCCGCCGCCTACTGGCTGCCCACCAACGCCGCCTACCGGTGCGATTACGTGGCCCGGCAGATCGGAGTCAAAGACAAATACCGGCTCACCGTGACCAGCCAGGAAAAAGACGCGATGCTCGCCGTGCTCCACACCTGCCCCGGCCAGGCGGTTCCAGCCGATGAGTAGTCACCGGTGAATAATCAATGAACTGTTGTCTGGCCGATATATCCGCATGACTTTGTAATTGACTCAGAAACATGGTGACGCTATAACAGGGGCCGGTATATAAGAGAGGCACGAACGAATACATGAGCGCCAACACGAACACGAATAATCCCGAGAATTCCTCGAATCAATCCGCCAATACATCCGCAACTAAGCGCGCCGCCAATCAACACGCGCCGCGCACCAACGACCCCACCATTGCCAGCAACACCCACGGTCGCGGCTACGGCCGTATGCACACCATCGACAAGCGGCGTGCCATCCACCCCGATCAGGAGCGGCTCACCGCCAAACATCCCGAGCTCAACATCGTGGACGCCGAGACCGCGGCCAGCATCGAGCGCGGCGACGCCGAAATCGACAAGGAACGTGCCGCAGCCCGCGCGCAAGGACGTAGCAGCAAGACGGTGGCGCATCACGGTCACGCGCTCGCCGGCATTCTGGGCCCCGCGTTCGTGGCCGCTGTGGCGTATGTGGATCCGGGCAATGTGGCCGCCAACGTCACCTCGGGCGCGCGCTACGGCTATCTGTTGGTCTGGGTGCTGGTGCTCGCCAACGCGATGAGTGTGCTGATCCAATACCAGTCCGCCAAACTCGGCATTGTGACCGGCAAATCCTTGCCGGAGCTGCTCGGCGAACGTATGCATGACGCCGGGCGATTCATGTTCTTCATGCAGGCCGAAGTCATCGCCATCGCCACCGATCTGGCCGAGCTGATCGGCGGCGCCATCGCATTGAACCTGCTGTTCGGTCTGCCGTTGTTTGTGGGCGGCGTGGTGATCGGCGCGGTCTCCACAGTGCTGCTGCTGTTCGAGGGCGGCAAGACCCATCGGCTGTTCGAGAAAATGGTGATCGCCCTACTGCTGGTGATTACGTTCGGCTTCATTGCCGGCCTGTTCATCGCGCCGCCGAATCCGGCCGACGTGGCAGGAGGCCTGATACCGCACTTCACCACCACGGATTCCGTGCTGATGGCATCCTCCATGCTGGGCGCCACGGTGATGCCGCACGCGATTTACCTGCACTCCACATTGGTCAACGATCATTACGCGGGTGGCCAGGCCAAGCCTTCCATCAAACGTCTGCTCGATGGATCCAAAGTCGATGTGTTCTGGGCTTTGGTGCTGGCCGGTACGGTGAATCTGAGCCTGCTGATCCTCGCCGCCAATTCCCTCTATGGCATGAAAGGCACTGATTCCATCGAGGGTGCCCAGCATGCGATTGTTTCCGTGCTCGGCCCGGTGATCGGCACGATCTTCTCCATTGGTCTGCTGGCCTCCTCGCTGAGCTCCACTTCGGTGGGTACATATGCCGGATCCGAGATCATGCATGGATTGCTGCGTATCAAGGCGCCAATGTGGGCCTGCCGCGTGGTGACGCTGGTGCCAGGCCTGATTGTGCTGTGGTTTGCGCCGAACCCGACCGAGGCGCTGGTGATTGGCCAGGTGATTCTTTCCGTGGGCATTCCGTTCGCCATCATCCCGTTGATGCGCTACACGCACAACAAGGAACTGATGGGCAAGTGGGTGGACGGCCCGATTAAGCATGCCATCTTCATCGCCGTGGCTGCGCTGATCATCGCGCTCAACGTGCTTCTCATCGTCCTCACCATCCTCGGCAAGGCTTGATTCGTCCCTAGGTAGACGATTCGTTCCTAGGTAGACGATTCGTCCCTAGGCAGAGAACTCGTCCCTAGGCAGATGACTCGTCCTTAAGCAGATGACTCGTCCTTAAGCAGAGAACTCGTCCCTAGCAAAAGAACAACTCGTCCCTCGGCAAGGCCTGATAGGCAGGCTCCTGCCTCGACTGTAGGATTTTGGACACTGACTGTAGGTTATTTGACACTGACTGTAGGATTTCTAACGAAATTCGTTCAAAAACCTACAGTCAGTGTCAAATAACCTACAGCAAATGTAGAAAATCCTACAGTCTTAGATGGTTTTAGACTGACATAAAGGGTATGAGCCATATCGATTGCTTCGTTACGAGATATTCCGTCGACTTCGGGTGCATTTTCAGTTCTTGGCGCAAAGTCAAAAGAATAATTGTGGATAACGATGAGTTATCCACAAGAGTTTTTGCCCTGTCATAGTATCCACAATTACCGGTCGAGCTTGCTGAACGCTATTGACGGTTCCTAGCGTTGCTATATGGATACATATGCAACAGTGATGAATAAATTGGATGCCGCAACGCAGGGTGGGCGCTGCATGCGAGCACTTGGGGATGCGGAGTACATGTTACTGAGACGGATGAAGGCAAAAGGAGAAATCATTCGTCCATACCCCAACATGTACATGGACCGTGGATATTGGAGTAGCCTCAATCCACCAGACCAGATGCTCCATATTATGCGCACGCTTTCGGTAGGGCATCCTGATATGGTCTTCGCCGGTATTTCGGCGGCCTGCGCATGGGGATTGGATCATTCTTTCCATTTGCACGCTCGAGATAGCCGGATCATGATAGCGGCAAGTAGCGGAACGCCGACTAATGAGTATTGCAGTCAGGTGCGTAGATTCTATGTGCCGCGGCACGAAATCGAACAAGCCCAATATGTCAATGGAGCCAAGGTCACAACGATTCAACGCACTTTATTCGATTGCGGCCGTATTTACGAGCCTCGGAGCGCGCTGTCGTTTTATGACTCTGCGATTCGGCAGGAGCTCGTGACGCGTGACAGTCTAGTTGCATATTGCAATGAGAAACACCGCTGCCGTAACCAGTATCAAGCACGTGCGCTTGCCGCCTTTGCCAATGGCCTCAGCGAGAATGGCGGCGAGTCATTTTGCTATGGGACTATGGCGGAGGAGGGCGTGATGCTACCGGAGCAGCAGGTTGAGTTCGTCGATAAAAATAATCCCAATACTGTGTATCGAGTCGATTATTTGTGGAGATTGTCTGACGGGACGATGATCGCTGGCGAGTTCGACGGGCAAAAGAAATACGTGGATCCATCGATGACCAATGGACAACACATCAGTGGCATAGTTGGGCTTGAGCGTAGTAGGCAGAATGTGCTTGCTGCACTTGGTATTAGTCGTACTGTGCGCTGGTTCTTCAACGACGCATATCGTCGATTGCCGATGAAAAAAGCTTTGGCTGCAGCGGGAGTACCAGTCGGCAAGCCCACTGCTCCGTGGATTCGATGATTATGATTATGTCTCGTCCGATGGTAAGACGTGGCTAGCTGACGCTCGCAGGGGTTCGAGAGGCATCGTGGCAAGGTTGGATTAGTCTGTTGACAACGGTTCGACAGGCCGTTGCTCTCGCCATCAGCAAGTCAATTGCTATCCGCTGGTCGGATTCTATGCCGACTATGGTATTCCCATACTTCCTATTACTGCGGTTCAAGTTGACTGTAGGTTTTTGAACACTGACTGTCGGATTTTGAACATTGACTGTAGGTTTTTGAACGGATTTCGTTGGGAATCCTACAGTCAACGTCAAATAACCTACAGTCAGTGTTCAAAAACCTACAGTCAAGTGCATGAAGGGTGACAACTTGACGGACAGAGTGGTGACTGATTGACGGCTAGAGGCTCCTAGGCGCGCTTCAGCCGTTCACGCAGCATATGAAGCGACACGGCATCACGCATATGGCCGGCACCATCGCCGCGCACGCCAAACGCCACCATCAGCACCATCGCCAGGCAGATGCTGGCGGAAATACGCAGCGCCCACTGGATGCCGAAAATCGAAGCGGCAACCGTGGAAGCCCCCAAAGCATGATTCCATGCAGCGAACGTCTCCATCAGGATCACAAGCACCGGAGCGCCCACCGCACCAGCGATCTGACGCGCGGTATTGGTCACGGAAGAGCCGGCCGACACCTCATCCGGCCCGTTCAGGCAGTTCAGCGACCATGTGGTGATCGGCATCAGTAGGAAGCCCATACCGATCTGGCGCACGAATTGGCAGATTGACACCCACCAGATCCATGTGTCTATCGAGATCAGCGACATGCCGATGGTGCCCAGCGTGAGCACACTGGAACCGAACAACGCCACCGGTCGGGCGCCGAAGCGGTCCATCGCACGCCCGCCGAAGAACTGCGATACACACTGCCCGATGGCACCCGGCAGCATAATCAGGCCGCTCATCGTGGCCGAAAACCCGCGATCGGTCTGGATGTACAGTGGCATGATCACCAGAATCGAACTGAACGCGAAGAACGCCAGCGAAGCCGTGATGGTGCCCACGGTGAACGAGCGGTTCTTCAGCACACGCAAGTCGAGCAGCGCCGGCTGGGGGAGCGGCGTCGCGCCGGAGGCCTTGGCCTCACGGTAACGCCGCCCATGGCGCAAATTGCGCATCACGAACCACACGATGCCGGTCAGACCGACAATCATCGGCCCCCACACCACCGGAGCCGCAAATCCGTAGGCCTCCGAATTGGTGAAGCCGAACATCAGCCCGCCGAAACCGATTACGGACAGGGACACGGAGAAGAAATCCGCACGTGCGGACGGGTCATGCGCGCCGAAGTTATGCAGCCAGAGCACGGCCGCGCCCAACGACAGGATGCCGATGATGCTTAGGGTCAGAAAGATGGATCGCCAGCCGTTCGCATCGGTCTGCCAGCCGCCCAAAACCGGCCCGATGGCCGGAGCCACACTCATGGCCATACCCACCGTGCCCATGGCGAAGCCTCGACGCGACAGCGGATAGATGGAGAACACGGTGATCTGCAGCACTGGCCACATCACGCCCGTGCCCGCCGCCTCGAGCACGCGCCCGGCCAGCACCCAAATGAAGTTCGGGGCCAGCCACGACATGACGGAACCAATCGTGAACACCGCCATGGAGGTGATCACAATCTGTCGGGTGGAGAATCTGCGGGTCAGAAAAGCGGTGAGCGGCACCATGACGCCCATCACCAGCTGGAACACGGAGGTGAGCCATTGCCCGGTGGTCACCGAGATGCCGAATTCCGAAACGATGATCGGCAGCGCCGAGCTCAACTGCAACTGCGCGAAATTGCCGACGAAGGTGATGAAGGTGAGGATGGCGATGGATACGAATGCGGCCCGGCTCAGTTTGCCGTCTACATATGATTCCTCTTGGCTCAGCGCCCGCTGTAACTCGCTGGTGCGATGCTTGATTCCGCTCGTTCCGGCCACACAAACCCCATTCTGTTGCCGATACATCCATCGATGGATTCGCATATCAATCCGAAGAAAGACTACTCCCATCCCCGGTCCGTTCTGGGCTCCAGCGCACTGTGCGCAATACTGTGTGCAACAGTGCATGAAACACAGTGCATGAACCGTATTCCTCACATGGACAGGTACGGCAAAGGGGCTTTATGCCATTCGACATAAAGCCCCTTCATTCCCTAATTAATTAACAGACGCGGATTTAATACGATCCAGTACCCTTCAACACCGCACCCACGGTCTTGAACAGAATCGCGATATCGCCGGTGATCGACCAGTCCTGAATATACGAAACATCGGCATATTCCGACTGCTCCTGCGAAAGATCGCTGCGTCCGGAAATCTGCCATGGACCGGTGATACCCGGCTTGACCAGCAGACGGGTGGAATACAGCATATTGTATTTCGCCACTTCTTCCGGCAGCGGCGGGCGCGGGCCCACCAGACTCATGTCGCCCTTGAATACGTTGAAGAATTGCGGGAATTCATCCAGCGAGGTCTTGCGGATAAAGTGACCGATCTTGGTCACGCGCGGATCATCCTTGAGCTTGAATATGAAGCGATCCTCAATGCCGCGTTCCTTGGCCAGCTGGGACTTGATCTTATCGGCGTCGGTACGCATGGAGCGGAACTTGTACATAGTGAATGGCTTGCCGTAGATGCTCACGCGCGTCTGCGAGTAGAACACCGGACCGCCGTCCTCGTGCTTCACCTTGTATGCCACCCACAGCATAATCGGCGAGCTCAGGATGATGGCCACCGAGGAAAGCACGATATCGCACAGGCGTTTCAGGATGCGGGTGGTGGTGGAGTACTGGGAAAGCTGAGCGGTGACGATCGGCATGCTCGGATCATTGCGGAAATGCAGGTCCGCTCCACTCAAATCCGCGACCGACGTGGTCATGGCAAGCTCGATACCCATGGATTCCACCGCCAAAGATAGCGTTCGCATCGTTTCGGAATCACGCGTGAGCACATCGGTGACGAGCACGGTGCGTGCCTTCATGCGCTTGGCGGTCTGCGGCAAATGGGAATTCAGCGACAGTACCTTCAGGCGAGCTTCGGCATCATTCAGCGGGGTGAACGGCACTGCGACCAGATGCTGGGGCTGATTCGGGTCTTCCTCGTTCTCGGCCGATTCGATTGGGCACACTGCGATCGGCGCGTAACCAAGGTTGCGAGACCGATCCAACTGCTGCAAGGTTTTATGGATGCCTTCGGGCGAGCCCACCACCACGGTCGGGTAGTTGAATTCGCCCTTCATACGGTTGCGATGCAGGGCGCGGCGCATCAGCCAGCGTTCGATAATGACCAATCCCAATGAGATCAGAGGGATGAAGACGTTCAGCGAACGAGGCACATTGAGGTGGAAGAGATACCCCAACGTGCACAGCATGATGAAGTCGATGAACGCGGCGTTGAGCAGCTTGGCATACAGGGCATAGCCCTCGCCCATCGTATGGCGCTCGTAGCTCCGTGCCGCATACAGGCTGATGACCCAGGAGACGCAGGCCAGCGCGAGGAAACTGATCATGCCATATTGGCCCGGGCCGATGTCCTGCACATAGATGTATGAGGATGGCCTCAGCAGGAACACCAGGCACGTGGCGATGATGGTCATCAGCAGATCCAGTGCGATCAGCGTGCCGTTATAGAGGTAGCGCCAGGCCGGAACCGAATACCCGGTCACCACATGCGCGGCATTATCGTCAGGGGAGGCGTTTCCCTCCGACGCGGAAGAGAAATACGTGCCATCGAAGAAGGTCGGTGCCGCGGTATTCGATGCAGCCTGTGCGGCACCAGCGAACGGCTGGGATGCGCGACTGGCCCCCACTCTCACCCGAGACAGAGTCATCGTATCCGCGCCATTGCCGTCATCTGGGCTTGATGCCGCTAAACTCGTGTCTTTCGACATAACCGAAATCTCTTCCTTCTCTTCCTTCGGTAGGGTCAAACCACACCCCGCGCACACGATATCTACGCTTATGACACCATATCACTCGCCTCACCCCCCTATAGGCTTTTCCATTACGATTCGGGCACACACCATTCGTCCGTAACTTCTGAGTAGAATGGCCAGTTAGACAGTGATTGGAAAACCGCAACGCGGCGTCGAGAGAATGAGAGATTAGCCTTATGCATATCATGTTCGTCTGCACCGGCAATATCTGTCGTTCCCCCATGGGAGAACTCCTGCTGACCAAGTATCTTGCCGGTACCACGGTTCAGGTCTCCAGCGCCGGCACGCATGGCCTGCCCATGCACCAGATGGACCCATCCAGCGCTTCGCTGATGAGAAGCGTGAACATCGAGCCGAGCGGATTCCGTTCCCGAAGGCTCACCCAGCAGCTGGCCAAATCCGCGGATCTGATTCTGTGCTTCGAAAAGGATCAGCGCAAGGATATCGTGACGCTCGCTCCCACGGCCGTGCGCTACACATTCCTGCTCAATGATTTCGCCAATATGTGCGAGTACTGCGCCCGCAATGGTCTGGTCAAAGGCCTGACCATCCAGGAGCGACTGCAGTCGGTGATTGATGCTTCCTCCATTATTCGACCGATGCTGCCCACTCCGGACGATATCGAGGATCCGCATGGCAAGGAGTACGCCAAGTTCCGTCTTGCCGCCGAGCAGACGAACAAGGCCCTGCGCACGATTCTGACCAGCATGCGCAAGCATTACCGCGTGGAGGAGGCCCCCGTGCGCCCTCAAATCACGCGTCAGTACGCCTATACCGTCTGAGCGCATCCTGGGTTCGTCGCTTCAATATTTACGGCTCTTCCACAAGCTTTTTACGCGCTGATTTATTATCGGCGCTATAGTTGGCGCCTGTTGGGGAGAAGAAGTCGGCCTCTTTGGCTGTGTTTGGCGTATGCCGGCTGAAGGAAAGTCAACTGTGAATATAGGAGCGAACTCGTGACTAATTCGGATATTGTGCAGGCCGATTTCAGCAAGGCGGGTGTGACGCTTGACGACGACCGCCCGATCATCGCCGACGCCTCCGATTTCATTTTCTACGCCGCGCTGGCCATGTTGCCCATTGACGGCACCGTCGCCGGCCCGTATATGCCGTTCTGGACGCCGCTTTCGCCGTGGCTGTTCCTGGCATACGCGGTGGCGAATTGGCGTGCTCTGCCTCAGGTCTGGCATCGCTTCCGCGTGTTCTTCCTCTTCCCGATGCTGCTCGTGGCGCTTTCATTGTTGGACTGGCAGCTGGTCGGTTTCCACCGTCTGCCTGCCATGATCTCGTTCTCCGGTGTGTTCGGCGCGCTGGCCTGCCTGGTCTCGCTGGACATCGCGCTGAGCGTCAAGCGGCTTTCCTGGCGCCGTATGCTGGATTTGCTCATTCTGGTCTATTGGTTTGCGTTCATGGTGGGCGTGGTGCAGAGGCTCTCCATCATGCTCGAATGGACCACTGTGCGTGATTTCTTCATGCGCCTGATGAGCCGCCAATACATCAGCAGTACATCCAAGTGGGGCGGTGGACGTCCGCAGTTTCTGTTCGCTGAGCCAAGCTACATTGGCATGCACTTGTTCGGCGTGCTGCTGCCGCTGGTTTGGCTGGTGCGTGGGCGTGACCGCAAGCGTGTGAATCGTTTGCGTGTGCTGATCGTCGTGTTCGCGGCCGGTGCGGTGTTGATGGGCGCCGGTGTGCGCATCATTCTCGATTCGATCATCGCGCTGGTGTTCGTGATTATCGAGGCGAACAGCTGGCGCACGTGGAAGGGACGGCTGATCGCGTTCGGCGAGCTGGTGGTCACCGGGGGAGTGGGTGCACTGAGCGTGGCCGTGAACCATCGATTAAGTTCCATCGCCGAGCTTGGTTTTGACGGCGATGGTTCGTTCTACGCCCGCCTCTGGCAATCGCTCTCGGCCCCGGTGCCGGTGCGCTGAAGCATCCGCAGCAATTGCTGCTCGGCTATGGCGCCGGCAATCTCTCCGACGCCACACATCAGGGTGCCGACGCCGCCGTGCGTGCCTTGGAGCGTTTGGGACTGAATGCTTCCGCCCCCAAGGGCTGGTATGCCCAGGTGACGCCGATGAACATGTTCACGATGAGCGCCTACACCAGTTTCTTCGTGGAATTCGGCCTGATCGCCTCGCTGCTTTTAGTGGTGATGGTGCTATGGCATGTGAGCCGCAGCCATGCATGGAACAAGACCACCGTCTGCTGGTTCCTGCTCGTGGTGTACCTCTACATCCAGTTCGAGGGCTACGCCTTCTACGCCCTCCCGCTGCTCCTGTGGGCCGTGGCCGCCATCAAAGTGCGGCCGCTGGGCTTGTCTATGCATGACGCCAAGTAGGTAGCAATGCGATTGTGCTGCTGGGAACCTTGGAAAGGACTCTTTGAAGAGTGCTAGAAGATTTGCGGGCAAATATTATCCGATAATTGTCCGCAAATCCCATTTATGTCCGCAAAATCTATTTATGTCCGATAATTGTCCGATTTATAAGTTGAGCGATTGACCGGTGTAAGTTCATCCAAAGCCAAATACGTGCTCAAACGTCTTGTGAATGAAGGGCTCATACGGCAGGAGGGCCGTGGCCGAGGTACTCGCTACGTTCTTCGCTGATTTTTGAGGGGGGCATGGCCGTAGCTGCTATCAAAGTGCGGCCGTTTGTCTCTCTTGCTGGCAACACCGTGACAGCCGCGAATCACTAAGTAGACAGATTGCCGTATGCTGCCTGTCATTTGCTTCTCTTTTGATTTTAAAATCAAAAGAGAAGCAAATGACAGGCAAAAGAGATTTCGTTGGAATTCCGCCGTTTTGTGGCAATCGCAGCAGGAATCGTGCCTTATGAGGCAAAGAACTGTGGTGCTGTGAAAAGGGGCTTGAGGCTGAATGCCGATTGGCTGCAATATTAAAGTATGCGATTCGATTTGATCCAAGTAATTGCTTAAGCGCAGACTAAAGCGCACTCAAATTATCGAACTTGAATTACTTTAGTCCCCCGATAATCGAAGTGCGGTGCGTAACGGTCGGATCACACTTCGCGGGCTCGTTGTACTGATGTCCCCTTTATGCACGGACAAATGATATGTTTAGGTAAAATTAGTTGGTCGTGGTTTTTGCTTCAATCAATGCAATCAGTTTCTTGGAGATAGTTAAATCAATTTTTCTTGCAAAGAAAGCATTGCGTGAGAGTATTTTTTCGTAGTCGGTCTCATCGAGAATGGCCGGTCCGCTCCCATTCCTATATGTCCAATCCACATATCGTAAATCATTATCGATAATATCGGATTTATATGGAGAATTAGCGATAATAGTCTGGAAGAAGAATTCTTCAGGAATGATTGTATGTTTCAGACTTCGCATGAAGTTTTTATGAGAGTTGATATAATCGAGGACATATTGTGCAACATGGCGAGGAATTGAGCACCAAATTTGTCCTTTAAAAGTATTCCTATATTCCCCAAGTTGTTTTCGGGTTAAATGTAAAACTCGTTCCGCAATATAAAATGACATATTAAGAACGCGAACTGGTGTTTTGCGGCTCTCGAAATTAGCTGATGGAATCCAATTTTCTATTCTGCGTACAATCTGGGGAGGCATGGAATGTTGAGGTATGCATTCCATATAAATTTTTTCTGAATGCTCGAATTTCTGCTTAAATTCACTTGGGCTCTTTGTTGGTATATCTTGTGCAGAAATGATATGGATAAATGAGGTTCGTTGGTCTTTTAATGCAAGATGAATTAAATCAATAATTGCAAGAAGATGATTCATTCCTCCCCAATTAATAGAATAATTGCTGATGATTGTAGTATTAGGGAATTTCTTTTTTATTAAGTAATTTAGATCGATAGTAGATTTCTTGTCTACATGAACATAAACAAGAAAATTTTTGCATGTTGATTCGATGAGTTTGATTAATTGGTTGGAATCTTTATAACATGTAATGATTAAAGCTTGCATTTGTGCCAACTTTTCAGCCTTGCTCGATAAAATCCATAAATATTATTTAAAGAGCTGTAGGAATCCGCCCTTATATGAGCCGACTCGAGGAACCGGTGTCTCAATCGTGCCTTTGTCGCTGACCTTTCGGGCTGGGTACCCAACCCAAGTGGTATTAGGCTCGTTGATTGACTTGAGGACCACGGTGTTGGCGCCAATTCTTACATTATCGGCGACTGTGATCCCTCCTAGTACTTTTGAATCCACCATAAGTTCGACATTGTTCCCGATTACGGGGTTTTTATCATGTGTTTCGGCAAGGACTACTCCACTGGAAAGACTGCAATAATCACCGACTCTCACGTTGGGATTTACGATGATTCTTTGCCCATGCCATATGGCTAGACCCTTGCCAAACACATTGATGGGGATTTCGCTGCCGTATGATTCATTAATACGACGAAGTCTGTATAGGTGCCAATAGTATGCAAGTTTATGATATAATTTTTGGAAATTATTACTGCAGGCGACATTGTGATGATATTCGCACTTGCGTAAATGCTTCTTTAAGCTAAACATTCGGCCGCATATCAAACGAACGATGAGATTATGATGTTGTGGTTGTACGCATTCATCGGCTTCAATATATTCATGAAGCTCTTGCTTATTGGTAATCATGTTGTGCTCTTTTCTACTTTATATGATGGCGATTGTTGGAGTCTTTCAATCGGTGCGTGTCAATCTTTACAGGAAAAAAAGTTTCTCAGCTTTGGTGGCTATCTGATGCCATAGCAGTGCGAGATACTGGTGTATGCCGTACATTTCTATTACGACAAGCACTGTACAAAGCACTGCTGAAATCGGAAGATATGCGTTTGCATGAATAGTCATGATTGCAGTTTGCACACCGAGCAGTACTGTGGCAAGGAAGAACTTTCCCCATTGCATATCAAACGACAGGATTTTTTTGGTGCCGAATATACGCAATAGAAATACGAGGATATTGCTAATAGCCATGGCGTAGCAAGCTCCTATAATGCCGCAGATAGGTATCAAAGCAGCATTTAATATTACGCTGCTTGCTGCACCTATTAATGTAGTAATCATTAATCCTTTGGTCTTCATTGTGGTGGTGTATATGGTGCCCACAAAAGAGTTCAAAACATTGAATAGAATTGCAATTAATAGCATAGGGATCAATGTCCACGACTGGTAGAATTCCTTCTGTAGCAACAAAGAAGCAATCCACGGGGAGAAGAGCATCAAAATTGAAGCTGCCATGAACATTAATGGACGAAGCAACGAATATATTCTAGAAAAGAAGATGTTCGGATTATCGTGTGCTTCTTGAAAGGCAGATATCTGCCATGCTTGAAGAAATACTTGATATACCATGCTGAGTAGTCCGGGGATTTTGCTTGCGGCAGCAAAGAGACCGGAAGAAGCGACGCCGAGAATGCCGGTCAAAAAGAAGCGATTGATACTTGTGCCAATCCACCAAAATAGTGAATTCGGTACTAGTGGAAGTGAATATCGTAGCATTGAACGAAAATCGGCATATTGGACAGAGATATACTTGTGAGGGTTTTGATGCATCTGCCGTATTTCTGTGATAATAATGCTGCCAAAGCCGCCGATAGTAAGGTATAGAAGACATCCAATTGCGGGGCCAGCGGAAACGGCAATAAAATAACCGTTTGCACCCATGTTAAGCCAAGCAATGCAAACGATTGCCAATCCCATAGTAATGATTGACGATGTCACTGCACATAGAGGGATGAGTTTTAAGATTCCAAAACC
The DNA here is from genome assembly GCF_009193305.1 of Bifidobacterium cebidarum. Classification (GTDB taxonomy): domain Bacteria; phylum Actinomycetota; class Actinomycetes; order Actinomycetales; family Bifidobacteriaceae; genus Bifidobacterium; species Bifidobacterium cebidarum. The sequence goes on along the minus strand of NZ_WBVS01000005.1, from coordinate 38,174 downwards.
TCGTGCAATTTCACCAAATAGAGAGAAGAAACTACTAGTCGCAAATGTGCAAAGGTATTGGAAGCGATAGGTTCCTAATCCACCGAAGAATGGTAGATCCAGTAGAGGAAGCAGGAGAGCTACAATAAATACGCCTATGAATGTAACGACTACGCCAGTTAATACGTATCGGCCTGAACGTTCTTGGTTCTCAATCACGAATCTAATCACTGCATCAGCGATTGCTAATGTTGCTAGTGGGGCAATCATCATGTTTACTGTGACGGACATGTCCGTTAAACCAAATTCTGCCTTACTCAGGTAGTAGGTATACAACGGCACAAGCAGAAAAGTAATCAATTTAGTCGCTACAAAATTAAGAGCAAATATGCTGATATTGATTGCTAGTTGTTTATATTTCCCCATTATTTGTTGGTTATCCTTGCCATATAGGAGTCTAGAGCTTTGAACTGTTGCTTGGCTTGTTCCTGAAGGTTCGTGATGCGCTCTGCATTCAGTGATACGTCATTAGTCGTATCTGTTGAATAATTCTTCAGCGACGCAATATCGATTCCTGTATTAAGACCTAAATCGTGGAGCATGGAAACGGTTTTCTCGCTGTAATAGAGAGGCAGAACCTGCTTGCCCATGGCAAGACCGAGTACAATGCTATGAAAACGTGACCCGATGACTCGATACCCGCTTCCAATGACTTTCAAGGCGCTGGATATGTTGCCTCGATATCGGTAGATATGCGTATGTTGGGCAACAGATGTATCTAATATAGAGAAGAGATCATCGCATGCTTTCTCGTCACCTTCGTATTTACAGAAAGACATAAGTACAACTTCATGTTTTTCTGCTACAGCCTGTTCGCATGCACGTTTCAAAAAATCAAAATAACTATTCTGATGTTGTGCAAGAGTCTTTCGCCAGGATAAATCAATGACGGAAATTACGAGAGGCCCATTCGCAATGCATGAATCATGGTCACTTATGTATGCTGAATAATCAGCAGAAAACATTACATCTGGAGCGTGTCGTACATTCGTCAAATCAGAGAATGTGCTTTGGGAGTATTTGTCGCGGAAGCAAACATCCTTGCAACTGGCAAAGTATGTATGCATGGATTGACGATACTGAATGGTTCGCTCTGGTCCATAATTTGCTCCAATGATGAACATTGGCAGTCTATTGGGCAATTCGAAATCTGGAAGATTCGGGTCGATGAACATAGATCCGGCAATGGTGACTGCAGCGTTCTTCTTCCAGCACATTAACCGGTCAAGGGGGAAATTTGTGATTTTTACGAGTTTGTAGAAACTTCGTCTTAGAAAGTCATTGCGCGGGACTGGTATATGTCGTATGTTTGCCGATGGAAACATACGAGCGTACTGGCTGGACGCATTGAGAGTAAATCGTGCGTAAGGATATCGCTGAAAAAGTGTACTAAGGAATAAGTCATCTCCAAGATTTAATGCAGTGTAAGCAAATACTGCTATCCGCGGCGTCATCGTGCACTCCTTATCTGGTAATACAAATAAAAGGCAAATGGATGTTGTACGAAGAAACGTAGGATTCGTATGCGAGGAGTCATAGGGAGATTTTCGGCTAGAGCAAGAAATTCTGTGAGACCAGGTAAAGCGTGTGTGCTTCTTAAAAAGACTTTTAAGCTGTTCTGTTTGTTGTGAACAGACTGGTAAAGGAGTATATAAGTTCCATATATGAGTCGATATACCGATTCGGATGTGACTTTATCGCTCTTTAAACCTAACCTTTGGAATGTTTTAGTTTGAGAGAATATCCGATTTCGATTATCCTGATACTCTTTCAATGCTCGATGTGTTGATCGCATAGATGATGAAGATTCAAGTTGATAGTAATATGGAGTTTCAGCTAAGACACAGCAGGTATTGACATAAGGTAAATATGAAGTTATAAATGCGGCATCTTCGCCAGTGGTCATCGGCGGGAAAGATAACCGATGTTCCATGATGATAGTGCGTTTAAAAAATTTGTTCCAAGGTACGTTATATGGAAGTTGGCTGAATATATCATCGAAATGATTGTGGAATTGTTTACGTGTTTCTAATCTCAAGTCATTTTGCAATGCATGTGATGTTGTATTGCCGGAGGCAAAGATATTCAATGAACCAAAAACAAGCCAATCCCATTGATTTCCATGTGATGTACCTTTTTTGAGAAGTGAAATGGCCCGTTCAATGAATGTGGAATCGATTTGATCATCTGCGTCAACGAACCAAACATATTCACCTTGAGCCATGGTGATTCCTAGGTTGCGGGCCGCAGAAACACCATGATTTTCAGTGGTTACATACGAATAGTTCTCATATCCTTTAAATGAGGATAGCACTTCTTCGGTACTATCTGTCGATCCATCGTTTATCACGATAATTTGTGCATCCATGGTTGGTTTTTTTAATAGAGAGTTTAAACATGACTTAATGCACGAGTCCATATTATATGCAGGAATTATAATAGATAATCTATAATTGTACATGGTTATTTCTATCTAGAAGAGTGATAAATCATTGGCGATTACAAATGGATACACTTCGTTGGATCCTTGGATGATTATTTGCCATATAAAATAGAAAAGAAGGAAAGCTATATATATGGCATTTTTAGTGAATGTCAATCCTTGAACTTCTTTGAGTACATTAGGATAAACAAGAATTTTAAAAATACCAAAATAAAGGCTGATTCTGAATGCTGTGGCGGAAATAAGTTGCAATGGTAATAAAAGTATTTCTCCTATTATAAAAATATAAAGTATTTGTTGTTTTAATGATATTGTTGAGTTGTTGGCTAATATGAAAAGTATTAATATGATAAATGGTATACGAATGAGAATCGAATTCGCTAGGCTGATAGATTCTGAAGGTATAGTGATATATTGTGAATATTTATCTTGAATGTATCCTGTAGAATTTAGCCAACTTATTATTGCATATAAGGAGGCTGTGAGAAATGAAAATATAATTAGATAGAATGTGTGTCGCTTTTTATCTTGTTTTCTTTGGAGCAGCCATATAAAGAATAGTAGATAAAACCCCAGTATTGCACTGTGATGCATGGTATAAGCTAGAATAATTAGAATAACACTAAGTTTGTAGCGTTTATCAAATGCATATGTGCACATTACAAATATTATGGCTATGGCGAGTGATTGTCTTAAAAGATTCAAGGTTGAGGGGTAGAACACTAATAGATACGTTAGCCAAGCCAGAGGTATGCCGCTAAATTTTTGCATACGAGTAATGCCCCAATATACAAGGCTGTTCGTTAATATTCCAAGTATTAAATAAAAAACATGAGGGCTTGTTGAGAATCTTGCAACAATATAGTTCAGCAGAGCGTATCCATATTCTGTCATTCCAATACTATTGACGCATAAGTCAAGGAATTGTGTAAGAGAGTGGGATTGTGCGGCATAAATAAAAACACTGTTTCCGTAAACTTGGATATCTGTTCCGATGGAATAATCTCTTATCCCATTTAATATACTGACAACAGTGATTGCTATAAATGCAAAAAACCAGACTCTGACATCTTTTTTACCAAGATGACTCTTTTGAATGTAATAGTCTGATAATATGGAAATACATGCGGATATTCCAAATATGACAAAATATATCATTTCTATTTATTATTTCTTGTAAGGTTTAAATTTGGTTTGATTGATTTGCCTCATTAGGTATTTGGCTTGAGTGGATGTTGTCTTCTTATATGAGAGTTTGAATATATAGGTTTTATCGGTAATTTCTTCCCAATGCATCGAAAGAAAAGATGTATTTGAAAGTGATTGTTGTAGATCAAACATTCGTGGTTGAATATCTTTATACCGTAGGCAAGTATTTCTGAAGTTGCCGATATTGCTGGACCATGCGTAATCAAGAGCATAATCAATAAGGAAATAGTCCGGCATTTCGCTGTTGTTCTGCCAATAGTTGGAAAAAAAATTATCCATGAATAGGAACAAAGGCTGTCCAGCAGGGCCTCCAATGAAAAACCCGGTCCAGCGTCCTTCGCTGACATTGAATAGTGTCGGGTCGTTGAATCCGGAACAAGTGAATAACGTACTGGTATCAACAGAGTCAAGTGATTCCGTGGTTAATAATGTGGCATCCATCCACAATCCGCCATAGTTGTAGAGCAGATTGAACCTTAATAAGTCAGACAGATGTGTGAGTGTTATGGCGCCCGAATTCACTAAATCGAACACATGCTCAGACAGAGTTGTATATTGGCGAATATTGTCTTTGTCTATAAGAATTACACGACGATGACCAGCGTGAGTTTTGATGGAATTTATGCAATAGCGTACTATCTCAGGTGCGGTATCGATACCTTGCCACCAGAATATCCAGATGATACCTGGGTCCTTGATTGATGAATAGGGTACTGGCCTGGTTGTGTTGAAACATGCAGATTCTGCTTGTTTCAAGAAAGGAGAGAGCTTATTCTCAATCATGGAATGGCGCCAACGGTTATACTGACGTGTCGTACTTTTTAACCCGGGAACGCGCTTTAATACTTTCGCTATGCTTAGTAGGCTATCGTATTTCGCCATATCTTCCTCTTTCAGCGCATCAGTCCGATATGCCTGCAAACACTGCAAAACCATGTGAACGGCCAGATTCCTAGCAAAGTGATGAAAGCGGCTATTCGTTCTCGGGTTCGTGCTTCATGATCTATGAGCACAGTGGAACGGTAGCGCTTTAGACGTTGCCAAATAATATTGCGCGTCTGCTTTTCTTGGATTGGAATCTGAGCAAATACCATTCGGTTTACGGAGAAGCATCGGGAAGCCGCGGCAGCTGCTAACTCCGGATACCAGTTACATATTTCATTTTCTAGTTGTTCGCTCACTTTAAGAGCGGACTGTGCTTTCACTGGTCTAAAGGATTGACGGATTTGGCTATCGGACCGCATGCGATAGGCATATATTTCTCGACATTCCACCATTGCGACTTGTGATATGCGGTGAATGGCTCTATATAAAGTGGCGAGATCTTCGTAATACAGGCCTAGTGGGAACGGATCATCTCCAAGAGTCCATCTTTCATATACTCCCCATTGCATCGCTGTATCGTATTGCTGATATAACAGGTCTTTTTGCATCTGTTGGGATGAAAGCACGGTGGGAGATGGGACTTCCTTGATGGAATTTGTCAAAGTGCATGTTTGCCCATCAGTGAAAGGCTTTCCAAATGGGACGCGAGCAATCGGCGACTTTGTCTGCAATGCTGTCGATATCAGCGTTTCTATATATATAGGTGAGAGATAGTCATCGGAATCGATGAATGAGATCCATTCACCATGACTTAAACGAATCCCATTGTTGCGTGCGCCGCTCAAGCCACAATTATCTTCGTGAATAACAGTGGCTCGTGAATCACGGCTTGCGAATTCATCGCAGATACGACCAGATTCATCTGTAGAGCCATCATCGATAACGATGATTTCAAGATTCCGGTAAGTTTGACTGGAAATACTGTCTAAGCACTGTTCTACGTATTGCTCCACGTTGTATACCGGAACAATAACTGTTACTAGAGGAGAGTGCGATTCCTCATTGCCTGTGTCGGGTGCTATCGATGATTTTTCTTGCATGTCTTTTTTCGCGTTCTTGGACTGTTTTCGCTTGTTACTGACGCTTGAGAGTGAGCTGTGTGTACCATTCACCGAGTTGTTGGGCGCTGTCGTTGATGTCGTATCCGACTTGGCGTATGAGATTATGGGTGTCCTGGTGCTGGCCGGTTATGGGTGTGAAGGCCAAGGCATTGATCCACTGCGGTTGGTTGTTGAGTGGGATGAACCGTATGAGTCCGGGAATGACGGCGGTCTCTCGAGACACGTTGGTCGAGGCCAGAATCGGCAGACCGGCGGCCTGTGCTTCCACGGCCACCACGGATAGTCCCTCGTACGTGGAGGGGAGCGCGAGCACATCGAACGCCTGGCATAATTCGTTCATGTCGTTGCGGATGCCGAGCACGCGTACGGATCGTTCGATACCCAATTCCTGAATACGCTGCTTGACCTCGTCCATCATGTCGCCGTCTCCGGCGAGGGCGAGGATTGCGTCTGGGCGGCGCTCGAGAACCTGTTTGAACACATCCAGGGTGAACAGTTGGTTCTTCTGAAAGCACATGCGGCCCACCTGTCCGATGAGCAGCTGATCATCGGCAATGCCCAGCTCGGTCCGCTTGGCGGCACGCACATCTGCATCAAAGCGGAACCTCTCAGGTTCGATGGCGTTATGGATGATGCGCACCTGGCCGCTGGCATCCAGCTTGTTGCCGAACAGCCATTGGGCGGTGTAGTGCGAGCAGGCCGCGTAATGCGTGGGATATACGTGGGAGAACGGGCGCAGCGCCATCTTCACCGCGGTCTTCGCGTATTCGCGCGGATTGGATGTGGAATGGCTGTGGGCGATGCGCACGGGTACCCCGGCCCGTTTGGCGGCGCCCAAGGGGAATACGCTCAACGCGTTCATATGTGAGTGCACGATCGTCGGCTTGAGCTCGCGGAACAGCCTCTCGCACTCCTTTATATATAAAGGCAGCTGCTTGTAGGAGGGGATGGTGAACACGCGTCCGCCCAGGGACTCGATCTCCTCGGCGGGTACGACGGTCGAGTCATCCTGTACTATGAAATCGAACTGGATCTTGTCCCGGTCGATATGGCGGTAATGGTTCATCACGGTGGCCTCGACGCCACCACCCATCATCCGGCCAACAACCTGGGCAACACGAAGAGTCTCCGACATGGCAGTCGGCACCCTATTCGCCCATTACGGGAGCAAAACTGCCATAACCGCCCTTATCGGCTATTTTTAGGTTATCCATACCCATTCTCCCGTGTTCTCGCTTCTCGGACAATTCTCACAGAGAGTATACGCTCGGGTGTCTCCAAGCTCCAAGTGCCTTCTCGGTCTTTGCAATGCTTCTTCACACTGTGTTTAGATTACCGAATTTTTTGTTGAAAAATCAAGGTTTTAGCGCTCTTCTCCGCGGTTTTAGCCGATAAGGGCGGTTATGTCAGATTCAATCTCCCCGTCATCATGATTTCGGTGAGCGCCTAATGAAAGTATGTTTGGTCAGTTCCAGCGGCGGCCATTTGACTCATTTGATAATGCTAAAGCCGTTTTGGAGTAAGCACAATCGTTTCTGGGTGACTTTCGATAAGGAAGATGCCAATAGCGCACTTCAGGGAGAGAAAGTGTATCATTGCTTCTTTCCCACGAACCGTAATATACCTAATCTGTTTCGCAATACTGTATTGGCGTGGAAGGTGTTGCGGCGAGAGCGTCCAGATCTAATAATTTCGTCTGGTGCAGCCATTGCTGTCCCCTTCTTTTGGCTGGGCAAATTATTTGGTGCCAAGACCGTTTACTTGGAAGTGTTCGATCGAATTGACAAACCCACGCTCACAGGACGTCTCGTCACACCGGTGACTGATCGGTTCATCGTTGAATGGGAAGAGATGCTCAACGTTTATCCCAAAGCCATCAACTTAGGCAGTGTGTTCTAAGGAAGTTCTTTTTATGATATTTGTAACTGTCGGGACACACGAGCAGCCGTTTAATCGTCTGATTAGGGCTGTGGATGAGCTTAAAGGCGAAGGTGTGATTGATGAACCAGTGTTCATGCAAACCGGGTACAGCACCTATGAGCCTAAGCATTGCGAGTGGAAGAAGTTTCTTCCTTATGATGAAATGCAACAAAAAGTGGATGAAGCTCATATTGTGATTTCGCACGGAGGTCCTTCCAGTTTCTTAATGCCACTCAAAGAAGGAAAAATACCTATTGTGGTACCTCGAAAAGTGGAGTTTAACGAGCATATCAATAATCATCAAGTGGATTTTATTGAAGCGGTGACAAAACGCTTTAATAACATTATACCCATATACAACATTAAAGATATTTATTCGGCAATACAGAATTATGATCAAATTGCTCGATCAATACAAGTAAACACGATAAGCAATAATGCATTATTTAATGAACGATTAGAAGTAATCGTCAAAAAATTATTACACTAATATTTGATACTCATTAAGGAACATATGAAGAATACAATTGCGGCAGGAATTGTCATATTTAACCCAGATAACATCTCGCGAGTAAATGATAATATTCGCATTACAGCATCTCAGGTTGAAAAGTTATACATATACGATAATTCAACAAATAATAATAATATCAAGATTCCTGATAATGCCGACTATTATACAGATAATCATAATCACGGAATAGCCTATGCCTTAAATTATCTAATGAGAAAAGCAATGAATGACGGATTCACATGGATGCTTACCTTAGACCAAGATTCTATTATAGAAAAAGGTATGCTTCAGGATTTTGAGTCCCATACCAAAGACAGCAAAATTGGTATTATATGTCCTCAGTATTTTGACAAGAGAAGACCATATCTGAAGGTAATAGATAACAACAGAATAGATTACATAAAAGAGACAATTACTTCAGGAAGCTGTACATCTATCAAAGCGTGGAAGGAAATAGGCGAATTTGATGAGTACATGTTTATCGATCTTGTAGATAATGAGTTTTGCAAACGATTAACAGCTAGTGGCTATAAGATAATTCGATTAAATCAGTGGGTATTAGATCAAGAATTCGGGAATATTGAACCAAAACAAAGATTTCAACAAAAACTATGGATAAAGCTAAGTGAAATTTTGCATTGTCAAAATATAGCAAAGCTTTCGTACAAAAAAAACGTGTCTCCATTAAGAGTATACTACACATGTCGGAATATTATTTACGCAAACCGAAAACTACGTGCATATGGAAAAGTAGGTTTTAATAATTATAATTGCCATAGCTATCTAGGCTTTATTCCATGTTATATTATTCCCAGTTTTATCAGAGCAGATAATAAAAAGAAAGTTTTAAAGGCAATAATAAAAGGAACGACTGAAGGTTTAAAAAAACAAGTACCAGAATGGCAAATTACTCATAATTGAGTATCTATTTAATCCCTCTCTTCGCATGGCAAAAAAGGATTGTAATGTATGAAATCAGAACAACAGAATTACAACATACTTTGCAGTATTATTACTTATAATCCCGACGACCATTTATTAATAAAAAACATTGAGTCTATAACTAATCAAGTTAATGAATTGGTCATAGTCGACAATTGTTCAAATAATATAGATTCGATAACAAGTATTGCCGTCAAATATAATGCACATCTAATTAAATGTAAAGAGAATTACGGAATTGCTAAAGCATTAAATATAGCTTTTAAATATGCTGAAGAGAATAAGTTTGAGTGGGTCTTAACATTAGATCAGGATTCAGTTTGCCCCAATAATTATTTTAAATACCTAATCCCATTAATAAACGATATTCCCAAAGTAGGTATAGCTGCACCAGTTATTGTTGATAGATCGAATGTTATTATAGGTCATAAGCCAAAGCTTGATTACGGATTTGTAAGAACATGTATTACATCCGGCGCCTGCACATCCGTATCGGCATGGGATACAGTTGGTGGCTTCGACGAGGTTTTGTTTATTGATAGCGTAGATTTTGATTTCTGTTTTCGTTTAAGAAAAGCAGGATACAAGATTGTACAAACTTCACTCGTAAAGCTCGAACATTCATTGGGAACTCCAACAACCATTTGTTTCGGTAAGCTTAAATACACATTTTTTGAGCATAACGCATTTCGCTTATATTATATTGCACAAAATAATATCTATTATCCCGCTAAAAATAGTTTAATACTTCATTTTATTCGAGGAAACATTAGAAATATATATATATTGTTTAGAGTTTGTCTTTTTGAAAAGAATAAATTTGATAAAATCAAATCGATATTAAAAGGTATTATAAATGGATATAAATTAATATCTAGATTGATTATTGGCAGAAATTATAATGAATAAAGCAATAGTAATTATTTCTCATAGCAATTATCGAATCAAGAGTTCCGGTACGGAAAAATTTATAACAGATATTTCTAAATTGCTCCAATTACATGATATTCATGTAGTTCAATTATTTCCAGTTATTGAGATCAATAATAAATTTAAAAAAGAATTATTTGCTGTTAACATCGATGATTCTTTTGATGGAATATATTCCGAATCCACACTTATCGATGTACTGGAATACATTGCTTTAAGAAATAAATTTTGTTATTCTGGTGTGCAGATTAATCATCTTCATGGATGGAATTTAGATTATCTTTCCCAAGCTCTTAATCATCTTAATCTGCCGATTGATATTATTATTCATGACTATGATATGATTTGTGAAAATATATTATCTCATGATGGGCTTGGCAAATTATGTCGTTTGTCATTTGGCGTACCTTCACTTAGCAGATGTAGAATATGCAAATATTACCCTTATAATAGAGAGCATTATTTAAACTGTAGAAAGTTTCTTCAGTCCATTAAAAAACTAATTTATAAAGTAATTGCTCCTTCGGAAGTGGCAATGAATAATTGGCTACTCGGTTTTCCTGAATATGCATCGATGTCGATTATCCGCAATCATTTAAAGATTGAAAAATCTTCTAATATACTACATAAACCAATTAATAAGAAAATCAGAATAGCATATATAGGATCTACAGCGTCTCATAAAGGATTTCCTGAATGGTGTAAATTACTAGATACAATTGATTTGACAAAATAGATGATGATAGAGTCAATTGTTTTACTGTTGATTTTCAGGATTCTAAAAAACCGGGTATGGTACCTCAACTAAAGAAGCATAATATTGATATTGCATTTCTTTGGTCAACATGGGATGAGACATATTGTTACACATTTTTTGAGGCACTTGAAGCTGGATGCTATGTTTTAACAAACTCGCACAGTGGCAATATCGCTGCATCAGTAAAAAAATATAACTGTGGTTTAGTGTTCTCCTCACTTAGTGAATGCAAAAGATATTTATCTGATTATTCTACTACTAAAATGGATGTCATTAAATACAAAGATAAATTTACAAATGTAAATATTTATCAAAATAACGATATATCAGATTTTATATTTAGCAATGGAAATAAGGATTACTTTTCCGAATTATTATATAAACCTAAAAAAAATTTAATCTTTACATTAATTTACAGACTTTTGAGGGTGAATTATTGATGAGAACAAAAAATTTTATACACGCTTCCGATAAATTGGATAATATAATTTTATGGATTGCTCTACTTCAGGTTATGATATTTAGGTATCTCTCTCTAACGAGATTTATTAATATTATTATAATGTTTTTAATATTGATTTCCTTTATAATCAATGTTAAGTCATTAAGAAATATTATTTCAATTATTCTAATTTCCATTTATTTTTTTATAAACTATAAAATACTTGGCGGAAGTTATAGTATTGCTTTATATAACTTTAATCAAATAATAGTCCCTTTATTGATTATAATATATTTATTGGATCTTGCTCAGTCAAAAAAACGTTTCTTACACGATTTTCTGATGGGTAAGATTGTATTAATTAATATGTATTTTATAATTAATTTGCCATTTATTTTTTTACAATTATCTGGAGAGTACTGGCTCACTGGCATCAAGAAAAACGATAACACACTTGCTGTTGATTTGATTAGTGGATTATATGGCAATAACGGCATCCCAATGATGACTTTATTTACTTGTTTCATCATATTTCTTAATTATCATTATTGTACTTGTCATTCATATCAAAATGAAAAAACTTTACTGTCCATATTCAATGTATTTATTGTAGTATTTTTTTCGATATTATCATTATTTAATGACAACAAAGGTTTTTATCTAATATTTATTATCTATCTTTTAGTCGCATTATTTGTTAATTATGTAAACAGTAATCAGAATGTTTCATTTAAAGCACTTAAAATTTCTCTAAAAATAATTGGTGCTGTCATTCTTTTATGTCCTTTTGTATATCTAATATATCGATATACGCCTTTGTATAATGTTATTAATCAAATTGTTCATGAATTTTTGCTAGGCATCTATTATGCAGGATCTGCTCATGGCAGTAGCGAACGCATTGGAATGATCACTTATGCACTATCAAATGATTCTAATCGACTAATGGGTTATGGAATCGGGAACGCAAGGTGGACAGATCCAGGTACTTTTGGGTTTGAGCATTTTGGGCAATCGGATTTCGGGGTTTTCTTATGTTTAGGCGGTATTTTTTTAATAGCAGCCCTATTTATAATCATTACATCACTTTTATATAGATTATTCTTTTCATATTATACCATTATTCCTCTTATATTACTTTTCATCGTATTAAGCATTTATACACAAATATTTACTGTTACATCTCTTACTGTTTCAGTATCTCTTTTCTGTGTTTTATGTTCTTTTTCATGCAAAAAAACTATTAATCTCAATAAAGGATTGTTGTAATGAAAATAGGTATTTTAACTTTTACCGATGGAACTAATCTTGGTCAGCGATTGCAAAATTATGCTTTACAAACATTGCTTGAAGAATGTGGCTGCCATGCGTATACTATACGCCAATCTCATCCTTCACCTTTGATAAAACGATTCCTTAAGTCTTCACGCGATTGCGCGCTTCATCATTCTCGTTTTATTGTTGAAAGAAAGCGAGAAATTAATTTTGAAGCTTTCAATAATGGGTTTATTAAGTTCTATGGAAAAAAGTTGAACTTCAAAAAACCAAATTTGTCGATATGCAATGATTTCGATGCTTTTATTGTTGGTAGCGATCAGATATGGAATCCAATGTCTCCATTTGTCGGAGATAACTTTTTCTTGCGTTTCGCTCCTTACGAAAAGCGGCTTACCTATGCTCCGAGTTTTTCTGTCGATAATATTCCCGAAAAGTTTATACATCAATATCAGAAAAGGCTTGAAGGATTCAGATATCTTTCGGTACGCGAACACCGTGGAGCACAGATTATTCAGACCATCACCGGTCGCAATGCCGCTGTGGTGCTTGATCCAACTTTAATGATTGGTCGTAGACATTGGGAGGCCATCTCCGCCCCTTATGAACAAATACCCGACAAGCCGTTCATTCTTTCTATGTTCCTTGGAGGAAAGCCAGACATTTCTGTACACGAAATCTCTGAGTACCTCCATCTCCCAGTGCTTTCCATTGATTCATTGACTGATATTAATCCATCCCAATTTCTAGGTGCTTTGAAGCAAGCATCGCTAGTACTTACTGACTCTTACCATGTCACTATTTTTTCAATACTCTTCAATGTGCCATTCGTTAATTTCAACAGAACAGGCTCTTTGAACATGAATAGTAGATTCGAAACGCTCTATCAGAGTCTTGGAATAGACCATCGTTTTTGGGGCACATTTGAGTTTGGCGATATTATGAGTGTCGATTTTGATACCATTCGCGACCATCTTGAATGCAAACGTAAGGAATCTTCTCTTTTCCTTGAGACTGAGCTCAAGTGGGCTATCCAGACCATGGAATCCAAAACCAAGGACTAAGCCAATGGTTTCACAGCGTAAGGCTGGTGCTGTCCTAGGCTATATCAACATTGTCGCCAAGAACATCATCAATATTCTCTACACTCCTTTGCTTCTGCATTTCCTTGGTAAAGGTGATTACGGTGTGTTCCAGATGACCAATTCCGTGGTCATCTCACTGTCTCTGCTGAGTATGGGATTCACCTCCGCGTACGTGCGTTTTTATTCGCGATACAAAGCGAAGCGTGATGAGCGAGGCGTGCGCCGGCTTAATGGCATGTATCTCATTGTGTTTCTCGTCATCATGCTTATATGCGCATGCTGCGGCGCAGTATTGTGGGCCAATACGGAAACGCTCTTCCACAACGGTCTGACCGGTGAGGAGATTACGCTGGCCCGCGCCTTGATCATCATCATGGTCTACAACCTGTGTCTATCCTTCCCCGCTTCGGTGTTTGACTCATACATCATGGTCCATGAGCAGTTCATCTTCCAACAATCGCGCCAGCTGTTCTCTACCATGGCCGTTCCTTGTGTGGCTGTTGCTTTGTTGTTCGCAGGAACCGGAGCGGTAGGTGTTGCTATGGCGCAAGCCATTGTTTCGACGATCCTCCTTCTGATTAACATTCGTTATGCGCTAAAACGCCTGGGAATGAGGTTCGACTTTGCTCGGTTCGATACAACCCTGTTTAAAGCGATAGCCATATTCAGTTTTTGGATCTTTCTCAATCAAATCTTCGATCTGGTCAACAACAACGTGCCCAACTTCCTTTTGGGCGCCATGGCCAGCTCCGGAGCGGTCGCCGTGTTCGCCATCGCCGTGCAAATCAGGAACATCTTCTTCAACCTATCTACCACCATGTCGAATGTATTCGTGCCTCAAATCAACCGGATGGTTGCCACCAAGGACGATAACAAAGCCCTAACCGAGCTCATGACCCGCGTGGGGCGTTACCAGATGATCCTGTTCTGTTTTATATATGGCGGGTTCGCACTCATCGGCCAATATTTCATCAAAATATGGGCCGGATCGACATTCGAAGACGCATACTGGATGATTCTGATTATGGTGCTGCCTGTTGCCATTCCACTGACACAGAACACCGGTATCGAGATTCAACGCGCAAAGAACCGGCACAAGACCCGTAGCCTGATTTATATCCTCACGTCCGTAATCGATATCATCATCAGCGTTGCTCTCATTCCTGCATATGGTTACTGGGCCACCGCATGGGGATACGTGGCTAGCATTCTCTTAGGTACAGGCCTGTTCATGAATTGGTACTACCACTATCGAATCGGACTTGACATGGCCTATTTCTGGAAGCACATGCTGCCCACCATCGTAACCAGCATAGGCGTGCTCGCGATATGCGAAATCGTCTCTCATATCATCGTTCTCCCTGGTCTCACGGGATTTCTCTCCTACGGAATCTTGTACAGCGCGATCTACTGTGCGGCAGCATGGCTATTCATCGCCAATGGCCAAGAACGACAAGCATTTATTCACAGAATCATCCGCAAATAGGCAACGAAAGAACAACCCATGAAGCAAATCATCAAGAAATTCATCCCGGTAATCGTTTTTGAATGGCGAGCCAACATACGCGACTGGCGAGGACTGATGTCCGATACAGCTACACAACGAAGCCGCTTTGCGAAATATCATTCTCGCCCCAATTCCACTGGACGTGGACAGATTGAAACACAAATCATGTTCCACACCCATCAGATTGAAAAAGGATTAAGCCATGAGAACTTCCGCCCCGGTTTCGGCAAAGGAGTACTCAAAGCCATGGCCACGCTTCTGACCCGACTGCAACAGACAGGTGACGACGCGGCCAATACATTCGTCTATCAGCAGGCAATATCCGCGTTGCATGAATACGTAAAACGACATCACGATATCGATTATGACCTTACTTATATGCGGAACATGTTCCCCGACGATTTGTGGAACGCTATCTGCAATACGGATGTGAAGCTTGCTGGTGTTTTGACTCTTGGCCGCACCGATAAAGTCAACAACCGCCATGTTGATTTCAAGACATTGGCTGAGTGCCGATACGCCATCCGCGAGTATACGGACCAGCCAGTCACTAAGGAAGAGCTGGACGAGGCTGTGGACATCTCGATGAAGACGCCGTCCGTGTGCAACCGCCAGGCCACACGCATCTATGAAATACTCAATCCTCAAACAATCCAAACTTTACTAGATATTCAGGGGGGATACCGTGGATATCCTACGCCTCCTGCTCTCGTACTTGTTACTTCCGACATTCGTGCGTTCATGAATCATATGGAGCGCAACGAACCCTTCGTGGACGGTGGTCTATTCTCCATGTCACTGCTCTATGCACTCGAGTACGTAGGCCTCGCTGCATGTCCACTCAATGCCATGTTTAGTCGTAAGCAGGATGAACAGACTCGCAAGATTCTCAACATTCCAGACTACGAGCTGCCAGTCATGTATATCGCGATTGGACACTATCCAGAACATGCACGTGTATGCCAGTCCCAACGCTACCCCGCTCAGTACATCACCACCACCATCGATTGATGATTTGTGTATTTTGAGCAGGAAAACAATCCAGCGAGTGCCGTCACGGTTCCACCAAACCTGGATATGTCCGAGGTAACGTTACGCCGATTAACTCGCTGGATGTGCCATAGTGCATGTGCGCAGATGAGCGTCCACAAGCTTCTGCCACCCAGTGGACCAATCACGTTACGATTACAGACAAAAATCAGGATGAGAGAAACAGAAGCGTTACTATCGCAGCTTGCATGCTACAAGTACAGAAGTTCTCCTTGGATGTAACTCATTAACCATGCCGTGATTACCTTAATCGTGGCATGGTTATTCGGCGATGCAGGGGGTCGGAATGTTCATCGCACATGAGCATGAGTTGCAGACGTTGGAACGGCTGTATGCCAGCGGATCCTTTAGAATGGTGGTATTGTATGGCCGTCGGCGTGTGGGCAAGACAGCTTTGAGCGGCGAATTCGTCAAAGGCAAAGACACGCTGTATTCCATTGCGATACAACAAAGCGCAAAGCTGAATCCGAAGACTTCTCCTCGCATAGCGCTCAGCTTCTTTGGCATGCCCCGATTCGATGCCCACGTTCAGTAGCACATCATATTATCTGGCTCGCATCAATGAATCGGAAGGCTTCGAAGCCGACGTGTCGAGGTTCATATTCGACGATCCTGGTTCTCTTCGCAAAGAACTAATGATGATGCGTCAGGAGCGAGTCTGCGGCATACTACTCCGTGCTGCAATCCATAGCCAACGGCATGCTCCCCTTCATCGCGACGCAGCTCGACAAATGGTGGGGCAACAATCCAATAGCACGAGAACGGGCCGATATCGATGCAATCGCCGCGAATCCGCAGGACAGACGGTTGCTTGCGAATCATATGGAGGAGCTCCTTCAATGAAACGGAGGCCTTGGAACGATGGCGGCACTCATCCACGGGTATTCCCCAGACAACACGAAGTTCATGCTCTTCACCAAGAATCCCGTGAACGCAGCCACCCGAAAACCGCTACCTAACAGACGACTCCACCGAATTCATCACCTCGGAAAATATATACACGTATTGAGCGCATTAAGTGCATCGAGCGTATCCGCCAACACCGCGGCATCATATCTTGCATGAAAATTTCCAAGATTTTTCTAAATGTGCGCCGCGCTTAAAAAATGTTCGTTTCAATCATCGCCAGCCATATGTGTATTTCGGTTCGGTAACATCGATATGACTAATGTGAGTCACCAAGATCGTCCGTGGAGCCGTTTGAATCATAGATTTGTGCCAATGTTCAACTATCCAAGCCAGCTGTTCGGACATCAGCCACAAAGCGTTCAAACGAACAATTGTTATATTTTGGGCGGTTATAAGAAGCCTCCAACCTTTTGAATCACGTCTTTCAACAACTGCAACTAGAGAACGCTAACAATCCTTGTTAACAGCCGGTTTCAGGATATTTTCAGCGCACAAAATCATGCCCGCGAGAGCCTGAAAGCGTCTTTGACAGGTAAAGCCGTGTAACGATACGCTTAAATCAACAAGTTCAAACAAACAGAAAAAACGATTGAATAAACAAAATTCAATCGGCGGACTTTCCCTTTCGGCTCGGGTCGCCCTATCAACGATCCGGATAGCTCCACACCAATTCAGCTCCTATTGGCGTTATCCATAACGACATTATCAATAACAACTAATCTCACCAATGCATATGGCTTAAACGACGGTATGCCCCTGCAAAGCAACATGGGTCATACCGAGGGCGAAGCCATACCTGTTTCACTGTGCTGCATCGTAACAGCAAGCAAACAAGCACCAATAACAACGAAAAGCAAAGAAAAGAGTGCGATCATGAAGAAGCGGCTCGCAGCTACACTCACGGCAATCATCGCTATGACATTCGCCCTGACTGGATGTTCCGCAGTATCTAATTCCAACGCTCAACAATCCGGTAGTGAAAATGTTACGCAAACCTATAAAGGAGCCGGCAAACAAGCATCCGAGTTGAAATTCGCCACCATTGTGAAGTCCATGGGATTCAACTGGTTCAAACGCATGGAGACCGGAGTCAAACAATTCGCTTCCGATACCGGTATAGATGCGTTCGAGCAAGGCCCTTCTCAGGCTGATCCCGCACAAGAGAACCAAGTGGCGCAGGATGCACTTGCCCAAGGCGTCCATGCGCTGATCATTGACCCGATCGATGTGGCGCAAACCGAATCGGTGATCAAGCAAGCCAAGCAACAGGGCGTGGTAGTGGTCACGCTGGAAAGTCCGGCAGATAAAAATGCCGTGTACGATGTCGAAGCATTCGACAATAAGGCTTATGGCCGCCACATCATGGACGAGCTAGCCAAAAGTATGGATGAAACTGGCCAATATGGCATCTTCGTAGGTGCGCTCAACAGCCAAAGCCAAATGGAATGGACTAAGGAAGCGGTCTCGTACCAGAAAGAAAAGTATCCCAACATGGAATGGGTGGGTGACTATAACGTCACCAATTCCAGCCAGCAGACCTCCTATGCGCAGATGAATCAGTTGATGAAAAAGTATCCAGATCTCAAGGGAGCTCTTGGCGCTGACGCTTTCGATGTAGTCGGCATTGGCCAAGCGGTACAGGAGGCCGGCAAGAGCGGCCAGATCGCAGTAATGGGCACCAGTATCGTCTCGTATTCAGGCGATCTGCTCAAGAGCGGAGCCATTACCAAAATCTTCACCTGGGACCCCGCCGACCACGGATACGTGGGCAACAAGGTGGCGCAAATGGTGCTCGAGGGGAAGGACATCACTGATGGCACCGACCTCGGCGTCAGCGGATACGACAACGTCACGTTGAAGGGTAACACCATCTACGGCAACGGTTGGATTGATATCACCGCCGACAACATGGACAAATACAACTTCTAGCCCAATCTCAAAGGAGGTCGTCATGGCGGAACCATTGGTCAGTCTGTGTAACATACGCAAGGAATTCGCCGGAGTCGTGGCCCTTGACGATGTGAGCGTGACTATCAACAAAGGCCAGGTATGCTGTTTGGCCGGCGAGAACGGATCAGGCAAATCTACACTCATTAAAGTGCTGTCCGGCATGTACCGACCCGAACATGGCACCATCGAGGTGGACGGTCACGTATATGAGTCGTTTACCCCGGCCGATGCCATACGCTCAGGCTTCCAGTTCATCTACCAAGATTTCTCCTTGCTGCCCAATCTTTCGGTGGCGGAGAACATAGCGTTCGGTGAATTGGTTGCGAGTGGCGGCTTCCTTTATTCAGTGCAGCGGGCGCGCACGATTGCGCAACGGGCATTGTCACGCATCAATTTCCACGTGGATGTCGATGCTCCTGCAGGGGAACTGACCCTGGCGGAGCGACAGCTGGTGGCCATTGCTGCTGCATTGGCCAAAGACGCACGTCTTATTGTCATGGATGAGGCGACTACCGCTCTGTCTCGCAAGGAAGTAGAGCAACTGCTTGCCATCATCGAGGATCTTCGTTCGCAAGGCGTGTCCACACTGTTCGTGAGCCACAAGCTCGACGAGGTGGTCAGCATATCCGACCATACCATCGTGCTGCGCAACGGTACGAAAGTCGCGGATCGTCCTGCGGAAGGCATGAATCGTGCCGAACTTATCAACGCCATGACCGGTAAGGACGTGGCCATGAACCATGTATCCGAGCCTATTTCCGCCGATGCGCCAATCGCGCTGGAAGTGAGTCATGTCTCACGACCTCACTGCTTCAGTGATGTGTCATTCCAGCTACATGAAGGAGAAATCCTCGGCGTGACAGGCCTGCTCGGCTCGGGAAGAGACACTCTGGCATTGGCGTTGTTTGGATTGCTGCCCATCACGGAAGGGACAATATCCATATATGGCGAACGAGTGAGCATCCGCAATCCGCGTGATGCAATGAAGCACGGTATAGGCTATGTACCTGCCGACCGTTTGACCGAAGGACTGTTCCTCGATCATTCCATCGCATCCAACGTGGCCATTCGCACTATCAAGCAGATACGCAATGCCATAGGCTTGGTAACCCGCGGCGCCATCGTACGAACTGGCCAGGATTGGGTCGATCGGCTGCATATCAAGACTCCGAACGTCGCCAATCCTGTCAGCGGACTCTCTGGAGGCAATCAGCAGCGAGTGGTTCTGGCAAAGTGGCTTTCCGGCAAACCTCGAATACTCATTCTCAATGGTCCGACCGTAGGTGTGGACATCAAGTCCAAATCCGAGATTCTTGACCAGTTGCGTGAGTTCGCGGCGGATGGCATGGCTGTCATCGTAATTTCGGACGATATTCCCGAACTGCTCGACGTGAGCAATCGCATCATGCTAATGCGCTCCGGCAGCATCGCCGCCATTCGCGAGCGCAAAGATATCACGGAAAGCAACCTCAACGAATTGCTGGTGGAGCAATGAGAACCATACAACAACGATTCAAGCGAACCGCCCGCACCCAAGAGGCGATTCTCCTGCTGGTCATCGCAATCGTCGTGACACTGCTAACGGCGGCGAATCCCTCGTTCATGACCATTTCGAACATCTTCGACATCCTTCGTATCATGACGGTAAGCGGCATGATGGCATTGAGCTGTCTGCTCATCATGATTTCCGGCGGAGTCGATGTGTCCTTCCCCGCAGTGGCTGATGCAGCGGCCTTCGCCGGAGCCACGATACTGCTGCAGGCCCATTTCAATGGCAGCGGACTTGTCCTGTTCCTTACGGCGATTCCTCTGGGCATGCTTATGGGTGCCATCAACGGCTTCTTCGTAGGATGGTTCCGCATCCCGACAATGATCGTTACGCTCGGCACGCAAAGCCTATTTTATGGAGCAAGCCTGTACTTTCTGGGAGGCGTATCGATCTTCGAGCTTCCCCAAGGAACGAAGGACCTTGCTCAGAAGGCGCTGATTACCGTCGATTCCGGCAGCGGCACGTCCTCACTGGGGCCACTGTTCCTAGTGTTGGTGATCATGGCGATAGGAGTTTCACTCCTGCTGCATCGCACTTCCTTCGGGCGTTCGATATATGCGTTGGGCGGCAATGAAATGGTAGTGGAACGGTCCGGAATCAACATCCGACTGCGTTATCTTTGCCTGTATTCATTAGCTGGAGCCATTTCAGCCATTGCAGGCGCAGCCAACGCCACGATTTATCGCAACGCTAATCCTGTAGGCCTGCAAGGCCAGGAGATGGGAATCATCGCCGCAGTGGTGTTGGGTGGCGCTCTAATCACCGGAGGCAAAGGATCCGTGACCGGCACGTTACTGGGTGTGCTGCTTATCGCCATCATTCAGAACAGCCTGGTACTGGTCGGAATCCCCTCCACTTGGCAGAACGTCGTCATTGGTATCGTGCTGGCTGCCGGCATCGCGATTCCTGCAGTACGGCATCTAATCGATGCAAGAAACAAAACGGAGGTGCTGATATGAGCAAGACTAATGACTCTCAAGCCCCACGTACCCGGAAGCCCGGTAATCGCAACGGCCTTGCTGATTTCAAATCAGACATCCATGCCTTGTTCGATGACCGTTCAATGAATCTGCTGGTCACGGTATTCGTCATCGTCGCGGCAGTACTGTTCATCGCCCTTCCCGATTTCCGTACAGCCGCGAATTTCAATTCCATGGCGTTGCAGATTTCCGATCTGGGCATCATGGCACTGGCAATGACCGTATCCATGATTGCCGCAGGCATTGATCTGTCTGTGGTAGCAGTCGCCAACCTGTCCGGTATCATAGGCATACAGGTTATGACGTCAATGGGAGGAGTCGATTCCTCACCGACGGCTGCGCTGTTTGGCGTGCTGGTAATGCTGGCAACCGGCACCTTGCTGGGATTGATTAACGGCATGCTTGTCGGTCTGCTGCGGATCCCTCCGATTCTGGCCACTTTGGCGACGATGACATTATGGGGCGGCGTCGGCACAGCGGCTACCAACGGAGTGTCCATCTCCGGAGCGTCACGTTCATTGACCGATCTGGGCAACATCGCCATCTTCTCCATTCCCGTGCCCACACTGGTGTTCATATTGGCCGTGATTCTGGTATGGCTGTTCCTAGCTCACACCTCGACTGGGGTGAAGACATACCTGTACGGCTCGAACGCCAAAGCCTCATTGTTTTCCGGAGTCAATAACGCGACCCTGATGATCAAGGTCTATACGTTCTGCGGCCTGCTTTCCTCACTGGCCGGCGTAGTGATTCTGATGAGGACCCTATCCGCCAGTCCCACTTACGGTTCCAGTTATGTATTGCTTGCCATTCTGGTCGCAGTGCTGGGCGGTGTATCCGTAACCGGCGGATCAGGCAGAGTCACTGGTGTAGTGGTTTCGCTAATCACGTTGCAGATGCTCTCCACCGGATTCAACATGCTGCTGGTCGGACATGGCAACAGTAATTTCTTCAAAAGCTTCGCATGGGGCCTGTTCCTGCTGCTCATAGTCTGGCTCGGCTATATGCAGGACCATGGTTTCGGTTTCAAACCGCACCGTGGCACCTCTACTAATACCGCCGGAATCGCAGCAAAGAAACCGACGGCTCCTGCGACTCCCACATCTCATGCGAAAGCCGGCTGATCATGAAAGGAGCGGAACGTAAATCAATTATTCTGGAGACTTTGGAATCAAAGGGATCCATGACCGTGGCGGATATGGCCAGAAAACTCGACGTATCGGTAATGACGGTACGCAGGGATCTGCTCGAACTGGAGCGCAATTCGCTGGTCCGCAGGGTTCATGGCGGCGCAGTCCTAGGCCGCGGCCGAGGCTACGAACCACCATATGCCATACGCTCCGGAGAGGCTTCCGAGGAGAAGCGTCGCATCGGAGCACTCGCTGCCAGCCAGATCGCTGAGGGAGACAGCGTTGCCATCGACATCGGATCCACCAGTCTGGAAGTAGCCAAAGCCCTTCATGGGCGTCACAATCTCACCATCGTGACGCCAAGCATCCGAGTGGCCAGAGAGTTGGAGGATGAGCCGGATATCCGACTGATTCTTACAGGCGGCATCATTCGCCGTGGTGAGCTTTCATTAATCGGTGACCTTGCCGAACAAGCTTTCTCCATGTTGCGTGTGGATCGCCTCGTTTTGGGTACCGGAGCGGTTGACGTGAAGTTCGGTTTATCCGAATACAACTGGGACGATGCCCGAGTGAAGCGGGCCATGATCAACTCGGCGAAGGAAATCATTCTGGTAGCCGACTCCCGCAAGTTCCATCAAGTGGCATTCGCCCGAATCGTCGGATTGGAGAAGATCACCACTGTGGTCACCGACCAGCCCCTTTCAGACGAATTCGCCGACGTGTTCAAAGCGAACTGCACCAACGTGCTCGTCGCCGGAGACACTTTCGAAATTTCCGAGACCGTACGGCCTCGGGGCAACAACAAATCACAATCGATATCGGAGGAATCATGAATTGGCTTGATGAAGTTTTCAAGGTAAAGAAGCCTGTAATCGCAATGTGTCATTTAAAGCCGCTGCCCGGTGATCCGAACTATGACTCGGCAGCTGGAGTAGAGGCCATCATCGAAGCGGCGCGCAAGGATCTCAAGGCCTTGCAGAACGGTGGTGTGGACGGCGTCATGTTCTCGAACGAGGCGAGCCTGCCCTACCTGTTGAAGACCGAGCCGATCACAGCCATCACCATGGCCAACATCATCGGCGAACTGAAAAGCGAAGTCACGGTGCCGTTCGGCGTAAATGTGTTGTGGGATCCGACGGCATCCATCGACCTGGCCGTGGCCACCGGCGCCAAGTTCGTCCGAGAGATTTTCTCCGGCGTATATGCCAGCGACTTCGGCCTGTGGAACACCAACAGCGGTGAAGTGGCGCGTCACCAGCGCCACGTGGATGGCAAGAACGTGAAGCTCCTTTACAACATTGTTCCGGAATCCGCCCAATATCTTGCTGATCGCAGCATTGAATCCATCGCCAAATCCACGGTGTTCAATGCTCAGCCGGACGGATTGTGCGTTTCCGGTTTGACCGCCGGCGCTCCTGCCGATACGGATATCATCACCCGCGTCAAAGGCGTGGTTCCGGATACGCCAGTATTCGCCAATACCGGTGTGAAAGCGGAAACCGCCAAAGTACAGCTGACCGCTGCTGATGGTGCAATCTGCGCCACCTACTTCAAGCGTGATGGCTACATCTGGAATGAAGTGGATGAAAGCCGCGTTGCCAAGCTGATGGGACAAGTCCAGGAGCTGCGCGCAGAACTTGGCTGAATCTGCCAGATTGCAATCGTAAATTCAGTTGATCCCTGTTCATCTTGCGCCTGCTGGTGTGAGTTTGATTGGATTGCCAACATTAAACCGACAATCCCGTACGGAATTCCCGTAACCACGACGGTTCGGGAATTCTCGTCGTTAAACGTACTCGTTGAGCACGTATGAAGTTTGTGGTGCAGCAACAATAAAGGAGAGCGCCTGCCGTCGGCCGAATCGGCCAGCGATTGAACCACGCTGTAACGAAACGCAGGCCAGAATAAGATGACTAATTTTAATTGGAATAATGACCCGCGATGGGCGCAGGTCGGGGAACTTATAGTTCACAATGCGGTCGATCTTCAGCCAGGCGAGAAGGTGATGATTGCCATGAGCGAGACTGCAAGCTATCCGTTATTGGAGGCAGTTTATCGAGCATGTGTGCGAGCTGGCGGCTATCCTCAAGTGCAGTTTCTTTCGGAGCATCTGCAGCAGGTTCTGTTGGAAGACGGTGACGCCCAGCAGATTGGATGGGTGCCTCGCATCGAGGAATACGGTATGGAATGGGCGGATGCATATATTGCATTGCGCGGCGCGTTCCCGTTGTCCATTCACAACAATGTGCCATCTGATCGCATGTCTCTGGCGCAAAAAGCGCATGGCATTATCTCCACCAAACGGTGGAAAGAAACCAAATGGTCTCTGATTCGCGTGCCGAATCAGGATTTGGCTGATGAGGCAGGCGTAAGCCTCGAACAGGTTGCCGACATGTTCTTTGACGCCTGTCTCATTGACTGGCCTGCCTCGAAGAAGCAGTGGGACAGTTGGGCTGAGCAGCTTGACGGCAGCCATGAAGTCCGTATAGAGGGGAGATACACGAATCTGACATTCTCTGTCCAAGATCGCCGATGGCTGGCTTGGGCCGACGGCCGTAATATGCCGGACGGTGAAATCGCCACGGCCCCAGTCACCGACACTGTGAACGGCACTATTTGGTTCGAAAATCCGGGAGTATTCGGTGGCCGACTATTCCATGATCTGACCTTGACATGGGATCACGGCACACTCATTGAAGCGACGTCGTCCACTAATCAGGATTTCCTGCACATGGTGTTGGATACGGATTCCGGTGCAAAGAGCATTGGCGAATTCGGTATCGGCGTGAATCCTGCCATTGACATGTTCTGCAACGACATTCTGCTCGACGAGAAGATTCTAGGCACTGTGCATATTGCATTGGGACGCGCATACCCGGAATGCGGTGGTACCAACGAGTCCGCTATTCACTGGGACATCATCAAAGACATCCGGAAGGAAGGGCGCTTGGTGGTGGACGGTAAAACCGTGGTCGAAGGCGGAAAGGTACTGCTATGAACGGCGAACTATATCTCGGCATCGATATCGGCACTTCCTCCTCTAAAGGGGTGCTGATGGATCGTTGCGGGAAGGTAGTGCGATCAGCGCAAATATCTCACGTTACGGCCAACCCACGTCCTGGATGGTATGAACATGATGCGGAAGAGATTTGGTACGGAGAATGCGTGAGGTTGTGCCGAGAATTATGCACGGTAGGCGACATCGGCGACCGTGTTGCAGCGATGGCGGTCAGCGGCATAGGACCGTGCGTAGTTCCGGTTGGGTCTGATGGTCGCGCATTACGTTCTGCGATTCTTTATGGCATCGATTCTCGTGCCGGAAAACAGATTAATGAACTGACCGATTGGTGTGCCCGACAAGGTATACCGGCAGCTTTCGATTCTCAATCGGTGCTGCCGAAGATACTATGGCTGTGCGAAAATGAGCCTGAAGTGTGGGAACAAACCCGTTGGATCGCAGGATGCGGCGGGTATATCACCTTCCGCTTATGTGGGAAGATGGTGGTGGACCGCTATGAGGCGGGCTGCTATGCGCCGGCAAGGTGGTTAGGGTCAGCCGAAGCGTGGGACACTACGTTGTTAAACGAGCTAGGGTCTGATGTCGTATCTCGACTAGCAGGGGTAGATGTAGTGCCTAGCACGACGGTAGTCGGTTATCTCACGCATGATGCCGCTGCAGATACGGGATTGTCGGAAGGAATGCCCGTAGTAGCGCCGACTATCGATGCAGCAGCCGAGGCCACCAGCGCCGGAGTGACGCATCCGGGTGACGTGATGGTGATGTATGGGTCCACTGGATTCTTCATTGCATTGTCATCTGATGCATCCAGTGGCAGATCAGAGAAACCAGACCGTGCCGCCGAACATCAATGGCGTTCTGAATTCTTGGAGCCGGGTCAATTCTCATTGGCTGGTGGCACCAACACATTGGGCACATATGTTACCTGGCTGATGGATATGTTGCGTATTGAATCGTTCGAAAAACTGGCGGAGCTGGCGGAATCCAGTGTGCCTGGTGCCAATGGTGTGCTGGCATTGCCGTATTTGGCCGGCGAACGCACTCCGCTGTTTGATCCAGAGCTCACTGCAGGATTCCTCGGGTGCCGTTCCACTACTTCCCGCGCAGACATACTGCGTGCTGGTTTGGAGGGATTGGCATACGGTGTACGCAATGCACTGGAGTCTATGGAAATTGGTGATGACGCCACGCTGTATGCAGTGGGTGGTGGCACTAGAAACCATGTGCTGCTGCAGACCGTGTCGGATGTGACCGGATTGGAACAGCACGTACCCAAACAGACCATTGGCGCTTCTTTAGGCAACGCAATGCGCGCTGCCGTAGGAGTAGGACGGTTCGGCGACCTTTCACAGATCAGCGCACAGCTGGAGTATGCAGATACGATTCGTCCGCGCTCGCAATATGAAGTGATCCATAATACGAGGTTTGGCTTATACCGTGATTTAACGCGAGCAACTCAGGAGATCTCGCACCGGTTGCGGTGATTATTATGTAGCGTTCGAAAGTTTAAGCACGATAATCTGGACTTGAGATGAAAGTATGCCCTCATGATTTACTCAGATTCAGAGCAAAATTGAGGTAACGTTGAACATTTTGAGTGATGGGTTATTATCGTTTCAAGTTTTTACTGGTTGCCGTGATTGTGCTCTTTCATGGGTGGTTTCCATAGTTGGTTGAACCATTTTCCGGGGTTGCGGTCGATGCTGATGGTGAATATTCCTCTTCTTATGTAGTCGATGGCGATGCAGGTGGCGGTTGTCAGGGCTGCTATGCCGAGTGCGTATGCCGTGAGCCATGGATCGTGGTAGATGTCTTTCATGTTGAATGTCTGTTTCCAGAGAAGCGTGGAGATGGGTGGGTAGACGGTGATGAGGTATATGGCCAGGGTGGATTTGGCGATGCTGTTGATGATTTTGCTGGTGAAATGGTGTTGTTTGGCGATCGCGAACGATCCGAATCCTATGAGCATGACGGGTAGCATCCATTCGTTCTGTCCGAGCATGGTCTGCTGGTGCGTGCCGCGGTCGAGGGCGAGGGTGATGGGGGTCAATACGAGGACCGATGCGATGGATGTCGCGTATCCGAGGGCCACGAGGACGGTGGCCGTGCGGCGAGCGATCAACTCGGGCCGGTACCAGCGCCAGTATGAGACGAGGGTGTATAGGTAGATGAAGATGAGTACGTTTTCCTTGGTCATGTCGAACGAGACGAAGCTGGTGAGTCCGCCGCCGATGCTCCATAGGAGGATGCAGGCCAGGCAGCAGTTGCGGTGGGTCTGCTGTCCGAGTGATTTGAGGCCGATGGTCAGGAATGGGCAGAGGATGAGGAAGACCATATAACTGGTCGTATACCACCAGAGGTCGGTTGATGTGGGTAGCACGGCGCTGATGAGGGTTTTGGGGGTCAGCAGGCTCCTGTCGGTGATGAGGATGACTGTCGTGAGGGCGAGGCTGTAGAACAGGATCTCTCGTTCGAGGATCCATGCTCGTCTGAGTGCGGCCTTGAGGTCCGTGGTGGATTCGCAGAGGAACCATGCGGATATCAGGAAGAACAGTACGACCCCGACCTTGCCGCTGGGGTAGAGTATGCCTTCGAGGATGATTTTGTTGAATGACAATGGTTGTGCCCATACGTCGAACGCGTTCGCTCCCACGAAGTGACGTAGCACGATCAGATATGCCGCGATGATGCGGAG
The DNA here is from genome assembly GCF_009193305.1 of Bifidobacterium cebidarum. Lineage (GTDB taxonomy): Bacteria > Actinomycetota > Actinomycetes > Actinomycetales > Bifidobacteriaceae > Bifidobacterium > Bifidobacterium cebidarum. The sequence continues at coordinate 9,883 of NZ_WBVS01000005.1, read as the reverse complement.
GAGCTCGATGCTTGAGTTTCGTGTCTTGTGCATACGTGTCGTGGCCGTTTTCCCGTTCGTCGGGTTTGAATGTCTGGGCATGGGGTTTTCCGTTTCGTGGGGTGTCGTGCAGGGGGGTGATTACCGTGTTTGAATGCGGTGGATCATCGTGGTGATCGTTTTTTCTTTGAGGAGCAGGAGCAGTGTGATGTAGAGGATGGTGAAGCCGGTTCCTGTAGTGATGATCTGCAGGAGGGGTTGTGCCGGCCACCATGCCTGGCGGATCAGGAGGATGACGGCCGTGGCGGTGATGGCTGAGGTGGGTGCGGGCAGGATTCGTATGTCTTTGCGGATGGTTGTGATGAAGTCGCGTGCGTACCAGCAGCGGATCAGCAGCGCGGTGAGTTCGCACAGGCTGCAGCTGATGGCGGCTCCCGTGGCTCCGAGGGGTGGGATGAGGATGAGGCAGTAGATGATGGAGGAGACGAGTCCGGCGAAGTTGACGATGGCGTATTGCCTCTCGTGCCCGGACGAGATGAGGTATTGGGACAGGACGGTGTTCAGGGATACGAACAGGAGCGCGGGCAGGATGCACAGGAGGGGCAGGACGGCGCTCCTGTATTGGCTGCCGCCGAGGATGCCGATGATCGCGTCCGGGCAGAGCGCGGCGCAGGCGATGCCGGCGGAGGCGAACAGGAGCACGAAGTCGATGTTCTTGACGAGCAGGTCGTGGTATTTCTCCTGGGAGTTCCTGGCGTAGTAGGAGAGCCTGGGGAGCATGACGTTGACCACGGAGTTGATGGCCATGACGAGCATGGTCTTGATCTTGGCGACGAGCTGGTAGATGCCGACGACGTGGTTGGTGGCGAGGAAGCCGAGGAGGACCATGTCGGCCTGCGCGTACATGCCGGAGGAGACGCTGGAGACGAGGAACGAGGCCATGGGTTTGAAATGGCGCCTGATGTTCAGTTCTTTGAACGGCATGAGCGTAATGAACGCGCGCAGGCGGAGCATGTTGAGGATGTTGGCCCCGTAGCCGGTGAACACGACGATCATGCCGTAGACGTGGTAGTCGGATGCCTGGTGGACGAACGCGAACATGAGGATGAGGCCGATGAGTTTGACCGCGATGCTGCGGATGGTGATGTACCCGTATTGTTCGATGGCCTGGTAGAACCATTCCACGCCGAAGGACGCGAGCCACAGGGCGGTCCCGAAGATGAGGAAGAGGGGTTTGTCGCCGGCCAGGCGTGGCACGAATTGCAGTGCGAGCAGGTATGCGGCGAAGGTCAGGGTGGTGGAGGCGGCGAGGATGATGAGGAGTTCCTCGACGGTGCGGGAGAGTTCCTTCGGGTCGTCTCTTACCTGGGCGCAGGCGCGTACCCCGTATGTGGAGATGCCCAGCAGCGCGGCCAGGGAGAAGTAGGAGATGATGCTCTGCGCGAAGGCCACCGCGCCCATGCCCGATGGGTCGAGGACGCGGGACACGTAGGGCACCGTGATCAAGGGGAAGATGAACGACGACGACATGAGAATCATGTTCATCACCGCATTAAACTTCAAAGAACGAACACGTGTATACTTCATAGAATATTAATAGATTTATTCTTATTCTTATAGAAAACCAAAAAAATAATATAAACGAAAGCAAGTGCGTAAGACGTATCCGCGAATTGAAGTCGAACAAACGACATAATAATACCTTGCATAAATAAGGAATATAGGACTGTTTCTTTAGCGCACACAGTATTATTGTAAATATTTACTTTTTTATGCAGTGAAGCACTGCAGATTCCTAAAATCATTAGGATAAATATAATTCCAAAATAAAATCCATCTAGGTATGGAAACCAGAAAACAGTCACATACGCATTTGCTGTAGTATGATCGTTTGTAATATCAATCCATATTTTATCGGTATCATTAATATTAAGAAAAACATTTTGATACCAGTATGATGGATAGTTGATAGAAAAAATATTTTTAATTAAATATATAAGAGGAAAAATAATTCCATTAATGGAGGCAAGTCCGAAACCTGGGGAATTATTGTTATCGACAACCGTCATCCAATAATCAAGCATACGTGGTTCCATTGCAAAGTAATAATAAATATTTTGAATGAAAGATTGATCACCTAAACGAGAAATCGAAGCAATAATCAATAAAAAAACAGCGACAACAATTAACAGTTTGCTATTGACAGTATTTTTAATTTCTCTAATTTTATCTTGAATCTTCTGCTTGTTAAGAAGAAACCCGATAAAAATAAAATGGAAAATAGAATATAAAATAATACTTCGAGACCCATCCGATAAAACTTTTAATGAGGACAGCAAGATGAGAAATATAAGAAAAACTTTCTTGCGTACACCATTATTCCAATATTCATAAGAAAAAATTATAGGGAAAAAAATTATAAAAGGATTAACAAAATATAATTTAATGGCATTATCAAGATTAGATCTAGACGAATACAAGATGCTAGACGTGTCCTGAGCCATTGAACGTATTTCGCTTAAATCGCCGCCACTCGAAATTAAAGAAAACGTATTTGTGCAGTCTTTAACCAAAGAGTAAATAGATACTATAAAGAAAAAATAGACAATAATATAATTGATACTGGTTGGAATTGAATATGCTTTAGGTATGAATATTTTTTGGTAAATAAAATATCCAAAAACAAAGCCGATAACACCTGTTTCAATGGCGATATATGATTTATCGGATGCGGCTATTAGATTATAGTATTTACAGTAAGATAAAAATATTATGATAGTCCACAATCCAACAAAAATAACTAAAGGGTTAACAATATTCTTTTTGTGGAAAAAAATTGATAGAATAACTATATTTATAAGAATACAAAGAATTGGCATATTTGCTCTTAAAGAATTTCATTCATTAATTGATATATAATTTTTGCAGCTTTATGTGAACAAAAATTTTCTCTGGCTTCGGTAAAAGCTGTTTGCGCAATAGATTGAAGTAGTAATCTGTTGCTATCTATAAAAGAGATAATTTGAGAGAGGGCAACACTATCGCCTAACGGATATAGAAAACCATTACGCCCATCATCGATTAGCTCACTTGTTCCAGCTGCATCGGCTCCGATCATAAGCATCATGCTAAGCATTCCCTCAACGGTAACGCGGCCAAAAGCCTCATTGCTTGAGCATACAAGACCTATATCCATTTGCGACCTATAGGTATTTAAATCTGTAATAAAACCATCGAAATAAATATTTGGAATATTATTATCTGATACATATTTTTGGATATCTTCGAAATATTTCCCTTTCTTTAATCCGGCAATATGTAACTCAATATTTCTTTTCTTAAGAATAGAAAAAGCTTTGATGGCTTCTAGCTGCCCTTTTCCCTTCTGTATAGACCCGATAATAGCAACACGTAGGGGCTGGTCTACGTTAAAGACTTCTTTGGGGCATATAAAGGAATCGGAAATGTCGTTATATATAACTTTCTGGATAATTTCAGGGCGAACAAGCTTGGAATATTTAGTCTTGATGCTATCTGAGATATATATCAATGCGTTAGAAGAGTTTAAACAGTGGTATATATATTTATCTCCGTAAATACATTTTAAGCCGTGATCCTCTTTGCCGAATTCGCGAATATGATAAATATGTGGTATTTTAGTAATATTGTGAATAAATACTCCTGCATCTATTACAGAAGTATTAGAATATAAAATATTAATTTTTTCTTTTTTAATTATATATACAACTTTTGGTATGTAAAAAAAGAATAATATAGTTTTAATAATAATCTTTACAATTTCGATAAATTGAGTGCTTCTTTTTTCTCGTTCGTGAAAAGCAAAAGTTGAATAGGTGACATGATAGCAATTAATACCTTTATTTTGTAGATACTCGATAGCGCTTTCTCCTCTATCGGGATATAACACTATTGGTTTAATAGAGTATTGGAGGCTATCTATAACATCTATCAAAGACCTAATTGCGCCATTGTTTAAACTCGATGTATGAAGAAAAAATAATACATTAGCTTTTTTAGGCATTTTCTATTTCCTCTTTAAGGGCATTCAAATACCCATGCTCGAATTTCAAATCAGGCTCCATATATGATCCTTCGCCCCATTCGTTCCATGAGTCCAAGAATATTACTTTATGTTGAATTGGTTTATTTTTTACAACTTCAAGAGCATTCTTGACAACTGATTTAAATACCTCTGGATTACTATTGGCATAAATTAAAGAATTTCTTCCAGAACGAGGAGTCCTGTCCCTTCTAGGCATTAAGGTCGGAAAAACATAATCTAATTTATCTTCTGATGTGTAGTAATTTTCCATTACCTTGCGATAGTCATGCTTATTTAATGAAGAGCCTATTAGTTTAATCTGAATTTGACGCCATACTTTTTTCCAATATCCAGTTGCTAATATTTCGGCTCTTCTGAAAGAAAAAGAATTAACGGCATTAAACCCAATATTAATATAATGTTGATATCTTTCAAGTCCTTGATTTAAAAAATCTTTGGACATTATTATTGATGCTTTTCCACATGAATCCGCTCTTGCGACAAAAAATATATCATTTAATCCTTCTGCTTTTGCAAGAGATCTCCAGGTTTTAAACAATATATCAATATCAGGAATATCATCTGGGGCAAATATATAGAATAAGAGCTTATTGTCAACCTTAATATATCTATCATCTTTGAACATCGGTAGAAGTTCATAAAAGAATTTCGCGTAATCTTCCTTTCCCAAATATTTTTGTTTTAGGAAAGTAATATCTGTCTGGAACCTTTTCCCCTTTTCCCAGGTTTTATTTGACCAGTCATGATTCGCCCATCCAATGCAAAAAGGAAAATCCGGACTATGCGTTCTCATCAATTCTTTTATAGGCATGTCCAGTACTCTGGTATTGTCGTCAAACCGATAATACCAGTAACAAAAGCCTTCTATTCCTGCTTCCTGTGCCATCTTTGCTTGCTCAACTCTTACCTCTGGAACACGCAAATCATAAAAACCTAAATCGGCAGGAATTTGTGGTTGATAATGCCCTCTGTATAACGGTTTTGCTTTAGCGACATTTGTCCATTCAGTAAAACCTTTTCCCCAATATTTATCATTTATCGGGATTGGGTGAAATTGTGGTAAATAAAAAGCTATAACACGAGCCTTGTTGTTCATTTTGTCTCCATGTCGCTTATTGTTTTGTTTCTTTTATCAAGAACTAGACTATTATTTGGAATGTCTTTGGTGACAAGCGTTCCTGCCCCTATGACCACATGGCTGCCGATAGTTACACCGTCTAAAATGATGACATTGCTGCCAATCCAACAATCATCACCTATGGTGATTCCCTTTTGTTTTACCCCTTGGCTTTTTATACTTTTTGATGAATCATTAAAAACATGGTTTTCAGCAAATAGACTACATTTAGGACCAATCATGACATTATTCCCGATGTTGATTGGTCCGGAACATCCTATGTATCCATGAGGTCCAATAGATGAATTGTTTCCTATTACCAAGCCATGACCTAAATCACCGCCATAATAACTTGATGGACGAATCATCACTCCTCGTCCTATCGTCACGTTGTCGCCGAAGATTAATCCTTCTTTACACAGTCCATGGATTTCCGAATAATCTTCAAATTTCACGTTACGTCCGCATCGGATATGCCGCGCATGAGATATGGTTACATGACGGCCAATCAGCAACAATCCATGTGCTTCACTTAAGAAGAGACGTTTCCAAATGCCGCGAATAAATTTAAAACCTGTCCGCAATAAAATAATAATTTTATCGGATTTTGTAATTTCAGAATTAAATTCCATAATTACTTATTTCCCATCGATTGTTGATAGATACTGACAAGCTGTCTGTAGTTGTCTTCAGGTCTGTATTTTCTTGCATAATCGAGGCGCGCGTTTTTGCCCATAGAAATACAGAGCTCAGGATTGTCCCATAACTCGCGAATAGCCTTCCGCCATCCTGCGATATCACCTAATTGAACTTTTAATCCGTTTCTTCCATTTTCAACGGCTTCAGCTGAAAAACCTAAATCAGTTGCTATCAAAGGTAGGCCAAGGCTCTCCGATTCAATCTCGACCATGGAACAACCCTCATACCAAATTGAGGGAAATACGACGAATTCGCCAGCCTTAGCAATGGACATGCACTTTTCATGGGCGGTATAGCCTAGAAAATACACATTCGGTTTTTTCTCAGCCCAAGTCCGGAACTCACCCTCTAATGGACCGCCACCCATTACGACCAAAGGAATATCATCAATCTCGTTCCAGATACGTTGCAATACGCGTATGCCCTTTTCAGCGCCAATACGTCCATAGAACACTACGTATCGATCCGGTAAACCGGCAGGTTTTACAGGTGATAGATTCGCTTGTGCATCAGGTACGAAATTATATTTCTTAGAAATTTTCGACTGTTCGAATCCAATGCCTTCTAATAGTTTGATCTGATTGTCATTAAGACAGATATACCGATCAATCTGAGTATAAAAACTTTTACGCACACGATGATATTTAAAAATCCCGGCTATCAACAGACTCTGCAGTCGTGACCCTTTAAAGCAGCCATACTTGGCCATGCGCAAGTAATGACCATCGCCGCATTGATTGCATATATGACCATTGCGTAATGATGTCGCCACCGGGCAAACAAAACGAGTGTCATGTAACGTTGCAACTACCGGGACACCTGCTCGTTTTGCTGCATACAGAATGGAGGGGGAGAGCAACGGGAAAAATGTATGAACATGAACTATGTCCGGATGCTTCGAGCGAATAAGCGATGCTACTGCTTTATAGTTCTTAACGGACCATAGCATGCCGAAAGTCGCGGTCAGCTTCCCAATAAAACCAGCGTTGTCGAATTCATCGTTCGACACCGTATAACGAATGACTTCATGACCATGTTCCTCAAGCAATTGAGTCTCGCTCTTGAATACCTGGTCATCACCACTTGCAGATCCAGAACGATGAAAATTGTGGATAGCAAGAATTCTCATTGTCCTCGTCCCTATCCCAATGCGTTTAGTCTCGTTTGTAGAGGTCGCGGGTGTAGACCTTGTCTTTCACGTCGTCGAGGCACGCGTTGTAGCGGTTCGCGAGGATCGCGTCGCTGCGCCTCTTGAACTCCTGAAGGTCGTTGACCACCAGGGAGCCGAAGAACGTGCTGCCGTCCTCCAGGGTCGGCTCGTACACGATCACGGTCGCGCCCTTCGCCTTGACGCGCTTCATCACGCCCTGGATCGCCGACTGGCGGAAATTATCCGAATTCGACTTCATGGTCAGCCGGTACACGCCCACCGTCACCGGCCTCTCCGAGGCGGCCTCGTACTCGTTGTTGCCCGTATACCCGTAGGCGCCCGTCCGCTTCAGCACCTGGTCCGCGATGAAGTCCTTGCGCGTCGCGTTCGACTCCACGATCGCCCGGATCAGGTCCTCCGGCACGTCCGCGTAGTTCGCCAGCAGCTGCTTCGTGTCCTTCGGCAGGCAGTAGCCGCCATACCCGAACGACGGGTTGTTGTAATGCGAGCCGATGCGCGGGTCCAGGCACACGCCGTCGATGATCTCCCTCGTGTCAAGGCCCTTCGACTCCGCATACGTGTCCAGCTCGTTGAAATAGGAGACGCGCAACGCCAGATACGTGTTCGCGAACAATTTCACGGCCTCGGCCTCCGTGAACCCCATGAACAGGGTCCTGATGTCCTTCTCCAAAGCACCCTCCTGCAGGAGCGCCGCGAACGTGTGCGCCGCCTCCACCAGACGCGGGTCCTCCGGATCGGTGCCCACCACGATGCGGCTCGGATACAGGTTGTCGTACAACGCCTTCGACTCACGCAGGAACTCCGGGCTGAAGATGATGTTCCTGGAACCCGTCCTCTCTCGGATCGCCTTCGTGTAGCCCACCGGGATCGTGGACTTGATCACCATGACCGCGTCCGGGTTCACCCGCATCACCAGGTCGATGACCGCCTCCACCGCGCTCGTGTCGAAGAAGTTCCGCTCGCTGTCGTAATTCGTCGGCGTCGCGATGATCACCAGGTCCGCGTCCGCGTACGCCCGCTCCCCGTCCAGGGTCGCCGTCAGATCCAGATCCTTCTCGGCGAAGTACCGCTCGATGTACTCGTCCTGGATCGGCGACTCCCTCCGGTTGATCAGATCCACCTTCTGCGGCACCACATCCACCGCCGTCACATGATGATGCTGCGACAACAGGGTCGCCAGACTCAACCCCACATAACCCGTACCCGCAACAGCAACACGCAAATCAGCAAAACCACGCATACAAACCCCCTAAAACAAAACCAATTGATGAATGACTTGATGAGTACGAATCAGCTCTTATGTGTGAAGAGTTTCTTGTATTGGTTGGCGATGTGTTCCCAGGAGTACGCGTCGTGGATGCGCTGCCTGGCCTTCACGCCCAACGCTCGGATCTCGTCCGGATCCATGGCGTCCGCCCGATTAATGAGCGCGGCCAGGTCGCCCGGCCGTTTGCTCCAATACAAGGCGCCGTCCTCGGCGACCTCCCGGTTGAAGCCCACGTCCAACAGCAGGTTCAAATCGGTGGACGCCAACGCCTCCAACAGGCTCGGGTTCGTGCCACCCACCTCATGGCCATGGAAATACGCGTACGCGTTCTCCCGGATCTTCATCAACAGCTCGCGGTCGTAGACCGTGCCCACGAACTTGACGCGCGGATCCCTATCGAAGCCGGTGCGCTGCTTCAGCTCCTCGAGGAACTTGTCGGACACGTTCGTGACCAGCGCGAAATCACGCTCCGACCCGCTCGCCATGAACTCGCGGATCATCGTCTCGTAGTTGTTCTCCGGCACGAACCGGCCGACCACCAGGTAATACGACTTCGGGGAAAGCCCGTGCCCCCGATACCAGTCGAGCAGCTTCGGATCGCCGTCAGGCAACGCGCTCGGACGCGCGTCAGCCCCATACGAGATGAACGTGGTATTCGGCGAATACGCCGCATACTCCCCGCGGATGTACCGCTCCATGTTCACCGAATCGCACACCATCAGATCGCTGTGCCTGGTCATCAGCCGCTCGGACCACTTCCAGTACGCGCGCACCGGACGGCTCCACTTCGCGCGCATCCACTCATGGCCATCCGGGTTCACGTATAGTTTGCCGCCCAACTTGTGGATTACGCGTTCGAAATGAGCTGCGAACGGCCCGATCCTGCACGCCAGCACATACACGATCGGATGCGGGATCCGGTTCCTCCTTATATAGGAGACACAATCGTTGAGCGCGGCCACGTCATACCAAATCGCCTGCGCCGGACCGATGCTCGGCACATTCACGTCGAAGCAGTCCGCGTTATGATAGACGAAACGCTTCGAATCCCTGGCCTTGCACGCCACGTGGTACTTCAACGACGCATCGTCCTGGTGACGCTCCGTCAGACGGTCCACGAACGTCTCATAGCCGCCGTACGAGCCCGGAATCCCCTTCGACCCCACAATGAACACATGCTGCACAGGCCCCGAACTCACGCCAGACCCCCACAAAAAACACCAAACAGGAACACAGGAAATCTGACATAACCGCCCTTATCGGCTATTGGTGGACGGCAAAGCTCGATTACTTGAGGAATTGAAGGAGGGGGGTACGCCGACTAAGTGTGTATAACGTATGCGTGAAGAACGTATATACAGTGTTTGAATCTATTGGACCTTTGGATGTGCGCCGCAGTAGGATAAGGAACTATGTCTGAAGAATTTACTCCTCATAACATTATTGTGACTGGTGGTTGTGGTTTCATCGGTTCGAATTTCGTTCATTACGTGTATAACAATCATCCGGACGTGCATGTGACGGTCCTGGATGCGTTGACGTATGCGGGCAATCTGGAGAACATCA
>NZ_WBVS01000004.1 GCF_009193305.1 Bifidobacterium cebidarum | reverse complement strand
CTCCGTGTTCGGCAATATCGGCAAAGCCTTGAGCACGGCATTGATGATTGCGCAAATCGCCGGCACTGGCGGAACCTTCCCCGTGCAAATGCTGCCATCCGGATTCCGAGAAATCTATCCATATCTGCCGTTCTCCCACGCCATGACCGCATTACGCGAAACGGTCGGCGGCTTCTACGGCACCGTATATTGGGAACAAATGGGGCGCATGGGCATCTATCTGCTCGTGGCGTTGCTGATTGGCATTCCCCTCTATACGCCGATCAGTCGGGCCATGGCACGCACCAATGATCTGGTGGCGAGCACCGGGGTGATGGGCTGAGGCTTATAATGAGCCCATCCAATGAAGGAGCATCTGCCATGAATCGTCACCAGTCTGTTATCGAACCATTCGCGCTCGCCCATGTGCGTGTCGTACCAGGTGACGAATCGGGAACCGTGCACAACAACATGACCATTCTGGTGAACGCTGCCGGTCGCATCGAACAGGTGGCGCCCAGCATCGAAACCAGTATCCCCGAGGAATACCATTACTTGGATGGTACCGGTAAGACGGTGATGCCAGGGCTGATCAATGCGCATACGCACCTGTTCGCACAGGGCAAGCCGTTGAATCCCAAACTCGCCACGCCAAAAGGGCAGCGGATGCTCTCGCAGCTGGTGCATTCGGCTCTGGGCAAGCCGTATATGGCTTCAACGGTGAAAGCTAACGCGCAGGCATTGTTGGAATCCGGTGTAACCACCATTCGTACACTTGGCGATGTTGGCTATGAAGTGGTGGATTTGCGGGAAAAGATTACTGCAGGGGAGGTTCCTGGCCCTCGCATCCTGGCATCCGGTCCGCTGCTGGCCATCCCTGAAGGGCATGGTGCGCCACTTATCGCACTGACCAGCTCCACGCCGGAAGAGGCGCGCGACTGTGCGCTTCGCAACATAGATCATGGTGTCAACGCCATCAAGATCACAGCCACCGGAGGCGTGACCGATGCACAGAAGATCGGTGAGGCCGGCAGTCCGCAAATGAGTGTGGAACAGATGCGCGCCATCTGTGATGCCGCCCATGAGCATGGCATTATTGTGGGCGCGCATGCGCAAAGCGCGGAAGGTGTGCGGCGTGCGCTCAAGGCCGGCGTGGATACCATCGAGCATGGCAGTGTGCTCGATGATGAGCTGATAGCGCTGTTCCGGCATAATCCGGACTCGCTGCGCGGCTATTCCGCTTTGGTGCCCACGCTGTCCGCTGGGCTGCCATTGACCATGATTGATCAGAAGGTGACCGGCATCACGGATATCCAGCTGGAGAACTCCAGAACCGTGGTCGAGGGCATGGTGGCTGGTGCTCGCCAGGCGCATGAGGCTGGTCTCGAGGTCGGTGTCGGTACGGATACCGGTATGACGTTTGTGCCGCAGTATGCTACATGGCGTGAATTGGTGCTATTGGTGCGATTTGCCGGATTCACGCCTGCTCAGGCGATTCATGCGGCCACTCAGGTCAATGCGCAGATACTTGGCGTGGATGATATTACCGGTTCGTTGAAAGTCGGCAAGGCAGCCGATCTTCTGGTACTGAGCGCGAATCCGTTGGAGGATTTGCATGCGCTTGAGCGCCCGGCATTGGTGGTTGCCGCAGGACGGCCGGTGTTTCGGCCGAACGTGGAACGGTTCCAGCATATCGATGCACTGCTGGACCGTGCTTATGAATAAAGAATGAAGCGGACGCCATTGTCCGATTATTCAGTTATGCCAGCTTCACGCTGACTGTTGAATTATCGAATCTTCAGTTGTGTGACCATTCCGGTCAGGGGAGAAACGCCGATATATGCGATTCTCGTGAGCGTGTAAGCGCCGGTGATTCAGCGAGCGATCTTCTCGGAATCGTTGACGATGTCAGCAACGACCTGGCCGTTCTTCATGCCCGGCTGAGCCACAGAGTTGGCGCCGTAGAGAGCGAGGCCGCGCAGCATAGAATCCTTGAGAGACATGATTGTTTCCTTTCGTTAGTCAAAGCCGGTTGGCTTTGATTTTTTTTCGGTTTCGTTTGAAACCGGTTTCAGAATACAGCGAGAATGTGTGCTTGGCAAATTACCTGATGGTCATCGGCGTTTCGCGCCATTTTCCGCCATTCTTACTCCTGCTTGAATCGAACCGGTTCGACATGTTCGAATGTTTGTTGATGGGGATGAGTCTATGACGGTAGGTGAGCGGTGGGTTTATGATGGCTTCCATTTTTTGTGCCGGCTTATTCCTATTGTGAGAATTGCGCGTGATTATCAAAGCATCATGAAATAAAAGGGGTGGGCATGGCGAGAAGTACAGGGCATTCGCGCCCGGTCATCAAAGATGTGGCCAAACTTGCCGGTGTTTCGGCTCCTACGGTGTCCCGGTACCTGAATGGCACGGCGAAAATCGCCGAAGATAAGCGCAAACGTATAGCCCAGGCCATTAAGGAACTGGGCTATGAGCCGAGCATGGCCGCTCGTGCGTTGTCCAACCGCGAAATGGACTCGGTGGTGGTATTTGCCTCCAAGCCGGACGAATTCTCCACGTCCGCCACGAATCATGGCGTTGAGGGTGCGGCACGCAAGCGCGGCTTTCTGCTCAATATCGTCTCACTCGATGAAGCGGATATCGCGTCCGTTGAAGCTCGTGTGCGCATGGGGCTCGCAGTGAGACCTGCCGGTGTGCTCGTCTATGAGTATGGATGGGCTGGTGTCGAGGCGTTGAAAGTGGTTCCCTCCAACGTGCCGACTGTGGTGGTTGGCGGAGGCTTTGGCGATGGTGATTACCAGGTCATCAATGCCGAACGTGAAGGTGGCCGCTGGATGACCCTGCATCTGCTTGATTTGGGGCACAAGACAGTATTCCATGTGCGATGGAGTCAAGAATCGGGCGATAATTCCCGTACTAATGGCTGGCGTGATGCGCTTCTTGAGCGTGATATTGATGTTCCTGAACCGATAGTCATACCGATGGGTGATTTCAACAAGGCGGTGGCCGCCGGGCGAAAGCTGGGGCGGCGCAAGGATGCAACCGCGATATTCGCCGCGACTGATGAGCTGGCTATCGCTGTGATGAAGGGGCTGCGTGAAGCTGGTCGCAGGGTTCCGCAAGATGTAAGCGTTATCGGCTTTGATGACATGGCGTTCGATGCCATGTGGGAGCCGCCGCTGACCAGCTATACGCAGAATTTCCACGAGATGGGGGAGCGGGCCTTCCGCATGGTGTTCGACCAAATTCAGGCGAAGCGGAGGGGGATTGAGCCGCCGCCAGCCCAGGTCGAGATTGTGCAGGGAAGGCCCTGTTTGCGTGCCTCGGAGTCGTCTCGTTAGCCGAGCCTCTTCAACAGCGACTCCACATGTCCCTTGGCGCGTACGTTGTATCGGGCCAGTTCGATTACTCCTTGGGTGTCAATCGCAAACGTGGAGCGAATCACGCCCACATGCGTCTTGCCATAGAGTTTCTTCTCGCCGTAAGCGGCATATAGCTTATGCACGGTCAGATCCGGGTCGGAAAGCAGCGGGAACGAGAGATGATCGCGTTCCCGGAACTTCTGCAGCTTGGCCACCGGATCTTTGGAGACGCCGAGCACCGTGTATCCCAGTGAGCCAAGGCGCGCCATATTGTCGCGAAAATCGCAGGCTTCCGTGGTACAGCCAGGCGTCATAGCCGCTGGATAGAAGTAGAGAATCACGCTGTTGCCTTGTGCGGTGAGCCTGGAAAGCGTGATCTCGGATTCGCTGCCATCAGGGTTGACTGCGGGCAGGGTGAAGTCCGGTGCGCTGGCTCCAGCTTCGAGTCGTGCTGGCAGGTCTGTTTGAGTTTCGGTATCGGTCATAGTCACCATCGTAATCATCGGTCATCGTCATCGGGTGGCGGTTACCGGTATTGCGTCGCTGGCGTTGTTGACGCTGGGATCGGTAGGCGAGACAAAGCGAACATGGCGATTGAAGAAGTTCACAATCAGTCCGGTGATGGCGGCGGCGAACCAGAAGGTAACCGCCAATTGCAGATACTGCACGGCATGAAAATCGCGGCGCAGCAAAATAACTTCGATGAGAACGAATATTGCGTTCATTGCAAACGTGGTGACACCGAAACTGATCCATGGATATTTCAAGGTCACCACCCATGCGATGCTGGAAATCGGGGAAGTACCCAGATTGCTCTTGGTGATCAATGCGATGCCGAACGATTCAATAGCAAGCCCCACAAGCATGGAAGCCAAACGCTTGACGAAGTATGGCATGATTTATTCCTCCCCCCCCTTGCTCTATGTTGGCGATGACATGACGTAGCCCCTCGCGTAGAGTTTCCCGTTCGGTTTCGCTCATGCCTTGCATGGCGGTTTCGTCGGCCTGCTGCATGATTGCAGCAATACGCGAGGCATAGTCATGCCCTGATTCGGTGAGAAAGACTCGGTATGACCGTTTGTCGGTTTCACGGATTTCACGCCGCACAAGTCCGCGCAGTTCCATGCGGTTCAGGAGTCCGGTCATCGTGGATTTGTCAAGAATGCATTCAGCGCAAATTTCCTTGGCGGTGCGGCCATCCTGCTCGGCCAGACATTCGATGATTTTGGGCTGACCCGGTAGAAGCCCTATGCGTCGGATTGCCTCATCGATTCTCCGGTTGGAGTGGTTGAACGTGCGCAACAGCAGGAAATGCAATTCGTTATCCAGCATGATATACGGCTTCCTTCGATATGAGAGCGATCTGCAGGAATGTATGAATTCATTCGATTCCTATAATAGCATTTTTAGTTGGCATGCAAACTATAAATGCGGTGTACGATGGATGTATTTGATGGAAACAATGTGGTTTTCATGGTTCCGCTGATGCGGCCAATGGGGGTGTACTGATGAGCAAGGAACGCGACATGATTGACAAAAGCACCAAGCATAAGGATGCAGCCAAACATCAGCGTGAACAGTCGAAACGAATCAATAGGGCACTTGATCGTGCAGCCGACTGCCTATCGGCACTCGGTGAAGCGAAGGCTGAGGTCGAACGACGTGATATGGCTGAGCGTGCGAGCGATCTGCTGAGCAGCGTATGGTCGCTGCCTCCCGCGCAACGGCTTATGTTTACGGAGAGCATGAATCTTACGGATGTGGATCCTGATTCCATGCCGGGATTCGAGGGGACCAAGGCCGATGGTGAGCGCTTCATTGAGGTGTCCGCCGACGATTTGGCCCGGTATCAGATGCTGATGTATGCCAATGGCGTGCGAGGGTCCAAACGTCGGCTGCTCATTGTGCTGCAGGGCATGGATGCATCCGGCAAAGGTGGCATCGTGCGCCATGTGTTCAGCCAGGGCAATCCGATGGGTATGCACTACAAAGGATTCGGCAAGCCCACCGAGGATGAGCTGCGCCATGATTTCCTGTGGCGGGTGGATAGGGAATTGCCGCAACCTGGTTGGATTTCCATCTTTGACCGCTCGCATTACGAGGATGTGGTCATGCCGCATGTATACGGCACTTATCCGGAATCGGTATGGCGGCCGCGCTACGAACGCATCAATGAGTTTGAGGCAAAACTCGCTGACGATGGATGTTCGATTATCAAAATATTTCTGATGTCCAGCAAAGAGGAGCAGCGAAAGCATTTCCTGGGGCGCCTGGAGGATCCTACCAAATACTGGAAGTTCGATATCTCCGATTTGGATGCGCGTGATCGCTGGGATGAGTACATGAACGCATGGCAGGAAGTGTTCACTCTTACCAGCACCGAAGCTGCGCCGTGGTATCTCGTGCCCGCCGACAATCGATGGTATTCCCGCGCCGTGGTCAGTGAATTGCTACGTGACGCGATGCGAGGCATGAATCAGCAATGGCCTGAATTGAACGTCGACCCGGATGCGGCGCGGCAACGTTTGGGGGAGTGACGATACGGAAAGGGGCGTGGCCATGACGAGCCACGCCCCTTACAGGAGTAGTCAGAGGTTGACGAGAATCACTTCACGTTCTTCATGCCGAGGATGGACAGCGCGCCGAAGATGATGCCGGCGAACACGGAGATGATCAGGATCACCGTGGTGACGGTAGCGGTCAGGTTCACCTTGTTGGCCGCATCAATGAAGCCGATCTTGGCCGGCAGCAGGATGCCGCTGATATCGAAGAACGGGCCGTAGAAGGCGATGGTGCAGAAGAACTGACCATAATCACCACAGCACATCAATCGGTGCGGTGGTCTTGTTGGTTTCGATGATGGCGCAAATCTGTTCCGGGGTTTCCTTGCAACCACGACGAATCCACAGCCAGATGATCGAGGAGACGGCGGAGACCAGAATCTCCATCGCATAGTCGGCGGGAATGCCGTTGTAATCATGCTTGGGTTCTTCGCCGAAGCGCTTGGCCTGCGCGACAATCAGTTGCTTCAGCACGTTCTTCAGCCGATCGTAGAGTTGCATATCAGTGCCTGAACGGGAGACCGCGTTAAAGAACGCGTAATCATCTTTGACGTAGTGGAGGGCTTTAGCGATGGCAATTTCCTTGAATGCATCGCATATTGCTTTGCCGTTGGAGGTTATGGTCTGCCCGTTGTCGTCGGAATTCTCCACAAGAATCTGGGTCAGGTCATCGATGGTGTCGTCGATGAGCTGCTGGCGCAGATCGAACTTGTCGATGTAGTGCATGTAGAACGTGCCGCGATTGATGCCGGCCGAACGGGCAATGTCGCTCACGGTCATCGCGTCAAAACCTTTGGACTGCATCAGCTGGGTGAATGCCGCCTTGATTTTCGCTTCGGTTTTGGTATTGCGCTTGCCGACCATGGTCTGCCTCCGTTCTGTTCTGCAATGTAGTGATGTCTTATCGCGCAGTTCATGATTCTATCAACACGTTGTCTGATTAACATGCAGAATCGGCAATTTTCCGGGAAGTGTTCAATCTAGACACTTTGCCCAATGGTGATTATTGACCGTCTGTTTCTTTTGAAATTACGATGCAGACAATAAATCAACACGTTGTTTATTCAAGAGCAGATTTCACGGAAAGACAGCAGGGTACAGCACCATGGCATACATCGAAATGGTCCACAGCTTCAAGCGCTACCAAACCGGCAGCACCACCATTACCGCCAACAATGACGTCAGCTTTGGCATCGAAAAAGGGGAGCTGGCCATCATTCTTGGCGCATCCGGCGCTGGCAAATCAACCGTACTCAACATTCTGGGCGGTATGGACACCAACTCTGAGGGCCAGGTCATCATCGACGGTAAAGACATCTCCAACTACAACGCTCACCAGCTCACCGACTATCGCCGATACGACATCGGCTTCGTCTTCCAGTTCTACAACCTCGTTGCCAACCTCACCGCCAAGGAGAACGTGGAACTCGCCTCGGAAATCGTCAAGGACGCACAGGACCCAGTGCAGACGCTGATCGATGTCGGGCTTAAGGACCGTATCGATAATTTCCCCGCGCAGCTATCCGGCGGCGAACAGCAGCGTGTAGCCATCGCCAGAGCCGTGGCCAAGAATCCGAAGATTCTCCTGTGCGATGAGCCGACCGGCGCACTCGACTACAACACCGGCAAACAGGTGCTGCAAATCCTGCAGGACCAAAGCCGCAAGAAAGGCGCCACCGTGGTGATTGTCACCCACAACTCAGCCATCGCGCCCATTGCGGACCGTGTGATTCACATGCACGATGCCCGCGTCAAATCCATCGAGATCAACGAACATCCGATGGATATTCAGGATCTGGAGTGGTAAGTATGCGCAAACGTATGCTCTGGAAGGATATCTTCGCGACCCTCAACAAATCCAAGGGCCGCTTCCTGTCCATCGTGAGCCTGATGCTGCTCGGCTCCTTCGCGCTCGTCGGACTATTCGTCACCGGACCGAACATGCGCATCACCGGTACTGATTATTATCGCGATAACAATCTGGCGGACGTCACCATCATCAGCGACTACGGCCTGACCGATGAAGATGCACGTATCATCCGCAATACCGCAGGCGTCAAATCCGCGGAATTCGGCTACTTCAAAGATGTGACCATCAAGAACAGCAATCACAGTCTGCGCGTCTACTCCAATCCGAAAACCATCTCCACATTCGCCGTGGAGGAAGGTCGGTTGCCGAACAAAGCCAACGAGATCGCATTGGATCGCACCGAGCGTGATACGTACGCCATCGATAGCACGATCACCATCAGCGAGCAGCCGGATATCGTCGGGGATAAGGTGCTGAAGCGCAGCCGATATACAGTGGTCGGCTTCGTAAACTCCACCGAAGGATTATCCAATGTGAACCTGGGCCAGTCCACAGCCGGCACCGGCGAGCTTGACGGTTATGCTGTGGTGACGGACTCCGCCTTTGATTCCAAGGTGACGATGATCGGCCGCGTGACGTTCGACGATACGCGCAACGTCGATTACTGGACCAGCGAATACCGCGACCTCGTGCAAACGCATAAGGACACGTTGACCAAGCGATTGGCCAATCAGCCCAAAGCCCGTGAGAACTCCATAAAAGATGAACGTCGCCAGCAAATCGAGAAGGCACAGGCGCAGGTCGACGCGGCCAAGCAGCAGTTGACCGATGCGCAGACACAGTTGGATGACGCCAAAGCCCAAATCGAATCAGGCAAGGACCAACTTGCCGATGGCAGTGTTACGGCAGTGGATCAAGCATCTTCCGCGATAGCCGAACTCTCCGGTGCAAGTGCGCAAATCGCCTCCGCTGGCTCCCAACTGACCGCGGCGCAAACCAGGCTCGCCGCAGGTGGGCAGCAGCTGAGCCAAGGGCAAGGTCAGCTTGATGTGGCCTGGCAGCAGCTGTCCGACGCCAAAACGCAGCTGGATATGGCACGATCCGCATTGAGCGCATCCAAAACAGTGCTCGACAAAACCGGGCAGTTACTGCAGTCATGGGCGGATTCCGGACTCGCCGGTAATACGTATGCAAGCGTGAAAGCCCAATACGACAAGGCGCTACAGGCATACAACGATGCGGCAGAGCAATATAACGAAAAACTCGATGCCTACAACAACGCCTTGCAACAGTGGAATTCCAGTGCCGCGCAACTTCAGCAAGGCAGTGCGGAATATCAAAAGAACGCAGCGGCCATCGCTGACGCCGGCAATCAGCTGGCCAATAAGCAGAACGAATTGGGCGCTGCCGTATCAAATGCACCGACCAGTGCATCAGCCGGCGCGAGTCAGCTCATTGAAGGCAACCGAAACCTCGAAAAAGCCGAGGAGGAATACAACCAGAAGCTACAGGAATTCAATGATGCCAAACCGGCCGCCGAAAAGAAAATCAAACAAGCCGAACACGATATTGCATTGGCTCGCGAGAAAGTCGACACGCTTGAAGTGCCCGCCTATTCAATCGACGGCCGGCGTGAAGGCCTGACCTCGGAAGGCTACCGGGTCTACGAGATCATCGCGAACATCGTGGAAAAACTGGCGATGATCTTCCCGGTGTTCCTCTATTTCGTGGCCGCACTCGTGACCTTCACCACGATGGGGCGCATGGTGGACGAGGAACGCACCAATTCCGGCACGCTGAAGGCATTGGGCTATGGCAATCAGGACATCTTGAAAAAGTTCGTGTTCTACGGATTCACCGCCTCGACCATCGGCACGATTTTGGGTGTGCTGCTTGGGCATACGCTGTTGCCGATGATTGTCTACCATGCGTACAGCGATGGCTTCACCGTGCCTCGCATCGCACTGGTATTTCACCCGGTGGTGACTCTGGTGGCGTTCCTGCTCGCATGGGTGAGCGCAGTAGTACCGGCTGTGCTGGCCGCATACCGTGAACTTCGGGAGAAGCCTGCGGCTCTGCTGCTGCCGAAACCGCCGGCCAAAGGATCGAAGATTTTCCTTGAGCGCATCAAGCCGTTGTGGAATCGACTGAACTTCACGCGCAAAGTTACCGCACGTAATCTGTTCCGCTACAAAACCCGTGGTCTAATGACCATTTTCGGTGTGGCTGGAGCCGTAGCGTTGCTGACTGCGGGACTTGGTGTGCAGACATCCATCGGGCAGATCGGCGAGCGACAGTTCGATGAGATCATCCATTACGATCTGATTGTGGCCGAACGCAGCGATAACAACGAGGAACAGAACAAGACGGTAGCGGATTCGATGAAGCGCGTGGCCGTGGAGTCCTCCACGCCGATTCGCTACGAGGAACTCACCAAAACCGCCGGCAAGGAAAACGACAAGCAAGGTATCACCTTGCTGGTGACCGATGACGCCTATAACTTCGGCGATTACCTGACATTGCGCTCGCGGGCTGGCCGCAACCCGCAGGTGCTCACCGATCGAGGAGCAATCATTTCCGAACGCATGGCTGACATGCTGAACGCCAAGGTGGGGGATACCATCACCGTGACCGACAGCACTGGCATGAACCGACGCGTGCGTGTGGATGGCATTACCGAAATGTACATCGGACATTTCATGGTGATGAGTTCCGGTGAATACGAGCACGTATTCCATAAGGAATACCAATCGAACGCGTATATGGTGAAGCTCAAAGACAACAGCATCGAGAACGCCGAGAAACAAGGCGCACGGTTCATGACAGTGGATGGCGTCAGGGGGGTGGTGCAGAACACCACGATGAAGAACCAGGTGTCCACCATCGTGAGTTCGCTTAACCAGATCATGGAAGTGCTGATTCTGGTGGCTGCGCTCTTGGCCATCGTGATTCTCTACAACCTTACGAACCTGAACGTCTCGGAACGCATCCGTGAACTGTCGACCATCAAGGTGCTTGGCTTCCATTCGAACGAGACCACGATGTACATCTACCGCGAAACCATCGTGCTGTCGGCGCTCGGCATATTAGGAGGCTACGCATTCGGCGGATGGCTGCATCAGTACATCATCACCGAAGTGCCGCCGGATGAGGTGATGTTTGATCCTGCGCTCGGCTGGCTGGCATTCGTGGTGCCGCTGGTGCTGATCGCCGTAGTACTGGCGCTGCTGGGTGCGGTGGTTTACCGGCGATTGCGCACGGTGGACATGCTCGCCGCACTGAAGTCGGTGGAATAGCGCGAATGGCCGCGTCATGGGATACGAAATCCTCATGACGCGGCCGATTCCATAGGTGTCCCAAAATTGCGTAAAATTGACTCTTGACATTTTCGCCTACTCGGTATATGGACAGCGAAACGTAAAAGACATAACGCAACGCTACGCTGTCAACAGCAACTTAGAGAAGTGGCACGTTGTTAGCGCGCCCATAAGCAATTGAGGTGATTTCGGTGACATTCAAAGCCCCGCTTGATCTCACGGTCCATGCTCCGGACGGCATGTATGACCCCTCCAACGAGCATGACGCCTGTGGTGTGGGTATGGTCACCACTCTGAACAAGCGTCCTGAGCACAAGATCGTCAAGGACGCCATCGAGGTGCTGGTCAACCTCGATCACCGTGGTGCCGTGGGTGCCGAGGAAAACACTGGTGATGGTGCCGGCATCCTGATGAGTATGCCGGACGAGTTCATGCGTGCCACGGTTCCGGCTGAACTGCCGGAAGCCGGCCATTACGTTGCCGGCATCGCGTTCCTCGACCGCGATATCGAAACCTCCGGTCAGCAGGAGCAGGCCATCGCCAAGATTGTGCGTGAAGAAGGCCTCGAAGTCCTCGCATGGCGTGTGGTCCCCACCAACCCGGACGGCCTCGGTCTGCAGGCGCTGGCCGCAATGCCAGGATTCAAGACCTTGGTCATCGCCTCCGAGGATGGTTCCTTGGGCGGTGTGGAACTCGACCGCAAGACCTTCCGCATTCGCAAGCGCGTGGAGCATGAAGTCGGCGTCTACTTCGCCTCCCTGTCCGCTCGTACCATCACGTACAAGGGCATGCTCACCACCATGCAGCTCACCCACTTCTTCCCGGATCTGGTCGATGAGCGCATGAAGGCCACCGTGGCCATCGTCCACTCCCGCTTCTCCACCAACACGTTCCCGAGCTGGCCGCTCGCGCAGCCGTTCCGCCTGATCGCCCACAACGGTGAGATCAACACCATCCAGGGCAACCGTAACTGGCTGTCCGCCCGTGAAGGCCGTTTGAGCTCCGAGCTGCTCGGCGAATTCAAGCCGCTGCTGCCGATCACCACTCCGGGATATTCCGATTCCGGCACCTTCGACGAGTGCCTCGAGCTGCTGCACCTGGCCGGCCGTTCCTTGCCGCACGCCATCTGCATGATGCTGCCGCCGGCATGGGAGAAGAACAACGATCTCGATCCGGATGTGCGCGCCTTCTACGAGTACAACAACACGCTGATTGAGCCGTGGGATGGCCCGGCGGACATCGTCTTCACCGACGGCACCCAGGTCGGCGCCCTGCTGGACCGCAACGGCTTCCGCCCTGGCCGTTGGCAGCTCACCGATGACGGCTACATCGTGCTCGCCTCCGAAGCCGGCGTGCTTCCCGAGACCGAGCAGGACCACATCGTGTCCAAGGGTCGTCTGGAGCCGGGCAAGATGTTCCTCGTGGACACCGCCGAAGGCCGCATCATCCCGGACGAGGAAATCAAGAAGAACCTTGCCGCCCAGCACCCGTACCGCAAGTGGGTGGAAGGCAACTCCGTGGAGCTTTCCGATTTGCCCAAGCGTGAGCATGTGAGCCACTCCGGCCAGTCCGTGCAGCGCCGCCAGCGCGCATTCGGCTACACCGAAGAGGACCTGAAGCTGCTGCTGACCCCGATGGCCAACACCGGCAAGGAGCCGCTCGGTTCCATGGGCAACGACACCCCGCTGCCGGCCCTGTCAAAGCGCAGCCGCATGCTGTTCGACTACTTCATGCAGAAGTTCGCACAGGTCACCAACCCGCCGCTGGATTGGGAACGTGAGGAGATCGTCACCTCCCTCGAATCCGCCATCGGCCCGGAGCCGAACCTGCTGGCCGATTCCGAACTGCACGCCAAGAAGATCCTGATTCCGCTGCCTGTGGTCAACTCCGATGAGATGGCCCAGCTGAAGCGTCTCGACCGTGCCCGCATCCTCGGCGACTACTATCGTCCGTACGTGGTCAAGGGCCTGTACCAGGTGGCCGGCGGCGGCAAGGCACTCAAGGAGCGCCTGGACGAGATCTTCGCCGAAATCGATGAAGCCATCGAAAACGGCAAGAACTTCATCGTGCTCTCCGATCGTGACTCCAACCACACGTGGGGCCCGATTCCATCCCTGCTGCTGACCGCAGCTGTGCAGCATCACCTGCTGCGCCGTCACACCCGCACTCAGATCTCCATGGCCGTCGAAGCCGGCGATGTGCGTGAGATTCACCATGTGGCACTGCTCATCGCATACGGTGCCGCTTGCGTGAACCCGTACCTGGCCTTCGAATCCGTGGAGAACCTGGCACGTACCGGCTACCTCAAGGTAGACGAGCGCACCGCAGTGAAGAACCTCACCAAGGCGCTCTCCACCGGCGTGCTCAAGATCATGTCCAAGATGGGCGTCTCCACCATCATGAGCTACCGTGGCGCACAGCTGTTCGAAGCCGTGGGCCTGAGCCAGGAAGTCGTGGACGAATACTTCACCGGCACCACCTCCCGTGTGGGTGGCGTCGGACTCGATGAAATCGCCGAGGAAGTGGCTATCCGCCACCGCGTGGCCTACCCGAACCAGTGGACCGCCGCACCGCACCGCAATCTGCGCACTGGCGGCGACTACAAGTGGCGTCGTACCGGCGAAGACCACCTCAACGATCCTGAGGCCATCTTCCTGCTCCAGCAGTCCACCCAGCGCGGCGACTACCAGATGTTCAAGAAGTACTCGCACCACATTAACGACACGTCGAACCGCATCATGACCCTGCGCGGCCTGATGAAGTTCAAGAACACCCGCAAGCCCATCGACATCTCCGAAGTCGAGCCGGCCAGCGAAATTGTCAAGCGCTTCTCCACCGGCGCCATGAGCTATGGTTCCATCTCCCAGGAAGCACACGAAACGCTCGCCATCGCCATGAACTCCATCGGCGCACGCTCCAACTCCGGTGAGGGCGGCGAATCCGACGACCGTATCAACGATCCGCAGCGTTACAGCCGCATCAAGCAGATCGCTTCCGCTCGCTTCGGTGTGACCTCCGACTACCTGGTACACGCCACCGATCTGCAGATCAAGCTCGCCCAGGGTGCCAAGCCAGGCGAAGGCGGCCACCTGCCCGGTGCCAAGGTCCCGCCGTGGATCGCACAGGTCCGCCACGCCACCCCGGGCGTGGAGCTCATCTCCCCGCCGCCGCACCACGACATCTACTCCATCGAGGATTTGAAGCAGCTGATCAACGATGCGAAGATGGCCAACCCGAAGGCACGCATCCACGTCAAGCTCGTCTCCGAGTTCGGTGTCGGCACCATCGCTGCTGGCGTGGCCAAGTGCCATGCCGACGTGGTGCTCATCTCCGGCTATGACGGCGGCACGGGCGCAGCCCCGCTCAACGCCATCAAGCACGCCGGCACCCCATGGGAGATCGGCCTGTCCGAAACCCAGCAGACGCTGATTCTGAACGGTCTGCGCTCCCGCATCGTCGTCCAGTGCGATGGTGAGCTCAAGACCGGCCGCGACGTGGTCATCGCAGCACTGCTCGGTGCCGAGGAATTCGGCTTCGCCACCGCTGCCTTGATCGTTGAAGGCTGCGTCATGATGCGCGCCTGCCAGAAGAATACCTGCCCGCAGGGCATCGCAACCCAGGATCCTGAGCTGCGCGCCCGCTTCCGCGGCAAGCCCGAGCATGTGGTCAACTTCTTCATGTTCATCGCAGAGGAAGTGCGTGAGATTCTGGCTCAGCTCGGTTTCAAGACGCTCGAAGAGGCCATCGGCCACGTCGAATGCCTCGACCAGAACGAAGCTATCAAGCGTTGGAAGTCCGACGGCATCGACCTGAGCAACGTCTTGAAGCAGGCCGGCCCGGTTCCGGGCACCATCCTGCACCAGACCATCGAGCAGAACCACGAGCTTGAAAAGGCTCTGGACAACGAGCTCATCAAGCTCGCCGAGCCAGCGCTCGAACGCAAGGAACCCGTGCGCATCGAGATGCCGATCCGCAACGTCAACCGTACGGTCGGCACGATGGTCGGCTACGAGATCACCCGCCGTTACGGCGAGGAAGGTCTGCCGGACGACACCATCGACATGACCCTGCACGGTTCCGGAGGCCAGTCCATCGGTGCCTTCATTCCGCGCGGCGAGACCCTGCGCATCTACGGCGAAGTCAACGATTACGCCGGCAAGGGTCTGTCCGGCGGCCGCATGATCGTGCGTGCCGAGGATGGCGTCACCTTCGACAAGCACGAGAATGTCATCGCCGGCAACGTCACCGGTTTCGGTGCCACCTCCGGCCAGATGTTCGTGGCAGGCCGCGCCGGCGAACGCTTCGCCGTGCGTAACTCCGGTGCCACTTTCGTGGTGGAAGGCGTGGGCGACCACGGCTGTGAATACATGACCGGCGGCACCGTCGTGGTGCTCGGCCCGACTGGACGCAACTTCGGCGCAGGCTTCTCCGGCGGCAACACCTATGTGCTTGACCTCGACATGAAGAAGGTCAACCCGGGTGCCATCAAGTCCGGCAGCCTGCTGTTCAAGTCGCTGAACGCCGAAACCTCCAAGCTGGTGTACGGCCTCGTCAAGCAGCATGCGGAGGAGACCGGTTCCCAGTTCGCGGCGGCACTGCTCGAGGACTGGAACGAAACCGTCAAGCGCTTCACCCACGTGGTCCCGAAGCAATACCTTGCTATGACCAAGGCCATGGAAGAAGCCAAAGCCAACAACATCGATTTCAATTCGCCCGGAGCCTGGGAAGAGGTTTACGAGCACGTCACGGAAGGAGTGCGCTGACATGGGCGACCCAAGAGGATTCCTGAAAGTCCGTACCCGCCGCGAGCTGGCTGAACGCCCCATCGAGGAACGTATCAAGGACTGGTTCGACGTGCACGCCGAATCCGGTCTGCAGCCTTGGACCCGCGAACAGGCCGCACGCTGCATGGACTGTGGCACCCCGTTCTGTATGACCGGCTGCCCGCTCGGCAACGTGATTCCTGAGTTCAACGATTTGGTTCGCCAGGGCAAGTGGGAGGATGCGTACAACCGTCTCTCCCAGACCAACAACTTCCCTGAAGTGACCGGCCGCATCTGCCCGGCACTGTGCGAGCAGGCCTGCGTGCTCGGCATCCATCAGCCGCCGACCATGATCAAGAACGACGAATGCACGATTATCGACCAGGCATGGGATTTGGATTATGTCAAGCCTCTGCCGCCGCAGCGTCTGACTGACCAGACCGTGGCCGTGGTCGGTTCCGGCCCTGCAGGTTTGGCTGCTGCCCAGCAGCTGACCCGCGCCGGCCACACCGTGGTCGTCTATGAGAAGGATGATGCCATCGGTGGCCTGATGCGCTACGGCATCCCGAACTTCAAGCTCGAAAAGGGTCTGATCGATCGCCGCGTGGAGCAGATGGAAGCCGAAGGCACCCGATTCCGCACCAACGTGGAAATCGGCAAGGACATCTCCTGGGATGAGCTGCGCGATCGTTACGATGCCGTGGTTGTGGCCATCGGCTCCCGCGTGCCGCGCGACATGAAGATTCCGGGTCGTGAACTCGATGGCATCCACTTCGCCCTCGACTTCCTGCCGGACGCCACTCGTCGCGTCTTCGGCGTCAAGCCGGTCAACGACATCACCGCTAAGGATAAGCACGTGGTGGTCATCGGCGGCGGCGACACCGGTTCCGACTGCCTCGGTACCTCCATCCGTCAAGGCGCCAAGGATGTCACCGTGCTGCAGATCATGCCGAAGGAACCGGAGACCCGCCCGGCCAACCAGCCGTGGCCGACCTTCGCCCGCACCTACCAGAAGACCACGTCGATGGCCGAAGGCGGCACCTACCTGTACAGCACCGACTCCGTGAACTTCGTCGGTTCCGAAGAGGAGCAGTCCAAGGTCACCATCGAGAACTCCGCCACCGCGGAGGGCTTCGTGGCCGATGAGCACGGTCACGTGACCGGCCTGAAGATCGTGAACGTTGCGCCTGGCGAGAACGGTCCGTTCACCCGCCAGCCTGGCACCGAACGCGTGATTCCGGCCGACCTGGTGCTCATCTCTGTGGGCTTCCTGCACCCGGACACCACCACGCTGGTTGACCAGCTGCCGGTCGAGCTCGACAAGCGCGGCAACATTGCCCGCAACGATAACTTCGCCACCAGTCAGGATGGCGTGTTCGTCTGCGGTGATGCCGGCCGTGGCCAGAGCCTCGTGGTGTGGGCCATCGCGGAAGGCCGCTCCTGCGCAGCGGCCGTGGACGAGTACCTCTCCAGCGAGAAGACCAGCGAGCTGCCGGCCCCGATCAAGGCGTCCGATCGCCCGATGATGCTGCCTCGCTGATTAGTCAAATACGGTTGCCATAGCGAATCCTGCGGTATTATCTACCGCAGGATTTGTTTTTTCCAAAGTAGGAGTACTCACATGCCGAATCGTCGAGAACGTCGTGCCCAAGCCAAAGCCAATCGTAGGGGAGTGCCGTCCCAGTACGACCAGACCCAAGGTCGCGGCCGTTCTGGAATGATTGACGAATACCAGCTGCAGCAGAAGTCCATTCGCTTGCAGGAAGGTACCGATGGCAAGGAATGGAAGCCGAGCGGCGGCAAGGTCGAGGAAGCCGAAACCCTGCTGACCACCAATCCGAACTATTCGAATCCGAAGATGTTCAAGGCTCCGCATTCGGTACGCCAGTGGTTCCGCGTGGGCAGCTGGACGCTGATTGCCTTGGCCATCATCGCGTTCTTCGTGGTCATGTGGCTGCCGACGCATCCGATGTGGCTCATCGCCACCGTTTCCGGCGTCTTCATCGTCGGTGTGGTGAGCCTGTTCTTCACCGCCGGCAACTCGAAGGACAATCCGAACCTCGATCAGAACGGTACCGCCGTCTGATATAACGGGTTCGATAACCATTCGAACAACTGGTACTGACCAAAACGGCGCTATGTATGCGGCTCAACGAACATAACGCATACATAGCGCCGTTTTTCATATCGAAAGTGACACTAAGTATGCGCAGCCTTGGCTGACGCGCATACTTAGTGTCCCTTGCAGCCACAATGGCACTTATTCGTCATGCTCACTGTTGCCGCGGTGCCAATAGATGAACTTGCGAACGAGTACGTTACTTGATCGCCTCGCATTCACCCCTGTGAATCGCTTCCGCGGCCTTATCAGTGAAATCGTTCATCAAATATTGCTCATGATGATTCTGTGCGGCGTACTGTGCGCTTTGCTTCAGCCAATTCGCATCCGCACCCAAATATTTGATGGCGTAACTGTTTGTCACACCCTCAAATCGATTCACGCCGTCCTGTACCACCACTGGCGGCTGAATGGTACCGCAGTACATGTGAATGGCATGGTGGGCGAGCTCGTGACGAATGGCGGCGGCGGGCGCGTAATCCGTATCCCAACCATTAGCATCCGTATTGGCGTAAATAACGTTTGGAGTAACCGGGCAGTAGTACGCAAAGGTTTCCTTATCCTCGAGCGCTTGCATATCCGGGTTGTTTGAAGAAGATTTGGTGCAGTATTGCATACCGGCTTTGAAATCCCAGTTGATTTGTAAGCCAGCGAGCTCAACGATTTTCTGAGCGCTTTCCTTATAATTCGATCCCATAGTGTTGGCGGCAGCTGCGATTTTCGGTTCCAGGTCCGCCCATAGCGGCTTCAATTCCACGGAATTCTGACCATCGACCGTGTACGTATCACCATTAGTGCCCTTGAGCGTGATCTGCACCTCAAGCGGCTCACCCTTCTTGAAATGAGCCTCTACTGTATCCGTATCGGTTTTGTAGGAAGCA
This sequence comes from Bifidobacterium cebidarum, assembly GCF_009193305.1. Lineage (GTDB taxonomy): Bacteria > Actinomycetota > Actinomycetes > Actinomycetales > Bifidobacteriaceae > Bifidobacterium > Bifidobacterium cebidarum. The sequence continues at coordinate 165,741 of NZ_WBVS01000004.1, read as the reverse complement.
ATCACATCGTCCATCTCATTGGCATCAATGCCGATAGTGTCTCCGATAAGCTTCAGATTCGAGGAGTACTTGCCCAATACGGCGATAAAGTCAGTCACATATTTGCCGCCATCATCGCTGATGGGAATACGGTACTTATCCATGAAGCCTTGTAAATCGGTGAGCGCTTCCTGGCTGTATTGCTCATACTTATCGTTGACGTACTGGTATGTTTCCTGATATGAAGGACGATCCTTCATCGTGATGTAGGTGACTTTGGGTTCATTCTGCTGTTGCTGTTCCGCTTGACTTTGCGACTGCTGGACGGCATCGTTAAGCGCTTTGTTCGCCATCGCCGCGAAACCGGCGGTAATCGCTATGAAAAGCAGCACCGGGATGAGAATGACTGAAATCACGATGGCTGCAATGCCGCCGCCGCTCAGACCGCGCCTTTTCTTTACCGGTTGGGCGTAATAGTACGGAGATTGCGTAGGGCGTGGGGCGGCAGGCCTATATGAGGCTGCTGGATTGTTCGGCCGTGCGCCAGGTTGCGTGTATGGATTGGTTTGCTGGGCGTAAGGGTATTGCTGTTGTGGATACGGACTCTGTTGTGGATTGGTGGGTTGAGAATGTTGAAAATATGGGTTTGATTGCTGAGGAGGTTTTCCTTGATATGAAGGTCCACCATATTGGTTGGGCTGATATGGATTGGATTGGTTGGGCTGTCCTTGCCCATATGGATTGTGCGGTTGTGGCCCGGTCATGTTACCCCTTCGTTGAAGACCTGTGCGAGTGTCTATAGTTTAGGATGCGGATGTGCCCATCGTCTAGTTTCGTATCCATTGGGCTTCGTGGTATCAGCACTATTGTGTGGTGTGCAAGTGACGAGTGGATCGGTAAATACAAAACGCACGCTGAAGGTTGTGCGTTTTTGCGGGGCTCGTGCTTTAAAGTAGGAACTGCTTGATTTTCTCGATGCACGAAGGAGAGCTAATCCGATGAAAGTTGACATCCTTACACGTGAATACCCGCCGCACGTCTACGGTGGTGCTGGCGTGCACGCCGAAGAGCTGTCCAAGGTTTTGGCTGAACGCATTGATGTGACCGTACGCGCTTTTGACGGCAAGCGCACTGAGGCCGATGTTCCTGCGATTCCGAATGCCGCCGAAGCCAAGGGCAGCCTCAAGGTTGTGGGCTATGGTACTCCTTCCGAGCTTGCTGATGCAAACCCTGCATTGAAGACCTTCGGCATTGATCTGCAGATTGCCAATGATGTCGATGCCGATATCATCCACGCACACACTTGGTACGCCTGCCTCGCCGGCTATCTGGCCAAGATGCTGCACGGCACTCCGCTGGTCATCACCGCTCATTCGCTCGAGCCGTTCCGCCCGTGGAAGCGCGAGCAGCTCGGCGGTGGCTACAACCTGAGCTCCTGGGCTGAGAAGGACGCCTATGAGCATGCCGACCGCGTGATTGCAGTCTCCGGCGGCATGAAGAAGGACATTCTCGCCGCCTACCCGAGCCTCGACCCGGACAAGGTGGTCGTGGTATACAACGGCATCACCATGTCCGAATTCGCCACTCCGGCCGACGATGATTCGGGCTGGAAGGTCTTCGAGCGTTACAACATCGACCGTTCCAAGCCGACCCTGTTGTTCGTGGGCCGTATCACCCGCCAGAAGGGTCTGCCGTACCTTTTGAAGGCCCTACACTTCGTGAACCCGGATGTTCAGGTGGTGCTGTGCGCTGGCGCTCCGGATACTCCGGAGATTATGGAAGAGGTCAAGACCTCGTTCGCCGAGCTCGACAAGGAGCGCGGCAACATCGTTTGGATTGAGGAGATGCTGCCGAAGAACGAGCTGTCCGCTCTGGAACACGGCTGCGATGCCTTCATCTGCCCGTCCATCTACGAGCCGCTGGGCATTGTGAACCTTGAGGCCATGGCTTGCGGCCTGCCCGTGGTGGCCTCCGCTACCGGTGGCATTCCTGAGGTTGTGGTGGATGGTGAGACCGGCTTCCTGGTACCGATCGACCAGCTGCACGATGGCACCGGCACCCCGACCAACCCGGACAAGTTCGTGCACGATATGGCCGATGCCATCAACAAGATCATGGCCGATCCGGAGCTTCGTAAGAAGATGGGTCAGGCCGGCTACGAGCGCGCCCGCGACGTATTCAGCTGGGAATCCATCGCCGACGAAACCGTCAAGGTCTACCAGTCCGTCCTCGACGAACAGAAGAAGTAACCTGAACTCAGCCTCCCTCTGATGAGGGAGGTGGCACGCGAAGCGTGACGGAGGGAGAGACATCGCCCACAGACGAGCCTCTCCCTCTACGTGTTATTACAGTTACCATGTATTTCAGGAATGTTCACTATGCCTACCACCGTTCTGCAACTCGACAACGTTGAATTCCGCCGCAATCGCCGCGTGATCATCACCGATGTGAACCTGACCGTTAAGGCAGGGGAACGGTGGGTGCTGTTCGGGCCGAACGGCATTGGCAAATCAACGGCGGTGGGCATGCTCGCCACACGTACTTTCCCCTCGGAAGGCCGTGTATTCATCCTCGGCCATCAGCTCGGCAAATACGATGTGTTTAAACTTCGTACGCGCATCGGTCTCGCCTCCGCCGACTTGGGTCGTCAATTTCCGGATTTCGAAGATCCGCTGGATGCCGTGGTCACCGGTCTTTCCGCAGTAACTGGCCGTTGGCAGGACACCTACACCGAAGCTGAATATGCACGAGCCCGCCAGCTGCTGCATGACTTCCGCGTGGGCTACTTGGAAGGCAAGCAGATGTGGCGCCTGTCCGAAGGCGAACGCACGCGCGTACTGATTGCCCGTGCGCTGATGGGCGACCCGGAACTATTGATTATGGACGAGCCGACCACCGGCCTTGATCTGGGCGGGCGCGAGCAGGTGATGCGTACGTTGAGCCGTATTGGTGAGGAAAGCTCCGATCGTGCGGTAGTGCTGGTGACCCATCGTCTGGAGGAGATTCCCGACGGTTTCGACCATATCGCCATCATGGGCCGCAAGCCGGTATCTGCAGAAGATGCCACCAATGATGGCATCGATGCGATGGGCAACCCATCCGCAGGAACCATCGTCTATTCCGGTCCGCTGGAGGAAGGCCTGACTGACGCGCGACTCTCCGACCTGTTCGGCATGCCCATCGAAGTCGAACACAGCCACGGCCGCTGGTCCGCCTACGCAGTGTGAATTAGTAGGAACAACTTCGCAATTGGACGTATAGGTAATTTATGCCGCTGCTCCTCAGTCGTATATGATTGTCATTTGCAATTGTAGGTTGGGGAGTAGTATGACCATAGATATTATTTATGTGTGCACTGTGATAATTGCATTTACTGCGATGCTGGGTTTTTCCCTATTAATTAAGAGGAGAGACGAAAGACCGACTCTGAATTCCTACTATACAATAGAGGCGATTGCTTCTGGTGAAGGTAGTGGGTTTTTCCGGTTTAATCTTTTGAGATTTACTCCAGTTTGTATTGTAACTTTTGCGGAAACGTCTATATTGTGTTCAGTCCACTATAATATTTATTTGCGTTTTGTTGCTGTATTGATTTCTACCCTGCTATTTATAGCATGTACATATGTTATTAATATAATAAAGGCTTTTACATTTGGAGAGCGTCTTATAAATATATACTGCATTGCTGGATGCATTTGTTTTTCCTCTCTTATAGTGTATATTTCAGTTTTTTATGATTATTCTGTATTTGCTCCTTCCGATATCGAAGCTTTTATTGACAATATTTGGGGAACGCTATCGTCGGCTTTGATTCTTGTCGCGTTCTTTGAATTGCTCCGAAACGATAATCATAAGGAATTTGAGTCCCTTTCTGCGGTGGAAAGAAAAGAAAGACTCATTAAGAAATGTTTTTCACGGTTATACTCAAAATATTATATTTTTGTCAGACATGCCGCAAGTAAGAATAATGCTTCCTTATCTTTGTTGATGGCAATTCTTATATATGAAGATTTGAATAGACCGTGGTACATAAGAAAAATTGAGAATGTTTTGGTTAATTTACCTGGGGCTCAGCTTACTGTTGGCATTGCTCAGGTTAAATCTTCGGTTCCGTTAAGTGATGAAGAGAGTATTTTCAAAGCTTCTGAAATATTGTATGGAACTGCAGATGTTCCTCGAGTAAATTTGGTTTATGCTATTTGTAGATATAATTCTTCATATAGTTATGTTGGCTCTATTCTTGAGATTAAAGAAATTCTTGATAGTGCTAATTTGCTTAGATTAAATTAATCTATAATAGTTGTAGACAATATTAATTGATATATTTCATTTTTGTGAAAGATGGATAATGACTGCATGCAAACTCGTTTTCATTGATATCGATGGGACTTTGGCGGATGAGAACCACGTGGTGCCCGAATCCGCGCAAGAAGCCTGTCATGAGGCTCAGCGCAACGGGCATAAGCTGTTCATCTGCACCGGTCGCTCCATGCCGAAAATCGAACGCAGCATTCTGGACTTGGGCTTCGACGGTGTGGTGTCCGTAGCGGGCGCGCAGGCGAATGTCGGCGATACGCTGCTGTTCCAGCATCTGGTGCCGGCTGCGGCCGTGGATGCGGCGATGGAATACTTCAAGCTGCATCACATTGAAAGCTACCAGTGGCAGGGCGCGGACGGCATGTACATCTCCGAAGGCTACCGCCGCCATTTGGAATCCAAGGGCAAAGCGTTCAACCGCGGTGAATTCGCGAAGTTCTGGCATCTTCTGGACGAAGTCGAAGTGCCATTTGGTTCCACGCTGGGCCAGACCATCAAGGTCAGCAAAGGCTCGTACTTCACCGGTCCCAACCCAGACGTGACTTTTGAACAAACCAAACGAGATTTATCTCCTTGGTTTGAGACCGTGCATGGTTCGTACGACAAGATTTCTCCGAACAATGGCGAGTTGCTGATTAACGGCATTGATAAGGGTACGGCCGTGCGTGATGTGGCTGATGCGCTTGGCTATACCATCGCCGACACCATTGCCATCGGTGACTCGGACAATGACACCGCGATGTTGAAGGCCGCCGGCACGTCCGTGGCGATGGGCAATGCGATTCATGGCATCGAGAAGTTCTGCGACTTGCAGACCACCGACATCCACAACAACGGTCTCGCCAACGCCTTCCGCGCACTTGGCTTGGTGTGACTGCTACGCGGCACCATTGAGGGGAGTGGTGGCATGGGCAGGTCACGTTATTATGGGAACCAACGTAGCCAGTAACGCAATGCGTCGTGGCGAGGCCTGATTATGGCTTTATTATCGCGTGGAAGGAGCATGCAATGGTCGCGGAATTCGACGATGACGCCTCACGCGTGAATCATGAACCGGAACATGAGCAGCAACGCCGAACTGCGCAAAAAGCTATGGTGCAAAAGGCCTTGGAAGGGGCCGCCGCGGAAACGGTGCAGCGTTTCGGTTCCGCCGTGAAAGAGCATCTTGTGGCGTATAGCGGTACGGATCATGAAGCAGCCAGCGTCGGCGGCAAACCAGTGCCGCACAATAGCCTGAAAGTCAACGCTGAGATGGCTGGCAGGCAGGGTGTGAAGCAGCTCGCCGGTTTTAGCGCGGAAGTCGAGTCGACCGCGCGTAGAAATGCCGACCGCATTATCAATGGTGAATCGGAACGTTTCAAGCGATACGACGCAGTGAAGGGTAAGGCCAACGATCCGATTGTCGACATCGTTGAGGTTGATGCTTTCGGCGAGATTCTGGGCGGCTCGCAATCTCAGATGAAATTCGTGGGTAGCGATTCCAGAGCTCTACTGAAGGCTTTGAAAAGCAAAGAGTACGCAAAGTACCGTGATTGCGGTGTCATCATGGATATTCCAGATGATTATTATGACGTGCTCATGGGTGATGGTCCTGACGGCATCGACACCCAAATCCACAGCATGCAACGCAAACTGGATTCCGGCAAGCTCACGAAAGAATCCTCTGAACGCGTCCAGCAGGAAATCGATAAGCTCCACACTATTAAGAAAAGCCTTCGTAAAAGCGGCCTGACCAAGCGCGAAGCCGAGCAAGCGGTCATGCACCCGAAGCTCACTGCCGCGAAGGACGTGACCAAGTTGGCGCATCGTGCCGGTATGGCACAGGCGAAAACCGGTGCGTTGATTGGTGGTGGGACCTCGCTGGTTCGTAATCTGGTTGGTTGCGTCAATGGCACTATCGAACCGCAAGAGGCAGCGAAGCGCGTGGGAGCGGATACAGCTACAGCTGCAGCGTTCAGCTATGCCACTGCATTTTCGGGCACCGCAATCAAAGGCGCCATGCAGAATGCTTCGAACGGATACGTGCGAAGTCTGTCCAAGACCAATGTGGCGGCAACTCTGGTCTCCACAACCGTGGACGTGTCGAAAGCCATTGCCGGGTATTGCCGCGGCGAGTTGACCGCAGCTCAGTGCATTGAACAGATGGGGCAGCAGGGTCTTGGGCAATTAGGCGCGGTCATGGGCACCGCTGTCGCAACATCCGCGGTCAGCGCAGCTGGAGTCACCGGTGCCGCAGCCATCGCCGCCGGCATGTTGGGCAGCATGCTTGGCTATACCGCCGCCATCGCCGTATATGAAGAGCTGGCAACGGCATTGCGTGAATACGAATTGGCGAAAGAAGAGCGTATCCGCGTGGAGCAGGAATGCGCTGAAGCCGTGGAGCTGATACGCCGGTATCGTAGTGACTTCAATACCGCAGTTGATACGTATCTGGCTGATAAGACGAAAACGTTCAATGCTGCCTTCGACGCCATGGATGCCGCGATTCTTGCCAACGATATCAACGGGTATCTGACAGCCAATGCTTCCATACAAGAGGCTTTGGGATACCGGCCGAGATTCCGCACCCAGCAAGAGTTCGATGACATGATGGGCTCCGGCGAGGACTTTGTTCTCTAGGAAAAGTGAGGAGAAGCAATGACCACCATTCAGCGCAAGGCCGCTTTGCGGGCATTCTATTATTTGATGGCCGTGGACGGTTCAGTCACCGCGGATGAGATGGAACTGTTCAACCATATCGGCGAGGAATTGGACAACGAGCATTTCCATGACTACGCCGAGCAACTGGTGGACTCCTGTGCCGGTTACTTATCGCAGTATGCCGATAAGGATGATGACCGATATGACGTGATCGTCGAAGGGGTTGACGAGGCTGTCTCGAAACGCGCCGAATCCGGGGATGGGGTGTCATCCAGACTCCTGTTGTGGGATATGCTGTCGGTGGCGTACGCGGATGGGCATTATGACCAAGCCGAGAGAAAGCTGGTTCGCCATATCGCCAGAACGGTTATCAAGGAGCGTTCCATCTATCCCGAGATGGAGCATCTGATGAATGCCGCCCAATCGGTACGGGAGGAACTGACGTGGATCACGTCATCGGATCGTCCCTATGCCGAAGTGCAGCCTGTGGTGGAGGCTCTCCGCGAGCGTGAAGAGACGATCCGGCTGGCGGCGACTCAGCTGGTGGCGGATGAAATGGTTCCGAAGGCGCCTGCGGCCATTACCGTGCATAAGGACGTGTTCGACCTCGCCAAGGAGAACGTTGACCAAGCGGTGACTCCAGTGATCGGACAGGTACAGCAGGGCATGCAGGATGCCGCGGATACGGTGAAACAAGCCGTTGCCAATGTTCCCGGCGTGGCACAGGCCGGTAATGCTGTGAACTCCGCTGTGAAATCGGTTGGCGATGCGTTGAACCCGGTCGGTGATGAGGTGCGAAAGCAAGCCAGCAATGCAGCAAGGGAGGCACAAAAACAGGCCGAGGATGCAGCCAATGCGGTTAAAGGTTTCGTCGGCGGATTATTCGGCGGCAAGCGCTGAAACTCAACGAGGAGGATGGGTAGTATGCCAGTTTTCATTGCACCGTTGTTCATGGGACTCGCCGCCGTCGGTGGTGTCGCTGGGCTTGGCATGGGCGCCAAGGGCGGTTTGGATCAGTTCAAAGCCGACCGTCTGAACGACAATTCCAATAATCGTATTCGATGGGCCGCCAACCGTCTCGAACAGCTTCGCGAGCAATGCTCGCAATCGCTCAATGCGCTCGGCAAAGAGAAGATCATTGTGCTCGATGGGAATATCAGGCGTTTCCTTGACGCCTTTGGCCAACTGAAGAACGTAGATTTCACGCCATCCGAAGGCTTGGACGAACTGGAAAAGCTCCGCATCGACAAGGCGGCTTTTGAAGAGCTTGAATCCATGGGCAACATGGCGTCATCGCTTATGCAGGGCGGAGTCACGGGAATCGCCAGTGGAGCGCTTACCGCATTCGGCGCGTACAGTGCAGCCACCACGTTCGCTACGGCATCCACCGGGACCGCAATCAGCGCATTGAGCGGTGCTGCGGCCTCCAATGCCACGCTTGCGTTCTTCGGCGGTGGTTCCTTGGCGGCCGGCGGCATGGGCATGGCCGGGGGAGCTGCCGTTTTGGGAGGATTGGTCGCCGGGCCTGCTCTACTGGTGATGGGAGCCATCGTCGGGGCCAAAGGCGGCCAGAATCTCGAAGAAGCCAAAACACAGTCGGCCAAAACCGACCAATACTGTGAGGAGATGATGGCGGGAATCGATCAATGCGTCGCCATACGTCGGCGTAGCTCCATGTTCTATGCGTTGTTGGCTCGATTGGATGCGAAATTCCTTCCACTGATCTATGAGCTGGAACACATCATCGATACCGAGGGCACCGACTACTCGCAATTCACGCTTGGGAGCAGAAATACGGTAGCGGCGGCAGCCTCCACCGCTGCCTCGATCAAAGCGGTATTGGACACGCCGTTGTTATCTGAAAACGGGTCGTTGACCAAGGAGTCCGCAGCTCTTGTGCAAAAGGAGCTGGACAAGTAACAGGAGGACCAATGCGCGGCGATTCACAAGCTATCGGGCTATCCGCTGCCATCGCACAGTTCACCGTGGCGCGTGAGCCGGAACGGAGCCTCGAGATTATCGATGGATTCGCGCGCGATGCCGCGGCCAAAGGCGCGCGCCTGCTGTTGCTGCCCGAAGGACTGATCGCGCGCGATGGCGATGATGATGCGTTTGCGGCCGCGCATGCGCAGCCCCTCGATGGACCGTTCGTTTCCGGACTCAAAACCATCAGCGCCAAACGCGGCATCACGTTGATGGGCACTGTTCATGTAGCTCCACCAGAAGGTGCTGAGGATTCGCGAGTCTCCAACGTGTTTCTGGTCATCCGCGGCGGCGAAATCGTGGCGACCTACCGCAAACTGCACTTGTACGATGCGTTCTCGGCCAAGGAATCCGCCGTGGTCAAGTCCGGCATGGAACTACCGCCCATCGTCGATATCGATGGCTGGAAGGTTGGCGTCATGACCTGCTACGACGTGCGTTTCCCCGAAACTGCACGCTCCCTGGCAGTGCGCGGAGCTGATGTAATAGTGGTGTCAGCAGCATGGGTGCGCGGTTCGCTCAAAGAGTATCACTGGAAACTGATGACTGCTGCGCGGGCGATGGAGAACACCTGCTATGTGCTGGCCTGCAGTGAAGTCGGCAGCCGCAACATCGGTTGTAGCCGTATCATCAGCCCACTTGGCGAAGTCCTCGCCGAAGCTGGAGATGATAGGTCGGAACTCATCACCGCCAACCTTGACCACAATGCTGTCGATACGGCACGGCGAACGCTGCCGGTCCTCAGCAATCGCCGTTTCGCTGACCCGCAACTACGGTAGACGGTTTATTGAACGATGGAACGACAAGGAGGTGCGTGCATGGATGAGCGATGGATGAAGGCGTTGGCGGCTAAGAACATTACGGTCAAAGGACAAACAAAAAACGGCGCTAGTCATATGAATGGCGGTAATGGGCACACAAACAAAATGGCTGTGCATGCCGCATCGCATACATCGATGCGGCATGCACAGCCATTCAAAGCGACCGGTCATAAAGGCGGCATCAGCCGGCAGGGGAGTTGAAATCCTGACACGGCTTAGTACACGGAGTAGCCGCCGTCGACCTGCAGATTCGTGCCGGTCACATACGAGGACGCGTCGCTGGCGAGGAACAGTACGGCCGAGGCGATTTCCTCATTGGTGCCGAAGCGACGCATCGGCACGGGAGCGGTCATCATATCGTGGGCTTCGGGAACGATGCGGCCTTCGAAAATGCCGGACCACACATAACCGGGGGAGATGGCGTTTGAACGAATGCCATATGGAGCCAGAGCGGCGGCCAGGTAGCGTGCGTATTCGTAGATGCCGGCCTTGGAGGCGCCATATGCCGCCACCGGCGATGGGCCTCCGGCGATGAAGTTCGCATTATGCGCGGATAGTGACGACGTGAAGACCAGCGAGCCGCCATGATTGTGTTCGCGCATGATGTGCTGTGCGATCTGCGCGGTCAGATAAGCACCGGTCAGATTGATGTCGATGGTCTTCTGCCAGATCTCATACGGTTCGTCGGCGTCATCGCCGGGCACGTTCACGCCGGCGTTGATGAACGCCACATCCACTGTGCCAAGTGCATCAACCAGTGAAGTCTTCAGCGCGTCGACCTGCGCTTTATCGGAAACATCGCAGTACAACGGCACGACCTTCACGCCATAACGTTCGGAGAGCTCCTGGGCAAGCGGCTCAAGCGTCTCCTTGGTGCGCGGCAGGTCGACGATCGCCACATCGGCACCGGCTTCGGCCCAGGCTGCGGCAACATTGCGGCCAAGCCCACCTGCGCCTCCGGTTACGAAGCCCTTCTTGCCGGCAAGCGAGAAGCGGTCCATGATGTTGTGAGATGGGTCTTTCCATTGATCGAGGGGATACTGATCGAATACTGAAGCATCGGTCATAATAGTTCTCCGTTCTGTTCGGTGGCGGCGTCATTGTTGCCATCAACAGGGCGAGCCTATCACAGACAATTGGGTTATCTGCGATAGGCTCGCGTAAAAAGTTCAGGAAGTTAACATTTGCGTGATTGCGAGATTCATGGAGTACCCGCGATCACCGCAGAAAAATCAGTCTTCCTCGTGCCAATGCGGGTTTTGGCCGAAAGTGTAGCCTTCCGGATTGTCCATGGCGGCGATGTCCTGCATGTCCTGTTCGTCCAGCTCGAAACCAGTCAAATCCAGGTTGGCGCGCTGACGATCGGCATGCATCGACTTCGGAATGGCCACGTCACCCAGCTGCAGGTGCCAGCGTAGAATCGCGGCCACAGGGGAGACGCCATGCTTCTCGGCGATGCGCACGATGGTCGGATCCTTGAGCATCTGGTTGGCGCGGCCGAGCGGGCTCCATGCCTCGGTGATGATGCCATGCGCGTCATCGTAGGCACGCTGTTCGTTCTGCTGGAAGAACGGATGCAATTCGACTTGATTCACCGCCGGAGTCACACCGGTGGCGCGAATCAACAAATCAATATGACCGGGCAGGAAATTACTCACACCAATATGCTTCACAATGCCTTGCTTTTGAGCGTCGACCAACGCCTGCCAAGCCTCCACGAACTGGCCCTGAGACGGGTTCGGCCAGTGAATCAGATACAGGTCGATGTAGTCCAGACCCATGCGGGCCACGGATTCCTCAATAGTCACTCGAGCCTGATCATACTGATGATGGCGACCTGGCAGCTTCGAGGCCACGATGATGTCCTCGCGCGGCACCTCGGACTCGCGAATCGCCTTGCCGACGATACCCTCATTCTCATAGTTGAACGCGGAATCAATCAGTCGGTAGCCGACCTGAAGTGCGGACTTGATGGCCTCTGCGCCCGCGAAACCATTGACCTTATACGTGCCGAAACCGATGGCCGGAAGCTCCAAACCATCATGTGCCTTGCGAACCGGAATCGCCGGCGGTTCCATCAATGCCATACCCACTCCTTTGTTGTGCTTGTATGCGGCGTCGTTGAATTGCGTGAAATCGGCATAGACAACATCGCCTACCTCACAATGCTCACTATAGTGAGGTGCACTTGTGGATCAGCGTATTTCGCGGGCTGTGGACGGGCTGTTGCAAATGGCTGAAAACCCGTATAATAAGGCCGTTGCAGGGGAACTCGGCAGACTTGCGAAGCGCGCGCATGCGCGGAACGCATGAACGCGTAGTGAGTGTAAAACCGGGTTGAGAAAGGCACGATGCCTGACCCTTGGAACCTGTTGGTCAACACCATCGAAGGGAGCAATTATGGCATTCGATGCCGCCCAGTTCGGCCCAATCACGCTCGACCATCTGCCGCCGTTCGCCCAGCGTCTGCGCAAGGCCGCCGACCTCGTATGGGAGGAGGGTTACAAGCAGCCGTTCCTGCGTGAACTCGGCAACGGTACGCTGGCTCGTGAGAAGTTCGCGTTCTACCTGCTGCAGGATTACCGCTACCTGAAGGATTACGCCAAGGTGCACGCGCTCGCGCTCACCAAGACGCAGGATCCCGAGGTCATGCAGTTCATGGCCAACGTGCAGAACGCGATTTTCAACGTGGAATCCGCCATGCACCGCAAGTACATGGCAAGCTTTGGCGTCACCGAGGAAGAGATGAATCATGTGCGCCAATCCGCGTTCGCCCGCGCCTACACGTCGAACATTCTCTCCATCGCCTACGGCGGCTCTCTGGTGGACGTGTTGGTGGCCGTGCTGCCTTGCGCATGGGTGTATGCCGACTACGGTCAGCGTCTGGCCGCCGAATTCGCCGATACGCTCGAAGGCAATCCATACAAGAGCTGGGTCGACATGTACAAGACCGAGGAGTTCTGGAGCTCCTCCGTTTGGCTGCTCGAACATATCGAGGAGCTGGTTGAAGGCCTGAGCGAGGAACACAAGCGGGAGCTCGTGGACATCTTCGTGGTCGGCGTGGAGAACGAATACATGTTCTGGGCCTCCGCCTACGACATGCAATACTCCTGGAAGCCTGAATGGGATGTGCGCTAGAGACCTCAAGCTCTCGTTACTCCTGATTGCAGAGTTGCAAGCATGCATCTGCCTTGTAAGGGGTACATTGGCTGAACTTCAGGTGTCTATCTGCTTTGCGAGGGGTACATATATATCAAAACTTCATATAGGAATGACGTTATTCCAATGTCGATACTCCATGTTTCGCAGTTGAAATACCTCTTGCAAAGCAGATAGATATCCGTAAGCACTTGGATGTACCCCTCGCAAGGGAGATACCTCTAGCCCCGAGGTTATAGCTGACTTACGAAGTCCTGAATATCAGCGATTTCCTCATCGCAGATGGCGTGACCCATGCCCGGGTATTCGTGGTACGTCAGATAGCCGGCAGATTCCAACACTGCGCGAGCATTGTGCTGGTCGGGAAGTGGAATGGTACGGTCTAAAGATCCATATGCGAGGAAGAGTCGGGTGGGTGAGTTCAATTGCGCACCTTCCTCGCCTTTGAATGATGGACTGAGCAAGATGGCTGCATCGAACAGATTCAGGTACGCCTGCACGAGGCGATAGGAAAGATAGCCGCCCTGTGAGAAGCCAATCAGAATCTTCTTGCGATGGGCGAACGCCCCCGCATTCAACAAGGAAACCACTGCTTCGCCAACAGCCGCGCATTCGCGTTGCCGTTCCTCCACGCCGCATCCATCCGGATACCAGTAATTCCCGCCCATGTACGGCCTCGAGTACGTGCCACGGAACGACAGATAATCAGGCGCTTCGCCCGTGCTCGCGTACACCGCGTCGAGAATGCGCACCATCTCGCTTTCGTCATTCCCATACCCGTGGAACATCAAAAACAGCGGACCCTTGCCGTTCGCATCAAAATCGCTAACCATCGTAAGCCGCATATTGGTCACCTCTTGTTTCTTGACAGGTTATCCTGAACAATCTTTGTACGTTAGACAGAGTGCAGAGGCATTTTTATATGCTATTTCGCATTGCCATGCAGTTTGCGTGCCTCGAGATGTCTGGCCTCATACTCTTCGAAATTATCTCGAACAGCCGTCACCGGATATTTGCGTTTAGTCTTTGCTAATTTGTGCATGATAATGTCGTCTAAATCTACTTCAAGTGCGTCGGCCATCATGATGCAGTACGTGAGTACGTCCGCTAGCTCTTCTTGAGCGCGTCCGGTTTCTGCAGCAGGTGCCTCAGGCACCCACTGATAGCATTCGAGTAATTCCGCAGCCTCAATGCTGATGGATTTTGCTAGGTTGGCGGGCGAATGGAATTGCGCCCATCCTCGTTCCTCGGTGAAATCGCGTATTGCTTGAATCGTGCTGTCGCTAATCATGGTTGTCATTCTAGAAGGTGTTGACCTGGATGGATGAAATAGTAGGCATAATATAGTTATGTCTATTGAACGCATGGAGCCTATCATCGTGAATTTGCCGTATGGAAAATACGGAAAAGCAGATTTCGAGAAGGCATTGAGTGAGGCTGAAAAGGGCAATGGTGCCAGCAAAGCCGCTAAAGATTCTGAGCTGGAAAATACCATGCTGTATCTTTTGTCGTATCCCACGGTCTATATCGTGTATTCCGGAACTAGGAACCGCTATTCCGCTAAAAACGAATATACGGCATATGTTGGTGAAACGAACGATATAAGGCATCGAACGTCAGAGCACCTCAAAGGTGATGCAAACAGGCGAGATGATTGGCGAGCTGTGAAAGAAGCAGTCGACAAAAATGCTGACGCTTTCAAACAATATGTGATTTCTCATCCAATGTTCAACAAATCCCTGACCTTGGATGTCGAGAATCGTCTCATGCATTACATGTCAAGCACCGAATCGGTCAAGAAACTCAATAATCGACGTACAAACGCACAAGGTTTGTATTACACGTCAGATTATTTTGACGCGATATTTTCAAAGATATGGCTAGGACTGCATCGCGATGATCCCGAGTTGTTCCCAGCTGAAGAAATCATTCGTGATTCTGCACTGTTCAAGGCTTCGCCATTTCATCGGCTGAGTCCTCAGCAGCTTGATGCTGAAGAAGCCATTCTTGCGCAACTCGAAATGCTGGTTGAAAAGGATAGGGACACTGTTGGTCTAACGGTTAACCCTCAATTGATTTTCGTTCAAGGTGCTGCCGGTACAGGAAAAACCGTTTTACTAAGTCATCTCTTCTATCGTATTGCCACGGAAATTGGGATTCAGGGTGCTACCTATTCCGAGGATGAGGAACAGTCTGATCTGAATCGCCTGCAGGTTAACGAACTTTCCGCATACATTTTGGTGAATCACAAAGAACAAGTTCATGTGTACAATCAGATTGCTCTGAAGCTTGGACTACAAAAGAAGCCTGATGAAGTGGTGATGTTACCCAGCCAATTCATCAACAGGTTTAGTGAGACGAATGGCCGTGGCAGAGGCTTTCCCGATAGGCCGAAAGGCAGAGCCGACATCGTACTCATTGATGAAGCGCATTTACTGACCACGCAGGGTACACAAGGTTATTCAGGTAAAAACCAGCTCTACGATATCTTAAGACGCGCACGTATAGTCATTGCGGTATTCGATCCGGAACAGATTCTTCAATCTCGTCAGCAGTGGCATTCGGCTGTACTTCAAAGATTGTTTCCTAATGCTGATTTGGATAATGACAATACCGGAAGAATCAGTAAGTCTGATACCGTCAATTTAGGGGAAGAGGATGGTCTCCCTCCCATGTCTGTCGACGTATCTCATATTCGTCTTGCTCGGCAATTCCGTATTGATGCTAGTGAAGAGGTCGTTCAGTGGATTGACCGGTTTGCTGCAGGCGAGGGTATCGAACCGATCCCTCAGGACCGGGTCCCACTGAACACTAACGGAAAGCCGTGCCGGCAACCGTATGAAATCAAGGTATTTGATTCGCCTATTGAGCTCTTCAACGCAATAGCGGAGAAGTCCCGAAAGCCTGCCGGCGGATGGAATGGAGCTGGTCTATCTCGTGTACTTGCCACATACGATTGGAAGTATTCCGCTTCCAGAAATGATGGCGATCCACATGGGTTTTGGAATGTTTCGATGCATTGTGACAGTTCAGGACATTGGCATATGGGACTTGCGGAAGACGATGAAGAGGGTTATATCCCTGGGGATGTGAGCACTTGTCGCTTCTGCAAACCTTGGAATTATCAACTGGATGATCCTAATCCGAGATCCATTGATAAGAATTTATCTTGGGCTGGAAAAGACTACACCATTGACGAAATTGGTTCCACGTTCACCATTCAAGGCTTCGATTTGAATTATGCCGGTGTGATTATTGGTCCTTCAGTCAAATATCGTGATGGGCAAATTATCTTTGATGGGCAGGCAAGTCATAATTATTTGGCTACTAACAAGCGTAGAGATTTAGATACAGACTTCACCAAGAAAAACCTACAGCATGAATTGAATGTGCTACTTAAACGTGGCGTTCATGGTCTTTACTTATTTGCTGTCGACGAGGGACTACGGCATCGCCTGGAGGAATGCTACGAAAAGAGTCATTGATAATGGCATAGTTCCTCGCTGTCGGTTTATTGTTTGCAGTCGTCGGTGAACTTTGCTATTAGAGCCTTCGCTGCGGCAACATGCATTAGACTTGTTACGTTTGACTAACGGGACACATAAGGAGAGTCCATGAATCCCAGGCGTGGAGCGTTTGTTGCGGGCGAGAAGGTGCAGTTCACCGACCGCAAGGGCAAGAAGATCACCGACCAGCTGGTGCCGGGTGGCTCCACGCAAACCGAACATGGGCTGATTCTGCACGACGATGTGATCGGTGCAGTGGAAGGCACCGTGATCACCACCGTGCATGCCAAGCGTGAGGCGCAGGTCAACCAGGTTTATCCGGAGAAAGACAAGAACAAGCCGTGGAAGTCTTCGCGCGCCATCGGTGGCTGGGAATATGCGGCGATGCGTCCGCGCCTGGCAGACTATGTGCTTTCCATGCCGCGCGGCGCGCAGATCATGTATCCGAAAGACATCGCCCAGGTGATTCAGCTCGGCGATATTCGCTCCGGATTGCGTGTGCTGGAATCCGGTGCTGGCTCGGGCGCCATGAGCTTGAATCTGCTGGATGCGGTGGGGGAGTCCGGCCATCTGACCACCATTGAACTGCGCTCCGAATTCGCACGCGTGGCCGAAGCCAACGCCACGCTGTATTACGGTGAAAAACCGGCTTGGTGGCGATTACTGACCGGCGACTTCGACTCTGTGGCCGCTGAGCTTCCCGAGCACTGGTTCGATCGCATCATGCTTGACATGCTTGACCCGTGGAACCGTCTTGAACAGGCGTATCGCGTGATCGCGCCCGGCGGCGTGCTGGTCTGCTACGTGACCACCACCACGCAGATGAGTCGTTTGGCTGAGGCCCTACGTGCTGCTGGCTGCTGGACCGAGCCGCAGATTCAGGAGACGCTTGAGCGCACCTGGAAGGCGCAAGGGTTGGCCGTGCGCCCGGATCATCAGATGATTGGCCACACCGGTTTCCTGGTGATCTCGCGTGCAATGGCACCGGGCTTTGCCGCGCTGAAGAAGCGCGAACGCTATTCCAAAGACACCGTGACTGACGTGGATGAGCTGACCGAGGAGCAGCGCGAGGCGCGTCTGGAGGAACTGGAGCTGCGCGACATCTCCGACCATAAACTGCGTAAGGTGTTGCGTGATTTGGGCCGTCAAGTTGGCGAATTAGGCGAGCTGGGTGTCATAGGCGCGTCAGAACAATCCGAAGAATCTGAGAATCCTCAGGAATCCTGAGAATACCGGGGAATCAGCCGACTCCGTACTGCATAAGGCGTTTCCGATGGTTATGTGAACGCTCACAATGGACTATAATGAAGTATTCATATGTTCATATAGTCCGATGTGAGCTGTGCAAACCTTGAAGAAAGGAAGCCTCGAAGTGGGCATCAAGCTGAGCAAAGTAGCCAAAGCGGCCAAGAAATACAAGCACATTCTCATCATCATGAGGCATGCCAAGGCCGAACCGTTCGGCGGCAAGGATGACCTTGAACGCGAGCTGACCGAAAAGGGTCTCAAGCAAGCCAAAATCGTAGGCAAAGGCATCGAGGCAATCGGATTGAAGCCTGACCAGATTTCCTGCTCAGCTGCTACCCGCACACGACAGACCTTGGATCGCATGCTCAAGATTTTCGGTGACGATCCCATAGTGGACTATCGCATCAATCTGTATGACGGAGGAGTGCAGGCCGTCTTCGACGAGCTGGCTCACGTGAAGCCCAAGCAGCGTGTGTTCATGATTGTTGGTCACGAGCCTACGGTGTCCATCGCATCGCAATGGATCGCCTCCGCGGATTCCGATGCGGAGCGCCTTGACTTGCTGAATCTGGGGCTTTCGCCGGCTTCCATTGTTATTTTCGGTTCTGATAAGCCGTTCGATGAGTGGCAGGTTCATAGCGGCGAGCTGCTTGCCGTAATCAACGTCAAGGATTTTGACTGAGTCCCTGACGGCTATAAGTTCGCCCTATAACGACACTCAAAGTGTTCTTATGAGTGTGAATCTGTGATGTTTTGGTAGCCTAAGTCGGGTTACGAACGCATACATTGGAGGATTCATGTCCACTCTGACTTCCGTCTCCGGTTTCCCGCGTATTGGCCAGAACCGTGAACTGAAGAAGATCATCGAAGGCTACTGGAAGGGCGCCAACGACCTTGACGCCGTCAAGGCCACCGCCGCTGAGCTGCGCGCCAAGCACTGGAAGCTGCAGCAGGCTGCTGGCATCGATCTGATTCCAAGCAACGACTTCAGCTACTACGATCAGATGTTGGACACCGCCATTCTCCTCAACGTGATTCCGAAGCGTTATGAGCGTCTCGCCTTCGAAAACCAGGAGGACACGCTCTTCGCCATGGCCCGTGGCTATCAGGGCGAGAAGGGCGATGTGACCGCCCTGCCGATGAAGAAGTGGTTCACTACCAACTATCACTATCTGGTGCCTGAAATCGAGCCTGGCGAGGAGATCAAGCTCAACTCCACCAAGCCGTTCGACGAGTTCAACGAGGCCAAGGCACTTGGTATTCTCACCAAGCCGGTGCTCATCGGCCCGTACACCTTCCTGAAGCTCGCCCGCACCGACCAGGCCACCGAACTCGAATACGACAAGGGCCTCGTCAACGCCGTGGCCGCCGTCTACGCCGAAGTGCTCACCAAGTTCAACGAGCTGGGCGCCGAATGGCTGCAGCTTGACGAACCATACCTCGTGCTCGACAAGGAGCCGGGCGACGTGGAGCTCTTCAAGACCCTGTACACCAAGATTCTGGCCGCCAAGGCCGGTGTCAAGGTGCTGCTCAACACCTACTTCGGCCACATCGCCGACGTGTACGAGACCGTCAACCTGCTCGGTTTCGACGGCATCGGCCTGGACCTGAACGAAGGCCGTGAGGAGAACCTCGAAGCCGTGGCCAAGTACGGCGTGGCCTCCAACACCACCATCTTCGCCGGTGTGATCAACGGCCGCAACATCTGGCGCAACAACTACGCCACCTCCCTCGGTCTCGTGGACGCCCTGAAGCAGGTCACGCCGAACGTGGCCGTCTCCACCGCATCCTCACTGCTGCACGTGCCGTTCAGCACCGAAGGTGAAACCGGCATTCCGGCCGAAGACCTGAAGCACTTCGCCTTCGCCGTCGAAAAGCTCGACGAACTCAAGGAAGTCGCCGTGCTCGCTGACGCCACCGAAGACGAGAAGAAGGCATCCGAAGCTCTCGCCGCCAACCAGGCACTGTTCGACGGCACCCGCGTCGCCGCCGACCCGGCCGTCGCCAAGCGCGTCGCCGGCCTGACCGCCGATGACTTCGTACGTCAGCCCGCCCGTGAGGAGCGTCAGAAGCTGCAGCGCGAAGCCCTCGGCCTGCCGCCGCTGCCTACCACCACCATCGGCTCCTTCCCGCAGACCAAGGAAGTGCGTGCCGAGCGTGCCAAGTTCCGCAAGGGCGAAATCACCAAGGAAGCCTATGACGAGTTCATTAAGGCCCAGATCGACGCCTGCATCAAGCATCAGGAGGAAATCGGCCTCGACGTGCTGGTCCACGGCGAATTCGAGCGCAACGACATGGTCGAATACTTCGGCCAGAACCTCAACGGCTTCCTGTTCACCAAGAACGCCTGGGTGCAGTCCTACGGCACCCGCTGCGTGAAGCCTCCGATCGTCTGGGGAGACGTCTCCCGCGCCAAGCCGATCACCGTAGAATGGTCCGCATACGCACAGTCCCGCACCAACCATGTGATGAAGGGCATGCTCACCGGCCCGGTGACCATCCTCAACTGGTCCTGGCCGCGCGAGGACATCACCCACGAAGAGCAGACCAAGCAGCTGGCCCTCGCCATTCGCGACGAAGTGCTCGATCTCGAAGCCGCAGGCATCAAGGTCATCCAGATCGATGAGGCCGCTTTGCGTGAGAAGCTGCCGCTCAGGAAGTCCGATTGGCACGTCAAGTACCTTGACTGGGCAGTGCCGGCCTTCCGCCTGGTGCACTCCGCAGTGAAGCCCACCACTCAGATCCACACCCATATGTGCTACTCCGAGTTCAACGACATCATTCGCGACATTGACGCGATGGATGCCGACGTGATTTCCTTCGAAGCCTCCCGTGGCGATCTGGTGGTGCTCGACGCCATCCACGACGCTCACTTCGAAACCGAAGCCGGCCCGGGCGTCTACGATATCCACTCTCCGCGTATCCCGTCCGAGAAGGAAATCGAGGATCGTATCTACGAGATCCTCGACAAGATGGATGTCAACAAGGTGTGGATCAACCCGGACTGCGGTCTGAAGACCCGTGGCAACGCCGAAACCTGGCCGAGCCTCGAGCATCTGGTCGCCGCCGCCAAGGCAGTCCGCGCCAAGCTCGCCAAGTAGTAATGCCTCAGGCTCCCTCTGAAAGGGAGCTGTCAGCGAAGCTGGCTGAGGGAGAGACTATTGCACCATCGCAAACTTCTCTCCCTCAGTCTCACTCCGTTCGACAGCTCCCTCGTCAGAGGGAGCCATATGCTATCTGACTCGTCAGAGAGACATCTTTTTCAGTCAAAAGGAACTTATTATGCATACGCCGATGTTTTCATTGGAGGTCTTCCCGCCCAAGCGAGATGCTCCTGTGGGAACCATCTATGACACGTTGGACGGCATTGAAGATCTGAAACCGGACTTCATTTCCGTCACCTACGGTCACGGCACGCATTCCGACCGCACCGCCACCGCACGCATCGCCAACACCATCGTGAACGAATACCGCATTCCGGCAGTCGCCCATTTGACTGCCCTGTATTCGGACAAAGCCAAAATCGATGAGGCGCTGGACATGTTCGAAAATGCCGGCGTCAACACCGTACTTGCTTTACGCGGCGATTACATCGACGGCGAACAGGTGGTCGGCACGTTCGAACATGCCAGCGATCTGGTGGCCTACATCCGCGAACGCAAACCCAACTTCACGGTGTTCGGCGCATGCTATCCGGAAGGCCACTATCAGGCCGAATCCTTGGACAAGGACATCGAACATCTGAGAATCAAGGTGGATGCCGGTGTCACCCATCTCATTACCCAGCTGTTCTACGACAACGACGATTTCTACCGTTTCCGTGACAAGGTTCGCGCGGCGGGCATCGAAGTGCCGATTGAAGCCGGCATCATGCCGGTGCGCGGGGCCAAATCGGTCCGACGTATGGCCGAGCGCAATGCGTCACGTATTCCGGAGCATCTTGATGCATTACTCACCCGTTGGGAAGGCAATTCCGAAGCGCTGCATAATGCCGGCATTCTTTATGCCTCCGAGCAAATCGCCGATTTGGTGGCGCATGGAGTCGATGGCGTGCACCTGTACACAATGAACCATCCGGCAACCACGCGCCGCATATGGCGCAACGTCAAATCGCTGTTTGGTGAATGATCGCAGATCGAGTGACTGGCTGATTCGCCAGACGTTGACGTTGAAAACCGCTTTTTGGGCCTTTGCGCTGTGCATGCAAATCAGAAGAATGCAGAGCGCAAAGGCCCAAAGCGTATATAGTGGAACCTTATGGAAGCAATGACGACGTTCAAACCCAGTGCCATGTCGTTGATCAGGGCAGGATTGCAGGACCTTGATAAGGCCCGTGAACTGTTCGGCCAGCTGAAAGTCGACGGTATTCCCGATTCCCATCGCGCTGAATTGCTGGGCTATCTCTCCCATGCCGGCGATCCGGACATCGCCTTGCGCAATTTCGTGGACATCGTCAACGCCATGCAATCCAGCGGCCGCGATCTCAAGCAGGTCATGCCGGATGGCGATGCCTTGAAACGTCTCATCACTGTACTCGGTGTTTCCGATGCGATGGGCAAGTTCATGCGCTTCAAGCCCGACCTAGTGGAAGCGGCGGCGGTCGACCATTGCAATAGCCACCTGTTCAATCACGAACAGCGCCGAGCCCACCTGCTCAGGGCCGTAGGCGCAGATCCAACGGAGAAAGCCGCTCCCAAAGCCACCAAGGATCTTGCGGAAGCGGCTACCGCCTTGCGTGCCAGCTATCGTAGGCAGCTTGCGGCCATTATCGCCCAAGATGCCATTGCGAACGATCCGACAGTCATCCAACCGACTATCAGCCGAGAGCTCTCGGACCTGGCGGATGCCGCTCTCGAAGGCGCGCTTGCCATCGCCCGCAAGGAGGTCGAGGGTAGTGATCAGATTCGTTTTACCATCATCGGCATGGGTAAGCTCGGCGCACAGGAACTGAACTATGTGTCTGATGTGGATCTGATTTATGTGGTCGAACCTGTCAGCAAGGACGTTGATCATCAGACGCTGATTCGCGTGGGCACCAAGATGGGCACCACATTGCAGCGTGTCTGCCAGTCCGCTATCATGGGCGTCGCTGAGCAGCCATTATGGCAGATCGACGGTGGACTGCGCCCGGAAGGCAAGGACGGCCAACTGGTTCGCGTATTGGAATCGCATAAGACCTATTACGAACAGTGGGCGGAAAACTGGGAGTTCCAGGCACTGCTCAAAGCGCGTCCGGTCGCTGGAGATCCGGAGCTCGGCAAGGCTTACATGGATATGACCCGTCCATTCGT
This sequence comes from Bifidobacterium cebidarum, assembly GCF_009193305.1. Lineage (GTDB taxonomy): Bacteria > Actinomycetota > Actinomycetes > Actinomycetales > Bifidobacteriaceae > Bifidobacterium > Bifidobacterium cebidarum. Next base: position 142,797 of record NZ_WBVS01000004.1, on the reverse strand, counting down.
GTGGAGCGCCTCCAAACGCAAGAACTTCGTCTATGACTGCCAGAAAATGCGCAGACGTGTGGAAGACCTGATTCCGGCCCCGCTCAAAGATCGTGAAATCAAACTTGGTCGCGGTGGCCTGAGGGATGTGGAATTCACTGTGCAGATGCTGCAACTGGTACACGGTCGAACCGATGAATCATTGCGCACCAGCAACACGTTGGACTCGCTGCAGCGACTTTCCGAAGGCGGCTATATCTCCCGCAAACAAGCCGTGCGCATGTCCCAGGATTATCGCTTCGAGCGTGTTATGGAGCACCGCCAGCAGATCTGGTCGTTGAAGCGTACGCATCTATTCCCCGATCTTGGCCGCGCTTCCGTGGGTGGGCTCGAAAAGAAGCGTGACATCGACGTAGACGAACTCAACCAAAACCAGGAGCTGCGCCGACTGGCCCGTGCCTTCGGATTGCACCCGGAAGAGCTTGTGGAGAAGTACGATGACACCCGCCGTGAGGTGCGTCATCTGCATCTCGACATCTACTACCGTCCGATGCTGCCGGTCAGCGCGCAGCTCGAGGATGACCAGATCAACCTCAGCGTCGCTGCGGCACAGGAGCGTTTCGCATCCATCGGATTCGGAGACCCGGATGCCGCCATCCGCCACGTGCAGGCACTCACCGCAGGCGTGGGCCGTGCCGCCAAAATCAACCGCATTATTCTGCCTGCCGTACTGCAATGGCTGGGCGAGGGGCAGAACCCAGATATGGGTCTGCTCAATTGGCGCAAGTTGGAGGAGAACTTCGGCACCCAATCCGGCTACCTCGGGTTCCTCCGCGATTCCACTTCAGCGGCGCAGCGCCTGTGTCATGTGCTATCCAACTCCCGGTTCCTTGGCGACGCACTCAATAAGTCCGTGGAATCCATCAGCTGGCTTGGTGACGACGACAATCTCAAGGCACGCACCCGCGAGGCTTTGGATATTCAAACCAACTCCGCGCTGGAACGATTCGGTTCGAGCATGAACGAATTCGCCAACTCGGTTCGCGCCATGCGCCGCCATGAAATCGAACGTATCGGCTTGGCATGGATGAGCGGCGTGATGGACGACGCCACCTGTCTGAAGGCCATGACCGACGTCTACGATGCCATCATCGACGCTTCGCTCAAGTGGGCCGTACGCCATCAGATTGCTGTATTCGGTTTGCAATCCGCCCCAGCGGATATCGCGGTGATTGCCATGGGCCGTTACGGTGGGCGCGAGGTCAACTTCAGCTCCGATGCTGATGCCATCCTGATCTATCGCCCAGCCGATGACGCCGATGACGCTCAGGCGAATGCGTTCGCCAAGAAAGCGGTAGAGGATCTGCGCAATATTCTGCAAGGCCCGACCACATTGGAACCGAAGATTGAGCTTGATTTGGACTTGCGTCCGGAAGGCAAGAACGGTCCGATCGTGCGCTCGTACGCCTCCTGCGAGGAGTATTACGAGTCCTGGGCGTCGACGTGGGAGCATCAGGCGCTGCTGCGCGCACGATATGCAGCCGGTGACGCTGAATTGGCCCGCGATTTCCTGATTAACGTCGCCGATCCGCTACGCTATCCGACTCAGGAATTGAGTGACACCGAGCTGCAGAGCATCCGCAAGCTCAAGGCCCGTATGGAAGCCGAGCGACTGCCGCGTGGTGTGCGTCGCGAACGCCATCTGAAGCTCGGCAAGGGTGGTCTTTCCGATGTGGAGTGGACTGTGCAACTCTTGCAGCTTCAGCATGCTGGCGACATCAAGGATTTGCGCGTCAACGGTACGTTGGAGGCTCTGGATGTGCTGGAGGCCAAGAAGCTGATTAGTTCCATCGATGCCATCCAGCTGCGAAAGGCGTGGACCACTTGCACGGCTGCCCGCAACGGTAATTATCTATGGTCTGGTCGTGCCAACCAAGCGGACATTCTGCCCGATGACATCTATTCGCTCGGCGGCATCGCCGTGTATCTCGGCTACGGTGCGCACCGCGGTCAGCATTTCGAAAACGATCTGCTTGGCGTGATGCGCAAATGCCGCGATGTATGCCAACGACTCTTCTATGGTCAAATGGAAGAAGACAGTGCCACAGGTCCAGTGATTGCAGGCCGTCTTGGCACCGCAGGCGCTGCACGAAAGCCGGCAAAGCCGCGTATGCATGTCATAGCGCCGCGTTTGGCCGCCAATCGTCGTCGCGCGCAGCGATAGTGGCTTGGTCGTTGGCTTCCTCGATGGGGAGCCAACATTAGCCAGCTCGGAACCCTCATAATTCGAGTGAACACTCGGTGAACACGGCTGTCCGAAAAATGGCGTAAGTTAGATAAGGTCACATAAGGGTGGCCACCTGTAACCACGAGCGAAAAGGTGAGCCTTGTCTAAAGAAACACCCATGGTCGGCAAAAGCGTTGTGACGCTTGACGACTTGTCTACCAATCAGATTCTCGAAATGTTGCATAAGGCCGAGTACATCGACGCCCACCGCAAGGAAGTCTCCCACACCTGCGAAGGCCGTGTGCTCGCCACCTTGTTCTACGAGCCTTCCACCCGAACCCGCCTGAGCTTCGAAACCGCAATGCTGCGCCTCGGCGGCAAGGTCATCGGTTTCGCCGGCGCACAGCTGGCATCCGTGACCAAGGGCGAAACGATTTCCGATACGCTGAAAACCGTGTCGAACTACGTGGACGTGGTCGCCATCCGCCACCCGAAGGAAGGTGCCGCCCTGGTGGCCTCCCGTGCCGCCTCCGTGCCGGTGATCAACGCCGGTGACGGTGGTCATATGCACCCCACACAGACACTGGCCGATCTCGCCACGTTGCAGTCCCGCTTCGGCCGCATCACCGACCTGACCGTGGGCTTGTGTGGCGACCTGACGTTCGGCCGTACCGTGCACTCCCTGATCGAAACCCTGTGCCGTTTCGGCAATGTGCGCTTCATCCTCATCAGCCCGGAAGAGCTCAAGACCCCGCAGTACGTCATCGATCGCATCAACGCCACGCCGAGCTGCTCGTATGTGGAAGTGCGTGACCTGGCCTCCGTGATCGGTGACCTTGACGTGCTGTACATGACCCGCGTGCAGAAGGAACGCTTCTTCAACGAAGACGACTACCTGCGCCTGCGCGATACCTACATCCTCGACGAAAGCAAGATGGCCCTCGCCAAGCCGCATATGGCCGTGCTGCACCCGCTGCCGCGCGTCAACGAAATTGCCGTGGAAGTGGATGACGACCCGCGAGCAGCCTACTTCGAACAGGTCAAGAACGGCATGCTCATGCGCATGGCCCTCGAAAGCTCCGTGGTAGGCGATGACCTGCCCGGCTACGAACCGCTTACCCCCAAGGAGGTGCAAGCCTGATGGAAGTCACCAGCATCGTTAACGGCATCATCATCGATCACGTGCCGGCCGGCACCTCACTGAAGGTCTTGGAATACCTGAAGATCGATCCATCCAAAACCAAGCTCGCGCTGATCATGAACACCACGTCCCAGCGCTTCGGCACCAAGGACATCATCAAGATCGAAGACGACAAGGACATCGATCTCGATGTGCTCGGCTTCGTGGCACGTCAGGCCACTGTAGATGTGGTGCGCGGCGGCCATATCGTCGAAAAGAAGCAGCCGCACCTGCCCGAACACATCATCGGCGTCATCAAGTGCGTGAACCCGCGCTGTGTGACCACCAGCGAGCATGACATCAAGCAGATGTTCCACCTGGTGCACTCTGATCGCCTCGAATACCGCTGCGACTACTGTGACGAGGAAGCCAAACTGTGAGCATCACCCTACGCAACATCAAGGTCTGGAACACCGGTGAGATCATCGATCTCAAGGTTCCGGGCCTTGCCGACGCCTACTTCGCCGATACCGACACTGTGCATGACGGTGCTGACATCGATGCCACGGGACTGACCGTGGCCCCCGGCTTCGCCGACCCGCATGTGCATTTCCGCGATCCCGGCCAGACCTATAAGGAATCCATGGTCTCCGGTTGCCGTGCTTCGGCATCCGGCGGTTACACGAACGTGCTCATCATGCCGAACACGCTGCCCGCGCTCGATGGTCAGACGGTTACTGATGCTGATGCGCAGGCCGATAAACCCGGCGCACGCGAAGTGCGTGACGCCGGCTTCGGCAATGTCATCGATTTCCTCCAGAACTATGATGCCGCCCACGGTGTGAAGCTTCCGGTTCGTTATGACTTGTGCGTCTGCGCATCCAAGGATCGCGCCGGCAAGGAAGCAAGCGATACCGCCGATTGGCTTAAGTACGTGCCGGGATTTGATGACGAAGCCAAGACCCCGGCCATGAACGAGCACCCGGTCACCGCCATCAGTGATGATGGTGCCGCTGTGCCCGAGCCGATTCTGGATGAAGTGCTGGCCAACGCCAAAGCTTCTGACCTGTATTTGATCGAGCACTGTGAACATCATGATACCGGTGCCGTCAACGAAGGCCCGGTCTCCCACAAGCTCGGCGTTCCCGGCATTCCGGAAGATACCGAGCTGAAGATCGTGGCCCGCGATATCGAAGCCGCACGCCGAACCGGCATCCACGTGCACTTCCAGCATGTGAGCACCGCCATCTCGTTCGAAGCCATTCGCAAGGCCAAGGCTGAAGGACTGCCGATTACCTGCGAAACCGCGCCGCACTACCTTGCGCTCAGCGATGAGGCGCTGCTTGAATACGGCACGCTGGCCAAAATGAACCCGCCATTACGTTCCGAAGCGGATCGTAAAGCCACCATCGCAGCCATCGCCGACGGCACGGTTGATTTGCTGGCCACCGATCATGCCCCGCACACGATGGATGAGAAGGCTTTGGGCTTCCTTGAAGCTCCCAATGGCATCATCGGTCTGGAATGCGCGTACGGCGTATGCCACAAGGTGCTGGTGGATGGCGGCCACATTTCGGATGAACGTCTGATCGAGCTCATGTCCGTAGCACCGGAAGCATTGATGGGCCATGAGGCCACGGATATCGCCGCACTGGTGGAAGACTGGGCCGAGCCGGCTCCAACCGGCAACGATCCGGATGCCGTGATTGCCGAGGAAACCGAAAAAACTACTGATGCTGCAGCGGGGGAGAGCCTCGAAGCCGATCGGGCAGGCAAGCGCGAAGGTGTGAACCGCCTGCTCGATCTGAGCCGTGTGGATGATGCCGCTCACGTGGATCTGGCCATCTTGAACACCGACGAGGAATGGACCGTGGATCCGGAAAGCTTCCACTCTGCCGCGCGCAACACCCCGTTCGGCGGTTGGAAGGTCACCGGACGTCCACTCGCCACCATCATCGGCTCCCAATTCATGTTCAGCCGTCTGTAAATACGAAAGGACTTCGATGGATCGTCTGATCGAAGCAATCAACAACGTACAGAACCCATCCGTCGTGGGACTCGACCCAACCGAGGCACTGGTCCCGCCGCAGGTCGTGGCCAGCTTCGCCGACGAAGTACGCGATTCGGTTGATTCCCCGGAGGAGCTTCCCGCCGCACAGCTGGCGGTTGCCTACTTTGAGTTCAACCGCACCATCATCGATGCGGTGGCGGATATCGTGCCTGCAGTCAAGCCGCAGATCGCCATGTATGAGGCGCTTGGCCCGGCCGGCGTGGATGTGTACACGATGACCTGCGAGTATGCCGCACAGCAGGGCCTGTATGTGCTTGGCGATGTGAAGCGTGGTGATATCGGTTCCACGGCCGCCGCCTATGCGCATCATCTCAACGGTGTATCCGCAGCTTCGGAAGATGGCACTGCGTTTGATCCGTGGCACGAGGATGCCGTGACCGTGAACCCGTATCTCGGCACCGACGGCATCACTCCGTTCGTTCAGGCCGCCACCGAAGCCGACAAGGACATCTTCGTGCTGGTGCGCACCTCCAACCCGTCCTCCAGCGAGCTGCAGATGCTTGATCTGGCGGATGGCAAGAAGGTTTACGAGCATGTGGCCGACCTTGTGGAAGGCTGGGGTGCGGAAACCATCGGCGAACATGGCTACTCCCGTGTGGGTGCTGTGGTCGGTGCCACGCATCCTGAGGAAGGTCGTGCACTGCGCGCCCGGATGCCGCACACCTTCTTCCTGGTGCCAGGCTATGGCGCGCAGGGTGGCACCGCTCAGGATGTTGCCGGCATGTTCGACGCTGATGGCAGCGGCGCGTTGGTCAATTCTTCCCGCGGCATCATCGGCGCATGGAAGAAGAGCGGCAAATACTCCGAATCCATGAGCGCCGACGAAGCACTGGATCTGGTCGCCGAAAGCGCTCGTCAAGCCGCCCTGGACATGCGCGACGCATTGCGCATCGCCGTCTACCGCTGATTGATCAGGAAGGAATCTGATGACTACCTTCACTCCAACGCATGATGTGGTGGCTGAAGCCACTGCAGCGGGATTCTTCCCGCCACGTCACACCGTCGAAGTCACGCAGGTTACCGAACTGACCGACCGTGTGGTGCGTTTGACCTTCCGCGACGCGTTCATCGCATCCCACGCCAAGCCCGCCCAGTTCGTGAACCTGTTCACGCACGACGATTTCATGCTGATGCCCCGCCCATTCGGCGTCAGCGAAGTCGAAGGCGACGAAGTCAGCGTGATTTTCGCCATCATCGGCCACGGCACCGAGCAGTTGGCTCAATTGCAGTCCGGCGACATGGTGGACGTACTGGGTCCGCTCGGGCGCGGCTTCAACCTGAAGCAAGACGCCAACTACATCCTCGTCGGCGGTGGCCTCGGTGTTCCGCCGCTGGTGTACGCGGCACAGAAGATCGCCGATCTGGCCGGTTCCGTGGCAACCTCCGTCATCGGTTACCGTGATGCCCACTTCGGTGAGGAGTATGTCTCCCGCTACACCGATCGCTCCTTCAGCATCGACAACGCGCAGGGCAATGTCGTAGATCTGCTGAACCAGTTGGAACAGTCCGGTGAACTCTATGCCACCGATCACACGCCGATTATCCTCTCCTGTGGCCCGCTGCCCATGATGAAGGCAGTGGCCGCATGGGCGGCCGAACGCGATATTCCAGCGCAGCTGAGCATGGAACAGCGCATGGGATGCGGTTACGGAACCTGTGTGCTCTGCACCGTGGACACCGTGGACGGTCGACTCAAGGTGTGCTCCGATGGTCCGGTATTCACCCGTGAACAACTCGGATGGGGGAAGTGACGATGAGCGCCAACACTGCCGCAACCGCTGCACGCGAAACCGACAAGCACATCAACATTTACGAGCCGCACGAGTGGAAACATTCCACCCAAGTTGCAAGCGTCACATGGAAGAACCCGGTCGGCACCGCCTCCGGAACCTTCCAGTACGCCGCCGTCCGCTGGTTCTATGACGTCAGCCAGCTTGGCGCCGTATGCACCAAAGGATGCTCGCCGATTCCGTGGGAGGGCAATCCTTCCCCGCGCACCGCGGAAGGCCCGGCCTCGAACCTCAATGCCGTAGGCCTGCAGAATCCCGGTGTGGATCATTATCTTGAGGACGATCTGCCCAAGCTGAAGAAAGCCGGCGCAATGGTGATCGCCAATGTGGCAGGCCATTGCGATGACGATTACATGCAAGTGGTCGAAAAACTTGCCGACTCCGATGCGGACATGCTCGAAATCAACGTCAGCTGCCCGAACGTGACCCATGGCGGCATGAGCGTCGGCACCGATCCCGTGGCCTTGGCCACCCTGATGGACAAGCTACGACCGATGACCGACAAGCCGATGATCGTCAAGCTCACGCCGAACGTCACCGACATCACCGTACCGGCTCGCGCAGCCGTGGAACATGGCGCTGATGCGTTGAGCATGATCAACACCGTGCTCGGCATGAGACTCAACATCCGCACCGGTGAGCCGATCATCGCCAATAAGACCGGCGGTGTTTCCGGCCCGGCCGTGCTGCCCATCGGCATCGCAGCCGTCTACCGTGTGCGTACCGCGCTGCCGGAGATTCCCATCATCGGCATCGGCGGCATCGACTCCGGTGAAAAGGCGTTGGAATACCTATATGCCGGCGCGAACGCCGTGGAAGTGGGCGCGGCCGCACTCTTCGACCCGGTGGCACCGTTGCGCATCGCCCGCGAATTGGATGACCTGTTGGATGAGCGTCCCGAGCTCGCTGCTAAACTGGCCGCAGGCAAAACTTGGAGGTAAATGCTATGGCAGAAACGCTTGCACATCGTTTTACGGAATTCCTGCTGGAATCCAACGCATTGAAGTTCGGCGACTTCACGCTGAAGTCCGGCCGCCAGAGTCCATACTTCATCAACGCCGGCGCATTCGATGACGGCAAGAAGATCGCGACCCTCGGCGCATTCTACGCCGAGAAGATCAGCCAGGCCATCGTACACAACACGATTCCGCGCGACATCGACACCGTGTTCGGTCCGGCCTACAAGGGCATTCCACTGGCCGTCTCCACCGCCATCGCACTGACCGCAGGCCACAATATGACCGTCGGCTACACCTTCGATCGCAAGGAGAAGAAGGATCACGGCGACGGCGGTTGGATGGTCGGTACTCCGCTCACCGATGGCATGAAGGTGCTGCTTGTGGACGATGTGATGACCGCTGGCACCGCAGTGCGCGAGGTCATTCCGAAGCTCAAGGCCGAAGCCAATGTCGAGGTCGTGGGCCTGGTCCTTTCCGTGGATCGCATGGAGAAGACCAAGGACTCCGACCTGTCCGCAGTCAAGGCTGTGGAACAGGAGTTCGGCTTCCCGGTACTCGCCATCGCCAACGTGCGCGAGATCTTCGACGCAGCCGCCAAGATGAAGAAGGCCGATGGCACCCCGCTGCTCAGCAACGACATCAAGCAGCGCGCCGCCGCCTATCTCGAACAGTACGGTGCATGATTGCGCAATAGGTTCCATTGCGCATAACCTTTGGGAACACCCCTCGCAAAAGGGGCGTTCCTTATTTCCGGGACTATCATGAAGATTGCATGCAGCGTAGATTGCACAGAAGGGGCGATAGTCATGGAAGTGATGGTAGCGGTTCTGGCGATAGCCGTAATGGCACTGGAATATTTCCTTGGCCTGCAGCATTCTCTTGATTCCAGAGCAAACAAATTGGCGAAAGGCGGAGCACTTGACCGTCATCAAGCCAAAGAATTGCGCGAACTCGCCGACGGAGTAGATTTGCACAAGTATTATCCATCAATATGATGTTGCGACGCATATGGAACGTGTGACAGCAAAGGGAGGTTTTCATTGAGAAACCTCCCTTTGCTTGTTTAATCATATAAGGAAATGCTATGGGAAACATCACGGACGATATTCGAGAGCATTTTGACACCTTTGCCAAGCTGCCGTTTAACGAGACGGATAGTCTGGCATTGGCGCAGCTGGCGTATGCGCGCATGCCGGATAACGTGCCGCGATATCAGATGAATCCAGAGGCGGCGACTGCGGCTGTGCAATCGTCAATTCAGATGGTTTCTATCCGTGATTTGCTGCGTGCGGAATGCTATGACGCCATGTTCGGCAAGGTCTGGTCCCCGGACATGAATGTGGATCTGTTGCGTGCGATGTGTGAAAGCCCGCGCTGGCGGAGTCTGCACGTCGGCGAATACGTGGATGAATTCGACCCGGAAACCACCAAACAATTCTCAGCATGCGCGTTTGCGCTTGGTGATGGAGCCAATACGTTATATGTGTCTTTCCGCGGAACAGACAGTTCGATCGTCGGCTGGAAAGAGGATTTCACGATGGCCTTCCGCAGGCCAGTCGCCTCTCAGGAAGCGGCAACGGAATACCTCGCCAGTGTGGCGCAACGTTGGAGTGGCCCCATCATGGTCGGCGGCCATTCCAAGGGCGGCAATCTTGCGGTGTATGCGGCCGCCTGTGCGCCAGTCGAAATCCAGGACCGTATTGTCTCAGTCTTCTCCCATGATGGCCCTGGTTTTGATGATGATTTCTTCGCTGCCTCCGGCTTTCAGCGCATCGAGCATAACGTGCATAAATCGGTCCCCGGTTCCTCGATCATCGGCATGCTGTTCGAAACCCGCGAACAGTTGAGCGACGGATATACTGTGGTCGGCAGCGACGGCATTGGCATCATGCAGCACTTCGCCTTGCACTGGCAGGTTGATCATGGCCAGTTCGTTCAGGCTGAGGGACTTGCTGCGAGCTCGCAATACCTGGCGCGTACGGTAAACGGTTGGATGGCGAGATTCGATGACGAGCATCGCCGCCGGTTCATCGAAAACCTATTCGCGATATTCGAAGCCAGCGGATACCAGACCTTCGGCGAGCTGACCTCACACTTGTCGCAATCATTGCCGTTGATGCTTGCAGCCGCTCGCAATATCGACGTGGAGGACCGTGATGTGATGATTGAAGTGGTCAAAGGATTCGCTGCCACTGCAGCCAGCGCGGTATTGCCCACCAAATAATGCCTGATTGATTCGTACGGCTGAATATTGAAAATGAACTTTACGTGACTTCGCCCGTATCCCAATAATTGCCTCAGTACAGTGGAAGTATGAAAAAGGGTTCCAGATCGAGGCGCATAATTGGACTGGTCGCGGCAATTATTGCAGTTCTGGCAGTGACATTTGCAGTTACATTCGTTATTGGACGTGTCACCAAAGATCCCACTACGGATCAAACTTATATTGCGTTGGCGCAGAAGACCAAGAAAGTCAAAGATGAGACCGCTGAGAATCGCAAGAAAACCAAAGATCTGACTGAACAGCGTGATGATTTGCGTGCGCGGGCGGTTGCGCAGCAAAAACAGCTTGATGAGGATAAGAAGCTATATCAGCAGTATGGCGCCGATGTGCAAGCCGACAAACCGGGATTGATTGTTGAATCCATTAGCCCGGATATCGATCCCTGGTACACCGAATTAGGTGGAGGTTTTGATTTGTACTATTACCCGAAAATCACTGTGAGGAATAACACTGGCCATGTGATGTTCGGCGCTTATGTGCACTATCAGATTATCGGCAAGGATGGCGCAGTACTCGATGGCGACGAAAGCGCGTACGCGTCAAATGTGATTGTGTATCCAGGCAAGACAGTGGTGGTGGGGGATATGCTCAAGGATGCGGGGTTCTCAGGCGCCACCATCAAACCCACCAAGTATGAGGCATCAGTGTCAAGTACCAAGAATCCTGATTCGGCAGAGGGAGTCGATGGACAATACGCCGATGACGTTAAGACGGCGGTGATTCCATGAGCGACCAACAGCCACAGCGCAACAATCCCAAGGCGACAAAAACGCCTAAGGTTCAAGACCGTCAGCTTGACAACACACAATGGCATCCATTTCTTCGTGAGCGTGATTTGCAAGGGCGGTATTTTCCGGGTCGTTTGTTCGATAGTATCGGCGATGCATTCACTGCTGCGCGGTCGATGATTTCACGTGATGAGAATGGGATAATTGCCCGATACTTTGTTGTGGTTGCACGATTATTGGTGGTTGTCGCCTGCATTGCGGCTCTTATTGGCACCGGTTTTGCTGGGTGGAATCTAGGTGGCCGTTCCGTAGTGGTTCAGGAAAGCCCGCAATATCGTAAAGAAGCCGAGAATCTGAAATGGGCGAACAGTGATCTTGAGGAATCCAAACAGGATATAGACAATCGGCAGCAGCAGCTTCGTGAAGCGGGAAGCCAGGTCGATCAGCTTAAACGAGACCAGGAAAAATACGGGCAGCTGATTCAGGAGATTAAGCAAGCCCAGCAGCAGTCTCAGACTCCGATGCTGACGGTGACCGCAATCGGCGATATTTCACAGCAGTCAACGTTTTCATATCATGTGCCAATTACGGTACACAATAATTCACAAAATACGTTGACGTTTTTTGAAGTGTATTACGAAACCGTGGATGCCGATCAGAATATAGTGGACTCTGGCTATGCATTGGGCAGCAGTGGTGCAACATGTGAGCCTAATGCCGATTGCGTAGTCAAGACATACGGTAATTACAGCCCGGCAGGTACGCGCATCATCCCCACATACTGGAGCATAAACACTGCGAATAGTGATTCTCAGTATGGCAGATATGGTGCTGATGTAATGACAAAACAGTTCTGAGATACTGATATTGCATGTCGCTTCATAGTTGTTTATCAAGTCTCTATACACAAATGGCTCCCTGAAAAGGGAGCCACAATCAGTGTTGTGTTATTGCTTAATCGATGAGCTTGTAGCCGTGGTCGGCGACCACGGACTTGAGCTTGTCGAGATAGGTTTCGGCGGCCTTGGAGAGTTTGGCGCGCTCGTTGGTGATCCAGCCAACCAGCATCGTCTCGTCAGAGTCGAGCGGAACGGTCACAATCTTTTCGTTGTTGAGATCGCCATTGTCGATGCCGGTGCACACCGTGTAGCCGTTGAGACCGATGATGAAATTCAAGATCGTGGCGCGGTCGGTCACATTGATCTGCTTGGGGGAGTATTCCGGCCAGACTGCTTCCTCGTAGAAGTAGAAGGAGCCTTCTTCACCCTGCTCGTATTGAATGAACGGGTACGGCTTCAGATCCTCCATCGTGATGATCTTCTTGGCGGCCAACGGGTTGTTGCGCGAGATGAACACGTGCAACGGGGCGCGGAACAACGGATGGAATTCCAAATGCTTTTCACGCAGCAGTTTGCCGATTACGTCCTTGTTGAAATCGGACAAGTACAGAATGCCGATTTCAGACTGCATGTTGGCGACCTGGTTGATGATGTCGCGCGTACGGGTCTCACGGATGGTGAACTCGTATTCGTCAGACTTGATGGAGTTGATCATCTCCACGAATGCCTCGACGGCAAACATGTAATGCTGGGTGGAGACCTGGCACAGCTGCTTGCGCGGCTTGGCGTGCTTGTAACGCTCTTCCAGAAGATCGGCCTGGTCGAGCACCTGGCGGGCGTAGGTCAGGAATTCGGCGCCGTCCACGGTCAGTGCGATGCCCTGGGAGGAACGGGTGAAGATTTCAATGCCGAGCTCGTTCTCCAGTTCCTTTACGGAGGAGCTCAATGCCGGCTGTGAGACGTAGAGGGCGTGGGATGCCTCGTTCATCGAACCGCATTCGACGATTTTCACAATGTATTTCAGCTGAAGCAGAGTCATAAATCACAGTTATATCAGCGAGGCTGGCCGTTTGCTGAGGTTATACCAAGGTTTTCCACAATGGCTGGCGAATAGTGAGATAAACAGTCAATTCTGTCTATAATGACTGTGATTTGGTATGCATCGTCGCATAAGGGGGTAGTGGTGGTTGATAAGGATTATGTGTACCCGGAAGTGGGTGAGGCGCTTCGCAAGGCTCGCGAGGATGCGGGCATGAGTCAGGACCAATTGGCGGAAAACTCCGGTATTTCGCGCATCACCATCAGTCGGATCGAACAGGCGCATATTAACCCATCATTCCGTTCGCTCGAAGCGCTGGCACAGGGGATGGGCCGTAAACTGACGATTAGTTTTGATGCGTTAGACGAATAATCCTTTGTTTGTTCGCGCAGGCATCATGCATTGCGCGAACAAACAAAGGATTATTGCATTGAACATGTTGGTATGTTCGCACGGGCCTGGTTATTGCGCGAACATACCAACGAAATAGGGCGATGAAAAGTCGAGGAGGCGCGGTTACTCTACAGCTGCGCGCCAAGCTGTGCGAGACTGTCTCGGGCGGCGATAGCACCTTCGAACAGCACACCGTGAATGCCCACCTCGTTGGCGCCGACGATATTCTTGGCAGTGTCATCAAAGAAGACGCACTGTTCCGCCTTCAAGCCGAAACGCTGCAATGCAAGCTCATAGATATCGGCGTTCGGCTTGTGCATTTTCTCCACGCCGGACACCACTGTGCCTTCCAGCAGCTGTTCGATTCGCGGGAACTTTTCGAATGCCAAGTGGAAGGTTTCGTGGGACCAGTTCGTCAATCCCCATACGCCATAGCCGTGGGCCTTGAGATCGGCCAGCAATTCGACCATGCCGGGTAGCGTGCGCGGCAACGCATCCGCGTAATGGTCGATGTAATACTTGAAGATTCCAGCGATATCCTCGCCTTGCTCGCGCACGACATCCGGGTAGATGTCGGCAAAGTCCTCACCGGCATCCATGCGGTCCTCGTAGTGGAAGAAACCGTGCGGATCATCTGGCGCGCAGATGGCGGCAACTACGTCGTCGGGGAACTTGCCTTCCAAGCAGGCGCGTGTGTTCCAATCCAATAGCACGCCGCAGAAATCAAAAATCACATCAGTGATGGGGGAGTTAACCATTGAAGCTCCTCAAGCAAAAGGGAACGATATTCGGTTTCAGTCTACTTTGTGGCGAGGCTAAGCAATCACATCGGCGATAGCATCTGGAATGGCGCGAATCACATCGCTGGCAACGATTGGATGGCCGAGCGTCAGGAACTGCTGACGATGTTCACGCCCGCCAATCAGCTCCGGTTCCTGCCAGCCATGTTGTTCGGATTCGGATGCGATGGCGGCTGACGCTCCGTGCAGATATGCTGCAGCGGCTACGGTTTCCGCCGTCGTGATACCGTCGGGCTGCTGGGCAAGCAGCGCGCCGAGCAAACCGGCGAGCACATCACCGGCACCAGCCGTTGCCAGCCATGCAGGTGCGCTGCCGGACGCATAGACATGATCCTCATCCACCACGATGGTGACCGCACCCTTCAGTAGTACCGTGGCTCCGGTGAGTTCATGCGCGCGGCGGGCTGCGGCGAGCGGGTGCAGCATGACGTCCTGAGCGGTATACGGTTCAGATACCGCAGCGGCGTCATTGGCATCAACCGTGCCAACTGTATCGTCGGTATTTGTGATTTCAACGCTATCGGATTCCACATCATTCTTCATTTCACCGCTGAATAATCTTTGCTCCAAGCGGTTGAGCAATGCAGCCATCTCACCGGCATGCGGTGTAATCACCACTTGACCCGGCACATGGTCAGGAAGCAGGTCAAGGGCTCCCGCATCCACCACCAGGGGCGGCATGTCATAGGCGGCATCGTCATTGGCGTTCGTGATTTCATCATTGGTAGTATCAGGGTCCGTTAATGAATAATGCTTCACCAATGCGGCAATCGTCTCACGCTGCAGATCGGAGCCCGCACCTTCCGCATCGGCTGCTGGCACGCCGGAACCTACAACCCAAGACTGCACATGCCCCTTGCCGAGCACCGCCTCGGGAACCGAAGCCAATACCATGTTCTGCGCACGTTCAGGGCCTAGATAACGGACCATGCCGGTATTGGCCCGTGCAGCTGCACGAGTGGTGAGCACAGCGGCACCAGGGTAGCGCTGTGATCCGGTCACCAAGCCGACGACGCCGCGCGCGTACTTGGAATCCTCATAATGAGGCAGGCGAATCGCATCCGAGGCGAACAGATGATCGACCACCTCCACCGCAGGTTCAACATCATCGATGGTGAAGCCGAAATCAACCAGTTGGATGCGGCCGCAGCCAAACGTTGCAGGCGGCAATACAGCGCATGGTTTCATCGCGCCGAACGTCACCGTCACGTTTGCCGGCAGATAAGGTCCAGGCAACGAACCATCGTCTACGCCGACGCCAGAAGGCGTATCCACTGCTAGGATCAACGGATAATCACGGGAGGATTCACGTCCGGGCAATGCCGGCTCATCCGGTACTTCGCCATCCAATCCCACGGCGGCGGCCAGTGCCGCCGGAATGCCGCGTAGCGCACCCTGAATGCCGATGCCGGTCATTGCATCAATCACCAAGTGTGACTTATTAATCAGCGACACCGCAGCCTGCAAACGTTCACCGGCTTCACCGGCGGAGAAGCCCGAAGCGCAGCCGGGAATTTCGGCTGCCGGATCAAGGACCAGCACCTTGCCGCCAGCACGCACAAACTCGGCGAATCCAGCCTCATGCAGAGACTTGCCCACCGCCACGGCGGTCACCGCGGCACCCTCCTGAGTCAAAGCGGCCGCAGCGAACAGGCCATCACCGCCATTGTCGCCAGCGCCGGCGAGGAGCACGATGGAGGAATCCTCAAGAGCCAGATCCTCATCATCGAGCATGCCGGCGGCCGTATGCGCCACAGCTTGTGCGGCCATACGCATCAGGGGTATGCCCTTATCGAGAAGCGGACGTTCCATATCCCGCACGGTCTGTGCATCATAGGCGCTGTGCAGCAGCAGCTCGCGGCGGTCGGCATCATCGGCGTATTCCATAGCGGTCCCCTTCACGGTACAGATATGTTCTGGTGCTGATTCTAGCCGTTTTGCTGGTTCACGCCTGTGGCGAAGCTCATGCTTCCCTGCACGGTTTTGGAAATGATTCAGTGTATTGGCTGCTCTTTGCGAAGCTGACCACGTGAGTGAAACACTTGGCTAGTATCGCCGTGATTATTGTCAAGCACATTTTTCACGCCTTCCGTTACTATGGTCTGTTGGTTATTTTTGAGATGTTGCAATTACTGCACGGTAGGGAAAGCGAAGGGTGAGGTATGGCGATTGAGGCACAGGGTCTGGAGATTCAGATCGGCGCACGTACCTTATTGCATCCCACCAACTTCCATGTGGCCAAGGGTGACAAGATCGGTCTGGTGGGCCGTAATGGTGCCGGCAAGACCACACTGACCCGCGTGATCACCGGCGACATGCTGCCTACGGCCGGCAAGGTTCGCGTCTCCGGCAAGCTTGGCTACCTGCCGCAGGATACACACGCCGCCGATCCGAATCAGACCGCGTTGGATCGCATGATGAGCGCACGCGACATCGCCACCATCATCAACCGTATCCGCAAGGCCGAAAAGGAAATGACCGATCCGGATCCGGATGTGATGACGAAAGCCATGGCCCGTTATGACAAGGCCATGCAGGATTTCGATAAGGCCGGCGGCTATGCGGCACAATCCGAGGCGATCTCCATGGCGGCTTCGCTCGGTCTGCCGCAGGAAACCATGCAGCAGGAACTTGGCACGCTCTCCGGCGGCCAGCGTCGCCGCATCGAACTGGCGCGCATTTTGTTCTCTGACGCCGACACCTTGATTCTCGACGAGCCCACCAACCATTTGGATGCCGACTCCATCGAATGGCTGCGCGGATACCTGAAGAAGTATGAGGGTGGCTTCCTGGTCATCTCCCACTCCACGGAACTGCTGGACGAAGTGGTGAACAAAGTCTGGCATCTTGACGCACAGCTCGGTCAGATCGACATGTATTCGCTGAGCTGGAAGGCGTACCTGCATCAGCGCGTGGTGGATGAGGAGCGTCGCCGCCGTGAACGCGAAGTGGCCGAGAAGAAGGCCGAACGCCTGATGAAGCAGGGCATCCGTCTGCACGCCAAGGCCACAAAGGCCGTGGCCGCGCAGAACATGATGCGCCGTGCAGAGAAACTCCTGTCTGAGACCTCGGAGGCGCAGAAGAAGGAGAAGGTGGCGGACATCCGCTTCCCGGAGCCCGCTCCATGCGGCAAGACGCCGATCATGGCCAAGGATATTTCCAAGGCGTATGGTTCGAACATCGTGTTCGCCGGAGTGAATCTGGCCATTGATAAGGGCTCTCGCGTGGTGATTCTGGGCTACAACGGCGCCGGTAAGACCACGACGCTGCGTCTGCTCGCTCATATCGAGGAGCCGGACACCGGTTCGGTGGAGTACGGTCACGGCTGCAAGATCGGCTACTTCGCCCAAGAGCACGATACGTTGGATCTGGACGCCACCGTGTTGGAGAACCTGCAGCATGTGGCCCCGGAATTGGATGATACGCACGCACGCTCCATCCTGGGCTCGTTCCTGTTCTCCGGCGACGATGCGATGAAGCCCGCGCGCGTGCTCTCCGGTGGCGAGAAAACCCGTCTGGCATTGGCGACTCTGGTGACCTCACGCGCCAACGTGCTGCTGCTCGATGAGCCCACCAACAACCTTGACCCCGCCTCCCGCGAGGAGATTTTGAAGGCCATCGCCAAATATGAGGGTGCCATCGTGCTCGTCACCCACGATGAAGGTGCAGTTGAAGCATTGAACCCGGAGCGCGTGCTGCTCATGCCCGACGGTGATGAGGATCTGTGGAACGACTCCTACCTAGAATTGGTTGCTGAAGAATAGTCGCTGAGGAATAAAGGAGATAGCTATGACCACTGCAAGCGGACAGAAGATCGCCATCGTCACCGGTAGCGCACTGGGACTTGGCTACGAATTGGCGAGCCAGCTGATTGAAGCCGGTTGGCTGGTGGCTGGCGTCGATTTCAACGCTGGGCGTCAGGCCGAATTGACCGCGCAATGGCCGGCTGAATCGTATCGTGCCTACGTGGGCGACATCACCGACGAGGATTTCGTGCGCAAATCCGTGGCGGAGATCGCCTCCTTCGGCCACATCGATCTGCTCATCAACAACGCTGGTCAGCCATCGTTCAAGGTGCCGACCGCTTACGAGGCCGCAGACGTTGATAAGTGCCTCAAAGGTTTGAAGGGCATGATTCTGTGGACCGTTGAGACGCTGAAGGCTTGCGGCGAACAGGACGTCAAGATCGCACAGATCATGAGCACGGCCGCCACTCGCGGCAATGCGAACGAAAGCGTGTACTGTGCCACCAAATGGGGCGAAAAGGGCTACACCAAGAGCCTCCAGGCCGCTTACAAGGGTGCGAGCGTCAAGGTCGTGGCCGTCTACCCGGGCGGCATCGACACCGCATTCTACCGTGACAGCCACGATTACGTGTCCGAGGAAAAGCAGCACACGTTCATGCAGCCCGGCCCGCTGGCCGAGGTCATTCTGTTCAACCTCATCAACGAGGCGAACCTCACCGTCACCGACATCGAAATCAACCGCAACAGCTGAGGTCGGACCCATATCCGCGCAGTTACTGCCGGTATTCAACGAAAAACAGACAGTAACTGCGCATTGAGCAATGCATTTGCTCAGTCTAGATGATGCAACGCGCGAATAATCCGGCAACGGTCTTCAACCGTTCCCTCATCCGCGCACATCGTCGCATACCATCGCGGATTGCGCAGGGTCTCTGCGCCAGAGTCATCAACTGCAACGAGCGTGTGCAAGTCATTGGCATACTGGAAATGCAAGTGGCTCAGCAGCCCACCTTCTGCGAATGCGGCTCGCGACGGCAGCGGTGCAATGGCAATCAACCAACGGAATGGACTGTCTTCGGCGTGCGGATCGTCGGTTCGGAACACGTAGGTAGGCGAACCTTCCAAACCATGTTCGATCACATGATCGATGCGGTAGTCATAGGCGTCAAGGTTCGTGTTGTCTTCCGGATACCAGGTGATGCGCACATCCGCATCGGTGCTGTCCGGTTCGCCAACAGTCCAATAGCCGATATGAATGATGTTCTCCGGGCTGGTGGTGGAACAGGCCATAGCCCAGAACTTGCGAATGCCGTGAGCTGCCATTGGTGCCATCTTCGGATTAGAGAGCACAGCCTGCTCCGCCTCATCCCAAGTCTTGCGAAGAGCTTCATCCTGAGCATCAATGTAATGCTCAAAGCTCTCCCAATCGCCAAGCCAATCGGTCAGATTGAAGTCTATGGATGCATTGCTCATGTGCATTCTTTCTCCAGTACATATTGTTATTGAGACAATCGATACGATTAACCGGCGGCGTTTTCTCATAATCATGCCAGAGAAAATGTCCATCGCCAATAGATTCAAGATTACTCTTGCAATTGCAATGGAATCATACCGGTGATAGTAGGTAGTATGGCTGGTATGAGTGAACCGGTAAAAACAATAGAGCCTGTTAGTTTGGCAATGTCTATGCTGTCGGATCCGGATTTCCTTGAGGCTAATAGTCTGTTGCATAAGCCTAACATGTTCGATATGGTCGGCATGAGTCGTCAGGAAATCCGCCACAGCGCATTTCTGGCATGGCTTCTTGAACCGTCTAATCCTCATGGATTGGACGATTTATTGATTCGTCGTCTTCTTGCTGAACTCTACAAAGCTCATCCGGAAGGATTCGCTACTTTTGCAGTCAAGGATTTATCTGATCTCGTGGTTGAACGCGAGGTTACGACGGGTGAAGGGCGGAATCGTATCGACGTACTTTGTTATGACAGCAATGAACGTCTGGCGCTTTGTATTGAAAATAAGGTTGACTCTCAATTGCATGACCGGCAGCTCGATAAGTATTACGACTATGTGGAGAATACATATTCTGACTGGTGCCGGGTATATGTGCTTTTATCGCCCGGAGGAGAGCCGGCCCCTGAAAAAGAGTGCAAGAATCCAGACAAATGGATACCCATAAGCTATGAGACCATTGCACGCATTCTTGAAGACCTTGTGCCATATGCGGAGTCGAAAACCGGATCCGTTATCAATGACTATATCCGCATGCTGAAGAAAGAGACTATTGTGGAAGACAAAGAGCTCGATGAACTAGCAAAAAACTTGTATTCGAAATATGGGCCTGTATTTGACATGGTATATGCGCGCTATGTCGGTGATGACAGTCTTGATGGAGAGTTGAGATCCATATATATTAAAGTTCTGAACGAGTATAACAAGTACAAGAATGAGGATGTTTTTTCTTGGTGCCACGGTGAAAATGAGCCGGGACGATATCTTGGATTTACTACAAAACGTATGGATAAATATTTGCTCAACAAACAAGAGCAACGTGGCAGTTGGGGAGATAACAGCCGAACCTACACATATTGGATTTATCCTCCGCTGAATAATCCGTCGGTCAAACTTGAACTTGGACCACTCAACCAATCAGAGGATGTGATTGAACGCATGAATCGACTGGTTGAGGTAATACCTCACAAGCTGCAGACTGTTCTCCCGACTAACAGATATAGGAAGATTATCACTATTCCAACCAATATTGGTTCGCTGAAATATGAAGATAAGACTGATGTAAATCCTCAAGCAGTAGAGAATAAGCTACGTACCGCGATTGATAAGATGCTGTCAAAAGAGAAAGAGTATCTCGATAAGCTTGAGCATTAAATGGATTTGTGTAATTGCATTTTTGTCAGCTTAGCTCATGAATCAGCATTCTTTTACAAGGGGGATAGGCAATGGTGGTAATGGCACAGTTTGTACCGTCAACCGCAGAGATTGTCGTAAGCATCCTTGAACTGCTTGATAAGAACACCGACCGAGAGCATGGTATAACCGCCGTTTGGATTGCCAATCAGCTTGGAGTCACGGAGAAAACGGTTCGTTCCCATCTGCATACCTTGCAAGCAATGCAGCCATTCGGGCGTAAGATTGAACGCATCGAACGCAAGGACTTGAAAAATGCCGAAAGCGCCGATCCTCGACCTGGCTGGTACATTGAACCTATTTTCGATACCGCTCAAATGAGGCTGCTCGCTGACGGGGCAATCCTTTCCCGCTCAGACAGCGAATATCTGCACGACCTTATCGCGAAATTATATGCTTTCGCTGGCCAGCCCAACTAGCTTGGTGCTCTTGGCCAGCTGAGCACGCCGCGCAATTACAATCGTGAATTCCTGAATAACATCGAACTGCTGAATGATGCGATTGTTCATGAGCGGGCTATTACATTCCACTACTGCACCTATGACGTTGACGGGACTTTAATACCGAGGAAAGATGCTTCAGGCAGCGTAAAAAACTATGCGGCAGACCCATACCGGTTGATGTATCGAAACGGCAAATACTATTTGATTTGCCATATGCATCAATATGAGAATCTGAGCTATCTGCATGTAGAGCGTTTCCGTAATCTTGCAGTGAATGAGCATGACCATTCACTGATGCGCGCATTGGACAGCTTCAATCCGGAGCCGGGTTCTTCATTTGATTGGGATAAACACATGGGGGAGCGTCCCTACCCGATGAACGACAAGGCCGTCCCGATTCATTTGCGCATCAAGAATACCCTTGAGTCTGTTTATGATTAGTTCGATGATGCCACGGTAACTCGTATTGCCGAGCACACATACGATGTACAAATTACCTCGAATGAAAAAGCGGCACTCTGGTGGGCATTGCAATACGCCGACGATCGCATCATCGAAATATTGTCTCCGCAATCTCTGCGCGACACGTTACAAAAAGACGGCGAATACCTTGCAAGCCTGTATGCCGACTAGTCATATGGCTGGAGCGATTGTTGAATTAAATCAGTTGACTGATACGCATGGCGTAGAGTGCGATTTCAAGTCCTTTTTCGAAATCGCGAATCCAGGTTTGATTCAACGTGATGGTGGTTTTCTCAGTTCGTACGGTCATGAATCCGGTTCTGAATCGTGTGATTTGCGCGAGTAGATCTCGATGAGCTGAAACGCTATTCAACAGAGCATATCTGTTAGCCATTCGAATGATATCGTGCTGCGATAACTGGATGCTGCCGTCAGTGAAGTCAATGCTCATTACTCCCTTCTGGCCAAGGCGTTGAACGTCTGAGATTAATGTCAGTGTATCCTGCAATTTCCAGTCAATATCATCGAATAGAGCTTCATCGAGCTCGAATACCTCGCTTGTGTGGCCGTCATCATCCGTTGAGTATTCCTGTTCCTCATCAAGCGTCGGAACAATTTCTGCAGAATAATCGTTATACCATTCAACCGTTGTCTTCGTTCCGGCAACGATATTCAAGAAATCCGACAGAGCCTCTCCAGCTCGATGAAAATCATCTCGGCTCATTCGCCTATTATGATTCGCATCAAGCGCATACGGAGAGTTTGACGGCATATCAGCAGTCCACTCAAGTTTGACTGTCATCATGGTTATCTCCAAGCCTCTCGATTGGATGTGTTGACGACGAAATTATTGAAGGTTTGATTTTTGTCAGGCCATTCTTCGAAATCAATCGAACTGTTGTCGTGTTGTGTTGCTCTGCATCTCATGCCTCGAATATATGAGCGCGCCAATCGAGGCGGTAGATATTTACCGGTTTTAATAGGTTGGCTGTGTAAAGAATGCGCGCATGCCTTTAGCTGTTTGTTTTTGACGCGTCTTCGTTGTGTTCCAGGTTGATAATGTCGGTGCACCAGCCGGCGGCGAGTTCCTCGTCATGGGTTACGACGAGCACGGTCTTGCCTTGTGCGGCGAGCTGGCGGAGAAGTTCACCCACGTGCTCCATATGGTAGCGGTCGAGGCCGCTGGTCGGCTCGTCCAGAATGATGAGGTCCTTGCCACACATCAATGCCGAACCGATGGCCACGCGCTGCTTCTGGCCTCCGGAAAGACTCATCGGATGCCGGTCGGCGAATCTGGTGAGGTCAAGGTCTTCAAGCACTTGGTTGCAGTGTTTGGTATTCGCCGGGTCAGACTCATCAAGACCAAGCAACAATTCCTCGCGCACGCTGTCGGAGAACAGCTGATAGTTCACGTCCTGCATGACCAGGAATCCGGCACGTGTCAGTTCGCGTGGCTTGGCTGGTTTGCCATTGAGCAGCACGGTGCCGGATGCTGGTTTGATAAGACCGGTCAGTGTACGGACCAGTGTGGTTTTGCCGCAACCGTTGTGGCCCATCAGGCCGATGATCTGGCCGGCATGGAAATCAAGATCCGGAATGGTCCTCGTGAAACCGTCACGCCCACGGTAGCCGATACTCAGATTGCGAGTGGAAAGCAGCGGTGTGGGCGATTCGGAAAACGACGATGCCGTTTGCGATTCGAGCTGTGCAATGCGCTGCCGGTACGGCTGCAAATCAAGTGCACGTAATCCCATTGCGCCAATACAGCCGGGGGAGAGCGCAAGAAATTCTGCGGCCTCATATTCGTGTGCGATGCGACCGTTGTCGAATACAAGGTATCGGTCGGCGATGCCATTCAGCCATGCGAGTCGATGCTCCGCCACGACGATGGTCATGCCAGCCGCTTTGAGTTGTGCAACGAGCTCGCGCATTTTCTCAATAGCCACAGCATCCAAATTGCTTGTTGGTTCATCCAGCACGAGCAGTCTTGGACTCAACATGGTTGCCGCAGCCAAGGCAATGCGCTGTTTTTGGCCTCCGGAAAGGTGGAAGATGCTGCGATTCAATAATGGTTCGATGGAGAATCGCCGCGCGGTTTTCGCGATACGCTTATTGATTGCTTCAGGCGGCAATCCCATGTTTTCCGCGGGGAATGAAAGTTCGTCGATGACTTTGGCGTTGAAGTACTGGGTTTTGGGATTCTGGAATACACTGCCGACCAAGGGAGTGAGCCCATCGATGGGCTCGATAGCGGTATCGAGCCCACAAGTACGTTGTGCCCCACTGCATTCACCGTGGAAGAACTGTGGAATCAGACCATTGACGATACGGGAATATGTGGTTTTGCCGCATCCGCTGGCACCGCATAATACGATGCACTGACCGCTTGCAATACTCAACGTGATGTCGATTAAAGCTGGTTCGTCGGCATGTTCATAAGTAAACGACACGTTGTTGGAATACACGTCGGCTGTCATTATTGAATCACCCCAGCAATGTCAAGCACCAGCGGAATCAGCACTACAATCATTGCAAGCCAATCTATGATTCGCAGACGAATCTGGGTACGCGAGGTGTGCATTCCTGTATGTCCTAGCCCCTTGGTCACCGCAGCCACAGACAAGTCCTGGGCCACATTGGTGGCGTTCATCAGCAACGGGATAAGAATGTATTCCAACGATTGCGCGGGATTGCGCACGAGCCCCCAGCCGCCTGCGGCAATACCGCGCAAGGCCATCGCATTGCGAATCTGCCGGTAGTCCTCGGCAATCGTCGGAAAGAACCGGATGACGACCACGCAGGGAATCACCACGGATTCAGGCACATGCATGCGTCGCATTGCGCAAATGAATTCACTGGGGGAGGTGGTGGTGAACGCGTAGGCTCCCGTGATGAAACAGGGCAGCATCATCGTGCAGCCGACTGCCAACGCAGAGATTACATGCAGCCACGGCACTCCCAAAGCATCAGGATCAAGGAAGCCCAATCCGGTGAGCACGGCATACGTAAGTGCAAAGTTCAGGGTCAACTTCCAACGGCCTGCGACTACAAGCGGAATGAGAAAAATCGTCACGAGGATGATTTGCGTGGTGACCGTCACATGGAAGAACAGCATGAGATTGGCGGTCAAAAGCAGAAACAGCTTTGTTCGCGGATCGAGTGTGCGAACGGCTCGAATATGATGGCCTGGTTGTTCCGTTGAGCAATCGTCAGCAGTGCCCGAATACGTGGGTGCCCCCGGTGTCATTGAGACTACCGGGGGCTGTATCGGCGTTAGGGTTGTACTCGCCGTATGTTCCACAGGAAGGCTGGATCGCATCAGACGATGCCGGCCTTGACGAAGTGTTTCTTCATCATCTTCTGGCCGAACCAGCCGCCGACGATCGCGCAAACCAGGATTGCCGCCATCGAGATGATGAACGTGCCGGTGTTGATGTTGGCGAACACGCCATCGATGTAGGCTGCATCCTTGCCTCGTGCCTGCAGGCTGGCGATGTAGGCGTCCTTCATGAACCACAGCGGCAGGATCGGACCGGTGAGGCCGTAGGAGAACACCACATAGCTGGCCAGCAACAAAGCCTTGCTCTTGTACTTGCCGGCTTTGGCAATCAAGTCAGCAATCACTGGGAATACGATGCTGGCTATGAACGAGAGCACGAAGTGACCGGAGATGAACAGGAACAGGCCGATGACCACGCCCATGACGGTAATGCCGCCGAATTTGCCGAGTCGTGCGGCCAGCAGCATGTACACGCAGCCGGAAATCAACGCGGCGATGGCAGGCAGGAAGATGGAGCCGAAGCCGCCGGTGAACAGCGTGCTGACCAGCGTAGCCACACAAACCATCACAAAATACAGTGCGGCGAATACGCCAATGGTAATGAGATCGGAGACCTCAAGCTTGCCGGTCTTGGCTGTCTTGGCCGCGGTCTGATTTGCGGTCTGAGCATTGGTTTCTGGCGAATTCGGAGCGGTCACAATACTTTCCGTTTCTTGTGAGGGAACAACTTACCTCTCGCCAATGTATCGGGGATTGAAGGTAAAGGCAATACCTAATTGTGGAATTGTATGGTGGCTTGGAACTTGGTTGGTTCCGGCTGGCTGAGACTGAGGGTGGCGTGCATGGCTTGGCAGGCGGCGTCCGCTATGGATAGGCCAAGGCCCACGCCAGGCGTGGCGCTGATGCGCGAATTCTGACCGCGGTGGAATGGCTGGACAAGCTCATTGAGATCTGCCGGCAGTATTTCGTCGGTTGTGTTGACGACAGTCAGCGATACGTCATGGTGGGCGTTAGTATCAATACTTTTGGCTGCTTCATCTCCGTTACTTTCTTTATCACCAGCGTTATCGGTCGTGGTAATCGTCGCATCGATAGACCCGTTCTCCATGTTGTGCACTGCGGCGTTACGCAGCAGATTGCCCACGGCCAATCCCAGTAATGCCGGGTTTGCAGGAACTGTGGCATCACCATCGATGTTGACAGCGATTTCGGCTTGAACAACTGCATCATCAATATCAGCGAGTGACGTTTCAATGCATTCGCGCAAATCGACGTTGCCCTCAGCCTGCGCATTATCGCCGCCGATGGTGCCGCTTTGAATGCGTGAAAGAGTAAGCAACGCTTGTACGAGTTCGGCACCGCGCCTATTGGCTGCAAGCGCACGACGTACCGATGGTTCCACATCAGCAGGGAAACGGCCTTGGGAAAGAGGCGCATCAAGATTGGTCTCCACGGCGGCGATAGGCGTGCGCAACTCATGTGAGGCATTGGACACGAACCGCCGTTCGGCTTCCGCGCTGGCTTCCACGCGGTCAAGCATGCCGTTGATCGAATCGACCAGTCGGTCGATGTCGTCATGGCCGGGTTTCACATCAAGCCTGACGCTCAAATCATTAGGTTGCAAGGCTGCCACCTGCTTGTCTACTTCGGTGACGCGTCGGGACAGCATTGTGCCGATGAACCATGCTGCAAGCACCGCGAATACGCCAAATACGGCGAGCGCGATAATGGAGACCGTGCGCATGGAGGTGGTCAGCGTGTTGGCGATGGTGTTCGCCGTGTTGATCATCACGCCGTTGTACTCGTCAAGAATCCAAGGGCTGCCGTTTTTGGTCTGCTCTATGGCCGTATCCCATTCTTTGGAATTGAAGGGCACGTACAGTTTCATGCCGTCGAGGTTTCGTCTCGCACCCGTGTAGCAGACGAGTGCGTCATCTCCGGTACCGTCGGCGGCTGATCCGTTTTCGGCATCCGCGCCTGCGGTGACGGACACAGTGCCATCGGAGTTCGCGCACATGGTCACCGTCTGGCTTGCCTCCGCAGTGGTATGTGCCACGACGATATTCTGCGTGACGATAAGCGCGCTCATCATCACGATGATGATAAGTGCGATGGCCACAGTGATTTTCGCGCGGAACGACTTCGGCGCGAGCTTGCCGGCAATGACAGAAAAACGCGTTCGCAACGATTGGAATACTTGCATATGACTACCCCTCAGTCACGCTTCGCGCGCCAGCTCCCCTAACAAGGGGAGCCAGAACCCAGCTAGAAAAGCGGTTCATGCGAGTCGGTATCCTTCCCCGCGTGTTGATTCGATGGTTTTCGGGTCGCCCAATTTGCGTCGCAGGGAATACATGGTGGTTTTGATCACGTCGGCTGGTTCCGCGGCTGTGGCATCATCCCAGACGGTCTCATACAGTTCGCCTACGCTCACGTATCCGCCATCCGCGCGCATGAGTTCCAACAGCACGCCGTACTCCTTGGGTGTGAGTTTGACGAGTGTATGGCCACGGTCCCGGAACACGAGACGTCGTGTGGTATCGAGCGTCAAATCGCCATGCATGAGCACCGCCGCCGTAGCAGCGCCCTTGCTGGCACGGCGTTGCAATGCGCGGATACGTGCCAGCAATTCCGGATAGGCGAACGGTTTGGTCAGATAATCGTCAGCGCCTAAATCAAGTCCGCTCACCCGGTCGCTCACCTCGGCGGCGGCCGTCAACATGATCACTGCTACAGGGATATGGTTCGCGGCAATCGTGGCCATCACCGCGTCTCCGGAGAGCACCGGCAGATCACGGTCCAGCAGCACGATATCCACGGTTTGTTCGGCAAGAATCTTCAGCGCTTCCACGCCGGTTGCGGCCATGCTTGTGGCGTATCCTTCGTAGCGCAGTGCATCATCTAATGCGGCCGCCAATTCGCGGTCGTCCTCAACGATCAGGATTCTCATGCCATGCCCCTCACCATGTCTGGTACATCCAATTATCCGCCTATACAGGCGTTATTCGTTCATTTTCAAGCTTTTTAGGTAAGGCGAAGGTAATCCTTTTTCTCACCGTCGGCGCACTGGGTAGGAGGTTGAATGGAATCAACCGCAGCGAAGCAGCGATTACATCAGCGGAGGTGAGAAACCATGGCAAGCGAACAAGGTGGCAAAGCCAATGTCCGAACGATAACCCGTAGTCTGACAGTAAGTCTGATGGCATTGACGTGCCTATTTGGAACAGCCGCATGTTCATCATCGACTACGACCGAGGGTGCCGGCAATGATGGGAAAACTGCCGCTAAGAGCGCAGAAAACACCGCGAAGGCAACCGATGATTCCAGCAATCCATCCGCGAATTTCAGCACCACCGAACTGGAGACGATAGCCAAACGATTCGCGGCCTGCCTGGTCGAGAAAGGATTCGATGCGAAAGTCACCGGAAGCTATGCGTTGCAGCCTCTTGGCTCATCAGTCGACGAAGCTCCGCAAACCACTGTGGTGGTGCGCCGGCTTGGAGCGGACGGCACCCCGATTGTGCCCGGCCCCGGAATGGTGATTAGCGCAGATGCGGATCCACTGTACCCAGACGTGATGTACACCATCGTCTCCGCCAAGGAAGGCGCATGGGTGGGCTTCAAGAATTCCAAGTCGCTCACCGGCTCCATCTATGCGGACAAGCAGGCTGATTACGCGGCATGCGAGGCGGCGAATCCTGATTTCGCGCAGCCGAATTATGGAAACGGCAATGCTTCGAACGGCACAGCTTCCGATTCGACCTCCACAAACTCCAATAACCAGCAGATACTCATCGACTTCGCGCGCAGGGCTCGCGCAGATGGATTCAGCTGGATGGCCGACCCTGCACCCGGGGAGACTCAGGCGGTTGAGATTCCATCCAACGTGTCTTATGAGGAGCTACGTCGTTTCTTTGACACCTACTCCGGTGATCAATGGCCCAGCCATGACGGCATTCCGTTCGGCACCTCCTGCACCGGGGAGTGCACGGCATACAACCGCATTCTCAGCGAACGACAACAGTAAGCTCAGTGAACTCAGCAGGGTCCACATGATTCGAAAACCAGGTAAAGCAAAAGTAAGACGATCCCTCACCGACGCGCCACAGCGAACGGAGTTTGATGAAGTCATCAGCCACATGAGAATCGTCTGCCGAAAGGAACCGACATGGTCATCAACTTCAATCACATTCCCAATCAGCCATTGCGGCGTACATTGGCGGCAGCCTCCGCATCGGCAGCATGTCTGATTGCGCTCGCCGGATGCTCCATGCCGTTCATCAACCAGGCAGCGGATACCAACGGTACCGGTAATGCTGCCAGTTCCACAGATAATCTCGCAACCGATGCGAGCGCAAAGCAATTCGTCTCCTGCCTGACCGACAAAGGATTCGAAGCGCAAGCCGCGGCCATGCCTGGAATGCCGGGCTCGTCCGGCAAGTCAAAGACTCCGACCACCAAAAACATGGTCATGCTGCGCATGCTCGACTCAAACGGGCAGCCGGTCAAGGCTGACGACAATGGCATGAGCGTGTCCACCGACTCCGCAACGCAGCAGATGTACGCCAACTCCATGTTCACATCCATCGACTACGGCACGGTATGGGTGGCGTTCAAGGATTCCGCTGCGTTGGCCGGCAGCCCATACGAGTCGAAACGACAGGACTACGCAGACTGCGAGGCCAAGAACCCGAACTTCGCCCAGCCCGCACAGGACCTGAGCCAGACACCGACCTATTCCGATGAGGATAAGCAGGCGGCGCTTGACTTCGCCAAGAACGCGCGAAGCAAAGGCTTCAGCTGGGTCGCCGATCCGACAGGAAACGAACCGACCACCATCCTCGTCCCCAAAACCGTGTCCGAAGACGAGTTGCGCCGTTTCTTCAAGGAATGCCCAGTAAGGGATGCGCACATCACCTTCGGCTTCGATGGAACACCGGATGATTTCGGTTACGACTACACCAAAGTTATGGATGAGGCCATGGGAGTGGTTTCCTGAACACGCATCCATCCGGCAATGAGGCACGGAACGCTTTCACATTGATTCATATTTCTTTCGCATTCGACCATCGATGACCAATGACCGGAATAGCGAAATTAGGGGGGCATGATGAAACAGCATCAGCATATCGAAGAGGGCGAGAGCCGTTATGGGCTAAGACGAATAGCGGCCAGCCTAGTCGTGTCCGCATTCGGTCTAGCCATGCTGGCCGCATGCTCGTCACCGCTCACTGTGAACAGTGGAACAGATGCGGCAACCGGTGACAATACCGGCACTTCAACCGGCGCCACGGACTCACATGATAATGATGGGCCGGAAGAGCCGAGCATTGAGGTCAAGCGATTTGTTTCCTGCCTCACCAGTAAAGGCTTCGATGCGCGATCGGTTGGCTGGGATAATAATCAGGTAGGAGTCGTGGAGCTTGATGCGGCCGGCAATCCCGCGCCATCCGAAATCAGATATCTTGAGGATGGCACGGAGGAACACTACCATGCAACGCCGCCAGAACTGTATCCTCACGTCAAATCGTCGGGTGGTATCGGCAACAGCATCACCAAAGAGGACTGGAACTACGTGATCTTCCGAACCGCGGCAGACATGGCCGGTTCGCCATACGCATCCAAACAATCCGATTATGCTGCTTGTGAGGCGGCAGTCCCTGACTTTTCTCAATCCACGCTCAGTGCTGAAGACAAAGATGCCAATGCATCGGAGGAAGACAAGGCTTCCGTTTTGCAATACGCACAGGACGCCCGTGCCAAAGGGTTCAGTTGGATCGCCGATCCGAGCGGCGAACATCCATTGACCATCGTGATCCCGAACACCGTACCGGAAGAAGATGTGCGGCGCTTTTTCAAAGAATGCCCGGCAAACGATACGCCCGTAATCTTCGCTTGGAATGGCGATTACCCCTACGACACCTTCGCCGTCCAGCAGGCGATGAACTGATCGGAGCCCATCATGACACGAACGGAAGCGCGACGATTTTCCAAACGCCGCAGAATCATCACCATCATCATCGTGCTCATCGCAGTGATAGGACTCGCCGCCACTTGTGTGGCCACACGCCCGTGGACGCTTATCGGCCATATGACCGCGGCGAACCAATCATCCACACAAAACATCGATGTGACCACGCTGCGCGCGCAGCCGGTCACCAAAGGTGTGCTCAACGCGGAGACCCGGCTCGG
The DNA here is from genome assembly GCF_009193305.1 of Bifidobacterium cebidarum. Classification (GTDB taxonomy): domain Bacteria; phylum Actinomycetota; class Actinomycetes; order Actinomycetales; family Bifidobacteriaceae; genus Bifidobacterium; species Bifidobacterium cebidarum. Next base: position 111,520 of record NZ_WBVS01000004.1, on the reverse strand, counting down.
TGCGACCCTCCAATACGATGACGCTTCCGATTTTGCTGCCGCCACCGGCATTATCACCCAACTGCCGGTTGCCGGCAAACAAATCAACGCCGGTGAACAGGTGTATGAGATGGATGGGGTGTCTGTGCCGCTCTTCCATGGCGAGCGCCCTTTCTGGCGCACCATCGAAGTGGGGATTTCGGACGGTCCGGATGTGACCCAATTGGAGCAGAACCTTAAGGAGCTCGGTTTCTATACCGGTGAGGTAGGTCCGCATGTCAATTGGCTGACCCGTGAAGCTATCAAACAATGGCAGCGTTCTCTCGGCCTCACCGGGGACGCGGTCAACGGGGTATTTAATCCCGGATCCGTAGCGTTGGCTTCCTCAGCTCCGATTCGCATCAAAACCGTGAACGCGAAACTCGGAGACACCAACGTGAGCCCAGCCAGCTACACGGGCGTGACCCTACATGCGCAATCCACCATCACCGCAGCCCAGGCCGCCACATTCAAGGCCGGTGATAAGGCACAGGTGATCCTGCCGGACAACACCACGGTTGACACCACGCTCACTGCCGTCGATCAAGGCGGGCAATCCACCGGCAAGGACGGACAGGTCACCTCACCTTCGGTGCGCATTGATTTCCCCGATCAGACGCAAGTGGCGCAATTCGGACCTGCGACCATCCAAGTCATTGTGCCGAACGCCGCAGCGGCAAACACGGAGACGCTTATCGTACCGGTCACCGCATTGATTGCCGGCGCCGGCAACTCATATGCGGTCGAGGTGATTCGCGGCAATGAGATCACACGCATCAGCGTTGAGATTGGTCTCGTGGCGGGCGCCCAGGCGCAGATCACCAAAGCCAACGGCTTGAAGGAAGACGACAAGGTGGTGGTCTCATGAACGCGCTGCTGACGTTGGATCACGTCACCAAATCCTTTCCGGGCAAGGATGGCAATCCTCTGGAAATACTGCATGACACGTCACTCGCCATCAATCATGGTGAGCGCATCGCCATCGTGGGACCATCCGGCTCCGGCAAATCCACCTTGCTGTCCTTGCTCGGCGCATTGGACATGCCCACCTCCGGCATGCTCGCCTACGATGACCAGAACGTGACGGACATGGGGGAGAAGCGCCGCAGCATTCTCAGAGCCCAACACATCGGATTCGTATTCCAACAATTCCATCTAATCGCCACCGTTTCCGCGTTGGAGAACGTGATGACCGGGCTGCAATACACAACACTGCCGCGCAACGCCCGCCGTGAGCAGGCCATCCAAGCGCTCGAACAGGTTGGACTTGGTGAGCGCATATTGCACAAGCCTTCTCAGTTGTCTGGCGGCGAACAGCAACGTGTTGCCATCGCCCGGGCATTGGCGAAGAAGCCCGACATCATCTTCGCCGACGAGCCCACCGGCGCACTCGACACCGATACCGGCCATGCCATCATCGAACTGCTCATGGGCGCTGCCGATCAAGGAGCGAGCCTTGTAATCGTGACCCATGACCCCAATATTGCCGCACGATTCCCGCGCCGCCTGCACATTCAGGATGGCGTGGTCACGGAACTTGATGAAGGAGGCAGCCATGCGTAAGCCGCTTGCCACACGTGTGGCCGACCTCCTGCATACGGCATGGATCGGTGCCACAGGCCGCATCTCACGTACCATTCTCGCCTCGCTCGGCATCGCATTGGGTGTTGCCTCCTATGTGGCGCTCTCCGGTATCGCCGCCTCCAACCAAGCCGCTTTGCTCGCCCAGCTCGATGCGCTTGGGGCGAACCTGCAGGTCGTGGCCCCCGGGCAGGATGCCACAGGACAGCCTGTGCCGTTGCCCGATTATGCGCCTGAAACCATCGCGCGTCAGCCCAGCGTTGAACAAGTCGGCGTATTCCTCACCCCACCCAAGGACGCCCAAGTCTTCAAAAACGAGCTTGTACCGAAAACCAATGGCAATGCGCTGGCCGTATCCATCATGAAGCCGGGCGCAATCCAAGCTGTGGATGCCTCATTCGCTCAAGGGCATGGTATCAATGCGAACAACGAGAGTCTACCGGTCGCGGTCCTCGGATCCGAGGCCGCCTACCGTCTCGGTATCAATCAGACTGGCGACCGCATTCTCATCGACAACGAATGGTACGGCGTCATCGGCATCCTTGAGCCCGCTCCACAAGCGCAATCCATCAACGCATCCGTCATCATCGGAGCCGACTGGGCAATCAGCCATTACCCGGACCAGAAGGAATCAATACAGCAAATCAGCCAGATCTACGTGCGCACCAAACCCGGTAACGCCGAATCCTTGCGCCGCATCATCGCACATGCGGCGAACCTGTCCGGCGGCAACGTCTCCGTTTCAGCTTCGGCGAACCTCTCCCAAGCCCGAAACGCCACCAATGACTCTCTGACTACCTTGGGGCTGATGATCGGTGCCATCGCGCTCGCCGTGGGTGGCATGAGCATCGCGAACATGATGATTGTGACCGTGATGGAACGTCGAGGGGAAATCGGCTTGCGGCGTGCGCTTGGCGCCACGCCCGGCAACATCCGCATGCAATTCGTCACCGAAGCGGCATTGTTGTCCGCCATCGGCGGGTTCACTGGGGTTCTGATCGGTGCAGCTACCGCCATAGGCGTTGCCATGAACGCAGGCCAACCATTGACCTTGGATTGGACTGGATTGCCTGCCGCATGGGGTGCTGCCGTGCTGGTCGGCATCATCGCCGGTTTCTATCCGGCATCGCGCGCGGCCCGACTCACGCCGACCGATGCGTTGCGCGGCGAGTGACGCTCCCGAGTGTGTGCTAGCGTCGATACGTCATTCTGGCACGACGCAAAGGAGACGCATGGGCGATATCAGACGGGAAATGGAACGTCTGCGGCCGATTTATGAAACCGGCGTGCTCCGTCTGCTGTTGCGGCAGCATGCCATGCTGTATGTGGCGTTGCTGCGCGCCGCCTTCGACCCGTTGACCGGCGAGCTGCCGCGCGAAACCGTGGAGGAACGCTTCGCGCAGAGTCTGGAGCTACTGGCCTCCAGCGGCGAATACACGTTGAAAGACCAATCCTATGCGGACGCGGCTCATCGCATCCTTGCCGATCTGACCCGTGAAGGCGAGGGCGACTACGCCTGGCTCGCCAACTCGCATGACGCCGCCTCCCATCGATTCCTCTACCGCCTGACCGCTCGTGCGCATCGCGCCATCGAAGCGTTAAGCCGTTTGGAAGACGAATCCCGTGCTCTCTCCGGCGCCCAGGCCAACAGCATCATCATGGAGATCGAACATGCGCGCATGCAGTTGACCGCCGACCCCGGTGAACGTGTCCGCTTACTCAACAGTGAGATCAAAGAACGCAAGCATGAGATCAAGCGCATCCAGCAAGGCCAGCAGCATGCCACATTGAGTCAGGCTCAGGTGGAGGATGTGATCGCCGTGATCCATAACACGTTGCGAGGCGTTCCCATCGATCTGCGCGAACTGGTGCTCACCGAACGCGATAACGGCGATGCGTTGCGCCGCCGCATGCAGGCCGGCGACATGAGCGTGGACGAAACCCTGAACCGGTATCACGAGGAATACCGCCGTTCATTCAGCGAATCCGATTCCGGACGTCGATTCGAAGACGCGTTCCAGGTGATCATTACTGACGAAGGCCGCCAGCAGATTGACTCCGCCTTGCGAGACATCGCCAAAACCCCGTATCTCGCCGGTGAATCCGCGGCATTGCTCGGGCAGATTCGTGACGAACTGTCCCGCATCTACGACGGCATCGAAGCGGTACGCCATCAGATGCGCGTCTCCGATGAGGCCATCAGCCGTCTGGTGCGCCAGCAAACCGATACGCGATACCGTACGATGATGAGCCGATTGAACCGGCTGTACGTGAACCTGAACGCCGATGCGAAAGCCCATACCGGCGATGCCTCACGACCATACGGCACTGATACGGCGAGCGCTCTGTTCGCCCCCTTGCCGATGCGGCCCGCGCGTTCGATGGCCTATACCGAGATGCCGGGCTTGGATTCCTTGGACGTCGCTGAACGGCAAGTGCCGCAGGTCAATCTCAAAGACATGGTCGAAGGTGGAGGCCCGCGATTGCGTCATATGGTGGAACTCATTCGCCGCAATCCAGCCATCGCACAGGGCAAGGTGGATGTAGCCGCCAGTTTCAACCGATTGCCCGAACGGGAACGCCGCGAAAGCGAAATCGTCGGATTCCTCGGCAGTTTGCCATCCGTGGCCACGCCAAACGGGAGCCAAGGTCAAGACAAGGATTCTGTGGCGAATCCCGCAGCTGGTGTGGTCTGGCATTGCGTCGCCCTGGACGGCACACCCAGGGATTGGATCACGAGCCCGGTATGGGCTTCGTTGGAGGAACTTGACAGCATCGTGGAGGAAGGATAAGCATGAGCGAACCAGTCGCCAACCCGTACGCCCTGTTTGAAGACGATTACGGCGATATGACCGCGGACGCGCGCATGGCCGCCATCGCCTTGAAACGTGAACGCTATATTTCCGGTCAACTCTACGATCTGGTCAACGATAACCGTGAAGCGGTGGAACGTTCACTCAACAACGATCTGCTCGCCCTCGTGGTCAACGAACGTTACCGCATCATGTATGCGACCCCCGTGGCCAACGACAATGTGGCATTGCGAGCATTGAAAACCCGAGCCAGCTTGAAACGCGAGGAAGCGGCATTGCTCGCCTTCCTGCGCATCCGCGTGCTCGAATATGAAAACACGCGCACCGACCAATCGGAATGGCTGGTGAGTTTCGAGGAAATCCGCGCCGCGCTCGCCTCGGGAGCAGGTTTCTTGGCCTCGCGCAACGATGAGGAAGGCGTGCTCAAACAGGTAGGCGCCATCGTCTCCACGATGATCACCTACGGCTATCTGGCTCGAATGGATGATGAGGCCATGTACCTCATCACACCATTGGTGCCCGTGGTACTGGACCGCGCATTGGCCGATACCTGGCTGGATACCGCGGCCAAGAACCTGGGGGAGGCATCTGATTCGGATGATTTCAATGGCGCGGATGCCGAGTCGGTGGAATCATCGGATTCCGATGCAGCCGAATCGGATGACGACATTCCGGATGAGAATCTCTTCACCGAGCCATTGTTCGATGCCACGGATGATGACGGCGATACAGCCAATACGGTACACACGCAGAAGGAAGGGGAGTGACGATGGCAGCCGCAGAACTGCAGATGATCGCCGACCGTTGGATGATGGTCAGCCGCCGACTCGTCAACTGGGGTTCCTACGAGGGCTATCACGAATTCCGCCCCTCCACGGATTCCACACTTCCCGTGACGCTGCTCGCCGGCGCCAGCGAGTCCGGCAAATCCACATTGGTGGATGCGCAAATCTCACTGCTCTACCCGACCGGTACGCCATTCAACAAGGCATCGAACTCCGGACGTTCCGAACGCAGCGACTACACGTATTTGAAGGGCATGATCGGTGTCGGCAGCACCGAACACGGCGATGAGCCAATCTACCTACGCGGCAAAGATCCTGTTACCGGCGCTCCGCAAGCGGTATGGGGTGCCATCGTGGACACCTATCGCAATCAAACCTCCGGTCAGATTCTCTCCTGCGCGAAATTCCTGTACCTGATGCCCGGTGATGGTCGCGCCGACGTGCGCCGCCAATACGCGGTCTGGGGCAAGCCCATCGATCCCAGACTCATGGATCAGTATCGCGAAAACCCGTTCACACCCGGCCAGTTGCGCGACACCTACCCCGACTGTCTGACCTTCCCCAGCGCCGAAGCCTTCCACAGCCACATTTGGTCGATCATGGGCCTGAGCGAGGAAGCCTGCCGACTCTTGCATAAGATCCAATCCGCGGACGCGCCATCCAGACTCGACGACATCTTCAAACAAGGTGTGCTCGGCGTACCCGAAGCATTGGAGCTCGCACGCACCACGGTCGAGGATTACGAACGCTACGACGCGAACTTCCATGCCATGGAAGAGAAAACCAAACGCATGGACGCATTGCGCGGCATCCAAAACGCTTACGGCGAATATGCCAAAGCCAACCAATGCGTACATATGTTCGATGATGTTGCGACCGAGGATGGCAAGGCGATTCCGGATGCGCTGGAAGATTGGGCCATGGCCCGCATGCGCATGGAAGTCGGCGCACAGCTGCCCGTCGACCGCAATGAAGCGCAAGCCTACGAATCCGAAGCCCGAAACGCACGCCGCAACGCCGAGAACCTGCACAGCCGCATCGACATGCTGCGCGGCCAGATGCAAGGCCTCGACGGCGGCAACCTGACCCGCCTGGAAATGGAACTGGACCAGGCCAAGCGCACGCTGGAGGATACGGAAACCAGCCGCAAGCGCATCGAACAAACGTTCGCATCCATTGATGAGCAGCTGCCGACCGACGAACAGGCATGGAACGAGCGACGCATCAATGCCGTGAACTTCAAACGCACGTATGACGAACGTTCCGGCGAATGCGAGGAACAGCTCGCCACGGCCATGAACGCACGTGCTGAAGCGCGCGCCGACCTCGAACGATTGCAACGCGACTACGACCGCCAGAAATCGCAGCGCACCCGCATCACCCAGCACATGGACGAAACCCGTGCCATGCTGGCGCGCGCCACCGGACTGACTCCAACGGATCTGCCCTATGTGGCCGAACTCATGGACGTCAAGGAAACCGACGAACGCTGGCGCCTCGCCATGAACGTAGCCTATGCGCCCATCGCGCAAACCATCCTCGTGGACAAACGCCATGAACAAGGTTTCGCAGCCAAGGTCAGCACCATCGACCCGCACGCCATGAGCCGACGCACCTGGCAATTCGTAGACACCTCACGCGATTACGCAAACGACGATACATCCGACGTTTCCGCATCCGCTGAGAGCAACTGGCTTTCCAGCAAACTGCGCTACCGCGAAGACTCGCCATTCGCCGGATGGCTGCGCTCGCAAGCCCAATCCGAGCATTATGACGCCCTGTGTGTGGATGCCATCGATGATGACGACCGCAGCATGCGCCAGGTGCAGACGGATGGTCAGATCAAATCCGGAGCCCGTGGGCAGCACGGCATCAAAGATCGTTCGCAAGTCATTGGTTTCGTCAACGAAGCCTACCTGAACGATCTCGAGCAGCAGATCGATCAGGCGAAGCGGAAGTTGCAACAGTCAGACAGCGACTATACATCCGCAAAGCAGAATTCAGACAAGCTGCATCGCGAGCTCGAACTCGCCAACCAGCTTGCCTACACCTCTTGGGAACGCATCGACATCGACGGCGCCCGCAAAACAATCGCCGATATCGAAGAGTCGATGAGTTCCATTAAGAACGACCCCAAGCTCGCCGAGCTCTCTGCCCGCAAGGACGAGCTAACCACAGAACTCGAACAGTTGGACGAGCGTCGTATGAAAGCCGAACAAGCTTCAGCTGCATCATCGCGGGCAGTTGAGGCGGCACTCATGTGGCTCAGTCGTCATGCCGCAGCAGCGGAAGATACAGAGGAGGACGGTGGCCGCGAACAAGTCGCAACGCGTCAGCTACCGGCTGAGGTAACCGCAGCACTTGCCGAAGCATATGAAAATCGATTCACCGGCATCGAAGACACGGCGCTACGAGCTCATATGATCATCGGCGCGGGAGCTGGAACCTCGGATTTCACTGCACGCGTCCTTGCCGGCATGGCCAACGATATCAACACACGCATCACCATGCTGCAGACTCAGGCAAACGCGGCACGCACGGCCGTCGAATCGAAGATGAGCGCTTACATCGGCATCTGGGCGGCGGACGATGATGCGCTCACCGCAAGCGTGGAAGACTACCGTTACTATCTCGATGAGCTTGAAAGCCTTGCGCAACTGGCAACCACCACGGCCACGGAAGCCGAATACCGGCGTTGCCTTGAACAACTGCTGATGAGCTTCCTGACCATCAAACGAGCCATCGACACGGATGCCACCGACATCCACGATCAGCTCGACCGCATCAACGCCATGCTGGAAGGCCAGCAATTCGGCCCCAAGCACGGCAGCCTGTCCTTGCAAGCGGATGTACGCAGACCGGAACGCGTGTTCTCCAGCCAGCTCACACGGGCCATCGGTGCATTGAACGATTGGAAGACTGCTGCCGGGGAAGCGGATGATGCCGCCAAGCAGCACGCTGAGTCCCGCCGCGTCTTTACCGCGTGCGCTCCCATGGTCACGCTGTTGAAGGACGAGCTTGCGCAAGTCAAGGACGCCAACGGTATCAAACAGTATGGTGCCCGCAATCTGGACCCGCGCTGCCGCTCCTCGTTCTACGCCATCGTGCACCATGCGGATGGTCCGGACGAGCGCATCACCTCGACCGGAGGCCGTTCGGGCGGCGCGTTGCAGGAACTCACCTCGTTCGTCTATGGCGCTGCATTGATCTACCTGTTGGGCGGCGGTATGGAGAACCGTCTGAAACCGAGCTACACCACCTTGTTCCTTGACGAGGCGCTCATCAAGGCGGACGGTCGTTACACGCAGCGTGCATTGAGCGTGCTGCCGCGCCTCGGCTTCCAGGTCATCGTATCCGCTCCGGAAAGCAAGACCGGCGAAATCCTCGAGGTGTCCACCAAGGCTTACGTGACCTACAAGGATCCCGACACCGGCCTCACCTCCCTGCGCGAAGCCAGCCTGGATGGCATCGATGAGGAGGCTCCGCTAATCACAGACCAATCCGCATCCGAATGATTTGATACAGCTGCACAGCTACAGGGAAGCGACAAGGATATCCAATCATGACTGGCATGAATGACGACAGCAAACCAGCCGATGGCGTGCATGTGCTGAAGCGTCGGGATGACGAGCACACTGTAGCCGGTGGACATCGCAGGATGCGGCGTGCCGACCGTGAGATCGTCGATTTCGCTCAAATAGGTGCAATCATCAGCCGATGCGACATCATTGATGTCGCGTACATGGATATTGAAGGCCTGACGATGGTGCCGCTCAACTTCGGGTACGACTATGATCCGGCTTCCGGTTCCCTCACCCTATGGATCCATTCGGCGTCACGCGGACGCAAACTTGACGCTATCCGAGCTGCGAGCAATCAACTGCCTGTATCATTCGCCATGCGAACCGATTGCGAGGTCATCGAGGGGCGTACTGCCTGCAACTGGGGCGAGGCGTTCACCTCGGTCATCGGCAATGGCATCGCCTCGATTGTGGACGATTTTGAAGAACGACGACATGGGTTGCAGCTGCTTATGGACCATCAGGCTCATATGCCACATGTCGAATTTACCGATGCACAGGTGAACGCCGTCACCGTGTGGAAAATCGAAGCAACCAGACTCACGGCAAAAGCACATCCGAGGCCAAGCCGCATGCATGCCAAATAGTTTGGATGATTAGGGCAGCGCATAAGCATCCAAAAATGACTGCCGACAGTTGCAGTCAAACAGAATCGGCATACCCCTGTCATTCAGTGGAATAATCTGACGCTTCGCTTTCAAGTGCCTTTTCATGCGAGGAGATAGTAGCCTCCACATCGCGCAGTCGATTGCGCAATGCAGCTTCGAGGTCGATGCCTTCGGATTGAGCGCGGCGCACGATGGTGAGGATTTCATTGGCGTAAGTCGAGGGCCTTGAATCAGAAGAATCCGTGGTAATCGATGAATCCAACGCAGCTTCTTCAGTGTGACACTGGGTATTATTCGCTCTGATTGCCTCGTCAAAAACGGCGAGCAGCTCATCCTTGTGTACCGATTTCATGATGCGCGAGACCACTTTGGCTGCACGAGGCAGCGCGCCTTGCGCATGCGAGATGCCGTCGAGCACGGATCTGCGATGCTTCTCCTGCTGCTTCATGCGTTCCCACAGCGCGAGAGTCTCCTCCGGAGAAAACTCAGTCTCGTTTTTTTGTGCCTTGTCTTCCGCATCAGCGTCATCATCAGGCTCGAATACGTGCGGATGGCGGGTAATGAGTTTGTTCACCAGACGATCAGCCACTTCGTCAATGTCAAATGGATCGGCTGAGTCGGCCGCGCACACCCGCGCTTGGAACACCGACTGCAGCAACACGTCGCCCAGCTCCTCGCGCATGTTATCCCTGTCGTTCGTTTCAACTGCATCCACATACTCATAGGTCTCTTCAAGCAGCGGTTTGAGCAGCGAACGGTTCGTCTGCTTGCCATCCCAAGGGCAGCCGCCCGGCGAATACAGAATGTCCACAATGGCCTTGACCCGCTCCAACGCACTCGGAGCCTGTGCGACTGGTTTCAGTTTCGAACACCGTTCAAATCCAGCCGGCAGACGATATTCGTATTGTGCGTTCGAAATCTGTTCCTGGCTGCGTCCCGTGCTGCTATCCATGCTGTTGGTCCTTTCACTCGCGCCGCGAATCTACCTGCTCTAGACATACCAATTATGGCTGTATATTGAGTCTCCGCGCTCATTGTCATCCATTGCCTAAAGACAGCAACGGTACCATCGCAAGCGTGAACACGGCAAAGGTGAGCATGATGATCTTGCCTGACGTGCGTCATCGCGTGCGCCGCATGATGCACGATTGCGGATTGGACCGTTGGCCGAAGGCCCGGATCAAGGGGCATTCCACGGGCATGCGCCAATGGGTGAGGAGTGGCTGGGGCGATGCTCGCCGACGCGCCAATCATCGTGTTGTACAAGCCGTTCAACGGACTGGACATCGCCGGGGCGATCATACCCATGAGCGAACCCGTGGCGATCATCGCGGCGCTGCTATCCGTTCGAGTCCTGACCGACACGGCCACGGCCATGCCATTGTTCCTGATCGAACCGAAACGGACGCGACTGTTCCTGACCCTGTGTGCCGACATCGTCGCCGCCGGTTCCCCTGCATCTATAGTCGGAGGGCTTGCCGCGACAGGCTCTTCCCGTCTCATCCTATGTCTACGAAGATTCCTGTCATGCGATTGCTTGACAGGATGTTGTATGGCCGGCTGTTCTCGGATTGAATAAGGATTATGGGAAAGTGCTGGCCCTCGAAGAGGGGAATGACCATGACCGATGGTACTTCACACGGCTCAAGTAATAGGCGTTTGTGCAGGAGCGAGGGACGATGGCGTTTGCTCGCTGCGGCCGGAACCTGCGCATTGTATGCGGTGATTTCGATCGTCTCCAAAACCTATTACCAAAACACAAGGAAGAAGCCATGAATCGACAGAAGAAGAACTCGACTGAGATACAACACCGGTGCAAGAACGTGAAGGGAACGTATCGTTTGCCTCTAAAATGGTGGGAACTTTTGGCGTACGTGTTGATTTTTGTGCTGGCATTGGTTTCCAACGCGATGCAATTCCCTAAATGGGTGGTCGTTCCACTCGTTCTAGCAATCCTATCGATCCGGGTCACCCGGATACTTCTAGCGAAAAGAAAGAAGGATCGAGCGGATTAAGCCTGTGAGCAGGGACATCACATATAGTCAAGTTCCGTAAGTTGGGTGTTCCCTTATCCTGCATAGCCGGTTTGCGTGCCTGCCATGTGATTGATGACAGCGTGACAAGCGGATGTGGAATCGTTCGTATGCTGACGGTATCGGTTCGGATCCATGATCGATTCGGAAAACATAGGAAAGATGCAACGATGAAGATGCGACACTATCACAAGACGGCGATTGCCATAGTCGCCGCGGTATCAACGGCGATCATAGCGGCCGCTTCGCTCATCGTCTGGTACCTCGTCCCGCATTATGAGCGCTCGAACAAGCCGGCAGCCTATCGGATTATCTATTCGGCCATGCTGGAATCGAACAAGGGCGGCGTGCTGACCATTGACCGTAAGGGCGGCATCATTACGGATGAACGGGTCCCCGAATTGCAGAACGTGTCCGTATACTCGTATGAGAACGGCGAGTTCATCGCCGGAGGCCAACGCTCGAACATGCATCTCATCATCGACAAGGATGGCGTGATGCGATCATTCCATCTGTTGGATAATCCGAATTATTCCGGTGTTATGTCCATCGGACCGTATGGCGGCGGGGTCGTGGCGGTGATGAACGGCAACGATTCTCCGGAAGACGACTCGTATCTCAACCTGCTGGTCGTCCAGGACGGTACGGGCAAAATCACTGAGCGAAAAATACTGAAGATCTACACCGAAGGCCAGGTCTCCGACGGGCAGCACCTGTTCATCACCGGTCACGAGCTCACGTTGAGTTCCAACCGATACCAGGGTAAAATCATCCGCTACGGGTTATCCGACCGTTCGGTCAAGGCACAGGTGACCGACGACGCTCTGCTGTACTTGCGGCCGGTCGTATGGAACAATCACGTGCTGGTGGCCGGTACGGACATGAACGGGACTCCCCGGCAAATCGACATGTTCGATGCGAACACCTTGGAACGAACGGACAGCACCACGGTCTCCTCGGATTTCCAGACGCTTGTAGTCGTTGCGGGAAAGCCATGGGCCGTAGGAACACGGCAAATCTGCCCCGTCATCGAGCAGCCGTTCGCTATCGGTAATCAGTGCATCTCCATGCCCACGGGGTCGTCGCCGTATGTTTCGCAGGCCATCGTCGTGGACACGCGGATCGTCATGCTGGTCCGAGAATCCTTGAACCCGGCCGTGAAGGTCCCGGCACGTGGAGTGAAGCAGATCGGCATCATTGCGAACGCCGACATGACTACCGGCAAGGTATCGACCACACCCGCGCTTATTCCGACCAACCGCAGCAGCGACGACATCCTCGTCGCGCCGGTGGCACCATAACCGTGAACGAACAACGACATCCCTGTATGCTCGATTTTACGATTAGCTCGATATTGAGGGCGATGCGTGTTCAGCTAACGACGGGCTTGACTGGGTGCAGGCCTCGGATAATGATTCCTGTCATGCGATCGCTTGACATGATGTTGTGCTGTCGGCCGTTCCCTGATTGAATGGAAATCGCAAGAGAACCGAGTCCCAACGAAGGGAAGCGATCGCAATGGGAAAGTCCACTCCTAACACGTCGGTACAAAACAGTGGCGCCAGACGATTGGTCGTGATCCTGCTGTGCGCATCCATAGCATTGCAGTCTCTTGCGTTTGCGATCCCGGGAGGTGCCTTGAGCCTGCTCTGTCGAGCCGTCGGAGTGCTACTGCTGGTCATGGCGTTGCTTGCCGCTGTGAAAAGCAACGCTCAGCAAAAACCGCTTCTTGCCATAGGGATTGGCGTAACCGCAAGTTTGGCGTCTATTGCTCTGGTGATTGCGCTCCTGTAGTCCAAGCTGCCGAACTTGCCGATGGTTCATAGCTTGTTTGGGATGGTGGCATCCAGTTGCCAGTGTCGCTGTTCCGCGTGGATGGTGAAATTGCCGCCGGCTTTTTCGATGATGATGCGGTAACGGTCGAGGCCGCTGCCCAACCCGAGCTTTCCGTCATGTTTGGCGATGGTGTCGCTGACGGAGATGCGGAGCTCTTCAGCGTCAAAGCTGATGGAGACGGCGTACCATTCGGCTGGGTCGGCGTGCTTGGCGATGTTCGCGTAGAGTTCCGTCAGCAATCCTGTGAACAGCTGCATCATGCCCGGGGAGAGCGGGCGGCGGAGTTCGCCGAGCAGGTTGTCACCGGTGAAGCCGAGCGATTCGAGTTTCGTCTCCTCGTCGTCGATCAGGGATTGCAGTTCCGCCTGTTGCACGGTGGCGTGATCTGCGGCCGTTGCTAGCGGGAATATTGCCGTGCTTCGCGGTTCCGACGGTTCTGGTTGCGGATGTTGCTCCGGATGCTCTTCTAGCGACTCGATGACCGTGTGTGTGTGGGTCATGGCGCGATCGGCCGCGTCGCGTAGTTCCCGGAGTTGCCGACGGTATTCATGCTCGCCGGCGGGCATGCCGCTGGTTTCGGCGTGGTCGATGCGTAGGATGAGATAGGCGAGATCGTTGCTGATGGTGTCATGCAAATTGCGGGCCGTGTCCTCGTGTTCCTGCTGGCGACGCAGCAGATACGAGTCACGGTCGCGCTGTCGCATCATGTGCAGTAGCAGTCCGGTCACTAGCGGGAAGCAATAGAGCGCGATATGCATCAATGTGGCTACCAGCAGATGGTTGCTACTAGGTGGTGCCGGAGCGAACAGCAACGTGAGTAGCAGTCCGGTGGCGATTGCGCCGGACCATGTATTGAGGTAGGCAAGAAATCCCGTACAGACGATGCTGATGGCTAACGGAGTAATCATGAGTGTCCTCATCAGCAATATCTCCCCGGCCACAAGCGCCGCCCAGAGGAACCGATGCGGGCGGAATATGCCGCCGGTCAGACCGACGAGTATCACCAGAACCAGTACGAGATGCTGCACGCTCACCGTTGAGGAGGCATCCGTCGCGGCCCGAGCCGTATATTCCGCGATGAGGGCCGCGGCCAGCAGCACGCATGTCGCCGCGATGACCGGGTGATCGTTGTTTGGACCGAGTCGTCCGATAAGCCGGTTTACAGCAGATCGTATCTGGCGCATGCCTCCAGCACCTCCCTACGGCTGGTCACACCGAGCTTGTCGGCCGCGCGATGCACGTACGTGAACACGCTGCCCTTAGTAATGCCCAGACGTTGTGCGATCTCGTCGGTAGTGAGACGCTGCGAGTACAGGCGCAGGATGTCCTTCTCACGCGCGGACAACGAGTCTTTCATGTCCTCCGACATCCTCGCCGGCACCGTGCCGGACAGCAGCGCATACGCCGAAACCGCGTCACGGAACCCCGCCGCGGCCTGCACTGCGGTCGGTTCCCCTGAGGCCGCCTGACGCACGGCGTCAACGATATCGGCACTGAGTCGTTCCTTGGCGAGCAGTCCCTGCGCGCCGGCCGCAATCGCCTCCGCCCGGTAGACGTCCGTCGAATACGAGGTGACGCACACGATACCCACCGCACTCGTCCTGCGTCGGATGCGCCGGCACACGTCCGCGCCCGTGATGCCGCCCAACGCCATGTCCAGCACGAGCACATCCGGCCTCGTATGCGCGTTATGGCAGTGCTCGATCGCCACCGCCGGCGACCCCGTGCTCCACACGACGCGGAAATCCCGGGACATGGCCGCGATCATCGCACACATCGCATCCAATGCGAACGGATCATTATCCAACACGCCGATACGAATCACGCCCATTACGTCCGGCTTGTTCTCAAGTCCCATAACGTCCACTGTACCGCCGGCGGACATTGGTTCTCCTACATGAAACGGCACCGCTGTCATGCGATTGCTTGACATGACGTTGCGATTGCTGGACGTACGTGGATTCAATGAGACTTATCGGTATACAGCGAAGGCTAGGAGACCTCCGATGGAAAAGACTCTGCAATTGGATCTGGGAACACAACTTGATGATCTATACGATCAGCCTCATAGGGAGATAGACAACGAGAGCGGTACGTTGATCATCATCCGTGATGCTGATTCCTCGGAATGGCATCTTTTCGAATGCCTGATCTGAAAGGATCTTCCATGAAGTATCTGCTTATCATCGATATGCTGCCCGCATACGGACTGGTGTGCTACCTACTGGTCAGCATTTGCATCACGCTGTCGTTTCGCTGGCTTGCGCATGCGTGCGAAGACCGGCGACGACTGCGTTTCACAGTCATCGCACTACTGGTCGGCTCGCTATCCGTCGCTCTGCTCGTCGGTTGTGCGTACACCATCGCGATGCCATACGCGCAACCCGACATGGTTGATTTCTACCGCACATACCATCCCGCCGCATTCGTATTCCTCACGGGATTGTTCTGCGTGCAGTCCGTGTTCGGTGTCGCCGCCGTGCAAGCGCCCCTTAACCGGCATAATGCCTGAAAGGAATCGGGATATGCTTCTTTGCCTGATCGGTTTATTCCTGCCGATAGTCCAGTGGTGCTTCTCCATGTATGGGTTCGCGAGGAACGGTCAATTGGAGAGGAATTATCAGGTCGGCATCAAGACCCGCTGGACCATCGCCTCGGACGAAACATGGGAATACATACACCGCAAGTATGCGTTCGTGTTCCTCGGCTGTGGTGTTCTGACCACTCTGATGCCATTAGACGTACTGGTCGGCATGATTGCAACCCGTGACATTAATACCATGAACATGATCTGGTGGTGGATGCTTCTTGCACTTGCCGCCATGCTTGTTGCTTGGCTTGTTGCATGCGGCACCATCGCGAATTTCGACGCAAAAAGGCATTACCTAGAATCGAACGAAGATATTCAGAAGGAATGATAGACATGACGATTCGTATCGCTCCGATCGAACCACGATGGTTCGAGGAGAAGGCGCAGGTGCAGTCTCAAACGTAGCGGGAGCTAAATCAGGGGCATATTCCGCAGGAGATAGTGGATGCCATCACACCACAGTTCGCGCTGAAGCTCACGGATGCCCACGCCAGGGACTCCGATCAGGTCGTGCTGGTGGCGCTTGACGACGACCACGTGATTGGGTTCGCGGAACTGCTGCGCACGCCGCGACCACCGATTGACCGTCCCGAAGCAGCGGAACTGGCCTCATTGTATGTGTTGGCCGACCGGCGCCGGCAGGGCGTTGGACGCATGCTGGTCGAGGCCGGCAAACGGGCCGTCGGCAACGACCGGCTTGCGCTTTGGGTCGCTGGCTTCAACGACAACGCCCAAGGTTTTTACCGACACATCGGTTTTCATGAGACCGGTCTCACCCAAACTGAAGACATGGGCTTGGAACTCGAAATGACCAACTACTGATAGCAGGACTGCCGCTGGAGGTCACTCCATTGTCAGCATTTGTTTGAATCTTTATGTCGCCTTTCCAAAAATGACAGTTAGGGTGGCGATTTTTCAGTGATGCTGTACACATGCCCCAAGAGTCGTATCAGCTCAATGTGCACAAACCAATACGCATAGCGTAATGCGCATGTAGCCATCATTTACCGCCGATAAAACAACTCTCTAAACCAACTTTTTTCTAAAATCAGACAGCCCTATGAAACATCTTTTGGAATAATTAAACGCAGATAATGAAACGATCTTAAATCTGAACCCGCCCATTCATCAGTCGGCGCATTGTCTGGGCAAATCCCGGCATGTCGAAATGTTCGAGCCGTTCAAGCTCCTCCTGCATGGTGCCCAGCTGGCTTTTTCAAGCACGTCATCGGAGTACTCGGGGTCGAACAGGTGATGGTCTGCAAACGTGAGCAGTACATCCGTCAGCCAAGTGTGGCGGGAAGATGTTCGCATCGAGAAAAGCTACTAACTGATCCTTTCCTGAAACCTTATGCTCAGCCTACCTCAGTCCAGACATTTCGGCGATATTGGACATATCGGACAATCTATCGATTGATAGCGAAATAGGCTTTGCTGCGTATGAATTGGCCGGCGTTGAACGCCGCACAGACCAGACAATGAGTCGATTCTGGTATACGAGGGCACGACGCGATATATTTGCGGTGCCCTCGTTCGATTGCCGCGCATTGTCGGCCATCGTCTTACAGTTCAGCTTGTTCCCATTGTGATGGCAGAGGGATGTCGCGCGTCGGGGTGACGCAGGCGAGCAACAGTCCAACGCCCGCACATGCAACGACCAGTATCATGACTGCCCTGAAACCAAGTCCGGGTGTCTGCAACAGCCAACCGACCAAAGCAGGCGTCAAGGCTCCGGGAATGCCGATTGCGGTCTCGAATACGGTAGACACCCTGCCTTGCATGTGGTCTGGCGTGCGCCCATAAATGAATCCGAGCTCGCCGGCGTTAAACGCAGGAAACAGCAAGGAAGCCATCGCCGTGCATGCAACGATTACACCGTATGAGTCGGTGAATAGCAGAGGTGTTATCGCAAACGTAAACACGGCAAAGGTAAGCATGATGAGCTTGCCGGTCGGAATATGATCCACCAGCCAATTGGCAGCCAGTGATCCGATTAAAGCCGCGACGCCGGTAGCTGTGCCCACCAGTCCGATAAGCGCAGCGTCCGTACCACGTTCGGCGAGCATGATTTGAACTCCGATGATGTTCCCATAGCAAGCGACGTTGATGACCGCTCCCTGGACGATGGCTGCAAGAACCGTTCGTCTGGTCAATGTCCATTTCCAACCCTCAATAAACTGGGCGAGGAACGACGAATCCATTGTCGAACTACTAGAAATTTGTCGATTTGCTGGAACGTTCTCGGTTGCGACTGTCGTGTTCTTCGGCAAGGCCAGTGCGGTGATGCTCGCAATCAGGTATAGCGCTGCAGACGTGAGGAACGGGCACCAACCGGCAATCCTGTACAACAATCCGCCGATTGCGCCGCCAGACAGTTCGACGCAGGATTCACGAGCCTCGCGTATTGCTTGGGCTTTGGCAAATCGTTCCATCGGCACAATCGATTTGAGCATCGCGTCGTTGGATGGCCCTAAGAGGCCGTTCATCATTGCAAACATAACGACAAAAAACATGAATGCTGTCGTATTCATCATGCCAAAAGCGAGAAGAACAGTCGCTGACACAGACAGCACCACGCCAACAAGCCCGAGCAGAATCATCAGTCGTCTGCGATCATGTCGGTCGGCGATTGCGCCGCCGATGGACATAAGCACCAGCCCTATAGCTGATTCGATGGCAACCAATAGCCCTGAAATAAAAGCAGAACCGGACAAGGCAAGGCCGATTAACGGTATGGCGAACGTACGAAGACTGACCGCGAAAACATCGGCAGTGTCTGAAATGAACCAGTTACGGTATGCGGACAGGCGCCACAGTGAACGAGGATTGTGTGCGGCCTTGACGGAGGAGTGATTGGACGGGTGGATATCGGTGTTCATGGTGAAACTCATTTCATGACTGCCCATGAACGGCATGCGATACCCAATCGGATTACTGCTGATTATGGCATCGCACATCGCGCTCATGGGAACGTTCGGAAATCAGGCATAACGACATATCGCGCGAGCTAAAGCGACCCGTAGCGATAGGGAAGAGGCGGGGAAAACAAACCGCTAACCCGCTTAGTCGTATGCGAATGATTCCAGAACGACGTACATGTAAGTCTCCAATGACCGATAATGGCGCATTGCGAAAATCGCCAATGATGGGCTCCGCAATGCTTCCTACATATATCTATGTTAATCAGGCGGAATATAGCAAAACACCATTCCGCGGTATGCGGTCGAACAAATAATCAGAAACAGACAGATAGCACGTGATGCGCGTACAGTGGCAGCCATGTTGGATCACATCACGCTGCATGTAAAGGATATAGAACGCAGCATCGCGTTCTACCGGCAAGCGCTTGCCCCACTGGGATATGTCGCCAAAGCACATCACGAACCGACGATTGGTTTCGGCGTGGACGATGGCACGCCCCATTCCGATTTCTATGTTTCGCCGATGGATGATGAGGAAGCCTCTCCGGTCACCCATATCGCGTTTTTGACTCCCAACGTTGAGGCCGTACAGACGTTCTACCAGGCCGCGCTCGCAGCCGGTGGCCGAGATAACGGAGCCCCCGGGCCCCGGCCTTACCATCCCGGCTATTATTCGGCGTTCGTATTGGATCCGGACGGCAATAATATCGAAGCCGTGGTCGACTGGTCCGGCTGGTTTGAGAAGCGTCAAGCAAGCTAAATAATCATCGACCTGCGCATTGCATAATCATCACCAGCTAATACTGTTGAATGCGGCATTTCTATGCTGAAAGATAAGGAGTTTGGCGTGTCATTGACGAGCGAGCAGCGGGCGGCGACTATCCGCGAGTTTCGTGAAAATATGGCCTTGTTGGGGTTGACCGCAGACCAAATCGGCGCGGATTTCGGGGTATCGGGCGCAATTATTACGAATATCATCGAGCTACGGTCCGGCGTGCTGGAGTACCCATGGATTGTGCGTGGATATCTGCTTGACAAGGTCGCAGCCGAGGGCGTGAATCCGATACCATTCAGTGCATTGCGTGGCGATCCGCACGGCTATTGGTTCCTTGACGACCGAATCATCGACGCGAACAGATTGAACTGATCCGTCGGATATTGTCATGAATTACACGATGGGATATTGACGCTATGTGCAGGTGTTTTGCGGCTGATTTGGATTGGGATGCAATCGCCGAGCAATTCAGCGTGGACAAGGACGAAGTAGATTCCGCCGAACTACCGCAGCCGTCATACAACATCACACCTAAACAGACCATCGGTATCGTGGCTCAGGGAAGAGACGGACGGCGCCATCTGGCTGACGCATATTGGTCGTTGATTCCCGCATGGAGCCAAAGCAAAGAACTCGCGTATCCCACATACAACGCACGCGTCGAATCAGCCTGTACCAAACCCACGTTCGCGGAATCCGCCAAATCGATGCGAGCCATCATTCCCGCTTCCGGATACTACGAATTTCATGGACGCAAGCCGTATTATTTCCATGCGCCGGATAATGCCACGTTGTATTTGGCCGGGCTATTTTCCTGGTGGCGGGGCGAGCAGCAATCCGCGTGGCTACTGACCTCCACGATACTTACCTGCCAGGCTGTGGATGGCCCCGCTACGGTGCATAATCGCATGCCGTTACTGGTGCCGCACAATCTCACCGATGCATGGCTTGATCGTTCAATCGATGGCGCATCATTAATGCCGGATATGCAGAACAACGGCACCGAACTATCCCGTAACCTTGCCTATCATGAGGTCGCTGCATTCAATGCATCGGATGATGGTCGTAGGCTGATTCGACCGCTAGCGCAGATTGATGTCCCCAGTCTGTTCTAATGCGCAACCTGCCATTGAGCGCTGGGTTGTCGCGCAAACGGATAGCCCGCAACTATTCGACATACCTTGTTCACCATCTGTTCACCTTATCTATTACAATCTTCCGCCGAACCGTAACGAGAAGAGCGGAGGGATAGCCATGTTCATGGCAGATAAGGAAACGGTGGATAAGGCCAGCGGCATGAAGCATTACGCCGGTCTGGCAGTATTCTCCTCGGCGGTCGGGCATGCACTCGACGGCCTTGATCTGATGATTTTGGGCTTTGCGATGTCCGGCATCATGGCCAGCTTCAACATCGACAAGACCACGGCAAGCACACTGACCACCATCACGCTGGCCGGTGCATTTCTGGGCGGTCTGGTGTTCGGCCGTATGGCGGATAAGTACGGTCGCATTCGCGTGCTGACCTATTCGGTGATTTTCTTCGGCGTGTTCACGCTGTTCTCTGCATTCGCGCCGAACTTCTTCCTGATGGCATTGTTCCGCTTCCTCGCCGGCGTGGGTATCGGCGCTGAGTTCGGCATCGGCATGGCCATCGCCGCCGAAGCGTCCAGCCCGGCCAACCGCGCCAAGGCGACTTCCGGCGTGGGCCTCGGCTTCCAGGTGGGCGTGCTGCTGGCTTCCCTGCTGAGCGCTCCGATCCTGACCGCCTTCGGCTGGCGCGGACTGTTCGCCATCGGCATCGTGCCTGCCATCGTGGCAATCTTCATTCGAGTCTTCGTGCCTGAGCCTCCGCTGTATTTGAAGCACCGCCAGACCGCCAAGGAGCATGGCTCGATTCGCCAGCTGTTCTCCACCCCGGAGCGCGTGCGCTTCTCCATCGCCATCATCATCCTGTGCACCGTGCAGAACTGCGGCTACTTCGGCATCATGACCTGGCTGCCCAGCTACCTCAACACCGAGTTGAATCTGTCCCTGACCTCCACCGGTATCTGGACCGCCGTCACCGTACTCGGCATGATGCTCGGCATCTCGGTGTTCGGCTTCCTCGCCGATCACCTCGGCCGTCGCCCGGCATTCTGGATCTTCCAGATCGGTGCCGCCATCATGGTGGTGATCTACAGCCAGCTCAAGGACCCGACCGCATTGCTTATCGGCGGCTTCTTCATGGGTATGTTCGCCAACGGCATGATCGGCGGCTACGGTGCGCTGATTTCCGAACTATTCCCGACCGAGCTGCGCGCCACCGCGCAAACCGCCCTGTACAACACTGGTCGCTTCATCGCGGCGGTCTGGGCCCGGTTGTTATCGCGGCCATCGCCACCGGCCACGGCTTCGGCTTCGCGCTGGCGGCCATCGCGTCCATCTATATCATCGCGTTCATCACGATGTTCTTCATCCCCGAAAAGAAGGGCGTCGCGCTCGAGTAAGCGCTACGCGTAATTCCTGATGATCGGTAAGGGCCTCGAATGCATTATCCGGGGCCCTTACTCGTATCCATAGCGCGTATCCGAGCCGAACACGCCATCGAACAAGCGTTCGACTGAGGTCGGGTGTTCGGGTATTCTTGGGGCAGATTGTTATGTGCGGGCGCCGCTTATGACGCTCGTGTGCGAACGAAGGCGACAGGGAAGGCGGGATTGCGGTGGCGGCAACGCAGACTGGCACAAAGCGCACGGCTGGGGGAGCAAAGACCAAAGGCAAGAACGGCGAGGTCATCGTTGAGAAAGTCATGACCAGCGACTCCTTCCTGAGCCGTGAAATCAAGAAGGCGCCGCTCGTCGAACATAACGGCTCGCTGGTGGCGGACATCTCACATATCCCCAATGACTTGAAAATCACCATCCAAGGCGCGCGCGAACACAACCTGAAGAATGTGGATTTGGCGATTCCGCGCAATCGTATGGTGGTATTTACCGGACTATCGGGTTCTGGTAAATCCTCGCTCGCGTTCGACACCCTGTTCGCTGAAGGCCAGCGTCGCTATGTGGAATCCCTGTCCGCCTATGCGCGCCAGTTCCTGGGGCAGATGGATAAGCCCGATGTCGACTTCATCGAAGGTTTAAGCCCGGCCGTCTCCATCGATCAGAAAACCACGAACCGCAACCCGCGATCCACCGTGGGCACCATCACCGAAATCTATGATTATCTGCGACTGCTGTTCGCCCGTACCGGCGTGCCGCACTGCCCGGAATGCGGTGAGCCTGTAGCCTCACAGACACCACAGCAAATCGTCGATACGCTGCTGGACTATCCGGAGCGCACGCGATTCCAGATTCTCGCCCCGGTGGTGAAGGGCCGTAAGGGCGAGTTCGTGGACATGTTGGAGCTACTGCGCTCCGATGGCTATGCCCGCGCGCTCATCGACGGCGAAATGAAGCAGCTCTCGGAAGACATCAAGCTCACCAAACAGAAGAAGCACACCATCGAAGTGGTGGTGGATCGTCTGGTGATCAAGGATGGTATTCGTCAGCGTTTGACTGATTCGGTGGAGACCGCATTGAAGCTCGCCAACGGTAGCATCGTCATCGACTTCGTGGATGAGGAGGAAGGCTCTCCGGCACGCCGTCGACCATTTTCCGAACATCGCAGCTGCCCGAACGGCCACACTTTGGAGCTCGATGAGATCGAGCCACGTACCTTCTCCTTCAACGCGCCTTATGGCGCATGCCCGGCGTGCACCGGTCTTGGTTTTAAGTTGGAGATTGATCCGGAACTCGTGATTTCCGATCCGGAGAAGTCGCTGGCCGAAGGCGTCATCGAACCGTGGGGCAACACGAAGATGACCTCCCAGTATTACAGCCATGTACTTGAAGGCCTGGCCCGTGAAATGGGCTTCTCAATGAAAACCCCGTGGAAAGACCTGCCCGAGGATGTGAAGCATGACATCCTCTACGGTCACGATTTCAAGGTGGATGTCTCCTACCGCAATCGTTGGGGGCGTCTGCGCGAATACTCCACCGGTTTCGAAGGCGTGGTACGCACGCTGATGCGCCGCCATGACGAAACCGACTCGCAGTCCATGCGCGAATACTACGAATCGTACATGCGCGAAGTGCCATGCCAGGTATGCCATGGCCGTCGTCTAAAGCCGGAAGTGTTGGCGGTCACCGTGAATGGCAAGTCCATTTTCGACGTCTGCGATATGCCGGTAGTCCGCGAACTCGAATGGGTCAACGGACTGAAGCTCGAAGGCTCCGCACAGCTGATTGCCGGCGAAGTCCTCAAGGAGATCAAGGCACGACTTGGATTCCTCAACGATGTCGGTCTCGACTACCTGACGCTCTCGCGCGCGGCGGCCACACTATCCGGTGGCGAAGCACAGCGCATCCGCCTGGCCACGCAGATTGGTTCCGGTCTGGTCGGCGTCATGTATGTGCTTGATGAGCCGTCCATCGGTTTGCACCAGCGAGACAACGAACGATTGATCGAAACCCTGCACCATCTGCGTGATCTCGGCAATACGCTCATCGTGGTCGAGCATGATGAGGATACGATTCGTCAGGCAGACTGGCTGGTGGACATCGGCCCCGGTGCCGGCGAACATGGCGGCGAGGTCATCTACTCAGGCCCAGCCAAGCATCTCATCGAAGCCAAGCGCTCCATCACCGGCGATTACATCGCGCATCGCCGCGAAATCGCCGTGCCTGCGCACCGCCGCAAGATCAACAAGACCAAGATGCTCAAGGTCGTGGGCGCACGTGAGAACAACCTGAAGAACATCAATGTGAGCTTCCCGCTCGGCGTCTTCACCGTGGTCACTGGTGTCTCCGGCTCCGGCAAATCCTCCTTGGTGAACACGATTCTGTATCCGGTGCTTGCGGACAAGCTCAACGGCGCACGCATCGTGCCCGGCAAACACACACGCGTCGAAGGCGTCGACCAGGTGCGCAAGGTGATCCATGTGGATCAGAATCCAATCGGACGCACGCCGCGTTCCAACCCGGCCACATACACCGGCGTGTGGGATAAGATTCGCACATTGTTCGCCAAGACGCCGGAAGCGCAGGTACGCGGCTATGGCCCGGGCCGATTCAGCTTCAACGTCAAGGGCGGCCGATGCGAAGCCTGCCATGGCGACGGCACGCTGAAGATCGAGATGAACTTCCTGCCGGATGTGTATGTGGAATGCGAGACATGCCACGGCAAACGCTACAACCGTGAAACCCTTGAAGTGAAGTACAACGGCAAAACCGTTTCCGACATTCTCGATATGCCGATCGAGGAGGCCGCCGACTTCTTCAAGGCATACACCGGCATCTCCCGTTATCTGAAGACGCTAGTGGATGTCGGCCTGGGCTATATCCGACTCGGCCAGCCGGCGCCTACGCTTTCCGGTGGTGAATCACAGCGCGTGAAGCTCGCCACCGAGCTGCAGCGTCGTTCGGACGGTAAAACCGTATACATTCTGGACGAGCCGACCACCGGCCTGCACTTCGAAGACGTGAACAAGCTGCTCAAAGTGCTGCAGTCGTTGGTTGATAAAGGCAATACGGTGATTGTCATCGAACACAATCTCGATGTAATCAAGGAAGCGGACTGGCTGATTGATCTGGGCCCCGAAGGAGGCGATGGCGGCGGCACCATCGTCACGCAGGGTACCCCTGAACAAGTGGCCGAATGCGCTGAATCCTGGACCGGCAAGTTCCTGAAACCAATGCTATAGATATGACGAACGATATTGAACGGCATAGTCCGGATACGTGGCGCAAGACCGCTTCGGCGTTGATGACGGAAAGCACGGCCGAGAGCATCGCAGTCGAACGCGGAGCGGAAGCGAACGTCAATGTGAATGGGGCTCCGCTGCTCGGGGATACGCGTGATCTGTTCAGGCCGAAAACCTCGGATATTCCAGCGAAACCAGGCGTCTACAAATGGCGGGACGGTGAAGGGCGAGTCATTTATGTAGGCAAGGCCAAGAACCTACGCAATAGACTCACCAACTATTTCCAGCCGCTTTACCTGCTGCACCCGCGCACCCAGACGATGGTGCTTACCGCCCGCAGTCTCGAATGGACCGTTGTCGGCACCGAGCTGGAATCGCTGACGTTGGAATACACGTGGATCAAGGAATTCGATCCTCGATTCAATGTGCAGTTCCGTGATGATAAAACCTATCCGTATCTGGCAGTCAGCACAGGGGAGCGGATTCCGCGCGTTTGGGTCACGCGTTCACGCAAACGCCACGACACCAGATATTTCGGCCCCTATGCCAAGGTTTGGGAATTACGTCATAGCTTGGACAGGCTGCTGCGCACATTCCCGGTACGCACCTGCACACCCAACGTATTCCACAAAGCGGAGCTCACTGGCCGTCCATGCCTGTTCGCCTCGATTGGTAAATGCTCTGCTCCTTGCATCGGACGAATCACACCAATGGACCATCGCAAGCTCGCCGAACAATTGGTTGGCGTCATGACCGGTCGTCTCGGCCGTCCGTACATTGCTCAGCTGACCCGAGCAATGAAAGAGGCCAGCGCCGAACTGGAATTCGAAAAAGCCGCACGTCTGCGCGACCAGATTCAAATGTTGGAAACCGTGGTGCAGCAGAATGCGGTCGTTTTCGATCAGGATGTGGATGCCGACGTATTCGGATTCGCCAGCGATGAACTGGAAGCGTCCGTGCACGCGTTCTATGTACGTGCCGGAGCCATCCGAGGCGAACGCAACTGGAGTGTGGAACGTGTCGAAGATATCAGCGATGGCGATTTGATGGCCGACCTGATTGTCCAAGTGTATTCTGACGCCGCTGGCAGCGAATCGAAAGACAGGCAGGCCAAGGAGCATACAGCATCTATTCAGGAGCAACGCGAGGCCATCGGTTCCACGCAAACCATCACCGCTACGGATGCTATAGCTCGAGCCAAAGCGACCCGGGAACGCAACAGCCGCCAAGAAGTCACCGGTCGTGCTGATTTACTGGCGCCCATCGCGCCTGTGCCTCGTGAAATCATCCTGCCCATCGAACCGAGCCGTCGCGAGGAATTAGAGGATTGGCTCACCGGTTTGCGTGGGGGTGCGGTGTCCATCCGGGTGGCCTCCCGCGGCGATAAGAAGCAGCTCATGGACCGCGCCAATGAGAACGCCAATCAAGCTCTGCAGCGCAGCAAACTCAGCCGCATCTCGGACATGGGCGCACGCACGCAGGCTATGAATGATGTGGCCAAGGCACTGTTCCTCGATGAGGCTCCGCTGCGCATCGAATGCTACGACATCTCCAATACCGTGGGTGGAGCCTTCCAGGTGGCGTCGATGGTGGTGTTCGAGGATGCCATCGCCAAGAAATCCGAGTACCGGCGATTCGCCATTCGAGGCAAGGACGGCAAGGGGGCGGTAGATGATCTGTCAGCCTTGTATGAGACTCTGACCCGTCGATTCAAGCACGGCAACATCGCCGGCGATTCCGGAGAGAGCATGGATGCCGAACAGCGAATGGCCACAGCCAAAGCAAAAGCCGCAACCGGTTCCGAGCGCGATGATCAAGTCGCTGAAACCGTGCAACAGAACACTGACCGTCGTCATTTCGCCTACAAGCCGAATCTTGTCGTGGTCGATGGCGGCAAACCGCAGGTCATGGCCGCGGCAAGGGCGTTAGAGGATTGCGGAGTCGACGATGTCGCCGTATGCGGCTTGGCCAAGCGATTGGAAGAGGTTTGGGTGCCGGATGACGATTATCCGATCATTCTCAAACGTCAATCCGAAGGCATGTACCTGCTGCAACGAGTGCGCGATGAATCCCACCGCTTCGCTATCACCTACCATCGCCAGCAACGGCGTAAAGGAGCGTTGCGCAGTGCGCTAGACGAAATCCCGGGCATCGGCGAGAGCTATCAGAAGAAGCTGCTGAACCATTTCGGCTCCGTCAAGGCCATGCGCGAAGCCAACGTCGAGGATTTCATGCAGGTCAGGGGCGTGGGACAAGCCAAAGCCGAAACGTTGTATCAGGCGCTGCACCGTGATGAATCATAGTCAAGCGTAAATATGCATCAGCAGTGGTGTATGCGGTGCAGGGTCGATGATGCCTATTGACTTCAAGCGAAGACACATATCTGCCTACAAGTTCGGCTAGCATGGAAGGAAGTTGAAGGAGGGGACATGATCAACCATCGTTGCGCGGTTCTCGGCAAGCCGATCGCACATTCGCTCTCACCGGTGCTTCATAATGCCGCCTATCGGGCATTGTGCTTGACTGACTGGCTCTACGACAAGCATGAAATCGGCGAAGAGGACCTTGACTCATTCCTCAAAAGCCTTGATCCTACATGGTCGGGGTTGAGCCTGACCATGCCGTTGAAGAAAACCATACAGCCGTATGGCGTTCCTGCGAATCTATGGGCCAAAGAGCTGAAAGTGGCCAATACCGCCATCTTCGACTGGTCCCGGATTACCGATGATCCCACTTGGCCGCATGGAAAGCCGAGCATCAAGTTGTATAACACGGATGTGATTGGCATTCAGCTGGCGTTCGATCATGCCAATCGTGAACTTGGTGCACATCATAAGCCCGACCATGCCGGCAGTGCATTGATCATCGGCAACGGCAACACAGCCACCTCGGCAATGGCGGCATGCTGCATGATGCCGGAGATAGGGCACGTGACGGTGGCGGCACGCCATCCCGGAAAGAACACCTCGTTCAAGCCATTGGCCGAGCGTTACATCAATACTCATACTCCATATAGTGAGATCAGTCTGTCTGATGTGTCTGCGCTATTGACGGCCGCCCACGACGCCACATACATCATCAACACCATTCCCGGCCATGCCGCGGATAGTGTTGCCGTTGAGCTGGGCAACATCGAATTCGATGAATCCCGCGGGCTCCTGCTGGACGTGGTATACGATCCCAGACCTACCAAGCTCATGGAAGCCTGGCGTGCCCGCGGCGGTGATGCCATCGGCGGCGAGGAAATGCTACTGTATCAGGCCTTGATCCAGGTATTGCTGATGACCGGCATCTGGGACGACGATCCGCCCAGTGATGCGGATAAACGTCTGCAGGACACCACCACCGAAGACGACCAGTTGGAAATCGCCATGCGCAATGCATTGGAGGAGGCCTTGTGATGAGCCAGCATGCAGTAGCGGCCAACAGTTCCATCATCAACGTTGCGCAGACCGACGGTGATCAGCCGAATCCGGCGGACGCATTTGAAGTATTACTGATTACCGGCATGTCCGGCGCTGGGCGATCCCGAGCTGCAGGCACCGTGGAGGATATGGGCTGGTATGTGGTCGATAATCTGCCGCCCAAATTGCTGGTACCGCTCGTGGACATGATGACCACTTCCGGTTCCGATAGCGGCATCCATAAGCTCGCAGCTGTCATCGATGTGCGTTCACGTAGCTACTTCGATGATCTGGCCGCCGTATTGAGCCATTTGGATGACCTTGGAGTCAAAACCCGCATCCTGTTCCTCGATGCCAGCAATGACGTGCTCATCAAGCGTTATGAATCCGTTCGTCGCCCGCATCCTCTGCAGCATGGCAACCGTCTTATCGACGGTATTCTGGAGGAACGCCACCTGCTGAGCAATCTGAAGGAGCGTGCCGACTGGGTCATCGATACCAGTAGGCTCAGTATCCATCAGCTATCCACCAAGCTCTATGAGACGATGCTGGGTTCCGGCCCGACTACCGTGGCCGTGCACATCTTCAGCTTCGGATTCAAATACGGCACCCCCATCGATGCCGATTTCGTCGCCGATGTACGATTCCTGCCCAATCCGTTCTGGGTGCCAAGTCTGCGGGAACTCACCGGTCATGACAAACCGGTCGCCGACTATGTGCTTTCCAGCAAGGGGGCCACAGAATTCCTTGACGCCTATGAGAAGGCCATCGAGACCGCATTGGAAGGCTATGCGCGCGAGGATAAGCATTTCGTGACCATTGCCATCGGATGCACCGGTGGCCAACACCGTTCGGTCGCCATGAGCGAGGAACTCGCTCGCAGATTACGCGCTCATGGGCTGAAAGTCACTGTTTCCGCAAGGGAGCAGCACAAACATCACTCATCCTGAATGACCACACTACGAGAAAGCGTTGCCCGAAAAGCGTATCGAACGGGTTCGCTTGTCCACGAGATTAGGTATCACAGTAAGCCGATGGCTTCCGGCGTGCAACGGCACGAAGCGGCTGAAGCATTGGGAAGAACGAGACTGTAGGAGGTTGGATCTTGGCTCTTCTGGACGACGTCAAAAGCGAATTGGCAGCTTTTGAAGGTGATTCGCCAGCCGCGATCAAGGCCCAGGCGGCGACCATGATTCGTTTCGGCGGTGGACTTCACCGCGTGCAGAACGCATATGTGATTCGATCCATATACACCTCGCTTGAAGCGGCGGAATGGCTGCGCGATACGTTGAGGAACGTGTTCGGGCATGAGGCTGAAATCAAGCACCAGACTCGTCAGACCCAGAACGGACCTGTCGAAACCTACATCGTGCTGGTGACCCGCAACGTTGTGGCACTCGCATTGCAGACCGGTTTGGTCGACCGTCGCAAGCAGCAGGTTCATGGTCTGCCCGCCGAAGTGGTCAATGGTTCCATTGCCCAGATCAAAGCCGCTTGGCGCGGAGCATTCATGGCTCGTGGCATGCTCTCCGAACCCGGCAAGGCAAGTTTCCTGGACATTGCATGTCCTTCCGAAGAGGCCGCAATGGCGCTGTGCGGCATGGCTCGTCGTCTGGGCTTCCAGGCCAAGCATCGCACGACGCGCACTTCGGAGCGCGTGACGTTGAAGGATCCCGATGCCATTGAGCGCATGCTGAAATCCATGGGGGCCTCTCGTTCGGTTCGCGAATGGACCGGCAAACGTTCGGATGGCGAAACCCGCGGCAAGGCCAATCGTCTCGCGAACTTCGATGACGCGAATATGCGCCGTAGCGCCAAAGCGGCAGCCGAGGCCAGCGAAAAAGTGCAGCGCGCATTCGAAATCCTTGGCGATAACATCCCTGAAAATCTGCGTCAGGCAGGCCAGCTGCGTATCGACCACGTGGACAAGAGTCTGGAGGAGCTTGGCAAGATCGCGGAACCGCAGATCACCAAGGATGCCATCGCAGGCCGCATCCGCCGTCTGCTGCAGCTGGCCGAGAAAACCGAAAAGGCACGTGCCGCGGAAGGAAAGTAAGACCTTCTACTCGTGTATCACGAATTCACAACACCGCATTCGCCCTGTGAGGCAATGCGGTGTTTTGTTCTTCAATGCCTGTAATATGCGAATTGGCAAAACTGGCCACTTTGGCGTCGAACGTCAAGGAAAGGATATTCATGAAGACACTCAAGGATCTTGGAGATCTCAAGGGCAAGCGCGTTCTGATGCGTGCTGATTTCAACGTCCCGCTGGACGGCACTACGATCACCGATGACGGTCGTATCAAGGCCGCCCTGCCGACCATCAAGGCTCTGCGCGAGGAAGGCGCAAAGGTCATTCTGATGGCTCATCTCGGCCGTCCGAAGGGCAAGGTCGTTCCTGAGCTGAGCCTGGCCCCGGTTGCCGCTCGTCTCGGCGAACTGCTCGGCATCACTGTGCCGCTGGCCAAGGACACCTACGGCGAGGATGCCCAGGCTAAGGTTGCCGCCATGAACGACGGTGATGTTGTGCTGCTCGAGAACGTTCGCTTCAACCCGGAGGAGACCAGCAAGGATCCGGCTGTGCGCGCTCCGTACGCCAAGAAGATCGCCGCCCTCGGCGAGGTCTTCGTCTCCGATGGCTTCGGTGTTGTGCACCGCGCTCAGGGTTCCGATTATGATGTGGCCGCCGATCTGCCGGCTGCCGCCGGCCTGCTGGTCGAGAAGGAAGTCAAGGCTCTGTCCAAGGCCACCGAGAACCCGGAGCGTCCGTTCACCGTGGTGCTCGGCGGTTCCAAGGTCTCCGACAAGCTCGGTGTGATCGAGAACCTGCTTGACAAGGCCAATCGTCTGGTCATCGGCGGTGGCATGGTGTTCACCTTCCTCAAGGCCAAGGGCTACGAAGTCGGCACCTCCCTGCTCGAAGAGGATCAGCTCGACAAGGTCAAGGGCTACATCGAGACTGCCGAGAAGAACGGCGTTGAGCTCGTGCTGCCGACCGATATCGTCGTGAACCCCGGCTTCCCGGCTGGCGATACCCCGGTCGCTCCGGAGGTCGTTGCCGCTGACGCCATCCCGGCCGACAAGATGGGCCTGGACATCGGTCCGGAGTCCCAGAAGCTCTTCCACGACAAGATCGTCGATTCCAAGACCGTCGTGTGGAACGGTCCGATGGGTGTGTTCGAGATTCCGGAGTTCGCAGCCGGCACCAAGGCTGTGGCTCAGGGCCTCGTGGACGCCACCGCAGCCGGTGCATTCACCATCGTTGGCGGTGGTGACTCCGCTTCCGCAGTGCGCAACCTCGGCTTCCCGGAGGACGGTTTCTCCCACATCTCCACCGGTGGCGGCGCTTCCCTCGAATTCCTTGAGGGCAAGGAGCTGCCGGGCCTGAAGGTTCTGGAGTAGTTAGCCGTTTTTGGTTGGAATAGGCTCCCCTCGCCATAGGGGAGCCTATTATGCTTTAGAGCATGCTTGAGGGGGAAAGGACAAGGATGGCATCGCGACGTATTCCGCTGGTGGCCGGCAACTGGAAGATGAACTTCAATCACTTGGAGGCCACTTACTTCGTGCAGAAGCTGGTATGGCTGCTTCGTGACGCGCATTTCGACTTCAGGCGCTGCGAAGTCGCGCTTTTCCCATCCTTCACATCCCTGCGCAGCGTACAGGTGCTTGTCGAAGCGGACAAACTGCACATTAACTATGGTGCGCAATCGGTGTCCGTGACCACGCAGGGAGCGTTCACCGGCGATGTCTCCGCCGATATGTTGGCGGCTCTGGGATGCAAATACGTCATCGTCGGACATTCGGAACGCCGCAAGTATCATCCTGAAGACGATGCCAACATCGTCGACCAGGTCCGTGCCGTATTGGCCGCTGGCATGCAGCCGATCCTGTGCGTGGGGGAAAGCTTCGAGGAACGCCGCCAAGGCATCGAGCTGGATTTCGCCGTGGGGCAAGTTCATGATGTCACCCGAGATCTGAACACCGAAGAAGCCGCGAAGCTGATTGTGGCTTATGAACCGGTATGGGCCATCGGCACCGGTATGGTTGCCACCCCGCAGACCGCTCAGGAGGCGGCCAATGCCATCCGCGATGATTTGAAAGCCACATTCAACCCGTCCGTGGCTGATACCGTCCGCATCCTCTATGGCGGATCGGTTACGTCAAAGAATGCTGCAGAGCTGATCTCTCAGCCCGATGTGGATGGGTTCCTCATCGGAGGCGCGTCACTGGATGCTCAGGAACTGACCAAAATCGCACGTTTGGCATTGAAAATCACAAAATCCCGGTCATAATGCCATAGTTTTCCCACATGTGCGCTATGCTATTCAACAGTAATTTGGACTCGGAGGTACCCTGTGACCGCTCTTAAGATCACGCTCGAAGTTGTTGTCGTCGTGCTCAGCTGCTTGCTGACCCTGCTCATCCTCATGCACAAGGGCAAGGGCGGCGGCTTGTCCGATATGTTCGGTGGCGGTCTGACCCAAAACGCTGGCACCTCCGGTGTGGCAGAGAAGAACCTGAACCGCTGGACCGTCATCATCGCCCTCATCTGGGTGGCCTTGATTATCGGCCTCGATATGATGACCAAGTTCAACTTGGGCTGATTATCCGTTTATGCTTCATACGACCCATGGCCGTCCGTTCGGTCATGGGTCGTATTCGTTTCACATATCCATAGCAGGATCACGTCATCACAGATGACGGAGGACTGCGACAGGAGGAGACAATATGGTTACGATGAACCGCAACAAAGTCGTTATCGTCGGCACCGGCCAGGTGGGTTCCACCGCCGCATACGCCATCGTCACGCATGGTCTATGCAACGAACTGGTGCTCATCGATCACTTCATGGAGAAAGCCATCGCCGAGGCCCACGATCTTGATGATGGCAGCGAATTCCAGGATCGTCATGTCAAAGTGCATGCTGGTGATTATGACGAGTGCAAAGACGCCGATATCGTTGTGATTACCGTAGGCCGCAAGCCGCCGGCAAACTCCACCAGAATGGCCGAGCTCGGCTTTACGGTGGGATTGGTCGGCGATGTGGTCGATCATGTGATGGCTTCCGGATTCAACGGCGTCATCGTCATGGTTTCCAATCCGGTCGACGTCATGGCCTGGTATGCCTGGAAACGCTCCGGATTGCCACGCACACAGGTGCTGGGCACCGGCACCGCACTCGATACCTCCCGTCTGAAGACCATCATTGGCGAGGAGACCGGCTTGGATCCGCGCAATGTGGGCGGCTTCGTCATGGGCGAGCATGGCAACTCCCAATTCACCGCATGGTCCACCGTATCGCTCGGCGGCAAGCCGTTCAGCCGATTCCTCGCCGACAATCAGGATCGATTCTCCTCCGTATCCACGGCGGAGATCGAAGAGAAGACCCGCACGCGCGGTAACGAAATCGTGGCCGCCAAGCATGGCACGAACTACGGCATCGCATCCACTGTGGCCGGTATTGTGCAGACGATTCTGTGGGATGAACGCCGAATCGTGCCGGTCTCCACCCTGTTGGACGGCGAATACGGCGAGCGTGACGTCTTCCTCGGCGTTCCCACCGAATTGCGTGCCAATGGCGCGAATGAAATCGTGGAACTGGATCTTAACGATGACGAGCGTGAGAAGCTCCATCATTCTGCCGAGCTCGTGCGTGAACATTGCGAGGGGCTGCTGTGACCGATACGCCAACCAACAAGCCGAAACTGCTGGTCGCTGATCTTGATGGCACGCTGCTGCATGACGCTGCAGTGTTCGAAAACCGCTCCATCACGCAGCGCAGCATCAAGGTC
Organism: Bifidobacterium cebidarum; assembly: GCF_009193305.1. GTDB lineage: Bacteria > Actinomycetota > Actinomycetes > Actinomycetales > Bifidobacteriaceae > Bifidobacterium > Bifidobacterium cebidarum. The sequence goes on along the minus strand of NZ_WBVS01000004.1, from coordinate 77,061 downwards.
ATTGAACAGGCGCATGAAGCCGGTTACCAGTTCGCCATCGCAACCGCGCGCCCGGTGAGCACTGGACTGAGGTTCGCTCAAATGCTTCCCGTGGATGCCGTAATATACCTCAACGGCGCGCTGATTGATTTCGATCCGGCTCACTCCGATTTCAAATCCTTGACTTCCGCGTCCGCCGACGATAACCCCAATCTAGTCAAAGTCGGGTTTCCATCCCAGCGAGCCTGTGAAGTGTGTCTCCAGCTGCTGCAGGCGATGCCGGGACTGCAATTGGGCATTGTGATGAACGATGTCAGATACACCAATTTCGATGTCCGGAAGTATTGGAAGACCCAGGCGTTCCAATACACGAATTTCCAGATTGAGCCCAACGGCAACGTGCCGCAGGGCACGGCCGACAAAATAACAATCTTCCCGGAACAAGACCAGTGGGAGGCTTTGCGACCATTGGTTCCTGATGATTTCAGCATATCCATTTCAGAGGGTGTGATGTGGATGCTGATGAATCCGCAGGCAAGCAAGGAACATGCGTTCAGCATGCTCTGTGAACGATTAGGCGTACCAGTTGAAGATACCGTCGCATTCGGCGATGATCTGATCGATATCAATATGATGCGTGCCGCAGGCAGGGGAGTGGCCGTGGCCAACGCGAATCCACAGGTGCTCGAAATCGCAGACGAAGTCTGCCCCGCAAACAATGATGATGGCGTCGCCCAATGGATTGAGGCACGTCTACAGTAGGGAATCATGAAGAAGAATATGTTGGAGGGCCGCGCTTACGGCGCGTTAGTGGGACTCGCCATTGGTGATGCCTTGGGCATGCCCACACAAAGTATGTCGTCTGACCAGATCCGTGCGGAATATGGTTTCAAGCCTATTCGGACTTTTGTGGATGCTTCTCCCGAGCAGCCTATAGCTCCGGGCATGAGAGCAGGTTCCATCACCGATGATACCGAGCAGGCGCTTGTTCTGGCGAACCAGCTGATTGCCGGTGAAGGAGAACTGGACATCCACCAGTACGCACAATCGTTGCTCAACTGGGAGGATGACATGAAGGCCAAAGGCTCGCTTGACCTGCTGGGGCCTTCCACCAAATACGCGCTGGAGCAATTCAAAGCCGGTATGGACGTGAATCTTACAGGTATTCACGGCACCACCAATGGAGGTGCGATGCGAGCATGCCCCATCGGCATCGCCAATAGGCCGGACACCCATTTGGCGGATATCGCACGCCGTTCCTCCATCGTGACCCATAACACCACGCAAGGCATTGAATCCACCATGCTTATTGCGGCAACCGTGAGTTATGGTTTGGAAGGAACCGACGCCGGCGAAGCCATGATGATGGCTTTGAACTATGTCACCGCCTATCTTGCCATGAACCGTTTCGAAGGTATGGAAGTGGGGCACTGGTCGCCTAAGGCTTCAGTGCTCGCCCGCACCCGCTGGGCCATCAGCTGGGCTCGAGAGCATGCCGATTCGCAGTCCGGTGATATCTATGACCATGACATGTTCGGCGATCAGCTGCGTGCACTCGTTGGCACCAGTGTGGAAGCCAACGAATCGGTGCCTGCCGCATTTGCCATTGCCACCCGCTACTCCGAACGGCCATACGACGCCTTATGCGTGGCGGCGAATATCGGAGGCGATACCGATACCATCGGCGCAATGGTTGGCGCCATACTTGGTGCATCTCATGGAGTGGAAGCTTTCCCTGAAGAGATGGTTCGCCTGGTTCAAGAGACCAATCACATCGATTTACGCCATGTAGCCAATGAATTGCTGGCCATTTCCAGGAGCGGCGAACAATGAGCAAGGTCATTTCGTTAGGACAGATGCTGGTCGATCTGACCATGCGAATCGATCGTGTTCCCGAACCGGGCGGCGATGCCTTCGCCGACGAAGCCGTGGCACGAGTGGGCTCCAGCTTCAACATCCTGCATGCTGTTCGGCAGATGGGGGTCTCTGCAGCTCACGGGGGTATCATCGGCACCGGTCCATGGGCCACGCAGATTCGTGAAGCTCTGGCCACCGATGGCATCGAACACATCGGCCTGACGGATTTCTCCCGTGATTCCGGAATATGTATGGCCATGACCGATGCCCGCGCCGAACGTACATTCGTCACCGTGCGCGGTGCGGAAACGCAGGGCGATGAGCATTGCTTCGATGCGATCGCGCCTGAAGGAAGCGATATCGTACATATCAACGGCTATACATTCGCGCATCCAACGGCTCGTGGTCTGCTGGCTTTCCTCGAACGATGCCAATCCCACGATTTCACCACGGTGTTCGACCCATCCTCGGTCACCGCTGGGGCGGAAGACCGCTTATTGTCCGCAATCATCGCGCATCACCCCATTTGGTCATGCAATTACGAAGAGGCTCTTGCCCTGGCCCGTAGACTGGGTATTGCCGGCGCCATGCTGGACGATACCGGCAATACATGCGCAGCATTAAGCACTGCGGTCGAGGCTCCCGTTATTCTGCGCGCCGGCTCCTCTGGCGCATGGCTGTGCGAGAAGCCAGGTCGCAGCGCTGAGCTTATCGCTTCGCACCATGTACATGCCGTGGATACCAATGGTGCCGGTGATTGCCATGTGGGAGTGATGAGTGCCGAATTGATTCGGGGTGCATCACTTCACGACGCAGTGCGGATGGCCAATATCGCTGCCGCGATTTCCGTGACGCGGCGGGGTCCCGCAACCTGTCCATCACGAGGCGAGCTGGCAGCGCTTGTTCCAGAGTTTCAGTGAAAAACCGCTTGACGTCATGGAGTAAGTTTGCATGGTATTTCATTATGCAATTATTACGACATGTAAATTGAACTCGAATTGAACTAGGTGTAGTCTTTGAACCGTTGTTCAACATGAAATTGAACTTCTGTTTGGAGGGACTATGACCGTCACGGTATTCGCCCAGCGTTTGCACAGCGCCATGGACAGCAGGGGATTGAAGCAGATCGATTTGGTGCATGCGGCGGAACACCGTGGCGTCAAAATGGGTAAAAGTCATATCAGTCAATACGTGGCCGGCAAAACCATGCCGCGTGAGGATGTGCTTGATTTTCTGGCTAACGAGCTGGACGTGGATGTGAACTGGTTGCGCGGCGAATCCAGCGACCATAACGCGGATTCGATGCCCGACACCATGGACTCTCAAACCCCGTCCGATACAGGCAGCACATCGGTTCCAATGGAGTCCCATCCGGAACGTGGCAAGGATATGAGCCTTGACGTCGAAATCCCGGTTGGTCGCCGCCGCGCCTTCGGCAAGTCTCACAAACTCGACAATGTGCTATACGACGTGCGAGGGCCGGTGGTCGATGAAGCGGCTCGTATGGAGGCGGACGGCACGCACATCCTGAAATTGAACATCGGCAATCCCGCTCCATTCGGCTTCCGCACACCGGACGAAGTCGTATACGATATGGCCCATCAGTTGACCGATACGGAAGGCTATTCGCCTTCCAAGGGCCTGTTCTCCGCACGTAAGGCCATTATGCAGTATGCGCAGCTGAAGAATCTGCCGAACGTGACCATCGATGATATTTATACTGGCAATGGTGTGAGCGAGCTCATCAACCTCTGTATGTCGGCCTTGCTGGATGATGGCGACGAGGTACTGATCCCCAGCCCGGATTACCCACTATGGACCGCCTGCGTGAATCTGGCCGGCGGTACTGCGGTGCATTACGTGTGCGACGAGCAGTCGGAGTGGTATCCGGACATCGATGATATTCGTTCCAAGATCACCGATCGCACAGTGGCCATCGTACTTATCAACCCGAATAATCCGACGGGCGCACTGTATCCCAAGGAAGTGCTGCAACAGATCGTGGATATCGCACGTGAGCATCAGCTCATCATCTTCTCCGATGAAATCTACGATCGTTTGGTCATGGACGGGTTGAAGCATACGTCCATCGCATCGCTTGCGCCTGATCTGTTCTGCGTCACGTTCTCCGGTCTGTCGAAGTCCCATATGATCGCGGGCTATCGTGTTGGCTGGATGGTGCTTTCCGGCAATAAGCGCATCGCCAAGGACTATATCGAGGGCATCAACATGCTGGCGAACATGCGTATCTGCTCGAACGTGCCGGCGCAGTCCATTGTACAGACGGCATTGGGTGGCCATCAGAGTGTGAATGACTACATCGTGCCAGGTGGCCGACTCTACGAACAGCGCGAGTACATCTACAATGCCATCAACAGCATCCCTGGTCTGACTGCGGTCAAACCCAAGGCGGCGTTCTACATCTTCCCGAAAATCGATGTGAAGAAGTTCAATATTCATGATGATGAGCAGTTCGCCCTTGATCTGCTTCATGATGAGCGTATTCTGATCACGCGTGGCGGCGGCTTCAACTGGGGAGAGCCGGATCACTTCCGTATCGTGTATCTGCCGCGCATCGAAGTGCTCAAGGATGCCACCAACAAAATCGCCAACTTCTTCAGTTACTATTGGCAAAACTGAGCTTATAGACCACTAGAGAAACTAATGTGAGCGTATAACGCCTCGAAATAAAAAAGACCAGCTCCTATGCAGTGATGGGGTTGAGGGATGCGATGCCTGACACACTCAAGGCCGTTCGGCCAAGCTTACGGTCCGGCATCGCATCCCTCAACCCCATCACTGCATCAATGCATATGACTAGTTAGCCCCACACTTCTTCCGCGATAGAACGGACCAGCGCGATCTTGGCCCATTGCTGCTCCTCGGTCAGATGGTTGCCTTCCTCGGTGGAGGCGAAACCGCACTGGGTGGACAGACACAGACGCTCCAGCGGCACGTACTGTGCGGCTTCGGCGATACGAGCCTTGATCACCTCCGGATCTTCAAGCTCCGGCTTCTTCGAGGTGATCAGGCCAAGCACCACCTTCTTGTCTCCGGATACCTTGGCCAATGGCTCGAAATCACCGGAGCGATCGTCATCGAACTCAAGGTAGTAGGCGGCGACGTTCTCTTCGCCGAACAGCACATCGGCAACCTGACCGTAGCCGCCTGCGGAGAACCACTGGGATTGGTAATTGCCGCGGCAGATATGCGTGGTGACGACCATGTCATCCGGTACGGCGGCAATCACGGCGTTGTTGACGGCGGCATACTGGCGCTGCACGGTCTTGGCATCGACGCCAAACACTGTGTCTTTGAAGTCTTCGGACACGAACGCACCCCAGGTACAATCATCGAATTGCAGCGTGCGGCAACCGGCAGCATACAAATCGTGAGCCACCTGAATGTAAGCATTGGCGATCGCTTCAGCCAACGCATCATTATCCCTATACGGATTAGTGGCCTCTTCGGCGATGCCTTGTTGCAGTACGAACAGCGTCTGTGCGGGGGAGGGCACAGTCTGCTTGGCAATGGTGTTCTCATCCTCCAATGCTTTAACGAACTTGTAGTGCTCGACAAATGGATGATTCTCACCATTGAGTTCGCCATCGACACCGGCAGCCTCGGTCACGGGCGTGCCATCGGAGCCTTTGAACAGAATGGGGGCGGTGCCACGTTTGACGCCGTTCAGTCCCCACATGAAGTCAAGGTGCCAGTAAGCGCGGCGGAACTCACCATCGGTGATCACATGCAGTCCAGCGGCCTTCTGCTTGTCGACCAGTTCGATGATGGCCTTGTCTTCCACTGCTTTCAGTGCAGCAGCATCAATACGTCCTGCTTCGAAATCAACGCGGGCCGCCTTCAGTTCGGCAGGACGAAGAAAGCTGCCGACCACGTCGGCACGGAACGGTGCATTATGCTGATACGCCATGGAATCACTCCTTAACGAGACATGGTTACTTCAGCCGACCTGCTGAAGTAACCATGATTGATACGGTTATGCCACATCATTTGTTCTGCCATGCAGTCATCGCATGGCAGAACAAACCATACGATGGGTACCTTATCAGTGCAAAGGCTACGTTGTCGGCAATCGTCTCATAGAACGTCGTATGAGTGATCAGCTGACGAATCAAGCCGTACGGGTTATTCTCAGTGAATCCGCCACACCGATAATCATGCCGAGAACCGCCGGAATGAACCAGCCTAGCTGCTGTTCCTGCAATGGAAGCAGGCCAAGTGCCGAATCCAGCAAAGGCAATGATCCACCAAACACGGCGGCCAGCGAATCAATGCATCCGATGAGCGCCACGACGCCTACCATCAGCACAGTCCAGAAATACACGCGATGGAATCGTGCCGCAAACACCTTATGGGTGATTGCCAACAGCACCAGCACAATCGAAATCGGGTACAAGGCCGAAAGCACCGGCACGGAAACCTTGATGATTAAACTCAGTCCTGCGTTGGAGACGATGAAACTGAAAACGGTAAACATGACCTGCCAGGCGCGGTAGCTGACCGAGCGACCGGCAACCGTCGGGAACTTGGTATGGAAATAGGTGGCACAGGTGCAAATGAGACCAGTGCAGACGTTGAGGCAAGCGATGACGAACACTACGCCGAGGAAAGCGGTACCTGCGGTGCCAAATACTGCATCGGTGAGATTCGTTAGCACCGTGGCGCCAGTGTCACTATCCGCATCAATGGGGGTGATGGAACCGGATACCGTGCCCACATAGCTCAATGCGCCATAAATCAGAATCAGCAATGCTCCTGTGCCGAGTCCGGCAAAAGCGGTCTCGCGTTGCACTTGCGCCTCTGCGGTGATATCAAGCGCACGGATGTTCGCGGAAATCACAATGCCGAAGTAAAGCGCGGCGAGCAAATCCATGGTCTGATAACCATCCAAAAAGCCTCGGGCCATCTGATTCGTCTGATAATTACCGCCAGGATGGGCAGCAGTGTCAATGCCGTGCACCAGGCAGGCTACGAACAGCACTGCGATCAAGACCAAAAGCAGCGGTCCCATGAACCGTCCAAGTACCTTGGACAGTTTTTCTGGATGCTGGGCGAATACGAATGACAAAGCGAAAAACACCAATGAATAGGCCAGTTGCGCGATCCATCGGGAACTGTCCGGCGTAAAAGGTGCCACCATCATTTCGAATGAGGTAGTTGCGGTGCGGGGAATCGCAAAGCATGGACCGATGGTCAGAATGATGGCCACGCCTAACAATACGGCGAATTTGGGGGAGACACGACCAGCGAGCTTGTCGAAGCCACCGGCGAATGTGACGGCCAGCACACCCAGAATAGGCAGGCCCACCGCGGACACGATAAAGCCGATTGCCGCGGGAATTGTGGCCGCACCGGCCTGAGCACCCACGAATGGCGGGAAAATGAGATTACCCGCTCCGAAGAACATGGAAAAGAACGTGAACGTCATAACAAGTCGTTGGCGTGGATGCAATGTCGGCATAATGCTCCTCTCTTCTCCCGCGAACCTACCAGTTGTTGCGAATCAGGGTCAAGACCAGCCAATCGGAATACCATGGTTGCGTTCACGTTTCGGGCATTTGCATCTCATGGCCTGTGACGTTGTGATTATGGTGGGCGAAACATGTTGTCTCTACAATGCAAACCACTATTGGGCTATGGCTTGCAATATGAGAAAGGGTTGGGGTTATGCCTGCGATTTCATGCCGCGCTCAACAAGCGATGTATCCCAGTGTGAGGGAGATGTTCGAACTCGCCTCGCATGTGCCGGATGCAATCTCGTTCGCGATAGGGGAGCCGGGATTCGATACGCCTCGGCCTATGATTGATGCCGCATATGAGGCGGCCATTCATGGCGATACCCATTACACGCCGAACCGAGGAACCGAGGCATTGCGCCGAGCATGGTGCGAATATCGGCTTCGGCTGGATGGCATCGCATACGAACCAAACGACCATATCATCATTACAGCGGGCGGTATGGAAGCCATGTATCTGGCGATGATCGCCACGTTGGATGAGAATGACGACATTCTTATTCCCGACCCTGGTTACGCGAACTATTTTGGACAGGTGCAGATGGTGCATGCGCATGTCGTGCCAGTACCATTGCGTGAAAATAACGGCTTCCGCATGCGTGCGGCTGATGTTGAAGCAGCCATCACACCTCAGACGAAGGCGCTGCTACTGAATTCGCCGTCCAATCCCACTGGGGCGATCATCAATCCACAAGAGCTTGCCGCGATAGCCGAAGTAGTCAAGCGACATGATCTGTGGGTGATCAGCGATGAAGTATATCGGGCGTTCGTCTATGACGATCACACGCAATTCCTGTCGATTGCATCAATGCCGGGCATGCAAGAGCACACGATTATCGTTGATTCATTCTCGAAAACCTTTGCTATGACCGGTTGGCGCATTGGATGTGCCTTTGGTCCTAAGGCAGTTATCGACCAGATGATGATTATGCAGGAGAATGTGGTGTCCTGTGTACCAGATGCGTTGCAAATGGGGGCTGCTGCTGCGTTGGAAGGTTCCGTGGATATTCTTTCCACGATGAAGGATGCGTACCGCGCGAATAGGGATATGGTCGTCGATGCGGTGCGACATATGCCATTGGTGACTTGCAATACGCCGGACGGCGCGTTCTATATTCTCATCAATGTCAAGAACACCGGATTAGATGATCATGACTTTGCGGTTCGTTTGTTGAATGAAGCCAAAGTGGTGGTTACGCCGGCATCCGGTTTTGGATTGCGTGGGCAGGGCTATGTGCGTTTGTCTTACGTGGGCAGTGCCGAAGATACGGCGGAAGGCCTGCGACGTATGCGGGCATGGTTGGAATCATTAGTGTGATATGCGATGAGGCCCTGACCATTACAGGTCAGGGCCTCAAGTTACTGGATAATGCGCTGTTCACGCACTACATCAGTGTGTCTCAGGCGTTCACGCGATCGATGCCGGACTGAACGTCGGCCAGCACGGAATCCCAGGACTTGATGAAGGCGGCGACACCGTCGGCCTCCAGCTTGTCGGTGACGTCCTTGAGGTTGATGCCGAGCTCAGCCAGCTTGTTGATGATGGCGTGGGACTCTTCGTAGGTGCCCTCGATGGACGGAGCGCCGTTGCCGTGGTCAGCCAGAGCGTTCAGGGTCTTCTCCGGCATGGTGTTGACGATGTGCGGAGCAACCAGCTCGTCAACGTACTTGCAGTCGGAGTAAGCCGGGTTCTTGGTGCCGGTGGAGGCCCACAGCGGACGCTGGACCTTGGCGCCCTTGGCAGCCAGGTCGGCCCAACGCGGATCCTCGGCGAACTTCTTCTCGAACAGCTCGTAAGCCAGGCGAGCGTTGGCCACAGCGGCCTTGCCCTCCAGAGCCTTGGCTTCGTCGGAGCCGTTGGCTTCCAGCAGCTTGTCCACAGCGGTGTCCACGCGGGAGACGAAGAAGGAAGCGACGGAACCGATGTGCTTCAGGTCGTGGCCGTTGGCGGCAGCCTGGGCGATGCCCTCGATGTAAGCGTCGATGACCTGCTCGTAACGCTCGAGAGAGAAGATCAGGGTGACGTTCACGGAGATGCCTTTGGCCAGGGTAGCGGTGATGGCCGGCAGGCCTTCGAGGGTTGCCGGGATCTTGATCATGGCGTTCGGACGGTTGACCTTCTCCCACAGCTCGACAGCCTGCTTCTCAGTGGCTTCGGTCTCGTGGGCCAGACGCGGGTCGACCTCGATGGAGACGCGGCCGTCGACGAAGTCGGTCTTCTCGGCAATCTCGCGGAAGATATCGGTGGCGTTACGCACGTCGGTGGTGGTGAGCTCGCGCACAGCGGTCTCAACATCAACCTTGCCGAGCTCCTTGAGCTGAGCATCGTACGGACCAACCTGGCTCAGGGCCTTCTGGAAGATGGACGGGTTGGTGGTAACACCGACCACGTTCTTGTTGGCGATGAGGTCCTGCAGGGAGCCGGACTCGATGCGGGAACGGGACAGATCGTCCAGCCAGATGGAAACGCCGTTGTCGGACGTACGCTGAGTTGCTTCAGTCATATTGTTTCTCCTTGTTATTGGCTCCCCTCCCAGATAAGAGGGAAGCCGAAATTTTTTTAAATTATTCAGTGGATCAGGCGTTGGCCTCGGCGATGGAAGCCTCAGCAGCCTCGACCACGTGCTCGGCGGTGATACCGAGGTCGATCATGTTCTGAGCGCCGTCACCCTGCAGGCCGAACTGCTCGATGGAGACAGGCTTGCCGTAGGAGCCGAGGTACTTGTACCACGGCATGGCAACGCCGGCCTCGACGGAGACGCGAGCCTTGACGGAAGCCGGAAGCACGGCCTCCTTGTACTCGGCGTCCTGCTCCTCGAACCATTCCATGGACGGGAAGGAGACCACGCGAGCCTTGGTGCCCTTCTCAGCCAGGGTCTTGGCGGCGGCGACAGCCCACTGGACTTCGGAGCCGGAGGCCATGATGATGACGTCCGGGGTGCCTTCGGTGTCGACGAGCACGTAAGCGCCCTTCTTGACGCCTTCCTTGGCCTTGGCGGCGGTCTCAGCCAGAACCGGCACGCCCTGGCGGGTCAGCACCATGGCGCCCGGCAGGGCGTTCTTCTTCTCGAAGAAGTAACGGTAGGCTTCAGCGGTCTCGAAGGCATCGGCAGGACGGATGACCTCGAGCTGCGGGATGGCGCGGAAGGAAGCGAGGTGCTCAACCGGCTGGTGGGTCGGACCATCTTCGCCGACGGCCACGGAATCGTGGGTCCAGACGTAGAGGTTCGGAATCTCCATGAGGGCGGCCAGACGAACAGCGGAACGCTCGTAGTCGGAGAACATGAAGAAGGTGCCACCGAACGGACGGGTGTGGGAGCCCAGCAGGATGCCGTTGGTGATGCAGCCCATGGTGAACTCGCGCACGCCGAAGTGCAGCTGGCGACCGAACTCGTTGCAGTTCGGCCACTGCTTGGTGGCGCACTCTGCAGGAGCGAAGGTGGCTGCGCCCTTGAGGTCGGTCTTGTTGGAGCCACCGAGGTCGGCGGAGCCGCCCCAGAGTTCCGGCATGACAGCGGCGATGGCATTCAGCACGGAACCGGAAGCGCCACGGGTGGCAACACCCTTGCCGACTTCGAAGGTGGCTTCAAGGTCATCGATGGCCTTGTCGAAGCCTTCCGGCAGTTCGCCGGCCTTGATGCGGTCGTACAGGGCAGCCTTGTCCGGGTTGGCCTTGCGCCAGGCGTCGAACTTCTCGTCCCATGCCTTGTGGGCTTCGAGACCGCGCTCGGCAACCTTGCGAGCGTGAGCCAGAGCCTCTTCGTCAACGTGGAAGGATTCCTCAGGATCGTAGCCGAGGACCTTCTTCAGGCCGGCGACAGCCTCAGCACCAAGCTTGGAGCCGTGGGAAGACGGATCGTTGGTCTTGCCCGGGGTCGGCCATGCGATCAGGGAGTGAACCTTGATGAGCTTCGGCTGATCCGGAGCAGCGGCCTCGGCCTTGGCAATCACGTCGGCCAGGCCTTCGATGTCCTCCTTGTAGGAGCCATCCGGCTGGATGAAGCTGAACTCGTCGGTGTACCAACCGTAGGCCTGGAAGCGCTTGAGCACATCCTCGGCCAGCACCAGGTTGGTGTCACCCTCGATCTGAATGCGGTTGGCATCGAAGATCACGGTCAGGTTGCCGAGCTTCTGGTTAGCAGCCAGAGCAGCAGCCTCGCCGGAAATGCCTTCCTCGATATCGCCTTCGCCGCAGATAGCCCAGATCTTGTGGTAGAACGGGGAATCTTCCTTCGGGGTCTCCGGATCGAGCAGACCACGCTGGAAACGCTCACCATAAGCGAAGCCGATGGCGGAAGCGAAGCCCTGGCCCAGCGGGCCGGTGGTCATTTCGATGCCCGGGGTCAGGCCGTACTCAGGGTGGCCCGGGGTGCGGGTGTCAGCGCCGCCACGGAAGTGCTTGAGGTCATCCAGGGTCACGCCATAGCCGGAGAAGTACAGCTGGACGTACTGGGTGAGGGAAGCATGACCGCCGGAAAGGATGAAGCGATCGCGGCCTTCCCAGTTGGGATCGTTAGGATCGTGCTTGATGAAGTGCTGGTACAGGGTGTAGGCGACAGGCGCCAGGGAGATGGGGGAACCGGGGTGGCCGGAACCAGCCTTCTCAACCGCGTCAGCCGAAAGGACCTTTGCCATTGCGATGGCGCGCTCGTCGAGCTCGGTCTCCTTGAATTCGGTCATGGATTTACTTTCCTTCCAATTGGTCGGGCCGCGTATCCGGCTTGTGCCGGGCGCTTGACGCCCTCACATTGCGTTTCCCATGTTAACGTCGCAAGAAGACGTTTGTGGTGCATATTTGGCGTGTTTTGGTAAGTTGTGTTCTGTTAGCGTTCACAATTCACAATCCTTCGCTACCGACGAACGTATTAGCACTCGAAACCAATGAGTGCTAATACAATATGCATAAGGCCGTTTGCGAGCTCCCAGGAGTGCTCAAGCAGCTCAAGACACGCCGAATACTGTGATTATGCCCATTCAGCGTGTCGCCGGGGAGCACGCAGACCGAACACGGAACATACTCCGCATGAACATTAGGTGCATATATAAAGGAGGCGCGCATGACGCAAACAAGACGCATGCTGGTACTGCGCGCCGTAGTTGAAGATTACATTCGCTCGCAGGAGCCGGTTGGCTCTACATCCCTGACCAAGGAGCACGATCTCGGCGTCAGTTCAGCCACCATACGCAATGATATGGCGGCTCTTGAAGACGAAGGCTACCTCATCCAGCCGCATACTTCAGCCGGACGAGTGCCCACGGAAAAAGGGTATCGGTATTTTGTGGACCGCCTCGCCACCGTGGTGCCTCTCAATGAAGCCCAGAGACGTGGAATCAACAGCTTCCTGTCTGGATCGGTGAGCCTTAAGGACGCGCTGCAGCGTTCTGCTCGATTGCTCTCTGAAATCACCGGCCAGGTGGCCGTGGTCGCATCCCCGTCCCTTGCCAAGGCGACGCTTCGTCATGTCGAAATAGTCCCCGTGGCTATGAATACATTACTGGCCGTGGTCATCACCGACACAGGGCGCGTCGCCCAACACGGTATCGCTGTGAGCACCATGCCGGCCATTGACGAAATCAATCGTCTTTCCGCTGCCGTCAACGAACAATGCAATGGATTGTCGCTGTCGAAAGCGGGGGAGAAGGTTCGTTCCATCGCAGACAGCACAGGATACGAAGACGTGCGGGAGGCAGCCAAGACATTGGCCGGCGCCTTCGAATCGATGGCTTTGGATGAGCGGGCCAACGAGCTGTACATGTCAGGTGCTTCATACCTGGCTCATTCTCGTTCTTTGTCTGATCTTGCGCCATTATTCGACGCGCTTGAAGAGCAAGTGGTCCTGATGAAATTGATGAGCAACCTCAGCGAGGAGTCAAACGCCTCTGGCGTAGGGGTCGCCATCGGTTCGGAAAGTCATACGCCAGGCCTGCTGCACGCCTCAGTGGTCAGCAGTGGCTACGGCCGGAGCGTCAATGCTTCTTCTCATCGGGAAGCCCCGGCGCAACAGGAACAATCCGACGTGGACGACACCAGCAATGATCCGGTTGCATTCGTTGGTTCCATTGGACCGACCCACATGGATTATGCGGCGACCATGGCCGCGGTTAAGGCCGTGGCCAGATACCTTACCGCGTTCATTTCTGAGAGCGGCACGGAAAGCTAGTTCATCACCGGCGCAATCAGCAACCTCGGACTGACCGAGGGCTGTGGCACAATAACCCGCAGACTCAACGAGCACAAAGGAACCATCAGTGGCAGATTATTATGAGACCCTAGGTGTTGACCGCAACGCAAGCGATACGGAGATCAAGAAGGCGTACCGCAAGCTCAGTCGTAAATACCACCCCGACATCGCCGGCCCGGAATTCGAAGATAAGTTCAAGGAAGTCAACAACGCATACGAGGTGCTGTCCAACCCGGACAAGCGCCGCATGTACGATTCCGGCGTAGATCCCAACGATCCGAATGCAGGGGCCGGCGGCTTCTCCGGTGGTTTTGGCGACATGAACGATGTGTTCTCCACATTCTTCGGCTCCGCTTTCGGCGGCGGCGCACAGGGCCCGGTACCGCGTACGCAGCCTGGTCGCGATGCTCTTGCCTCCGCTTCCATCGATTTGAAGACTGCCGTGTTCGGCGGTACCGCTCATGTGAAGATCAACACCTTTTCACTGTGCCAGGAATGCGGCGGGTCCGGAGCGCAGGGCGGATCCCAGCCGGTCACCTGCCCGGACTGCCATGGTCAAGGTTTCATGCAGAAAGTGGTTCGCACCATGCTCGGCCAGATGATGACCTCTGCGCCGTGTGAACGTTGCGAAGGCCATGGAACCATTATTCAGAACCCATGCCCGAGCTGCATGGGTCATGGACGCGTGCGTACCACCCGTAACGTGGGTGTTACCGTGCCAGCTGGTATCAGGGACAATGCACGTCTTCGCCTCGCCAACCAAGGCGAGGTGGGCGAAGGCGGCGGAGCCGCTGGTGATTTGTATATCGATATCCGCATCCGTGCGGATAAGCAGTTCACCCGAGACGGCGACGATCTGCATTGCTGGATTCAGGTACCGATGAGCTGGGCGGTGCTTGGCCATAATCTTGACATCGACACTTTTGATGGGAAGAAGACCGTTACCATTCCTGCGGGCTGCCAGCCTGAGGATACCGTGACATTGAAGGGGCTCGGTGTCACCAACATCCGCAATAACGACGAACGCGGCGATCTCATCGCTCATGTGAATGTGCTTATCCCCACGAAACTTGACGACAACGAACGCAGCCTCATCGAGCAGTTCGCCGCCTCGCACGACACCGATGCCAAACATATCTCCCAGGCTTCCCGTCCTCAAACCGGTCAGAAGAAAGCCGGATTTTTCAGCAAATTGAAGGACGCGTTGAGCTGAGCAAAGGCGAATGAAACCGAACCTTTTTGAATAACACAAACGGGTTGCACCATAGACTTCATCGTGCATGAAGTCTATGGTGCAACCCGTTTGTGTGAAAAGAATCAGCTCGATAACACCTCTTGCGGCTATGTTCGGCTGACTACTTCAGTAACGAACGGCACATCGAGCGGTATTCACTCACATAACCGCCGCCGAAGAACACGCAGTGACCGGCGATGGGGTAGAGCTGCCACAAGGTCAGACGCTCCCGCCATCCGGCCTTCAACGGATGGACCGACTGGTAGCCCTCGGTGATTTGCGTCAGATAGCTCATACCGAACAGATGGAGCATGGCCAAATCTTCCTCACGATGTCCGCCATGCGCGGCCGGATCGATCAGAACGGCTTCGCTGTGGCCGGAATCTGCAGTCCACATCACATTCCCGCTCCACAAATCGCCGTGGATTCGAGCCGGTTTGTCGTCGGCCGCGCGGCCCATCAAATCAGGAAGCGCCTCAATCACACGCTCGGTTAGCTCCACATCACGCTGATCAAGCTCACCACGCTTCACGCCGAGCTCCACCATTGGACGCAATCGCCCTTCAGCAAAATAGCTGACCGGGTCGCTCCATGTACCAGTATCCATCTTCACCGGGTCCTGGAGGGGGCCGAAGTAGCAAGTGCCATCATATCCGTCCGGTGCGGAACCGAAGTATTCGGCGCCGGTGTCATGCATGCGGGCCAGAGCTGCGCCGAAATCGTAGGCGGCCTTCGCCGTGGGGGAGGAGCTGCTCACCCGCTCGATATCCAAATAATCCTTACCCCAACCATATACCTCGACCACACGTGGACCGCCCTGCGCATGCGCTGCGCCGAGCCATTGCAGGCCCTTGCCTTCGCATTCGAAGAAACCTTGAGGCGCAAACGCCCTGCTTTTACGATATGTCGCCATTGCTGTTCCCTTCCTCGAAACTGGTACCGCATTTATTGTAGAAGCCAAGTATGTCAGCAATTCTTAGTGTCGTTCTACACCCCATTAGGTAGTGTGTTCATCGTCATAACTACGAGATAGATAGTAATTAAGAGGGGTTATGAATTTCTTCCAAGCCATTGTTCTTGGCATTATTCAGGCGCTGACCGAGTATCTGCCGGTGTCCTCCAGCGCGCATATTCGTATTTTCGGCGATTTGATGCTGGGCTCCGATCCTGGCGCCGCGTTCACCGCCATCATCCAAATCGGCACTGAGCTTGCCGTCATCCTGTATTTCCGCCACGACATCATCAATATTCTGACTCACTGGTTCGCATGCTTGTTCGGCAAGAACGGCAAGGACTTCAAATCCCGCATGGGTCGCGGCGACTACTACGCCACCATGGGCTGGAATGTCATCGTCGGCTCAATCCCAATCGTTATTTTGGGCTTCACACTGCAGAACGTGATCGAAACCACCCTGCGTAATCTGTGGATCACCGTCACCGTGCTGTTCCTCTTCGGTATCCTGCTGTGGGTGGTGGATGCCCGTGCCCGCCAGTCCAAGACCATGGCCGATATGACCTATCGCGATGCCTTCCTCTTCGGTCTTGGCCAGTCTCTGGCCCTGATTCCTGGCGTCTCCCGTTCCGGCGGCACCATCACCGTGGGCCGCGCGCTCGGCTATGAACGTGAGGCAGCTGTTCGCCTGAGCTTCCTGATGGCCATTCCCGCCGTGTTCGGTTCCGGTCTGCTCGAAGCGGTCAAGGCAGTAAAGAACTACAAGACCGACGCCTTGTTCCCCGGCTGGGGCCCGACGATTGTGGCCACCATCGTCTGCTTCATCCTCGGCTACATCGTCATCATCGGCTTCCTGAAGTTCGTGTCCACATTCTCCTACAAGGCCTTCGCCATCTACCGTATTGGCCTTGCCGTCGTGGTCGCCATCCTGCTGCTGATGGGAATCCTGCCGGCCATCGACCCCTCGGTGGCCGCGGCAGCATGACGCTTCGCAAGGTAAACTAATCTGCGACCTACGATGAAAGGGTGCTTGCTCTCTTAACTGAGAGCAAGCACCCTTTTCGTATTATGCAGCGCCAACAGGAACCTCGAAACCGTGTATCCGCGCAAGACCGAGCCACTTCATGTAGGCTACTCACCCATGCTTCTCAAATAATCTTCCGCTTCCTTGACCAATTGTTCGGCCTGCGGAGCCCCCAATGACGCTTCCTCGTCGGCCTTCTTCTTCAAATCATATTCATGTTCTAGATGATTGACGTAATCGCCTAATTGATCATTGCACCTGACCAGAACCGACGCCTGCGCTTTCCATTGTTCGGCTTTGGATTGCAGGTCGCCAGTGTCAAAGGTGAACCCGATGCGATTGCCAAGCGCATGAAGAAGTCGTATGGTACCTGCCGCGCACTCGTCACTGCCAAGGTACTGGGGAATGGAAACCCACATGGAGGCATGGGCGAATCCCTGATCAGCGGCAGCCACATCCAGAACGGTGGGAATGCCCACAGGGCCGTTGTATTCCCGATCGCCTTCGCATTGACAGTTGCTGTCGCTGATCGATAATGGCAACGGTCTGGTGTGCGGGCAATCGGAGAACATCGATCCCATGGTAATGATCTGATTCACATCGAGTTCCTCGGCGATCGCCAAACTCTCGTTGCAATATTGACGCCACCGATAATTTGGCTCAGGAGCGATCTGCGCATACAGATGTCGATCCGGCTCCAGAACGATGTCATAGAACGTGGTCTGAGGCCAAATCAGGTTTGCATAGCCGGCGGCATGACACATCATGGGACGAGCCACCTGATAGTCGTAGTATCCATCGCAACTGATATGGCGAATTTCACGGGACTCGTACTGGCCGACAAGATAGCGAATAACGTTGGTAGCGGCTTGGCATGCGTCGTTCCATCCTTCGAACGCGGCAATGAGCACCGGCGTCGACATCTGCGCTTCTTCACTCATGCCTCTAGGGTAACGTGTCGAAGTTGCGATACATGCGTGCTTTAGCCATGAGCGAGCAAGGACAAATCGAGACGACACGCCGAGATTGGACGAACTACATGCTTGTGAGTATAGTAATCACTCGTGCTTCGGCAGGGAACACTGCAGAGAGCATCGCGGACATAGCTTAGTTGGTAAAGCGCAACCTTGCCAAGGTTGAGACCGCGGGTTCGAGTCCCGTTGTCCGCTCTAGGTCCGATGAGTTGACAGACCTTACGGTGGGTTAGCCAAGCGGTTAGGCAGCGGCCTGCAAAGCCGTATAGACGAGTTCGACTCTCGTACCCACCTCGGACGGCGGCAAAGTAATTTGCTGCCACCAAACAATGCAGGCCCGGGCGGTTGGCGCAGTGGTAGCGCACTTCCCTGACACGGAAGGGGTCACAAGTTCGAATCTTGTATCGCCCACCAAAGGTGAAGAGATTCATCTTGTCATAATTCAATACCGATTTTTCATCGGGCGATTGGCGCAGCGGCTAGCGCACTTCGTTCACACCGAAGGGGTCGTAGGTTCGATTCCTACATCGCCCACTGAATCTTGCTTCTCACGGCAGGATTCTTTGCGGACATAGCTTAGTTGGTAAAGCGCAACCTTGCCAAGGTTGAGACCGCGGGTTCGAGTCCCGTTGTCCGCTCCATGGTGAACCTCGCTTCGGCGAGGTTTTCTTGTATTCCGACACATACCACCGGCGTCCAATCCCGTTAACGATAACAACGCGCATGAGCTATTGTCTGACGCAGTGCCTATCGTGTCCACTGTTGATTAACCAGTCCAGGCCTGCACATTAGTAACGCGGACCCCGATAGCAAAGGACAAATCATGGCGCAAGCTACCATCTCCATAACAGTCAACGGCGAGGCGAAGGAGGTGGAAGCAACCACCACTGGCGTAGAGCTGTTCGCGGAAGACAAGAACATCATCGCAGTGAAGATCAACGGTGAAAATCGTGACCTCTACACCCCGCTGTCGGACGGCGACTCGGTAATGCCTATTGCCCTCGATTCCGAGGACGGTCTCGCCATCATGCGCCACTCGGCCACCCACGTCATGGCCCAAGCCGTGCAGGAAATCTATCCGGATGCCAAGCTTGGCGTCGGCCCGGTCATCAAAGATGGTTTCTACTACGACTTCCAGGTTGACAAGCCGTTCACCCCGGAAGACCTCAAGGACATCGAAAAGCGCATGCAGCGCATCATCAAGTCCTCCCAGTCCTTCCGTCGCCGTTCCGTGAGCGAGGAGGAGGCACTGAAGGAAGAAGCTGACCAGCCGTTCAAGATCGAGCTTATCAAGGATAAGGAAGCACATCTCGATCCGGCAGCAGCTACTGAAATCTCCGAGAAGGAACTGAGCTTCTACGACAACGTCGACCGCGACGGCAATGTGGTCTGGAAGGACCTGTGCCGCGGCCCGCACCTGCCGAACACCCGCTATATCAAGGCTTTCAAGATCGAGCGCTCCGCGGCCGCTTACTGGCGCGGCTCCGAGAAGAACCCGACCATGCAGCGCATCTACGGCACCGCTTGGGCCACCAAGGAGGATCTGAAGGCTTACCAGACCCGCCTGGAAGAGGCAGCCAAGCGCGATCACCGTAAACTCGGTGCCGAAATGGACCTGTTCTCCTTCCCGGAGGAAATCGGCCCGGGTCTGGCCGTGTTCCATCCGAAGGGCGCTGCGGTAATCAACGCGATGGAGGACTACTCCCGCGAAATGCACCGCAAGTACCACTACAGCTTCGTGCAGACCCCGCACATCACCAAGGGCGGTCTGTACGAGACCTCCGGCCATCTGCACTGGTACAAGGACGGCATGTACCCGCCGATGCACCTCGACGAGGAATACGACGAGAACGGCAACGTGACCAAGCCGGGCGCCGACTACTACCTGAAGCCGATGAATTGCCCGATGCACAACCTGATCTTCAAGTCCCGCCAGCGCTCCTACCGTGAGCTGCCGTTGCGTCTCTTCGAGTTCGGTACCGTGTACCGTTACGAGAAGTCCGGCGAAGTGCATGGTTTGACCCGTGTGCGCGGCTTGACTCAGGACGATTCCCACATCTACTGCACCCGCGAGCAGATGAAGGATGAGCTGACCAACCTCCTGACCTTCGTGCTCAAGGTACTGCGCGATTTCGGTCTGTCCGACTTCTATCTGGAGCTCTCCACCAAGGATCCGGACAAGTACGTCGGCTCCGACGAGATTTGGGAAGAGGCCACCAACACCTTGCGTGAGGTCGCCGAGGCATCGCACCTCGACCTCGTGGCTGATCCGGGTGGTGCCGCCTTCTACGGTCCGAAGATCTCCGTGCAGGCCCGCGATGCCATCGGCCGCACCTGGCAGGTCTCGACCATTCAGCTCGACTTCAACCTGCCTGAGCGCTTCCAGCTCGAGTACATCGCCAAGGATGGCACCCACCAGCGCCCGGTGATGATTCACCGTGCTCTGTTCGGTTCCATCGAGCGCTTCTTCGCCGTGCTGCTTGAGCACTACGCAGGCGCGTTCCCGGCATGGCTGGCTCCTGTTCAGGTACTTGGCGTCCCGGTTGCCGACGAATTCGCACCGCACCTGGCTGACTTCGTCAAGTCCTTGGAAGAGGATATGGTCCGCTGCGAAATCGATTACTCCGACGATCGTTTCGGCAAGAAGATTCGCAACGCCTCCAAGTCCAAGGTGCCGTTCATCCTCATCGTTGGTGAGGAAGATATGAACAACAACGCTGTGAGCTTCCGCTTCCGTGACGGTAGCCAGCTCAATGGCGTACCGGTCGATCAGGCCCGCGAGCAGATCCTCACCGTGATCAAGAAGCGCGTTCAGGTCAACTCCGCCGACGACTTCAAGGCCGCCGTCGAAGACTGATTCCGTACAGTCATCTAGGCCGGTAATTGGCTATGTCTGATTACCGGCCTACAATCATTCCGTTTGACATCATTCGTTTAATCGCTAGGAGCACCAATGTCAGGTCATTCCAAGTGGGCGACCACCAAGCACAAGAAGGCCGCTATCGACGCTAAGCGCGGCAAGCTCTTCGCCAAGCTCATTAAGAACATCGAAATCGCCGCTCGTCTCGGCGGTGGCGACCCGGACGGCAACCCGTCCCTGTACGACGCCATCTACAAGGCCAAGAAGGCTTCCATGCCGGCCGACAACATCGCCCGTGCCGTCAAGCGTGGCTCCGGTGCCGAAGACGGTGCCGCCAACTATGAGGACATCGTGTACGAGGGCTACGCTCCCGCAGGCGTCGGCCTCATCATCGAGTGCCTGACCGATAACCGCAACCGTGCCGCCGCAGAAGTCCGTTCCACCCTGACCAAGGGCAACGGTTCTCTGGCCACCTCCGGCTCCGTGTCCTTCAACTTTGAGCGTAAGGGCCAGATTGTGGTTCCTTCCGAAGGCGTGGATTACGATAAGCTCTTCGAAACCGCCGCTGAGGCTGGCGCCGAAGACGTGACCGATGACGGAGAAGTCTACACCGTCATCACCGGCCCGTCCGATTTGTTCGCCGTGCGCAAGGCCCTGCAGGATGCCGGTTTCGACTACGATTCCGCCGATCAGGTCATGCAGCCGAAGAACGAAGTCGAACTAAGCCTCGACGATGCTCGCAAGGTCTCCAAGCTCATCGACAACCTCGATGATCTGGACGATGTGCAGAACATCTACTCCAACTGGACCGCTTCCGACGAGGTCATGGCCCAGCTTGATGAGGAGTAATCACCAGTGATTATTCTTGGCGTCGATCCCGGGCTTACACGCTGCGGGGTCGGCGTGATTGAAGCCGGCGAACATCGCCGGCTTTCGTTTATTCACGTCGACGTTGTTCGTTCCTCTCCTGATATCTCCCAGGATTTGCGTCTGCTGGCAATCTACAATGGTTTGTCTGAAAAAATGGACCGTTTTGCACCTGATAGCGTATCCATCGAACGCGTGTTCGCGCAGTCCAATCGCAATACGGTACTTGGCACGGCACAGGCAGCAGGGCTTGCCATGCTCGCAGCCGCACAACGCAATATCCCGGTTGCATTGCATACGCCGACGGAAGCTAAGCTGGCCATTACCGGTAATGGCCAGGCGCAAAAGATTCAAGTGGAACGCATGGTCACGCGCATCCTCAATCTCACGAAAATGCCTACTCCGGCCGATGCAGCCGACGCATTGGCGTTGGCCATATGTCATGCTTTACGACCGGCCGGTGCCCTTCAGGGCGGCGAGAGGGAACAGCACTTGACTCCTGCGCAACGCCAATGGGCCGAGGCGGCACAGCATACGGCACGTCGACGCATGAATCACGACCGCGGCATGTAGTATACTTCGAACAGTTGTTCGATTACTGATATCGGGCTAAAAAGACCACGGCGTGAAAGGATGCGTAGATGATTGGCATGCTGACCGGCCGAGTTGATTCGGTGGAATCTGACGCTGCACTGATTGATGTTGGGGGAGTGGGATACGAGGTTCGTATGTCCTCTTCTGACCTCAGTAGGATTCATGCAGGGCAGGAAACCCGCATTTATACGTATATGAATATCTCACAGGATGCGGTAACCCTGCATGGCTTTCTTGACAGGGACGCAAAAAAGACATTCCTGCAGCTCATCAAAGTCTCAGGCATTGGTCCGAAAGTTGCGCAATCGTTGCTCTCCACGTTGACGCCAATCCAACTGGCGCACGCCATTGCCGACAACGATGCCACAGCCTTAGCCAAAGCTCCAGGCTTAGGGAAAAAAGGTGCGCAAAAAATAATCCTTGAGCTGAAAGGTTCGATTGACCTGGACCAGATCGAAGGAGCGCACACTGCTGAAACCGCACCGCAGCAGCCTATCGACACCGGTATGGAGCAAGTCGTGGAAGGCCTGATCTCGCTGGGGTGGCGTCAGCAGGATGCGCAGCAGGCGGTCACCGAGGCTATTGCGGATAATGACATCAATACACCATTGGCGGCAGAGGATGTACCTCGAGTGCTGCGCTTTGCTTTGACTTTGATGGATAGGGGACGTTGATGAACGAATCACTTGATTTCGGAACGTCAAACACCGGCGCCAATGAGGAATCCCTGCGCATGGTCTCCTCGCAGCCGATTGGCAACGAGCCCGTCAGTGATGAAGAGCTGCGCCCTCATGTACTGGATGGTTTTATCGGCCAGCCTCGGCTCAAGGCCCAGCTCCAGTTGTTCCTGGATGCTGCACGCAAACGTGATGTGCCGCCGGATCATATTCTGCTCGCCGGTCCTCCAGGACTAGGCAAAACCACGTTGGCCATGATTGTGGCCAACGAATTGGAAGTGCCAATTCGTGTCACCTCCGGGCCGGCTGTCCAGCATGCGGGGGACCTGGCATCGATTCTCAGCTCTCTGGATACTGGCGAGGTCCTGTTCATCGACGAAATTCATCGTCTGCCAAGAGCGGCGGAAGAACTGCTCTATATCGCCATGGAGGATTTCCGCGTGGACGTCATGGTGGGCAAGGGGCCAGGTGCAAGCTCAATACCATTGACGCTCCCACGCTTCACGGTGATTGGAGCCACCACCCGTGAAGGCATGCTGCCCAGCCCGCTGAGGGCGCGATTCGGATTCACCGCGCACTTGGACTTCTACCCTCATGAGGAACTGGAGAAGCTTATCGAACGTTCGGCCAACGTGTTGGGCGTCAATCTCGATGAAGGCTCGGCGCATGAATTGGCCTTGCGCTCCCGCGGCACACCGCGTATCGCCAACAGGCTGCTGCGCCGTGTACGCGACTGGGCCATCGTCCATGATTTGATCGTGGTACGTCCGGCGGACGTAAAAGAAGCATTGGCCTTGTACCAAATCGATTCGGAAGGTCTGGACCGTCTGGATATTGCTGTGTTGAATGCCATCGTGCGTAACTTCAACGGCGGGCCAGTGGGACTCAACAATCTCGCCGCTATGGTGGGAGAGGAATCAGAGACCGTGGAGACCGTGTGCGAACCATATCTGGTGCGTGAAGGTTTTCTGATTCGAACGCCCAAAGGACGTGTAGCAACCGAAAAGGCATGGCAGCATCTTGGTCTGACACCCAGCGATGATGTCAGCAAGCTCTTCTAGACTTTAGCCTGTTTGCACAATCCGGCTATATGTCAATTGATGTCTTAGCCGTTGTTCTAAAGGAGTTTTCCGTGAATTCTTCATACGCAATGCTTATCGTCATGATTGTGGTCATCGGCGGCATGATGTGGTGGCAGTCCAAGAAGGCCAAGCAGCAGCAGGCAGAAAAGCAGGATTTCCGTCGCAACTTGAAGCCGGGCACCGAAGTCATCACCATTGGTCAGGTCATCGGCAAGGTTGTGGAAGTCGATGAGCAATACGAGGAGATCGTCATCGATTCCGAGGGCTCCAAGCTGCGCTTCGGATTCAATGCCATCGCCCGTGAATACGTTCGCCCTGCGTATGTCTCCGATGACGAAGTAGACGAGAACGGCAACCCGCTGCAGCAGGAGGAAGCCGATGAGGCTCCGGCCAATGACGAGGCTGGTCAGGAACCGATCGACACCACTGTAGCCGAAAACGATTCCCAGTCCGATTCCGCTGAAGGCAACAACACCGAAACTGAGACCAAGTAAGGTTTTCTCGAGGTAGAGCAGTCATCCGTTACTAAACTGGCAAAGGCAATCAACATGGCACAGTCGGATATCACAATCGAAGCACTCAACATCGTAGGCAAGGAAGACGCCGAATATCTGGTCTCCCTTGTACGTTCCGTACCGGGCTTTCCTAAGGAAGGCATTATCTTCCGTGATTTCATGCCGGTGATTGCCGATCCGCGCGGTCTTAAGATCCTCCTCAAGGCACTTGAAGAATCACTGCCGGTGAAGCCGGATGAATTCGACGCCATCGCCGGCCTTGAGTCCCGTGGCTTCCTGTTCGGCCCATCACTTGCCGAGCACTTCAACAAGGGTTTCATCGCCGTGCGCAAAGCTGGCAAGCTCCCGCCGAAGACCATTGGCGAATCGTATGATCTGGAATACGGCACAGCAAGTGTCGAAATCGAGACCAACGCGATTCAGAACGGTGAACGCGTCCTGATTGTCGACGATCTCATCGCCACTGGTGGTACTGCCAAGGCCGCAGCCGATCTCATCGAAAAGGCTGGAGGCAAGGTCGCAGGATTCAGTTTCGTGATGAAGCTCAATGGTCTGGATGGTCTTGACAAGCTGGGCGATGTGCCAGTGAGCTCGCTCATTTCGATGCCAGCCTGATTGTCTCACCAGTTAATCGCCACTTTATGAGGTCCGGCATGTAACATGTACAGTTACATGCCGGATTATTCATTTCATTAGGGAAGGATCCATGGACCTTTACGAATACCAGGCGCGAGAGTTGCTTGAGGAACAGGACATCCCCACTCCGGGTGCCATTTTCGCCCAAAACTCCCATGAAGTCGCCGAAGCCGCCGATAAGATCGGCTACCCATGCGTTATCAAGGCACAGGTGAAGATCGGCCATCGTGGTCAGGCGGGCGGCGTGAAGATCGCCCGCAATCGCGATGAGGCCATTCTCGAATCGGAGAGCATCCTCCCGATGACCATCCATGGGCACAAGGTGTCTGGTGTGTTGGTGGCTGAGGCCAAGAACATCCTGCACGAATACTATGTGTCCATCTCCGTGGATCGTACTTCCCGAGATTTCGACGTGCTCGCCACCGCCAACGGCGGCACCGAGGTTGAGGAAATCGCCAAAGAGCACCCTGAATCCGTCAAACGACTGCACATCGAAGCTCTTGGTGATTTCGATCTCGAGGCCGCGACCAAGATGGCCGAAAGCATTGGCTTCTATCATGCCGACGTCGATCAGGCCGCCCAGATTCTGTTGAAAATGTGGCGCTGCTTCAAGGAAAACGACGCCACACTGGTGGAGATCAATCCGTTGGCCAAGATCGGCGATCCGAATGATGAATCATCCAAGCAGCTGTGCGCGCTTGATGCCAAGATTTCCCTGGACGACAATGCCGCGTTCCGTCATGATGGATGGACCCGTTTCGAAGATCCGATCATTCCTGACCCATTCGAGCAGAAGGCTCGTGAGCATGGCCTGCACTATGTGCATCTGCACGGCGAAGTAGGTGTCATCGGCAATGGCGCAGGTCTGGTCATGAGCTCCCTCGACGCCGTATCCGGCGCGGGCGAAGAGCAGGGAACCGGCATCAAGCCGGCCAACTTCCTGGACATCGGTGGTGGCGCATCGGCCACGGTTATGGCACAGAGCCTGGAAATCGTGCTTTCCGATCCACAGGTCGAATCGGTGTTCATCAACGTCTACGGCGGTATCACCTCCTGTGTGGAAGTGGCCAACGGCATTCTCGAAGCCGTTAAGACCCTCGGCAGTTCCAAGCCAATCGTCGTTCGTTTTGACGGCAACGCCGCAGCTGAAGGTCTGCATATTCTCGCCGAAGCCGCCAACCCGACCATTCACGTGTCTGAAACCATGGAAGGCGCAGCTCAGAAGGCTGCCCAGCTCGCCGCCGAGGCCACTCAGTCCAAGGAGATTCGCTGATGTTGTTTGTTGAAGACGGCGCACCCGTCATCGTTCAGGGTATGACCGGCCATCAGGGCATGACTCATACCGCCCGTATGCTTAAGGCCGGCACCAACATCGTCGGCGGCGTCAATCCGCGTAAGGCCGGCACGGCTGTGACCTTTGAGGCTGCCCGTAACGGCGAGGATGTGGATATCCCGGTATATGCCACCTGCGACGAAGCGCGTGAGGCCACTGGCGCACAGGCCAGCGTGGTGTTCGTACCGCCGCGTTTCGCCAAGAACGCGGTTGTGGAAGCCGTGGAAGCCGGCATCAAACTGATCGTCGTGATCACAGAGGGCATTCCCGTAGCCGATTCCGCATATTTCGTCGAACTGGCTCTTGAGAAGGGCGTGCGCATTATCGGCCCGAATTGCCCGGGACTGGTCACTTTGGGGAATCCCGGCGTCAATCTCGGCATCATCCCTGACGGCATCGTCGGTCGTGGCCCTCTGGGCCTGGTGTCGAAGTCCGGTACCTTGACCTACCAGTTGATGGGCGAGCTTTCCGATATCGGTTTCACCGCCTGCCTTGGTGCCGGCGGCGATCCTATCGTCGGTACCACGTTGCTCGAAGCTTTGGAAGCTTTCGAGGCTGACCCCGACACCAAAGCCGTCATGATGATTGGTGAGATCGGTGGTTTCGCCGAGCAGGAGGCGGCTGCATGGGCCAAGGATTATATGACTAAGCCCGTAGTCGCTTACATTGCTGGCTTCACCGCCCCTGAGGGCAAGCAGATGGGCCATGCAGGTGCCATCGTCTCCGGTGGCAAGGGTACTGCCCAGGATAAGAAGAACGCTCTCGAAGCGGCGGGAATCCCCGTGGGCAAGACCCCTGGCCAAGCTGCACAGATCATGCGCGATCTGCTTACCAAGGCCAATATCATCTGATCGCGTACAGAACGGTCTTTATGAAAACAGTGATACGCCAATGGATGCGGGGGATTGTCGCCGCTCTCGCATCCATGGCCGTGTATGCCATTGCTATAGGATGCTACATCGCCTTGATGCTGCTTGTCATCTCCATGGAAGAAGGCGGTGACAATCTCACAGGCAGTACGGCATCGCTCACACAGGCGATGGTACTGCTGAGCGAAGGCTCCGGTTTCGAAACCGATGCTGTGACGCTTACCATCATTCCCTTACTGCTCACCGTTCTCTTGATTTGGCTTGTCGAGACTGTCGTCGTCAGGCTCAAGGCACTGTCCATTCATGCGGGGGCGGCCGGTTTGGTGGCCTGGCTAATTATCAATGAGTCATTCAGACGCTCTATCGGCGGGGGCCTGGTGGACCCGCAATGGCTGATTCTGCTCAAGGCCGCACTCATCTTCGCTCTAGGCTACGGTCTTGCAGCGGTGACGCACTCCGACTTTCTGAAATCGGTGAATGCCAAGGCGCGGGAACTGCTTTCCGTGCAGGCCCTCCGTTCACTCACCCTAGGTGGCATCATCAGTGCCATCATCGCAACGTTGTATCTCGTTGCCGGTCTCATCACGGTAATTATCTGGATAGTGCTCAATAATGCGGTAGTGGTGTCCATATTCAACATGTCAGGCATGGAAACGGGATCGCGGATCCTCACCACCATAGCCATGCTGATATGGTTGCCGAACGTGATGATTTGGGCCATATCCTGGCTGTTCGGCGCAGGCTTCGCCATTGGCGAGCTCGCCAATTTCACGTTATGGGTTGGGCAGTCCAGTTCACTGCCCGCAGTGCCGGTGTTCGGCATTCTCCCCGAACCCGTGACCAGCGGACTCTGGCGTACCGTTGCCATGTGCACGCCGTTCGCAATCGCTCTTCTCGTCGGTCTTCTGACGCTTTTCCTTCCTCAGGGATTCCGGTATCGACCGATGAAGGTACGCGATGCGCGCATGCGCGTACCCGTGGTATTGGATTTGGTCTATCCCGCTGTTTCCTTCTGCATCAGTGCGGTATTCGTATCCTTAGGCTTCACACTGCTATTCGCGTTGTCGAATGGATCGTTGGGCAAGCACCGCCTCTCCCATGTAGGTGTAGATGTTATGGTTTCGACCAGAACCGTCGGTCATCCGACGGCATTAGGGCTCGCGGCGGCATGGCTTATAGCTCTGATTGGCACCGCACTCGTTTTTTCGATATTCTGGATAGTTGGAAAAACCAAGTCTTCCAACGTCGCTGTTCCCACGGCTTCAAGCGCTAACGCCAAGCTGGACTCAGACGTGTCACAACCCCAAAAATCCAAGGAGGAACAAGGATGACAAACACGAACAGGCCGATACGACGGGCACTGGTTTCCGTTTTCCACAAGGAAGGGATCGAAGTACTCGCCGACGCGTTCGTGAAGGCAGGTACCGAAGTCGTATCCACTGGATCAACCGCTAAGAAGCTCGCTGAGTTGGGCGTCAAGGTCACTGAGGTGTCTGATGTCACCGGTTTCCCCGAATGCCTGGACGGCCGTGTCAAGACGCTGCACCCTTATATTCATGCCGGCATTCTGGCTGATATGACCAATCCCGAGCATGCCAAGCAGCTCGAGGAGTTCGGCATCAAGCCGTTCGATCTGGTGGTCGTCAACCTGTATCCATTCGCCGATACCGTTCGTTCCGGCGCCAATGAGGCCGACACCATCGAAAAGATCGATATTGGCGGTCCGTCCATGGTTCGCGGTGCGGCCAAGAACCATGCGACCGTCGCCATTGTGACCGACCCGGCGGATTACGCACTGGTCGCCGCTCGCGTGGCCGATGGTACCGGATTCTCTCTCGAGGAGCGCAAGTGGCTTGCCGCCAAGGCTTTCGCCCACACCGCCGCCTACGATGCCACGATCAATGAGTGGACCTCCAAGCACTGGACGAAGCCCGCTTCCCTGGAATCCGTTGAAGTGGATAAGGACGACCAGGGCACTGAAGTCAACTCCCAGAAGTTCCCGGCACAGTACACCCGCACTTGGGATCGTGCCCATACGCTGCGTTACGGTGAGAATGCTCATCAGCAGGCCGCACTGTACATCGATCCGCTGAACCAGACCGGCTTCGCGCACGCCGAACAGCTCGGCGGCAAGCCGATGAGCTACAACAACTACGTGGATGCCGACGCCGCCTGGCGTACCGTATGGGACATGGCTCCTTCCATCGCCGTTGCCGTGGTCAAGCACAACAATCCGTGTGGCCTGGCTATCGGCGCCACTGCAGCCGAAGCACACAAGAAGGCACATGCCTGCGATCCGATGAGCGCATACGGCGGTGTCATCGCCTGCAACTCCAAGGTGACGCTTGAGATGGCCGAAAGCGTGCGTCCAATCTTCACGGAAGTCATTGTGGCGCCCGATTACGATGCCGAAGCTCTGGAGCTGCTGCAGACCAAGAAGAAGAACCTGCGCATTCTGAAGGTCGCAGAGCCGCCGAAGGGCCACGAATCCGTACGCCAGATCGATGGCGGTCTGCTGGTTCAGGACACCGATCTGATCAACGCCACCGGTGATGACCCGGACGCTTGGAAGCTGGTCTCCGGCGAGGCAGCTGACGCTGACACGCTGAAGGATCTCGTGTTTGCATGGCGCGCCATTCGCTGTGTGAAGTCCAACGCCATCCTGCTGGCCCATGACCAGGCCACCGTGGGTATTGGCATGGGTCAGGTCAACCGCGTGGATTCCTGCCATCTTGCCGTCGAGCGTGCCAACACATTGGCCGATGGCGCCGATCGCGCCACCGGCTCCGTTGCCGCTTCCGACGCGTTCTTCCCGTTCGCCGATGGCGCTCAGGTGCTGATCGACGCAGGCGTGAAGGCCATTGTGCAGCCTGGCGGATCCATCCGCGATGAGGAAGTTATCGAAGCCGCCAAGAAGGCAGGGGTGACCATGTATCTGACTGGTACCCGTCACTTCTTCCACTGATCGTCACTGATCATTGATCGGCTTGTCGAATACGATGCAAGCGATACGGTTCCCATCACCTATGGCGGTGGGAACCGTATCATATATCACGAATGTTCGTTTCCGGGAATATCAGAAAGAGCACCATGCATAATCATCCCTTCGTATCCGAAGCCCATGAAGGCAAACCCTGGTTCGAGTGGATCGTGCTGGGGATCGTTGTTGTTATTGCCGTCGTGGCGGCGTTCGGATACACAATGGCCGCCACGGTATTGCTTTCCGTGACGGCCATCACCACTGGGCTGATTCGGCTTATTATGCGCGAGAAAAGCCCGTGGAAGGTGCGATCAGTTGCCTTCGACTCATTTATCGGCATCGCCCTGGGAATCGGCCTGCTGATCACGTACTTCAGTTTCTTCGGCCTGTTCTCCAGCGCCTTCCTCCGCTGACGCATTTGCATCATCAAACGACTTCTGCTCAGCGTTCTTATCCTCACCGGTAACTTCCGCAACAGCAGCGGCAGACGCATCCTTCGGCTTCGTGGCAGTGGCCATTTGCGCCACAATCATCACCAAAGCCACAATGGCGGCAGCCAGAACCGGCGCAATCCAGAAGACCCACAGCTGCTGCAGCGGATTCTGAGTCAAGCCTTCATTCACTGCAGCCAAGGCGATGCCAGTGGAACGGGCAGGATTGAGACCGGCACCAGTCACCGGATAGCTGATGGCCACGGCGATGGCGTATGCGCCGCCCATTGTCAAAGCGTAACGGCCATGAGACTCGCTGGTCTTATCCATCGAGGACATTGCCGCGCCCACCACAATCAAGGAGGCGATTACTTCCACGATAATCGCCAGCGTCACGGAGAACGTAATACCGTACTGAGTGAGTAACGTGTAGGAGACGGAACCCTGCTCGAAACCATTCACGGCGGGGGAGAGCCACACCTTTGCGGCAACCTGCTCGGAAGTGGGCAGCAACTTGACTACGGCAAACGCAGCGGCAATGGCGCCAACGACCTGTGCGATCACATACAAAACACCGTCAACCAGCGCGGTCTTAGAAGTCAGTACCGCAGCCACGGTAACGGCGGGATTGAGATGACCGCCGGAGATACGAGCGAAAAGCGTAGTAATCACCGCATAAGCCAAACCGGTGGCGAACGGGATGAACACGACATTCACGCCATATACAGCAGAGCCCCACGTGGAGAATGCATAGATGGCGAAGCACAGCAGAAGGCTGCCAGCCAATTCAGCGCATACACGCAAGGCAAGCGGCTGTTGCTTAGTTTCTTCCATGATTTGTAATCCTTTTCATCTATTGGAAGGCGGACGAATCCGCACAAACGGTTGCAAGTCTATCAGTAGTCCGGCCATGCGGTATTATGTAAAGGTTGGAAATAGCTGTGAATTTCAGCCAAGCCAACCCGATTATTAGATTCAGGTTGACATAACAACCTGCCCGGCCACGTTGGGAGAACGATGCCAAACGCATATTCCCGCGCTCAAAAAGCGTATGATGATTCCAATTCCATTCGTCTTCAGAAGCTTCTTGCTCAAGCAGGCTTCGGCTCTCGCCGCAAGTGTGAGGAAATGATCACCGAAGGCCGCGTTGAGGTAGATGGCGAACTGGTCACCGAGCTCGGTTCCCGTGTGAACCCCAAGACACAGCAGGTGCGCGTGGACGGTTCCCGCGTGCGCGTGAACCCGAACCATATCACCCTTGCGCTGAACAAGCCTCGCAAGGTGCTGTCCGCCATGGAGGATCCGAAGGGCCGCTACACGTTGCGCGATATCGTGGGAGACAAGTACGAGCGCATCTTCCACATGGGCCGTTTGGATTACGATTCCGAAGGTCTGATTCTCATGACCAATGACGGCGAACTGTCCCAGCACGTCATGCACCCGAAGTACGAAGTCGAGAAGACCTATATCGCCACCGTTGAAGGCAAGCTGTCCGGCACCGTGTGCCGTCGCCTGGTTAAGACCGGCGTACAGCTGGATGACGGCTGGATCAAGCTCGACCACTGCGCCATCATCGATGCCAGCCGTGATTACACCATGGTTAAAGTCGTACTGCACTCCGGCAAGAACCGTATTGTCCGCCGTATCTTCGGATCGATTGGCTTCCCGGTCAAGCGACTGGTTCGCACCCAAATCGGCCCAATCAAGCTCGGCGATCTGAAATCCGGTTCCTACCGCGTACTGTCCCAGACTGAGGTTCGTTCACTGTCCAAGGAGGTCGGTCTGTGATCCGTGTTGCCATTGATGGTCCTGCCGGCGTAGGCAAATCATCCACGTCGAAAGCATTGGCCAAGTATTTCGGATACGCTTATCTCGATACCGGCGCCATGTATCGCGCTTGTGCATGGTGGTGCCTGAAGCAGGGCATTGACCTTGATGCCGAAACTGTGGATGAGCGTATCGTCACCGAAGCCGTGGGCGAGTTCTTCACCGGCGATCACTTCGATATTTCCGTCGATCCAGACGATCCGCGGGTCTTCGCCGATGATGAGGATATTTCCGAAGCTATTCGCTCCTCGGAGGTCTCCTCCCATGTGTCGAAGGTCTCGAACGTGATTCCGGTACGTAACGTACTGATCGCTGCACAGCGCGCCTACATTGCCCGCGAAGCGTCCGTGGACTCATTCTCCGGTGGATTGGGCATCGTGGCCGAGGGGCGCGATATCACGACCGTGGTGGCTCCTGACGCTGAAGTGCGCGTGCTCCTGACCGCGCGCGAGGAGGTCCGTCAGGCCCGTCGCACCGGTCAGGCTGTCTCTGGGGTCGGCGCCGAGGATGTGGCTGCACGCGATAAGGCCGATTCCAAAGTAACCAGTTTCATGGCCGCAGCCGATGGCGTGACCACCGTCGACAATTCGGATATGGATTTCGAGCATACGCTGGATGTACTGATTGGTTTGGTGGAAGACGCCATCGAAAACCAGGAATATGAGCAGTATGCGGCAAACCTTGAAGGCTATGATCTCGACGAGGCCGATGAGGCGTTGATCACCGGTCGTGGCTTCACCGAAGGCACGCGTAAGGCCGGTCCTAAGCCGGTCGGCGTGCTTGCCGTGGTGGGCCGTCCGAACGTGGGCAAGTCCTCGCTGGTGAATCGTATCCTCGGCCGCCGAGCCGCAGTGGTGGAAGATACCCCTGGCGTAACGCGTGACCGCGTGAGCTATGACGCCGAATGGGCCGGCACTGATTTCAAACTCGTGGATACCGGCGGCTGGGAAGCCGATGTGGAAGGCATCGACTCCGCAATCGCATCGCAGGCTCAGGTGGCTGTGCAGCTGGCCGATGCCGTGGTGTTCGTGGTGGATGCCCAGGTCGGTATGACCGATACCGACGAACGCATCGTCAAGATGCTGCGAGCCGCCGGTAAGCCGGTTACGCTGGCCGTCAACAAGATTGATGACCATGCCAGCGAATACATGGCTGCGGAGTTCTGGAAACTCGGCTTGGGCGAACCGTACGCGGTATCCGCCATGCACGGCAGGGGAGTAGGCGAGCTGCTCGACGCCGCGCTCGACAAGTTGAAGAAGGCGGAAAAGACCTCTGGTTTCCTGACCCCGTCCAATTTGCGCCGCATCGCTCTGGTGGGCCGTCCGAACGTGGGCAAATCCTCATTGCTGAACCAGCTGGCACGCGAGGAACGTTCCGTAGTCAACGACTTGGCCGGCACCACACGCGATCCGGTCGATGAAATCATCGACATCGATGGTGAGGACTGGCTGTTCATCGATACCGCAGGCATCAAACGTCGTCAGCATAAACTGACCGGCGCGGAATATTATTCCTCACTGCGTACGCAGGCTGCCATCGAGCGTTCCGAGCTGGCTCTGATCTTGTTCGACGCTTCCCAGCCGATTTCCGACCAGGATTTGAAGGTCATGTCCACTGCAGTGGATGCCGGACGCGCAATCGTGCTGGTGTTCAACAAGTGGGATGCCATGGACGAGTTCGACAAGCAGCGTCTGG
This sequence comes from Bifidobacterium cebidarum, assembly GCF_009193305.1. GTDB lineage: Bacteria > Actinomycetota > Actinomycetes > Actinomycetales > Bifidobacteriaceae > Bifidobacterium > Bifidobacterium cebidarum. The sequence goes on along the minus strand of NZ_WBVS01000004.1, from coordinate 42,956 downwards.
AACGCCTGTGGAACACCGAGTTCGATCGTGTGACCTGGGCTCAGCGCGTGAACCTTTCCGCTAAGACCGGCTGGCACACGAACCGTCTGTCCAATGCGATGCACACCGCTCTGGAATCCTGGGATCAGCGTATCCCCACCGGCAAGCTCAACGCGTTCCTCGGCAAGATTCAGGCCGCGCACCCGCATCCGTTGCGCGGTGGTAAGCAGCCGCGAATCCTGTTCGCTACGCAAGCGTCCACACGCCCGCCTCGTTTCGTGATTTTCGCCACCGGCTTCCTGGAGCATGGATACCGCCGTTATATCGAACGCCAGCTTCGTGAGGAGTTCGGCTTCGAAGGCACTCCAATCCAGATTTCGGTGAACATCCGCGAAAAGAAGAAGCGCAAGTAGCAAGTCCTACAACATTTGCGTCAACCGCCATGTGATGCGAAGACACGCTGAACCTTTACCGGTTTGCAATATTTGCATCACATGGTAAATTATCTATCCGTTGCTTTTGCAGCATCGGCTCATAGCGCAGTTTGGTAGCGCACTTGACTGGGGGTCAAGGGGTCGCGGGTTCAAATCCCGCTGAGCCGACAGATAAGCCCGGAATCATTGTGGTTCCGGGCTTCTTGTTTGCTCTGCCACGCTTGACCCAGAGACCTCTGAACCCGTGACAATATGTAATCACATAAAATGGGCAAACCCGTCATTCTATGCACTTGTTTTCGGCATATATGGAACAAACGTCTCTGTAAGCATGGAGTTCACGCTGCATTCACCATAAAAGCACTTACTTATTGCGCTTATCATGAGGCACTACGCATTATCACGCGATAGACTGGTGCCTTGTAGTTTTGATGAAAGGGACCTGAATGACCGAACCAACCGATGGCCTCCAGCCAAACGATGGGGAGAAAAACCTCACCGCGGAAATTGGTGCCACCAACGCCGATGAACTCGCTGCAAACGCCGATGATGCAATCTTCGAGCACTCGGCAATCAAAATGCGCGAGCATGGCATGAGTGAAACTGCCATCAATCAGTTCCACCATCTGTTTAACGTGTGGCGCCATGAAGAGGACTCCAGCTGGATTCGTGAAGATGATGTCGAACCGTTGGAACATGTTCCCAGCTTCCACGATGTGTATGAAACCATCAACCATGACAAGGCTGTGGATGCATTCGCCAAGACCGCATTTCTGAAGCTTAACGGAGGTCTCGGCACTTCCATGGGTCTCGACTGCGCGAAGTCTCTTTTGCCGGTGCGACGCCACAAGGCCAAGCAGATGCGATTCATCGATATCATCATCGGCCAGGTGCTCACCGCCCGGACACGCTTGAACGTGGAACTGCCATTGACCTTTATGAACTCCTTCCGCACCTCCGCGGATACGATGAAGGTGCTCAAGTACAACCGCAAGTTCGAACAGACCGAAATCCCCATGGAAATCATCCAGCATCAGGAGCCGAAACTGGTGATTGAGACTGGCGAACCGGTCAGCTTCCCGCAGAACCCCGAACTCGAATGGTGTCCGCCGGGCCACGGTGACCTGTTCTCTACGATCTGGGAATCGGGATTGCTGGACGTCCTTGAGGAGCATGGCTTTAAGTATCTGTTCATTTCGAATTCGGACAACCTTGGCGCCCGCCCGTCGCGTACGCTTGCCCAGCATTTCGAGAACACCGGCGCTCCTTTCATGGCCGAAGTCGCCACTCGCACCCCGGCCGACCGTAAGGGAGGCCATATCGTGCGCGATAAGGTCACAGGCCGTCTCATGCTGCGCGAAATGAGCCAGGTGCATCCGGAGGATAAGGCCGCCGCGCAAGACATCAAGAAGCATCCTTACTTCAACACCAATTCGATTTGGATTCGTATCGATGCCCTGAAAGCCAAGCTGGCCGAATACAATGGCGTGCTTCCGTTGCCGGTGATTCGCAATAAGAAGACCGTCGACCCCACGAATCCCGACACCGAACATGTGATTCAGCTCGAAACCGCCATGGGTGCCGCGATTGGCCTGTTCAATGGCGCCATCTGCGTGCAGGTCGACCGTATGCGATTCCTGCCGGTGAAGACCACCAATGACCTGTTCATCATGCGTTCCGATCGCTTCCATCTGACCGATACCTATGAGATGGAAGATGGCAACTACATATTCCCGAACGTCGATCTCGATCCACGCTTCTATAAGAACATCCATGATTTTGACGAGCGTTTTCCGTATGCGGTGCCTTCACTGGCAGCCGCCAATTCGGTGACGATCCGAGGAGACTGGACGTTCGGCCGCGATGTGGTCATGTTCGCTGATGCCAAATTGGAGGACAAGGAAGAGCCCAGCTACGTGCCAAACGGTGAATATGTTGGCCCGCAGGGCATCGAGCCTGACGATTGGGTGTGATTTGTACGCGGAATTTAACGGCTCCGACAAAAAAGAGTCGTTAAATTTCGTGAAATGACACATATTGCAGAAAAAAACCTCTAAGATAGAGGAAGCGTGAGATAAAAAAACTCACACACTTATAACGAAACAATATCTATACGTGAGGACTAATGGCAGAAGGTACAAGCGGGCGTCGGCGTTTTTCCGACAAGTGGGGTAAGCACGAGCTGGATGTACTGGCCGTGCTATCGTCCGCGTTCCCGCAATGGCTTACTTCCCGCCAAATCGCGCAGCGGGTCAAGGCATACGCCGACTCGTACGGGGAATTGGCCGATCAAGCAGCCAAGGCAGCATTCGCCAAGCAATTCCAGCGCGATCGCGCCAAGCTCGCCGCCATGGGCATCGCCATTGAATCACGACAGCCTGAATATTCCTCCAAATCTGAGGGACAGGATTTCGCTTCCTATCGTCTTCAGCTCGGCGACGAACCTCGTATTAGGCTGATGTTCGAGCCAGAAGATATGCCCGTACTGGCTTCTGCCAACTATCTGGCCCGTTCGATGGCCATTTCCTCTGAGCCGGACCAGTCGCAGGTTGCGCAACGTGCGTCCCGCACTACGCCGCGTGTACCGCAGACGCCGATTCCCGGTCTGGGACTGGACTCCATCGCTCCCGGACTCGGTACACAGCATATTCCGGATTCCCTGGTCAAAGTCATTGATTCGCGTCGTTTCGCCGCTACCATCGACGTGGATGGCGAGCACTTGAATGTGGCCTATACGGATTCCGATGATTTGGCCATGTACGTGCTTGAACATCCCGGCGCGACTATCGTGAGCCCGCAGGAAGCCGTGGATGCATATCATCGTCGGCTCCATGCGGCGAGCCAGTTCGTGTTGGCCGATGAATCCGCCGGTCCGGTCAGCGCATCCGTGGTGTCGCCATCGATCAGCCGCGATGTCCGTGAACCCGGCGACCCGGAATCAATCAAGGCCCAGAATAAGAAGAATGGTTCGGCATTCCAGACCGGTAGTGAAGTGGATCGCCGACTACGCCTGATGTTGTTCTTGTCCGCTCATCTTGGCGAGGAATTCTCGTTGAGCGAGCTTGCCGTTCGCTTCATCGGCAAGCCGAAGAACGATGACGAGCTGAAGAAGTTCGTCAATATCATTCACAAAGATATCAACACGCTCACCACAGTTTCCGATGACGGTGAGATGGCTGGCAGCCAGTTCTTTGATATTGATTGGCCGCTGCTGGATGCCGAAGGCATCGTCTCCGCGACGAATTCCCTAGGCTTGGAGCGTCTTGCCGGCATTTCACCGCAGTATCTCAGCATGCTGACTGCGTCCGTGAGCTATCTGGCGCATTCGCCACTGCTGCCGGATAAGCAGCGTGCGCAGGCGGAGTCCTTATATGAGCGTCTTCGCCGGCATGTGACACCTGGCCAGACACCGTGGCTGAGCCTGACTGGCTATGAGCTGGAACCCCGCAGCTTCTCCGTGGTCAAGCGTGCTATTAACACGGATTGCCTGCTTGACATGGAATACACCGATAGCACAGGCCGCACGCGTCGCAAGCTTGTGGCCCCGGCGAAAATCTTCATTGATGAGGGCGTCTACTACGCAGCCGTTTACACGGATGTCGGTGCGGCAGCCCCGAAGGAAAAGAAAGCGTACGTCTCCAAAGACAAGACCATCGATAAGGCGAACGGCAAGCCTCGCACTTGGCAGGTGCTCCGTTTGGCCCGCATCGAGAGGGCCGAGGTGGTCAGACCCACCAAGCCCGTCGATGTACCGAATATGCCGGTCAGCGAACTGCGTAAGTGGAGCTTCGATAACGGCACCGAAGCGGTGTTCATTACCGATCAAGCTGATTTGTCATTCATCAAGACGCTGCCCGGAGCCACAGTCGAACAATGCGGAGCGGGGGAGAAGGTACATCTGACGGTCTCCTCGGATTCGTGGTTTGTGGCATTCTGCATCGCTCACGCACGGCATATCACCGCGGTTGCCCCGGAGACCTTGCGTACGATGATTGTGGCTCGAGCCGAACGAGAACTCAGCCTAAGCGCGGATAAGTAAGGAGTCCATATGCCTTGGTGGATATGGCTGGTGCTGGCGTTGTTCATGCTGGCCATGATCATCGCCGGATTGGTATATGCGGGAATTCATGGCATGCGTGCGTTACGTGACGCCAGCGAAATCGGCGGGCAGGTGGGAGAAAAGCTCGCCGCAATGGGCCGGACCGATGACGTGTCGCGTCCAGCATCTCCCATCGCATTCACTCAACCATTACGCGTGGCTCAAGAACGTTATGCCGATGCCCACGCAGAGGTCATTGAACGTCAGGCCGCCAAGCGGGAACGTCATATCCGGACTTGGAACGAGTGGAAGAAGTTCAATAGCTAGACCGGTCCATCTACGAGATAGAAAGCATCATGGCACGTCACCATCACAAGAAGGCTGAAGCATCCACAACTGTGCTGACTCCTTCACAGCGGTATGCATCATTCCAGAAGGTCAAACAGCGCCGTGCATCAGTCGCGGCTCGATTCGCCGCCACCTTGCCATTTGACCTAGATGATTTCCAGACCGAAGCCAATGAGGCCCTCGAATCAGGCAGCAATGTGCTGGTCGCAGCCCCTACAGGTGCAGGCAAGACCGTAGTGGCGGACTTCGCCATTTATCTCGCGCAGGATCGCAATGTCAAAGCATTCTATACGACTCCGATTAAAGCGCTGAGCAATCAGAAATACCATGATCTCGTCGAGGTCTACGGTCCGGATAAGGTAGGCCTCCTCACCGGCGACACTTCCATCAACTCCGAAGCCGACATTGTGGTGATGACCACTGAAGTGCTTCGTAATATGATCTACGAACGCTCCGCAACGCTTACGGCTTTGCGCTATGTGATTTTAGATGAGGTGCATTATCTCGCGGACCGGTTCCGTGGACCGGTCTGGGAGGAAGTCATCATTCATCTGCCGAAAACGGTGAAAATCGTCGGGTTATCCGCAACCGTGTCTAATGTGGAGGATTTCTCCAACTGGATCGCATCAGTCCGAGGCGATACCAAATTGGTGATCAGTGAGCATCGCCCGGTGCCATTGGAACAGCATGTCATCGTACAGGCAGACGACCACACCGAGCCCCAGATGCTTGATCTCTATCGTCGCGATGGCGACGGACAGCAGACCACAAAGCTGAATCCGGAATTGATCAATACGCTCGATCGTTTTGATCGCAAGGCGGCAAGGCGCCGTGGCGAGCAACGGCCGGATAAGCGTAAAGGGTTCAAGGGCAAAGGATCCAAGGGCCATATACCCAAGCCGCAACGGCATACCCCACGCCGTTGGGCAGTGGTTGACGAGCTGAACTTCCTTGGCATGCTGCCAGGAATCTATTTCATCTTCTCCCGCAATGGGTGTGATCAGGCCGTGGAGCAATGCATCAATGCCGGGCTGGAACTCACCACAGATGAGGAGGCCGTCAGGATTCGCCGTATCGTGGATGAGATGGTGGAGGACCAGCTCACTCAAGAGGATCTGAAGGCGCTGCACTTCTCAAAGTTCCGGTTTGCGCTGGAGGAAGGATTCGCCTCCCACCATGCCGGTATGATCGCGCTTTTCCGTCAGATCGTCGAGCGTCTGTTCGAGGAGGGTCTGGTCAAGATGGTGTTCGCCACCGAAACATTGGCCTTGGGCATCAATATGCCAGCCCGCTGCGTGGTGGTGGAAAAACTGGAGAAATTCAACGGTACCGGGCATGTGGCGCTGACGCCCGGTGAGTTCACGCAGCTCACCGGCCGCGCTGGACGGAGAGGCATCGACACCATCGGTCATGCCATCGTCGTCGATCATGCGGATTTCATACCGGCCACCGCAGCCGCATTGTCATCCAAGCGTGTGTATCCATTGCACTCCAGCTTCCGTCCGACATTCAATATGGCCGTGAATCTTTTGAATTCCAGTGATTACGAAACGGCTCGCGTCACCTTGGATCAGTCGTTCGCCCAGTGGGAGGCCAATGAATCGGCATGGCAGCTTGAATCGCAAATCACCACGCTGAAAACCGCACTGAAGGGCTACGAACAGGCATTCCAGTGCAACCATGGTGATTTCAAAGAGTTCATGACCATTCGCATGAAGCTCAGCGACATCGAAAAGGAAGGCCGCAAAAAGCTTAAACATGAGGTGTTTCTCACCGATAAGGAACGCTCTGAAGCTTTCCAGCAATTGGATGAGGAGATTCGCGCTTTGCGCGCGGCCGAGCGTGAGCATCCCTGCCGCGACTGCCCGGATCTGCAGCAGCACCTCAAGTGGGGGCATCGCTGGGCCAGAGAGACTCGGGAACTCGCACGTGTGCAAAACCGTTATGATTCCCGAACAGGTTCCGTGGCTCGGCAGTTCGACCATATCTGCGACATCCTGTGCCAACTGCATTACTTAGAGCGCCACGAGCACGATGACGGTCGCATTGACATGACCCTCATCGATAAGGGCCGATTGCTGCGCCGCATCTACAGCGAGCATGATCTTGAACTATGCGAAGCACTGCTTGCGGGCATCTTCAATAAGCTTGATGCCAATGGATTCGCTGCGGTACTATCCAGCCTCGTGTATGAGTCACGCCGTGGTTCGCAGGGCGAACCACGCCACTATCCCGGGGGGACTTCCGGCAGGATCGCCATTGCGGCTTCCAAGCTCAAGGGAGTCTGCGCCAATATCGATGCGCTGTGCGAAGACCACGGTCTGGAGGAAACCGCACAACCGGATTGCGGCATTGTGGATATCATGTATGAATGGGCCGATGGCGGGTCGCTGGCGGCATGTCTTTACGGGACGGATATGACAGGCGGTGATTTCGTACGCACGGCAAAACGTCTGGCCGATGTCCTGCAGCAAATCGCAGTTGCCGGACCTTTGCCTATGGATGGGGGAGAAGCATTGCAGAACATCGCACACGAAGCGGCAGATCGTGTGAATCGCGGCATTGTCTCTTACTCCGGAGTGGAATAACGAGCTGTGTTACGCCTGGGAATACCAGCCAAGTCCGAACTGTTGCGTACAGTAGTACGGTTATTGAAATTGCAAGGAGGATGCCAATATGGCAGAACGTAGCCTCAGGGGTATGAGCATCGGAGCGAAATCACTGGAATCTGACGACAACGTCGATTTCGCTGCACGAAACGATGTGGCATATGTGTGCCCGAAGGGTCACCGTACCATCTTGCCGTTTGCCGAAGGCGCCGAAGTGCCTGATGAGTGGGAGTGCCGCTGTGGTGCCGTAGCCCATCGTGAAGGCGATGAGGATCGCGAGGCCGACGAAATCAGCAAGCCGAGCCGCACTCATTGGGACATGCTGCTTGAGCGCCGTAGCGAAGAAGAGCTGGCCAAGCTGCTGGAGAAGCGCCTGCAGATGCATCGTGATGGTTGGATTCCGGATTACGAGTGAGTTCGCCGGATTCCACTATGCGTGAGTGAACAACACGTAAACCAATGCCCAGTCAAACCGACTGGGCATAATCATTGCTGGATATGTCGCCGTACATCACGTAGCACAATGGGCGACAACACATTAGAGAAAGAAAACAGGGGAGTACCTCACCATGGCACAGCATCCGAGGAACGTGGTTCTGCTTGATCTCGATGGCACGCTGACCAAGTCCGATGGCGGTATCATCGCTTCCGTAGTCAAAACCTTTGAGGCGTTGGGACGTCCGGTTCCCGATGATGCCGAGTTGAAACGATTCATCGGACCGGCCATCATCGAATCATTGCAGCGCAACCATGTGCCGGAGGACGAGCTCGATCACGCAGTCGATATTTACCGCAGCTATTATGCGGACAAAGCCGTGTTCGACGATCCGAACGAGCCCGGCAACAAGGTGCCAGGCCGCTTGGTGAATGTCGTGTTCCCCGGTATCCGTGAACAGCTGCAGAAGCTGCGCGAAGACGGTTATTACCTGGCATTGGCCAGCTGCAAGCCCGAATATCAGTGCATTCCGATCTGCGAGCATTTCCATTTGACTGAATTGCTCGATGGCATTTACGGCGCTTCCAAAGACAACACGCGTCTCGATAAAGATCAGGTTATCCGCTACTGCTTCGAGAAGATCGGTTTTGACGCGGCACAGGGGGATAAGGCCGTCATGATCGGCGACCGTTACACCGATATTGATGGTGCTCGTGCCTGCGGACTCGATACCATTGGTTGCCGCTGGGGGTACGCTCCGGAAGGCGAAATGGAAGAACACGGCGTGTACGAAATCATCGAAACCACCGATCAGCTTGAAGACGCGGCGAATCGTTACTTCGCCTCGCACTGATTCGTTTTATTAGAATTTGACGCTGGAGGGCGATGTATCTGTTGCTCGGGTTCGCTCCGGGCCGCTCGGGCCAAGTCTTACGCCCGAGCAACAGATACATCGCCCTCCAGCTACTTGTGAAGTAAGTTCTATGGAGAGTCGACTCTCGTATCGGAGAATAAGAAGCGTAATCTAATCTGACATAACGTACATTATCGGCTATTTTTCTCTAGCACTGTTTTTATGGATTGCGATGCCAAGTTGCCGGTCCATTTCGGCTTCCATTGCATGATGCGCCTGAAGATACATCACCAGAATCTCAAGCATCACCAGCACAATGATGACGATTGCTGCAGCGAATGCATTCATCTCATAGAAACCACGCACGTCGACATCCATCTGGTCAGCGGTCAACGCATACACCGGAAACGGCACAATAGCCATGATGAACGATGCGACGTGCAGCATCACCATGTTCCAACTCACTGGATAGACCGGCGGACGTTTGCTCCGTGGAGTGAATATATGGCCACGTATGACAGTCATGCCAATGATGTTGAGTGCCAATACCGCTGCAATGATCCATAGCAATGCCGGCAAAAGTTCCACGAACATCGTCATATCAATCTCCGTATTATTCGGTCCGATTCAGTAATATCTATGCATATGCAAAAAGACGATTTGTCGATATACTCAACAAATCGTCTGGAATCTCATCGAGTCAAGCCATTCCTCGCTGCAGCCGTCGAGCTTCAAGCTTCTTGCGCATACGCATGGCAGTCAGCTCGTCGATTGGTCGATTGGCACTGATTTTCATCGGCTGTGCCTCCAAGTCGACGTAATCCTCGTGTTCCAAAGCGGCCTCGATCTGATGCCATAATGAACCGACCGAGACGGCGAATACGGCCTTACCGCTTTGCAACAGCTCAAGCATTTGTTCGCTGGTGGTGCATTCATGTACATGCTGGCCGTCACACATGATGGTGACGTGAGCCAACTGATCAACACTTCGCTGAGTCAGAAAACCGATGGCCGCAGTGACATTCTGCAGATTCACGCCGGCATCCAGCAATCGTTTGGACACGGCAAGAATCACCACATCCTTAAACGAATACAGTCGGCGTGAGCCGGAACCGTGTGATGGGGTTATCGAAGGCTCGACAATCTGTTTGCGCGCCCAGTAGTCGAGCTGTCGATAGGTGATGCCAGCCACTTTGGAGGCCACAGTGCCGCGGTAGCCGCGCTTGGCCTCCTGCTCATCAGCATTGGAGAACAACTCCCCCTGAATCGCTTCATCGTTCAAACTATCACGCTCCTCGAGCGGAATATGAAGATGCAGACCTGTTGCTCCCATCACACACCCCTTCACCTACACTGGCGAGTAACCGCATGATTTGCAATGCTGACACCAGTGTAAGGCGAAAAGCAATGAATACTACTGAGAGATAACAGCAGATTTGGTGAAGAAGACGAGGCGGAACTTGCCAATCATAATTTCGTCACCGTTCTTCAACACCGCCTGATCGACACGCTGACGGTTCACATAGGTGCCGTTCAGGCTGCCGGCATCAATCACCGAGAACTTCCCACCGACTCGGCGGAACACCGCATGCTGACGAGACACGGTGGAGTCGTCGAGAAGAATGTCGGCGCGGGGGTCGCGACCTACGGTGATCTCATCCTCATCAAGCAGGTAGCGGGAACCGGAAACTGCTCCCCTGGTGGAAATCAGCAAAGCCGTACCGTCGGACAGACGCGTGATGGTATCCAAATCCTCCTGGGTCAGCGGACGATCGCCGGTGGAGGTAACGGGCAGCACATTAATGGCAGGCAGACCAATGATGGTGGTTTCGCCTGCGCTTGGAATCGGATCAGTCATAACTCCTCATTCTACCGTCTTTGCATACTTATTTTGCGTAGCTTCACGCACTTCGTCAATGATGATGTTATCCGAAGACTGTACATCGACAGTAGCACCATATTTGACTTGAAGCTGGGCGCCGACACCTCCAGCGATATCGACCGCATTGGAGAGCTCCTGTGGGTTGCCGATTGCCTTGACGGTATATGGCGGTTCGATGGTGATGCCATCGCAGACAAGTCCGCTATCGGCATCCTGGATATAGGTGGAGGCGACCACACGGACTTCGTTCACAGCCATGACCTCCGCTCCTGCATTGCGCAGTTCTTCAATCAAATTAAACATGATCGAAGCATCGACTTTTGCCGAGGTGCCCTTGCTGATGGTAACGGTCACTCCCCTGCCGCGTGCCGCCAATCTGCCGGAAATCAATCCGCTGGTTTCCTCATTCTGTTTTGCGATCTTACGAGCCTGCTCCTGCTCGTTGGCAGCGGATTTCAGTGAATTGAGCTGGCTGGAAAGCTGGCTTTTACGCTGTTCAAGATTGGAAATCTGCGTATTCGACTCGTTGAGCAGGCGGACCAGTTCATTTTCGTCCAGTGTCTCATAGGTCGATTTGGTGTTGTTGATCTGGCTCATGTAGGCAAAGCCCAGCAAGGCGCACATGAGCATGACCAGAATGGAGGAGATGAGGCGAGAGCGATTGGTGTGGCGGTTCAAATCCCTACGTGGTTTTTTGCGCACTTTAGGAAACGACCCGGTTTCCATCCGGTCGTTGACTTTATCCTGGGCATGCTGGTCGTGAAGCTTCTCCAGCATGTTGTTTGATCGAGACCTACGTGCCATGGTCAGCCTCTGAAGATGAATCGCCTGATGGCGGAGACATTGGAGAAGATTCGTATGCCGAGCACCACGATGACCGCAGTCTGCAGCTGGGATCCCACACCGAGCTGATTGCCGAGGAACACCAATAATGTTGCGGTGATCACATTCGCCAGGAAGGAAATGACGAACACTCGGTCAGAGAAGCTGCGCTCGAAGTAGGCTCGCGCGGCGCCGAGCAAAGCGTCAAGGGCGGCAACCACCATGATGGGCAGATAGGGCTGCACAACAACGGGGATGTCCGGACGCACGAATACGCCGACAACAACTCCGATAATCAGACCCAGAACCGCTGCCATTACTTATTCCTCTCTGCATACTGGATATCACCAGCTACTGCTGCTTCAAGTGTAATCGAATTCGATGTACTGACCTGAGGGTAGATACCGGCTTTTTTGAATGAATCGTAAAGGCTTGCAAGTTTTCTGCTGCCCATCTGCTCCGCTAGCACATTTTTATCGCCAATGGCCTCAATGGTGTAGGGACTTTCGATGGCGGTCATACCGATGAGAATATGTCCGCCGGCCTTGCGAATGGATGTTTGCGCACCGATACGATTGCCGTTGATGGCGATTGCCTCGGCACCATTGCCAAACATCAGCGAGACAAGCTGCTGCAGATCCAAATCGGTGACGACACGGATGTTGTTGCTGCTGCCTACACGGGTGGAAGTGGATTGATCGGATTGGCTTGCGGCGATCGGATCGGCCAATGTCATGGTGATTCCCGGACCGGTTACTCGTACGGTGCCATTGACCAATTCGTCTTGAATCAAAGTGTCGCTTTTCACATTGCCGGAGATTCTCTTCGACTGATCATCAACTTGGGTTTTCAACGCGTTGACATCACCGGTCAGCTGGGTAATCGTATCGTTTCGATCCTCCAGCTGGCTGATCAAGGTCTGCCTGACCTGCTTGCGGGGATCGGATTGCAGCTGTTGGACAAACAAACTGCCGGCAAAACCGACGCCTACGCAGATAAGGAACACGACGATGCGGTTAAACCATATCGACACTGCCGAACGATGCTCATGAACCAACCTGGAATCCGAGAACATCGGGTCCATTGGACGGTTGACCAAATCATCGATGAGGCGCAGGGAATCATCATCGGTTTTGCGACGACGCCGGGCTCGGATAGCGATGTCGTCCGTTGCGGCGAGGGCATGATGGGAGTCTATGCCGCGTATGGAACGAGAAAAAACGGCGCGACGATGCACTGGCGTATTCTCCTGCGGCACAGGGAAGGAGACCGGTGCAACGGAATCAGGCGCCATACTTCTCCCCCAGTTCCTTGCGCAGCAAGGTCACGCCCTGACGGGTGTAGATATATCCGGCAAGCCAATACATCGCGATTCCCCAGACACCGGCCGCAAGAGCCGCCAAATACAGTGTGTGGAAGAATGCACTGGTACCCAAGTCGGCCACGATCAGCGCCACGATGGAAATCATCAGCAGTGCCGTGCCTGCCTTCCCGACGAAATGGACCGGTAATGGGCCATATCCATATTGGGCAAGCCACAACACCTGAATCGCCATCCACAGGTCACGCAGACCAACGACGATGAGCATCCACATGGGGATGATGCCGGCAAGCCCGAGGGCAAGAATCGAGCAGATAATCAACAATCTGTCGGCCAGAGGATCGAGAATCTGGCCGATTTTGCTGACCTGGTTGAATTTGCGCGCGATAATGCCGTCGACTCCATCAGATGCCGAGGAAATAGCGATCAACGTCAACGCCGCAATCATCTGATGGTGTGAGATCAGTGCGGTGATGAATGGAATCGAAATGATTCTTAGTGCACTGATCAGATTCGGAATCGTGAAGTAGATGTCACGAGCTTCCGGACTGTATTTCGTATCGACATTCTGATGGGTCATAACGGCTTAATAGTTTAAATGCGAGAGGCCTGCAACGCGGTAACGATGATGCCGCGTGCCCCTACTTCATACAAATCATCCATAAGCTGGTTGACCTTGGCCTTGGGGACCATGACTCGTACGGCGTTCCACTGCTTATCATGCAGCGGGGAGATGGTCGGGCTTTCGAATCCCGGGGTCACGGCCACGGCGGCGGCGACCTTGCTGACAGGAATGTCATAGTCCATCAGCACGTACTGGTGTGCCGTGAGCACGCCCTTAAGACGGCGGGACAGCACGGCCAGACGAGGATCGTCCTTGTCGAGGCGCGGAGAACGGATCAGGCAGGCTTCGGAATGCATGAGTGGTTCGGAGAACACGCGCAGGCCGGCATTGCGCAGCGTGGTACCGGTGGAGACCACATCGGCGATCAGATCGGCCACACCCAGCTGCACGGAAGATTCCACAGCACCATCCAAATGGATGGTTTCGGCTTCAACACCATGCTCCACCAAGTAGTCGTGAACGAGCTTGTCGAACGTGGTGCCGACTCGCTTGCCCTGAATGTCTTCGAGCGTGGAAATCGGAGATTCGTTCGGCGCCGCGAAACGGAAGGTCGAGGCACCGAAGCCAAGCGGCATATGTTCGAGGGCGGCCGTGCCGGAGTTCTTGAGCAGATCCTCTCCTGTGATGCCGACATCAATGGCACCACGGCCCACGTACACTGCGATATCGAGCGGACGCAGGTAGAACAGTTCGATATCGTTGTCGGGATCCTGAACCACGAGCTGGCGAGTGTTGGTACGCAGACGGTAACCGGCCTCGGCGAGCATGTTCCATGCCGGCTCGGACAGCATTCCCTTGTTGGGTACGGCGATTCTCAGCATGATGACTCCTCTCCCCTATCGGGAGTTGGTTATTGAATAAATGATGAAGTAGTGGCGGCGAATCAGTGCAAAGATCAAGTAGGCCCGGACCTACTTGGCACCGGGCCTTGAAAACTCACAGGTGCTTGTACACGTCCTCGAGGGTGAGTCCGTGCTTGATCATCATGACCTGCACATGGTATATCAGCTGGCTCATCTCCTCGGCGGTACGGTCAGCGCCTTCGTATTCGGCGGCCATCCAGGTCTCACCGGCCTCTTCGATAATCTTCTTGCCGATGAAATGGGTACCCTTGTCGAGCTCGTCAACGGTCAGGGAGCCTTCCGGACGAGTTTTGGCCTTTTCGGAGAGCTCGGCGAACAGGGATTCAAACGTCTTCATAATGTAATGTCCTTTATTACGGAAGCCCTTGAGTGGGCGACCTGGATAATTTCAGTCCTTGTAGGCGGCTTCGGCCTTGGCACGAATATCGTCGATGGCCTGTGCCGGGCTTTCGGCGCCGTACACGGCAGAACCGGCCACAAGCACATCGGCTCCTGCTTCGGCAACGATGTGGGCGGTCTTGGGGCTCACGCCGCCATCGACCTGGATGCGGGTCTTGAGTCCTCGACGAGTGATCTCGTCACGCAGACGGCGAACCTTGGCCATCTGGTTGTCGAGGAACTTCTGGCCACCGAAGCCAGGCTCGACGGTCATGACGAGAATCATGTCGAACTCATCAAGAATGTCGAAAATCGGCTCGACAGGCTCGGCCGGGCGCACGGCGAAGCAGGCCTTGCAGCCCATGTCGCGCAGCTGACGAGCCAGACGGACCGGAGCGTGGGTGGCACCCATATGGAAGGAAACGGATGCGGCGCCAAGCTTCGCATACTCGGGAGCCCAACGATCGGGATCCTCAATCATCAGGTGCACGTCGACCGGCAAATCGGTGACCTGGCAGATGCGACCGACAATCGGCTCACCAAGGGTGAGGTTCGGCACGAAATGATGATCCATAACGTCGACGTGAACCAGGTCAGCGTTGGAGATGGCCTTGAGATCACGCTCAAGGTTGCAGAAGTCAGCGGACAGAATGCTAGGGGCGATTGCGATCTTGCTCATGGTTCCCTACCTTATCTTTGCAATGGGACTTGGTCTTATTATTTTCCACGTTTTTCTTGTTACTTGTGCTTCTTCTGAGCGTCCTGCTCCTCTTGAAGGCGCTGACGCTCAAGCTCATCGGCAGTGACTGTGGCGAGGCGTTGCGCCTGCGCCTTGGGATCGGGACCATACTGGTAAAGCACCACGAAGAGCACGCAACCGATGATGAAGACGATGATCGCCGTCCACACGTTGGTCCTCAGACCAAGAATGACGGTGGAGTAATTGATGCGCACGTTCTCGATCCAAGTACGGCCAAGACCATACCACATCAGGTACATGGCGAACTGCTGGCCAGCCTTGAGACGGTCGAACAGCTTGGAGCCAACGTAGATGATGAGCGCCGCACCGATGAGGTTCCAGATCATCTCGTAAAGGAACGTCGGGTGGAACAGCGTGGTCTTGTAGTCAGGGCATTGCGATCCGTTGTAGCAGATTTCGGATTTGCCGATGGCGTCGGCGTCGTTGAGTTTCAAACCCCATGGCAGATTCGTGGGCCAACCGTACAGTTCCTGGTTGAACCAATTGCCCAGTCGTCCGATGGCCTGGGCCACCGGCAATGCCGGCGCGATGGCGTCGGCAAAGATGGCGAATGGGTAATGCTTATGACGACACCACAGGAATGCGACCAAAGTGCCCACGGAGATACCGCCGAAGATGGCCATGCCGCCTTCCCAGACCTTGACGATATTGATGAGCTCGCCAGTGGGAGGGAAATATGCGGACGGTGTGGTGATGCAGTGGTAAAGACGTGCGCCCACCAGCGCGCAGGGCACGGTGACCAACGTGGTGTCAAGAATCTGATCGAAGGTACCGCCGTAGCGCTTCCATCGCTTGGTGAGGATCCATACCGCAACGCAGACGCCAATCAGGATGCAGATGGCGTACATATGGATAGTGACCGGACCGATCTTGAACTGCGAGAAGGTCGGTGATGGTATATAAGCCAGATTCATGATGCCTCGTGTCGTGCCGTATTCTTTGCTCGTTACTCGTACTTGCCGAGTCACTACCCTACTGCGTCATGGACGCAACAAGGTAGTGACTCGCCAGAAAGTTCATCGAGCGTTATGAATACCTTCGGCAAGTTCCTCGCTCTTGGCGGCAAGCAGCTTCAAGCCTTCAGCCGTATCGCGAGCGGTCTTGTTGTCATCGGCCAGCAAGGTATGAACCAATGCGGAGCCAACGATCACGCCGTCGGCATAGGAGCCGACCTTAGCGCCCTGCTCGGCGGTGGACACACCGATGCCCACACACACGTTCTTGGCCCCGGCATTACGGGTGCGTTCCACGAGCACTTCCGGAGAAGCATCGATGGTGGAGCGTTCGCCGGTGACGCCCATACGTGCGGCGGCATAGACGAAGCCACGCGCGTTGCGGGCCACGGTCTCCAGACGGTTATCAGCGGAATCCGGGGAGACGAGGAAGATGCGGTCCAGACCGTGACGGTCGGAGGCCTCAATCCATTCACCAGCTTCATCGGGAATCAGATCCGGGGTGATGAGGCCCGCACCACCGGCGTTCTCGAAATCGGTGGCGAAGCGTTCGACGCCGTAGTGGTAGATGAGGTTCCAGTAGCTCATGATGAGCGGCACGCCGCCAGCATTGGCCACGGTCTCGACCGCCTCGAATACGCGTTTGATGGTTTCGCCGTTCTTCAACGCAATGGAGGATGCGGCTTGAATCACCGGACCATCCATCACCGGGTCGGAATACGGAAGACCGATTTCCACGGCATCGACACCGTGCTCGACCATGGTCTTGAGCGCGTCGAGAGAAGCTTCCGGATCCGGGAAACCGTATGGCAGGTAGCCGATGAAGGCCGGCTTGTTCTCAGCCTTGAACTTAGTGAACATCGCCTCGGTCTGGCTGGGCTTGTGGCTGATGCCCAGCGGCTGGCCGGATGGCGTGGTTGCTGTATTGGTCATAATGGTTTTTCTCCTACTTACGCATTGAGTCGGAATCACGCGACGGTGTTGCCGTGTGCGCCGGTGACTTCCAAAGCCTTGGCCTGATCGTCGGTCAGGTACCCGAACCACTTGCCGGCGGTGGCCATGTCCTTGTCGCCTCGGCCGGAGATGTTGATGATCATCACGGCCTTGTCGTATCCCTTGGCCTTCAGATCGGCAGCCGCCTTGTAGGCGCCAGCAACGGCGTGGGAGCTTTCGATGGCAGGGATGATGCCTTCCGTCTGGCTCAGGTCGCGGAAGGCGTTCATGGCCTCTTCGTCGGTGGCCCAGGAGTAGTTCACGCGGCCGATGTCCTTGAGCCAAGCGTGCTCAGGGCCAACGGATGCGTAGTCAAGGCCTGCGGAGATGGAGTAGGTGTCGAGGGTCTGGCCTTCGTCGGTCTCCAGCAGGTAGCTCTTGGCGCCCTGGAACATGCCAAGCTGGCCGGTACCGGGAGCGAAGCGAATGGCGTGCTTGCCGGATTCAGGACCGTTGCCGCCAGCCTCATAGCCATACAGGTTCACGCGATCGTCATCGAGGAACGCGTTCATCACACCGATGGCGTTGGAGCCGCCGCCCACGCAGGCGCAGATCGCGTCCGGATGGTCGATGCCGTACCAATCCTGCAGCTGCTGCTTGGCTTCCTCGCCGATGATCTTCTGGAAGTCACGCACCATGGCCGGGAACGGGTGAGGACCCGCAACCGTGCCGAGCAGGTAATGCGTGTCCTTGACGTTGGTCACCCAATCACGCAGGGCCTCGTTGATGGCGTCCTTCAGAATGCGATCGCCGAGCGTGACTTCCACGACTTCGGCACCAAGCATGCGCATACGGGCTACGTTCAGGGCCTGGCGGCGGGCATCGATCTGCCCCATGTAGATACGACACTTGAGTCCGAGCATGGCACAGACGGTGGCGGTGGCCACGCCGTGCTGGCCGGCACCGGTTTCGGCAATCACACGGGTCTTGCCCATGCGCTTGACGAGCAGCGCTTGGCCGAGCGCGTTGTTGATCTTGTGGGCACCCGTATGGTTCAGGTCCTCACGCTTCAGGAAGATACGTGCATCGAGGCCGGTCTTGTCCTTGACGAGCTTGGCAAAGCGCGGAGCTTCAGTCAGCGGGCTCGGACGGCCCACGTAACGCTGCTGCAAGGTCATGAACTCCTTATGGAATTCCGGATCGGCCTTAGCCTCGTCGTAGACACGCTCGAGTTCATCGAGCGCAGTGATCAGAGCTTCCGGCACATAACGGCCGCCGAACTGTCCCCAGTACGGTCCTTGATGTTCGCTTAACGGGGTGGTTTCGGATGCTTTCACTTGTGCTCCTGCCTTTACTAGTCGTTCCACTGCAAGCTCATGATCGTCGGCGGTGGCCACGCCCTCACCGACCAGGACGGCGTCCGCTCCCGCACGGGCGTAGTCCTCCACTTCGACCGCGCCGAAGACACCGGATTCCGCCACCTTGATGACATCGTCAGGCAAATCAGCGGCCAATTCATTGTATTTGTTGACGTCCACGCGCAGGTTTTTCAGATTGCGGGCATTGATGCCGATGACTCGGGCACCTGCCTTACGTGCGCGCTCGATTTCCTCACGGGTATGCGTCTCCACGAGCACGGTCATATTGAGCTCATGCGCCACATCAAGCAAATGCTTGAGCTTGGCATCATCCAATGCCGCCACAATGAGCAGCACCAAATCGGCACCGTGTGCACGGGCCTCGTAAATCTGGTAGTCGGTGACGATGAAGTCCTTGCGTAGCACTGGAATGTGCACGGCGGCACGGACCTTGTCCAGATCGTCAAGCGAACCAAGGAAACGACGGCCTTCGGTAAGCACTGAGATCGCGCTTGCGCCGCCCTTCTCATATTCGCGGGCCAAACCGGCAGGATCCGGAATGTCGGACAGGTGGCCCTTGGACGGGGACGCGCGCTTGATTTCGGCAATCACCGGAATGCCGTCAGCGCGCTTAAGCCATCGCATCGCATCAATCGGAGCCGGGGCTGCAATCGCGGCCTTCTTCACATCCTCCAGTGACACGGTACGTTCACGGGTTTGCTGGTCTTCCAGCGCTCCCGCCACCAATTCGTCCAGAACCGACATGATCCTCCCTTTGTTGGTAGTCGATCATGCGTCACTCTAGGTCACTGATTGCATTCAGTGGCTCCCCGTCCTACATTTTGGGCTATTGCTTGCTATTCATGAATGATTTGCAAGTGAGCACAACAGCTCGATTTCCTCTCGATGTGTGGTTGGCGTCTGTTCCTTGGTCTCCAGGATCATAGGTAGCCGTGCCATAATCGGATCGTTGACAAGTCGTTTGAAGAATGGGATGCCCAGCTGCCCTTCGCCGATGTTGGCATGGCGATCCTTGTGCGAGTCAAGTCCGAATTGGGAGTCGTTCACATGAATTGCTTTGACTGTGTCCAGACCGATGATCTCATCCAATTGGCCCATCACATCGTCATAATTGTTCACCAGATCGTATCCGGCGTCGAATACATGGCAGGTGTCGAATGTAATGCCAATGTTGGCCTTGTTGTCAATACCATCCACGATGGTGGCGAGTTCTTCGAAGTTTCTGCCGCATTCCGTGCCTTTGCCAGCCATGGTCTCCAACAATACCGGGATGCCGCTTGCGCGTTCGAGAACCCTGTTGAGCCCATCGCTGATGAGCCGGCAGCCGGTTTCAGCACCTTGCCCGACATGAGACCCCGGATGGATGTTGATGTAGGTTTCCTGCCCGGCTTCGCGAATCGGCGTCAGTAATTCGATATCTTCGGCCAATGCTTCGATGGCAAATTGGCGCTTGGCTTCATCCTTGCCCGCGAGATTGTAGACATAAGGCGCGTGCACCACCAGCGGCCCATAGCCCTGTGCCTTCAATCGTGCGCCAAACTCCCCTGCTTGTGCCGGGTCCAGTGCTTTTGAGCGTTTGCCATACGGGGAACGTGGGAAGAACGCAAATGCCGTACCACCTTCATCATGGGAGCGCTTGAGCAATGCGTTCCACCCACCTGCCGTTGAGAGATGCGATCCGATGAACAATGCCGTCATAACTGTGCCTTCCACGTTATATGTGCTGTATGCGCTATCGATATCTTACGGTAGCCAGCCATGTGCGACTGAGTAACAACGCAAGATAACCGAGGCTGTACACGTAGCGTGTCACTGTTCAAACCAGATCGCTCATCGGTAGTATTGATGTATGACTATCAATTGGTGGCTTGTGGCGCGGATTGTCTGTTATGTATTGCTTCTCATTGTTTCCATAGGCGAAAATTCGCTCATCACCGCCATAGCCGTCCTGGGTCTTGCGCTGGACATAGCCGGATATCTCTGGGAACGCCATCAGCGCAATCAACGCGATCAATCCAAACAGCAGTAGTCATCCGTCTCATAGATGGGCTTCGACTTTGAGCTCACCCATTGCCATAATCGATTTCCGTCCAGGTCTTTCCGTCGTCATTCAATCGCAAATACCAGGACATGGATTGGGCCCCTTTGGATAAAGACGGATCACTGCCATCGCAAGTGAAATAGACCGTAGCCACAAACATGCGATTGTGATCCTCCGTGTCATATCCCCATTCCAACATTCTATTGGCCGTGGCTTCATCATATGAGACTTTATTCAGCGTGCAGCCAGAGAATCCTGAAAAAGACTGGGTAACAGTTCTGCCAGCCGCATCAAGCTGGGCCTTGTCGAATTTGCTGGATGCCGAATAGGAATATTGAACGTGCGAAGTATCCGCCGGTCGGTTCATCCACCATTTCGCGAAGACGCACCACACGACGACGACCAGTACCGCAACACCCGCAATCACCGCGCCCCATCGGTATCCTTGCTTGTCTTGCTCATTCATCATGCAGGATCCTTTCCTCATGGACGGGGCGATTACAGTCATCTCGCATACAGTATTCCGCGCATCGCATGTCATTGATATCCACCTCATGCTTCCTGCACCAATACTGCGCATGCCAGTCTCATGCAAGCCGATGGCATCTCATTGATTGTTCAGGGCAATATCCGGGAAGTCCCTGATAATTCAGCAAATGAATTTGCGCAATAATGGAATGCCATTGGCAAAACAAGAGACGTGGGAAGGAACTTGGGATGCGACTTATCGGCAATATTCTATGGATCATTCTCGGCGGCATTGAGATCGCCATCGGCTGGGCTCTGGTAGGACTTGTGCTGTGTGCTTCTATTGTCGGCATTCCTCTTGGCGTTCAAGCTTTTAAGATGGCTGGCCTAACGTTGACGCCGTTCGGCAAAACCGTACGTTACGGCGGTGGCTTCGGCTCTACACTCGCCAATATCGTGTGGGTGGTATTGGTCGGCATATGGATGGCGTTGAGCTACGTTGCCGCGGGCGTGCTCAATTGCATCACCATCATCGGCATTCCATTCGGACTGCAGTCGTTCAAGATGGCGAAACTGGCGCTCTGGCCGTTCGGCACACAAATCGAAAACCTGTAATCAGCACTATTTGGTAATCCAACTTCGTATTGTTGGGTTACCGAATATTCATTGAAGGATTGTCTTCTTGAAAGACTGAAAGGCTACATTCGTCAGATAGATGTATGACCGTTGATCAAGGAGATTCATATGTACAAAACAGTGGTGGTGAGCTACGCTCCGCGAGCCGCAAGTATGGCACAGCAAGTCGAAGCCAAGGCCAACGAGATGGAAGCTCAAGGCTGGACGCTGACGGCATTTTCCATCACCAATTCGGCCAAAGGCATTCTGGTATTCCACTCCGATCAGAAGGCGGAGTAATAGCTTCGTGCGACCGTCCCTATTGCCGCCAGGCCTTTAGCACCTGCTGCGGCACCTTGGACGCATCGAACCGGTAGTGGCCGGTCACGGTCATGTGATGTTTAAACGCAAAGTAATCGTTTTCGCGCTGCCGTTGTCCCATGTTGTGCAGCACAAACGGCAGGCCATTGCCGTCTCGCTTGTCGGAGATCACGCCGATATGGCGAGTGTGCTCGAATACGACGATATCGCCGGCCTGCCATGCACTGGTGTCCGCAGTATCCGTGGTCAGCGTCTGCCCGTATTTGGAGAAGAACACATCCAGCACACCGGTACGTCGGAAATCGATATTGGGGTCAGGATTGGGGGCAACCGACGCGTAGCTGGCGGGATCGGCAGCGATATCGGCATCCACCATGGCTTTCAAATCATAGCCGGCCTCACGGAACGCGCGCCACACTAGATCAGTACAGGCACCGCGGTCATCCGGCGGATAACCGCCCTGATAATAACCGTCGTCATATTGCGGTCTGGCTTCGGCATCCTTGCGTGCACCAGCTACGATATCGCCATAATCATCCACGCCATTGCCATTGAAATCCACGGGGCTGGGATTATAGCTGGCAGTCATCGGCTTTGTTGATGGCTGTGCCGATGGAGCCGAATCGGTTCTGAATTGTTGCGTAAGATATCTTCCAGCTGATATGCCGACTGCAATCATCAATGCAATAACGATGATGATGGCGATAATTACTTTTCTCCGCTTATCCTCAGCACTGTTTAACCCACGTTGTGCGAGATGTTGTGCCATGTCATTCCTCTTCGTCAGTCAGCCATCATGCGATTCAGCAACCACCATCGCCTTGTTATCATCATCATTCACCACTGTAGGCATCCAATACCACAAATAGCGCGCTCAAGACAAAGTTCCGCCATGCATCCACATCGTTTTGCCATATCAACCGGTATGATGTGATATTCGGCACTATTTCGGCACGGCAACATCCGTGCACAACGTATAAAGGAGCCCCAGCATGGCGAACGCCGGTACAGGCAAGTCCACCGAGGAAACCGGTCTCGAGCGGAAAATGGAATCACGTCATTTGACGATGATCTCCCTCGGCGGCGTCATCGGCACCGGCCTGTTTGTCAGCTCCGGTTATACGATTCATCAGGCCGGACCTCTCGGCGCGATCTTGGCATATGCGGTCGGCTCACTGTTGGTATATTGCGTCATGGTATCGCTTGGCGAGCTGTCTGTGGCGATGCCGTACGCCGGTAGCTTCCATATGTATGCCAAGCGCTTCATTGGCCCCGGTACCGCATTCACCATCGCCATCCTGTATTGGTTGAACTGGGCGGTAGCATTGGCCAGCGAGTTCACCGCAGCTGGATTGCTGATGCAACGATGGTTCCCTCATTCGCCCGCTTGGGTATGGTCCGCCGCATTCATTGCCGTAGTGTTCTTACTGAATATTCTGTCTGTCCGTCTCTATGGCGAAGCGGAATTCTGGTTCGCGTCCATCAAAGTGTTCGCTATCGTGGCCTTTATCATCATCGGCTTGCTGGCTATCTTCGGCGCGATTCCGATTGCCGGACAAACCGAGGCACCGTTATTCACCAACTTTGTGGCTGACGGCTGGTTCCCGAACGGCATCGCCCCTGTATTCGCCACGCTGCTGACCGTGGTGTTCGCGTTCTCCGGCACTGAAGTGGTGGGTGTCGCTGCCGGCGAGACCAAGGAGCCGGGCAAGGCGATTCCGAAGGCCGTGCACACCACGGTGTTCAGGCTGGCGATGTTCTTCATCGGCTCGATTCTGGTGATGGCCGCGCTGATCCCCTGGCATCAGGCGGGCGTGGAAACCAGTCCGTTTGTGTTGGTGTTTCAATCGATCGGCATGCCGTTCGCCGGTGATGTGATGAATTTTGTGGTGCTGACCGCTGTGCTCTCCGCCGCGAATTCAGGACTATACGTGTGCTCCCGTATGGTGTGGTCGCTGGCCAAGGAGCATCTGATTCCCACTCGATTCGCCAAAACGAATTTCCATGGTGTGCCGGTCTGGGCGGTGCTGTTTAGCATGGCCGGCTCGCTGCTTGCGCTGTTGTCTTCGGTCATTGCCGCGTCCACTGTATATCTGGTGTTGGTAGCTGTTTCCGGTTTGGCAACGCTGGTGGTGTGGTTCTCCGTATGCGTATGCCATATCCGATTCCGCCGCGAATGGGTGGCATCCGGCCATACCGTTGATGAGCTTGGATACAAGGCGCCCGGATATCCTGTGCTGCCTTGGCTGGCGATTGTGATGTGCATCGGTGCGCTGGTATTGGTGGTGCTGGACGAAACGCAGCGCAGCACACTGTATTGTATGGTTCCGTTCGTAATCTGCTGTTACGCGGGTTACTATGCACTCGAGCGTAAGCGTAAGGAAAAGCAGAAGTAGTCCGAATACCCTGGCAATGCTGCGCTATGGATATTATTGGCTTATTCGCCGATAACCGAGCCAACGATGCTTGAGACGATGGACATGATAATCGAGCCAATAACCGACCACCAGAATCCATCGATAATCACGCCTACATCGAAGATCGAAAACGCCAGCCATGAAGCAAGCTCCATAAAAAGCCAGTTGAGGATCAGCGCGAACAAACCGAAGCTCAGGATGGTGAACGGCAAAGCCAGCAGATGAATCACCGGTTTGATTGATGCATTAATCAACGCCATGAATAGGGCAAACGCTGCAATGCCCAGAATCGGGGGCTCACCTACCGCCTCCATGCCGGGAAGCACGGCGACCATCACGGCTGCAGCCACAGTCAGCACCAGCCAACGAGAAATAAAAGCTTTCATATGTCCTGATTATTCCAGCGTAAATGTCAATGGACTGTGATGAATGCTGTGAGCTGACTCAGCGATATGCCAATGCGGCTGTCTCACCAACCATGGCGGAACAGCCGCATACCCTGCTCAGTCGCAATCCAGTAATGCCGGAACGACAGAGCCGTTTGGACTACAGTTCGCGCAGCTGAGCCGCAATCTGCACGGCTTCGACGCTGGCTTCGGCCTTGTTGCGGGTTTCCTGCCATTCGTTGGCGGGCACGGAATCGAGTACGATGCCGGCACCGGCCTGCACACTCGCCTCATGATCACGCAGGAATGCGGTGCGAATGGCGATGGCCATATCCATGTTGCCGGAGAAATCGAAATAGCCGACCGTACCACCGTAAATGCCGCGATCTGCAGGTTCCAGCTCGTCGATGATCTCCACAGCACGAGGCTTGGGGGCACCGGAAAGGGTACCGGCCGGAAACGCGGATTTGAACACATCGAAAGCGGTCAGCGATGGATCCACCTTGCCGGTGACTGTCGAGCAGATGTGCATGATGTGACTGAAGCGCTTGATGTCCATGAGCTGCACAACGTCCACGGATTGCGGCACGCACACCTTGCTCAAGTCATTGCGGGACAAATCCACGAGCATGATATGTTCGCTGCGTTCTTTCGGATCGGCAAGCAGTTCCTTGGCGAGTTTCTCATCCTCTTCGGGCGTCGCTCCACGCGGGCGGGAACCGGCGATCGGGAAGGTCATGGCATGGCCGTTATCCACCTTGATCAGGGTCTCCGGGCTGGATCCAATCACGTTGAAATCACGGCCTTGCGCATCCGTAAGCGCCATGAAGTACATATATGGGCTTGGGTTCAATGTGCGCAACACGCGATAGACATCGAACGGGTCAGCAGGAGAATCGATGTCAAGACGCTGGGAGATGACCACCTGGAACACGTCGCCATCGATGATGTGCCGCTTGGCCTCTTCCACCGCGTGTTCGTAATGGCTCTTTTCCGTGCGGAAACGAAGCTCCGGCTGAGGCACCGACTCATCCAGCACGTTGACTCGGGCCTCGCCCGGCGTCGGCGTTGCGGCGTCACGCTGCATCTGGTCAAGCCGCGCCACGGCCTCGTTGTAGGCGTTGTCCGCGCGCGTGGGTTTGTCATCCACATTGACGGCGTTGGCGATGAGCCAGACCGAACCGGAGACGTGGTCGACCACGGCGATGTCAGTGGCCAACGCCAGTACGGTTTCCGGCTGCCCGGTCTCGTTTGGCGCCTCGGCACGCAAGGTTGGCTCCCAGTGGCGAATCGCGTCCCAACCGACAGTGCCGACAAGTCCTGAGGTCAGGTTCGGCAGTCCTTCCACGTGCGGGGCCTTCAGGGTTTTGAGCGTGGCATGGGCCACCTCAACCGCATCACCGGTAGTGGGAACGCCGACCGGTACTTTGCCCAGCCAATCAGCCTGGCCATTGTTCGAGCGCAACTGTGCCATCGAATTGACGCCGATGAAGCTGTAACGGCTCCAGCTCCCGCCGAATTCGGCGGATTCAAGAATGAAGGTGCCGCTGCGCCCTCCGGCAAGACGTTCATAGAAGCCGACCGGCGTCAGCGAATCGGCAAGCAATCGACGCACAATGGGAATCACGCGGTATCCCTGATCGGCCAGCTCATGGAACTGTTCACGGCTCGGCCATGTCGCGCCCCATTTCAGATGCTTCACGCTGCATTCGCTCATCATCAATCCTCCTTTTCTTGTTCGGAGGGACGATGCCCTTCGACTACCGGCAGCGGGCCTCCTTCGAGGAAGCAGCTGCGCTTGCCGGTATGGCATGCGGCTCCAACCTGGTCCACTTCGACCAGAAGTGCATCGCCATCGCAATCAAGGGACACGCTCTTCACATACTGCACATGACCGGAAGTGTCTCCTTTGCGCCAATATTCCTGGCGAGAACGAGACCAGAACGTGACACGCCCTGTGGTGAGTGTTCTGCGCAGTGCCTCATCATTCATGTAACCGACCATCAGCACTTCATGGGTGTCGTACTGCTGGATTACCGCGGCGACCAGACCCTTGGCATCGCGCTTCAGTCGTGAGGCAATGCGCGGATCAAGTTCGGTTGCATTATCGTATGTGATGTCAGTCATGATTATCTATCTGCCTTTGATATGTAACTCTTGCGCCATCTGACGGACCATGGACGGACCGGGGATTCCGTGCGCCGGTAAATCGCGGAGCTACCGCACAGTGTAGCCGTGTTTTTTCAGTTCGGCTTTGACATCCGCGATGGTCATGATGCCGTAATGGAACACGGAGGCGGCCAGTACCGCATTGGCTCCGGCCTCGATGGCCGGCGGGAAATCCTCCACCTTGCCGGCACCGCCGGATGCGATAATAGGGATCTTGACTTCCTTGCGGACCTCGCGAATCATTTCAAGATCAAAACCTTGCTGCGTACCGTCCGCGTCCATGGAATTGAGCAGAATCTCGCCGGCACCAAGTTCTTCAGCCCGCTTGACCCACCAAATCGCGTCAATACCAGTGGACTTGCGGCCGCCCATCGTGGTGACCTCGAAGCCGGATTGCGTATGCTGCTCACCCTTCTCTCGGCGGGCATCCACGGAAAGCACCAGCACCTGATTGCCGAATCGCTCCGCCACACGGCTAATCAGCGAAGGGTCATTGATGGCGGCGGTGTTGACGCCGACTTTGTCTGCACCGCAACGCAGCAGCGAATCGACGTCTTCAGGCGTTCTCACGCCGCCGCCAACCGTCATTGGGATGAATACCTGTTCGGCGGTGCGGGAGACCACATCGATCATCGTGTTGCGATGCGAACTGGACGCGGTGACATCCAGGAAGGTGAGTTCATCGGCACCTTGACGGTAGTATTCGGCCGCCAGCTCCACCGGATCGCCGGCATCCTTCAGGTTTTCGAAATGCACACCTTTCACCACGCGACCGTTGTCAACGTCCAGGCACGGGATGACTCGTACCGCCAGCGACATGCTCCACTCCCCTGTTCGGTTTCGTTCCTTTGCGTTTTCAGCCTACCTATCGTCCGTTACATGGACCCTCATAGGTTCTGCAATATGAGAAGCAGCGCATAATCAAAAAACGGCATGCAGCCAGCACAGGGAATGTGCTGGCTGCATGCCGACTGGGATCATCAGCGCTCTTTAGCGGCGAGCTGGCCGCATGCGCCGTCGATATCCTGGCCTCGTGTGTCACGCAATGTGGCGGTGATGCCGGCATCGTGCAGGATTTCCAGGAATCGGCGCTCGTCTTCAGGCTTGGAGGCCGTCCACCTGGATCCCTCAATCGGGTTAAGCGGAATCGGGTTCACATGGGCCCAGTTATCACCGTAATGGTTCAGACGCTTAGCCAGCAGACGGGCGTGCTCGGCTTGGTCATTGATGCCACGCATGAGAGCGTATTCGATGCTGACGCGGCGCTTCGAGGCAAGCCAGTAGTCGTGCGCCGCATCCAACACCTGTGTGGTGTTGAAGCGCTTGTTCATCGGCACCAGTTCGTCACGCAGTTCGTCACTCGGCGCATGCAGGGAGACGGCAAGACGCACCGGAATACCTTCGGCGGTGAGCTTCCTGATGCCGGGGACCACGCCCACAGTGGAGACGGTGATGTTGCGCGCGGAAATGCCGAAACCCTCGGGAGGCATGGAGGAAATCTGCCGAACGGCGGAAAGCACGGACTTGTAATTGCCCATGGGCTCACCCATGCCCATGAACACGATGTTGCTCAAACGGCCTTCTCCCCCGGCGACTTCGCCGTCGCGCATCATTTTCGCGGCGACGCGCACTTGTTCGACGATTTCTCCGGCTGACATGTTGCGGGTCAGACCAAGTTTGCCGGTGGCGCAGAACGGGCAGCCCATGCCGCAGCCGACCTGCGAGGAAATGCAGAGCGTGGTTCGAGTCGGGTAACGCATCAGCACGGATTCGATCAAGGAACCATCAAACAGCTTCCACAATGTTTTGATCGTGGTTCCCTCATCAGCCACCTGTCGGGTGACCTCAGTGATGAGCTGGGGGAAGAACGCTTCAGCGGCTTCGGCTCGCTTGGCCGCCGGGAAATCGGTGAATTCGGCGGCGTTGACATCGAAATGTCCGTAATAGTGATTGGCCAGCTGCTTGGCACGGAATTTCGGCAATCCCAATTCTGCCGCCTTGGCGATTCGTTCCTCCGGTGTCATGTCGACGAAATGCAGCGGCGGCTTGCCGCGGCGGGCATGATCTTTGGAGAGCACATCACGGAATGCGCCGGATGTGCCGCCAGGGGTGATGCCGGTTTCCGGGGTCTCGGTTTCGTGTGTAGTCATTGGGTATCGCTCCACTCTCACCAAATCAAGGATAATTATCAATATGAACGATGCATGCCGTGCATGCGCCGTAACGGCGATGGCGTCCCAGCGCGGACGCGGGACGCCATCATTTTTTTCGCTTCATCATCGTGCGAACATCAACAACGACGGAGCGAATTCACAAGCTTGTGATCCACAGCAGCGCACAGGTGAACGGAGCGCTCATCAGGATGGAATCCACACGATCCATCACGCCACCATGGCCTTTGAGCAGATGGCCCATGTCTTTGATGCCGATATCACGCTTCAGCATGGAGGCACACAGGTCACCGAACGTACCCACCGCGCCGATAAGGATTCCGGCAATGATCGGAACCCACCAGCGGGTGGCCCATGCCGATGAGTCATAGGTGCAGGCGAATACCGCAAAGGCACCGGCCATGGCGAATAGCATGGAACCGATGAGGCCTTCCACGGACTTCTTCGGTGAAATGCGGGGGCTGAGCTTATGCTTGCCAAGCCATGCGCCGGCGAACAGACCACCTGTATCAGACAAGGCAGGCAGGAACACCAGCATGATGGCGTGAGCCACTGGATGGTCGTTGAAGGTCAGGGGAATGATGATACAGCTCGCCAGCAGCGGGATGTACAGCACGGTAAGCACGGAAACAGCCACATGGCTGAGACGCGAATGATGCAGCTCGCCGCCGTCGTGGTTGAATGAGGATTCCAGTCGTGCGCTGGCATCCGTACTAGAGAGCTTGCCGGCAACCGCCAGGGATAGGCGGTTGCCGAAACTCAGCTTTGCGCTAGCCGCAATGGCGACAAGAATGATGGAGACGATGACGCTGAGGGACATCGCGATGAGATGGTATGGCGCGTAATAGGTGGCAATCAGCGTAAATGCCGAGCAGATCCACAACATGACCACTGGGATATGAAGTCCCACCGTGGCGAAATCCACTCTGAGCTCCCACAATGCCAAAACCATAAACACGACGACCAACAGCACGAACAGGTCAACGCTCAATAGCAGGCTTCCCAGAATCAGGGCAACCAGCAACACGGCCGTACCTATGGCTTGGGGCATGTTACGGCCGGTCTTCTTGTTGATCTGATCGAGAGCTTCCTCGGCCTCTTCGTGCAGTTGTTCGTTACGTTCCATCATGCGTCTTTCCGAATCCGGTCCTCTCAGACCTCCATGATCTCCTTCTGCTTGGTTTCCAGCAGAGCATCGATTTCATCGGTGATGGACTTGGTGACCTTGTCGAGGTCCTTCAGCAGGCGATCGCCTTCATCCTCGCCCATATCGCCGTCCTTGACGGATTTGTCGATGGTCTCCTTGGTCTTGCGACGAATGTTGCGCACGGCGACCTTGCCATCTTCGGCCTTGCCCTTGGCGAGCTTGACGTATTCTTTGCGGCGGTCCTCGGTGAGTTCCGGCATGGTCAGGCGAATGACGTTGCCATCACGGTTCGGGCTGATGCCGAGATCGGAATTACGGATGGCCTTCTCCACTGCTGCGGCCTGGGACGCATCAAACGGGGTGACGGCAAGGGTGCGCGGCTCCGGGACGCCGATGGACGCCACGGCCTTGATCGGGGTCGGCGCACCGTAGTAGTCGACCATAATGCCGTTGAGCAGGGCCGGGTTCGCACGGCCAGTACGGATGCCGGAGAAGTTCTCCTTCGTGTTTTCCACGGTCTTGGCCATCTGTTCCTTGGCCTGATCGATAAGAGACATGTTTACTCCTTGTTGTTGGACGGTTGTGTTCTTCGATGAACGCTTGTTATTTGATTGTAGGCGTTGGAGCTCATTCAGCCACGCGCGACTCGGCGGTGGAGACCAACGTGCCGATTTCGTCGCCCACCAGAGCACGGGTCACGTTGCCTGCGCCTTCGAGACCGAAGACTCGGATGAGCTTGCGGTTGTCGCGGGCCATTGACAGTGCGGAGGCATCCATGACGGCGAGGTTGTCGACCAGAGCGCGGTTATAGCTCAGGGTCACGAAGCGCTTGGCATTCGGGTCCTTGCGCGGGTCGGCGGTGTAGACACCGTCTACGCCGTTCTTGCCCATCAGCACTTCATCACAGTGGATTTCCAGCGAACGCTGGACGGAAACCGTATCGGTGGAGAAGTACGGCATGCCGGCACCTGCGCCGAAGATGACCACGCGGCCCTTTTCGAGGTGGCGGATGGCCTTGAGCGGAATGTATGGTTCAGCGACCTGGCCCATGGTGATGGCGGTCTGCACGCGGGTGGACTGGCCTTCCTGCTCAAGGAAATCCTGCAGCGCGAGGCAGTTCATCACCGTGCCGAGCATGCCCATGTAATCACCACGGGAACGGTCGATGCCGGCCTGCTGCAGTTCGGCACCGCGGAAGAAGTTGCCGCCGCCGACCACAATGGCGACCTGCACGCCCTGCTGGACGGCCGGGACGATTTCCTCGGCGATGCGGCGAATCACATGGGTGTCGATACCGACCTTACCGCCGCCAAACGCTTCACCGGACAGCTTGAGCAGAACCCTGCGCGGCTTATCGCTTTCAGTCATTTATGACTACCTTTCCTTGAATCCACGAAAAGTACCTGAAAAATATCCGTAGATAAGGGTATCGGCTTACAACGACACCCTGTGCAACGACACCCGCGCAATAAAAAACGTCATCCAAAGACCTTGCCTTGGATGACGTTTTCCATCAATGCGTCAGGAGCATCGGATGAGCGTTAACTCACTCCTCTTCGCCCTTGCCGACCTCGATGCGGGCGAAGGCAGTGGCCTTGCCGCCCACTTCCTCGAACAGCTTGCCGACGGTCTTGGACGGATCCTTGACGAACGGCTGCTCGAGCAGCACGACTTCCTTGAAGAAGGCATTGAGACGGCCTTCGACGATCTTCGGGATGATCTTCTCCGGCTTGCCCTCAGCCTGGGACTTCTCCGTGGCCACGCGACGCTCGGACTCGACCACATCGGCCGGGACATCCTCGCGGGTCAGCCACTTGGCACCCATGGCGGAGATCTGCAGAGCGGCTTCGTGAGCCACGGCGGCGCCAGCCTTGTCGGTGGCGATCATGGCGACGATGCTCGGCGGCATCTCAGCGGACTTCTTGTGAGCGTAGATCTCGACGTGCTCGCCGGAGATCTTGGCGAACTGACCGACCTTGACGTGCTCGCCGAACAGAGCGGCGGCCTCTTCGATGGCGACCTTCACAGTGGAGTCGCCGGCCTTGGCGGCTTCCAGCTCTTCGGCGTTGTTGGCCTCAGCGGCGACGGCGTAGCCGAGCACCTCGTCAGCGAACTCGACGAACTTCGGGGTCTTGGCCACGAAGTCGGTTTCGGAGTTCAGCTCGACGGCGTAACCGGTCTCACCATTGGCACCCTCGACAACCTTGGACGCGATGGTGCCTTCCTGAGCCTTGCGGCCTTCACGCTTGCCGGCTGCGGCGATGCCCTTGGCGCGAATGATTTCCTTGGCGCGGGCCACGTCGCCTTCGGCTTCGGTCAGGGCCTTCTTGACGTCGAGCATGCCGGCGCCGGTGTCCTCGCGAACCTGCTTGATCAGTGCGGCGGTAATTGCTGCCATTGATTTTCTCCTTTAAGAAGATGTTGCTTACCCAAAACGGATGGGAAGCGCTTGTTCAGGCACTTCCCATCGTAGAGCATCACTCAGCCTTCGGGGCCTCGGCGGTTTCAGCTTCGGCGGCAGCCGGAGCAGCCTCGGCAGGAGCCTCGTTGGTCAGGAGCTCCTTCTCCCAAGCGGCCATCGGCTGCTCGGAGTCAGCGGCCTTGGCAGCCTGGCCGGAACGCTCCAGCAGGCCCTCGGCGACAGCGTCAGCCATCAGGCTGGTGAGCAGTTCGATGCCACGGATGGCGTCATCGTTGGCCGGGATCGGGTAGTCGACAACGTCGGGATCGGCGTTGGTGTCGACGATGGCCACAACCGGGATGCCCAGCTTGTGAGCTTCCTCGACAGCCAGGGATTCCTTGGTGATGTCGACGACGAACATAGCGGACGGGGTGCGGTTCATGTTGCGGATACCACCGAGCTGCTTGTTCAGCTTGTCCTTCTCGCGCTCGAGCAGGAGCAGTTCCTTCTTGGTCAGGCCGGAACCGTGCACGTCGGTGAAGTCCATCTCCTCAAGTTCCTTGAGGCGGTTCACGCGCTTGGAAACGGTCTGGAAGTTGGTCAGCATACCGCCGAGCCAACGCTCGGAAACGTACGGCATGTTCACGCGGGTGGCCTGGGCGGCGATGGCTTCCTGGGCCTGCTTCTTGGTGCCGACGAAGAGCACGGTGCCGTTGTGGGCAACGGTGGTCTTGATGAAGTCGTACGCCTTGTCGATCATGTCGAGCGACTTGAACAGGTTGATGATATGGATGCCGTTGCGCTGGGTGAGGATGAACTGCTTCATCTTCGGGTTCCAACGACGGGTCTGGTGGCCGAAGTGCAGGCCTGCCTTCAGCATTTCGCTCATAGTGATTTGAGCCATGGTATTACTACCTTTCATTGTCGGTTCTTGCCTGGCCATGCGCACCTGCGTGCAGCAGCTCCCCCGTTGCTTCCGGGCTTGCAGCCGACCGACACAGGCCGTCGCGAGCATGACGCGAATTTGTTGTGTGCCGGTAGACAATATTGAGTGGCTCCGAACACCTGCGACTGCGTTCATTGCCGGGGTGGCACACAAGTTTCGAGGATATCACAGCGTCTAAACCAAAGCCTCTCCTCGCTGTGCGATGGAGAGGCTTTGGCCCGGATGCGAGAGTTGAATCGACGGATGGATCACTTGGTCGAGCGGTTGCGCATGTAGCGCAGGGCCTCACGGCGTTCCTCTTTTTCAAGTCGATCAAGGTAGACGTGTCCATCCAGATGGTCACATTCGTGCTGCAGCATGCGGCCCATAAGACCGTGACCTTCCAATATGACTTCCCTGCCATCGAGATCGATGCCACGTACGCGGGCGTAATCGGCCCTGCGCGTCTTGTACCACAGTCCCGGCACCGACAGGCAGCCTTCGTCACCGTACTGTTCGCCGGAAGTCTCCTCAATCACCGGGTTGAGGATATAGCCGATCTTGCCGTCTATGTTGTACGAGAATGCACGCAGACTCACACCGATCTGATTGGCGGACAAGCCTGCACGGCCGGGATCGTTCACTGTCTCGAGCAGGTCTTCCACCAGTCGACGCACCGCAGGAGTGATCTCCTTGATTTCATCGCATGGTGTGCGCAGCACGGGATCGGGCACGACTCGAATTTCGCGGATGGCCACTGGTATTACTCCTCGTTCTTCTCATCAACGCTGGCGGAATCGTCCCCGGATTCGGCGGCAGATTCTTCCTGCTCGGATTCGGCCTTCGTCTTCTTGATTTTCTCCTGCACGCTAGCAAGCGAATCAGACACACTGGTCTTTACCTGTTCGGAAGCCTGCTTAACCTGCTCCGACGCCTGCTTGACCTGTTCGGAAGCTTTCTTAACCGTCTCGGACGTGCTGTCGATAATCTTGGCGGTGGCGGGAAGCGGTTTGTTCGACGGTTTTGGTGCGTAGAGATCCTCTTCGATGATGGAGGCATAACGCTGCAGCACCTTGGGGCGCACCACCTTCATGCTCGGCGTCAACGTGCCGCGATCCTGGCTGAATTCCTCGTCGAGCACGACGAACTTACGCACGGATTCGGCTCGGGACACGTTGGCGTTGGCCTGATCGATGTACTGCTGGATGAACGCGCGAACCGCGTCGTTGTCCTTGGCCTCGGCGAGAGTCATGTCGGCGTCCAGGCCTTGTCCCGACAGCCAGGAACGAAGCATATCGGGGTCGAGTTCAATCAGCGCGGAGACGAACGGCTTGCCATCGCCCACCACCACTGCATGAGCGACGATTGGACAGGTGTCGATGATGTCTTCCATCGGGGCCGGGCTGATGTTCTTGCCGCCCGCGGTGATGATGATGTCCTTCTTGCGACCGGTGATGAAAGTGAACCCGCGGTCATCGATACGGCCCAGATCGCCGGTCTTGATCCAGCCGTCGGCAGTCATGGCCTCGGCGGTGAGTTCAGGCTGCTTGTAGTAGCCAAGGAACACATTCGGACCTGTGAGCTCGATTTCGTCGTCCTCCCCCAAGCGCACGCCCATGCCAGGGCCAGGCTTGCCTACGGAACCAACCTCGTTGTCGTCCTCCCAATTGACGAGCATCGGAGCCGCGGTTTCGGTCATGCCATAGCCTTGGATGAAGGTAATATCATCCATGCCGTTGAAGAAATGGGCCAGATCCACGTTGAGCGGAGCGCCGCCACAGGCAAGCCACTTCAGGTTCGGGCCAAGCGCGGAACGAATCGACTTGCCGACGGTGGCCATGAAGAAGGAGTGACGCATGCGCTCAATCAACGAATGGCCGCGTCCGGCCTGCTCGTCCTTGCTCCACTTGACAAAATGCTTCACCGATTGGGCGAAGATGTAGCCTTGGATGCCGGCGCCTGCCTTCTGGGAGGCGGCGTTGTAGACCTTCTCGAATACGCGCGGTACGCCAAGCAAGTACGTGGGCTTAAAACTACGGATGTCCGCCAGCAGATGCTTGGCATTGGGGATGTACCCCACCACGCCGCAACCACCGATGCACACGTATTGGATGTAGCGTGCGAAGCAATGAGCCAGCGGCAGGAACAGGAGCAGACGATTATCCTGATACAGCATGCCGTTCAGAATCTCATAACCGTTGAGCACGATATGCGTGTAGTTGCGGTTGGAAAGCATGGCGCCCTTGGGCTTGCCGGTGGACCCGGAGGTATAGACCACGGTGAGCAGGTCATCCGCCTTGATCCTAGCGATGGCGGCGTCCAAGGCCTCATCGCTGATGCCGCGACCAAAATCAGCCACCGCGTCGAGACCGTCCGCCTTGAAGTTGAAGACGTACTTCATGCCCGGATGATTCACACGAATCTGCTCAAGCGTCTGGGCACGTTGGAAATCACCGGCGAAGGCGATCGCGGGATCGACCTCCTCGATGATGCCCGCGGTCTGCTTGGCAGAGTCGGTTTCATACACGGGTACGA
This sequence comes from Bifidobacterium cebidarum, assembly GCF_009193305.1. Lineage (GTDB taxonomy): Bacteria > Actinomycetota > Actinomycetes > Actinomycetales > Bifidobacteriaceae > Bifidobacterium > Bifidobacterium cebidarum. Next base: position 6,746 of record NZ_WBVS01000004.1, on the reverse strand, counting down.
CCACGGCGCCGATGGCGGCACATGCGAAGTCGGCGACCCCCCATTCATAGCAGGTGGGCGAATAGATCAGCACCATGGTGCCGGCCTTGACGCCAAGTCCCATAAGGCCCTTCGCCACTTCGCGCACGCGGGCAAGCATCTCATCAGCAGTCACGCTATGCCACTGGTGGGTCTCATCATCCTGCCATTCGGCAATGGTGTCGTTCGGGGTACGTGCCGCTCGCTTGGCCAATAGCGAAAAGACCGTATCCTCATCGGTGGTGACGTACCTAGGTTCTTCAACATGTTCACGCATACGCTCCACTATAGGCGAAGCGTCATATCACAACGCCGCACGCATCGCCTATGCGTGAAGTCCTATATGCGCCGAATCAGTCTGAATCAACCCAGATCGGCGAAAACACACATCCAGCGGGACCCGATATATCGCATCTTCAAGTTGACGCGGAGGTTTTCTCGCCCGATGGTCATCAGCACCGTCATCTCCATGGTTTTATCGCTGGTGATCATGCCGTCAATCAGATTGGGCACGGTGGGAAGATAGCAGAACTTCGCTTTGATGTCAGGGTGCGTGACCATATGAATGTCAAGCAGATATTGCATGGTCTGCAACCGTTCCAGGCAGGGAGCGGTCAAGGCTCGTTGCAGGCGGTCGACGCTCAGCTTGCCGCGGATGGCATCCGCGCAATTGCATGCGATTCGGCATGCCGCCATCGCCATGGTGTGGCACTCCTGCGCGTTGAGTCCGCTTGGGAACAACGGTTGAATATGGTAACGGACCGGACGATCCGAAAGCTCCACGGTTATAAAACCGTCGAAACTCGGCAATGGCGTACGACGGTTGTGAAAATAGCCAAAATAGTCCATGGCAAATCACCTATGATCCCCTTCTTGGCACAGCCTCCCTTGGCTGCATCCATTACCAAGCCCACCACGAAAACCGAAGAAAATCAAAACGGCTCAGCTATGCGTATAAAAACGCCCGCGAAAACAGACAAATCATAGGAATTCGTCGAATTTCGCGGGCGTATCCGATAGCGGTAATGATGCGAATCACATTGCTATCGCAGTGTTCGTTCAGCGAGCAGAATAGGGGTTGACCACCATGCCGCAGCGTTGGAAGTTCTTCACATCAACATAACCGGTGGAGGCCATGGCGCGTTTCAGCGCGCCGATGAAATTGGTCTTGCCGTCCGCCTGGTGGCTGGGTCCGAACAGAATCTGCTCAAGCGGCGACACAGTGCCGACCGTGGTGCGGTAGCCGCGAGGCAGTGTTTGATGACGGGCTTCGGAGCCCCAGTGCGTGCCCTTGCCGGGAGCTTCAGTGGCACGTGCCAGCGGAGCCCCGAGCATCACCGCGTCGGCTCCCAGAGCAAGAGCCTTGACGAAGCTGCCGGAATCGCCCATGCCACCGTCGGCAATCACCTGCACGTAACGGCCGCCGGATTCATCCATGTAGTCACGGCGAGCTTCGGCCACATCCGCGATAGCGGTGGCCATCGGAGCCTGAACGCCCAGGGTCTGACGGGTGGCGGAAACCGCGCCACCGCCGAAACCGACCAGCACGCCGGCCGCACCGGTACGCATCAGGTGCAAGGCGGCGGTGTAGTTGGCGGCACCGCCGACAATCACCGGCACGTCAAGGTCGTAGATGAACTTCTTCAGATTCAATGGCTCGTGCGAGGAGGAGACGTGCTCGGCGGAAACCACAGTTCCACGAATCACGAATAGGTCCACACCGGCATCGACCACGGTGGAGTAGAACTGCTGGGTGCGCTGCGGTGACAGGGCGCCGGCCACGGTCACGCCTGCCGCGCGAATCTCATGCAGCCGCTGGGTGATAAGCTCCGGCTTGACCGGCTCGGCATAAATCTGCTGAATGCGGGAAGTGGCTTCCTCTGCAGGCAACTGGGAAATCTCATCCAACAAAGGCGTCGGATCCTCGTAACGGGTCCACAAGCCTTCCAAATCAAGCACTCCCAGCGCACCCATCTTGCCCATCTGAATGGCGGTGGCGGGGCTGGTGACCGAATCCATGGGAGCGCCAATCACCGGCACGTCGAACTCATAGGCGTCGATTTGCCAAGAGGTGGAGACATCCTCGGGGTCACGAGTACGACGAGAAGGAACGATGGCTACATCATCGAGCGCATAGCCGAGATGGCCTTTTTTACCCAAACCGATTTCAATTTCCTGAGACATGGTCTCCAGAGTATTGCCCGGGACGGACGCCCCCAACCGCGTGTCCATATTCTCGAATGACGGATTGCCTCGTTACAAACTTGCGATATGACTAAAGCATTCCGCGAAAAACAATCAGGAGGAAGCATGGCCAAAATCAAGGTCGAAGGCACCGTCGTCGAACTAGACGGCGACGAAATGACCCGCGTGATCTGGAAGGACATCAAGGATAGGCTGATTCTGCCATATCTTGACGTGAATCTCGACTACTACGACCTGGGAATCCAGCATCGCGACGAAACCGACGATCAGGTGACCATCGACGCGGCACACGCCATCCAGAAGCATCACGTGGGCGTCAAATGCGCGACCATCACGCCTGACGAGGCCCGAGTCAAGGAATTCGGCCTGAAGAAGATGTGGAAGTCCCCCAACGGCACCATCCGCAATATTCTGGGTGGCACAATCTTCCGCGAGCCTATTGTGATGAGCAACGTGCCCCGTCTGGTGCCAGGCTGGACCAAGCCGATCGTGGTGGCCCGCCACGCCTTCGGCGATCAATACAAGGCCACCGATTTCAAGGTCCCGGGCGCCGGCCAGCTGACCGTGACCTTCACCCCGGACGATGGTTCCGAGCCCATCCAGCACGTGGTGTACAACTACGGCCCGGACGGCGGCGTGGCACAGGTACAGTACAACGTAAACGATTCGATTCGCGGATTCGCCCGTGCATGCTTCAACTACGGACTGATGCGTCATTATCCGGTGTATCTGTCCACCAAGAACACGATTCTGAAGGCATATGACGGCCAGTTCAAGGATATTTTCGCCGAAGTGTTCGAAACCGAATACAAGGATAAGTTCGCCGCTGAAGGTCTGACGTATGAGCACCGACTCATCGACGACATGGTGGCCAGCTCGCTCAAATGGCATGGCGGCTACATCTGGGCCTGCAAGAACTACGACGGCGACGTGCAGTCCGATTCCGTGGCGCAAGGTTTCGGCTCGTTGGGTCTGATGACTTCCGTGCTGATGACTCCGGATGGTCAGACCGTCGAGGCCGAGGCTGCCCACGGCACGGTGACCCGCCACTACCGCCGTTGGCTCAAGGGCGAGAAGACCTCTACCAATCCGATCGCCTCCATCTTCGCTTGGACGGGTGGTCTCAAGCATCGCGCCGACCTGGATGGCACTCCCGAAGTGCGCCACTTCGCCGAGACATTGGAAAAGGTCATCATCGACACCGTCGAAGGCGGACAGATGACCAAGGATCTCGCCATGCTGATTGGCCCCGATGAGCCGTGGCTCGACACCGAGGGCTTCATGAACGCGTTGGATGAAAATCTGCAAAAGGCCTTGGCCTGATTACCTCGTCATCATCAGGTTCCGCCCTGATTTATCCCGGATATATGCCGTTGCCGTGCATGTATCCGGGATTTTTCATAACCTGTCTACTACAATCATGGCACAGTGTGTTGTATACCGATCTCTTCAAGGGGGTTCCGTTCGCTTATGGGGTTCGCACACCGCTCTGCCACCGTCATCACTGCCATTGCCGTTGCCTGCGCCATGGCATTGTCTTTGACCGCGTGCGCTTCCGACACCGACAAGCAGTCAGAGACGGATTCCTCGAAAACCACACTGACTTCCTCCTCCGTAGGAGCGGCGGCGATTTTCACGCCTTCCGACGGCATTACGCTCAACCAACAGACGCCGTTGAACAAATGGGCCAAACTCACGCCCGAACTGACCGGCGCATTGGTTGATTATGGGTTCAAGAAAAAGAACATCACCCACACCACATCTGACTCCCTCGATAAACAAAGCCGTGCGATTCAGGATTTCGTGGTCGATCATCTCTCCGGGAAAGCCAGTTCCGATGATTCCGGAATCGCACTCACCCCAGATAATATGACGCTACTCGTAGCCCCCGTGGTCAAGGCCGATGAGTCGACCAGACAATATGGAGACTATGTCAGCCAGGAGCTCAGCACCGAAGACGACACGAGTGAGGGCTCGGCGAATGCGGATTCGGATGACAGCGCGAATTCCGCCGATTCATCAGATGAGGATGATTCCAACGACTCCTCCTCCGCAACTCAGGCGCAAGCGGTGCAGCGGCTGGTCTCTTCGCTCAAACTCGCCCAAGAATCCGGCATGCATGTGGTATTGATGGCCAACAGCATCGAGGGATACAAGCCAGACGCCTTTGTGCAATTCTCCGACGCCCGAACGATTGGGCATCTGCAAGCGGAAAAACTGGCCGTCAAACTCGAGCTCGACAAAGCCAGTAAGGACAATCCAAAGCATATCGAGGTCATGCTGCCGTATATTTCCGCCGACGAAAACGGAGCAAGCGTCGACGCCACTTTTGCCAAGGAGGCATTCCTCGGTATCTGGCAAGTGCTGGGCACGTATTATCAAAAAGGCGTGATCGTCAGCCCCTCCGGCACGCTTACCAGCAGTTCGACCGAAGATGATTGGATGAGCGTCGCCTACGATGTCAGCAAGGATGGAGCCACCGCACGAGTACTTGCCAAGCGATTGGAGAAACTCAGCAGTTCTGCAGCTCCGACCCGTATCGACGGCATCATCGCCATGAATGATTACATTGCCTCCGAAGTGGTCAAGGAACTCAATGATCTAGGCTATGACGGTTCCGCTGCGGACATCAATCCTCAAATCACCATTTCCGGAATCGTGGGCAATATCACTGGCAAGAAAGATCTCGCTCGCCAACAGGTTCCCGATCCGATCAAATCCCCGGAGAACGACGAATCCAATGGTTCGCAAAATGTCGACGGCTCAAACGATTCCACCGACACCAAGGTCAAGGATGCACAATGGCCGTTGGTCACCGGTTATGGCGCTTATATCTCCAGCATTCCTTCTGTGGTGAACGGCAAGCAGTGGATGACAGGCATCGAAAACCGCCAGACTCTGGCTACGGACCTTGCGGAAATGTGCGGGCGACTGAACACCGGCAAATCCATCAGTTCAATGGCTTCGGTTCGTGACACTGAAGTAGGCGGCATCAAGAAGATACCGACGTTGAATGAGCCGGTTGTGGCAGTGAGCGCCAGTAACCTCAAGGCCACATTGATTGATCCCGGCTATATCACCTTGGCTGACGCCGGCTTGTGAGTGTTGAGATTATCGGCTCACTCCTTAAGCACAATCTTGCGATTGGCTGCATAAGGCTCAGGATTGAGGTAATCGTCTGCTCCTCGTTTCAACCCCCAGTGCAGGCACTGCAATTCGCAATGATCTGAATCCCCCTCCACAATGCCGATGATGTCGCCTCTGCCGACGATGGAACCGGTATGCAAATCAGTAGTTGCGGGCTCGAACGTTGAAGTCACTCCCCCACGATGCCGAATACTCACCACATCCTTGCCGCCTACGCGGCCCATGAAACTGATTGTTCCAGCATCAGGAGCCGATATCGTCTCACCAGGGTCAACGGCAAGGTCAATGCCGCGATGCCCCGGAGCCCAAGGTGTAACAGGGCGATCAAAGGGCCGACTTACCTGCGCATTCGAAACAGGCCAATCAAATCGAGCTGAGCATGAGGAATCTACTTGCCGTTCCAACGCCGACAGATCAGTGAAGTCAGCCGGAATCAATGCGACAGTATCAGACGAAAGCCTCCGTATCGCCGCATCCCCACCACGAGCGGAAGCATCAATCTTCGAACCGGACAACAATAGTCCGATTAGCAACGCCAGCAATAGACCAAGAGCCGTTGCAGCCGCTACCACTGCATCGACCCACGTCCTGCGCTCTTCAGCTCGCCGGCGCTCCTGTTCACGCTGTCTCGCAGCACGTCGGGCAGATCGCCGCCGCCAATCAAACCAATACCCGTACATCATCACCAATCCCCTTTCCCAACACATATCGACACATGCGCATATGGCATGTATCGATGTCCGACCGTCCTCATCGCCGGTCTTCTTCCACCTTGAGACATAGTCACGTATGCTGTCCAGCTGAAATGGGGTATGTGGTTCGAGCTTGCCGAGTTATCCACATAAATAAAGCTGCTTGTATAAACTCAGTCCGTCGGCTGCGCTGGTCGCCAACCATGGCTGCAAGAATCAATCAATGATGTGATCTGGTTTCGTTCTGCGTTTCGATGCTTTGACGAGACGATTCGGCCGCTAAAAACCTCTGAAGAGAAGATTTTGGTATAACCCCTATACCCCAATTTATTGACTACCAGGGCCGTTCTGGCCGGGTGGAATCACTGCCCAATACAATGAAACCCCTTGAAAATCAAGGGGTTTCAAGTGGCTCCTGCGGCTGGGCTTGAACCAGCGACCGTCCGATTAACAGTCGGATGCTCTGCCAACTGAGCTACGCAGGAATATTCAATTATCAACCCAACTGCCGCCAGCTGAATCAACATCATGCCAACCGAACAACTCCGGTTGAATGAGCTCCTGCGGCTGGGCTTGAACCAGCGACCGTCCGATTAACAGTCGGATGCTCTGCCAACTGAGCTACGCAGGAATATTCAATTATCAACCCAACTGCCGCCAGCTGAATCAACATCATGCCAACCG
>NZ_WBVS01000003.1 GCF_009193305.1 Bifidobacterium cebidarum | reverse complement strand
CCTGCTCGTCGGCCTGGTCATCGGCTGCGTCAACGGCGCTCTGGTCTCCCTGCTCGGTCTGCAGCCGTTCATCACCACCCTGATCATGATGCTCGCCGGCCGTGGTATCGCCAAGGTAATCACCTCCGGTGAAAACACCGACGCCTCCGCCGTCGCCGGCAACGAACCGCTCAAGTGGATCGCCAACGGCTTCATCCTCGGCATCCCCGCCAACTTCGTCATCGCCGTGGTCATTGTGATCCTCGTCGGCCTGCTGTGCCGTAAGACCGCAATGGGCATGATGATCGAGGCCGTCGGCATCAACCAGGAAGCCTCCCGTATGACCGGTATCAAGCCGAAGAAGATCCTCTTCCTCGTCTACGCGGTCTCCGGCTTCCTTGCGGCTATCGCTGGTCTGTTCGCCACCGCATCCGTGATGCGCGTCGACGTGGTCAAGACCGGTCAAGACCTCGAAATGTACGCCATTCTGGCAGTCGTCATCGGCGGCACCTCGCTGCTCGGTGGTAAGTTCTCCCTCGCCGGCTCTGCTGTCGGCGCTGTGATTATCGCCATGATCCGCAAGACCATCATCACCCTCGGCATCAACGCCGAAGCAACCCCGGCCTTCTTCGCCGTCGTCGTGATCGTGATCTGCGTGATGCAGGCTCCTAAGATCCACAACTTGGGTGCGGCAATGAAGCGTAAGCGCGCGCTCAAGGCTCAAGCTAAGGCGGTGGCAGCATGACAACAGCTACGGCAAACAAGGTAAAGGCTCCTAAGAAGGGCTTCAAGCTCGATCGTCAGATGATTCCGACCCTCGCGGCCGTTGTGATCTTCCTCCTGATGATCATCATGGGACAGGCACTGTTCGGCACCTACATCCGACTGGGCTTCATCTCCTCCCTGTTCATCGACCACGCTTACCTGATTATCCTGGCTGTGGCCATGACATTGCCGATCTTGACCGGTGGTATCGATTTGTCGGTCGGCGCCATCGTGGCAATCACCGCAGTCGTCGGTCTGAAACTGGCAAACGCCGGTGTCCCCGCCGTCCTGGTCATGGTCATCATGCTCCTGATCGGTGCCGTGTTCGGTCTTCTGGCCGGCACGCTGATTGAGGAATTCAACATGCAGCCGTTCATCGCGACACTGTCCACGATGTTCCTGGCCCGTGGTATCGCCTCCATCATCTCCACCGACTCCCTGACCTTCCCGGACAACAACAACTTCGCCTTCATCGCCAACGAGATCAAGATCATCGATAACCCGAAGATCTCCAACGATTTGTCCTTCAACGTCGGCGTGATCATCGCTCTGGTTGTTGTGATCTACGGCTACATCTTCCTGCACCACACCCGCACCGGTCGTACCATCTACGCCATCGGCGGCTCCCGCTCCTCCGCTGAGCTGATGGGTCTGCCGGTCAAGCGCACCCAGTACACCATCTACCTGACCTCCGCAATCCTCGCGGCTCTGGCCTCCATCGTGTACACCGCCAACATCGGTTCCGCAAAGAACACCGTTGGTGTGGGCTGGGAGCTTGACGCAGTGGCCTCCGTGGTTATCGGCGGTACGATCATCACCGGTGGCTTCGGCTACGTGCTCGGTTCCGTGCTCGGCGCTCTGGTGCGCTCCATCCTCGACCCGCTCACCTCCGACTTCGGCGTGCCGGCCGAATGGACCACCATCGTGGTCGGCCTCATGATTCTCGTCTTCGTGGTGCTGCAGCGCGCCGTGATGGCAGTCGGGGAGAAAAAATAGGGCCCGACCCAAGCGATAACTGAACAATAACTCAATAGGTGTGCCCCGGTCGCGATCACTCTTCATCCGCTCGTCATAGAGCAGGGGAGTGGTGCGCCGGGGCGAACACCGCAAGCTTTCTCCTTTCTCTTTTCTTCCTTTCATCGACGTGTGGGGCGCAGCTCGGGAATCCGAACTGCGCCCCACACGTTTTTGCATATTCCAGGGCGCGGGTGCCAGGGAATTGTGGGACACAACTGCATTTTGGAGGGTTTTGCATTTGCGTTCCGCTGGCACTGTGTTATCCACTCTCGTGGAGCAACAAAAAATGGCGTAATTCCGCCGTTTTCGTAATCGCGTATTCCGGGGAACGGCATGAGAAATGGGACGTAACTGCATTGTCGTCAAATCTGCATTTGCGTCCCACACTTAAGGCTGCGGAGCGTCAGGAACACGGCAACGGCACCGTAACAGAGCGCTCTGGCGTTTCCGGGAGTCCTCCTTCAGGCTTAATATTCGTTCTGGCTATAAACGGGGCGTATCATCGGGATTTTTTCGGTCCTATCAGATGGTGCGTAGAGACACATACGCCGGTTGGTAAACCTGATATTCCACTTTGTTGAACCAAAGACGTAGAGGAGCTTTCCTATGCCCGAAACTGAGCAGGCACGCGCGCTCGATACGGAGAAAATCCCGCCGAAACTCATTGGCGCCATTGTGGCTGTAGGCTCATTGGCGTTCATCGGGATTCTCACCGAGACGGTGATGACGGTGTTGTTCCCCTCGCTGATGCGCGAATTCCATGTGGATACTGCCACCGTGCAATGGATCACTACGATTTATCTGCTGTCCGTGGCCGCCACGATGCCGATCAGCTCGTTCCTGAAGCGCCGTTTTCCCCTGAAAGGCATTTTCCTTGCCGCAGTGGTCTTGGCCATTATCGGTTCGCTGATCATGATTGTCGCCCGCGTCTTCCCGCTGCTGATCGTGGCCCGCATCATTCAGGGCATAGGCTCCGGCATTGCCACACCGTTGATGGTGAACATCATTCTGGAACAATCGCCTCGCTCCAAAATCGGACGGCTGATGGGCGTCGGTTCCCTGGTCATCACTGTGGCGCCGGCCATCGGGCCGACCGTGGGCGGTGCTGTGACCACAGTCTTGCCGTGGCGAGCCATTTTCGTGATTGTGATTCCGTTGGTGGTGATCGCTGCGTTCATCGGCGTCAAATGCATTGAACAGAAAGTTCCCACCGAGCCAGCCTTCCTTGATCCAATTCAGCTGGGTTCCATTGTCTTGGCATTGGCAGGGTTGGTGCTGGCTCTGAATCAAGGTGGCGTGGCCATCAGCGCAGCGGTATCCGGCCAGCAGGTCACCGGATCCGCTGCGATTGCCATCGTGAGCCTCATTATTGGCTTGGGCTCCCTGATGCTGTTCGCCTTGAGTTCCAAGAAGACATTTTCGCCGCTGCTGCGCTTGGGCATTCTGCGTGACCCGGTGGTGTTGCTGCATGTTATCGCCTATCTGGTATTGCCGTTGGTGGCCATCGGATATGGCTACGTGATCACCAACGTTTCCCAGCTCGCACTTGGCGTGAGCGCATTCGTGGCAGGCTCTCTGGTGCTGCCAGGCGCATTGATCGGCGCGGTGTGCGCACCCGTGGGTGGCTGGCTGTACGACCGTTTCGGCGCGGTCAAGCCGATTCTGATTCCTATTGGCATTGCCATCCTGGGGCCGGTGCTGATGCTCGTCTTCTCGATGCACCTGACGGCGGGGATGCTGTGCGGTTTCTACTTCATCTTTGGCTTCTTCTACGCCGTTGGTGCCGCCAATATCATGACCAGCGGTTTGAGTGGCGTGCCGCACGAGTTCCGCCCGGACGGCAACGCCATCTTCAACACCTGCCTGCAGTTCGGCGGTGCGGCAGGCACGGCCCTGTTCTCCACCATTCTCGCCGTGGCGCAGGCCGGTGCCGGCGAAGAGGGCACCGCACAGTTCGCTCATGCCACGGCGATCGGTGGCGCATGGACCTTCGCCACGATGACTGTGATTTGCGTGATTGGCTGGAGCTGTTTGTCTGCTGCTTTTCATATCCGCGCCACACGTCGTTAGTCGGTTTCTGGGCCTCCGCGAGGGAAGCCGTTTTTATCCGCACCGCGGCCTAGGTTGGTGAACCATGGGAATCGAAAACGCGAATAAGCTCATCGTCAATTGTCTGCCGCTTGACGAATCCGAAAAACAGGCATTCGTCAAGGCGGCATATGGTGTGCCACAGGAATTCGTAGGCGACTATGCCCATCGCACGGATATGGTGTGGCCAGTGTCCATTCCGAAAGAGCTGCGCGCCAAGGCCACGGCGGTGATTGGCAACTTCCCTCCAAACGAAGCCGCGCAATTCTCGAGACTCGAATGGTTGCAAACCTTCAGCGCAGGTGTGGACGCTTACCTCAAGGAAGGGGTATTGCCTCGCGGTACCATGGTCACCAATGCTTCCGGCGCCTATGGGCAAAGCGTTTCCGAGCACATGTTTGCCATGATGTGGGCATTGATGAAGAACATCAACCAGTATGCCGCGAATCAGTGTGAGCATCGCTGGCGGGATCAGGGCCCGGTGTTGAGCCCTGCAGGCGGCATCGCCTTGGTGATTGGAGCCGGTGATATTGGTTCGCATTTCGCGCGGTTGGCCCAAGGCATTGGCATGCGCACGTTTGGCGTGCGCCGTCACGCCGATATGCCGGCGCAGGGCATCGAAAAGATGTATGGCTTCGAACGACTGGATGCGTTGCTGCCGTTGGCGGATGTCGTGGCGCTCGCCGTGCCGCGCTCGCCGCAAACCCATCATCTGCTGGATGCTGCACGCTTGTCCCGTCTGAAGGGAACCGCCATCGTCATCAATGCCGGCAGGGGCGATGTCATCGACCCGGATGCTCTGGCCGAGGCGTTGCACGAAGGTCGGATTCATGGAGCCGGTCTGGATGTTACCGAACCGGAGCCGCTTCCTGAGTCCAGTTCGCTGTGGAATGAACCTCGCTGCCTGATCACTCCGCATGTGGCCGGCGGCAATCATTTGGAGCGGACGTCTGAGCGGATTATTCGCATCGTGCAAACGAATGTGTCTCGTTACGCGCGACAACAGGAGTTGATTAATCTCGTGCGTCGCTGAGCTGTTTCGTTCGGCATACAGTGCATGTGCCCCTCGCAAGACATCATTGCCTTGCGAGGGGCACATGCACTCAGGGAAGCGAATGACCGAACGAGCGATCAGTGACGATCAGTACTTGTTCGCGCCGTTGCCTTCGAAGTCGACCTTGAAGCCACGCTGGTAGTGCAGGAACATGGCGGCGCCGTAGCGATCCACAGGGCGGTGGGTGAACAGCATGCGGATGGCGAATGCGGTCTGCACATCCTCAGGCAGTGCGAGGAAGGCCTTGTGCGCATCCCAGTACGGATTCATGGTGATGGCGGCGTCAGGAACATAGGCGTAACCGTAACCGTCTTCATTCACGTATCCCATAAATGGCAGATCCCAGGCATTGTGGTTGGTCAGCTGGGTCTTGAAATACTCCACTTCGTCGAGCGCCTGATCGCTGATGCCGAAGCTCTTGGCTACTTCATTGGCTTTGGTGGTCTTGGATTGAGCATCCTTGCCGAACATATCTGGGTCTACGACGATGACTTTTTCTTCAGCCATGATGGTCCTTTCATTGTCCTGCCGTGCTTCATGGTGAAGTCGGTAATGTTCAATTACGTAGTAAAACGCACATCTATAATCCTTGCCCTTGTGAGAAAGGATATGCACATTGGTCTGTGCTGGTTCCTTAGATTAGCATCAATAATGCTGGAAATTAGCTGTTTAATAAGTAATTCATATACTGGTAACTGTTTTGGAAGGTATTGTTTTGCTGTGATATTCGCTGTGTGTTTTTTGCAAAAGTGAACATAAACTATGTTCGTTTTAGAGGAAATGTAGACAACAAAAAAGACCATGCACAACATTGGTCATGCATGGTCGGTGTGTCGTGATTGATGATATGAGGCGGTTGAACAGGCTGACCGCCGTTAGTCGGTCAATTCCTGACCGTTGGCGTCCTGATGCCACGGGGAGCCATATCGGCTGGTGAGGATGAGAATGCCTTCCACCAGACCCCAGATGGTGGCGGCCAGAGGGCCGAGTCCAATGAGGATCCAGCCCACGCAGGTGAGCAACAGCTGCGCAACGGCTTTGCCGGTATTGCCGAGATAGAAGTTGTGCACGCCGAAGGCGCCGAGGAAGATGCCGAGCAGACCAGCGGCCAGTTTGGACTTGGACGAGTGTCCGGCACCGTACTGCGGGGCGTTATATTGCGGCGTGGCATACTGAGGGTTAGGAGAGCTGTATTGCGGCTGCGTGTACGGGTTGGCCGGCTGACCATACTGTGGCTGTGCATATTGCGGCTGGCCATACTGCTGCCCGTAGGACTGTTGCGTATATCCGGGCTGAGCGGCGTAGGCGCTGGGCCGCGCATCGCCTGGCTGCGGAGCATATTGTTGGTTGGGTGCTGGCTGCTCATAGGCATTCGCTTGCGGTTGCTCATAGTCGCCAGCCGGTTGTACCGGTTGCGTGTACGCGTTCGGTGCGCCCGATGGTTCTGGAGCGGTGTATGCGTTGGGTTCCGGATTGGCTGGAGCATATGGCTGCTGATCGTTACTCATCATTGGGTCCCTTCTCGAGATGCATGGCGATGTTGTTTCGTCATTGATATACATCTTCTCACGTTTTGCCTAAAACGGGAACAACGGCTCGCAGCATCGGCTCGTATAACATGATGTGGCCGGCCGCTGTGTTCCTCCAAACAAGCAGGCCGGCCACATCATAGGCAATTCGTGCGGGGCTAAATGCTCCAGAGCCTTACTCGCGCACGAGTTTGATGTGCTCCACATCCTCGCGCTTGGATGCGCGATAAATCACGAAACGATTGCCGATGGACTGCACCACTTCAGCACCGAGCTGTTCGGCGAGTTCGGCGGCGGCCTCCTTGGCGGTGAGCCCCGAGCCGTCCTGCACGGCGCACTTGATGAGCTCATGCTTTTCAATGGTTTCGTCGGCCTGCTTGATGGCCGCCTCGGTCAGATCGTTCTTACCGACATAAAACAGCGGCTTCAATGAATTGGCCATTGCGCGCAGCTGCTTGATTTGCTTTTTGGTTAATGCCATGGGAATTCCTTACGTTCGAGTAACCACTTGAGCATAGCCGCGGGGCCGGATGTGGCGCAGGCAACCATCTACAGCAATACGATGGCCACAATGTATGCGAGGATGACCGCGCCGAATACGGCATCGGCCGGACCGGGGGAGAACACGCGCCAATGGGTGCGTGTGATGCCTTCCTCGTAGCAGCGGGCATCCAACGCCAAACTCAGATTGTTGGCATGGCGCAAGGTGCCTGCGAACACGGGCACGATGATCGCGCTCATGGCTTTCACACGTTGCCCGAGAGAGCCGGTTTCCACCGATCCGCCGCGCGCCGCCTGGGCATCGATGATTGACTTAGTCTCGCCGGTCAGTGTGGGAATGAAGCGCAACGCCAGACTCATGACCAGTGCGATCTCCTGCGTATGCAGGCCGATTCGTTGCAGTGGGTGCAACAAGGATTCGAAGGCATCGGTCATGGCCGTGGGGGTGGTGGTCCACAAGAACACCGCGCCGAGAATGATCACCAAAGCGAATCGGCATGCGTAGAGTACCGCGATCATCACGCCATCTGAGGTGATGGAAAGCGGGCCGAGACCGACCAGCGTGCCGCCGGTACGTACCACGACGAGATTGGTCAGGCTCATCACAGCGAGCAGGGCCAAAATCGGGTGAATGGCGGCAAACAGTTGAATCGGATGGATTCTCGCGGCAGCGATGATGCCGAATGTCACAGCTGCGCCCAATATGAGCTGCACAGGCGTATTGACCGCGAACATGGTGAACATGGCAGCCAGGAATCCTACCATTTTCACGCGAGGGTCCAGTCTGCTCACATAGGAAAGCTCATGTGAGGGCTTGGCTCCGTCCTCCAACTGGGAAGTTGCCGAAGCGTTCGTCTGGGAGGATGTTTCACGCATGGTTTCATGCTCATCCGGCATGCAGACCACACGGTTGGCCAAAGCGAACGCCTCGGCGCGGTCGTGGGTAATCATCACGATGGTCACCCCCTGGCGTTGCAGGGTGCGAATCAACTCATGGATGCGCGCCCTGGCCCTTACGTCCAAGCTCGCCGTGGGCTCATCCATAATCAGCACTTCCGGCTGACATGCCACCACGCCAGCGATGGCGACCAGCCGTTGCTGGCCTCCGGAAAGGTCAAAGGGGGAGTGATTCGCCAAATGCTTGATATGCAAGGCTTCCAATGCGTGATTCACGCGAGCCTCGACCTGTGCCTCATCCAGCTTTTGATTGCGCGGCCCGTAAGCGACGTCATCGGCCACGGTATCTGCGAACAGCTGATGCTCCGGATGCTGCATCACATAACCGACGCGACTGCGCAGTTGCGTGAGTTGCCTGCGGTTCGCGTAACGAGGTTTGCCGGTGCGCTTCGGCGCCTGAGACACCGGAACGCCAGCTACCTCGATGGACCCGGAGACGGGTCTTCCCAACGCGCAGAGCAGTTTCGCCAATGTGGATTTGCCGGAGCCGTTGGCGCCCATGATCGCCAGGGTTTCGCCTTGCTCGACGCGGAATGATAGGTCTCGAATGACCGTACGTCCCGAACCATAGCGATACTGCAGATGCTCCACACGGATGGACGCCGGTGAATGGACCGCAGCCGAATCGCTTTCCAATCCCCGTTCGCCTAGAAGCGGCAGATTGCCGTCGGCCGAAGATGCGGATGTTTCGACGGCCACCGCGCTCCGTCTAACCCCTGGTTCGGGGCAAGGCGCATCATGAGGGCTGACGATTTCGACGATATGCCCCTGCTCCATATGCACGATGCGGTCGGCGCGAAGCGTCTCATCGGCGTGATGGGTCACGTGCACGATGGTGGTTCCCCGAGCCTGCAGTGTGTCAAGCACGGTCATGACTTCCGCACGTGCGGTCTCATCCAGCATGGCGGTGGGTTCGTCGAGCACCAATATGGCCGGATTCATGGCCAACATGCCGGCGATGGCTGCACGCTGCTGCTGACCGCCGCTCATGCGCGTGGGGTCCGAAGCGCGATGCGAGGCAAGGCCTACGGCCTTGAGGCTCGATTCGATGCGCTCGCCGATATGGAGACGTTCCAGCCCTAGGTTTTCCGGTCCGAAGGCCACATCGTCCTCGATCACGGTGGTCACGATCTGGTCTTCCGGATTTTGGAACACCATGCCGATGCCGCGACGGGCGGCTCGGTATTCAACGGCATTCGGGC
Source organism: Bifidobacterium cebidarum (assembly GCF_009193305.1). Classification (GTDB taxonomy): domain Bacteria; phylum Actinomycetota; class Actinomycetes; order Actinomycetales; family Bifidobacteriaceae; genus Bifidobacterium; species Bifidobacterium cebidarum. Next base: position 321,277 of record NZ_WBVS01000003.1, on the reverse strand, counting down.
CGGCTGATGACGTATATACGGTGTGCCCAAGTAGCGTTACTGCGCCGGCGTCGGGCGCGGTCAGACCAGCGATCAGCCGAGCTAAGGTGGACTTGCCCGAGCCGTTCGGTCCTACGAGGCAGAGTCGCTCACCGGTGTATACGGTGAGCGACACATCATCCAACGCCCATGTCGAGCCATGGTCATAGCTGAATCGAATATGGTTGAGCTCGGCGGCTGGCGTCTGGGCTTTGGATGAATTCATTGTTGGTGATACTTATTGCTTGGCGCTCACTGCTGCTTGGAGAGCAGGTTGGAGATGGGCTTGTAGATCAGGAAGGTCACCACGGCGTGGATGGCCATCTTCGCTAGGTTGAACGGCAGCAGAATCGGCAGGATCATGGCGGCGACCGCGGCGTACGACATGTGCGCGTAGATTGGGGTAATCACCAGGTTGCCGAGCAGCGCGGCCACGATGGCCAGCACGGCTCCGGCGAGAATGCCGAGGGCGGCGCCCTTGCGGGAGCGGATCTTACGGTAGATTAGCGAAGCCGGAACGGACAGGCACAGTGCCACGAGCACAGCCATCAGCGAACCCCATGGGTCGGCGAACATATGAGGAACGAAGCCCAGCACGGAGACGATGGCGGCGGCGGATGGGCCGTATGCGAAGCCGGCGATCAGACAGACGATGCCGGACGGGTCATACTTCAGCCAGGCGACTGGTGTAATCGGGAACTCAATGAAGCTGGTGACCATGGCCAGCGCCACGAACAGGGCGTACATGGCGATGCGCCTGGTGGACCAGCGGCCGGAATCGGCGACACCGGTGGAGTGCGAACCGAGCTTGGCGTTGGTGGCCGAACCGGCTGCGCCTTCCGCCTCGGGTGTGACGGAACGGATTGCTTGCATGCGAATGCGCGAAGAAATGCTCATCGGAGCCCTCGTTTCTTCCATCCGGACTATACCGTTGGCTTCGGAATCTCACCGAATCAGCCGCTTCCGCGGGTCGCGGGCTCGTCTGCACGTCCGTTTTGCATCCCGGGCGCAGAATCACCGCCAGTAAGGAATTTCACCTTCCCTGAAACTGACAGGCACATTCATACGCCATGGCACGTACAGATGCAAGCTGCATTTCATTGTGGGCAAAAAACGATGCAGCTGCTCGCGCTGAACACCGTTCGTGTGAGCTAGGGAACAAGTGTGCATAGAATGGAACCCATGAGTGAAAAGCACGCCGCAAAGCGAACCATCAACAAACTTGCCCTGATCGTCACCACATTCAAGCGCCAGCAGCTGCTTGAAGTGCTGTTCGATTCGATTCTCGCGCTGGAACAGGCACCTTGGCGCATCATCATCGTCGACAACGAGCACTCCGACAAGACCGCCGACATGGTTCGTGAATTCTCCGCGAAGGTGACCGGCCAGTGGGGGACTACCGTGGCGGATCTCTCCGGCAACGAGGGGCGCGTGGTGTATGCCCCGCAAACCGAGAATCTCGGTGGCGCGGGTGGTTTCTCCGCAGGCGTGAAGAAGGCCTACGAGCTTGGTGCCGAATGGTTCTGGGTGATGGACGACGATGTGGCTGTGCTGCCGGACGCCATTGACAAGCTCGCCAAGTGGACCGGTAAGCATGAGGTCATTCAGGGATCCCGCTATGACTACGATGGCGGCCCGTTCTACTGGCAGTACGATTTCAATGTGCCGCTGGGCATCCCGAACCCCATCGCTCCGGCCGCGTTCGGCCCGGCCGGCTACCGTGTGATGGACACGCTATGCTTCGAGGGCGGCCTGTTCAACCGCCGTGTGGTCAAGGCCATCGGTCTGCCGGATCCACGCTTCTTCATCTACTGGGATGACACGATCTACGGCTACCGTGCCAGCAAGGTCACGAATCCGATTGTGGTGCCGGATGTGATTCTGCGCCGCACCCGCGAAATCGGCAATTGGGACATCGCCGGTGTGCGCCAGCTCAACTCCACCTCCGACATGAACCGTTACCACATCATGCGCAACCGTGGCTACATGGCCCGTTACTTTATGGTGCATGGCGACTTCCACCCGCTGATCTTCGGTCTGGGCACCGTGCTGACCGCGATCAAGGAAGTGATTCGCCTCGTGATGGTGGATCGCGAACATGTGAAAACAGGTTTGTCCAAGATCGCCCAAGGCTGGTGGGATTCACGCAAGCTCATGCACGATCCCGACTGGAAGCCGATGCCTCCGCTGGAGTAAATAGGAAAAAGCTCTCTCATCAGAGGGAGCTTTTTTTATCACTGGTGAATGAACAGGCCTCCGTCGCCCCAGGCCCATTGGCCCTGACCGGCACCGATCTGGAAGTGCAGCTTGGCGATACCCAAATCGTTCAACGCGTGATGTTCGTCGCCTGCGGTCGTGTCGATATGCGCGGCCGCGGTATCATCATCTGGATTATAGGAGAATGTGATCGGCTGGCGGTTCATCGCGCTCGGTGCCTTCATCGCGGCTTCGACACCGGCCCTGAACCAGTCCGGAGCCTGTGCACGAGCCTCGTCGCCCATCGTGACGGTGAACTGTTCATAGGTCTTGCAGGAACGGTGCGTGCGCTGACGCTCGCACAGCTCGTCGTAGGTCATCGACTGGTAAGCCAGATGATTTTTCGGATGACCGATCACCACGCCCAGCAATAGTTCCTCGTTGCCGGCGATGCGGCAATGCTTGGCGGCCTCGGTCTTGTTCCAAGAGCCGGCCACCCACAGGGTGGCCAGGCCGCGGAGGGTCGCGGTAAGCACCACACGTTCGGCATAAAAGCCGGCGCGTTCCCTGGCCTGCTCGTCACCCTTAGGGACCACCAGAGCCAGATAGTTCGCGGCGCCGGTCAAATGACCGGAGGCGTTCGCCTCCTCGAACACTTTGGGCTGGTTCAACACCAGCTGCAGGTTCAGATTGCCGAGCAGGTTGACCGGCTGCAATGCCATTTCAAGCTGACGTGCCGCATCGTCATCGATTGGCTCGTCATCATAGGCGCGCACCGCGGTACGAATATTAATCGCATCAATAAGTTGATTATGTTCTGCCATGCCTCTTATTATTACCCGTTCCCCGTCGGCGCAGCATGCGCAACGCCGGACTTTTCGAGTGTGTCGTCGAAACATCGACTACGTAGCCGATGCACACGATTGCAACGCGTGGCCGCAATCTTTGGAATGTGCTTTGCGCGGCGTTACACTTAGGGCAAAGTGATTCCTCGTCCCAAACGAAAGGAAGGTCAACGATGATTGAAACTGCACAGGCTTTTGGCGTTGACATTGGCGGTTCCGGCATCAAGGCGGCACCGGTTGATCTGGAGAAGGGCGATTTCGCCGAGCCCCGTCTCAAGATCCTGACCCCGGAGGTTTCCACGCCTCAGGCTGTGGCTGCCATCGTTAAGCAGCAGCTCGATCACTTCGAGGTTCCCGAATCCGCTCCGGTGGGCATCGCATTCCCGGCTCCGATCAAGCCCGGGCAGAAGCTGGACTTCATGGCCAACCTCGACCAGTCCTGGATTGGCGTGGACGTCACTGAAGTGTTCTCCGAAGCATGCGGCCGCCCGGTCGTTGTGGTGAACGACGCCGATGCTGCAGGCCTTGCCGAAGTGCAGTACGGCGCCGCCAAGGGCCAGGAGGGTCTGGTCATCGCTACCACACTGGGCACCGGCATCGGCACCGCTCTGATCTACAACGGCCAGTTGATTCCGAACACGGAACTGGGGCATATCATTCTGAGCGCCAAGCATTTGGATGCCGAGAAATATGCTTCCTCCGCCGTGCGCGAGAACGAGGACCTGGGCTACAAGAAGTGGGCCAAGCGACTGACCAAGTACTACGGCCTTATGGAGAAGTACTTCAATCCGGATCTGTTCACCGTGGGCGGTGGCGTGAGCCGTGTGAGCGAGAAGTTCCTGCCGTACGTGGATATCAAGACGCCGATTGTGCCCGCCAAGCTGCGCAACCAGGCCGGTATCGTAGGCGCCGCCTACTACGCCAGCACCAAGCAGCAGTGATATAGGCGATAATAGTATCGCTTTCAGGCTCTCCTCTGCGAGGAGGGCCTTTTTGTTGTGCCGATGAATTGCATTGAAGCAAGTCGGGGAAAAGGGTGGGGCAGGTTCTAATGTGGGAGCCTATGACCGTGCATTTCTCCTCTCGAGTGGATATCAGCGCCCCGAACCCGATTGCCGCCGCGGAAGCCCAAGCCAAGGTGCGGGGCATAACGCTTGGCAAGCTCAATGATTCCAATCCCACGCGTCACGGTCTGGCTCCTGCATTGGTGCCGAACGTGTATACGGCCGATCCACGCGGCCCCCGAGCGGCGCGGGAGACCTTGGCGGCATTCCTTTCGGACGGGGGAGCGCTGCCGGTGCATGAGGATGACCTATACATACTCAGCTCCACCTCCGAAGCGTATTCATGGCTGATCAAACTCCTGTGCGACCCCGGTGACGCGGTGCTGGCGCCAAAGCCCGGCTACCCGCTGATCGAATCCATCGCACGGCTCGAGGGCGTGGAAACCGTGGAATACCAGCTGCAATTCGACGGCTCTTGGTTCATCGACGTCTCCGGCCTCGAGGAGATCCTTGGCTCGCCGAATGGCGCGGATATTCGCGCATTGGTGCTGATCAATCCCAACAATCCATCAGGTTCGTATGTGAAGCCCGATGAGCGCAAAGCCATAGTGAATCTGTGCCGCGAACACGGTATTGCGTTGATTGCCGACGAAGTGTTCTATGACTATGGTCTGGAGCCGTTCTCCGGCAACGCACGACTTGCCGGAGAACCGGAGGTATTGACGTTCGCGCTCGATGGTTTTTCCAAAATGCTGGCCGCGCCGCATGCCAAAGTCGGTTGGATTCAGGTCTCCGGACCTGCTGATGATGTGGCTGAGGCCAAGCGCCGACTTGATGTCATTGCCGACGACTACCTGCCGATGAGCGACATCATCGCCGAGAAGATTCCCGCGCTGCTTGAGGTCGCTCCCGCGCAAACCGCGAAAGTGCAGGAGCGGGTGCGCGGCAATCTAGATCGGCTTCATGCGATGCTCGACGCCGACCCTCAGGGTCTGGTAAGCGTATTGCGCGCCGAAGGCGGATGGAACGTATTGCTGCGCGTGCCTTCGGTGATTGATGAAAATGAGCTGGTATTAGGTCTGATTGGACATCATGGGCTCAGCGGCCAGCCCGGATACTTCTTCGATATGACGTCTAATGGCTATTTGGCCATTTCCCTGCTGCCGGAACCGGAGGAATTTGAGCGCAATGTGCGTGCGGTCTTAGAGGAAGTGGCTGCTCTCCTTGCAGGCTAGGCCTACAATAGGCGGCATGGGATTCTTCTTCAAGTCCAAAGAACTGCCACGCCCGCAATCGCTGACCTTCCGCCTCGAGCAGGCCGGGCACACCTATGATGACGGTCAATTGGGCCTCGCGCCTACCGCATTGACCATCAGCGAGAAGCGTGTGGCAGTTATCGGGCTGAACGGCGCCGGCAAATCCACCCTTCTGGGATTGCTGGATGGCACGTTGAAAGCCACCGCAGGGGCGGTCCGTGTCGAAGGCGGAGAAGAGCGACTCGACCCCAGTATCAAGAAGGACGCCAAGCGCATCAACGACTTGGTAGGCATCGTGCGCCGTGAGGAGATTCCGAACTCGTTCTATCGTGCGGAGAACATCTCCGAAGCCGTTTCCGAAGCGCTGAAAAAGCATAAGATCCCCGAGGGGGAGCGTCAGGCCCGTATCGGCAACCTGTTCGCGCATTTCGATCTGGCGCAGGTCTCGCGCGCGAAGGCCAGTGAGCTTGATTCGCTCAAACGCCATCTGCTGGCCATTGCCGCGGCGTTAAGCTTCGAACCGAGCGCAATCGTCGCCGATGAGCCCAGCAAAGGTTTGGATGAAATCGGCACCGCACATGTGGCCAAAGCGCTGTTCAGCTATGACAAGCAGGTGATTTTCGCCACGCATGACACGGACATGATTCGCCGGCCCGAATATGCAATCGACCGTGCGCTCGTATTGGATGAGCACACGGTTGTGTTCGATGGCACTCCTCAGGATGCCGTGGCGTTCTATGAGGATTTGATTCGTCGCAGGTACGAGGCTGCGAAAGCCTGATACCTACGCGAAGTAGAAGCCGCGGAAACCGTACTGGTAGACGCGGTAGATGTACGCGGTGGAGAGGTTCATCGTGTATTGGGCCTTCAGATCGCCGTTATCGTCATACACGCCAAACACGCCCTGCATGCCGGTATCCACCAGATTGAGATCATCGGAAAGCTCCTGCGCTGAGGAGACGTACGGGGAGTATGGCACGTCGAAGGACTGCACCTCGGTGTAGGTGCCCGCTGTTTCGTCGACCAGATACTTGCGGAACTGGGAGTTCGAGTTCTTATCCTTGGACGATTGGGCGGTGGAGATGCCGTCGATCACCGTCCAATCGAAGTCCGGGCGGGTCATGGCATAGCCAAAGTTGTTGTCGAACAGATAGACGTAATACTGGCCGGCCGGCAACGTGGAATCATACTGCACGGTGATGGAATGCTGGCCGCCGGTATCGCCGAAGTCGCCCACCTTGGTCAGGAAGGAATCCTGTTCATCGGTGCCGTCCCACACCGTGGGCTCGCCGATCATGTAATCCAGTTTCGGCGTCCCCTCGATGTCGTTGATTTTGATCATCGTGGAGGTTTCACGCGCGGAAAGCAGCGCGGAGCCATCATCCATCAGCTGAATCGTGTTGAAGTGAATCCAGTCCCAACGGTTTTTGGCGGTCGGATCTGATTCGTCGATGCCGGAATGGTCGGTGGAGGACTTGTAGTCGGCGAACAGCTCGCCGAAATCAACCAAGAGGCTCACCTTGCCGGTGCTGGTGTCGACCTTGATCACCTGATCCTGCACCGCATGATCGCTGCGCTTCAGATCGGTCGCCAGGGAGACGATGTTGCCGTCGGAATCCAGCGCATAGTCGTGGTGAAGAATAAAGCGATCACCCAGATCGATGTTCTTCACAATCTTGCCGAGACGGTTCATCGCCACGAAATTCTTGGTGGAGGCGGACAGCCACATCAAGCCATTGTTGTCGAACAGCAGACGATGGGAACGGTAGTAGAGCACCGGTACTTCACCGCGTAGCACGCCGTTCGCGTCGTAGTAGTACATGAAGTCCTGCTCGTTGGAATCATTGCCCAGAATGGCGTAGAGGCCGTTGCCGAGCTCGCCGAGCGTGGTGCTATCCGGTGCTGTGGTCTCTTGAAGCTTGATTTCCTCGCTGCCAAGCAGCTTCGGACCATTCTGAGTGATGGTACGAGTGACGGCGGTGCCGTCAGCGGCGGTGATGGTCAGCGTCACGGTGTTCTTCACTTCAGGGATCAGACCCAGCACCAGGAATTCATGCGTGGTGGAAGCCAGTGAATCCTCGGACACGGTGGAGGCCGCGGAATCCTCATCGGAAGCGCTGGGACTCAGCGTATCGCCGGTGGAGCTTTCCGAAGCGTTGATGGCGGAGCGGATGGCGCTCGCGGCCTCATCACTGGTTACCGCGGTGGCGGTGTAATCCGGGTATCCGTCCGCGGAGACCGTGTAGCTCACGGTAGAGGCCTCATCGGTGGTGAAATACACGTACATGGATGTGGTGTTCGTGCCGTACGGATTCACTTTGGTGTAGATGTCATCTACTGTGCGTTCTTTGCTGTCACGCTCTTCGGCGAGCTGCTCGTCCATCATGGACTGGTAGTCGGTGGTGTAGATGTTCTCCACTTGGGCGTTCAAGCGCTCCACGCGGCGCTGCTTGATTGCTGCGCTTACGTCGTCCTGGTAGAACAGGCACAGGCCCAGTGCGATGGCGATGGTGATGATTGCGGCGGATATTTTGAACACGCGTACGCGCACGGTACTGGACATGGGAATCCTTACGATTAAGCGATAAAGCACACAAAAACTACATCGTGTACATTATGACGCGAGACTTGGAGAAGGCTCAGGTAATTCCTGCGCATACGCTGGAGCTTTGCCGAAGCTTGACTCAAAAAACGTAGTTTGTGAGATTGGTGTACGCGGATGCAGGACCATCACAGGGGGCACTGCAGTACTTACAGCAGTGAGAACCAAGACTGCACGTTGTACCAGAGCGCAGGATCGTTGGTGATCATCGCATCATCCCTAGCCAATACGAAGCAGCTCAGCACGGCGATGGCCAATGCCCACAGCACCAGCAGCAGTACGGTCCATCGCATCAGCCAACGCCATGGGGTCACATGGGTGATGCCATCACCCGAAGCGGCGTCGTTCGCACCGGCCAGCGAGGTGCTCGGTTCGCGGCCGTTAATCAGCCACAAGGTGCCGGGAACCGCAGCGAGTGCGACCAGCCAGCCGAAGTCGGCCATGTAACGCCATCCCAAGCCGCCGACGGCGCTGTCGAATACGATAAGCCCTGCGCCGAGCGCCAGACAGCTCAAAAGCCACGGACGCATGCCGTGCATTTCAAGGCTGCTGAGATACGGCAGCACCAAGGCCATGAGCATCAATGGGGTTGCCGTGAACAATGCGCCGACCATCACCTCGTAATATCCCCAAACCGGCATGGGGGCCGGGGAAATGGCCAACCATGGGAATTGCCGGGTGAATCGCAACGGCAGGAACAGGTAATACCAAACCGTTGACGGCATATCCACTACGGGAGTGGTGTAGCGGGTCATGTCCGAGACGGTGAATTGGTAGGCGTTGCCGAAATTGAATAGGGAGCCAAACCGGACCTTGTTCCACAACATCAATGGAGTCACCACCACGATGGCGGGAATAATCATGGCTGCGGGAGCTCGCAGCGCCTTCATCAGGGGAATCCTATGCTGCCTGAGGTCGCTGATCATCGCGCGAATCTGCGGCCAGAACAGGGGGAACGCCAACAAAGCTGTAAGCGTGAAAGTGGGGCGGCAGCCGAAGTTCGCGGCGATGCACAAGGCGCCGGCGGCCAGCCGGGGGAGGGAAAGTGGGGCGGCATTGCCGGCATGCCAGCGGTCGGCAGGTAACAGGGGACGAGCCGACGTATCCGCACCCAGCCAGAACCAGAGGCCGAGTGAAGTAAGCGCCAACGATGCGGCGAACGGCACCTGATAGAAGTTCGTGCGGTATACCAAATATCCGACTTGCGCGCCCAATAGACCTGAGGTCGTGACCAGCGAGGCGGCGGCCAACGATGTTTTCGGCATGACGCGGTGAATGATGCGCAACAGCAGCATCGAGAAGAAGATGATGAACAGCAGCATCAGGAACTGTTCCGCGGCACCCGTGGGAAGCGCGCGGCCGGTCGCCAGACGATAGGGGACGAAGAGCAGGGCCGCCGGCAGCACCCCGAAATAGGAGTACCAGTGGCCGTTATGGAACGCGTAATCCCAATAGATGGGGTTCACGCCCTCGCTGAGCAGTTTCAATCGTGTGGGCACGTCATAGGGGTTGGAGATTTGTGCCAACTGGTCGGGCACTGGCAGATCCAGCCAGGGGCGGCCGGCGATGAGGGAATCGGCGACATGCGCATACTGATCGAAGTCATAGGTGTAATTGCCGGCCGTGTGGAACGCCAGGGGGGTGGAATACAGCAATTGCCAGATGATCGACCACCCGAGCGCCACGGTGGGAATCGCCATAATGGCGGCGAACGCAAGGCGTTGCCTGAGACTTGCGGGGTTAAGCGTAATATGCCACAGCGAGGAGCCCGGTCTCCAAAGCGCGATCAGTGTGAGTAGCAGGACCATGACCGCCACGCGGGCCCAGTTGAATGCGAACGGCACCTTGACATTGGCGCGGGCGTCGCTGATCGGCACTACCGCGTTGCGCTCCTCCTGAATCCATACGCGGACAACGCCCGCGCCCGACGCGTTGATGTAGTGGCTGCGAGGCGATGCGATGCCGATGGATTGGGCCTTGCCGCTATAGGTGACTTGCGCGGTTTGGCTGGTGGCATCAGCGCCAGCGGTCGCGGCATTGGCATTGGCTTCAGCGACGGTGCCGGTAATATCCACACGCACATGGACGGTGGCAAGGGGCTTCGGGATTACGGCGTCGCCCTGTGCGCGGGATTGCTCGGTAGCCTGCTCGCGTGCCTTGGCGATGATCGAACTGTCGACGGTATCGATGCGAAGAAAATCGGATGTGCCGTCCGCGGTCAATTCCAGATAGGCGTTGGTCGGATCCGTGACGGTCAGCATACCGTCATCGGTGCGTTTCAGACCGCTGCCCAGCGCATTATGCACGGCGTTGCTATCCGTGCTGGCGCCGAGCGTGCGCCAGAACGGCATATTGAACGCCACGCATTCCACCGCCGTGATTATCGCCAGCGCGGCCAAGGCCACGGCAAGCAGCCTACGAATCCGCTTGATCATACGGAAAGGCCCGGTGTGATGCGCTGCCGGCTCGGCTGCGGGAGAGAGGTCTATGGAATGCACGCCATTATTCTATAAGCTTTATGCCGAGCTGTATGTCTGGCAAACAGTAGACAATGTGAATCATGCCAAATCGTATGTCGTTTCCCAAGAAGCAGCCTCACACGTCGTTACTGGGTGGGCTCAAGGATTCGATGAACGCGCTCGCATCCGATCTGGGGTTCGTCAAACCGAGGAAGGCTGAGACCAATCCGTTCGGAGATGCGTTGCGTGAAAACAGTGAGCGCAAGGGCGGTGTGATCGACGAGCTGATTCGTCGGGCGGTGCCGATCAGCCCGGTGGTGAAGCGTCACACATTCCCCGCCCTGGAGAACGTGCCGGAAGGCTTGGTGCTTGGATGGGCGCAATTGCCATCCACCCGTGGGCGTGGATTCTCGTTGGGCGTGTTCCCGGATCGCGATCATTTTGCCCAAGTGGCGTTCGCGGACTCGCATGGCCGTGTGTTTGTGGGGGCCGACCCGGATATGGACGTGCAGGATATGAAGCCGCGGTTCATGTTCGGCAAGGAAAAAGAAGTCACTTTGCCGGATGGCGAGCGTCTGGGGCTGGATGAGCATTCACGTGCCGGGCGGATGCGTTCGCTGGAGCATGCGGTGCGTCGGCGCTCCGGCAAGTCGGTGAACGCCATCGCCGGTGGTGTGGTCGGGCGAGACGATACCGGTCGCATGACGTGGCTTGCCTCCTGGCTGAAGACCGGCAACCGGTACACGTTGGAGCAAATGCGCGCCAATCTGCCTGCCGATATGCGCCACAATCTCGAATATCGCGATGCGATTGCCATTGCGTTCTTCGCCGCGTACATGCTGCCGCAGATCAATGGGCTGCTTATCGGGTTCGGTTCCGGCAACATCTTCCGCCGTCTGAACCGTGAAGCGCCTATCGGCGCGATTCGCCGTTCGGTGAGGGACACGCTGGCCGCACGCGCCCATGGCATGCGGGCGTCCGGCTTGGAGGATCATTTCGCCGATCTGATGCGCGAGGCCGGTGCGATGGATAAGCTGCCTGGACTCGAGGCGGTGCATGGTGCCGAAGCATTGCATCTGTATACTTCCAGCTACTCGAACAGTTATTTCTTCGCATGGGATAAATCCTTGGCGTTCACCCAGGCATTGAAGGCGTTGAAGATCGAGGGCAATCTCAATCGCTTCGCCGCGGTCAGTGCATGGCTGGAACGTAATTCCTCACTGGGGCGCACGCTGACTGAAGACACGGTGACCCGTGCCGAAGCCGCACAGATCGACATGAAGCTGATCGAGAATCCGGCGATCATGGCTCTTGACCCCTATGACGGCGCTGATGAGCATCAGGCGGTGCTGCGCTTGGTCGATATCGCCAAGCGGACGGCCGAGCAGATTCGCGATGATTTCCCCGATCCGCGAAACTCGGACGCCGGTTTCGCGCGCGATGGCGAATCGGACGAGTCGGGCGAGGCCGGCAAACCCAGCGAATGGGTGTATCGACAGACCCTTTCCACACTGCTGCGTCGTCTGCGTCTGCCATACCGTTTCGATGTGGAATTCCGCTCCTGCCTGGAGAACGGGGAGGTGGCGATCGGCTTCACCACCGCAGGAACGTCCATGATGCCGAACAGCCGGTATGACGACACCAGGCACACATGGCGCAACCTTTCGAGCACCGAACGCGCGGCCATGAGCGTGGCCTACAATCTGCGCGTCGGTCTGATGATGGCTGCGATGAGCTTCGGCGCCAGCCCAGCCGTCAGACAAGTCTCGTTGCACATCGACTCCATCGGATTGGAAGAGGCCATCGCCGAACAAGACAGCGCCATCGAACAGATGATGAGCGAGGCGTTGCGTGCGTTCGAGCATCTGCGCAGCGGCGATCTGGGCCGTTCCGGGTCCAAGGCCGACCCCAAGGATGGAGACTTCCACGGCGATCCGACGCGTCCAATCACGCATGAGGAGACATTCAGCCAAAAGTCCTCATCGGGTGCAGGCTCCGGCTCCGGTTCGGCGAATGCGGCAGAATCCGGTAACGACCAGCATGCCGAGGCACAGGAAGACGGCAATGCCTCCGGCGCCGACAACACATCCATCGATGCTCAGTTCGAGGATCTGATGAAGGGCATTGACATCGATGAGATGGCCTTCGGCCTTGGCTCGGATGATGATGGCGACGCGAATCGGAGCGCGGACGATGCCGATATGGACATCAGCAATGCCGATCCGATGAGCGTGCTGCGCAGCAATCCGACCGTGCGCAACATGGTCACGGTCACGCTCACCCGTGATGCCTTCCTCGAGCGGCTGCACACGGACGGGCTCGATCATCCGCAAGCCACCTACCGTATGTTCGGCGCGGTGATGGATGTGGACGGCGAAGGCGGTCTGAAGCCCATCAACGCGGATTTCGATCTCGCCGATTCCCGTTTCTCCCCATTGGGTTCGCAAGAGGAGCCTGAACTGGCGGAGCGTGGGTTCAGCTCGGCTACCGCGCAGATATTGGGTGCCTCCGGTAGCGACGGCCTGGCGATTCAGCGTGTGGATAGGCTGCAGCGCGCGGTCAACGAATTCCACACCATCGCCCACAACGATCAGTTGGATTCCGTGGAAAAGGCACAGCAGGCGATGCATATCATCGGTACCATGTGCGATCCGGAATTGACCGATCTCGCCTCTGAGGTGACCAGCGCGCTGATTGATGGCAAGGATACGCCGGACTTCAAGTTCACGCTTGCCGATGAGCTTGATAAGGAGCGTCTGCGGGCCCGCGATCTGCTGTTCTCCGGACAGGCCGACCAGGCCATCGAGGTGGCTGAATCGGCGGTTGCCCGAATGGATCAGATTTTCGCGGCCGGCCCCGGCGTGCCTCGCTACTTCAACTCCTATGCCGAGCGCGTGGTCTACAACCGCTTGTTCGCCACACATGATGAACATACGTTGCTCATCCCGGACAACCTGTTCTACGCGCATATGGAGTTGGCTGACGTGCTTGGTCAGATCAAAGGCGCCGCGGCCGCCGTGCCGCATTTGAACCGTATGGTCGCCTATGCTCCCGCGTACCCCCTTTCGCATTTGAAGCTGGCCATCCAACTGGCGCGTAACGAGGATTGGGATTCGGCCCGTGCCGCATGCCTGAACGCGTTGCGCGTGGCCTTGGATCGTGATGATGCGGCGTTCGCCTACTATCGTTTCGCATACTGCGAATGGATGCTCGATCATTTCGATACCGCGGTTGCCGCATACATTATGAGCGACCATATTGCGCCTGGTGCCATCGCTTCCCTGGAAGGAGAATTGCAGGAGCTTGTGGCTCGTGCCGACTCGCAATGCATCCATGTGCCGGAATCCGTGGAATCGGCCTCCTATGTGCTGGCGTCGCATGATCTGCCGGTTTGGCCGAATATCGAGGTCGCTGGCATCGTGCGCGATGCCGCCCGCGTCTGCGTGGACGAAGGCATGTTCGTGCCGGCCCGCACGCTGTCGGTGGCCGTGGCACGCATGAACGATGGCGAAGGCGGCGACATCGACGTCATCCAAGCCCAGTATCTGCGTTCCCTGACCACCTGATTGAGGGGAGTGGTCGGCTAGGATAGGCGGTTATGAGCATTGAACAGCTGGCATGGGATTTTGACGATAGTGATACCGGCGATACCGTTGCGGTAAAGCCGAATGAGGGTGCAACCAAGTTCGCGCCGGGTTCCGAGCAATGGATAGCCGCATTGCAGCCAACTGACGACGATGCCGTGCGCATTGACCGGTTGGATGTGAATACGCTGAGCGCAGAGGCTGCCGCTCGTCTGTGGGCGCGTGTGGCCGCCTGGGTGGAGGCCGATCAGATCGCCTATTACATCGACGATTCCCCGGTCAGCTCCGATGCCGCCTATGATGCCCGCATGCGAGTGCTTGAACGGCTTGAGGCGGCATTCCCCTCGCTTGATAACCCGCAGTCGCCCACACACCGCGTCGGCGGTACGTTCTCCAATGACTTCACCTCCGTACGTCACCCCAGTCGCATGATGAGCCTTGATGATGTCTTCTCCATCGAAGAGCTCAAGGACTGGTACGATTCGGTGATTCGCGACCTTGACTGGCCTGAGGGCAAGCCGTTGCCGATGAGCTGCGAGGTGAAAATCGACGGCCTCGCCTTGAACCTGATCTACCGCAATGGCGTATTGGAACAGGGGTTGACCCGAGGGGATGGCGTCACCGGCGAAGACATCACACTGAACGTGCGCACCATCGGTTCCATCCCAGCCAACCTTGGCGGTCCCAAGGAGGATATTCCGGACTTTGTGGAGATTCGCGGTGAAGTGTTCATGCGCTGGGACGATTTCCGCACATTGAACGCCGAGCAGGAGGATGCCGGCCGTACGCCGTTCGCCAATCCGCGCAATGCCGCCGCCGGCTCACTGCGACAAAAGGACCCGCGCATCACCGCCACCAGACGACTGAGTTTCTACGCGCATGGTCTGGGCCAGCTCACTTGGGGCGCCGATCACCCGCGTGGCACGCATGATGTCGTGTCCGACCAGTCGCAGGCCTATGAGCTCTACCGGAAATGGGGCGTGCCGGTTTCCCCGCACAACCGTTCGGTGACTTCATTCCAAGAAATCCTCGACATGATTGACTATTACGGCGAACATCGCGGCGATATCGAGCATGCGCTTGACGGCATCGTGGTCAAAGTCGACGATTTGGCGCTGCAGCATATGCTGGGCGCCACCTCACGCGCGCCGCGTTGGGCCATCGCCTACAAATACCCGCCCGAGGAAGTCAACACCGAACTGCTTGACATCCGCGTGCAGGTGGGCCGTACCGGCCGAGTCACGCCGGTGGCTATATTGAAGCCGGTGTATGTGGCCGGATCCACAGTGGCGCGAACCACATTGCATAACGCGTTCGAAGTCAAGCGCAAAGGTATTCTGATCGGCGACACGGTAGTCGTGCGCAAGGCCGGCGACGTGATTCCCGAACTGGTGGGTCCGGTATTGGAACGGCGTAAGGGCCGCGAAGACCGGTTACGGGAGTTTGTGATGCCTGAATACTGCCCGTCCTGCGGAGCCAAATTGGCCCCGGCCAAGGAAGGTGATAAGGACATCCGCTGCCCGAATGTGGAAAGTTGCCCGGCCCAGCTGACCGAACGCGTGATTTCCCTTGCCTCTCGTAAGGCGTTCGATATCGAGCATTTGGGTGATCAATCGGCACTGGCATTGACGAATCCCGAGGAGAACCGTCCCGGCTCCATAGACACCTATGCGCCGAATATCACGGAGATCATCATCAAGCCCGGTGAGGAACCTGAGCCATATGAGCCGGTTGCGGGATTGGAACTGCCAGCCGAACAGACGCCGGTGCTTTCGAGCGAAGCGGGTCTGTTCGCGCTGAACGCCAACGATTTGAAGGATGTGCGCGTCTGGCGTGAGGCGGCGATCGTCGAAATGCGCGAAACCGTGGATGAGAACGGCAGGAAGAAGCGCACCCGTAAGCGCGTGGGAGGCTCCGGCCTGTGGCATCAGGTGCCGGCGTTTTGGACCGCGCCCACGCCGGCCAAGAAGCTCTCCGCCAAGCAGTTGGCTGCGCGTGGGGGAGGAGCTGTCTCGGATATCACGGTGACCGCCTATCCCGATTACGATGTGCCGGCCGATGCGGTGATCGTACGTGTGGACCACAGGAAGACTCGTGCGGGCGAAACCGATGTGCCGGTGTATATCCGCCCGGGCGAGAACACGCGCAAGATGTTCGATGAGATGGATAAGGCCCGTCATGCCGACCTGTGGCGCGTTCTGGTGGCCCTGTCGATTCGCCGCCTTGGCCCGCCAACCGCACGCCTGATCGCCTCGGCAATGGGCTCGCTGGAGGCCATCGAGTCAGCCAGTGTGGAGGATCTGACGCAAATCGATGGCGTTGGCCCCGAGATCGCCGAATCGGTGGTGAATTGGTTCGCGGCCGCGCGCGAGCCGGGTGACTGGCGTGGTGAGACCTTGCGCGCTTGGACCGCGGCCGGCGTCGGCGTGGCGGCCGCGGAACAAAGCACGTTGCCACAGACGTTGGCTGGCAAAACCGTGGTGGTCACCGGTTCTCTGGAAGGCTATTCACGTGACTCCGCCAAGGAGGCGATTCTCGAACGTGGCGGTAAGGCGGCCGGTTCGGTGAGCAAGAAAACCGATTATGTGGTGGTCGGCGCAAACGCCGGTTCCAAAGCCGCCAAAGCCGAGGAACTCGGCATCCCGATGCTGAATGAAGCCCAATTCGGTGAGCTTCTGGAAACCGGTGCAGTTTGACTGTAGGTTTTTGAACACTGACTGTAGGAATTCCAACGGATTCTGTTCAAAAACCTACAGTCAGTGTTTAATTACCTACAGTCGTTGTTCAAAAACCTACAGTCAATATGGTCAATGTGCGATTTGGACTGATGACCTGACGTGGCGGAACTCCGTATGTCAGTCATTCAACGCGAGCATGAGAATTGGAAACACGATTGCACCTACCAGCATCAATGTGCCCAGCAGCCGTACGTTCCCCGTGTAAAAGTCGGTGGGCTCGCCGCCCTTGACATCAAGGAAATGCTCCAATTTCCAGACGAGGTCAGGCTTCCATAACAGAAACACGCCAATGGCAATGAGTATTGCTTCGCTGAGCAATATTTGCAGGAGAGTGGGCATCATCGCTCCTTTCCGCGGTGAAAGTAATCTCATCATAGCTCTGGCATGCCGGTGAATTGCACGGTACTCTAGTGGGCGGCAATAAGGAGGATTGATGAGCGAAACCCGTGAGATTGAAGCAGCGATCTACAGCCGTTTGAGTCGTGTGATCGACCCGGAACTAGGTCGATCGGTTACCGATCTAGGCATGATTGCCGCCATTAACGCGGTGCCTGCCGCGGATGGCGTCAACGGCGATTACGACGTTACCGTGCACGTGGAACTCACCGTGGAAGGCTGCCCGCTTTCGGAAACCATCACCAATCAGATCAACGGCGCGGTCGCCTCCTATCCGGATGCCAAACTCACCCCGCACATTGAGGTCTCCTCGATGAGCCGGGACAAGCTGGACGACCTGGTGGCCGACCTGAAAGCCGAGCGCAAGCAGAACCCATTCAACAAACCCGGCGTCAAGACCCGTATCTTCGCCATCGCTTCCGGCAAGGGCGGAGTGGGTAAGTCTTCGGTGACGGCAAATCTTGCGGCGACCTTCGCGGCATTGGGTTATGACACCGCTGCCATCGACGCGGATATCTACGGCTTCTCGCTGCCTCGTCTGTTCGGCGTGCATACGCAGCCGACGAACCTCAATGGCATGCTGATGCCGGTTACGGCTTGGGGTGTCAAGCTCATCTCCATCGGTATGTTCGCCGGTGCCGATCGCGCGATTCTCTGGCGCGGGCCGCGTTTGCAGCGCTCTCTGGAGCAGTTCCTCTCCGACGTCTGGTGGGGGCAGCCGGACGTACTGCTGCTTGACTTGGCTCCGGGAACCGGTGACATGGCGATTTCCGTGGCGCAGGCGCTGCCGAATGCGGAACTGGTGGTGATCACGACCCCGCAGCCTTCCGCGTCCGACATCGCCGTGCGTTCCGGCTTGGTTGCCCTGCAGGTGCCGATGAAGGTGCGTGGCGTTGTGGAAAACATGAGCTACTACGAGCACAAGGGTGAGCAGCTGCGCATTTTCGGCGAAGGCGGTGGTCAGCGTGTCAGCGAGCAGTTGACCGACGCACTTGGCTATGATGTGCCGCTGATGGCTCAACTGCCATTGGAACCTGAAGTTCGCGAAACCGGCGAGGCGGGCCGTCCGGCCGTGCTGGATGCCGACGGCGCATTGCGTACCGACGGCATCAGCAAGACGTTCCGGTCCTTGGCTGAGCAATTAATGGCGTAACCGATACCACACCCCGCAGCGAATGGTTCTCAATAAGAACCGTGCGGGGAAAGTGCACATTACCGCACAATCGGACAGGGTCGGAATCGGCTTCATTCCGCCAATCTCAGCCCAATCATGTGCGATTACGCCTGAAGAATCCCCACACGGTTCTTAATGAGAACCATTCGCTGTGGTAAGTTGCCGCACAAACCAGTCATCATGCGAAACGATAATCAATGCTCCAGGGTAGTCGCAAAGTACGCGGGCGAATGCTTTCTTGGAATGCAAATCAAGATGATTTGTAGGCTCATCCATCACAATGAGCTGCGGTTTCCTTACCAGTCCAAGGCATAGCATCAATTTGCGCAACTCTCCAGGAGAGAGCAGTCCGGTCTGATGGAGCTGGTCCGGATTGGCATTGAGCTGTGCATATGCGCTTAATACCATCGACTTATCGCTTGAGGGCATACTTTGTAGCAAGGTCCTCGCTTGATTAGCATCTGCAATTGTTGTATTTTGTTGGATTATCATTGTCGGAACATCTGTGGCAGCATCAATCATCGTACGAATCAATGTTGATTTACCGGCGCCATTCGGTCCTGTGATGACAAAATGATCGCGCGGACCAACACTGATGCGCGGAATAATCAGGCCGACTGGAGATCCTTCCTTCGGGAAAGCCAAATGTATTTGCTCTCCTGTCTGGGTTGCCCTGCATACAGGCTGAGCCAGTAGTTCTTTCCCAGATCGATGTCCGTCAAATGGTATGACTCTTGGCTCAAGACGGATTAATTCTCGTTTGCCGCTAGGCGCAATATCTATCCAGATATTGCCGTTATATCGTTTGGAGGCCGTTGATATAGTCTCGCCGGTCCGCCTTGCTTGGGCGAGACGTCCATTAAGCTGTGCGTATGATTGACTGACTCCAGAATCCAGTCCGGTCATTTTTGCCAGATTCCTACGGTTGCGTGCATCATGATCTTTCGGATTGATGCGCTCGCCATGTCGCTTGGTGTACTCGACCTGCTGCACCTTGGCAAAACGTTGCGATTGCGCGGATTCTAACCGTTTTACTTCCCGGCGGATATCGGAAAGCCGTTCCAAAGCAGCGCGTTCA
Source organism: Bifidobacterium cebidarum (assembly GCF_009193305.1). GTDB lineage: Bacteria > Actinomycetota > Actinomycetes > Actinomycetales > Bifidobacteriaceae > Bifidobacterium > Bifidobacterium cebidarum. The sequence continues at coordinate 301,927 of NZ_WBVS01000003.1, read as the reverse complement.
TTGCATTGCTGTTGCTTGATGGCTTGACTGTAATTGCCTTGGTAAGTGATGACTTCGGTGTGATTCTGACCACCAACGTGTCGACGTTCAAACATGACGCATCGCGTGCAAGTCGCATCGATCAATGTCACATCATGCGAGACGACAACGCCAATGCCATGGTATTCGCGCATAGCAGCGATAATGGCACGTTTGGTTGGTGCATCAACATGATTGGTGGGCTCATCCAGAATGAGCGCATCGGGATCCCGTATCAGTGCGCATGCGATTTGCAAACGCTTCTTTTCTCCTCCAGACAATGAGTCGTACCGATAAGGCCAGTCATCTTCAATGCCGAGTCTTTCGCGCAGCCTGATTGCTCCAGGCTGCCAATCGGAGGCGAAGTCTTCTAGGTCGAGAGGCTGATCGGATATATCTTGCGGGCAATAGCTAAAAACGAGATTGCGTGGCGTCACGTGTCCGCTATCAGGGCGGAGTTTGCCTTGCGTAATCGCCATTAAGGTTGATTTGCCTATGCCATTATCACCCAGTACAGCAGTCCAGCCTTGCGGGAAAGTGCAACTGATCTGGGTAAAAAGAGGCTCACTGGATGATGGGTAAGTAAATGTGATATTGCTCAACGAGAGATTGATAGGTTGCATGACACCTTCCTGATGATAAGGCGCTGCCTTGGCATCTACTCTGATGGCGGCGGATACAGATTGATAGCAACACGGCAGCGCGCATCAATGCGCATAATCCTGTTACGGTATCCGCGGCTATCAGATCAGCAATCTAGTATGTCTCCCTTGTGCTGCTTGTAAAGCTATGTCAGCATAGCATACCCCGCAGCGAATGGTTCTCAATAAGAACTGTGCGGGGATTCCTCGGGCGTAATCGCACATGATTGGGTTGGAATTGGCGGAATGGAGCCGATTTCAGCCCTGTGCGGTTGTGTGGTAATGTGCGTTTTCCCTGCATGTTTCTTATTGAGAACCATTCGCTGCGGGAAAATCCCAGAGACGAGACGACCAGACAAGATGTCGTTGCCGATTGACCATGGTCTTTGCCATATCAATAAAATGCTGTCGAGCTTCAGGGGAGCGAAAATCATCGGCGGTGACCAATATGACAACCCAGCCATGCATTTGCAACTTATTGATGCGTGCCATATCCGCACGCATTTGAGCAGTATCTGCATGATATGCGCCTTGATACTCGAAAGCGACTTTGCAATCAGGGTAGGCCATATCAACAATGACATAGGAATTACCGAGATCAATGCGATAATTCGGAATCGGAGATCCAAGACCTGAGTCGTTAAGTGTTCCATATAGCGTTGTCTCTGGTGGCGAATCCGTGTTCTCTACTATGTACGGCAGAGCGGTGAGACAGGTATTGCGGCCTACGAATCTCGGGCTGGATTCCAAATACCGTTTCAACTTGTCCAGCGTCGTGACTTTGCGGCTGCGATGACGGCTCATTAATGCTGAGCCTAAAGCAGCGAGTTCCTCCACGCTGCAATACTTGGCCATTTGAGCCCAGGTCATGGCTGGTGACGTTACCCAGAATCGCTCATACTCACGTTTGCAATATTCTTCCTTGCCCTTGAAGACATGAAACGAAACCCCTTGAATTTCGCTCCGCATGGACGCATTCGATACGGTTGCATGAACCAGATCAGGGGCCAAGGAACAATTCTTAGGGATTGGCGCACCCCAATAGGTCGCCGCATTGATAAAACCAATGCGCAAAGGTCGACGAGTACGTTGCGCTGCCTCATTGCAACGGTCGCGCTCTATTTTTCTCCTAGCAGCAATGTTTTCATTTATAAAAGAAACCATGTCCTGACGGTAAATGTCTTGAGACATGGTGCGCAAGCTAATTCGGGGTATGTGGTTCGAGCTTCTGGAGTTATCCACATTGCTGCCTCGCAGCGAATGGTTCTCAATAAGAACCGTGCGGGGAAAGTACACATTATCACTCGACCGCACAGAGCTGGGATTGGCTTCATTTCAGCAATTCCGGCTTGGTTATGTGCGATTGCGCCCGAAGAATCCCCACACGGTTCTTATCGAGAACCATTCGCTGCGGAGTTATCGGCGGAGACGGCAGTGCAGCCGACGGAGATTAGCAGATGGTAGTCGGGCTAGCCAGAAGCTTAATGCTGTGCCCGCCAGATGTCCGGTTCGACGTAGATTTCCCACTCATACCACGGCAAAGCGCCGCGGATATTGGTCTCGATTTTGTCGACTGTCTGCACGTCAAAATCGCAATCGAGCTTCGAGGTTTCCACTTTCAGACAGAGCAGCACGGAATCCTCATCCATATGGATCGCCTGCATATTGATCAGGCGATCCACACCATCAGTGCCTTCCACGGCTTTGACCACCTGGGCGCGTGTGCTGGGGTCAAGGCTTTCGCCGACCAGCAGGGAGCCGGACTTAAAGGCCAGGGCGGCCGACCCGCAGACCAATACCAAGCCGACGAGCATGCCGCCGATGGCATCATAGAGCTCGTCGCCGGTCACAATGGACAAGCCAATGCCGAGCCCTGCGAACGCCAAACCAATAAGCGCCAGCGTATCCTCCATCATTACGGAGGCCAGCTCGGCGGACTTGGTGCGGCGCCAGAAGCCGACGAGGGAATCGTCCTCAACCTTGACACGCTTCATACGTTCGCGCGCCTCATGCACCGAAGTGTGCAGACCATAACCTTCCAAGCAGGCGGAAACACCCACCACAACCAGTGCTGCGATGAGTTCCACGGATTCCGCCTCGCGTGGCACAGTGCCTTCGATCAGGCCGGCGAGTTTGCCGGCCGCCTGTGAGACCGCGAAAACGCCGCCGACGAAGAACAGCAAAGTCGCCACGATGAAACTGGCCAGATACTTCACACGATGCAGACCAAACGGATGATCGCCGCGTGACTTATGGTCGGAGGCCTTGTCTCCCAGCATCAGTACGAGTTCGTTGGCGCAATCAGCCACCGAGTGCACGGATTCCGAAAACATTGATGATGAACCGGTGAAGGCCGCCGCCGCGAATTTCGCACATGCGACGCCTACATTGGCAAGTAAGGCCGCTTTGACTGCTGCGCCTGCATTCTTCTGATTAGACATGATGCATTCCCTCTTCCGAGGCAGCATTATAGGCGCCCATAACGGTATGTTCTCGGTATGACCCATGTTGCTGCGAGGTATACTAACCTCTCATGGGAAAAACGACGATCAGGGTAGCTTTTGATGACCCGCTAGAGGCGGCGCATTTCCTGCAGCAGTGCCGTAGAAAAGGATATGATGCGCAGCTTGAGGATTCACGGCCGCAGATCAAGCGCAATGGGCCGGCTTTGGCGGCGTGGCTGAAGGCGCATCCCGGCTGGTATAAGGTGGGCGAGTCAGCTAATCGCGCGGCAGCCAATAAGGCGGTGCTGAAGATCCGCAATGGTGAGCGTCGTGGTTTTGAGGGCGGTAAATTCGAAGCTCGGATGGAAAACCAGGATGGTAGTTGGCTGGTGTATGCGCGTTATGCCGGTAGGGTGACCAAGACCCGTAAGCCTCTGGCTGAAGGCATGGAGCCGCTATTTTAGCTTCGACTCTCTTATTTTCGATATATTTCGATATATACAGAAACGATAAAGCCCCAGCTGCTTCAAGCAACTGGGGCTTTACTTATGACCTTGAACTACCTATCAGATGTGGTAGTAGAGCTCGTACTCGAGCGGGGTCGGGGTCAGGCGAGCCTGATCGATCTCGTCGCGCTTGAGGCCAATCCAGGTCTCAATGAGGTCGTCGGTGAAGACGTCGCCGGCGGTGAGGAAGTCATGGTCCTCTTCCAGGGCGTCCATAGCCTCAGACAGGGAGCTCGGGACCTGCTTGATGCCGGCGTGCTCTTCCGGCGGCAGCTCGTAGAGATCCTTGTCGACCGGCTCCGGAGGCTCGATGTGGTTCAGGATGCCGTCCAGGCCAGCCATCAGCTGAGCGGAGAAGGCGAGGAACGGGTTGCAGGACGGATCCGGAGCGCGGAACTCGATACGCTTTGCAGCCGGGGAGGTGCCAGCCAGCGGAATACGAATGGCTGCGGAACGGTTGCGAGCGGAGTACACCAGGTTGACCGGAGCCTCGAAGCCCGGAACCAGACGGTGATAGGAGTTCAGGGACGGGTTGGTGAAGGCCAGCACGGAGGAGGAGTGCTTGATCAGGCCGCCGATGTACCAGCGAGCCAGGTCGGACAGGCCGGCGTAGCCCTTCTCGTCGTAGAACAGCGGCTTGCCGTCCTTCCACAGGGACTGGTGACAGTGCATGCCAGTGCCGTTGTCGCCAGCGATCGGCTTCGGCATGAAGGTGGCGGACTTGCCGGCCAGAGCAGCGGTCTCGTGGACGACATACTTGTACTTCATCAGGTCGTCGCCTGCGTGCTGCAGGGTGTTGAAGCGGTAGTTGATTTCCTGCTGGCCAGCGCCGGCCACCTCGTGGTGGGAACGCTCGAGGATCAGGCCGACCTTCTGCAGGTTGGCGACCATGTCGTCGCGCAGGTCCTGGGTGTGGTCAATCGGCGGGACCGGGAAGTAGCCGCGCTTGACGCGGTTCTTGAAGCCGATGTTCGGGGTGCCGTCTTCTTCAACGTCAACGCCGGAGTTCCACGGAGCCTCGATGGAGTCGACCTCGTAGAAGGAACGGTTCATGCCGTTCTCGAAGCGGACCTTGTCGAAGATGAAGAACTCGGCTTCGGGAGCGAAGGATGCGGTGTCGGCGATGCCGGTGGACTTCAGGTAAGCCTCGGCCTTACCGGCGACCTGACGAGGATCGCGGGAGTACGGCTCGTCGGTCAGCGGGTCGACGATGGAGAACGCCACGTCGAGGGTCTTGTGCTTGCGGAACGGATCGACGAACGCGGTGGTAACGTCCGGCACCAGCTTCATATCAGACTCGTTGATGGCCTGGAAGCCCTGGACGGAGGAACCATCGAACGGCATGCCGTCGGTGAAGGCGTCCTTCAGGAACTCGCTAGCCGGCACGGTGAAGTGCTGCTGAACGCCGATAAGATCGGTGAAACGGACGGAGACATACTCGATGCCTTCCTTATTGATAAGGGCCTCGGCGTCTTCCTTGGACTTGAGTTCGGTCACGGGACCGCTCCTTTCGTGTGGAATTTAACGATATCCATCGTAAAATCGTGCGTTTCGCAAGCTCGAAACTTGGGTTACGAGAATGTTTCGTACTGGTTGATGGGAATTCATAAACCGCGGAATTTCAAGGAATTATTTTTTTCAGCACAATGCCATGGCATGGTAACTTCGTCCGCAAAGTGGACAGTTTGGGCATGCAAAAAGCCCTGTCAATCCATTGCGACAATGAATTGACAGGGCTTTACTAATGGAAATCAGCCGCAGAGAGGATCAGCGGCCGCGCATCGCGCGACGGGAGACCTTCTGCGGGTGGTAGGGGTCGATGCCCTTCGGGATGTTGTAGCCGGTCTTGGCCTGCAGCGTGCGCAGACGATCGTTCAGCGTGGCCATCTCGGCCTTGGTCAGCAGGAAGCGGCGGCGCGGATGAATCTTTGCGATCAGCGCATTCTTGTGGTTGGTCGGTTCGTAGCTCTTGGAGTGGGTCACCTTGTCGCGCAGCTTATCCAGCGGCACCTGCTTGGGGCCATGGCCCACAGGGATGCGATAGACCGGAATGGAGGAGCCGGCGGTGACGCCCTTGATTTCACGTTCCTGGCGGTCCATGGCCTTCATGATGCGGCCGTAATCACCTTCGCCGATCAGGTAGATGCCGTTCATCGAAGTGCCGCGCCAAATGGCATCCTTGGTCTTCGGATCGATCCACACCGGCTCCTGCGGGAAGTCGAAACCGGCCTTGCTCATGTTGCTGAGCACGCCGATGGCGGCACCTGGCTTGCCGTCGATCTGCTTGTAGCCCACGGCATCCGCGCGACGGGTCAGCATCATCGTGGCGAACAGCAGGCCCAACATCACGGCGGTGATCATCAGGAAGATCCAAGTGAGCCAAGACCACTTGAAAATCAGACCGATGATGATCATGACCACGACCGGCAGCAGGAAGGAGCCGGCTTCAAGCCATGGCAGGGCCTTGTCTTCCTTGGCCGTGTACTTGTAGATCTGAATAACCTGCTTGATCGTGCTTTGCTTCTTGGGCTTTGCTTCCTTGTCCGCCATCACTCTTTCCTTTACTGCATGGTCTTCAAAACGAACACACTGGCAAACAACTGTATCAGGTGCGCTGGTCCGCGGTTATCGCGTGTGTAAAGGCCGTCCATCGGCCTTGAGCAGGGCCTCGCCCAATGTTTCGCTGAACGTGGGGTGAGGATGAATCAGTCGTGCGGCATCGGCCAGCGGCACGTGGTTGCCCACCAGTTGTTCGGCTTCGGCGATGATATCCGAGGCCAATGGGGAGACCATATGCACGCCGAGTACTCGAGGGGTGTCCGGTTCGCTTTGGTCGCAGCCGGAAACCACAGTCAGTGAACCGGCTGCGCCGCGCATCAGCATGCGGGCGTTGGCAAGCATCGGATACACGGTTTCCTTGACTTCAAGCAGATCTTCGCGATCCTGCGCCTGATTCAGCGTCAGGCCGACGCAGGCGGCTTCGGGGGAGGAGAACACGACCTGTGGCACGGTCGCTTCATCCACTGGCCGGACATGTTGGCCGGCTATGGTTTCGGCGATGACCAGACCCTGTTCGAACGCGCGATGTGCCAGCGCATGGCCGACGGTGACATCGCCCACGGCCCAGATGCCAGGAACATTGGTCCGGCCAAACGCATCCGTGGCAACATGTCCGCTGCCGGTCAACTCGACTTTCCATGCCGGATCGGTGATTGGTTCGCGGCCTATCGCGGCCAGTGCGATTTCACCCCAAACCTGCTGTTCGCCGTCAACGCCATCTTTGGTGTAATGCACGGTCGCGCCAAGGTTGGCGCCTACATCCACATGGGTCACGCTGGTATGGGTGATGATATTGACGCCATGCCGCTTGAGTTCGCGGGTCAAGGTCACGCTGGTACGACGATCCCAGCTGGAGAGCACACGATCCTTGCGAATCAGCAAGGTGACGTTCGAGCCGGCTGCGTTCCACATCGAAGCGAATTCAAGGGCGACTGCTCCGGCGCCGATCACCACTGCGGAGGAGGGGAATTCATTCAGCTCCAACGCTTGAGTGGAATCAATAAGTGCTGCGGCGAATGGATTATTCGGCAGCGGCCGAGGCTTGGCTCCGGTGGCAATGACAATATTGCCGGCGGCTATGTCAAGCGCGTCGCCAGCCGGTTCCGGCACATCGGCTTTGCGATAGATGGTTATTGCGCTTTGGCCGCTCTCAGGGGTCAGATGCACGAGGTGCCGTCCATTGGCATCGGTCGCTTCAGCCGTAAAGCTGGCGAATGCTCGGAACACCGTGATGCCGCGGTGCGCCAAAAGGCCTGATAATCCGCGAACCATCGTGTCGACGATACGCAGCTTGTAATCATGCAATGTGCCGAAGTCGATGCCATCGACTGTGGCGTTGACGCCAAGCTCGGCAGCCCGGTGCACGGTGTCGATGGTGTGGGTGGCGGTGATCAGTGCCTTGGAGGGGATGCATCCACGGTTCAGGCAGGTTCCGCCAACTGTCGCGTCTCGTTCGATCAGGGCCACCTTCAGCCCAAGTTCCGCGGCGCGCAGTGCGGTGGAATATCCTCCCGGGCCGGCGCCGATAATCGCTACATCATATTGATCGCTCATCATGCACTCCTTTGTCTGCCTCCCGATCTGTGCTCGCATGGACCGGATCATCGTCCCCGAAATATGACTATGGCTCCCATCATAGGGAGCCATAGTGCAAATGAGATACAACAAACGTTGTAAGCAAGTAATTAGTCCTCCGGCCAGTGACCGCGCTTGGCGTAGCGCGGCTTCGGCAGCCTCCAGCGGCGCATCTGGATGGAGCGGCTCCACGCGTAGGAGAAGGAACGGGAGCCCTTGGCCACGGACGCCTCGCCATACTTGGCGATGAGCTTGGCCTTGAGCTTGCGCCACATCAGCCATACATCAATGATGACTGCAAGCAGGTAGCCATACATCAGGGTCATCATGATGATGGAAGCCCAAGTGTTCTGCGATGCGGAGGTGACGAACATGGAGACGATCAGAATGGCGAACGCCACGGGGATGAACCATTCGCCCAGGTTGAAGCGGGCATCCACATAATCGCGGATGTAAATACGCCACGGCAGCCTCTCGGACTTCGGCATATTGTTCAGATCGCCGCTTTGCATGGCGGCGTACTCGCGGTTCTCGCGCTCGCGCATACGGGCCTTGGCGGCCTTGGCGCTGGCCTTGCGATCCGCAGGGACCAGCGGGCGGATGCCGGCGGCCTGCGCCTTCTTCATCTTCGGGGTCGGGCGGCCCTTACCGGCGGACGGATCGGTTTTCTTTTCGGTGGCCGGCTCCACTGGAGCTTGGGCCTCTTCTTTTTTGAACGGGTTCCATGTCATGCTTTGAGGTTACGGTGACGTTCAGACACATGTTGTGTAGGCGTAACCATTGCAATGACGCCCTTTATATATAAGGAGAACATCATGGCAGAACTCACCGTGGACGTAGTGCGCGAGCGCGTCGAAGACGACTGGAATCGCATTGTCGAATTGCTGAACCGCAAGATTGCCTTGCAATCCGTTTCCGCCAAAGGCATCACCGCCGACCATATGAAGCGTTCGGCTGAGTTCGTGGCAGAAGAATTGAAGCTGGTCGGTATCGACACCAAGGTGGTGCAGGCCACCAACGAAGACGGCACTCCGGGAGCCTGGGAGGTTATCGGCTCTCGCATCGTGGATCCTGGTGCCCCGACCGTGCTGCTGTACGCCCATCATGATGTGCAACCGGTGCCGGATGCGGCCGAATGGAACACCGATCCGTTCGTGGGCACTGAGATTGACGACCGACTCTATGGCCGCGGTTCTGCCGATGATGGCGGCGGCATCGCCATCCACTCCGGTGCGCTGAAGGCTCTGGGCGATGATTTGCCGGTGAATATCAAGGTGTTCATCGAAGGCGAGGAAGAGATGGGCTCGCCGAGCTTCATCCCATTCATCACCGCGCACAAGGACGAGTTCGATTCGGACGTAATCATCGTGGCTGATTCCGGCAACTGGTCCGCCGAGATTCCGTCCCTGACTACTTCGCTTCGCGGCAACACCTGCGTGGATGTTACGGTGCGCGGATTGAAGCATCCGGTGCACTCCGGCCAGTACGGCGGTCCGATTCTGGATTCCAATACGCTGGCTGCCATGCTGATTGCCTCGCTGTATGACGACAATGGTGATATCGCGGTGCCGGGCATTGCCTCAGAGGAACCCATCGGAGGTCTGCAGCAGGATGTCGATGAGGCTGGTGTGCGTGCCGATGCTGGTGCTGTTGATGGATATGTGCTTGCTGGTACTGGTTCGTTGGCATCTCGCTTGTGGACCAAGCCGAGCCTGACGGTGATTGGTTTCGACGCGCACCCGGTGGACGGCTCCTTCAATGTGATCAGCCCGGAGACCCGTTTCCGCCTGTCCTTGCGCACCGCGCCGAACCAGCGACCGGAAGAGGCTCAGGACGCTTTGGCCGCGTTCCTGGTGGCGAACCCGCCGTTCGGTGCCGAAGTGGAGGTTGCCAAACTGGAGAACGGCATGGGCTGGGCCATGGATCCAAACGCCGTGGCTACCAAGGATGCGCTGGAGGCCATGGAAGAGGCATTCGGCGTTGCTCCAATCAACCAGGGGCAGGGCGGTTCCATTCCGTTCATCCCCGAGCTGCAGCGACTGTTCCCCAAGGCTCAGGTGCTGGTCACCGGTCCGGAAGACCCGAAGGCCAACGCGCACAGCCCGAACGAGTCCATTTCGCTTTACGGTTTGAAGCATAACGTGATTACCGAGGCACTGTTGCTTGCCAAGCTCGGTAAGTAGCGCACGATAACGATTCGCGATACGGCTTTCCTGCAGCATGCTGTGGGAAAGCCGTTTTTATGTGTCCGCGTAGTTCCGGTAAACTGTTCATCTATTCGCTCTTGCAAGTATTCATGATGATATGGAAAGAGCGGCTTTTGATTCAATGCTTTTGCATTTGCGAACGCATCGCTACAACGGGAGAGGTTCTGGCCCATGGGCAACGATGTATACAAAGGATTGAAAGCGGGAGTCGCATCGATTGCGGCGATCGCTATGTTAGGACTTGGCATTCCCACGGCATATGCCGAGGATTCCAATCCGGTCTCCAACAGTCAGGCAAGCAGCCAAACAAGCATTGGCTCTGACACTGTGGTGACTGATCAGGACGGCAACGGATACGCTACCATCGCCGCGGCCATCAAGGCGGGTGCCGTCACGGTGACTATGCAGTCCGATTTGTCAGAAAATGTTTCCATATCAGGTAAAAGCGGACTGACTATTGACGGCAACGGTCATAAGCTCAGTGGCAGCGTCACATTCGCTGGCAACAATGATGGCGTCAGTGTGCGCAACATCGATTTTGTCGGCACAGGTGTGCAGATTCATGTGAACGGGGCGAATAACAAGAACGTTGACATCCGCAATAATGTCTTCGATGTAACCGCAAACGGCACGTGGGCAGTCATTTATATTCAGAAGACCGTTTCCGGTTTGAATATCGAAGGCAATACGTTCAACGTGGCCGCCTCGGTCACCTCCACGGTCCAGTGCATCGGGTTCGCCTATACTGCGGACATCCGAGCCACGGATATCACCATCGCCGGCAATACACTGAACTCCGCGATCACCAAGGCCTACGCATATTTCGTCATCGGCGGCGGCAACGTGACCAATGGCGAATACGCCATCACCAACTTGACACTCGAGGGCAATACGGTGGCTCCGGTTTCAGGAGGCAACGCGTATGGCGCCTGGCTTCGAAACGTGGATACGCTTACCGTAAAAGGTAACGACTTCTCCGGCTATGCTGGCATCGGTCTCGGCGCAGGCACGGGCATAGCGCCGACCAGGAACGTCACGCTAGAGAGCAACAACTTCAACGTGTCCAAAGGCGGCTTGGTGGTCTCTTCTCCTGAAGCTTTGGATGGGCCAGCTACGGTGAAGAACAATACGGGTTTTTCCTACACCAACACCACGTTGCAGGCCGGTGTCGTACACGCTGATGGGACGATTGACTACTACAAGACGTTATCCGAAGCTTTCAAGGCAATTGCGGACGGAGAAACGCTCAAGCTGCTCAATGACGTTACCGCTACCCTCACCATTGAGGCAAACCAGAATATCGGCATTGATTTGAATGGACACACGCTCACTAACGAAGCGGGCAAGCACACCATTGTCAATAAGGGCACGCTCACTGTCACGGATTCTTCCGCAGCGAAGACCGGCACTGTCGACAATGTCTCCAATTCCAAGGCTGCGGTTGTCAACTATAGTGGTGCTACCGCAACTCTCGCGGGCGGTAATTACACCCGCTCCAAAGAAGCGAGCACGTATGACCCGGATACCGACAAGGCCAGCTCAGGCGGCAACTCTTACTATGTGCTCAAGAATTTTGGCACGATGACTATTAAGGATCCGTCTGTCGTCAAGTTCGCTGACAAGAACACTGGTCTAAGTTCCAGCCTCGTGGCCAACGGTTGGTATAGCGCTTCCGATAACGATGGTGACGCCACAGTCAACGCTTACGGAGCCAATGGTGGTGCCACCCTCACGATTGAAGGCGGTACACTCATCGGCGGCAAGATTACCGTCAAGAACGATGACTGGGGCATCCTCAACATCACTGGCGGCAAGATTACTCAGCCCGTCGAGAATTTCTATGCCGTGTTGACCTACCATAAAGCCAGCATCTCTGGCGGTGAAATTTCTGCACCAATGTTCCCCATCGGCGCTTCCGGCATCAAGAATGCCAAGGGCGACGTGGGCGAAACCATTATCAGTGGCGATGCCAAAGTAATCAGCGAAAAGGGCTACGCGTTGCGTGCGCTCGACAACGGCAAGCTCACCGTCACCGGTGGTACGTTCACTTCCGGCAACAAGCAAGGTGTGAGCGATCTTAAGCCCAGTACCAACGGCACTCCGTCTGTTTCCATCTCCGGCGGCACCTTCAACGTGAAGCCCACCGAAGATGAACTTGCCGAAGATTATGTAGTCAAGGAGAACGCGGACGGTACGTTCGGCGCCAAGCTGCGTGTAGCCGCCACTATTACCAAGGCTGATGGCACCGTTGTGGAATACACCTCACTTGCCAAAGCCGTCAAGGCAGCTGCAGCAGGCGACACCATTGCCGTGCAGGATGCAGAAACCCTGACAGCGAATATTGAAATCAGCAAGAATGTCATACTTGATCTGAACGGCAAAACGGTGAAAACCGCAGGCTTCAAGTTCGCCGTCACGAACGGTGGCAAGCTGACCGTTACTGGTAACGGCACTGTGATCAATACGGTCGCAGCCGATGAGGATAACGATGACTTGCACGCTATGTTTGACGTGTCGAAGGGAGGAATCCTCTTCATCGAGAACGGTATCTACACGGGCGATGGTGCGCCGGTTGCATCTGTCGAGGGCACGATGGTTGTCAATGGTGGTGGCTTCTCCGTCATCAAGGCGGCCATCTTTGTGCTGCCTGAGGAGAGCGGTGCCGCTCTGACAATCAACGGCGGTACTTACCAAGATGCCACTGTGGCAATTTCTGCCACCGCAGGCACCAACAAACTCGCCATCACCGGCGGTAATTTTGATGTGAGCCCTGTATCCTCCGATAAGGATCAGGCATACACGAAGTACATCACTGGCGGAACGTACGCCAAGAACCCCGGTCAGAGCACTATTGCTGATGACAAGAAGTTCATGGCGAACGATTCGGGCCGATACGTAATTGTCGATGCGAAGATTGCCTCGGTCGAGACGCTGAAGGATATTACGGTTGCTGCTGGCACCGATCCTTCTGGTCAGCTGCCGAGCAAGGTGAAGGTCGAGCTTGACAACGGCCTGACGCGTGATGGAGTGGATGTCATTTGGGGCTCCATGCCTGATACGTGGAAGGGGCCCAGGGGCGGCACTATCAAGCTCGAAGGCACTGTGGACGGCTCGGATGGCGTGAAGGCTGAGCAGACGATTATCGTCGAGCATGCCACTATCAAGTCGGCCACGGTTGATGTGACCGAACTGTCCACACCGGCCGGTGTGGATCCGACTGGTCAGCTGCCCAAGCAGGCCACGATCGTCTGGTCCAGCGGCGACTCCGATACGGAGATGGTTGATGTCAAGTGGGACGCAATCAAACTCGGCGACTTCGCCAAGCCAGGATCCTTCGAGGTCAATGGCACGGTGAGCGTGGACGGCTATAGCGCCTCCGTCAAAGTAAAGGTGAACGTGGGTAAGGCCGTGGCCATTAAGGTTGAAGCGACTGAGACCTCGGTGGAGACGATCGCCACGAACAAGCCTTCCGACTTGGACAAGGTGCAGGCGAAGGTTACGTGGTCTGACAATACGATCACTACCGAGGACGTGACATGGCCGGAAATCAACGCCGACCAGTACGCTTCGGCAGGTTCCTTCGATGTGACCGGCACTGTCAAGGGTGTGCAGATCAACGGAGCTGACGCGACCGTCACTGTAACCGTGAATGTTGTAGCTCGTGTGATAGCCAAGGTAACGCCTTCGGATGAAAGCATCGAAGTGGATACCGCGGGCGATGCGGATCCGAAGCCTGCTGTTACCGGCAAGACAACGCTTACATGGAATGATGGTAAGACTTCGACTGTGGATGTGCCGTTGACGCTGCCTGATGGGTGGAATCATCCTCGCGCTGCGCATGATGTGGCGGTGTCCGGCCGCGTCGATGGTTGGAAGGATGCCATTCCGTTCACCGTGCGTGTGAAGGCTGCGGCAGCCGTCGGTGTAACCGCTTCCGGCGTCTCGACAGAGGAGAAGGTAGCGCCCGTGCTTCCGGACTTTGCAGTGGTGACTTGGTCGAACGGCGAAACCTCCGATGAGAAGATCGAATGGCCATCCATCGATGCCGGCAAGTATGAGGCTGCAGGTAGCTTCAAGGTGACCGGCAACGTCAAGGGCATCAAGGTCGACGGCAAGGACGCGACGGTGACCATTACGGTAACGGTGACCGCAGCGACGATTACCAGCGTGGACGCTCCTGCGGATGTGGTGGTCACCAAGTCGGGTGTGAAGCCTGTTCTGCCTGCCACGTTGACCGCACATTGGTCGAACGGCACCGAGTCCCAGGTGAGCGTCGCATGGGGCGAGCTGAACAAGGATGCGTACACGGCTTTGGCCGGTGGCGATTATGAGCTTAAGGGCTCGGTCGCCGGCTGGGATGGCAAGGTGACCGTCAAGATACATGTCGATCCTGCCACTCCGGTCAAGCTGGCCAATGACGGCAAGGTCGAGACGACGACCAAGGTGGGCGTGGCTCCTGAGCTGCCCTCTCAGCTGAATGTCGTGTGGTCGAACGGCGACAAGCTTGCCGCGGCAGTGGCATGGAATGAGATTGATTCCGCGCTGCTGGCCAAGGTCGGTACGTTCACTGCCACTGGCTCCGTCACTGTTCCTGCCGACGCATCCGGCCTAGCCGAGGGAGCTGCCGTCTCTACGACGGTTACTTTCCCGATCATCGCGACGGTGACCGTTGAAGCCGTGCCGGTGACAAGCGTGGCCATTTCCGTGGATTCGACTGATTTGGCTATCGGCGGTACAGCCAAGGCCGTTGCCACAGTCAAGCCTGGCAACGCCACTGATCAGAAGGTGACTTGGACCTCCTCGGACGAAAAGATCATCACCGTGGATGCGGACGGCAACGTGAAAGCCATTGCCGAAGGTACTGCGGAGATTACCGCCACCGCTGGTGGAGTGAGCTCCAAGGCTGTGAAGATCACGGTGACCAATGTGGCTGTCAAGGCCGAGGCGACCAAGACCTCGGTGGAGACCATCGCCACGAATGCTCCCGATTTGAGCAAGGTGCAGGCGAAGGTTACGTGGTCTGATGGCACGACCACCACTGAGAAGGTCGAATGGAAGGCGGTTGACGCTGACCAGTACGCTTCGGCAGGCAACTTCAAGGTGACCGGAACCGTCAAGGGCATCACCATTGATGGCAAGAAGGCAACCGTAACCGTTACAGTGAATGTCGCCGCTCGTGCCGTCACTGCTGTTACTGCGTCTCGCGAATCCATCGAAGTTGCCACCGCCACTGATACGGATCCGAAGCCTGCTGTCACTGGTAAGGCGATGCTTACGTGGAATGATGGCAAGACGTCTGAAGTGGATGTGCCGTTGGCGTTGCCTGATGGTTGGAATCATCCGCGTACTGCACATGATGTGGCGGTGTCTGGCCGTGTTGATGGTTGGAAGGATGCCGTTCCGTTCACTGTGCATGTGAAGGCTGCGAAGGCTATTGGTGCGGCTAATCCTGCTGATGTCTCTACGGAGGAGAAGGTAGTGCCTACGCTGCCTGAGACCGCCGTGGTGACTTGGTCGAACGGCGAAACCTCCGCTGAAACCATTACTTGGAATCAGTATGACGAGGGAAAGCTTGACAAGCCCGGCAAATTCACTGTCGAAGGCTCGGCTAAGGGCCTGTCTGTTAGCGTGACGGTGACGGTCGTCGCAGCGACGCTAACCGGTGTGGATGCGCCTGCGGATGTGGTAACCACCGCGTCTGGTGTGAAGCCTGTTCTGCCTGCCACGTTGACGGCGCATTGGTCGAACGGCACTGAGTCTCAGGTTGGTGTCAAGTGGGCCGAATCGGATGCATACACGGCTTTGGCCGGTGGCGATTATGAGCTTAAGGGCTCGGTCGCCGGCTGGGATGGCAAGGTGACTGTCAAGGTGCATGTCGATCCTGCCACTCCGGTCAAGCTGGCTAACGACGGCAAGGTCGAGACGACGACCAAGGTGGGTGTGGCTCCCGAGCTGCCCTCTCGGCTGAATGTCGTGTGGTCGAACGGCGACAAGCTTGCCGCGGCTGTGGCGTGGAATGAGATTAATTCCGCGCTGCTGGCCAAGGCCGGTACGTTCACCGTCTCCGGCGTGGTCACCGTTCCTGCCGACGCATCCGGCCTCGCCGAGGGATCCGCACAGGCCTCTACCATCACCTTCCCGATTGCGGCAACGGTAACCGTTAAGGCTGGTTCATCTACGAACCCGAATGACGGTGAGGACAACGGCAAGGACAATAACGATAACGCAGGCAAGAAACCAAGCAAGACGCCTCTTTCGGACACAGGCGTTGCAATCGGCGGCATCGCCTGCCTGACTGTGCTGTTGTTTGCCGCTGGCATCGTATTGTCGATCAAGCGTCAGCGCCGCTGACAGTAGAGGTGCCTATTAGGTAAAACCATAGGGTCGAGCTTCGGATATTTTCGAAGCTCGACCCTAAATTTATTTTGAAGTTTTATAGCAGTTATTGCCTTTGACTGCACTTTGCCTTATAGTCATGGAGTTGACACGGGAGCTGCCTTAAGGCGGCTGAGAGGAGACATACAAGTCTCGACCGATGGAACGTGACCGGGTAATGCCGTTCGTCACGGAATTGTCGCTCTTACATACCCGTGCCTGAACCCAAGCGATTTGAAGGTTTCACAGCCTTTAAACGCATGAGAAGAGAAGAAAAGGCACAATCATGACTGAAGCTGTGGCTAAGGCCAACTACAAGTGGCGCGTTGTCGATATCGTCGTCGCCGCCATCATCGCCGTTGCATCCGGTGTTATCTTCTGGGGCTGGGACATCGTCTGCGCTGTTCCGCTGACCCTGTTCGAAAGCGTCACCCCGGGCTTCGAAGGCCTGCTCAACGGCTTCTGGCTGTTCGCCGGTCCGTTGGCCGCCATCATCGTGCGCAAGCCGGGTGCCGCACTGTTCGCTGAAACCCTTGCCGCCTTCCTTGAGCTCACCCTGGGCAACCAGTGGGGCGTTGGCGGTTCTCTGATCGTCGGCATCATCCAGGGCCTTGGCGCTGAAATCGCTTTCGCCGTATTCGCCTACAAGAAGTGGAACATCGGCACCACCCTGCTCTCCGGCGCTCTGGCCGGCGTGGGCTGCTGGGTCTACTACTGGGCCACCAACCCGGGCTGGAACTTCCTGCGCGTCGGCTGGTACCTCGTGGGCTCCATCATCTCCGGCCTGATCATCGCCGGAATCGTGGTCTGGTTCCTCTCTCGTGCGATCGCCGCCACCGGCGTGCTCGATCGCTTTGAGTCCGGTCGCGCCCAGGCTCGCGTCTGATGCAGGTACAACCGGCCGCCGTTGAAGCCAACGGCTGGGGCTGGAGGCACGCAACGCGTAAGGATTTCGCGTTGCGTGCCGTTGATTTCACTATCCAGCCAGGTGAACGTGTACTCTTACTCGGTGCTTCGGGTGCCGGCAAAAGCACGATGATGGCTGGACTCGCCGGCGTGCTCGGCGGCGATGAGGAAGGCGAACAGGAAGGCTCGCTGACCATCGACGGCGTGGACGCCCGCGAGGCGCGAGGCCGCGTGGGCTTGGTGCTCCAAGACCCGGACTCGCA
Organism: Bifidobacterium cebidarum; assembly: GCF_009193305.1. Taxonomy (GTDB): domain Bacteria; phylum Actinomycetota; class Actinomycetes; order Actinomycetales; family Bifidobacteriaceae; genus Bifidobacterium; species Bifidobacterium cebidarum. The sequence continues at coordinate 284,433 of NZ_WBVS01000003.1, read as the reverse complement.
GATCATTCTTGAACGATTGGGCGATGATGCAGCATTCGGCTGCGAAAACCTTAACGTGCCGCGCGAGGAGATCTGGCAGCGCGTGCGTGAATCCCTGAACCTTGTTGGTCTGGGGGATCTTGACCTCAATCGCTCCACTCGCCATCTTTCCGGTGGCCAACGCCAGCGCCTTGCATTGGCCGGCGTACTCGCCATGAAGCCCGGACTGCTCCTGCTCGACGAGCCGACCGCCAACCTCGACCCTGAAGGAGTGGTCGAAGTGCATGATGCGGTCAAGAAAGTCGTGGAATCGACCGGGCAGACCATGGTGGTGGTGGAACACCACATCGATGTCTGGCTTGATATGGTCGATCGTGTGATTGTACTGGGGCGTCCGGAGCCCGGCGATCCTTCTGGCGCGGTCATTGCCGATGGCAAGCCGGACGAAGTGTTCGCGGCGATGGGCGATGTATTGGCATCCGGCGGCGCATGGGTGCCCGGCCGCACGATTCCTGATTATCGCCCGGGATCAGCTGCTGCCAAGGCAGTGAATGTGACTAATGTGTCCGCGACCGCCGACGAACTGAACGAGCATATGCCGGTGCTGAGCTGCCGGAACCTGAGCTTTGGCCGAGGCAGCGCACTGGGCGCTGGCGTCAATCTTGATTTCTATCCCGGCGAAGTCACTGCCCTCATGGGGCCTAATGGTGCCGGCAAGTCGACGTTTGCGTTGACGCTGGCCGGTCTGCTGCCGCCGGTCGATGGGCAGGTGCTGATAGCCGAGAATCTTGCTCCACGTGCAGACCGTCGTGAGCCTATCATGTGGAAGAGCCGCGAGCTGCTTGGCCGTATCGGCATGGTGTTCCAGGAGCCGGAGCACCAGTTTGCCGCGAATTTCGTACGTGATGAAGTGTCGGTTGGCCCGAAGTCAATGGGCAAAACACAAGAAGAGGCCTATGCCATCGCGGATTCGATGCTGGAACGCATGAATCTGACCCGATTCGCGCAAGCGAATCCATATACACTGTCAGGCGGTGAGAAACGACGTCTGTCCGTGGCCTCGATGTTGGCTGCCGCACCGCAGGTATTGGTGATGGACGAACCGACATTCGGCCAGGATTTCACCACATGGACCGAAATGGTCAAACTCATCGCCGCTATTCGAGACCAAGGCTCGTGCGTGATCATGGTGACGCACGATGAAGCGCTGGTGAATGCGTTGGACGCGCGTCGCGTGATGTTCCAGGAGGGGAGTCGGGCATGAGCGATTCCGTGCAGATTGCTATGCGGCATAATGAGCGTGCGATCGAAGTCTCTGAAGATGCGAATGGCATTGCCGATACTGTGACCGTCAGCCCGCAGGATACGCGAGTGGAACCGGTCAAACTGGCTTCGCCCTCATGGTTTGTGGCGCGTATCAATCCGGTCAGCCGCATTATCGGCGCACTGCTGCTGTGCATTCCGATGTTCTTCAGCTTGGATTTGGTGTCTTCGTCCAGCGCTCTGGTCATCGAATTCATACTGTTATGGATCGGCGGCGTGGCACCGTGGACGGTATGCCGCAAGACATGGCCCGTCTGGATTGCCGCGCTTGGCAGCTTTATTTCGGTGTTCTTGTATGCGCGAGTCTCCGGTGAGATTGTATGGTCCGCTGGCTGGATTGTGATTTCCGAAGGGTCATTCCCGCTGGCATTGGCCACGGCCATTCGTGTGGCGGCCATTGCTGTTCCCGGTGTGATTCTGGCTTTGGGGCTTGATCCCACCGACTTGGCTGACGGTTTGGTGGAAATTCTGCATTTCTCCCCGCGGTTCGTTTATGGCGGTCTGGCGGGTCTGCGCATGTTCACCTTGTTGCAGGATGACTGGCGCGCTTTGGGGCTGTCCCAGCGTTCCCGTGGTTTGGGTGACGGCAACGCCATCATGCGTGCGCTTTCTCAGGCATTCGGTTTGTTGGTGCTTTCCATCCGCCGCGCCACCAAGTTGGCCACCGCTATGGAGGCTCGTGGCTTCGGCTCGGATGCCCCGCGTTCCCAAGCCCGCGTCTCCAGCCTTCATGCCATCGACTGGATCTTCTACGCCATCTGCCTGGCCATTCCATTCGCCGCCCTAGCCCTAGCCGTCGCCACCGGTAATTGGCATTTTGCTTTTCAAGGTGCTTGAAAAGCGTTAATGAGCGCAGTGCTTTTCAAGGTGCTTGAAAAGCGTTAATGAGCACAGTGCTTTTCAAGGTGCGTAGTTTATTTCACCTCCGCTGTACAACCTTGCGGTAGGCTAAAGCCTATGCCGATTAATGCCCAGATTCTCGATAATCCAAAGTCGGACCGTGTGCGCCGTATCGCCGACCTCGCCCGTACCAAAGGCCGCGAACGCTCCGGTCGTTTCCTTATCGAAGGCCCGCAGGCGGTGCGCGAAGCCGTAACCTGGCGGCCAGACGTAGTACAGGACCTGTACGTGGAGGTTTCCCAAGCGCTGGAGCATCCGCGCATCATTTCGTCCACGTTGGAGAAAATCGTGGACAAATCCCAGGATGCCACGATTTACGTACACCAGTGCACTGGTGATGTCATCCGCCATATCAGCAAGGATGCGCAAGGTATTCTGGCAGTAGGCAATGCGCGGGCGATGCAGAGCGACCCCGAAGATATTGAATTAGGGGAGAAGCCACAGATTGCCGCCTTCTGGCAGGTGCGCGACCCGGGCAACGCCGGCACGGTGATTCGTGCGGCCGATGCAGCCGGCTGCGATGCCGTGATTTTTGTGGACAATTGCGTCGATCCGCTCAATCCGAAGGTTATTCGATCCACGGTCGGCTCATTGTTCCATATTCCGGTACTGCATATGGGAACTGCAGAGTTCTTCAGCTGGGCTGCTGATCAACATGTGGACGTGTGGGCGGCCGATGTGTACGGCACCAACGATCGCAAGCCTGAGAGCTTGCCGCAGGTGCTTGCCGACCAAGCGTCTGTTGCTGAGTCCAAAGTAGTGCTGTTCGGCAACGAGGCACGTGGGTTGGAGACGGAGATCCTGGAGCAGTGCCGACGCATCATCTCCATTCCGCTCTATGGCAAAGCCGAATCATTGAACCTCGGCACCTCGGCCGCGGTCATGCTGATGAGCCTGGCTATGTCGGGTCATATTGAAACAATGTGAGTTTGGAAAATACGCTGCAAACATTAGAAAACCGCGTTGAGTAATCATCGAACGAAAGGGTTCTCGTGGCAGAACAAATGGTGTTCGATGCCGACCAGGTAACCGCTGCGGTTGCCGAGGGCATCGAGAAAATCCAGAACGCCTCCAATCTGGAGGAGCTGAAAGCCATCAAGACACAGTACGCAGGCGCTGATTCTGCGATGACTCGTGCCAGCAAGGCCATCGGTTCGCTCCCTGTAGATCAGAAGAAGGACGCGGGCAAGCTCATGAGCAAGCTGCGCGCCGACTTCGGCCGCGCCTATGGACCCAAGGAAGTCGAGCTCAAGGAAGCCGCCGAGAAGGCTGCCCTGGCTGCTGAAACCGTGGATATGACGCTGCCGGTGAACCGCAAGCCGCTGGGCGCCCGCCATCCGCTGGCCAAGCTGATGGAAGATGTCGAGGACTTCTTCATCTCCATGGGCTGGCAGATCTCCTCCGGCCCGGAGATTGAAGCCGAATGGTACAACTTCGACTCCCTGAACTTCGGCCCTGATCATCCGGCCCGCCAGATGCAGGACACCTTCTACGTCAAAGGCAATCAGGCCAAGGACGCAGCAGGCTTCGTGGGCTCCAACATGGTGGTGCGTACGCAGACCTCATCCGATCAGGTTCGTGCACTGCTCACCCGCGGTGTGCCGCTGTACATCGCCAGCCCGGGCCGTGTGTTCCGCACTGATGAGCTTGACGCCACCCACACCCCGGTGTTCCACCAGTGCGAAGCCCTCGCCGTCGACAAGCACCTGACCATGGCTGATTTGAAGGGCGTGCTGGACAAGCTCGCCGTGGCCATGTTCGGCCCAGAGGCCAAGACCCGTCTGCGTCCGAGCTACTTCCCGTTCACTGAGCCGAGCGCCGAGCTCGACCTGTGGTTCCCTGATAAGAAGGGCGGCCCGGGCTGGCTCGAATGGGGCGGCTGCGGCATGGTGAACCCGAACGTGCTGAAGTCCGCCGGCATCGACCCGGACGTGTACACCGGCTTCGCCTTCGGCGTGGGCATGGAGCGCACGCTGCTGCTGCGCAGCGACATCAACGATATGCACGACCTGGTTGAAGGCGACGTGCGTTTCGCCGAACAGTTTGTGATGGGGGAGTGATTCAGCCATGCCTATGATCGATATCGATTGGCTCAAGGACCATGTCGAGGTTCCTGAAGGCCTGACCTATGAGCAGCTCGCCAAGGACCTCGTCAAGGTGGGCCTTGAGGAAGAGGAGATTCACGCCTCCCAGGTGACCGGCCCGATCGTGGTCGGCTACGTAGTGGACGCCACCCCGGAACCGCAGAAGAACGGCAAGATCATCAACTGGTGCCATGTGGACTGCGGTGACGAATGGAATGAGACCGACGAGAATGGCAACAAGGTTCCGCGCGGCATCATCTGCGGTGCTCCGAACATGAAGGCCGGCGAAAAGGTCGTCGTGACGCTGCCGGGCGCCGTGCTGCCGGGCGACTTCAAGATCGAACCGCGCAAGACCTACGGCCACATCTCCAACGGCATGTGCGCTTCCGAGCGCGAGCTGGGTCTTGGCGACAACCACAACGGCATCATCCTGCTGCGCGAGTACGGCTTCACCAAGGCCGAGTATGAGGCCCTCAAGCCCGGCCAGGACGCCATGCATCTGCTGCATTTGGATCAGCCGCTGCTCGAGATCAACATCACCCCGGATCGTGGCTACACCCTCTCCTACCGTGGCGTGGCCCGCGAATACCACCACTCCACCGGTGCTCCGTACACCGATCCGGCCATCGCCCTCAACGAGAAGGCTCCGGAACCGGCCGACTACCAGCCGGGCACCAAGGTGGACATCGACGTCGAAATCGATGACAACAACCCGATTCACGGCGTTCCCGGATGCGACCGCTACTACGCCCGCATCGTCAAGAACTTCGATCCCACCGCCAAGACCCCGAACTGGATGCGTCGACGCCTGACCCGTGCGGGCATGCGCTCCCTGTCTCTGGCAGTGGACGTGACCAACTACGTGATGCTGGATCTCGGCCAGCCGATGCACGCCTACGATCTCGACAAGCTCGAAGGCCCGATTGTGGTCCGTCGCGCCAACGCCGGTGAGAAGCTCACCACGCTGGATGGCAAGGAACATGAGCTCAGCGTCGAAGATCTGCTCATCACCGACTCTCCGAACGGCGAGCGTGGTTCCCGCATCATCGGCCTTGCCGGTGTGATGGGTGGTCTGTACGGCGAAGTGACCGCCGACACCAAGAACATCCTCTTGGAAGCCGCTCATTTCGATCAGGTGACCATCGCCCGTTCCGCACGCCGCCACAAGACCCCGTCCGAGGCTTCCCGTCGTTTCGAACGCGGCGTGGACACCGCACTGCAGCCGGCCGCCGCTCAGATGGCCGCCGAACTGCTGGCCAAGTACGGCAATGGCGAGCCGAGCGAACACCCGAATGATGTGAACAACACCAAGCGTCGCAAGGTCATTCACTTCAAGGCCTCGGAGGTGGCTCGTGTAGCCGGCCTCGATGTGGACATCAACCGCATTTCCGACATCCTCACCGATATCGGCTGCACCGTTGCCGGTGGCGGTAACGGTGAATTCTCCGTGACTCCGCCGACCTGGCGTCCGGATCTTGGCGCTCCTTGCGATTTGGTCGAAGAGATCGCCCGACTGGTCGGTTACGACCAGATTCCGGTCACCGTGCCGCCGGCTCCGGTGGAAGGCCTCGTGGGCCTGACCCCGAACCAGCTGCGTCGCCGTCGTATCGCGGACGAACTTGCCGAGTACGGCATGGTGGAAGCGCTGAGCTACCCGTTCGTGGGCGACGAGGACTACAAGGCCTTCGGTTATGATGCCGAATCCACCAAGAAGGTCAGTGTGGAGATCGCCAACCCGCTGTACGGCGATCGTCCGTACCTGCGTCGTGAGATTCTGCCTACTCTGGCCACCACCGTGCAGCGCAACATCCGCCGCGGCATCGAGAACGTCTCCCTGTACGAGCTGGGCCATGTCTACCTGTGGGATCCCAACGCTCCCGCCATCCCGGCTCTGCCCGGTGGCGTACGTCCGACCGACGAGCAGCTGGCCGCACTTGATGCCGGCCTGCCTGATCAGCCCGACCACGTGGCCGGTATCCTGACCGGCCTGGCTGAAGACGCCGGCTGGCTGGGCGGCAAGCGCCCGGTCGATTGGTCCGATGCCGTGGAAGCCGTGCGCCGTATCGCCGGTCGTATCGGTGCGAACATCACGCTCGACCAGCCCGCCGCCGACGATGTTCCCGCACAGTGGCATCCGGGCCGCGCCGCCCGCGTGATGGCCGGCGATGTGTTCGCCGGTTGGGTTGGCGAACTGCACCCGCGTGTCAACGAGGCCCTGGGCTTCCCTGAGCATTCCGCCGCCTTCGAGCTGAACCTGACCGACCTGTTCGCCACGTTGACTGGCAAGCCGGTTCAGGCCAAGCCGATCTCCACCTTCCCGCCGGTCAAGCAGGATCTGGCGTTCACCGTGGACGATACGGTCAGCGCCGCTCAGGTGGAAGCCGTGATTCGCGAAGCCGCAGGCGCCAACCTCGAATCCATCGAATTGTTCGACGTGTTCACCGGTGAGCAGGTGGGCGAAGGCAAGAAGTCCCTGGCCTACGCCGTGGTCTTCCGCTCCCCGAGCAAGACGCTCTCTGCCGAAGACAGCGAGGCGATTCGTGCGGATATCGTCGCGGCGGCCGCAAAGATTGGTGCGCAGCTGCGCGCCTGACCTACCTGGGCTCCCCGAAGTCAACTGAGGGGAGCCTTGCCCATACTTGAACGACAGTTAAGGAGCGTCATGAGCCAGCCAGAACAACAAACACCGGAGTACGGGCAGTACAAACAGCCTGAATACGGTGCCATGGCTGGGCAATATGGTCCCAATTACAATCCATATCTCTATGGCGCTCCCGAATCCGATTCCAAGCAGAATACTGCGGCGGCGCAGCAGGCAGTGGGCAATGCGTCCGGTGACGCTGCGCAGCGGCAGAATGTGCCGGGATATTACCCAGGCGGGTATCCCGGAGCGCAGGGTCAGCCATATGGTCGGCTCGGTCAGGGCAATCCCGCCTCCAACCAAGACGGCAAGCCCTACCAGCCGCATTATTACAACGGCATTGATTTGAACGATCCCAATCAGAATCCCCTGTATGGGCATTGGGATTCGTATGCGGTTATTTCCTTCGTTCTGGCATTGTTCTTCCCTGTGCCGGTATTGTCGGCATTGATGGGAATCCTGGCCATGTGGCGTACCCGTACCTTCCATATGAAGGGTTTTGGCCTGGCTCTGGCGGCAGTGATACTCAATGTGTTGTATACGCTGGCCGTTGTTTGGATGGCGTTGAATGGATATGACGCCATGAGTCTCTATCAGGATGCGTTGCAACAGCTGACCGGTGGTGCCGGCTCTTCCTCCAGCGATTCCATTGCCGCGTGATTCGCAAGTGGTTCCTTTCCGTGTTGGCTTTGGACCAGTGAGCCAACACACCTGTGCATAACTATACATAAGTCTGCATAATCATGTATACTCATCCAAGGTTACATCAGTTGAAAAGAGATGAGTATGCCCAAATATTCAGTGGCCGTGGCCGGTGCCACGGGATATGCCGGAGGCGAGGCGCTGCGCATTCTTGCCGCCCACCCCGACTTTGAAGTCACTTGCGTGGCGGGACATTCCTCCGTGGGTGATTCCATGGCCAAGCACATGCCGCACATTCCGCAATTGGCCGGGCTCACGGTGGAGGATACCACGCCTGAAGTGCTCAACGGTCATGACGTGATTATTCTTGCGTTGCCGCATGGCGCTTCCGGTAAGCTGGCCTCCCAGTTGGATCCGAACGCCATAGTGGTTGATTTGGGCGCCGACCATCGCCTCGAAGAGCGAAGTGCCTGGGATGAGTTCTATGGCGGCGATTTTTACGAGCACTGGACCTATGGCATGCCGGAACTCATTACCGGCAAGAACACGAACGGCGAATACACTCGCCAGCGTGCGGCATTGCCTTGTGCGAAGCGTATCGCCGGACCGGGATGCAATGTCACCGCAACCACGCTGGCCCTGCAGCCGGGTATTGCCGAAGGCCTCGTTGAGCCGACCGACATCGTCGCCGATCTGGTGGTCGGCTATTCCGGAGCCGGCAAGAACCTGAAGCGCACGAATCTGCTCGCTTCCGAAGCATTGCAGTCCGCATTGCCATATGGTGTCGGTGGTACGCACCGTCATATCCCTGAGATTCTGCAGAACTTCGCACACGCAGCTGGCAAAAGCGCTGCGGCCGCCAGCGAATTCACGCTGGGCTTCACGCCGGTTCTTGCCCCTATGTCCCGCGGCATTCTCGCCACCGTGTCCGCTCGCATGAGCGAGAAGGCACTCGACATGAGCGATGAGGAAATTCGTGGCATCTGGACCAAGGCCTACGAAGGCCAGGACTTCATGGTGCTGTTGCCGGAAGGCATGCTGCCGGCAACCGGCAATGTGATCGGTTCCAATGCCGCACATCTGCAAGTGGTCACCGATCGCAAGGCCAAGCGACTGTATGCATTTTCAGCTATTGATAACCTCAACCGCGGTACGGCCGGTCAAGCGGTACAGTCACTGAATGTCGCACTGGGTCTGCCTGAGGATGCAGGCCTGACCAAGATTGGAGTAGCTCCGTGAGCGTTACATTCGCACAAGGATTTACCGCAGCCGGTGTGGAAGCCGGTATTTCCGCGGTTGAAGGCAAGAAGGATCTGGCACTGGTCGTCAACAACGGTCCGCTTGATGCCATTGCCGGTGTATTCACCTCGAATCGTTTCTGCGCGGCACCGGTGCAGTGGAGTCGCAAGATTGTGGCGGATGGCCACGCCAAGGCGGTGATTCTGAACTCCGGTGGCGCCAACGCCTGCACTGGCGAGGAAGGCTATGCGCAGTCCAAGGCCACTGCGGAAAAGGTCGCCGAACTGGTTGGTGCCAAGCCGGAAGATGTGGCGGTATGCTCCACTGGTTTGATTGGTGAGCTGCTGCCGCTCGACCACGTGCTCGAGGGGGCCACCCAAGCGTATGAAGCTTTGGCCGATACCGCCGAGGCGGGAGCCGATGCCTCCCATGCCATCATGACCACCGATACCAAGCCGAAGACGGTTGAACTGACCGGCTCCAACGGTTGGAAAATCGGTGGCATGGTCAAGGGCTCCGGCATGATCGCTCCGCAGCTGGCCACCATGCTGTGCGTCATCACCACCGATGCCGTGGTCTCCGCCGGGCAGATGCAAGCCGCGCTCACTGTGGCTGCCGAGCATTCCTTCAACCGTATCGATGTGGACGGCTGTATGTCCACCAACGACACGGTGCTGCTGCTCGCCTCCGGTGCCTCCGGCGTTGAACCGGATAAGGATGAGTTCAACAGGCTTGTGCGTCAGGCCTGCGCCAGCCTGTCCCGTCAGATCATCGGCGACGGCGAGGGCGCCTCCCATGACATCCGCATCACCGTGACCGGTGCCACCAGCGAGGAGGCGGCATTGGCATGTGGCCGTGCAGTGGCCGCCTCCAACCTGCTCAAATGCGCGATTTCCGGCAATGACCCGAACTGGGGCCGTATCGTCAGCTCTTTGGGCACGGTGCCTGAAGACGTGGCGCCATACGATTCCAACAAGGTCACCGTTGACGTCAACGGTGTGCGCATCTGCGAGAACGGCGGCGCCGGGCGCGATCGCAGTGAAGTCGACATGACTCCGCGCGAAGTGCATATCGACATTGATCTGAACACTGGTGCTGATGCCTCGGCCACCGTATGGACCGACGATCTGACCCACGAATACGTACACATCAACGCCGACTATGAAAGCTGAGTAAAGCTATGCGAGATTGCTGGAGATATTCGTTGTCCGACACACTCAAGGCCGTTCGGCCAAGCCTACGGTCTGACAACGAATATCTCCAGCAACCTCTTACCTATGGCATATGTGAGGGGAAATAATAGATTTATGGCTACGGAATTAAAGGGACCTGGGTTCCATTTTGACGTGCACACCGACCTGCGCGCCGATCAGAAAGCGGAAGTGCTGATTGAGGCATTGCCATGGCTGGAGGAGTTCGCCGGCCAGCGCATCGTGGTCAAGTATGGCGGCAACGCCATGGTTGATGAGCATCTGAAGCAATGCTTCGCCGAAGACATGGTGTTTCTGCGCCAGGTGGGCATCCATCCGATTGTGGTGCATGGCGGCGGCCCGCAGATCTCCCATATGCTGAAGGCTCTGGGCATCAAGTCCGAGTTCAAGGGCGGCCTGCGCGTCACGACTCCTGAAGCCATGGACGTGGTGCGCATGGTGTTGACCGGCAAGGTTTCCCGCGAACTGGTGGGCCTGATCAACGCACATGGTCCGCTGGCGGTGGGCCTGTCCGGAGAGGACGGCGGCCTGTTCTCCGCCACCCAGCGCAAGCCGGTGATCGACGGCGCTCCTACCGATATCGGCCTGGTGGGCGATGTGGTGTCCGTGGACGCCTCCGCCGTGGAGGATCTGGTTGCAGCGGGCCGTATCCCAGTGGTCTCTTCCGTGGCTCCCAACGAAGAGGACGCCACTGAGGTGCTGAATGTGAACGCCGACTCCGCAGCCGCCGCATTGGCCGCCGCGGTAGGCGCCCACAAACTGGTGATTCTGACCGACGTGGATGGCCTCTACGCCGATTGGCCGGATAGGAATTCGCTGATCGGACGCATCGGCGTGGAGAATCTGCGCGATATGCTGCCGGATTTGGAATCCGGCATGCGCCCGAAGATGGAGGCCTGCGTGCGCGCCATCGACGGTGGTGTGCCTCAAGCCCACATCATCGACGGCCGCAAGCCACACTCCATTTTGAACGAGATATTCACTTCCGCGGGTATCGGCACCATGGTCGTGCCTGAGGACGGACTGGAAATGAGGAGCTCCTATGTCTACTGAGCATGAGGAAACACTGGGCGCGGAAGACAGCAAGTGGCTGGGGGAGTACGCCCAGGTCCATATGAACGTATTCGGCACGCCGCTTCGCGTGATGGACCATGGCCAAGGCGCCCATATCTGGGATGTCGATGGCAATGAATATCTCGACTTCCTGGCCGGTATCGCCGTCAATTCGTTGGGCTACGCACACCCCAAGTGGGTCAAGGCCGTTGCCGAGCAGGCGGCGAAGATGGCCCATATCAGCAACTACTTCGCCTCCGAACCGCAGATCGAGCTCGCCGCCAAGCTGGTCAAGCTGGCTGGTGCTCCTGAGGGCTCCAAGGTCTACTTCGGTAACTCCGGAGCGGAAGGCAATGAGGCGGCGTTGAAGCTCGCCAAGCTCTACGGCCGCACGCTGCCGGGGGCGTTGCCGTCCGTGGGTGGCAAGCCGGCACGCATCATCGCCATGACCCAGGGCTTCCACGGCCGTACGATGGGTGCTCTTTCCGCTACTTGGAAGCCGAACATCCGCAAGCCGTACGATCCGCTGGTGCCGAACATCGAGTTCGTGCGCCCCGGAGACAAATTCGCGCTGCATGATGCCTTCGCCCAGACCGGTCTTGGCCATTACGGCAAGGGGCCGGTGGCCGCGGTGATTCTGGAGTTGATTCAGGGCGAGGCGGGCGTCAAGCCGCTGGGCGCTGACTATGTCAAGTTCGTGCGCGAAATGTGCGACATCAACCATGCACTGCTCATCATCGATGAAGTGCAGACCGGTATGGGCCGCACGGGTTCCTGGTTCGCGTTCCAGAACGAGGAGTTATCTGGTGGCGTTACGCCCGATATGGTCACGTTCGCCAAGGGCGTGGCTGGCGGCTTCCCGATGGGCGGCATGATCGCCTTCGGCGCCAAGCTTGCGGCACTGTTCACGCCGGGTTCGCACGGCTCCACATTCGCAGGCAACCCGTTGGGCGCCGCGGCAGGACTGGCAACAATCAGCACGATTGAAGACGAAAACCTGGTAGCGAATGCCGAGGAGCGTGGCAAGCAGCTGCGTGAAGGCATCATGGCCACCGGCAACCCGCTGTACGTTTCGGTGCGCGGCAGTGGTTTGCTCGACGCCGTCGAACTCAAGCATCCATGCGCGCACGCGGTAATGAACTACTGCCTCGAGCATGGCCTGATCGTCAACGCCGTGGCACCTGATGCGCTGCGCTTCGCGCCGCCGCTGATCGTTACCGCCGAAGACGTCGAGCAGGCATTGGCCGTGCTCAAGAGCGTTCCGACCGACCTACCCAACGATTAATACTTCCAATTACTTCAAGGAGATCACCATGACCCCAGAACTTCGCCACATGCTGCGCGACGATGACCTCAACCATGAGGAGCAGAAGCAGGTTTTGGAACTCGCCATCAAGTTCCATCACAACCGCTTCTACAAGCAGCCGTTCGCCGGCCCGCAGGCCGTCGCCGTGCTGTTCGACAAGCCATCCACACGTACCCGCTCCAGCTTCTCCATCGGTGTAGCTGAATTGGGCGGCTACCCGCTGGTCATCGACAAGTCCGGCTCCCAGCTGGGCCGCGGCGAGCCGGTGGCCGACACCGCCCGCGTGCTCGATCGCATGGCCTACGGTGTGGTCTGGCGCACCTTCGGTCAGGACCGTGTGGAGGAAATGGCCAAGTACTCCACCCATCCGGTGATCAACGCGCTGACCGACGACTTCCACCCCTGCCAGATTCTCGCCGACTTCCAGACCATCGCCGAACACCGTGGTGGCGTGGATAACCTGAAGACCCAGACCATCGCCTACGTGGGCGATGCCGCCAACAACATGTCCAACTCCTACCTGCTTGGTGGTGCCGTGGCCGGTATGAACGTGCGCGTGGCCGGCCCCCAGGGCTACCTGCCGCGCCCGGATATCGTGGCCGATGCCGAGCGCATCGCCGCTGAGAATGGCGGCTCGATCCTGGTGACCACCGATGCCAAGGAAGCCGTCAAGGACGCCGACTGCGTCTTCACCGACACCTGGGTTTCCATGGGCGAGGAAGCCGAATACGCGATTCGCTCCAAGCCGTTCTGGGACTATCAGGTCAATGCCGAGCTTATGGCGCTCGCCAAGCCGGATGCGTTGTTCCAGCACTGCTTGCCCGCCTACCGCGGCAAGGAAGTCACCGCTGAAGTGATCGATGGCCCGCAGTCCGTGGTATGGGATGAGGCTGAGAACCGTCTGCATGCCCAAAAGGCGCTGATGACATGGCTCGCCGGCAAGGCTCGTGGAGACGAAAGCCTGCTGGCATGAGCGATTCTTCACCGTTGCAGCGGCCCGCCACCAGGGCCGCTCGGCTGAGTGCCATCGAACAGGCATTGGCCACGCATATCGTCACCTCCCAATCGCAATTGTCCAAGATTCTGATTGATGAGGGCATTGTGGTCACTCAGGCAACCCTGAGCCGTGATCTGGACGAGATGCATGCGGTCAAGACGCGCCTGAAGGACGGCACGGTAGCCTATGCGGTTGACCGAGGGGCGGCCGTGGGCGAGGGGGAAGCTATTGTAGGTGAACGCTCGGAAGCGCAGATGTCTCGCGTGCTGAGCGGTCTGGTCACGTCGGTGGCCGCCGCCCGCAATCTCATTGTGGTGCACACGCCTTCCGGCGCTGCTCAGTATGTGGCCTCCGTGGTGGATAAGCAACCCATCGACGGTGTGCTCGGCACCATCGCCGGCGACGATACGGTGCTGGTCATCTGCACTGATGACGACACCGCCGCCGCCCGCGCCGACTGGCTTCTCACCCTCGCCTCCAAATGATTTGTCCAACACGCCCATGCATAAATATGCATAGCTCTGTATATAATTGCATTCAGTTTGTTTTTTGATTGTTTAGGAAAGGGAATCAATGGCAGATAACAAGCGCATTGTTCTGGCCTATTCCGGTGGTCTTGATACCTCCGTCGCCATTTCGTACCTGAAGGAGCGCACCGGCAAGGACGTCGTCGCCGTCTCCCTCGATGTCGGTCAGGGTGGCGAAAGCCTCGAGACCATCAAGCAGCGCGCTCTCGCCTGCGGTGCCGTGGAATCCTATGTGGTGGACGCCCGTGACGAGTTCGCCAACGAATACTGCATGAAGGCCCTCAAGGCCAACGCCATGTACGAGGGCGTGTACCCGCTGGTCTCCGCCATCTCCCGCCCGCTGATCTCCAAGCATCTCGTGCGCGCCGCCCACCAGTTCGGTGCCGACACCATCTCCCACGGCTGCACCGGCAAGGGCAACGACCAGGTCCGCTTCGAGGTGTCCATCGCCGCCATCGACCCGACGCTGAAGGCCATCAGCCCGATTCGCGACCTTGCGCTGACCCGTGACGTGGAAATCGCGTTCGCCAAGGAGCACAAGCTGCCGATCACCCAGACCGAGAAGTCCCCGTACTCCATCGACCAGAACGTGTGGGGCCGCGCCATCGAGACCGGCTTCCTCGAGGATCCGTGGAACGGTCCGACCAAGGACTGCTACTCCTACACCGACGATCCGGCCTTCCCGCCGGTCGAAGATGAAGTGGTTATCGAGTTCAAGCAGGGCATCCCCGTCAAGATTGACGGCCGTGACGTCACCCCGCTGCAGGCCATTGAAGAGATGAACCGCCGCGCCGGCGCCCAGGGCATCGGCCGTATCGACCTGATCGAGGATCGTCTGGTCGGCATCAAGTCCCGCGAGCTGTACGAGGCTCCGGGTGCCGTGGCGCTGATCGCCGCCCACCAGGAACTCGAAAACTGCTGCCTCGAGCGCGAACAGCACCGTATCAAGCGTGATATCGACAAGCGCTGGGCCGAGCTGGTCTACGATGCACAGTGGTTCTCCCCGGCAACCCAGTCCCTGAACGCCTTCATCGAAGACACCCAGAAGTACGTCTCCGGTGAGATTCGCATGACCCTGCACGGTGGTCGTGCCGTGGTGACCGGCCGTCGTTCCGACTCCTCGCTGTACGACTACAAGCTCGCCACCTACGATTCCGGCGACAGCTTCGATTCCAAGTCCTCCAACGGCTTCATTGACATCTACGGCCTGCCGTCCCGCGTGGCCGCAGCCCGCGACGTGAAGTTCGGCAACGGCATCGAAGTCCCCACCAACACCGTGGAGTAATTATTGATGCAACGCATTGAGCTCCCCTCCCACGAGGGGAGCTCATTTGTCTAGAGGGCTCATGTTTGAACGCGCTGATACGCTGTGCGCAGCCGCTATTTTTGCATAAGGAGTGATTCATGCCCGAAAACAATGAACATCTGGCACTGTGGGGTGGCCGCTTCACCTCCGGTCCGTCCCCGGAACTGGCCCGACTGTCCAAGTCCACCCAGTTCGACTGGCGGCTGGCCGACGATGATATCGCCGGCTCCCGTGCCCATGCTCGCGCACTCGGCCGTGCCGGTCTCTTGACCGCCGACGAACTGCAGCGCATGGAGGACGCCCTCGACACCCTGCAGCGTCACGTGGATGATGGCTCCTTCGCTCCGATCGAAGACGACGAGGATGAGGCCACCGCGCTGGAACGTGGCCTGATCGACATCGCGGGTGACGAGCTCGGCGGCAAGCTTCGCGCCGGCCGCTCCCGCAACGACCAGATCGCCTGCCTGATTCGCATGTGGCTGCGCCGCCACTCTCGCGTGATCGCCGGACTGCTGCTCGACCTCGTCAACGCACTGATCGAACAATCCGAAAAGGCCGGTCGCACTGTGATGCCGGGCCGCACCCACATGCAGCACGCCCAGCCGGTGCTACTCGCACACCAGCTCATGGCCCACGCCTGGCCGCTCATCCGCGACGTGCAGCGCCTCATCGACTGGGACAAGCGCATCGACGCCTCCCCATACGGTTCCGGCGCACTCGCCGGCAACACGCTCGGCCTCGACCCGGAGGCCGTGGCCCGTGAACTCGGCTTCTCCCGCGTGACCGACAACTCCATCGACGGCACCGCTGCCCGCGATCTCGTGGCCGAATTCGCCTTTGTGGCCGCCATGACTGGCGTGGACATCTCCCGTCTCTCGGAGGAAATCATCATCTGGAACACCCAGGAATTCGCCTTCGTCAAGCTGGACGACGGCTACTCCACCGGCTCCTCCATCATGCCGCAGAAGAAGAACCCGGATATCGCCGAGCTCGCCCGCGGCAAGTCCGGCCGCCTGATCGGCGACCTGACTGGTCTGCTCGCCACCCTGAAGGGTCTGCCGACCGCCTACGCCCGCGACCTGCAGGAAGACAAGGAAGCCGTCTTCGACCAGGTGGATACCCTCGAAGTGCTGTTGCCCGCCTTCACCGGCATGGTCAGGACCATGCACTTCGACGCCAATCGTCTGGAAGAGGAAGCCCCGACCGGTTTCGCCCTGGCCACCGACATCGCCGAATGGCTGGTCAAGAACGGCGTGCCGTTCCGCCATGCCCACGAGCTCTCCGGCGCATGCGTCAAGATCGCCGAAGGCCGCGGCCAGGAACTCTGGGATCTGACCGATCAGGACTTCATCGACACCTTCGCCGCATTCCTGCCGGCCGAAAAGGCTCCGGGCGTGCGTGAGGTGCTCTCCAGCCACGGTTCCGTCGATTCCCGTAACGGCAAGGGCGGCACCGCCTACGGTCGCGTACGCGAGCAGATCGTCGACGCCAAGGCGCAGGTCGAAGAACTGAAGCTCTTCCCGGCCTCCACCTCTGACGGCTCCGCATACAAGGCTCCTGGCACGTTCTGATTATTGCCAGCGCCACATTGATGACACTTCGGCTCTCCGCACAACAACGGAGAGCCGTTGTTATGTCACACGCCGCACCTACACTGAATAACCGTAACGAACGGGAGCCGAAAGGCTGAGAGGAAGCGCCAGCTTCGACCGGGGAACTTGACGCGGGTCATGCCGCCGTAAGGAATCGTTGTTCATGATTTGTTGGGTTCGCCACTCTGTTCGGTTCATATAATTCAGCCGTGTGCGGCTTGTGGTGTAGCCAATGCGCCATGAGTCATGCACGGTCGCATGACTGGGTTCATGAATGGGCGCACCACTTAAGGTACGGTTCGTTTCGTGCGCCCTTTTTTAGTATTCATGGAAGGGATGCGAATGCAGGTCAACGGAGAGCAGGTTAAGCTCGAAGCGCCGGTCAGCGTGGCCGACTATCTGGAAACTCACGGTTTCCGTGCCGAACGCGTGGCCATCGAACTCAACGGAGAGATTATTCCGCGCGACAAGCGAGCAGACGCCATGCTCGATGA
The DNA here is from genome assembly GCF_009193305.1 of Bifidobacterium cebidarum. Taxonomy (GTDB): domain Bacteria; phylum Actinomycetota; class Actinomycetes; order Actinomycetales; family Bifidobacteriaceae; genus Bifidobacterium; species Bifidobacterium cebidarum. Next base: position 267,139 of record NZ_WBVS01000003.1, on the reverse strand, counting down.
CCAGTGCGTCATGGAAATCGTCCAGTTCGTACAGGGCGGCTGAGTCAAAGCCTCAGCATCACTACGAGACAGTCCAAAGAAGGAAATACATCATGAACATCAATCCGGTTACCGAAGCATCCGTTGAAGCGACACCACTGCCGCCGCAGCCCAAGGTCGTCAATCCCGTTGGCACCGCAGCGCCGATGCTGCCGGTGGAGGACAAGCCGCTCAACCTGGGCGGCCACGAATTCCAGTCCCGCTTCATCCTGGGCTCCGGCCGTTATGACCTGAACCTCATCAAGGCCACCGTTGAGCACGCCGGCACGCAGATCGTCACGATGGCATTGCGCCGTGCGCAAACCACCGAAAACAGTGTGCTCGACTACATTCCCGAAGGCATCACGCTGCTGCCGAACACCTCCGGCGCGCGCAACGCCGAAGAGGCCGTGCGCATCGCCCGCCTCGCCCGTGAAGTCTGCCACACCGATTTCGTCAAGGTCGAGATCGAGCATGAGACCAAGTATCTCCTGCCGGACAACGCCGAAACCATCCGCGCTACCGAAATGCTGGCCAAGGAAGGCTTCGTCGTGATGCCGTACATGTTCCCCGATCCGATTGCCGCGCGCCAGCTCGAGGAGGCCGGTGCTGCAGCCGTGATGCCGTTGGGCTCACTGATCGGCTCCAACATGGGCCTGCGCATGCGCGATTTCATCGAAATCATCATCGCCAACGCGCATGTGCCGGTCATCATCGACGCCGGCATCGGACGCCCGAGCCAGGCATGCGACGCCATGGAAATGGGTGCCGACGCCGTCATGGCATACACGGCTGTGGCTTCCGCCGGTAACATCCCGCTGATGGCCGAGGCATTCAAGAACGCCATCAACGCGGGCCGCGCAGCCTACCTCTCCGGACTCGGCAAGGTGACCGAAGGCCAGGCCGTGCCGTCCAGCCCCACCACCGGGTATCTGCATTGACGAATCTGCCCGTCGGCCTCCTGTTGCAGGAAGCCGACGGGCAGCCGGCCTAAGAGAAGCGCTCAGTCGGGAACATACGATGAAGGAATCGAGCTATGGCATTAACTGACGAACAAGTGGAGCGATATGCCCGCCACCTGATTTTGAAAGGCGTGGGGGTCAAGGGGCAGAAGCGTCTGCTGGCCTCCAGTGTGCTCATCATCGGTGCCGGCGGCCTCGGCTCGCCGGTGGCGCTGTATCTTGCCGCCGCTGGTGTGGGGCGCATCGGTCTGGTTGATGGCGATGTGGTGGATCTGAGCAATCTGCAGCGCCAGATCATCCATACCACGGCCTCGGTGGGGACTCCCAAGGTGGATTCAGCGGCCGCGTCCATCCGAGCATTAAACCCGGATGTGCAGATTGATGCCCACCGCGAACTCGTTGATGCCAGCAATATCAGCGCACTGATTGAGCCGTATGACTTGGTGATTGATGCCACCGATAACTTTGCCGCCAAATTCCTCATCAACGATGCGTGCGTACTGGCGAATAAGCCATACATTCATGCGGGCGTGGTGGGATTCGCCGGACAGGTGATGACTGTCGTGCCCGGAGAAGGACCGTGCTATCGCTGCATCTTCCGCGATATGCCGGCGGCCGGCGAGATCCCGACCTGCAAGGAGGCCGGCGTGCTTGGCGCCGTGGTGGGCATCATCGGCAGCATTGAAGCCACCGAAGCCGCCAAACTCATCGTAGGGGTAGGCGAGCCGCTGATTGGCCGTATGCTTACCGTCGATGCGTTGACGATGAACATACGTCGTGTACCGCTGCCCAAGCATGTGCCGGACTGCCCGGTGTGCGGGGAGCATCCGACCATCACCGCCATCGATTCGGCCAATTATATTCAGCCGGCTTGCGCCATTTGATTGCCATGTGATTATGATTCCGGCGCTCCTCGAAGGAACCGGAATAACGAGGGGAATGTCAGCTATGCCAATTGCTTTGCATAACCATCCGCAGGCGGATGCCGAGGAACCGGTGTTCAGCCATATCACGCCGGCCGAGTTCGCCGCGCTTGACCCGTCGACGGTCACGTTGCTGGATTTGCGCGAGCCGGCGGACGTGGAGGCGCATCCAGTCGCAGGGGCCATCAATGCGCCGCTTGATCCACTGGCCCATGTGCTCAAAAACGTGCCGAAAGATCGTAAAGTCATCGTCTACTGCGCCGAAGGCTGGTGGAGCGAGGAAGTCGCCGAAATCCTCGCCGATCGCGGCTACGAGGTGGCAAGCCTGGACGGCGGATTCCGCGCTTATCAGCAGTATCTGGCAACCCAAGGTGCGTAGGCGGAACGCAGAGCTCCTGCCCATAATCATCCGGGCGGATGAGTCCGGGCGTTCTGTGCTTGTCCTACAATCGGCAACGAACAACGTAAGTACAGACTGATCGATTCTGAGGAGCCCGATACCGTGGGACGTCTGCTCACTCGTACGCAGATTCAACAACTGGTTGCCAAGCACGGCAGTGAAATCATCGAACATCAGCATATGGAGATTGAACGTTGCTGCTACCAACACGGCAACGTCACTACATTCGCGCATTCCATCCGCGTGGCGTGCCTGGCCGTATGGATGGCGGATCGCGCACACCTGTGGCATCACGTGCATATCAAATCCCTGATTCGTGCGGCGCTGCTGCATGATTATTTCCTCTATGACTGGCACGACTGGGATAACGGCACCCACCGCTGGCACGGATTCACCCATGGGCATGCCGCATTGGCCAATGCGCTCAAGGACTTCAAGCTCAACGCCATCGAACGCGACAGCATCGAAAAGCACATGTTCCCGATGACGCCGATCCCGCCGCGCTATATCGAAGGCTATCTGGTCACCTTGGCGGACAAGATCTCCGCCACCCGCGAGACCTTCTCGATGGGCCGATTCCATAAGAAGGCGTTGCCGGCCAGGCCATTGCGCGCAGCCCTGCAATCGAGCCGTCAGCGACCGGGCATCACGCAAGGCAGGTGATCTGAACCGTGATGCTGTTTCTCGAGTATCTGTTCCTGTGGTTCATCTTCTATAGCTTCGCCGGCTGGGTGTACGAATCGATTCTGGTCTCCTGCCAGCAGCGTCGCTGGGTGAACCGTGGATTCCTGAACGGTCCGCTCTGCCCGATCTATGGCACGGGCGCGGTGGCTGGCGTGGTGATTCTCGGCCATATCCATAATCCGGTTGCCTTGTTCTTCCTGGCGATGATCGGCGCCTCGGTGCTCGAATACTTCACATCATGGGCCATGGAACAGCTGTTCCACGCGCGATGGTGGGATTATTCGCATTTCCACTTCAATCTGAACGGTCGCATCTGCCTGCTTGGTGCCGTGGTATTCGGCATCGGGGGAGTGCTGATTGTGGATGTGATCCAGCCTGAGGTCGCACGAGTGACCGACATGATTCCATTGCAGATCATTCATGCATTGTTCGTGGCGCTTATGGTGCTTACCATCGTCGATACCATCGTCACCGTGTGCGGCATCGTGAACTTCGAGCAGAGCCTCGAACAGTTCAAAGTCGCCGTGGCCAAGTATGGCGATGTGGTACGCGAGAAAGTGGGTGACGCGGTTTCCGGGGCCACCGACAGGTTCGGCGGCATGCAATCCACAGTGGGCCAGAAGGTTGGCGAGTCCTGGCAGAACGGCAAGGAGATGTCTTCCGAATTCATGCTTCGCATCAAGGACGCCGCCGATTCGGTGTTCAACCGTCAGCAGCGCCGTATGATTGCGTCCTTCCCGAGATTGAAGACCACTTCCAACAACGATACGTTGCAGCAGCTGCGTGAGACGCTTGAAAAGCTGTACCGACGCGGCCAGTGAACGGGAAACCCGCGTGGGCGGCACTGTCGGTGTGTTCTGCGAGACTTATAGACGCTTGAAAACAGAATTAAGCATCGTTCATCAGACAATTCGATAGGGAGAAGCTACACGCTATGGCTCACGTCACCGACTTCAAGGAAGCGGGTTTCAACACCCTGCTTGAGGAACTGGAATGGCGCGGGTTGATTTCCCAGTCCACGGACCGGGATCGACTCGCAGCGGCATTGAACGGCGAGCCGATCACCTATTACTGCGGCTTCGACCCTACCGCCGCTTCATTGCACATCGGCAATCTGGTGCAGCTCATCAACATGCGTCACATGCAGCTGGCCGGTCACCATCCGATCGCCTTGGTCGGTGGCGCCACTGGTCTGATCGGCGATCCGCGCCAATCCGGCGAACGCACGCTCAATCCGAAGGACGTCGTGGCCGGCTGGGCCGAGCGTCTGAAGCAGCAGATCGGCGGCATTTTGGAGACTGAAGGCGCCAACCCGGTGCGATTCGTGTCCAACTACGATTGGACCGCGCAGATGAGCGTCATCGACTTCCTGCGCGATGTCGGCAAGAACTTCCGCCTCGGCACGATGCTCGCCAAGGATACCGTGGCACGCCGCCTGAACTCCGAGGAGGGCATCTCCTTCACCGAGTTCAGCTACCAGGTGCTGCAGGGCAACGACTTCCTGCACCTGTTCGACGAGTATCACTGCACTCTCGAGCTCGGCGGCTCCGACCAGTGGGGCAACCTGACCTCCGGCCTTGACCTGATTCACAAGGTGCGCGGCGTGGACGTGAACGTGTTCACCAGCCCGATCATCACCGATGCGCAGGGCAAGAAGTTCGGCAAGTCCGAGGGCAACGCCGTGTGGCTGGACGCCACGATGCTGAGCCCCTACAAGTTCTACCAGTTCTGGATCAACCGCCCGGATGTGGAGATGGAAAGCCTCCTGAAGGCCTTCACCTTCCTGCCCAAGGCCGAGATCGAGCGTCTGGTGGAGGAGTCCAAGACCAATCCGGGCAGGCGCGAGGCGCAGAAGGCGCTGGCTTGGGAGGTCACCAGCTTCGTGCACGGCGAAGCCGCAACCCAGGCCGCCATCGATGCCTCCGGCGCGCTGTTCGGCCGCGGCGGCAATCTTGAGGACATTGACGAGGCAACACTTGAATCCGTGCTGGATGGCTTCAAAGTCGTCGATGAGAACGGCGAGCATGTGTTCCCGGTTGCCAAGCCCGGCGACCGCGTGATTGATGCCGCTCAGGCAGCCGGTCTGTTCAAGTCCGGCTCGGAAGCCCGTCGCGCCATCAAATCCGGTGGCGTATACCTCAACAACAACCGTATCGAGGACGAGGAGCAGGTGCTTGGCGAGGCTGATTTCCTCGCTGGCCGCTTCGCTCTCATTCGTCGTGGCAAGAAGGCGCTCGGCGCCGTGGAAAACCGTTAAGTATAGGATTAAGGAAAAGATAGATGGCAGAAGGTAACGAGCGTTCCGGCAAGTCGTACGGCGGGAACAAGGGTTATGGCGACCGCCGCCCTTCCAACCGTGGCGGCAAGGGCTTCAAGCCGCGCGGCAAGGGCGGCTTCAAGCCTCGTCGCGACGGTGAGGGCTTCAAGCCGCGTCACCGTGATGGCGAAGGCTTTGCACCTCGTCGCGACGGTGAGGGCGGCGAGAACAGCCGCGGCGGCTTCCACAAGTCCTATGGCAAGTCCGGCGGCTTCCACAAGGGCGGTTTCCGTAAGGATGGCGAGCGTGGCGGTTTCCGCCGCGACGGTTTCCACAAGGGTGGACCACGTCGTGACGGCGATTTCAAGCCGCGTCGTGACGGCGAGGCCGGTGAGAACCCGCGCTACCAGCACAATGACGGTGAGCGCCGTAACTTCCATCGTGATGGCGACCGTCGCAACTTCCGCCGTGATGGCGAGCGTGGCGGCTTCCGTCGAGATGATCGCCGTGATGGCGACCGTCGTGATTTCCATCGTGACAACCGCGACAACCGTGGTGGTTTCCGCCGCGAAGATCGCAAGGATTTCCGCCATGACGATCGCCGCGATGGTGGACGCCGCGAGTTCAACGCCGAGGAGAAGCGCGAATACCGCGAAAACAAGCGCAGCGAATACATGAGCCGCCCGCGCCGTAACTCCGACGGCACGATGAGCTTCCCCTCCCAGAACCCGTACACGGCCCGTCGCCCCGATGAGCCGCGCATGCCGAAGGGCATGGAATGGTCCATGCTGTCCAAGGACGAGCGCGAACGTCTGCGCGGCCTGTCCAAGGAGCATGCCGAGAACATCGGTCTGCACATTCTGGCCGCATACGCGCTGGAGGAGAAGGACCCGGACTTGGCTCTCGAGCATGCCAAGTGGGTGGCCCGTCAGGCCTCCCGCATCGACTTCGCCCGTGAGACGCTGGCCTTCGTGGCCTACCGACAGGGCAACTACAAGCTCGCACTGCGTGAGTTCCGCACCGCCTACCGTATGAACGGATTCCAGGATTATCTGCCGTTCATCGCCGACTGCGAGCGTGGCGTGGGCAACCCGAAGAAGGCCGTGGAGATCGCCCAGTCCGAAGAGGGCAAGCAGCTGCATGGCGCTCCCAAGGTGGAGATGTTCCTGGTGTACGCCGGTGCACTGGGCGATCTGGAACTCTGGGACAAGGCCATTGAGGTGGTGCACACCGTAGGCCGTTCCCAGGGCCTGCCTGGCGAGTACCGTATGCGTGCCGTGCAGGCGGAGCAGTACTTCCTTGAGGAGGCCGGCCGTACTGGCGAAGCCGAGAAGCTGGACAATGTGCTGGATCGATTGGAAGACCAGTATGCCGACGAGGACTTCGACGAAAACAGCGATGATGTGGTCATCGACCATGATCTTGCGGACCTGACCGACGATTCCGAAGTGCTTGAACAACTCGGCATCGATCCTGCCGACGCGCAGTACGCACCGGAGCTGGAGCCGGAAGAGGCGGAGGAGCCGGAATCCGAGGAATCCGATGAAGATTCCGCCGAGACTGAGCCTGAAACCGAATCCGAGGATTCTTCCGATGAGTCCGAAGAACCGGAAGCGGATGCCGAATCCGCTGACGAACAGCCGGAATCCGAAGATTCTGACGAATCCGACGAGAAGTGAGCACGCAAGCATGACCCGATTCCTCAAAGGAACCAGTCGTTCGCTCGCCGAGACCTACCAGCTGGCGCTGCTCGATCTCGACGGCGTGGTGTATCGCGGCAAGAATCCGGTGGAATATGCGGCTGATTCGATTCGTGCCGCGGAACAGGCCGGCATGACCATCGAATACACCACCAATAATTCCTCGCGATTCCAGCATGTGGTGGCCGACCAGCTCAAAGGATTCGGCCTGAACGTGGAGCCTTGGCAGGTCATCACCTCCTCGGTGGTCGCCGCACGTATGGTGGCCAAGGCTCTGCCGGCTGGCGCGCGAGTCCAGGTGCTGGGGGCGGAACATCTGCGTGAGGAAGTGGAGCGCAATGGGCTGACCATCGTGGACGGCCCCACCGATCATCCACAGGCGGTCATCCAAGGCTGGTATCCGCAGATGACTTGGCAGATGATGGCGGACGCGGCCTTTGCCGTGGAAGCCGGGGCCACATACTTCGTGACCAACCGAGACCTGACCATCCCGCGTGAGCTGGGCATCGCACCCGGCTGCGGTTCGATGATCAAGGCGGTGATCGCCGCTACCGGTGTCGAGCCGGTAGCTTCGGCCGGCAAGCCGGAAGCCTACATGTATGATGAAGCGCGTGAATTGAACGCTGCCGAAGGCCATGATCTGGTTCCCAGGGAATCGTCCATCGCCATCGGCGATCGCTTGGACACCGATATCGAAGCCGGCAATCGCGGCGGTTACGATTCCCTGGCCGTGCTGACCGGAGTCACCAATCCTACGGAGCTGATGCTGGCTCCCGCACACCTGCGCCCCACGTTCATCGCCAAAGACCTACGCGAATTGGCCAACGCCCAGCCCGAGCCGGTCCGTGCTGAAGATGGCACTTGGGAATGCCGGAAGGCAAGCGCCTGGTTCGAGAACGGAGCCGTGCAGGTAAGCGACTCCAGCAGTATGGATGCCTTGCGCGCGGCCGTATGCGCGGCATGGGAAGCCGCGGATACGGGCGCACGTCTTGACGCCAGCACGGTCCCGGCATTTACGCTGTAAGGTCTTGCCATGACGGACATAGACGATACATCCGAGCGTACGCACCTCGTCGAACGCTTCCCGCAGCTTGCCGATCTTGATTCGCAAGACAATGACGGCAAACTGCGGGCGTTCAGGGATGCATTGTCCGCCCTGCAGCGGGAACTCGACGCGAACCGCCAGTAGCCGGTTACGCTGGGCTATAGCTGGCTACAAAATCCTCGCATCGTACGTTATCGGTGCCCATTTCCGAGGGAGCATATGTCTCAACAGCAGCTTGATCCTTCCACGCCACTCGACCGTCTTGACATGATGCTGGTGGCTGCGGGTTTGGTGGAATCACGCGCCAAAGCGCAGCGTCTGATTAAAGCGGGCCATGTGCGGGTCGACGGTCAGACCATCACCAAGCCGTCATACATGGTCAAGGCCTCGCACGGCGAACTCGCCGTGGATAAAGGCGACGATTACGTATCGCGCGGCGCCTACAAGCTGTTGGGCGCATTCGAGACATTCGCCGAACAAGGGCTTACCGGTCCCCAAGGGTTGCGCTGCCTGGATATCGGGGCCTCCACTGGAGGATTCACCGATGTGCTGCTGCGAGGGGGAGCGGATCGGGTCGTCGCATTGGATGTGGGACATGGCCAACTCGATCCCCGCATCGCGGGCGATCCGCGGGTCATCGAGATGAGCGGCGTCAACATCCGCGAAGTCGAGGCCGAGGATCTGCCGTGGCCACCGCAGATGATCGTCTCCGATGTCTCGTTCATCTCGCTCACATATGTGATTCCCGTCATTGAACGCATCAGTGAATCCGGCGCTCAGATCGTGTTGCTGGTCAAACCGCAGTTCGAGGTCGGCAGAACCGGTTTGGGTAAGAACGGCATCGTCGAGGATCCATCCTTACGCCAGCAGGCGCTCGACCGTGTGGTGGACTGCGCGAACCAGCATGATCTGGAAGTCCGGGCCACAGCCGATAGCCCTATCGAAGGGACGCACGGCAACGCCGAATACCTGCTTTACGCCGTTCGCAAGTGAACACGACGGCAGGCACCCTTTAGCAGCAGCACATTGGAGGTCATATCCATCCCCAGTGTGGTGGAACATACGGCATGTTCCACGGCGGTGCCTTCCCTCAAGGAAGCCGAATCCGCTTTCATGGTGCGGCAGATGAGTTTGCATGCGGAGACTTCCGAAGCCTTGATCAATATGACTCGACTTTGTGCCTGATAATCGGGCATGCCGAAACGTGAAAACATCGTACTGCGCAATGGTTGGGTGAAGAACACACGCCCATCGATATCATTGCCATGCAATACGCCATGCATATAGAGATTATCGGCGACGATGTGGTGCGCGTTGCGCAGAGCACCCGTGATGGCCATATCGCCCGAACATCGAATGTCCCCATCGGTATTCACGCTGCCGGTCAACTCGATGCTCTCGCATAGGATGTCGCCTCTGACCTCGAGTTCGCCGCGGCCGCATATGCGTTTTACATGGATTCTTCCGGAACATCGGACGATGCCGTTATCGATAATCAGGCTGTCGCCTTGAATCGTCGGCGCTTCAAGGGTGCCTTCCACTATAGCGGTTCTGAACCTCACGCCGTTTGCGAATGTGGCGTCGTCTTCCACGTCGATGAGGTCGTAGACGCCACTATGAACCATTGAGCAATCCGCAGAATGCTCGGTCATCGTAACCCCCTCCTTCGTTGGGTATCGTGGTCCAGCGTAAGCGCCAAACGTTAGCTTTGAACCGCGATGTTCGCAGAGTAGGGGGTATGGGGGAGTGCTTCAGGGGTGGAATCAGCCCTGAATGAAATGGTCGATCTGATCCTGCTTGCCCATGATGATGAGCTCATCGTTGCGGTGCATCACCAGTTCGCGGGATCCGTATTGGAATTCCTTGCCGGGTGCCTTGATGCCCACCACCGTCACGCCATACTTGTCATGCACCTGCACATCCTCGATGGAGCGGCCCACGGCATACAGCGGCGTATGAATCTTCACGACCGTATAGGGGCCATCGATTTCGATGTAGTCCAGATAGTTGCCGGCCACCAGATGCCCCACGCGCTTGCCGGCGTCGGTCTCCGCATTGATGATATGGCGGGCGCCGATGCGCTGCAGGATGCGCGCATGCTCTTGGGATACGGACTTGGCCCACAGGTCGGAGATGCCGGCGTCCAGAAGATTGCCGGTGATGATCACCGAGGATTCGATGCTGTCGCCGATGGCCACGACCGCGGTGTCGAACTGGGAGGCGTCGATCTGCTCGATGGCCATCACATCGGTCATATCGGCCTGGATCGTGGGCAGGTGAGCGGACCAACGGGCCACGATCTCGGGATTCTTGTCCACCGCGAGCACATCCTGACCCATGGCGTCCAGCGTGGAGGCCACCGAGCCTCCGAATCGTCCGAGGCCGATGACCAATACGCTTTTGGTGCCGCTTGATTTGGATGCCATGGTGAACCTCCTGAAACGTGTTGTGAACAAGAATAGTGATGCGGGTGAATCAGCCGACGATGATGTTTTCCTGCGGATATCGAATGGGCTCCGGTGCCATCGGTCTGCTGATCGAGTAGGCGATGGTCAACGGGCCGAGACGGCCGACAATCATTTCGGCGGCGAGAATGAACAGGCAGGCCGGATTGCCGGCGTTGGCGACTCCCACCGAATAGCCGCCGAGCGAGAACGCGGAACAGGCTTCGAACATGGCGTCCACGAAATTGCAGCCGGTCACGAACATCAATGACACCGCGCCCACGAATACGAGGAAGAAGCATGCGGTGGTCACTGAGACGGCGGTCATCTGAATGCGCCGGGGGATGCGCCGGTGGAATGCCGTCACATCGCGGTGGCCGGTGAAAGATGCGGCGCAGATCAGCACGATCACGGCGAATGTGGTGACACGGATACCGCCTGCGGTGGAAGACGAACCGGCGCCGATGAACATCAGCATGCTCATGAACGCCTTGGTCTCGTTGGAGACCTCCGGCACCCAGGAGATATCGAATCCAGCCGAGCGCGGCATCACGGCGGCGGAGAGCGCGCGGCGCAGTTTCATGCTGGGGTCGTCGGCCGGGAACAGGGCGGTGTTACCCCATTCGACCAGCAGGAACCAGACCAAGGAGGCGAGCACCAGCAGACCGGTGGTGGTCAGTGTGAGCTTGGTGTGCAGCGTCCACCGTTTCGGTTTCAACCGTTTGCGTGCGCATTGCACCACATTCAGCACCACCGGGAAGCCGAGCGTGCCGACGAATGCGCTGAGCAGAATCGGCAGACCCACGCCCCAGCGGTTGATGTGCAGGCCGGTGGCGTCCGGCGTGAAACCGGTGTTGTTGTAGGCGGAGACGGCGTAGAACAGCGCCTGCCACAGCGTACGGCCGATCTGCCCGCGATTGACGCGGAACAGTTCCGGCAGCAGCAGGGCGAACGTCAGGCTTTCGGCGATGGCGAACGTGGCGAACACCACGGAAAGCACGCTTTTGATTTCGGAAAGCTTCGTGGTGCCCAGCTCGCTGGCGGTGAGCATGCGCTGGGAGACCTTGAGGCGTCGGGAAGCGCCGAGCGCCACCATGGAGGCGAACGTCATCACGCCGAGGCCGCCGAACTGGATGGAGAAGAGGATCACCACCTGACCGAACATCGACCAGTATTGCGCGGTGTTCACCACGGGAATGCCGCAGGTCGACAGCGCGGAGACGGCGGTGAAGAACGCCACCGGGAAATTGGTGAACACCCAGTCATGCGTGGAGAATGGCAGCAGCAGCAACAGCGTGACGATGACGATTAGTACGAGGAAATACAGGATGGAGAGCCGCCCAGGGTGGCTGAGAAGCCGGTCGGTGAGCCCGATGCGGCGTATGCGGCGTGCGGAACGTGCCTCTCGTTTGATCTGGGCTTTGCTCTTCTCGTTCGGTTCATCGTTGGAGAACCACCAGGAGAACCCTGTTGAATCCTGCTTGTTGAGGAAGGATTCATCGAAGTCGTTGGACATGGTTTCCGTTACTTCCTCAAACTGTCGTATGCTCCGGTCCGTCCGCAAAGCACGGACGATGTCATTGTATGCCGGTGCTCTACGATAATCGACTCCATGGAAGTTCCCACGCCATCGGTCGTGCGATAGTTTGCGCAATAGTGGGCTTGGGTTATGTTCGATGGCTTGATTGGTGGTTAGGATGGTCACTAGTTGCAGTCGATCATCGGCGACATCGCCGTACTGTGAAGGAGAACGTCATGGCCAAACGCAATGCGGTGATAGTGACGCATACCAGGCTCAGGCAGTCCGGAACCGTGGTGTCCGAGGCGGTGAGCCAACTGCGCGTGGCTGGCTTCGAGGTCACGATCATCGACAACACCGAGGCGCCTGATTTCGGTGTGCAGCCGCCATGCGTGCCTGATGATACGGAGATTGTTGTGGTGCTGGGCGGCGATGGCACGATTCTGCGCGCCGCCGAACTGGTGCATTGCACACAGGTGCCGATTCTCGGCGTCAACATGGGGCATGTGGGCTTTCTGGCCGAATTCGAAAGCTTCCAGATCGATGAGGCGATCCGCCGGGTGGCCGAGCATGACTACAACATCGATGAACGCATGATTGCCCACGTGGATGTGTGGCTGCCGGGCGCCGACGAACCCATCGAGGATTGGGCGTTGAACGACATCACGTTGGAGCGCGCGGACCGTGGCAAGATGGTCGAGTTGTCCATCCGCGTTGATGATGTGGAAATGAACTCCTTTGGCGCGGACGGCGTGATCGTCTCCACACCCACCGGTTCCACCGCATACGCCTTCTCCGCCGGCGGCCCGGTGATCTGGCCGAACGTCAAGGCGCTGCAGTTGATTCCTCTTGCGGCGCACGCCTTGTTCGCGCGTCCGCTGATTATCGGCTCGGGGTCGACCTTCTCCATCGATATTCTGGACGAATCCATGTCCGAGGGGTGGATCTGCTGCGATGGGCGGCGGCAGCGCGCGCTGCCGCAGGGCACGCGTGTGATTGTGCGTGAATCCCGCGATACGCTGCGCCTGGCCCGTCTCTCCGGTGTGCCGTTCACCAATCGTTTGGTGTCCAAATTCGATCTGCCTGTGGTCGGATGGCGTGAACACGCTCGGGCCGAAGCGGCCGGTCAATCGCACGCCCATCAGGGGCAAGCGGATACGACGCTTGCGGCGACGGCTTATGGAAACGCCGACGCTGAAACTGCGGACCATGCCGGAGAGGTGAACCGCTGATGCTCGAAGAGCTCGATATTCGTAACCTCGGCCCCATCCATGAAGCGACCATTACGCCGGCTCCCGGCATGACCGCCATCACCGGTGAAACCGGTGCCGGCAAATCCATGCTGCTGTCCGCGCTCAATTTGATTTCCGGCGGCCCGGCCGATGCAGGCCGCGTCACCGCAGGTGCGGATGAAGCATGGGCGCAAGGCATTTTCGCCGTGTCCGACCATGCCGCATCCGCTGCGGTTGCGCATGAAGCCGGCGTGGACCCGGAAGATGGGGAACTGTTTCTCTCCCGTACCGTCAAGGCGGCCGGGCGGTCCCGTGCCGTGCTCGGCGGTAAAAGCGTGCCCAAATCGGTGCTTGCCAGCGTTGCCGGCGAGCTCGTGACCATTCACGGGCAAACCGAACAGTTGAAAATCGCATCAGCTGCACGGCAACGTGAATTTCTGGACCATGCCGCCGGCGATGACGCCGAGCTGGAAACATATCGTGAAGCTTGGCGTGCGCTCGCCGCTCTGGAGGACAAGTTGCAACGACTGCGCTCGCAGGAATCCTCCGCACGACAGCGCGCCGACTATCTGCGGGAATCGGTGGAGCACATCAACGAAGTGAATCCCCAGCTAGGGGAGGATGACGAGCTCAAAGCCAAGCGCGATCGCATCGAAAACGCGGCGGACATCGCCGAGGGCGTATCCCGTGCGCTTGCGGCCCTGGATTCCTCGCAAATGGAGTTCGATGCCTCCTCTGAAAGCGCCGGCGCCTCCGATCTGCTGCTCCAGGCGGCCCAGGCTCTGCGAGGTATCCATGCCTCCGGCGATTTCGCCGAACTCGCCGAACGACTTGAATCGCTGAACGCTGAATTGCAGGATGTGGTGTTCGCCCTATCCGGCCATTTGGATGAGGACTTCGGCGACGCGGATCTGGATACGCTGAACGCGCGCATTCATGAGCTCGGTGAACTGACCCGCCGCTGGGGGCCCACGCTGGAGGACGTGATCGCATGGCGAGACAAAGCGGCATTTGAAATCGAGGATCTGGACGCCTCCCCGGAAAAGCTTTCGGAATTGGAAGCCGAACGTGACGTATTGCGAGGCAAGGCCGTCGAAGCGGCTGCCGCGTTGAGCGCGGTGCGTGTCGAAGCGGGAAAACGACTCGCCGAACGGGTGACCGGTGAACTTGAGTCCTTGGCCATGCCCGGAGCGTCTCTGGAAATCCGCGTGGCCCCACGCAGCGGTGACGACGCATTGGACACCAATGGCGGCGATGATATCGCGTTCCTGTTCACACCGTATGAAGGCTCGCCGCAGTTGGCGATGGGCAAAAGCGCATCCGGCGGCGAACTGAGCCGGTTGATGCTTGCTTTGGAGCTTTCTGCTGCGGATATGCATGCCGGTAAATCAGGCAAGACCGCGGATGATGCCTCCGATATGACCTTCATCTTCGATGAGGTTGACGCCGGCGTCGGCGGCAAGGCGGCAGCGGAACTCGGCAAGCGTTTGGCCCGGTTGGCTCGCACCTCTCAGGTTATCGTCGTGACGCATCTGGCACAGGTGGCTTCATGGGCCGATAGTCAGTTCGTCGTGACCAAGATTCCACCGGATGCCGATGATGATGCCATCGGTGTCGTGACCACTGTGGATGGGGTGACCGATGAGGCTCGTGTGCACGAGATAGCCCGCATGCTCTCCGGTTCCGAATCCGAAGCCTCCCTCGACCACGCCCGCGAACTGCTCAAGGAGTCGTCGCTATGAGCAAAGCCGCTATCTTCGATCTCGACGGCACCCTGCTCGATTCGATGGGCGTCTGGAATCAGATCGACATTGACTTCCTCGGTCGCCGAGGCATTGCCGTGTCCGCCGACTACATGACCACCGTGGCATCGATGCAATTCCGGGAGATTGCCGAATACACCATCGCACGATTCGGTCTGCCGGATACACCGGAGCAATTGATGGCCGAATGGGATGGAATGGCTCGTACGGCCTATGGCACCACCGTCCAGGCCAAGCCTGGAGCCGTGGAATATCTGCGTGAGCTCAAAGCGTCCGGCGTACGTCTTGGCGTGGCGACCACGCTGATGCCGCAACTGCGTACGGCGGCGCTCGACCATCTCGGCATGAGTGCGTATTTCGATGCGATTGTCTCCGTGGATGACGCCGGGGGAGTGGGCAAAGCCAAGCCGGACGTATATGTGCTGGCGGCGAGCCGTCTTGGTGTGGAGCCAGCGCGCTGCACGGTGTTCGAGGATTTGTTGGTGGCCATTCGTTCCGCCAAGTCGGCCGGCATGCAGGCTTGGGCTATGTATGACGATTCCTCGGCCGCCGATTGGCCTGAAATCACACGTGTGGCCGATGGTACGTTGCATGACTTCCGTGATGCGCCACGGCTGTAGAGACCACTCTCATAGAGACACCTCGTTCAGAACAAGCAATAAAGCCGCCAGCGTACCTCCGCAATGAAGGTGCTGACGGCTTTCGCTGTCGCGGAACGAATGTCAGAAAATCGACTGCAGATCCGCACTGCGATTCGACTTGAACCGTTGACGCTCGAGTTCCTCGCCTTCCTGGCGTTCCACTTTTTCGGAGGCGATGCGCTCCAGCAACGTGGCGGTTGGCGCACGGTAGATGACTTCGTCATAGACATGTCCATCGCGTTCGACGACTTCGGCCTTGCGTGCGACTTCCTTGAATCCCAGCGACTCGACCATGTGCCGCGCGCGAAGATTGAACGACCAGACCTTTACGGTAATGGTCTTCGCTTTAAGCTGGTCGGCGGCAAGCCCAATGCCGAGTTTCATGGCCTGATTGCCGTAGCCAAGGCCTTGGAAATATGGTCCGATGAGAATGCCCATCGTGGCGTCGCGATCCGGATCCTTGCAATCCCATGCGGCGATATGCCCGATGGGCATGCCGCCCGGGTCCAAGACGGTCCGTCCGAATCGGTGATCGTCATCCGTGTCGCTCCATCCGTGGAACTGGGCGTCCACTCGTTCTCGTGGGATGGTGTCGGTGGTGATGCGGCATCCATCGGCAACGGACGGGTCGTTCCACCAGGCTTCGAGGTATGGGTAATCGTTTGGCTCTGTAGCGCGCAAGGTAACAACGTTGTTTGGCATGGCAAGCCCCTTTCCATTGCCATTGTAGGCATGCGTAGTGTTTCGACTCGTGTGGCGGAGGCGCTTGGCAGGCTTTGTTTATCAAGTGTTTACGTGACGCCAGGCTGTACTGTTGCACTGTTATGTAACACACCTTGACAGTTGACGATAACAGTTATACTGTGCTGTATAACAGCTAAACAGCTGCGAGTGCTATAACACAATCAATGGAAAGGGGCATAGGTGAAACTGATCATCTCATCCGTGTCCGGCGAACCCATCTACGAGCAAATCAAAAACCAAATCCGCACAAGTGTATTGAACGGCGAACTCAAAGCCGGTGAGGCGTTGCCCTCCTTAAGAAAGCTGGCCAAGGAACTTCGTATCTCCGTGCTTACCGTCACCAGGGCGTACAACGAACTGGCTGATGAGGGCGTGGTGCAGAATATCCAGGGCAAAGGCACGTTTGTGATGGACAAAGGCAACGAGCTGATGCGCAATCAGCTTGAAACCCAAGCCCGCACGAGCCTCGCCGAAGCCGTCCGCGCTGCTAAGGCCGCCGACATCCCTCTTGCCGATTTGGAAACGATGCTCGCCGAGGAATACCAGAAGGACGTGGCATTATGACCGCTGCGGCAGATCAGTCGCCGATGGCGTTATCCATCACCGGCGTCATCAAACATTACGATTCCGGCTTCACACTGGATGACATTACCTTCGACTTGCCGGCCGGCTACATCATGGGCCTTATCGGGCCGAATGGCGCCGGCAAATCCACGCTCATCAAGCTCATCTTGAACATGATCCATCGTGACGCTGGCGAGATCCATGTGTTCGGTCTCGACAACATCGCTGCCGAGGAGACTGTCAAGGAGAACCTCGGTATAGTGTTCGATTCCAGCTATTTCATCGAGACCTGGACGGTGAACAAGGTCGAACAGGCCATGGCTCCGATGTATCTGGCATGGGACCACGCCACGTTCGACGGCTATCTCACGCGCTTCGGCCTGGACCGTAAGAAGCGCGTGAAGGAACTTTCCCGCGGCATGCAGATGAAGCTCATGCTCGCCGTGGCGCTGAGCCATGACGCCAAACTGCTGGTGCTGGACGAGCCTACGAGCGGCCTCGACGTGCTGGCCCGCGATGAGCTCATGGACATCCTCCAGAACTACATCGCGGACGGTGAACGCAGCGTGCTGTTCTCCACGCATATCACCGCCGACCTGGAGCGTGCCGCCGACTTCATTACCTACATCACGCGCGGCAAACTGTACTTCACCGGTCCCAAAGACGAATTCGAGGAATCCTTCCGTCTGGTCAAAGGTGGGCCGGACGATCTCGCGCCTGATGTCAGGGGAGTCGCGGTTGGCGTTCACCGGTATGAAACCGGCTTCGACGCGCTGGTGCGCGCCGAAGACCTTGGCAAGATTGCAGGGCTCAAAGCTGAGGAAGAGGAAGGGAGACGCGGGGTGGCGCCACTCACCGCCGAGCCGGCTTCCATCGATGACATTATTCGCTTGACCAACACGGATGACGCCGCGCGTGCTATGGAGGTGGCATGATGACCGGGGTACTGCGTGCCTTTGGACTGGATATGCGGCGGATTGCATCGCAAGGCATGTTCTTGATACTGGTGCTGCTCATAGGATTTCCCATGGCGATGGTACTGCTCGGGAGCATCTCGGGCGGTACAAGCTATATGCCTGGAGCCGCTGTTGGTGGTGTTTCCGGCATGCTCGCCATGTTGCCGCTCACTGCGTTCACCTTTGAACAGCAAGGGCAGAACAACTGGATGAACGGTGTCATTCCGGTTCGTCGTATCCATCAGGTGATTGGCCGGTATCTCGTGGTGGGCGCGTGCGTGCTGATACTGGCGTTGGAGGTCGCGTTCTGCACCGGAGCCGGCATGTGGTTCGAATCCGGGGCGATTCAGTTTCCTGGACTGGCGGCATCCGTGTTGGTTACGGTCGTGATATATGTGCTACTCGAATCGGTGATGCTTCCACTGTGCTATCGGTTTACCTATCAAAAGGCGTTGCTGACGATGATGTTCATCTGCATAGGACTTGGTGCACTCGTCGCGGCCGTGTTCGCGCTGTTGGCCAAACTGGCGCCTGATGCCATCGATGCCGTGCTGTCGTGGGTGGTGTCGGTTGAGTCCTTGTCTGGGGCCGGCATGATTTGGCTGGCGCTGGGAGGCATAGTCCTAGCGGCTTTCGCTGCGGCGGTTTCGTTCGCTGCGTCATTGTGCATCTATCTTGCTAAGGAGTTCTGATGGCATTCGCATCAAGCAAGAGCATTCACCATCATGCCGAGCGTATCGCCCTGCGTATGGATTTTGAAGCCATTACCGGCAATTCCAGAGTGGTGACCGTTATCGCGTTTCTGGCTCCGCTGGTGTTCACCGCGTTCACCTGGTCTGCGGGGCCGGATGATTCAGGCTTGCCGCTCACGGTTATGGCATATCTGACCGTCATGTACTGGGTGGCATCCGTCGCTGTGATGTTCCAGTTCAACAGTGCGGGCCAGTATACTTCGACCCGAATGATCGGCGTGATGCCGGTATCCCGCCGCACGCAGGTCAACATGCGCTACTGTTCCGCAGGTGTGCTGTTCCTGATCTGCTTCGCCGAACTCGGCATTGAAATCACGCTGTCGAGACTGTGGTTCGGCATCGGTCTGGGCGCGCTCGCCACCGTCGTGCCGCTCGCCATGGCTGCTTTCGCGATGTTGGCCGCCATAGTGATTCCGGTGTTCTATTCCTGTGATGATTTCACCAAGGCATATTCGAGGCTGTTCACCGGTGCGATCACCCTGTTCTTCGCCGCGCAGATCATCATGCTGCTATTGCCTCACGGCCTGCGCTCGCAGATACTGTCCATGACCATTACAGTGTCGCCGCTCGGCTGGGCCGCGATTGCGGCCGTCGTTGTCTTGGCCCTCGTCACCTCTTACCATATCTCCCTACGTCTCTGGGGTACCAAGGAACTGTAAGCTGTGATGAGTTGATTCCGCTGTTCATGAAAAATAGGCTCTCCGAAAGGAGAGCCTATCCATAATGCATCTCTATCTCATCACAGCGATTCGGCGGCGTTGGCCACGAAGCGCTCCATGCCGTCGATCGGCACAACCGTATCGAAACGCACCTCGGCGCTTTCCAGTCCACGCAGCGCGGCGGGGGCGGTGGTGCCGGTCTCGCGGGCCAGCACATCCATGCATGCGAAGTCGGTGCCAGTGGCGTCGAAGCCCAGCGCCTCGTTCACCACGCGCGGGAACTTGTACGGGCTTGCGGTGGACAGAATCACGCGCGGGGTCAGCGGATCGCGCGGCATCTGCTGGGCCACGAAGTATGCGCAGGCGGTGTGCGGGTCGATCACGTAATGGTTCTTGTTCCAGCAGTCGGCGATCATCTCGCGCACCTGATCCTCATTGGCCCAGCCGCAGCCGAACAGCTGGCGGATCTTGGCCAGAAGCTCCTCCGGAATCTCATAGGTGCCCCACTTGTTGAGGTCGTTCATCAGCATGGCGATCAGACGGGTATCGCCTTCGGAGAAGTAATAGAGCATGCGTTCCAGGTTCGAGGAGATGAGGATGTCCATCGAAGGGGAGATGGTCTGGAAGAACGGGCGCTGACGGTTGTACGTACCGGTGGTCAGGAAGTCGAACAGCACATTGTTCTTGTCGGAGGCCACCACCAGGTGCTTCACCGGCAGACCGAGCAGTTTGGCGTAGTATCCGGCGAGAATATCGCCGAAGTTGCCGGTCGGCACCACGAACTCAACCTCGTCGCCCACGTTGATCACCTGATCGGCGAGCAGCTGGGCGTAGGCGGAGAAGTAGTAGACCACCTGCGGCACCAAACGGCCCACGTTGATGGAGTTGGCCGAGGAAAGCACCACATGAGAATCCTTGGCGAGACGCTCGGCCAGGATCTTGTCGCCGAAAATGCGCTTGACCGCGGACTGGGCGTCGTCGAAGTTGCCTTCCACGGCGGCCACGTTCACGTTCGCGCCGGTCTGCGTGGTCATCTGCAACTCCTGCACCTGGCTCACCTTGCCTTCCGGGTAGAAGACGGTGATGGCGGTACCCGGGGCGTCGGCGAAGCCGGCCAGCGCGGCCTTGCCGGTGTCGCCGGAAGTGGCCGTGAGAATCATGATCTTCTCGTCGCTGTCCCCATCAGCCGGAGTGGTGTGCGCCATGAAACGCGGCAGGATCTGCAAAGCCACGTCCTTGAATGCGGAGGTCGGACCGTTGAACAGCTCGAGAATGTAGTCATCGCCCAGCGGCTTCAGCGGGGTGATGCGCTCGTCGGACCACTGCGAACCATAGGCGTCGGCAATGCACTGGGCGAGCTCCTCGGCGGTGAAGTCCGGCAGCAGGGCACCGAGCACGTCGGCTGCGATCTCCTGATAGGTCTTGCCGGCCAAGTCGGCGATATCCACCTTGGTCTTGCCTAAATCATCCGAGACAAACAGGCCGCCGTCATCGGCGATCCCCTTACGGATCGCCTGCTTGGCGGTCAGCGAATCGGTGGTGCTGCGAGTGGAATGGAAGGTGGTAGCCACGGTAATCCTTTGAATATTGGGCCGGAAAAGGGTTAAAAAATCTTTTTCATTCTACCGTGCGCCATAGGCAGCAGTAGGTTTCGTCTCGTTTCCCAAGCTGTCCGTGCTGCTGCGATATTCCATGGAACAAGTCCATGTGGTGAGACGTAACGCGGTTGTGTGAAACAGTCCCGCTACAAAAGGGCAATACAGTGCAACACGAACGGCAAACCAGTCGTTATCCACACCTTAAGGAGCACAGATGACCGCTTCATCCCATGCACAAACCGCAACCGACGCTTTCAACGCTCCCATCAGCGCTGCCGATCCGGAAATCGCCGAGCTGCTTGATTCCGAACTCCGCCGCCAGCAGGGCGGCCTTGAAATGATCGCCTCCGAGAACTTCGTGCCGCGTGCGGTATTGCAGTGCCAGGGTTCTGTGCTCACCAACAAGTACGCCGAGGGTTACCCGGGCCGCCGCTACTATGGCGGCTGCGAGTTCGTCGACCAGATCGAAACCATCGCCCGAGAACGCGCCAAGAAGCTGTTCGGCGCCGAATACGCCAACGTGCAGCCCCACTCCGGCGCCCAGGCCAACGCCGCCGTCTACCAGGCGCTCGTCAAGCCCGGCGACACCGTGCTCGGCCTCGCCCTCGACCATGGCGGCCACCTGACCCACGGCATGAAGATCAACTTCTCCGGCAAGTTCTACCACGCCGAAGCCTATGGCGTGAACCCGAAGACCTTCCGCATCGACCCGGAGATCATCCGCCAGCGCGCCCTTGAAGTGCACCCGGCCATGATCATCGGCGGCTGGTCCGCCTACCCGCGCATCGAGGACTTCAAGGCCATGAAGGAGATCGCCGACGAGGTCGGCGCCAAGTTCTGGGTCGATATGGCCCACTTCGCGGGCCTCGTGGCCGCAGGACTGCACCCGAGCCCGGTGCCCTACGCCGACGTGGTCTCCTCCACCGCGCACAAGACGCTCGGCGGCCCGCGCTCCGGTTTCATCCTGGCCAAGCAGGAGTATGCCAAGAAGCTCAACTCCTCCGTGTTCCCCGGACAGCAGGGCGGCCCGCTCATGCATGTGGTGGCCGGCAAGGCCGTCAGCTTCAAGGTGGCCGGCACCCCGGAGTTCAAGGACCGTATGCAGCGCACCCTCGACGGCGCCAAGATCCTCGCCGACCGTCTGATGGCCGACGATGTCAAGGCCAATGGCATCTCCGTGTTGACCGGCGGCACCGACGTGCACCTGGTGATGGTCGACCTGCGCAACTCCGAGATGGACGGTAAGCAGGGCGAGGACCTGCTCGCCCAGTGCGGCATCACCATCAACCGCAACACCGTGCCGTTCGACCCGCGCCCGGCATCCGTGGCTTCCGGTCTGCGTATCGGCACCTCCGCGCTGGCCACCCGCGGCTTCGGGCCGAAGGAATACGAGGAGGTCGCCGACATCATCGGCACCGCGCTCGCCGCTGGTCCGTCCGCTGACGTGGAAAGCCTCAAGGCTCGTGTCGACAAGCTCGTCGAGAACTTCCCGCTCTACCCGGATCTCGATCAGATCCACTGATTAGTGAATAGGCGGTGACAATCTGCCTTTCGACGTGATCGATTAATGATTTGGCTCCCTGAAAGGGGAGCCTTTTCTATGCCTAAAACCGAGCCGAAACAAGCGCCGCGCCATATTGTGAGCTACCCTAGTCTGTTATGAGCGAAGCACTGAGCCCCGAAGTATTCGATGCAGTGTGCGAGCAGGCCGATCAGGCGGCGCGCGCACAGGAGAGACTTGCCCGGGCGAACACCGCAGCCAAGAATGACCTGCTGCTGGCCATCGCCGATGCGCTGGACGAGCATGCCGGCGATATCGAGGCAGCCAACGGTCTCGATATGCTCGAGGCCAAGGAAAGCGGCATGGACGCCGGCAAACTCGACCGGTTGCTGTTCGATGTGTCGCGCGTTGCGGCCGCTGCGCAAGGCGTGCGTCATGTGGCCACATTGCCCGACCCGGTGGGGGAGATCGTGCGCGGCTACAACCTGCCCAATGGGCTGCGGCTGACGCAGACCCGCGTGCCGATGGGCGTGATCGGCATGATTTACGAGGCGAGGCCAAATGTCACCGTGGATGTGGCCAGCCTGTGCCTGAAATCCGGCAACGCGGCGCTGCTCAGAGGAGGCCATGCCGCGGAACGCACCAACGCCGCAACGCTGAATGTGATTGCGCCGGTGCTTGAAGCTCACGGTTTCGATGCCGCACTCGTGCAATCCGTAGACCAATATGGGCGTCCGGGCGCCACCGCCATGATGGAGGCCCGCGGGCATATCGACGTGTTGGTGCCGCGCGGCGGTGCCGGCCTTATCCAAGCCGTCGTGCGCAATTCCAAGGTGCCGGTCATCGAGACCGGTGCCGGCAACGTGCACATCTACATCGACAAATCCGGCGATCTCGCCAAGGCCATTCCCATCATTCTCAATGCCAAAACGCAGCGCGTCGGCGTATGCAATGCTGCGGAAAAACTGCTGATTCATAGGGATGTCGCCGCGGACTTTCTGCCGGCCATCGCCACCGCACTATCCCAGGCAAACGTCGTACTGCAGGCGGATGCCATCTCCTACGACATCCTTCAGGGGGCCGCCATCGAGGGCATCGAACTCAACCATGCCACCGAGGAGGACTGGGATACCGAATATCTGGCGCTGAAGATGGGCATCAAAGTGGTCGACAATCTCGATGACGCCATCGCGCACATCAACCGGCATTCCACCGGTCATACCGAATCCATCATCGCTGAGGACTATGAAGCCATCGAAACGTTCACCAAGCGTATAGACTCTGCAGTAGTGATGGTCAACGCCTCCACGCGATTCACGGACGGCGGCGTGTTTGGTTTCGGCGCCGAGCTCGGCATCTCCACGCAGAAGATGCACGCCCGGGGGCCGATGGGATTGCGTGAGATGACCACGACCAAATGGATTGGATACGGAACAGGACAGGTGCGCGCATGAGCGAACACGTTGAGACCAACGCCACAGAGCCACAAAACCCGAAGATCGGGCTCAAAATCGCCGCTGAACGTTTGAGCATCGTCCGCTACGTGTTCCTGGTGCAGATCGAAGACGGCATCGCGTCCGCCGCACAACGCGCCTCCCTGGAATACGCGGACGCCGTGCTCATCGGCTGGCCGGAAATCGATTCTCCCGAAGTCGTCGATCTGACTGATGACCAGCTCAAGACTGTGCGTGAACACATGGAGCTGATGGAGAGCTACATCGCCAAATTCAGCCAGATGGAGCATGACGGCGATATCGACGGCATGACCGATACGCTGATTCGCATCACCGAACGCGTGGCCGAGGTCCGCCGCCTGTACCAGCCGGAATTCCCATTGCCGACCTTCGCGGAAATCCGCCGCGTGGTGCAGGACGAGTGGGACGAGGACATGGGCAAGATCGATCCACGGGAAAGCGATCCCACCGCCGACGAGATCGAACATGAGACCGAGACCGCGGACGGTCAGGCCGCCCAGGCCAGTGAAGGCGGTCAGGCATGAGCACGAGCGAACCAGCCGAACTCGTGGCGATAACGCAGGAGGATACCGGCCGCCGCATGTCCGACCTATCCGGCCAGTCCGGCGTGAACGGTCGCGGCAAGGGGAGGCTTTCCGCCCGAGGCAACTGGCATAGCCGTCTGCGCATCGGCATCATGGGCGGCACCTTCGACCCGATTCACAATGGCCACTTGGTCGCCGCCTCGGAAGTCGCCTGGGTATACGATCTGGACGAGGTAATTTTCGTGCCGACCGGGCGCCCGGTGTTCAAGCTCGACAAGCACGTAACCAACGCGGAAGACCGGTATCTGATGACCGTGATCGCCACGGCGTCGAACCCCAAGTTCACGGTTTCCCGCGTGGATATCGACCGCCCCGGCGTCACCTACACCATCGATACATTGAAGGATATTCGCGCCCAGCACCCGGATGCCGAACTGTTCTTCATCACCGGCGCGGACGCAGTGGCGGAGATCATGCAGTGGAAAGACGCCGACAAAATGTGGGATCTCGCCCATTTTGTGGCCGTCACGCGGCCTGGCTACTCGAGTCCCGAAGGCGTGAAACTTCCGGAAGGCAAAGTGGACACATTGGAGATTCCCGCCTTGGCCATCTCCTCCACCGATGTGCGCCGCCGCGCGCATCAGAACGAGCCGGTGTGGTATCTAGTTCCCGATGGTGTGGTGCAATACATCGGCAAGCATGGTCTGTACCGGTGACGGGCCGGGTCGTCAGGCCAGACCCATCGTGATTTTCAACGTCATCACCCGTGTCGCCGCTTGAGTGACCTTGGCGGCGAAGGAGGGATCGGCATCCGCCCGTGCGGACAGTCCATCCAGAATCGGCTCCACATAGTCGGCTGCGCCGACGCAAGCAAGATCGCCTCCGGCCTCCACCAGCCTGACACCCAGGTCGGCGGGACTGTACCCGCCCAGTGCCGCCGCCGACAATGAATCCGAGATCACCACACCGTTGTAGCTAAGGTCGTGGCGGATATGGCCGTCAATCATCGTTGATGAGAACGCCGCAGGATTATCGGGGTCGATCGCCTGATAGGTGGCCAATGCCATCATCACCATTGCCGGATGTGCCTGACGGATGGCGGTGTCGAATGCGTCGATTTCAGGACCATCCAGCGTGGTGGTGGTATCGCGGATGCCATCGGTGGTGAAATCCGTGTTGCCGCTCACCGATCCCAATCCCGGATAATGTTTGATCGCGGATGCGACGTTGGCGTCGCGCATCCCCTGAACAAATGCCATGCCGTGCCTAGCATTGCCGGTGGAATCCAATCCGAAGTCTCGCGACAGCGCGCCAATCGGCGCATTAGAGGCACGGTCCACCGTAACCGTATCCAGTACGGGGGCGAGATCGACGTTAATGCCCGCGGCCGCCAATTGCGATCCCCATGTGGAAGCCGATTGCTGCAACTGGTCTTCTGATATGGATCCCTGCTCCACGGCGGAGGGCATCTGATCGAAGCCGGGGCCGCTGAGATGCTGGACATAGCCGCCCTCCTGGTCGGTGGCCACCAGGAGCTTGTCGCCGGCCGCCGCATATCCCTGCAATTGATCCACGGCGGAACGTACCGAAGCCGCTCCCGTGTCCCAATCGCCGAGGATGAGCACCGATCCCACATGACGGTCGGCGATCAGTGACGCCAATGAGCTGGGATCGGTTCCGGGGGTCAACGGCGCCATCACCAGCTGCCCGACCCGGGTATGCATATCCATGGCCTGAACCATGCGACGCGCCTTACCGGCAGGGGAAAGATCCGGTCCGGGCACCTGCCCGCGCTCCAACTGCCGCGTAACATCATTCGCGATGGAGTACGCCGAAGTGCCATTATTATGGCCTATCTTGGCGAACAAGCCGCTATGCCATCCATAAAGAGCCGAGACCACAAGCGCCAGCACGCATGCAAGTGAAAGCAGCGCCGCAACCCGATGCGAGATTGTACGTATGCGTTGTGATGGGGAGTGGGGCGATCGCGGTGCGTGATGATTCATACTGCCCAGCATAGGCGGAACATGGTGATGCCGCCGTCGCGCGCATTACGTCAATTGCATAATGTGCTCAGCGCATAACAGCCGTTCGCGGCCTGTCTGTACGCTGGAAGGCATGTCTTTTAATGATCCTTTCTCCGTGTTCTTCGGCAATGGCGGCGGCAATGACCGTGCGCGGAAACAGTCGAACGACGATGATCCGATTATTCTCAACGTCGAGGCCGATGGGGATGGCCCCGCTTCCGGTAACAATGCGAGCGGTTCCGGCGCCGGACGTCCGTCGTTCGGCGGATCCGGACACCCGCGGCTGACTCCGCGCCCGGCATCCTCCGGCAACAATCGCGGCACCAAGATCATGCTCGGCATTGTGCTGGCGCTGATTATCGTCGTGAGCCTGTTCTTTGGCCTGTCCCGCTTCATCACCGATCTGATGTGGTACGGCCAGCTCGGCTTCCAATCCGTGGTTTGGGTGCAGCTCGGTGTGAAGGTCGGCCTATGGGTGGCATATGCGCTGCTCATGGCGTTGACCGGCTTCGTGGCCGCATGGCTGGCCATCCGAGCCCGACCGGATTCCGCGGACGGCTCCACCATCCGCATCAATGGCGACGTGGTGGAAGTCGGCAAATCCTTCAGCTCCAAAACCGCACATCGCGTCGCGGTGGTGGTGTCGCTGATCGTCGGCGCCATTTTCGGCGCGCAGTTCAACGCGAACTGGAGTGAGATCCTGCTCATGTTCCATGCGCAGAGCTTCGGCGTCAACGATCCGCAGTTCGGTCTTGACAACGGCTTCTACGTGTTCGTGCTGCCGGGATTGAAGCTGGTGCTGGCAGCCGTCTCCATGCTGCTTGGCGTAGGCCTCGTGTTCTCGCTTATCACCCATGTGCTCATGGGCGGCATCCGTATCACGATGCCGGTAAACGGTCGTGGATTGTTCGCCATCACCAAGCGCGCCCGTCGTCAGCTCGGCGTCTGGCTGATCCTTAACATGCTGGCATGGGCGGTGCGCCAGGCATTCAGCGTATTCGATCAGCTCACCGTTCAGGGCTCGCGCATCACCGGCGCCTCCTACACCGCCGTGCACGCGAACATCCCGGTCACCATCATCATGGCCGCGTTGACCGCGGTTCTTGGTTTGGTGCTTGGCGTCTGGCTGATGCGCTCGCATGCGTTGGAAGGCCCGGCATCGCTTGGTGTTCGTGCCTCCGCCGCATTGAAGGCGTGGCGCGTGCCGGTGATCTCCATCGCCACCACCGTGGTAGTGGCCATGGTGCTGAGCATTGCATGGCCGGCACTGCTGCAGCGTTTCCGCGTGAACCCGAACGCGCAGGAGATGGAATCCACCTACATCCAGCGCAACATCGACGCCACTCGTGCCGCGTATGGCTTGGACAAGCTCAAGACCGAGAACTACGAGGTCACCAACAAGGGCGAGCAGGGCGCTTTGGCCCAGGAGGCGGACACCACCGCGCAGATCCGTCTTTTGGACCCGCAGGTCGTCAGCCCCACGTTCAAGCAGCTGCAGCAGTCCAAGCAGTACTACACCTTCGCCGATACGCTCGCTGTTGACAAGTACGATGTGGATGGCGTCTCCCAGGATACGGTGATTGCCGCCCGCGAGCTCGATCTGGACGGCAACGACAACCGCAACTGGGTCAATGACCATACCGTGTATACCCACGGTTACGGTGTCGTGGCCGCCTACGGCAACAAGGTGACCGCTGACGGCCAGCCGGAATTCTTCGAATCCGGCATCCCGACCCAGGGCAAGCTCACTGAATCCCAGAAGTATGAGCCGCGCATCTACTTCTCCCCGAACACCACCGAGTACTCCATTGTGGGCGCTCCGAGCGGCACCCAGCCATGGGAGTTCGATTACCCGACCGGATCCGAAGGCGCGCTGACCACATTCAAGGGCAACGGCGGCCCCTCGGTGGGCAATCTGTTGTCCCGCCTGCTCTATGCGATTCGCTTCGGCTCCGATCAGATTCTCTTCTCCGACCGTGTGACCTCCGCCTCGCAGATCCTCTACGACCGTTCCCCGAAGGAGCGCGTGGCCAAAGTGGCGCCGTACCTGACGCTGGACGGCCGCGTCTACCCGGCGGTGGTCGACGGCCGCGTCAAGTGGATCGTGGACGGCTACACCACCTCCGACGCCTACCCGTACTCGCAGATGACCAACCTCGGCACCGCCACCCAGGATTCCACCACGGTCTCCTCATCCACGGTTTCCTCGCTGGGCTCGCAGCAGGCCAACTACATCCGCAACTCGGTCAAGGCCACCGTTGACGCCTACGACGGTTCCGTGGACCTTTACGTCTGGGACACTTCGGACCCGGTGATCAAGGCATGGGAGCAGATCTTCCCCGGCCAGTACCACCAGTTGAGCGAGATCTCCGGCGATCTGATGAGCCATATGCGCTACCCGGAAAGCCTGTTCAAGGTGCAGCGCGAACTGCTTTCCAAGTACCATGTGACTTCCGCCAGCCAGTACTACTCCGGCGAGGACTTCTGGCAGACGCCGGTCGACCCCACCGAATCCCAGGCCCAGCAGGATCAGGACATCCTCCAGCCGCCGTACTACCTGACGCTGCAAACCGGTGGCACCAAGGAGCCGGTGTTCTCCCTGACCTCCACCTATATTCCGGCAGGCCAATCCACCCGTGAGATCCTGACCGGATTCCTCTCGGTGGATTCCGATGCCGGCAACCAGAAAGGCAAGATCGGGCCGAACTACGGCACCATCCGACTGCAGGAGCTGCCCAAGGATTCCAATGTGCCGGGCCCCGGACAGGCGCAGAACAACTTCAACGCCAACGCCGATGTGTCCAAGGAACTGAACCTGCTGCAATCCGGCGACACCAAGGTGGTGCGCGGCAACCTCCTGACCTTGCCGCTCGGCGGCGGTCTGGTCTACGTACAGCCGGTATACGTGAAGTCCTCGGGCGCCACGTCCTTCCCGCTGCTGAAGAAGACGTTGGTGGCCTTCGGCGACCAGGTCGGATTCGCGGATACATTGGACGAAGCGCTTGATCAGGTGTTCGGAGGCGACTCCGGAGCCAACGCCGGTGACGCCGAGAATGCGAACGGTTCGGATGCTTCGAACTCGTCCAACAATTCGACAGGCTCGAACAAGTCCGATAATCAGACCGGTTCCGACCAAACCGGGCAGAACAACGGTTCCGAATCATCCGGCCAGTCCTCCTCCGGCACCTCGCGCAGCCCCGAACTCCAGCAGGCGCTGAACGATGCGGCCCAAGCCATGAAGGACGGTCAGGACGCCATGAAGAATGGCGACTGGACCGCCTACGGCGAAGCCCAGAAGAAGCTCGAAGACGCCATCAACAAGGCCATCGAGCTCGACAAGTAGTCACCAACCATTAAATAACGGCTGTGGGGTGCGCTGATACAACATCAGCGCACCCCACAGCCGTTATTGTTTACGTGTTCGGGTCTCCTTGATCTCCGTATTTGGCTTTCTGACCCCTCTGTTTCTTGGTTTCTTCGTGTCCTCCTCTCCCAGTGCAAAGATTTCGGGTAATAAACCTTAATCTCCCGAATTTCTTGCACTGAGCTCCTGTAAGCGCAACTATTTCCGGAGATTAAGGCTCTCTTCCCGAATTTCTTTCACTGAGCCGCCGTCAGTGCAAGTATTTCGGGATGAGGCCGATTTCCTCCCGAATTTCTTGCGCTGAGTGTTAGGCTGTGTGCCATGTCATACACCTTCCGTGCAGCAGCCGCCTCCGATACCCAGGCCATCACCGACATCTACAATGCTTCCGTCATCGCAGGCGGTGCCACCGCCGATCTGACCCCACGCACATTTGAGCAGCGTCAAGCTTGGGTGGACTCGCACAAGCCGCCATACGGTGTATTCGTAGCCGAATCATCCGAGCATCCCGGCCAGGTTATCGGGTTCGGCGCGCTGTCCGTGTTCTACGATCGCGCCGGATACGACGGCGTCACCGACCTCGCCTACTACATCGATCCCGCATGGCAGGGCAAAGGCGTTGGTACGTTCATGCTTCAGCATCTGCTCGATGAAGCCCGCGCCCGCCACATGCGTAAGGCCTGTGGCATCATCTTCGCCGACAACGCCGGCTCCATCGCGTTGATGCACCGTTTCGGCTTTACGCAATTTGGCCTGATGCCGTCCGCCGCCACCGACTCCACCGGAACCATGCGAGATATGTCGTACTGGTATTTGGACCTGTAATCCTGCTGAAGGGGTCAGGGTACAATCTTCAAAGTTGATAAGGCTTTGAAGGAGAGACATGGCATCGGATTTTTGGCTGATCGCAGGACTGGGCAACCCCGGAAAGAAATATGAAGGCACCCGCCACAACATGGGATTCATGGTGGCGGACGTGCTCGCGGAGCGCTGGACGGTGAACTTCGCCGACCACAAGGGCCTCGCCATGCTTGGCAAAAGCACGATGAATCTTGACGGCCGCACCGTGAAGTTCTTCCTCGCCAAGCCCCTGACCTACATGAACGAGTCCGGCAACGCCGTGGCCTCCATCGCCGCCTATTACCAGATCGAACCGGACCACATCGTGGTGATTCATGACGATATGGACTTGGAATTCGGCCGTATCAAGGTCAAGGTCGGCGGCTCGACGGGTGGCCACAATGGCATCAAATCCATCGACCGCTCACTGGGTACGCCGAAATACGCGCGCGTGCGCATGGGCGTCGGCCACGCCAAGCGTGGTCCCAACGCACACGACAATACGGTGAACTGGGTATTGGGCGGATTCGGCCCGGACCAGCGCAAGCAGTTGCCCGACTTCCTGGCCGATGGCGCCGACGCCGCCGAAGACATCATTTTCAAGGGGCTTGCTAAGACCCAGGAGCAGTTCAATGGCCGCTGACGCCACAAAGCCCGCCGACGCGTCCGCCATTGCCGTTGCGGCGGCGAACGGCCAGCCCATCAATGGCTCGCTCGCCGGCGTATTGGACGCACTGAACCACGATTCGAATTTTCATGCCCTTGCAGCCGGTGAGATCGAGCCCAGCGAGAATGCCGCAGACCCTTCGCTGCTGGTCGGCATGCCGGAGGGCTTACGCCCGGCACTGGCGGCTGCGATCGGGCAGGGCGTCAATGGCAAACCCGGCAAGCCGGTGGTCATGGTCGTGGCATCCGGCCGCGAAGCCGAAGAAACCGTAGGCGCATTGCGCTCCTGGTACGACGGCGATCCGAACGACATCGCCCAGCTCGAAGCCTGGGAGACACTGCCTCATGAGCGCCTGAGCCCGCGCGCGGACACCGTGGCCAGCCGCATGGCCGTATTCCACCGTTTGAAGCATCCGGACCGAAACAATCCGATGTTCGGTCCGATCCGCATTCTCGTGATGCCCATCCGTTCGCTGATACAGCCGGTGGTCAAAGGCCTGGGAGACGTGGAACCGTTGGTATTCGCGGTGGGAGAGGAGCTCGCGCTCGACGAGGCCGCCAAGCGACTCATCGAAAACGCCTACACGCGTGTGGATCTGGTGATGGACCGCGGTGAATTCGCGGTGCGCGGCGGCATTCTCGATGTCTTTCCGCCAACGGCCCCACATCCGGTGCGTATCGAATTCTTCGGTGACGAAATCGACACCATCAAGGAATTCCACGCTTCGGACCAGCGCACCTATGGCAAAGGCATGAAGACCATCTGGGCCACCGCATGTCGCGAACTGCAATTGACCGATGCCGTGCGTGCTCGTGCCAAGTCTCTGATTGGCTCGATTCCCAACGCGGAGGACATGCTCGAATCCATAGCCAACGCCATTCCTGTCGAAGGCATGGAATCCCTGATGCCGGCGCTCGTTGACCATCTTGAACCCGTGGGCTCCATGCTGCCCAAACATGCCGTCATCGTGCTGAGCGACCCGGAAAAACTCCGCCGCTCCGCCGAGGATTTGGCCAAAACCGCCAACGAATTCCTTGCCGCAAGCTGGCATGTGGCTGCATCCGGCCATGGTGCCGGTGCCCCCATCAGCTTCGACGAGGCCAGTTTCCTGGATTATGCGGAAACCATCAGTTCGCTCGAATACTCCGAGCATGACGTAATTCGCCTGACCAGCTTCGGCGTGGACGCCACCCTGCCGGGCCGTGTGCAATTGGATGCGCAGAATCCGGCGGAGTTCCGCGGCAACGAAACCAAGGCCGCGCAGGGCATCGAGGGATTGATCGACGCCGGATTCCAAGTGACCATCACCGCCGCCGCGGCCGGTACGTTGGCCAGACTCAAGCGCGCGATCAACACCACCGGCATCACCACGTTCGATTGCATCCGCTCGCAGGCCATCGATGGCTTCGTGGACAAATCCGCCAAAATCGCACTACTCACCGAACGCGACCTGACCGGCCGCACGTCGGCCGTGGCCGTGGCCAAAACACCAAAGCGCCGCCGCAAGGCCATCGACCTGGTGGAACTCAAAAAAGGCGATTATGTGGTGCACGAGCAGCACGGCATCGGCCGGTTCGTGGAAATGCGCCAGCGTACCATCGGCACCGGCGCGAACCGCACCACCCGCGAATACCTGGTCATCGAATACGCGCCCTCCAAACGAGGTGCGCCCGCGGACAAGCTGTTCATCCCCACCGACCAGCTCGATCAGGTCAGCAAATACATCGGTGCCGAAGCGCCGAAACTCAACAAGCTCGGCGGTTCCGACTGGGCGGCGACCAAGGCCAAGGCGCGCAAGCACGTCCATGAGATTGCCGACGACCTGATCAAACTGTATTCCGCTCGCCAACGCGCGAAAGGCTTCGCGTTCAGCCCGGATACTCCTTGGCAGAAAGAACTGGAGGACGCCTTCCCCTACCAGGAGACCGCCGACCAGCTCACCACCATCGACGAAGTCAAGGCCGATATGGAAAAGCCGGTGCCGATGGACCGTCTGATCTGCGGCGACGTGGGCTTTGGCAAAACCGAAATCGCCGTGCGTGCTGCATTCAAGGCTGTACAGGATGGCAAGCAGGTGGCCGTGCTCGTGCCCACTACGCTGCTCGTGCAGCAGCATTACGAGACGTTCACCGAACGATTCGAAGGCTTCCCGGTTGACGTGGCGGCCATGAGCCGATTCCAAACCACCAAGGAGATCAATGCGACCATCGAAGGCTTGGCCGCAGGGTCGGTGGACGTGGTCATCGGCACCCACAAGCTCCTGAACCCGAAGATCAAGTTCAAGGATCTGGGCCTCGTCATCATCGATGAGGAACAGCGTTTCGGCGTGGAGCATAAGGAAACGCTCAAAGCCCTGAGAACCAATGTGGACGTGCTGTCCCTGTCCGCAACGCCTATCCCGCGAACGCTCGAAATGGCCGTGACCGGCATCCGCGAGATGTCCACGCTGGCCACGCCTCCCGAGGACCGACTGCCGGTGCTCACCTATGTGGGCGCCTATGAGGATGCGCAGGTCACCGCTGCCGTGCGCCGCGAACTCCTGCGCGGCGGCCAGGTGTTCTACGTGCACAATCGCGTGCAGGACATCTCCCACATCGCCGACAAGATTCACACGCTTGTGCCTGAGGCTCGCGTGGGCATTGCACACGGCAAGATGGGGGAGAAGCAGCTCGACCAGATCATCCGCGATTTCTGGCACCGCGATATCGATGTGCTCGTATGCACCACCATCATCGAAACCGGCCTTGATATTTCCAATGCCAATACGCTGATCGTGGACCATGCCGACCGTTTCGGTCTCTCGCAGCTGCACCAGCTGCGCGGCCGCGTGGGGCGTGGCCGTGAACGCGCGTACGCTTACTTCCTCTATGATCCAACCAAGCCGATGACCGAGCAGTCGCACGACCGACTCGCCACCATTGCACAGAACACCGCACTCGGCAGCGGATTCGACGTGGCCATGAAGGATTTGGAATTGCGCGGCACCGGCAACCTGCTGGGTGACGAGCAATCCGGTCATATCGAAGGCGTGGGCTTCGACCTCTATGTGCGCATGGTCTCCGAAGCCGTGGAGAAGTACAAGGAGCCGGAGGAGAACGTCGAGCCGATTTCCGTGTCCGTCGACCTGCCGATCGAAGCCTCCATCCCGGTGGACTACATCGACTCCGACAAGCTGCGTCTGGAGGCGTACCGCAAGCTCGCCTCCGCACGCAACGAGAACGATCTGAAGGATCTTCAGGAGGAGCTCGCCGACCGTTACGGCAAGCCGCCGGTCGAATTCAAGACCCTGTTCGACGTGGCCCGCCTCAAGTTCAAGGCCAGGAAACTCGGCGTCTCCGAGATCCTTGCACAGTCGAACCGCGTGCGCATCGGTCGCATCGACCCGCCGGAATCCATCCAGATGCGCATGGCCCGCATCTACAAGGGCGCTCAATACCGCCCGGTCACGCATCAGCTGCTGATCCCCGCGCCGTTCAACGGTTCGCTCGGCCAAGGGCCGATGAGTTCTGACCAGATCGTGCTATGGACCAATCAGCTCTTGGATGATTTGGCTTGGCGCCCGCAGCCGCGCAAATAGCGAATAGGCAATGATTTCCCTGAATTGCTCGTATTGACAATTCGTCGACGCAAGCAATTCAGGGAATTCGTTTGTCCATATGAATCAGTGCCATAATGTGGATGGATATCCATTTCCTTGTTCGTCATATGAAACGTTCCATGCCTGTTGGCAAAAAGCCTCTTTTTTACGTACCAGAAACGTTGGCCACAAATACTGCTGGCTAACGACGATGCTTTCAATGCGCATCGTCCCCGAGAAGAAGGGAAGCGTCAGATGAACAGGCGATTTCTTGCAGCAGGAGCGGCGCTGTGCGCTGTGGTTATGTTGCTGTCAGGATGTGGAAACAGTTCTTCTGCCAGCAGCACCGCCGGCAACAATGTGATTCGCGCTTATGGCGTTGAACCACAGAATCCGCTGACCCCCGGTGACTCCGGTGAAAGCGGCGGCATCCAGGTTGCCGATCAGATTTATTCCACGCTCATCACTTACAACAGCGACGGTTCCATTAACAACGAAGTGGCGAAAGGCATCACCCCAAACGATGACGCCACACAGTTCACCGTCACACTGAAAGATGGTTGGAAGTTCAGTGACGGCACTCCGGTGAAGGCGGAGAACTTCACCAAAGCTTGGAGTTACGCGGCGAATGGCGCCAACGGTGCCAAAAACGCCTGGTGCTTCTCAGCAATCAAGGGCTACGATGAGCTGCAAGACAAGTCGGTAGCTTCCGATGCGCAACTGTCCGGTTTGAAGATTGTTGACGACAAGACATTCACTGTTGAGATGAACAAACCGAATTCCATGTTCCCTAAGGAGCTGGGTTATATCGCCTTCGCACCGGTGCCGGATTCCGCGTTCAAGGACATGAAGGCGTTCGGCCAGAAGCCGGTGACCAACGGTCCGTACAAGCTTGAGTCCTGGGACCATAGCAAGACCATCACCTTGGTCAAGAACCCCGAATACAACGGTCCGCGCAAGCCTAAGAACGATGGCGTGACCTTCCAGCTGTACACCAAGCCGGATTCCGCCTATGCCGACGTGCAGTCCGGCAACTTGGACGTACTCTCCACCATTCCTGCCTCGGCCATGAAGAGCTTCCAGTCCAACCCGAAGATCAATGCCATCTCCACGCCGGGCTCCTCCTTCCAGGGCTTTACGATTCCGGCGGCATTGGATCATTTCGGTATGAATGAGGAGGGTCGTTTGCGTCGTCAGGCCATCTCGCTGGCCATCGATCGCGAGCAGATCACCGATAAGATCTTCTTCAAGACCCGTACGCCCGCCACCGATTTCCTTGCTCCCGTGATCTCCGGCTATTCCGACAACCTGAAGGGCGCCGATGTGCTCAAGCACAATGAGGCCAAAGCCAAGAGGTTGTGGAAGCAAGCGGATGCCATCTCACCGTTCTCCGGAACCTTCCAGCTGGCCTACAACGCCGACGCCGACCACAAGCAGTGGGTAGATGCCGTGTGCAACCAGCTGAAGAATGCATTCGGCATTGACGCCAAGGGACTGCCGTTCCCGACCTCCGCCGAATACTACGATTCGTTGGATTCCAAGACGCCGACCTTCGCCTTCTACACCAGCTGGTCCGCCGACTGGCCGTCCGCCGATGACTTCCTCGTGACCCTCTATGCTTCCAGCTCCGCCGATGGAAACGGCTCGAACACCGGCAATTATAAGAACCCGGAATTCGATGCGCTGCTGGATAAGGCGGCCGCCACCACTTCGATGGATGAGGCCAACAAGTATTATCAGCAGAGCGAGGAGATCCTGCTTAAGGATCTGCCCACCATTCCGCTCTGGTATGGCAACGCCAATGCCGTAACCACCAAGAACGTGAGCAAGATCCAGTTCAACTTCAATGCACTGCCGACCTACTGGAAGATCACGAAGTCCTGATGCTGTACGGAGGCGATTACAACCCTGAGCAGTGGCCGCGTGACGTGTGGAAGCACGACATGCGGCTGCTGCGCGAGGCTTCCATCAACGAAGTCACGCTCAATGTTTTCTCGTGGGCCGCACTCCAACCCGATGAGCACACCTATGATTTCTCCCGCCTTGATGACATCGTCGCTTTGGTGAGCGAGTATGGGATGAACATCATCATGGCAACATCCACCGGCGCGCTGCCCGCCTGGATGTCACTGAAGTATCCCGATGCGGAGCGAGTCGACTTTGACGGTCGCAAACACCGGCATGGCGCCCGCCAGAACGCCTGCCCCAACAGTCCGACCTACCGCCATTACGCGGCGGAACTGGCCAGCAGACTTGCCGAACGCTATGGCTCACTGAGCAATCTCGAGGCGTGGCATATCTCCAACGAATACGAAGGCATCTGCTACTGCCCGAACTGTGCTCGCACATACCGCGATTGGTTGCGCGCGCGATATGGCAGCGTCGAGCATCTGAACGCGGTGTGGGGCACTGATTTCTGGGGCCACACCTATGACTCCTTTGACCATATCTATCCGCCGGACCGCGCCGGAGACGGCAGCTATGACGGCCCATGTGCGGTATTGCCGGCCGCAAGTCTCGACTACGCCCGTTTCTTCGACGATTCGATCATCGACGCATACAACGTGGAAAAGAAAGCGATCCGTCGTTTCGATGCGCAAACACCGGTTACTACGAACTTCATGGGCAACTTCTACCAATACGACTACCAGCATTGGGCCAAAGACATTGATATCGCCGCATGGGATTGCTATCCTCGGCTAGGTACGCCTGCCAGCGACACCGCGTTCTGGCATGATCTGATCCGCTGCCTGAAGCGCAAGCCGTTCCTGCTTATGGAACAGACACCCAGCCGTATGAACTGGATGCCATACAACGCGCTCAAACGCCCCGGCCAAATGCGGCAGCAAAGCTGGCAGGCCATCGCCCACGGTGCCGACTCGGTGCAGTTCTTCCAGATGCGCCGCTCCCGCTACGGTTGCGAGAAATTCCATGGTGCCGTGATTGACGCCGACGGAACCAATAAAACTCGAACCTTCCAAGAGGTCGCGGCATTGGGCCGTGAACTCGCCGAAGTGGGCCCGCTGATCGAAGGGTCGATGCCGAAGGCCCGCGTGGCGATAATCTTCGACTGGTCCTCCTGGCGGGGCCTGCGCAACGCGATCGGCCCATCGAACGACCTGGACTATCTACGTGAGGCGAGAGCCATGTACGCCGAACTCTACCGACGCAACATTGCGGTGGACGTGGTGGGTGTGGGCGCCGACTTCAGTGCCTACGACCTGGTGCTCGCCCCCGCGCTGTACATCGTGAGCGATGCCGACGCGGCCCGGCTCAACGACTATGTGCGGCAGGGCGGCACTTTGGTGCTGACGGTCATGAGCGCCCTGAGCGACGAACACGACGTACTCCACCAAGGCTTCACGCCAGCGCCTTTCCACGAGACCGCCGGCGTATGGGCCATGGAGACCGACGCGCTCGCCCCTGATCACACGGTGCCGTTGCATTTCGCCGACTCCTCAGATCAGACCGACTGCGCTGTGCAGGATGCCTCCACAGAGCAAACGGACTACGCGGCCAGAGTCCTTTGCGACATCTTGGTGTCGGAGGAAGGCACGCAGGTGCTTGCCACCTACGGCGAGGGACCATTCTATGCGGGCAAACCGGCCATCACCGGCCATCGCTCGGGCGAAGGCGTCTGCTATTACGCGGGCGCATTCCTCAACGGTCCGGCGATGCGCGAATTCCTAGGTATCGTACTGGCCGAAGCCGGCATCCCCACGGTGAACACGAACGCCGGCGTATCGATCAACACCCGGTATACAGCCGATGGCGAGGCGCTGACGTTCATCATCAACGACACCGATGAGCCTCGCACGGTCACCATGCCCCGCAGCGGAACCGACCTGCTCGCCGCAGGTACGCCGGCAACGCTCAAAGCCGGCGCAACCGCGCAACTGCCGCCATTCGGGGTGATGCTGCTGCGGTAGCGGCAATGGTCGCGATTCCATAACGTCCGTGCTCCATTGTTCCCATCGTGTGGCTGTTCGCACTCACAGTGCGGGTATATTTGCCTATACCGTGGAAGGACTCGCTGCACGATGGGGCATTGTTCGTTGTGCACTGTTCGATGGGCACTGCCCGGTGAGACGCTGCACGATGGGTACGATGGAGGCATGAGTGAAGTCATTGACGCAAACCGTGCCATAACCCCGAATCCTGCCAACACCGCCGAACTGGCCGGATTCACCATTCCGCGCCTCGGTATGGGCACGATGGCGCTCGCCATCGAAGGCCGTCCGACGGATCGCAGCGAGGCCGTCGAAACCATTCACCGGGCCCTCGACCTCGGCGTACGTTATCTCGACACCGCGTGGTCATACTACCGGCCGAGCAAACCCGGCACCGGTGAGCCGGAAGACATGGGTTATGGCGAATATCTGGTCCGCGACGCGCTCGCCAGCTGGCATGGCCCGAAGGATGAGGTGCTCGTGGCCACCAAAACCGGCTGGCTGCGCACGCTCGATGAGCAAGGCCGTTATGGTTGGCAGGCCGACGCCCGCCCGGAGACGATGATCGCCAACGCCAAGGAATCCGCTCGCCGTCTTGGCGTCGATGCGCTCGATCTGCTCTATTCGCATTGCGACGATCCGCAGGTGCCCTATGAGGAGCAGATGGGGGCGCTGAAGCAGCTTGTGGATGAAGGCGTCGCCAAAGCGGTCGGCATCTCCCGCATCGGCAACGAGGACATCGAAACCGCGCATCGCATTCTTGGCCATAGTCTGGTGGCGGTGCAGAACCAGTTCTCTCCAGTGCATCGCGATCCGGAGCATACGATGGAAACCTGCGAACGGCTTGGATTGGCGTTTGTCTGCTGGTCGCCGCTCGGCGGGTTCCTCGACCCGTTCAACGAGCATCTGTTCGATCGCTTCAAGGAAGTCGCCAAGGCGCATGACTGCTCCTATCAGCGGATTACGCTCGCCTGGGAGCTTGCGCAGTATCCGCGGCTGTTCACGATTCCCTCGGCCCGCAACCCGCAGGAGATTGAGGATTCGTTCCAAGCTGTGAGATTGACGCTCAGCGACAGGGAGCTTAACTATCTCAATGAGACCGAAGCCGCATGATGCGCGGTTCGGTGCCAAGCTCGCGAAAAGCCGCTTTCCGCGGGCCGCATGGCGGGCCGGCAAATTCATGTGAGCGCTCACACTATTTTTGGGCGTGTCGTTCACAACGTCCACAAATCGCACTAGTCTTATGACTGTCATTAGATACACAACCGTTTTAAGGAGTAGTTGTGGCAGCAATTGAAAGCGTGTACGCGCGTCAGATTCTCGATTCCCGTGGCAACCCGACCGTTGAGGTCGTCCTGGACACCGAAGACGGTGCTCGTGGCCTGGGCCTGGTTCCGTCCGGTGCCTCCACTGGTGAAGCTGAGGCTTGGGAGCGTCGCGATGGCGACAAGTCCGTCTACGGCGGCAAGGGCGTTCTGAACGCTGTCAAGGCCGTCAACGAGGAGATCGCTCCGAAGGTCATCGGCATGGATGCCTCCGACCAGCGCGCTCTCGACGACCTGATGATCGAGCTCGACGGCACCCCGAACAAGGGTAAGCTGGGCGCCAACGCCATCCTGGGTGTCTCCCTGGCTGCTCTGTACGCTTCCGCTGAGTCCGCAGACGAACCGCTGTACCGCTACATCGGCGGCACCAACGGCCACATCCTGCCGGTTCCGAACATGAACATCATGAACGGTGGCGCTCACGCTGACTTCGCCACCGACATTCAGGAGTACATGATCTCCCCGTACGGCTTCAAGACCTACTCCGAGGCTCTGCAGGCCGGCGTCGAGGTGTACCACACCCTGAAGAACGTCCTGAAGAAGGAAGGCCTGAACACCGGCCTCGGCGACGAGGGTGGCTTCGCTCCGAAGATGAAGTCCAACAAGGACTCCCTGAACTACATCATGGACGCCATCTCCGCTGCCGGCTACGAGCCTGGCAAGCAGATCGGCATCTCCCTGGATGTCGCTTCCTCCGAGTTCTACAACAAGGAGACCGGCAAGTACCACTTCGAGGGTGATGAGCGCGACTCCCAGTACATGCTCGACTTCTACGAGCAGCTCATCGAGGAGTACCCGATCGTCTCCATCGAGGATCCGTTCAACGAAGAGGGCTGGGAAGACTGGACCGCCATCACCAAGCTGCTGGGCGACCGCCTGCAGTTCGTCGGCGACGACCTCCTGGTCACCAACCCGGCTCGCCTGCAGAAGGCCATCGAGCTCGGCGCCGCCAACTCCCTGCTGGTCAAGCTGAACCAGATCGGTACCGTCACCGAGACCCTCGACGCCATCGAGCTGGCCACCGCCAACGGCTACACCTCCATGGTTTCCCACCGCTCCGGCGAGACCCCGGACACCACCATCTCCGATCTGGCTGTCGCTAAGAACACCCGCCAGATCAAGACCGGTGCCCCGGCTCGTGGCGAGCGCGTTGCCAAGTACAACCGCCTGCTCGAGATCGAGGAGGAGCTCGGCTCCACCGCTCAGTACGCCGGCTACAGCGCCTTCAAGGCCTGCAAGAAGTACCTGGCCAAGTGAATTGAAACGCCCATAAAGGCGTGACATTCCAC
Source organism: Bifidobacterium cebidarum (assembly GCF_009193305.1). Classification (GTDB taxonomy): domain Bacteria; phylum Actinomycetota; class Actinomycetes; order Actinomycetales; family Bifidobacteriaceae; genus Bifidobacterium; species Bifidobacterium cebidarum. Next base: position 225,739 of record NZ_WBVS01000003.1, on the reverse strand, counting down.
TGAAGCTCAATACCCGCTGCGTTCGTCAAGTCGAATGCGGCGGGTATTTTCATGTGTCATGAGCAAATCATCCCGTGCCGAGGCTAGCGGCAAAACCAAGTCCACTAGGAGAAAGAGCGCCACGGGACCTATCGCATTCTTCGTCTCTCTGTTCATCGTGGCATTAGGAACCATCCAACTGGTCTCCACCTTCCACACATACGCGTTGAACCTTGCCGAACTCAACGGCCTGAAACGCGAGGAAGCCTCATTGGTGGCGAAGAAACAGGAGCTCGAGAACAACATCAAACGTTGGAATGACAAGGCCTATGTCACCGCGCAGGCGCGCGAGCGTCTTGGATTCGTGTTCCCGGATGAGCAGGCGGTCCGCGTGCTGCATCCGGAGGCGGTGACCGGCACGGAGACGGAATCGGGGGAATCCGGCACCTCGCAGGATTCGAACAAAAAGGTGCTGCCCTGGTATAGCGAGCTTGCGTATTCATTCAAAAAAGCCGATGAACCCGTAGACGTCAAGAACCAATCAGGCAGCGATTCCAACAGCTCCGATAGTTCCGGCAGCGACACCAACAGTAGCCAGAACGGCAATAAGAACACCGACCAGAATACCGCAGGGGAGGGAACCCAACAGTGACCATCGATATCGACGCCAAAGCGAAGTCCCTAGTCGACGCCGTTATGGCGCAGCCAGCCACCGACCAGGACATCGAATTGGTGCAACGCCAGTTGGGCCGTTATCCACGCGGCATGGTGGCTGTGGGTGCCCGTTGCGTATGCGGCCGCCCGCTGGCTGTGATCACACGTCCGGTGCTGCCCGGTGGCATTCCTTTCCCGACCACCTGCTATCTGACCGGTCCTGAAGCCGTGAAAGCCGCCTCCCATGTGGAGGCCGCCGGCGTGATGCAGCAATACAACGAGATGCTCGGCGAGGATGAGGAGCTGAAGGCCGCATACGGTGAGGCGCATCAGCTGTATCTGGCATTCCGCCATGAGCTGGCCGCACGTCTGGGCGATAGCGAGGAGCATATCGAAGGCACGTCCGCGGGCGGCATGCCAGTGCGCGTCAAATGCCTGCACGCCCTGTTGGCCCAGAGCCTGGTGATGGGCCCGGGAGCCAACCCGATCGGCGATATGGTGCTGGAACGCGTCAAGGATGAATTTGACCCCGCCGTCTGCCGTTGCACGGTGCTGTGAACACACTGCTGTAAGCAATACGAGGAGGAGCATATGAGCAAGGATTCCGTAACTGTTGCCGGCATTGATTGCGGCACGAACTCGATTCGACTGAAGGTCGCGCGCGTGGACGCCAACGGCATGCATGAAGTGGTGCCGCGCATCCTGAGAGTGATTCGCCTCGGCCAGGACGTCGACAAGACCCATCGCTTCGCCGATGAGGCGTTGGAACGTGCCTATGTGGCCGCCCGTGAATTCGCCGGCGTACTCGCCGAACATCCGGTGGACGGTCTGCGCTTCGTAGCCACTTCCGCCACCCGTGACGCCGAGAACCGCGAGGAATTCGAAGATGAGATCGAGAAGATCCTCGGCGTGCGCCCTGAAGTGATCCCCGGCACTGAAGAAGCCGATCTGAGCTTCCTTGGCGCCACCTCGGTAGTGAACCGTGATGATTTGGAAGCGCCGTATCTGGTGGTCGATTTGGGCGGCGGCTCCACCGAGCTGGTCATCGGCGGCGACGGCGTCACCGCGCCGACCACTCAGGTACAGGGCGCATTCTCGATGAACATCGGTTCGGTACGTATGACCGAACGTCATCTGAAGAACGATCCGCCCACCGATGAGCAAATCGCCGAGGCCATCGCCGACATTGACGAGCACATCGACGAGGCGTTCCAGCACGTGGACGCCGGCAAGGCCCGCACCATCATCGGCGTATCCGGCACCGTGACCACGATGACCGCGTTGGCCATCGGCCTGAAGGAATACGACCACACGGTGGTCGATGGGTACCGACTGGGCCTTGAAGAGGCGTATGCGGTGGATGACAAGTTCCTCACAATGACCCGCGCCGAACGCCGCGAATACAAGACGATTCACCCTGGCCGTATTGACGTGGTCGGTGGCGGCGCCGTGGTGTGGAACCGTGTGCTGGCCAAGGTGAGCGAAGCCGCCGAAAAGGATCACGGCACGCCTATTGACTCCTATGTGGCCAGCGAGCACGGGCTTCTGGACGGCATCGTCCTCGACTACGGCCGCCGTCTGCTTGCACGGTAAATAAGAGTGCCTCCGACGGGCTGAGCCGTGAAGCGGACAGCCCAGTGGGCTGTCCGTAGGCGAAGGGAGCGCGGCTATGCCGCGACGGCTGAGCGAAGCTCAGCAACCCGCAAGCCGCATCGTCTTAGGGTGACGTACAATAGTACGGTTAGCTTTATTGGCTAACGCCTCCGTGGCGAAATTGGTATACGCAGTCGACTTAAAATCGACCGCTTCGGCTTACGGGTTCGAGTCCCGTCGGAGGCACACTTTCTCGAAACATTCCCTCATTACCCTGTTCCTCGTTGTGTTGAACGTCTGATGAAACGAGGGATTCCTATGGCCTCACGCTGGACCGCGGTCGATCGAGTCGAACAGGGCGCACTGCCCACCATGCTCGCCCAGGCTATCATCGCGGGCACTGCGCTCACCGTTGGCGCCATCGCCTGCTCCGGTTTCTACCTGAACATGATCGCCGATCCCAAAACCAACGCGCCGGTCATCGCCCTGGTGCCATGGATGGCGGCAACGGTGTTGGTGGCGGTCGTATTCACCTATGTGGTCGGCTTCGCGCTGCTCTGGTGCGCCGAATCGTTCACCATCCATCTCAAAGACACATTCAAACCTTGGGGCTACGCCGTGGTGGGCCTGATCGGCTACGCCATCTGGGGCATGTTCGTGATGGGCTCCACGATGAATTCGCTTGACCAGTCCATCAACGGCGTCGTGCTCCCCAATTCCGATATCCTCGCGCTCACCGCGAACTATGCGGTGTTCGGCTTCATCGCCTTCCTGCTCGCCCGAGCCTATGGCACCAAGCTCGCCACGAAGAAAACCGCGGCCTTCGCCCTGCTCACCATCCAGCTGGTGCTGGCCGTTCTGGGTATTGTGGTGTTGGTGATGATCTTCGGCCAGATTGCCAACCACTGATTCGATCGACAAGGCCACACAGGCGAGGAAGGAGCAGGTATGTTCAGCGTACTCGACATGTTCACCATCGGAGTAGGCCCCTCGTCGTCGCATACCGTGGGCCCTATGGCCGCCGCACACGCGTTCGCCGCGTCGCTGAAGAACGATGGCCTGATTGACCGCACCGAACGGGTCAAGGTCACGCTCTATGGCTCCCTGGCCCTGACCGGCATGGGTCACGGCACGGACCGCGCCGCCATGGCGGGTCTGGAAGGCAACCTGCCGGCCTACGTGGACACGGAACACATGCTTCATATTCGCGAGACCTGCGCGCTCGACGATACGTTGAATCTTGCCGGCGTGAAGCGCATCCATTTCGAATACGACCGTGACGTGGTCTTCGAACTGTGGAAGCGCATGGCCGCGCACCCCAATGGCATGCGCTTCCAGGCGTTCGATTCCGCGGGCTCGCTGGTCAACGAACAGGTCTGGTATTCCATCGGCGGTGGCTTCATCCGCCAGGGCACGCCCGATGATCTGATGATCGGCATCCATGACAAGCCGCCGGCGGGCACTTCATTCGCCGACGAAGACGAATCCGACTCGACCGACTTCGGCCCGGAGACACCATACCCGTTCTCCTCATGCGCCGAACTCGTGTCGTTGTGCAACAGGCACCACATGAGCATCGCCGAATTGGTGTGGGCCAATGAAACGGCCAACCGCTCGGGCATCCAGGTGCGCAACACCATCGACAATGTGTGGCGCGTGATGCGCGAATGCGTTTCCCATGGATGCACGTCCACCGAGACCACGCTGCCCGGCGGATTGGATGTGCCGCGTCGCGCCCCGAAGATGTACCAGCGGCTTTCCTCCAACTCCGATTTGCTGCACAGGGACCGCCGGCGCAAGGATGTCGTGTTGGAATCCTCCGACGCCGCATGGGTGGATCTGTTCGCGCTCGCCGTCTCCGAGGAGAACGCCGGGGGAGGCCGCATCGTCACCGCGCCGACCAACGGCTCAGCGGGCATCATTCCGGCGGTATTGCACTATTACTGGCATTTTGTCGATGATGCCAACGAGCAGGGCATCGTGACCTTCCTGCTCACCGCCGGTGCCATCGGCTACCTGTTCAAGCGCAATGCCTCCATTTCCGGCGCCGAGGTCGGTTGCCAGGGCGAGGTCGGCTCGGCCTGCTCGATGGCCGCGGCAGGTCTCGCCGCGGTGATGGGCGGCACGCCCGAACAGGTGGAGAACGCCGCGGAGATCGGCATCGAACACAACCTCGGCCTGACCTGCGATCCGGTGGGCGGGCTGGTGCAGATCCCTTGCATCGAGCGCAATGCGATGGCCGCCAACACCGCCATCAACGCCGTGCGCATGGCCATGCTCGGCGACGGCTCGCATATCGTGACCCTCGACCAGGCCATCGCCACGATGAAGCAGACCGGCGAGGACATGATGGCCAAGTACAAGGAGACCTCCAAGGGCGGTCTCGCCGTCAACGTCGTCGAATGCTAGCGAGCTGTATCGCACTGGGAAGAACGACTTTCGCCGCTCCGCCAATGGTGATAATGTAGGGCGCATTGTGTCTGACAAGGAGGACGTATGGCAGAACAGATGCCCAAGGTGAACGCCGAATTCGGCACCACGCCCGTTATCGAGTTCCCGACCGACGAGGCTCCCAAGGGCCTCAAGGCCATTGAGCTGACCGAGGGCGACGGCCCGATGGTCCGCCGTGGCGACACCGTCACCGTGAACTACCACGGTGTGGTGTGGGGCAAGGACACCCCGTTCGATTCCAGCTTCGACCGCCACCAGCCGGCCAGCTTCGGCATCGGCGTGGGCCAGGTCATCAAGGGCTGGGACCAGACCGTGCCGGGCCACAACGTGGGCTCCCGTCTGGTGGTCTCCATCCCGCCGGAATACGGCTACGGCTCCCGTGGCGTGCCGCAGGCCGGCATCGGCGGCGGTGACACCCTGGTCTTCGTTATCGACATCATTTCCACTCGCTGAGACATATTCAGCATGACGGAACGCCGGTGTCATAGCCGGCGTTTTTGCTATACATTCAGCATTGATCGTAAAGTTCAGGAGGACAACATGGCTGAAGAGAAGGTCTACCTGCTGACGCAGGAAGCATACAACAAGATGAAGGAGGAGCTCGCCCACCGCGAAGGCGAGCTGCGCGAGGAGATCGCCCACAAGATCGCCGTGGCCCGTGCCGAAGGCGATCTGTCCGAGAACGGCGGCTACCAGGCCGCCCGTGAGGCCCAGAGCAAGAACGAGGGCCGCATCACCGAGCTCACCGTGAAGCTGCGCGACTCCAAGATCATCGAAAGCGCTCCGGAAGGCACCGTGGGCAACGGCTCCGTGGTCACCATCGAGCTCAACGGCAACGAGATGACCTACGTGCTCGGCAGCCGCGACATCGTGGCCGGCACCGACTACGACATCATGACCCCGGATTCCCCGATCGGCAAGGCCATCGAAGGCGCCAAGGTGGGTGACACCGTCACCTACACCGCCCCGAACGGCCGTGAGCTGTCCGTGGTGGTCAAGGCCTCCAAGCCCCTCGCCTGAGCCGGCTGAGAGCCTCCCCAACACCGCAAACGCGTATGAAATCCCTCTGGCTATTCAGAGGGATTATTTGTTTGTTGAACATCGCTTTTCATGTGCTGTTGTACAGAGCATGGTTATAATTTACATGTAAATATGCATGTAGATTAGGGGGGCGTGATGGCGTCGCTTATGGTTCCTGTGGATACTCTTGTGCCGATTAGCAAGTTTGGACGAGGTGGAGCGAGTGCGGAATTCGCGAAGGTGGATAATGGTCGTCCTGTAACTGTGCTGCGGAACAACGAACCTGTATATTTCATCATTAACCAGCATGATTTCCAGCACTATCGCGATTTGGAAGACGAAGTTCGTGAGTTGCGTAACGAGCAGGCAAGGCGTGATGTCGCAACTAAGGAATATACGCATTCGTTCGATAATGTGAACCAGCTGGAAGATTATTTCGATGCCATCTAGAATTCAACGCATCACGACGATTCGTGCTTTTGACCAGGATGTCAAGACGCTCAAGAAAAAGCATGTTGATGTGAAACGTATGCTTCCCGCGATTCATGCCATTGTTGATGGTGATCAAGACCTGCTTGCTATGAAATATCGTGATCACGCATTAACCGGGAACTGGAATGGATATCGCGAGCTGCATATCGAAGGAGATTGGCTGCTCGTATATTTCATCGACGGTGACGGTCTCGTATTGGTGCTCACCCGTACCAGCACGCATGATGAGTTGTATTCAGGCAAAACCACAAGGAAACTCATCAAAACATACAAAGATGCGATGCGTCGTGATTTCTAGTCTTGGCCGAAGAGTTCCAGGTACCGGCGGGCGGTGAGGCTTCTGACGGGAGAGTGGGCGAAGGCGCCTGAATCCCGGGCGATGATGAAGTCCATATCGTTGCGTTCGGCCACGGCGCGAATCAGTCCGTCTTCGAAATCCGGCTCGTCGGAGTATGCGGAATCGTGGCATTCCTCCTGCCCTACGGGCAGAACATTCAACAGCACCAGGAAATTCCTGATGAGATGTCTGCTCGCGGCTTCTCCGAGCGGTTTTCTGCACAGGTAATAGAAGTCCTTCAATGATCCGGACGTGGTATGGCCGGTATCCTGCCCCGAGGCAATCCGCTTCACCAGCGCTGTGGCTTCTGCGTGCTCCGGGCGATTCACCACCGCGTAGTCGATGAGTACGTTGGTATCGAGTAGCAGCTTAGATTTCACGGTTCTCCAGCTCCTTGCGCATGTCGTCGTAGCTCATGGTGTCCAATTCGGTGCCGCGGGGCAGAGTGGCGATAATATCTTGTGATTCTTGGAAGGCGTGAAGCATTTCCTGCTTGCGTTTACTGCTTGAGTCACCGAACTCCGGAACGACTCCGGTGCTGGCGATGCTCTCCCAGAGATTCCGAATAAGCTCGTTTGGCGTGAGTCCGGCTTGCTTGATGTAGGCGTTGGCGACTGTTTTGGTGTTGGTGTCAACGCTGGCGGAAACGGTTGCAGTCGACATGACTTTTCCTATCTACTATCAATACATTGATAGTAGATAGTATATCTCAAGCTCGTTCATAGTGCAGTGTGGTGTATTTCCGCAGGGGAATTTTAGGGTGGCCCCCTATGCGTGTCGAAGGGGGCTGCATGGGGTGTGGGCGTGTGGTGGTGCTGACGGGTGAGTGGTGTGAAAAGCCTTGAGAATATTGGTGTTGTGGGTGATGATGAAGGGAAATGCGGCGGTATGAAGCGGATGCCGTGACATATCGCTTTAGGGGGTAAAGAAGTCTCGGGGGGGTATCTGTTGCCTTAGGTTTCATGGATGGGGCTGAGGCAACGGTGCATTCCTTATTTCCGTGATGCATGGGGTTGAGGAATTGTGCTGCGTCCGCTCCTGGTGCCATGAAGCTCTCGCGGTTCGGCTTGCTGTGCTTGGGCTGGGCCGCCCATGAGATGGGTCGAGGAGAGCGAGTCGCTATGCGCAAGGCAAACAGTTCGGGAACACTATTACGGAAGACGCGTTATTGGTGGCGCGCGTTATTGGGCATGGCGCTGGCCGTGGCCATGCTACTGGCGATGGCGCTGCCCCAAGGCCAATGGAATCTCTTGGGCGCCGAAAAGGCTCAGGCGGCTACCGTGCAGCAAATGTTTGATGCCCTGCCGGACGCCAGCACGGTGCCCAACATGACCGAAGCTCAAAAAGCCCAGGCTCGCAAGAAACTGTTGAATGCGCGGTTGGCATATTGGGGAACACAAGGACCAGATGGTTCGGTGGACACATCTCATGGTGATGCACTCGGTGAAGCGCTGACGGTGTGGCCGGATGGTGTGACTGCTGATGATGTGAAGGATTACATTGATGAGAATTTCACGAAGCCAACTGATTTCGACGGTCAGGCAGGTGGAAGTGTTTGGCCTGAAACCGTATGGTACACAGTCCGCACATGGGGATCTGATTGGCGGAAATTAACGTATACTAATGCATCCGGATTTACGAGCACGGTGTTCCCGAAGTCTGCGGCAGATGTTGTTGAATATTTGGGTTACGAGTGTGTGTCTCAGGCGTGGATTTTGCTGAACAAGCCACTGGATGGGCCACTGTACGGTTACCAGTTATTGCAAAGTATTCAAGGTATACAAATTCTCGATGCTGGTAAATACACAGGATACCAATTTCAGGAGGAAGCATACGAGGCAGTTGCGAAAGCCTCTGGGCGTGATTTGCCTAATCAGCGTCATTTCACAGCTAAAGGTCCATACTGGAAAGTTAAATCAGCTTTTCCGGTTCTAAATTTGCCTGAACATTCGTTCGATTTTAATCTTCCGCGTACTTTTAGTGGAGCCGTTGACTTAAGTAGTACCACACAGTATTTCCCGTATGAGGGATATGTAGTGCGAGGTTCAAAGCCGACCGTTGTAAATATCGATACATTGCTGCAGTGGTATAAGAAAGGCGAAGTTAACCTCAATACAAAGATTGAAATGCCGAATTGGCTATGCAATCCTCTCGGAGCAGGTTGCAGTATGCCGATTGTGGATCCAAGCTTTGCGAAATACGCCAATATTATTCAGGATTATGATGGCGAAGTTACTGATGCAGTGACAACACCAGGTGGGAATGCAATCAGCATGTCAATTCCTGGGAATGGTGCAGATGGCAATTATCAGGAAATGCTGGGGTTCCAGTATGTATATAACTATTATGCCAATACTCAAATGCAATCGAATTCAATTGATTATTATTACCGATTGCATGTGAAGTATCTAAGTGTTATAGATGCTGAGTCGTTGGCTGTTTTATCGGGTTTCCGCTTCATCAAAAAAGATGATGGATCCCAAAAGACACTGCCTGGTGCGGTATTTGAGGTTTATCAAAAAGATGATTCAGGCAACGAGGTAGCACCGCATCAGGCGCAGCGTGATGCCAATGGCAATATTCAATTCGACCAGAATGGCAATATCGAATGGGCCGCTGACAAGATTCAGGTCACTTCCGATGCCAATGGTGAGGTAAAGGTGCCTGATTTGGAGCCGGGCACCTATTATTACCGTGAAATTACCGCTCCGAATGATTATCAGTTGGATTCCACTGAGCATCAAATAACAGTTAACGCTGTATCTGATATTCCGTCTGACATTACTGTACAGAGTGGTTCGACTTCAACTATGAAGACATTGCCGTCTGCGGTGAAATTAAAAACTAATAAAGAGGCAAGAAATACTAGTAGTTGGCTTGTAGCTTTAGACAATAAGTCTCTTATTCTCGACGGCACCACGCTCAACACGTCGAAGGCCTCCGACTATGGCGGCGATGTGTTCGTTGAAAACGATGGCGATGCAATCACTGTTCCTGCCGCTTCGCAGATGCCGGATAAGTACAAGTACCGCGTCATCGGCTACCAGAACAAGGATGATGCGTTAGCTTCCAGGAACGGCAAGGTGGAATACGGCGGTGATGCCGGCGATACGTTGAGCAACGCGGTCAAGTGGGTCAACGACCAGATCACCGACAGCACGCTGGCGGATGTCTCCCCGATTCTGCGTTTGGAGCCGGTGGACAAGGTGGTGGTGGATGATTCGTATCTGACCGGTACCGCGCCCACGGTGACCAACAAGCCCAAGCCCCAGCAGGTCAAGGGTTCGTTCTCGTTTGCCAAGCGTGATGGGGATGAGACGTCGAAGGCGTTGGCTGGTGCCACGTTCCGTCTGTTCGAGTGCAAGGCCGGTGCGGGCAGGTGCGGTACGGGCACGTCCGCCGGTGATGTGATCGATCCGGATGATCCGGGTGACGCTTGGACGCGGGTGGGTTCGGATGTGACGAGCGGCGGTGATGGCTTGGTCACGTTCGATGATCTGGCCAGGCCGGGTGAGTACCGTCTGGTGGAGGTCGCCTCGCCTGCCGGTTATGCGAAGCCTGCTGGTCAGTGGCGTGTGACGTATTCCGATAGGGATGTCGTCGAGCCGAGGATCGAGTCGGTGGGTGAGGCGCCGGCGTTCTTCACGGTGTCGCGTTCGCTGGCTGCTGGCGCGTCCGTGTCCCCTGCGTCCGTTCGTGCGGGCAATTCGATGCTCGCGGTGCCCAATTACAAGACCATCGCAGTGCCGTCCACCGGCGGCCGCGGTCTGATGCTCTTCTCGCTGGCCGGCTTCGGCCTGCTGCTGGCGGGTGTGACTGTGTTGTCCATCGAAGCAAGGAGGCGCGGTTAAGAGAGAAAACCGCGGCGAGGCCGCACATACAAACGTCCATCAATACAAACAGTTGTTGAACACAATGAAGGAGAAGAGATCATGTCTCGTTCAATAAGGAAAAGCTGGGCCGCCGTCGTGGCGGTGCTGGCCATGGTAGTCGGCCTGCTGGGATTCGCGTCCCCGGCGCAGGCCGCCAACGTGACGCCGCAGACCAAGGGCTCGATCACCGTGTCCGAGGTGGAGCAGGGTGTCACCGTGCACGCCTACCAGGTGATCGACATCACCTGGGACGGCACGAACAACCCGACCTACACGTGGGTTGGCTCGGTCGCCACCTGGCTGAGCAGCCAGAACGACTATAAGGGCTACGTGGGCGCCAACAATGCGGTGACCGACACCTACCTGAATGCGGACGCGGCCAAGTTGAAGACGTTCTACAAGCGCGTGGCCGACCACTTCAAGGGTGCGAACGCGCTGACCGAAGCCGGTTCCGCTCAGGCCACTGGCGGTACCACCGGCAATGCTGACGCCACCGCCACCATCGGCAACCTCGGCTTCGGCTCCTACCTCACCGAGGTGACCGGCGGCAAGCGCGACTACCAGCAGAACGTGCTCAACGTGTACCCGAAGTACAATGACGGCACCAAGCAGTGGGAGCTGATCGAGGGCAACGCCGCTGCCAAGAGCACCGTCGCCAACATCGACAAGTCCATCAACGAAGACACCACTCCTCAGGACCATGTGTCCGGCAAGGATGTCGTGAACGCCGATCCCGGCTACGGCACCGACTCCGAAGCCATCGGCAAGGACGTGCGCTTCGACCTGCGCTCCGACGTGCCGGACCTTTCCACCGGCCTTCAGCCGAAGTTCTTCATGGCTGATACCCTGAGCACGGGCCTGACCCTGAAGCCGAGCACCATCGAGGTGTACGGTGTGAATGGCGATAAGGAGACCAAGCTGACCGCCGGCACCGATTACACCGTGACCACTGCGAACGCCACGCGCCCGAACGACAATACTTCGGTGTCCTTCACCATTGACTACGTCTACAACCAGGTGAAGGGCTACGCGAAGGTGCACGTGATCTACAAGGCCACCGTGAACAAGGATGCCGAAATCGGACCGACCGGCAACCCGAACACGCTGGACGTGCTGTGGACCCACAACCCGACCGACGGCTGGCACCAGGAAACCGACAAGGTGAAGGTGTTCACCTACGGTTTGAAGGTCGTCAAGCACGACGAGAACAACCAGCCCATCTCCGGCGCCGAGTTCGCGCTCTCCACCAAGGGCACCACCAACTACTTCAACGTGGTCAAGGAGTCCGATGGCGTATACCGCCTCGCTACTGACACTGATACGGCTGCCAATAAGACCACCACGCTCGCCGTGGACTCCAAGGGCAACCTGACCATCAAGGGTCTTGACGAAGGCGATTACGACCTCACCGAAACCAAGGCTCCGGAGGGCTACGTGAAGCTCACCAGCCCGAAGTCGTTCACCATTGATGACCAGACCGGCAGCCCCACCGCGGAGCACAACGGCCACGTCAAGGATGAAGTCACCACTCTTCCGGGCTACTACCCGGTGACGGTGACCAACTCCAAGACGCCGGAAATGCCGACCACCGGTAGCGTGGGCACGCTCGTGTTTGCCGTGGCTGGCGTACTGCTGGTCGCAGGCGGCCTGCTGCTCGCCCTGACACGCAAGCGTTCCTGACGCCATGCATCAATTCCTCCCCTGACAAGATGCCGGAGTTCTGATCCCCAATACCTCCGGCCCCTGTCAGGGGACCCTTTCACTTCGGCTCCCCGTATCGGGGAGCCTTATTCATACATACGCACATGGGAGAAAACACAATGGGCGCACATACGCGGCGCAAATCATGGAGAGACAGACTCACCGGCCTGTTGGCCGCGGTGCTCGTCATCGCGGGCGTCAGCATTGCCGCCTATCCCAGCGTGGCGGACTGGCTGGCGGACGGCCAGCACGCCACGGTCATCAACTCCTACCAAGGCAAGGTGGACTCGCTCGACCAGGCAGAACGGGACAAGCAGATGGCCGAGGCCCGAAAATACAACGAGAGCCTGGCCGGAGACCCGGTGCATGATCCGTTCATCCCCGGCAGCGGCTACGCATTGCCGGAAAACTACACCAGCGTGCTGAACCCGGACGGCGATGGCGTGATGGGGTACCTCACCATCAAGAAAATCGACGTATACCTGCCCATCTACCACGGCACCAGCGAAGACATCCTCGACAAAGGCGTGGGGCATATGCGCCAGACCGCACTGCCCATCGGTGGCGAGGATCGCCGGCCCGTGCTGACCGGGCACCGAGGGCTGCCCAATGCGGAGCTCTTCACCCGATTGGACGAACTCGACAAAGGGGACGTGTTCACCATCAATGTGCTCGGCAAAACCCTTGCCTACAAGGTGGTGGAGATCAAAACCGTGTTGCCCAGCGAACTCGAGGAACTGCGCGCCGTCAAGGGCCGTGACCTGGTCACCTTGCTCACCTGCACGCCCTACGGTGTGAACACGCATCGACTCTTGGTCACGGGCGAGCGCACCACGCTCGCCGAAGCCAACAAGCCGCAGGAACAGACCATCAGCATCGTGCCGCGAGGCCGCTGGCTGCGCCGAGCCATCATCGCCGGCGTCGTGGTGGTGGCGGCCACCGCCGTCACCCTCGTCTACGTCAAGCGCAAGCCGCGGCGCTGAATCAGCTCCACAGGGCCACGATCACCATATAGATGGCCACCATGTGGCAGGCGTATCCGGCGACGGTGCCGCAGTGGAATATCTCGTGGAAGCCGAAAATGCGCGGCCATGGGTCCGGCCTGCGCAGCGCATAGACGATGGCGCCGGCGATGTAGCAGGCGCCGCCCGCGCACAGCAGGATCACCACGGCAGGGCCCGCATACGGCGACTTCCAGAAGAGCATCATGAACGCCAGGCCATAGATGCCGAAGATGATGTACACCACGGTATACAGCCATCGCGGAGCGTTGATCCAGATCACATGAATGATCAGCGCGATGAGCGTGCACGACCACATCGAAATGATGATGAAGTTGCGCCAGAACGGCTCCAAAGCGAATGAAACCGGCGTATAGGTGCCTGCTATGAGCAGGAAGATGTTCACATGGTCGATGCGGCGCAGCACGTCGGTGACCTTGGGATTCCAATCGCCCAAGTGATAGCAGGCCGAATTGGTGAACAGGATCAGCGAAGCGGTCATGAACACCGCGCACGCCCATTTGAGGCCCGCGCCCTGTGCTAGGCATATCAGCACGATGCCGGCGGCCAGCGATAGGGGAGAAGCCACGGCATGGATCCAACCACGCATGGCCGGCTTCGGCCTGCCATGCACATCCAGACGAACTTTGCGCGCCACCACCGGTGCGATGCCCTCGATTTTCAGCGCGCGGTTCTCGGCTTTGGCAAGTTTCCTGCGTGCCTTTTCCTCGGCTTTGGCCCGTATGGCTTCGGCTTTGAACTGCGCCTTGGCGCGAACTGCATCCGCCCTGGCCTGCATCGCCTGCTCACGGGCTTTGATGGCTGCGGCTCGTTTTTCTTCGATTACCGGGTCTATCTGATGTACTGATGTGCCCCCGATGTGCTCCTGCGCCATAATGCCCCCAACCACTGTATCGAGTGACGAACCATTGCTTACGTTACCGTAACCTACGTTAACGTAAGTTTGCGTATTGTCAATGCCAACCCGCCACTCGGATTCGAACTATGACACAGTCTATTCCTCCCTCGGCTGGGTCTGCCAGTCAAACCCAGCCGAGGGCAACCGGTTGCGTATGATGGTACGCATGGCTGATTTTTCACATATTCTTGCGACCCGTCCGGATTTCGATGACGAGGACCGTGAATGGCTGCATCATCTTGTGGCCGATTGGCAGGTAGTCGCTGACCTGAGTTTCGCTGATCTGCTGTTGCTGGTGCAAAACGGCGACGGCAAGTATGTGGTGGCCGAGCAATGCCGCCCATCAACGGTGATGACGCTTCGTGGCGAGGACGTCGTGGGTGATATCATGCCCGACGACATGACCGGCGAACTGGATGCGGCCATGCAGTCCAGCGTCGTGTTCCGCTCCACCGTGCTGCGCTCGGTCGGCAAGGCCACCGTATGCAACGTGTACGCCCCGGTGCGCCACAACGGCAAGACGCTTGGCCTGGTGGTGCGCGAGACCAATATGGCCACACGTGAATCCAACGGCCGCTACGAATCGGAAAGCATCAACGCCGGCAAGCAGCTCTACGAGATGATTCCACGCGGCCAGTTCCCCTACCAGGATTCCGTGATGAGCCAACGCCACATCGCCCGTGTGGCTGACAGCTTCATCATCCTGACCATCGACGGCGTGGTGCGTTACGCCTCGCCCAACGCCATTAGCTGCTTCAGGCGTTTGGGCCTGCTCAATACGATGCCCGGCCAGTATCTGAGCGAACTGGGCACCCAGCTGCTCAAGGAGAACGATCCGGTTCCCGAAACCCTGCCGCTGGTGCTCGCCGGCAAGGCAGCCGTCGACTCCGAGCTCAACGCCAACCGTTCCGCGGTCTCGATGCGCTCGCTGCCGCTGTACGACAACAATGGTCGCGTCGGCGCCATCATCCTGTGCCGTGATGTGACCGAGCTGCGCCGCCGTGAAAAGGAGCTGCAGACCAAGAACGCCACGATCTCCGAGATCCACCATCGCGTGAAGAACAATCTGCAGGCAGTCTCTGCATTGCTGCGGCTCCAGGCGCGCAAGACCAAGTCCGAAGAGGTCAAGAAGGAGCTGCAGGAGGCGCAGCGCCGCGTGCAGACCATTGCCATGGTGCACGAGGGCCTGAGCCAGACCGCGGACGAGATCGTGGACTTCGACAAGGTGATCTCGAACCTGCTGCGCATGGCGGTGGACCTGGCCACGATGAAGGACCAGCAGATCAACGTGAACTTCATGGGCAAGTTCGGCATGATGCCGGCCCAGGATGCCACGCCGCTCTCGCTGGTGCTGACCGAGCTCATCACCAACTCGGTGGAGCACGGCTTCGAAGGCCGCAAGGAAGGCAACATCACCATTTCCGTAGGCCGTTCCGGCCCCAACCTCAACGTGGTGGTGGAGGATGACGGCACCGGCCTCGGCTCCGAGGAGCATGGCGGCATGGCGCGCTCCTCCGGATCGGGCCTGGGCACGCAGATCATCAACACGTTCGTGACCAACGATTTCGGCGGTTCCGTGCATTGGGAGCCTCGCCGCGAAGGCGGCACCCGCGTGGTGCTCGACATGAAGCTGCGCGCCGCTCAAGAGGAATGATCCGCCCGTGCGCCGGCTCCCTTCCTTTTTGAGGGGAGCCGTCAGCATAGCGGCTGGGGGCAGTCCCACCCAACAAAGAAACCCTCCCGACCGGGGAGGGTTTCTTGCATAAGCGATAAATACCGCGAGTTATCAGATTTGCATCTGCATGGCCTGCGAACGGCGGGCGCGCATGGCGCGGCGCTTCAAGGCGCGACGCTCATCCTCGCTCAAGCCGCCCCAGACGCCGTAATCCTGGTTGGTGTCCAACGCGCACTTCAGGCAGGCGTCAATCACCTTGCAGGTACGGCACACGGCCTTGGCCTCTTCAATTTGCTGGTATGCGGCACCGGTGTTGCCCACCGGGAAGAACAGTTCCGGATCCTTATCGCGACATGCGGCCTTGGCTCGCCAATCAAAAGCGCTGCTCATTGCTTGCCTCCCTTAAAAGCCACGTGGCTGTTGGTATTCCTTGATTCCTACACTAGGAAACCACGAACCGTGTTCATTTTCAAGAGGTTTCACTGAGAAAATACGCTTATTTCATGATGCGCATTGCATGAGTCGCGCTGAAACGCCGGCGATGAGCACCGCGCGGCCGGGGATGTCGAAATCGTCGGCCGACAGCGAGGCCAAGAGCGCCGAGGGAACGCCCGCCATCAGATCAGCCGTTTTCTCCCCGGAGGGAAACACGATTCTGGTGGAGCAATGTTCGGGAACGCGCACATGCCGCATCGAGGAGACGGCGAACACCACACTGATGGATGGGTCGGCAAGGGCCTCACGGAAAGCCATGGCATGCCTATCGGTAAGAAACGGGTCGAAAAGCCCGTCCGCGTCATCCACCAGCCAGAGCAGTCTCGGCGGCGTGGGCGCTGCGCTCTGAACCGTATACGTCGCACCGCGGCGGATGGTTTGCGTGTGCCAGACGCCATGCGCGGGTTGGCTGATTCGCACCATAATGCCGTCGATGTCATGAATCTGATTGGCGATGGTATCCAGCACAGTGCTTTTCCCGCGGCCGTGGCCGCCGATAATGCCGACATTGCCCCGCGCCAGATCTATGGTCGCCGCGTTGACGTCGATGCCATTATCGGCCAAGCCGATCCACACCTGTTCGAGATGCTCGGATGCCTGCCGTCGCGGCTGCACTGCTGTGGGCAGGGGAGCGGAGAACAATTTCGGAGCGGAATCCATTGCCAGGAAGCGCGCGGCATACGTGATATTGCGATTCATGCCGGCGATATCGCCGATAGGGGAGCAGCGCAATGCCCGCACCTGCTCACCGTCATTGCAATATGCGGCACCGGGCATTGCTGGGCTGAGGCGGGCGGCGCGGCCATCGCCCAGCAATTCGGCCGACTGCAATGCATCGCGTACGCGCAGGCAGATGTTCAACGCCATGTTCGCCTTCATGTCGGTGCCGACCTGCCCCATCGGATTCTGCGTGCAGGCGATGAGGTGCATGCCGAGCGAACGGCCAAGCGAGGCGATGCGCACCAGACGGTTGATGTAATCCGGCAATTGGTCTTTGAGCGCGTGAAACTCGTCGATGACCACGACCAGGCGAGGCGGAGGGGCGGGAAGAGCGTCGATATACGCGGCGCGATGCTTGGCGGTGAGCCATTCCCGGCGAGTCAATTCCGCTTCCAAGGCGCGCAACGCGCGGGAGGCGTGCGCCAGATTCAGATCGGATACGCTGCCCGCGCAATGGGGCAGCTGTTCCAGGGCATGGAAGGCCGACCCGCCTTTGAAATCCAGGAACACGAACTGCAGACGGTCAGGGCCATTGTGCACGGCGAGGGCCAGGCACCAGCTTTGCAGCAATACCGACTTGCCGGAACCTGTCGTTCCCGCCACCAGCGCGTGCGGCCCATGCTTGCGCAGGTCCAGGGCGAACGGTCGACGGTCCGCCGCCATGCCGACCGGCACCTCCCATTGTGCATCGCCGGACCAATGCCTGACGATGGTCCGCCATGGCAATGGGTCGACGTGCAGGAGCTGCTCCAACGGCATGGCGTCGATGCCGGGGAACACCGCCGTACCGGATTGTCCGGCATCGACGCCAGCGGCGGGGTCCACGGCCTGGCCATGCGCCGCTGGCCGGTCGGCGGGCCTCCGTGCGGGCGGCGCATCGCTTCCCTCCGGTTGCATGGCCGGCAATGAGACCAGCACCGAAGCCAGACAGCCCACCGCTCCGGGCACTATCATCAGCGCATACATCCAGTGGCCCTGCGCCAGCATGATGGCGATCATCATGATCTGCGCCACCAGAGGCGCCGCCATGGCGAATGCCATCATCCGCGCACGCCATTGCGCGGATGGGCGGAACCGGCGCGCGCGGGTCCGCCCATCCCGCATGCGCGGATTGCGATGCGTGCCGTCTCTTCGTCGCGATGCTGCCATAGGACCAGCGTGAACGAAGACGCATGGCATTGGCAAGCCGGAACGGGGTATGTGGTTCCAGCTTATGAAGTTATCCACAATCTTGGGGAGCGTGAGGCATAAGAGGCGTCGATCAATGAAAAGGCGACGATGCGACGATGTCAGCCTTCGGCCAGCGTGCCCACCACGCCCGCGGCATGGGTGCCGGACGCCAGCTGGCTGAACAATGCGGTGTTCTTCTGATCGTCAAGCAGCACGGAGGAGCCCACGCCGTCGACGTAATAATCGGGATCGGACCAATACACGCTGCCGGAGATGCCTTTGGAGCCGGTGGCGTCCTTGAACGCCAACGCCATGTCGAGCAGCGACATCGGGGAGGCCTTCTCGTCGACGGACAGCGCACTCAGACCGGCCTCTCCCACAGCCATGACCCTCTTGGGGTTGGTGAGCGTCTCCTTGCTGGAGGCCTTCTTCACCACGGCGGCGATGACCTGACGCTGGCGTTCGTTGCGGCCGAAATCACCGTTGGCGTCGGAATAACGCATGCGGGAGAACGCCAAGGCGACGCTGCCATTGGCGTTATGGCAGCCCGCCTGCCAGTTCAGACCGGAATATACGTCGTTCACATCCTGGTCATAGCACAGCTGCACGCCACCCAGGGCGTCGACCACCTGCTCCAGGCCGCCGAACTTGATCTGCGCCACATGATCGATCTTCTGGCCGGTGATGTCCTCGACCTGCTGCACCAGGACCTTCCTGCCCAGCAATTGCGCCACGGCGTTGATCTTCATGTACTGGTCGTCGATCTGCCTCAGCGAGTCTCGTGGAATCGAGATCAGCGAACTGGGGCCGCTCTTGGGCTTGGTGAGCACCAGAATCGTGTCCGTGCGGAAACCGGTGACATCGCTGTTCGGGTCATCTCGCTCGTCGGAGCCGAGAATCAGCCAGGTGGAGGCCGGCGTGTCGGCGGCGCCTGTCAACCAATCGGTTTTATTGAGCCGGCTGTTCACCCACCCCCAGGCGCCGAAGACGGACAACGCCAGCAGCGCGGCCACCAACGCGAATGCGCATGCGGCGATCCTGCCGGCGCTGGGGCGCTTGGCATGGGGGCGCTCCACGGCGGCGGCCGCAGCGCCTCGGCCTGCGGTCAGGGCGGAGGTGAAGCCATGTTGCGCTCGAAGGACGGATGCCGCATCGGCGGAGGGCTGGCGAACCGCATTGCGCGAAGAACCCGAGGAACGTCGTGCCTGGGCTGGCGCGATGCTCCTCGGCGCCGCGTCCTGCCCCGAGGAGGCGGAGGAGCGGCGTCTTGCGGCGTTGGGGGAAAACGCCGGAGGCGTCGACGGGGCGCCTGCGGCGGAGGCGCGGCGGGATGCGGGAGGCGCGAACGACGCCGGCATCTCCTGATCCGCCGCGTTCACGGCGCGATGCGGTCGATATTGCGGCACCGATGCGCGTGCGGCGTTCACCGCGGAGGAAGGTATCTGGGCGGAAGGCCTGGTGCGACGATTTGCCGGAGGAGCAAAGCTAGGCGGATTGATGTGCTGATCCGCTTCACCTGATTCCTGCGTCATGCAAAATCCTCCTGATGTCGTCGCGTGTCTGAATGACACTTTGGCACAGCGCCTGCCGGCGATGGCGGGGCTGTGTTGTTCCTACGCAGGAACGGCACATACTCGCTGGTTCGGGGCCTGGCCGGAGATGCCGCACGCCGTCGGTTCGCGATGCGGCATTGGTCGCGGCATCACACAAGACAGATGCTCTTATAGCACAATCTCCGGCAAATAAGGGTATTGACACGAGAAGTAATTTGACAAACTCCAAGTGGCATGTGTGTAATTTAGGCGTATGAAAAAGCTCAAAGGCAAGGAGGATCGCATGTGGGGTGTGATCGACGATTCCGCCGAAGAGCCATTGCAGGAATTATGGGGGCTGTTCCATCCGGACGGTGACGTGTCATGGCAGCATAAGGCGCTGTGCGCGCAAACCGATCCGGAAGCGTTCTTCCCAGAAAAAGGCGGTTCCACGCGAGACGCCAAGCGGGTATGCGCCAAATGCGAGGTGCGCGAACAATGCCTGAAATGGGCCATAGACCATGATGAGCGTTTCGGCATCTGGGGTGGCATGAGCGAGCGTGAACGCCGCCGTTACAAGAAGGAGCATCGAGAACAGGC
This sequence comes from Bifidobacterium cebidarum, assembly GCF_009193305.1. Classification (GTDB taxonomy): domain Bacteria; phylum Actinomycetota; class Actinomycetes; order Actinomycetales; family Bifidobacteriaceae; genus Bifidobacterium; species Bifidobacterium cebidarum. The sequence goes on along the minus strand of NZ_WBVS01000003.1, from coordinate 205,528 downwards.
ATAGCCTGCTCGGTGCGCAGTGCCCGGTGCGGGCGGCGAGCCGTGCGCATACACAACCCCTTCAAGGTTCATGCGTACACTGGGAGTTTATGAGTTCAACAGCGAATAACGATATCCATAATGCATTGGCCAACGCCATGGCCGCGCGGCCGTATACGCATCGGCAGGATGTGGATGCCGGGGTGACGGCCGTGATCACTGTTGAAGATGACACGCGATTCCTCGAATCCACGTTGCACGCGGTGCTGACGCAAAGCATATTGCCCGGTGTGATCGTCATCGCCGATGCGTCAGGGCGCACCACCCAATCGGTGAAAACCTCGTTCGAGGTCATTCCCTCGCCTTCCGGCCCGGTGCTGCGGGTGCCTCAGGCCAAACAGGTCAGCATCCAGATCGTGCGGGCCAAGGGGGCGCGCTCCTTCGGCGATGCCGTGACCAAGGCCGTGACCAAGGCCGAACTCAATTCCTCCACCAGGGCGCTCTGGCTGTTGCATGACGACTCCCGCCCATCGGATTCCCTATGCCTGGAGCATCTGCTGGAGGCATGGCGCAATGCCCCCGGCGCCAGCATCCTGGGATGCAAGCAATGCGATTGGGAAGGCGAACGGCTGCATGAGGTCGGCATGTACGCCGGCAGGCATGCCGTGCATTCCCTGGTCGTCGACGGCGAACCGGACCAGGAGCAGTACGATGGCCGCCAGGATGTATTCGCGGTCTCCCTGGCCGGCGCCCTGATTTCATTCGATGAGTTCAAACGCCTCAAACTCAACCCGTGGATGACCACCTACAGCGAATCCGTGGACTTCTGCCGGCGCGTATGCCTCAACGGTGGCCGAGTGGTCGTGGTGCCGAAAGCGGAGATCTCCCACCGCCGTGCCCGTTACGAAGGCATCCGCAGCCACAACGGTGAAGCGCTCGAGCATGAACACGCCAGAAGCGCCGCCATGGGCATCGCGCGCTCGCAGCAGCGCTACTTCTACACCGATATCCATATGTCCGTGTGGGTCGTGACCTGGCTGTGGCGTCTGATCCGCAGCTTCGGCATGACCTTCGCCCTGCTGTTCCGCAAACGGCCCTATCAGGCGTTGATTCAATTATGCTTGCCCTGGCTGGCGTTGACCTCCATTCCCAGGGCGATTGGTTCCCGCGCTCTGGTGGCACGGCAAAGCAAGGTGCCGCTCTCCTCGCTGCAGGTGCTTTCCGCGGACCGGCAGCAGATCCGCCAGTTCCATGAACGTCGTGAGGCATTCCGAGCCCAGCAGGGCGTCGTGCTGCTGAGCCCGCTGGAACGCGCGCATCTGCGTAAGCGTCTGATCCGCCGATGGGTGGCGGCCTTGTGCATGGCGCTGGTCGCGTTCCTGGCCGTGGCATTGCTGTATTGGCCGGTATTCAAGAACGTGTTCTCCGACGGGTCGCTGTATTCGAACCAGCTGCTGCCCACCGGGGCGAGTTTCGCTCAGCTGGTCCAATCCGCCACCACGCTCTGGGTCTTCGGGGCCGGCACCGGCATCCCGGCTCCGCCCACGCCATGGCTGATGGTGCTGATGGTGTCCTCGTTGGCCACATGGGGCCATGTCGGCGCCGCCTTGGCGTTGATCCTGTTTGCGGCGGCCCCCCTGAGCGCATTGTCGTTCTGGGCGCTCGCGGGCATCTTCACCCGTTCCGACGTGGTACGTGTGCTGGGAGGGCTGCTATGGGCTTCCACCGGCATGATGTTCGGCTGGCATGCGCAGGCGAACCTGCCCATGCTGACGGTTCTGGTGTTCATGCCGGCCGCGTTTGCCTTCGTGTTCCGTGCGGTAGGCATGTATCACACGGAAGACCCGTTGAAGCCGCGCACCTCGGTGCAGGCCGCGGCCATTTCCGCATTGTGCTTCATCCCCGTGGTGGCCGCCGAACCACAGCTGTTGCTCGCTTTGGTCGTGGCGTTCCTCGCGTTCCTGATGTTCGTGAGGCGCAAGCGCGCCGCACTGCTGCTCATTCCTGTACCCGCGGCCTTCACCGTGGCCCCTACGCTGGTCAATGCCGTTCGCTACTGGGGCGAAGGCGCATGGAGACAGCTCTTCGGTGACATCATGGTGCCTTCCACGGCGGCCAACGGTTCGCCGGCCGCGCTCAGCTTGTTCGAGTCCACGAAGCGCGCGCTGGGTTGGGATCCGGCATCCATGCAAGCGGTGGACATCGCGCTCGCCGTATTGCTGTCGGTTTTCACGATTCTGGCGATCGTCTCGCTGGTGCTGCCGTTCGCGTTGCGCGCATCACGGCTGATGTGGGTGCTGATCGTCTGCGGAGCGTTGCTATCCATAGTCTCCGGCCGTGTGGCCATCGCCGTCGACTCCGATGGGGTCATCGCAGGTTCGGCGCAGCCGGGCAACCTGCTGATGATCATGGGGTTCCTCGCCTGCACCTGCCTGGTGGCGGGCGGGGCGGTGAAACGGTTCCATCCGTTGCATATCTCCGCCTCCCAGATTCCAAGCGAGAACCAAGCCATCGCCGAACGCACTCGGCGGCTGATCGTCTCCGGGCGTATCGTCCTGGCCTGCGTATTGGCGGCCTGCGTCGCCATCCAATGCTGGTATGGCCTGGAACGCCATCGCGATGAAGGGCTGTCCGTCACCGAGACGGGGCTGCCCATGGTCACCACCGATTATCTTGCATCCGGCGCGGATCATCGCGTCCTGGCCATCAGCGCGCAAACCCGCAACGCGGTCGACTATTCGGTGATGCGCACCTCCCGCGGCGATCTGATCGACAGCTCTCCGATCGCACGCGTCCGTCTGCTGGACGGCGAGCATGACGAGATCGATCAGAAGCTCGCCAAGGCCGCCGCCTCACTGCTGTCCAATCCGGACGAGCAAGCCATAACGGATATCAGCAACCTCGGATTCGGAGGCATCTATGTGGCCGCCAACGGCCAGGCCAGCACCGCGGGCTCTCCGTATGAGCAGCTGAGCGCCAATATCGCCGCATCCAACGGCACACAATCCTTGGTGTCCACGGATGAGGGAAGCTACTACCGTCTTACCCTGCAGAACGTGGACGAGCAGAACGTGGATACATCATGGCAGCGGCGCACGCAGCAGAGTGCATGGCGATACGCCTGGCTGGCCTGCCTGTCGGTCATCATGATCTTCTATTGCCTGGTCGCCGTGCCGCGCAGGAAGCTGACCGACGGATTGGAGGAGGAAGCATGAGCAAGCATATTACCGCCGGAGCAAGGCGCGTGACCAATATTGTGCTTGGCGCCATCACCACCGTCGTTCTCGTGGCGGCCTTGGTGGCGTTGTTCATCATTCCCGGGCCCCGATCCTGGACGGATTCCGTGGCTGCCACCGATGACGCCATGGACCAGACCGTGAGCCCCACGCAGGCTCAGACCTATTGCCCGGCCCCCATGGGTTTGGTGGACACCGGCACCTATGGCGACAGCGAGTTCCAGGTTTCCACCGGCAATCTGAGCACCAAAGCACGGTACGCCTCGTTCGGCTCGGTATACACCTCCACGGTTTCCGCCCTGGGGCGGGATTCAAGCTCCGGCAACCTCACCCTGAAAGACAACGATCTGACCGATGACGCCGATGTGAAAACCGGCGAGCAGGATGTCGACGCCTCCCGTCTGATGGACACCCATATGCTGCAGGCATCCGCTGGAACCGGCAGTGTGGGGTCTATCGCCTCATGGGCCGATACCGGCGACCTCAAAGGCGTATCCGCGGCATCCTGCGTGGCCACCGCCTTGAGCCAGTCGTTCCTCCTCGCGGGAAGCTCGACCGGCACCACGCAGCAGCTGATCGTGGCCAACCCCTCGACCAAGCCAACCACGGTCGACCTGTCGATCTGGGGGTCGAAGCAATCCGGGAAGATGGCGCTGTCAACGCAGTCCTCGCTCACCATCCCCGCCGAGGGGGAATCCTCGTTGGATCTGGCCGCATCGGTGGCCGACCAGGACGGACTGTTCGTCACGGTCTCCAGCAAGGAAACGCCTATCGCCGCCGTGGTGCGCACCGTGGTGATGGATGGCCTCACCTCCAAGGGGTCGGATTTCGCCCTGCCACTGGCCGCTTCCTCGAACACGTCCGTGATTCCCTCGGTCAGTGATTCCGATGCCGTCACCGCATACCTGTTCGCCCATTCCGATACCAATACGGAACTGTCGTGGATCACCGCACATGGCTTGGTCCATGCCAAGGATGTTGCGATCAAGGCCGGCCAAGTGGAGGTCGTCGATTTGGGGTCGGCACCCAAGGAGGCCCTTGGCGTGATGTCCACCGCCGAAGACAAGCTCTCGCTGAGCATCAAGGCAAGCCGCTCCGGAGACGATCAGCAGGCCGACTTCGCCCTGATGAACGCCGCCGCCCCGGCCCGGTTCTCCGCGATGAGCGTCCCTGATGGCGTATCCGCTGCGATAACCGTGGCCAATGCGTCCAATGCCGAGCAGCATATTACGATTCATGGTTTCGATGCCCAGGGCAATGCCGTGGGCAGCAAGGACATCACGCTTGGCGCCAACGCCGCCCAAAGCATCGACGCCGATGATTTCAATGGGGAGGACGCCCACGCCGTCATCTTCATGATGGAGGATGAATCCAGCAAGGTTGGTTGGAGCATCCGGCTCACCCACGACAATCTCGGTGATGGCAAGGTCGCGGGACTCGCATCCGTTGAATCCGTCTCCCTGATGCCGGCCACGGCTCATGTATGGGCGCGCAGCAACGCGGCGATCGTGCGTTGACCGGCGATCACATGCCCCAATCGGGGTCGATCTCCTCGGGCCGCCTGCCATAGAGCTCGGCCACACGTGAAACCACCTCGTCGCGTATGGCAAGCTGCAGTTCCAGTTTGGTCGGCGCTTCGGTCTGCATCGGCAGACGATACAACACCACGCGTGCGGGTATGCCATGGGACGCCGGGAAGCATTGCGACGTCATGTTCGGTTCGGTCTGCCACGGCACCGGATCCGAAGGCGGCACATCCTCCACGGCGAATTGCAGCGGTCGAATCAACTCCGGCCAGGCATCGTTGAGCCTGCGTATCTGTGCGGCCACCATATCGTCGAACATTCCGGTGCGCGTGCGGTATCGGGGCATGCGAATGCCGAACATAGGGGTGCGCATGCCCCTGCCATGACGGTTCCTGTAGACTCTGGCGTTCCATGGTGGTTGAAGCATGCCTCCCACCATAGGCCAAGGCGAAGGCAATATGCGCTAGGATTGGTGCATTGGGGTTGCTTCGTCAGCGAGGAGGACACGACGGATGCGAGTGCAATCGTGGACCGAACTTGATTTGGACGAATTGTGTGCCAAAGCATGCCTGTTCGGTTTTGATCTGGACAATACGCTTGCCAGTTCCAAACAGCCCATGAGCCCGGCGATGACGGAACGATTCAGCGAATTGACCGCACGCATACCGGTGGCGTTGATCTCCGGCGGCAGCATGGCGGTGGTCACGATGCAGGTGCTTGACGTGTTGAACGAGCATGCCGAGAGGGGCAATCTGCACGTCATGCCCACTTCCGGATCCAGATACTACCGTTGGCGGCATGGCCAATGGTCATTGGTCTACGCCCATGATCTGGATCAGGCTGCGGTCGAGGCCATCGAATCCAGTCTGGAGCGGCATGCCAAGGCGCTTGGCCTCTGGGAGAACCAGGTATGGGGCCCCCGTATCGAGAACCGCGGAAGTCAGATCACATTCTCCGCATTGGGCCAGTATGCTCCGGTGGCAGTCAAACAGCAATGGGATCCGGATGATAGCAAGAAGCATGCGCTGGCCGCATTGGTCAGCCAGGATTTCCCGGATCTGAGGGTGCGGACCGGTGGCTATTCCAGCGTGGACGTGAGCAAGCATGGCATTGACAAGTCCTATGCCGTGCGCAAGCTTGCGGGACTATTGGGGCTTTCGGTCGGGCAGATCGCCTTCGTGGGCGATCGCATGACCCCCGGAGGCAATGATTATCCTGCGGTGGAGGCAGGTGCGATGGGAATCAAAGTGACCGATCCCACGGATGCTCTGGGACTTCTGGATGCCCTGCTGCGACGTGTGGCACAGCATCCTGCGCCGTTTGACGGTCAGTGAATATACGGATTTGATTCGGCCGGGGGAGAAGCATGATGATGCCGCGAATGTTGGATGCATTGCAGCTGGCATGCCATGCGTGGCGGGCGGCTCGTGACATAGTGTTTCCCCGAGGCTGTGCCGGTTGCGATGCGCCCGACGCCGTGTTGTGCCAACAGTGCGCCGGGCGTTTTGATCAATGCCGATGCCGTCGGCTTGAATCCATCGACAATGGGTTGGGCATGAAGACCGGCGTATCCGTATGGTCGGCCGCCTCATATCAATCGGTTGCCCGACATGCGATTTTGGCTTGGAAGGACCACGATGATGTGGAACTCGATGCGGTGTTCGGCTCCATCATGAACGCGCTGGCATGTCGTTCGCCTCTGGCGCCCGTATGCGCGGGAAAGACGGTGATGGTCGTGCCTGCGCCCTCGTCGTCATCCTCCATGCGACGGCGAGGGCGCAGGCACGTATTGCCATTGGCCAAGGCAGTGGCGGCGGGTTTGCGTGAGCGGGGCGTCGATGCCGTTGCCGCTCCGATTTTGGTGAGCACGGCTGTGGGAGGCCGTTCGGTGCAGCAGATATCGTTCACCCAGCGGGCGCAGCGCATAGGTGGCCATATCGCCGTCGCCGGAGGCATGACGTTTCAGGGCGACGCCGTGGTACTGGTCGATGACATCATCACCACGGGCTCCACATTGCGCCAATGCGTTCGAGCATGCCGGCAAAGCGGAGCCCGGGTCCTCGGCGCGTTGACGCTTGCGGATGCCGTGGTGGAGGATTCAGTCCTGTGAGATGTGGTATTTGGGCAGGATGATTTCGAAATCGGCGCCGCGATCATCGTCGACGACTTTCACTGTGCCGCCGTGCAGCTGGGCGGCCCAGCGGGCGATGGAAAGACCCAGACCCGTGCCGCCGGATTCGGTTCCGGGGCCGGATTTGCCTTTGACGAACCGGCGGAAGATGGCGGAGCGGTCCGCGGCGGCGATTTGCGAGCCGAAATTGACCACATTGGTCACAATGGTGCCGTTGTTCGTGTCCTCATGGGTCTCGATAAGCACTGTGGTGCCGTCAGGGGAGTGCTTCAGAGCGTTGGCGATGATATTGGTGAACAACTGGCGCAGACGGTCCTGGTCGCCTTCCATGGTGACGTCTTGCGGCACGTGCATCTGAATATCATGAGCGTGCCCGCCATCGGTGATCTCCAGCGGCTCGACGGTTTCGTCCAGGAAGTCGGCCACGTTGAACCGTTCGATGTTGAGGCTTGCGGCGCCGGCCTCCATGCGGCTCAGATCAAGCAGGAATGCGATGAGATCGGATAAGCGCTGCGTCTGGGTGAGGATGCTTTCCAGATTGGCCGGGGTGGGGTCGGTGACGCCGTCCGCCATGTTCTCGACCATGGCCTGCAGCGCCGAAACCGGCGTGCGCAGCTCATGGCTCACATTGGCGATCATGTCGAGACGCATCTTATCCGCGTGCTCGAGTTCTTCGGCCATCTCGTTGAAGGAGCGGGCGAGCTGGCCCACCTCATCATGTCTGGTCGGATCGATGGTCACGCGCACCGTGTAGTCGCCGTCCGCCATGGCCTCCGCCACGTCGCGCATCTGGCGTAGGGGAGCGGTGATGCCGCGCGAAAACACATAGGTGATACCCAGCGCCACCACCAAGGTCAATGGCATGGCGATCCAGCCGGACCAGCCGAATTTCAACAGGAACCAGCACATCACGAATGCAATGGCCGTGGCGCACACAATCAATGCGCTCAGTTCCAGCTTCAGAGACGAGAATAAATCAACCGGCTTGACGCCGAAAACGCCAAGCCGGGATTTTTTTGATTGCTTTGCCATCACTCGGTCGGAGGCTCGAATGCGTAGCCCACGCCATGCACGGTTCGAATCATATCCGCGCCAAGCTTATGGCGCAATGCCTTGACATGGCTGTCCACGGTGCGGGTGCCTGAAGCATCCACCCAATCCCATACCTCCTCGAGGAGCTTCTCTCGAGTGAGCACGGACTTCGGCCTGCGGGCCAGCGTGGCCAGCAAATCGAATTCGGTGGGTGTCAGATGCACCTGCTCGCCATCCAGCGTAACGATACGCTGGGCCGGGTCGATGACCATGGAGCCGAAATCGAGGATCTTCTCGTTCTCGGAGTTCTTGGCAATGACCTTGGCACGTTCCACACGGCGGAGCAGCGCCTTGCAACGGGCGATGAGCTCACGCATAGAGAACGGCTTGGTCATATAGTCATCCGCGCCGGCGCCGAGACCGATGACCTTATCGGTCTCATCGTCTCGGGCGGTGAGAATCAGCACTGGCACAGGGCGCTCGGCCACAATGCGCTTGGTGGCCTCAAGCCCATCCATCACGGGCAGCATGATATCCATGATGACCAGATCCGGCTTGAGCTGTGAGGCCGCCTGCACGGCCGACGCACCGTCGCCGGCCACACGGGCACTCCAACCTTCGGCGGTGATACGTTGGGCGATGGCGGTGGCGAGCGTCGGTTCGTCCTCCACCACCAGCACCGTGCGTACGGCCGTGTTTTGACGTGCTGGGGTATTGAGCATAAACAATTACCTTTCAGCCAGTTGACTTGTTCAGTCCTCTGGCTTCAAGAATACAACTCCAAGGGCCGGAACGGTGATCTTTGCCGAGAACGGACGGGAATGGTATTCGCCTTCCTCCGCCTCGAACGTGCCGTTATGGATGTCGGAGCCACCGTACTTGGCGTCATCGGTGGTGAACACCTCGGTCCACTTGCCGCCGGTGGGCAGCGCCACCTGGTAGTCGGACCAAGCCTCACCGGAGAAGTTGACCACCACGGCCAAGGTTTCGCCCTTGGCGCCGATCCTGAGGAAGCTCAGCGTATTGTGGTCGGCATCATCGCTGGTGAGCCATTGGAATCCGGCCGGGTCGAAGTCCTGGCTCCACAGGGCCGGATTGGCCTTGTAGAAGGCGTTGAGGTCGCCGACGAACTTCTGAATCTGGCGGTGCTCCTCCCAATTCAGGCAATCCCAGTCGATGGACGCATCGTGATCCCATTCGCCCCACTGGGCCAGCTCATTGCCCATGAAGGAGAGCTTCTTGCCCGGGTGGGCCCACTGATAGGCGAACAGGGAGCGTACGCCCGCCATCTTCTGCCAGCCGTCGCCCGGCATCTTGCCGTAGACGGAACCCTTGCCGTACACCACCTCATCGTGGCTGATGGGCAGCACGTAGTGCTCGGAGTAGGCGTAGACCATGGAGAAGGTGATCTCGTTGTGGTGCCACTTGCGGTTGATGGGCTCCTCGTGCAGGTATTCGAGGGTGTCGTGCATCCAGCCCATGTTCCATTTGAGGCCGAAGCCGATGCCGCCGGCGGAGGTCGGAGCGGTGATACCCGGCCATGCGGTGGATTCCTCGGCGATCATCATGATGCCCGGGTTGTTCTTGTATGCGGTCGCCGTGGCCTCCTTGAGGAAGTCGATGGCTTCCAGGTTCTCGCGGCCGCCGTAGATGTTCGGCCTCCACTGGCCGGGTTCGCGGCTGTAGTCGAGGTAGAGCATCGAGCTGACGGCATCCACGCGTAGGGCGTCGATGTGCAGGTCCTCAAGCCAGAACAGGGCGTTGGCCACGAGGAAGTTGCGCACTTCGCGGCGGCCGAAGTTGAACACGTAGGTGCCCCAGTCCGGGTGCTCGCCGCGCAGCGGATCAGGATCCTCGTATAGCGGGGTGCCGTCGAAGCGGCCCAAGGCGAAGGCGTCCTTCGGGAAGTGGGCGGGCACCCAATCCATGATCACGCCGATGCCGGCCTGGTGGAACTGGTCGACAAGGTAGCGGAAATCATCGGGGGAGCCAAGACGGGAATCGACCGCATAGTAGCCGGTGACCTGATAGCCCCAGGAACCGGAGAACGGGTGCTGGGCAAGCGGCATGAACTCCACATGGGTGTAGCCCTCCTGCTTGACGTACTCCACGAGCTGCTTGGCCAGATCACGGTAGGTGAGCCCCTGCTTCCAGCTGCCGGCATGCACCTCGTAGATGGATACCGGTCCGTTGGCCGGATTGGTGGTGCGGCGGCGCTGCATCCAAGCGTCATCCTGCCACTCGTAATGGGAGTCGGTCACGATGGACGCCGTGTTCGGCGGCACCTCGTGCTGGCGCTCCATCGGGTCGGCCTTCATCTCCCACTGATAGTTGGCGTTGAGGATATGGAACTTGTAATGCTCTCCGGCTTTGACGCCGGGGATGAAGATCTCCCACACGCCGGAGGAGCCGAGCTCGCGCATGGCGTGGCGGCGGCCATCCCAGCCGTTGAAGTCGCCGACGACGCGCACGGCGTGGGCGTTCGGGGCCCAGACGGAGAATGCGGTGCCGACCAGCTGCTCGCCCGCGGTGCCGTTGGCACTGCCCATCGGATCGTCGTAACGCAGCACATGGGCGCCCAAGGCCTCCCAGAGCTTCTCATGGCGTCCTTCGCCGAACAGGTAGGTGTCCATCTCGCCAAGGGTGGGCAGGTAACGGTACGGATCGTCTTCGACGATGACTTCACCGCTTTCCCACTCGGTGCGCACGCGGTAATCGGGCACCGCGGGCTGCTTGGCGTCACCTGCGGCGGGCACGGTGGTCACGAACACGCCGTTGTGCTCATGGTGCATCGGGTATTCGCCGTGCTGAGTGACGACGGTTACGGCTTTGGCGAGAGGGCGCAGGACACGAATGGTCACGGTGTCGGCATGCTTGCCGATGCCAAGATGGCCGCCGAGAACCTCGTGGGGGTTGTAGAATTCGGCGTTGCTCACAGCGTCGAGATCGCCCTGGGCAACAGGCACGGTGATGGTATCTTCTTTGATCTTCTTTTCAGTATCCATGCCCAAAAGTCTACGTGTGTGGAAGTTGAAAACGCCGTATTAACGCAGTAAATATATCGAATTTCTGTGCATTTGAGCGTGTTGCGGAGAATGTGAGCGTTCTCATTTTTCCCGTCCATGCCGGGTGGCATAATTATTCGAGTTTTTGTGTGTGAGCCGTCAGTTCTCGGAGGGTACATGTCTTATCAAGTCGGCGATATGGTCGTCTATCCACGTCATGGTGCAGCAAAGGTGGAGGCCATCACCGAGCGGACGGTCAAGGGCGTGACGCGTGAGTATCTTCAGCTGTCCGTATTGTCTTCGGATGGCTTGGTCATCAATGTCCCGGTGGACAACGCCAAGAAAGTCGGTGTGCGCGACATCGTCTCCGCCTCTGAAGTGGCCAAGGTCTTCGAGATTCTTCGTACGCCGATTATCGAAAAAGAGATGAATTGGTCTCGTCGCTACAAGCTTAACGTGGAGAAGATCGCCACCGGTGATGTCAACAAGATCGCGGAAGTGGTCCGCGACCTTGCCCAGCGCGATGTGGATGAGCACGGTTTGTCCGCCGGCGAGAAGCGCATGCTGACCAAGGCGCGCGCCATCCTCACGTCTGAGATCGCGCTGAGCGAGAAGATCGACGAGCCTGAGGCGCAGCGTCTGCTCGACGTGAACCTCGGTTATGAGCCCGCCCAGCCGGGTGATGAGAAGCACCACACTGAAGAGCCGGAGGAGGCCGCGGCCGATACGCTCGCCCGTGTGGCTGCCGAAAAGAAGTCCAAGAAGAAGTGATCATGGATCCCGGATCATCGTCAGTGATGAGCCGGGATTTTTTCGTGTCGCTTGGTATCGCCGCCGCGGCATAGGCGTCTTAATCCGACGGCATGCGAATGACATTTGGAGGATTCGGTGACCGACAGCAGCATGATGATTGGCCAAGGCTTCGACGCGCATCGTTTCGCTCCGGCTGGAACCGGACGCCCGTTATGGGTCGCCGGCCTCCACTGGCCCGTTCCCGAAGGCGCCGATGATGCGCAGGCCGCTCGATACGAGGGCATCGAAGGGGATTCCGACGGCGACGTGGCCGCGCATGCCCTTATCGACGCGTTGCTTTCCGCCGCAGGGCTCGGAGATATCGGCTTGTTGTTCGGCGTGGGCGCCGAAGCGCATGGTGCCGGTATGCATGGTGTTGATATGCTCCGCGAAACGGCGGCCTATCTTGCTGCTCAGGGCTTCACGCCTACTTCGGCCTCGGTGGTGATCGTCGGCAATCGTCCGAAGATCGGCGCACGCCGGGATGAAGCCGAAGCTGTACTTTCCGAAGCGGTTGGTTGCCGTGTCTCTGTAACCGCCACCACTACGGATCATATGGGTTTCACCGGCCGGGGCGAGGGCATCGCCGCCATCGCCAACGCCCTCGTTGCGCGTGAGGATTGATTTCCATACGTCTGCATTCCGTCCGGTTTCGTCGTCATCGATCAGACACATACGTCATTGCTGAACGTGAACAAGTTAATGCAAGAAATTCCGGAAAATGGCCCATACCTCCCGAAATCTTTGCGCTGACGGTGTCTCACTGCAAGAAATTCGGGAAGTGACGCCATACCTCCCGAATATCTTGCAGTGAGACACCGTCAGCGCAAGAAATTCCGGAGATATAGGTTATCTTCCTGAAATCCTTGCGCTACGGGAGCGCTACTGGAATCGCCGTGCCGCGATGACGCACGGTTGGAATAGCGCATGCGGTGAATGCGGCGACTAGCGCGTTTGCAACGCGGCCACACCCTTGGCGATGGCCCAGAACAGTGTGGAAAGCGTCACGATAATGAAGCTCGGGGGAGCGGGGAACATGGCGGAAAGCACGAGACCGGCCCAGATGGAGACCAGGCACAGCACGCTGGCGATCACCATGGCCTTCAATGGCGAGCCGGCCAGGATATTGGCGGTTGCCGCAGGCGTGATCACCAATGCGAAAATCAACAACGTGCCGACTGCGGGTACCGCAATGGTGATGACCCCGGCCATAATCGCCATGAACGCCACATTCATCAGTCCGATCGGCACGCCTTTGGCCTGTGCCACCTGCTCGTCCAGGGAACTGAACAGTAACGGCCTATAGATAATGGACAGCAGCACCAGCAATAGTGCATCGAAGATCGCGAAACCGATGATCTGCCCGGTGGTGATGGTCAGAATCGAGCCGAACAAAATGGATTGCATCTGCTGGGAGGCGGAGCTGGAGAGTCGCGCGAAGAACAGGCCCAGGCCGGTGGCGAACGCCAGAACGGTACCGGTGGCTATTTCGCGTTCGGAGATTCGCTTGCCGAGCGCACCGATGATCAGTGCGCCACCGAGGGCGAAGGTGCCCATGCCCAGCGATACCGGCAAGCCGAGCAGCACTGCGCCGGTGGCGCCGGGCAGACCGATGTGGGCCAAGGCGTGTGCGGCGAATGTGGAGTGCCTGGCGATGGTGAAGTAGCCCATGACACCGGCGGCCAAGGCGATGCATAGTCCGGCCACGAAGGCATTCGTCATGAACGGTGCGGTGAGCGTACTCATCCATTCAGGGTCGAAGGAGAAGTCGATAGAAGTCATTGTTGTATCCCAGCCATTGCCTTGGGCATCAATTCATGTGATTGATGTTGTGATTATGATGATGCATCTGTGCCACCTCAGTGGCGGAGTGCATGTCCTGCTCCTGATTCTGAGGCTCATCCGGCGTCGGAGTCACGAACATGTCGCCTTGAGGGGTGGTGACCACTTGGACCTGAGTGCCGTAGAGGTGCGTCAGCAGATCGGAATCCAGCACTTTGCCCATATCGGCGTAATGCGGATGGCCGTCCAGCAGATACACCGCACCTGTAAGTATCGGCAGCAGCATGTTAAGGTCATGGGCCACCACTTGAATGGTCATGCCCAGCTCCTGATTGAGGCGGGCAAGCACATGCACGGTGGATCGCTGGCTGGCAAGATCGAGGTTGGCCAACGGCTCATCGAGCATGAGCAGCTTGGGGTCGCAGACCAGGGCCTGGGCGATGGCCACGCGTTGGCGCAGGCCGCCGGAAAGTTCGGAAAGCCGGTATTTCGCTTTGTCGGCGATGCCGGTGAACTCCATGGCTTCGTGAGCTTTGGCCCGCTGGGCTTTGGTGATTGGGTGAATGCCGAAGCGTGTTCCGGTGAGTCCCAGCAACACGGATTGCTCGGCGGTGAGATTGGAATCCACATTCGCCACATAGCTTTGCGGCACATAGCCGATGCGTTGGTTCGACTGGCCCGCCGGTTCGCCCAGCACGTGCACAGTGCCATGTGCCAGCGGCAGCAACCCGAGTTCCGCCTTCATCATCGTGGTCTTGCCGGCGCCGTTGGTTCCTACGATGGCCGTGACCGATCCATAGGGGATGGTGAAGGTGCCGTGCTGCCAAATAATATGGTCGCCACGTTTGATGGCCGCATCATTAAACACAATGCACTCGGAATCGCTGTTCATGACTCCGATTGTGGCAAATGATGCTGACAATCGTTCTCAATAGCGAATATGATCGCTGATGATCACGATTGCAGCTCGCGACGGCGGCGCTCTATGGGCTATAGGCGTTGCATTAACTTACTTACCAGGATCGGTCTGACCCGCATTGGATGGGGCGGAATCGTCATTGGCGCTGGTGGAGTCATCGGATGACGTCTGACCGTTGGCATCGGTCGAAGTGCCCTTCGACGAGGCTTTGCATGCGCGAATGAAATTGGGAGCCTCGTCTTCGGTGGCGGAGCCTTGCGTCGTCGAAGCATCATCGGACCGGCTTGATTGATCATCGTCGTCTGTGCCGCTGGAGGCAGTGTCGTCGGCGCTGTCTTCGGCGTCGGCGGATGTGTTGCCGTCGTTCGAGGAGCCGTCGGTGTTGCTGTCGTCATCGGCGCTGCTGCTGTCGGCATCGTCTGAATCGCAACCATAGGTGGGGTCGACGGCGTCGATGATCGTGTTGATCAGTTGGTTAATCCACGCATTGAGCGAAGTGGCGTCTTTCGGCATCTGCTCGGACACATCCACTACGGGAACATCGGAACGGCCTGCGGTGCCCGTGATCATATTCGTGGCGTCGCTGGATTCCTGCGTGTTATTGATCAGCACGTCTACATTGCGGTCTTCGATGATTTTCTGGAATGATTGCAGGTCGGCGGGAGCCGCTTCTCCGCCGGAGGCAATGGATTGCGAATACCCTTTGGGTGTGGAGTCGTCGAAGCCGAGGTCCGCCATCAGGTAATAGACAACCGGTTCCGTGGCGGCATAGGTGAGTTTGCTGTGCTTCTTGGTGAAATCGTTGGTCCACTTCTCCAAGGATTTCTCGCCCTGCTGCCAGGTTTTGAGACGCTGTTGGAAATTCTTCTTCTTGCTGGGCAGCGCCTTGATATATGCCTCGGTGATCGCCTCCGCCATGCCGGAGCGGGCGTCTTTGGAGAACCACAGATGCGGATTGTCCCCCTCCATGGCGCCGACTACGGAAGCGGCGGACACCAGATTCGAGGTTTTGCTCAGAGACTTGGTGGCCCAGGAATCATAACCGGCGCCATTGGCCACCACGATTTGGGCCTTGGCGAGTTTGGCGACATCCGAGGTCTTCGGCTCGAAGTCATGTGCATCCACATTGGTGGAATTCACAATGGACGTGACTTTCACATCGTCGCCGCCCAGTTCGGCGGCCAACGACCCCCATTGATTCAACGAGGAGACGACGGTGATCGGGCCAGTCGGCTGCTGGGCGGTGTTGTCGGTTTCGGCTGAAGGTTGCTCCGAAGACGTCTGAGACCCGCATGCGGCCGTTGCGAGCAGCATCATCGCACTGATCGAGGCGGCGGCGAATCGCGTGAATCGTGCAAATCGAGTCCCCATGGCAAGCCTTCTTCATCGTGAGATACAAACCTGACTTATTTCAACGATAGTCTACAGTTTCGATACTGTTCACCGAAACATGCAAGGAAGGGCTTCGATGGCTACAAGAATCGACGGCAAGAAGGTCGCTGCTGACATCAAGGCTGATCTCGCTGAGCGCGTTGAGCGTCTCAAAGCGCAAGGCGTGGTGCCGGGCCTCGGCACGCTGCTGGTGGGGGAGGACCCTGGATCAGTGAAATATGTGGCCGGCAAACATGCCGACTGCAAGGAGATTGGCGTCAATTCGGTGAAGAGGGAATTGCCGGCCGATGCCTCGTTCGAGGATATCGCGAATGCGGTGAAGGAGCTCAATGAAGATCCGGCCTGCAATGGTTTCATCGTCCAGCTGCCGCTGCCCAAAGGCATCGACCAGAACGCGATCATCGACCTCATCGACCCGGCCAAGGACGCCGACGGCATGCATCCGTACAATCTCGGCGAACTGGTGCTTCACGTGCGAGGGGACATCTCCACGCCGCTGCCCTGCACGCCACGCGGCGTCATCGAACTGCTCAAGGCCTATGACATCGATTTGAACGGCAAGGAGGTCTGCGTCCTGGGCCGTGGCATCACCATCGGCCGTACCATCGGACTGATGCTGACCCGCAACGCCGTCAACGCCACCGTGACCCTGTGCCACACCGGCACCAAGGATGTGGTGGACCATATGCGTCGTGCTGATGTGATCGTCGCCGCCATGGGCTCGGCCGGATTCGTCACCCCGGACAAGATCAAGGAGGGCGCGGTGCTGGTTGACGTGGGCGTCAGCCGCGTCTTCGATGAGGAAGCTGGACGCTACCGCATCAAGGGCGACGTGGACAAGGCCTGCTATGACAAGGCTTCCGCCTATACGCCGAATCCTGGTGGTGTAGGCCCGATGACCCGCGCCATGCTGCTCGCCAACGTAGTGGAGATGGCCGAGCGTTCCTTGTGATGCGGAGCTGGTGGGCGAGGATGTGCATGACTCGACTATAAGCAGCGCAGGTGCGTGCTAAGCTTTGCGAGCACGCACCGGAGCGAGGCCAAACGGCCTTGAGTGTGTCGAGACATGCACATCCTCGCCCATCAGCGGCCTCTTGCAAAAGAGAATGCGCGACACACCTTGGTATTGCAGTGGTTTCTTGGCTATAGCTCTATGTATTCTGAATGCTTGTATGTCTGAAAAGGCGTACAGGCATAACTGAATATCGAGTAATTATCCATCCACTATTAGAAACCATATATTTACATGGCAGAGAACAACACTGAAGTCACCAAGGTCGCCATCAACGATATCGGCACCGAAGAGGACTTCATCAAGGCAGTCGATTCCACCATCAAGAACTTCGACGATGGTGATCTGGTTGAGGGCACCGTCGTCAAGATCGATCACGACGAAGTTCTCCTGGACATCGGCTACAAGACCGAAGGTGTGATTCCTTCCCGCGAACTTTCCATCAAGAAGGACGTTGATCCTGACGAGGTTGTCGAGGTCGGCGACCAGATTGAAGCCCTTGTCGTCACCAAGGAAGACAAGGAAGGCCGACTGATTCTCTCCAAGAAGCGTGCTCAGTACGAGCGCGCCTGGGGCGACATCGAGAAGATCAAGGAAGCTGACGGCGTTGTTGAGGGCACCGTCATCGAAGCCGTCAAGGGCGGCCTCATCGTCGACATCGGTCTGCGTGGCTTCCTGCCGGCTTCCCTCGTCGAAATGCGTCGTGTCCGCGATCTCTCCCCGTACATCGGCCAGAAGATCAAGGCCAAGATCCTCGAGCTCGACAAGAACCGCAACAACGTGGTCCTCTCCCGTCGCCAGTACCTCGAGGAGACCCAGTCCGAGGTCCGTGAGACCTTCCTCTCCCAGCTCAAGAAGGGCCAGATCCGTGAGGGCGTTGTGTCCTCCATCGTCAACTTCGGCGCCTTCGTTGACCTGGGTGGCGTTGACGGCCTGATCCACGTTTCCGAGCTGTCTTGGAAGCACATCGATCACCCGTCCGAGGTCGTCAAGGTCGGCGACAAGGTCACCGTTGAGGTGCTCGACGTCGATCTCGATCGCGAACGCATCTCCCTGTCCCTCAAGGCCACCCAGGAAGATCCATGGCAGCGCTTCGCTCGCACCCACGTTCCTGGCCAGATCGTCAAGGGCAAGGTCACCAAGATCGTTCAGTTCGGTGTCTTCATCTCCGTCGAAGACGGCATCGAGGGCCTGGTGCACATCTCCGAGCTCGCCAACCGTCACGTCGAGAACCCGGAGACCGTGGTCAAGCCGGGCGAGACCGTGTTCGTCAAGGTGATCGACGTCGATCTCGATCGTCGCCGCATCTCCCTGTCCCTCAAGCAGGCCAACGACTCCGTCGACCCGGCTTCCGAGGACTTCGATCCGGCTATCTACGGCATGCCGGCCGAGTACGACGAGCAGGGCAACTACAAGTACCCTGAAGGCTTCGACCCGAACACCAACGAGTGGATCGCTGGCTACGAGAAGCAGCGTGAGGAATGGGAATCCCAGTACGCTGCCGCTCACGAACTGTGGGAAGAGCACAAGGAGTTCGTCGCCAAGGAACTGGCCAACGCAGCCGAGTCCGCTGCCGCCGACGGCCAGGGCCAGAAGGAAGAGAAGCCGGTCGAGGAGACCTCCAACTACTCTTCCGCCGCTCCGGCAACCGGCACCCTCGCCGACTCCGACCAGCTCGCCGCTCTGCGCGACCAGCTGCTCGGCAAGTGAGTTGCTGCTGACGCTTAGTGCGTAATGAAAACCCGGTCCATATGGGCCGGGTTTTCTCGTATTAGCATGGCCATTATGAGAATTGGACTGACAGGTGGCATAGCCGCAGGCAAGAGTACGGTTGCCGCGCGTTTCGCCGAACTCGGAGCAATAGTCATTGATTATGATGCATTGGCGCATCGGATTGTCGAGCCTGGGGGAGAGGCCATTGCCCAAATCGCACAGGCCTTCGGGCCTGATGCTTTGCTGCCGGACGGTGCTTTGAACCGCTCCTGGATGGCCGACCATGTTTTTGGAGCCCATGCGGAGCCAGGGGCGAGGGAACGGTTGGATGCCATCGAGCACCCGCTTGTCTATCAACTTGCCGCTCGGCAAGAGCGCTCGTGCAGCACGTCGGATATCATCGTTCATGACGTGCCGTTGCTGGCCGAAGTCATCGGCAGCATTCCCTTGAGCTTCGACCACATTATTACCGTGGAGGCGCCGGTCTGCATGCGGATCGAGCGCATGATTGAGGAACGCGGCATGAGCCTTGAACAGGCCGAAGGTCGTATCCGGCACCAATCCAGTGAAGCCGAGCGCCGGGCGATTGCGAATATCGTCATTGACTCGGCTCAGCCGATGAGCCGCATGATGGCACAAGTGGATGAAATATATCAGCGTCTGTTAGCGCAAATCCATATGCCAACCCATAACCAACCAATAGACAAACCCCTATAAAAAACCCTATAAATTAGGCAGACCCCTGTAAATAGGTAAACACTTGTGAATAGGTAACCCCCCTATGGATGGGCAAACCCTTATGGATGGGCAAACCCCGATGGATGGGCAAACCCTTATAAATAAGGTGAACCTCATAAGGCGAACCTCATAAGACTGTAGGCTTTTGAACAACAACTGTAGGTTTTTCAACACTGACTGTAGGTTTTTGAACAAAATCCGTTCAAAAACCTACAGTCAACGTTCAAAAACCTACAGTCAGTGTTAGAAGTCCTACATTTTGTGTTGAAAAACCTACAGTGCTTATGATGGCCGCATGGGATTCAATATCGAGCGCGCCAATAAGCCTTTCGTCGTCAAATCACCATACAAGCCGGCTGGCGACCAGCCTCAAGCCATCGAAGAGCTGGCTGAACGCATCGAAAACGGTGAGAACGATGTGGTGTTGATGGGCGCCACCGGTACCGGCAAGACCGCCACCACCGCATGGCTGATCGAGCGTTTGCAGCGCCCGACGTTGATCATCGAGCCCAACAAGACGCTTGCCGCGCAATTGTGCGCCGAGTTCCGTGAGCTGATGCCGGATAACGCCGTCAGCTACTTCGTCTCCTACTACGACTACTACCAACCGGAAGCCTACATCCCGCAGACCGACACTTATATTGAAAAGGATTCCAACATCAACGACGATGTGGAGCGTCTGCGTCATCAGGCCACGGCAAACCTGCTGACCCGCCGGGATTGCGTGGTGGTGGCCACGGTCTCCTGCATCTACGGTTTGGGCACGCCGGAGGAGTATGCCGGCCGTATGCTGCTGCTCAAAGTCGGGCAGGAGATCAACAGAGATGACCTATTGCGCCAATTCGTCGCCATGCAATACAAGCGCAACGACATCGCCTTCACCCGTGGCACGTTCCGTGTGCGTGGCGACACCGTGGAAATCATTCCCGTCTATGAGGAGCTGGCGGTTCGCATCGAATTTTTCGGTGATGAAATCGACCGCATCTCCACGTTGCATCCGCTGACTGGCGATGAGATAGCCGAAGAGAACGAAGTGCATATCTTCCCGGCCTCCCATTATGTGGCCGGCCCGGCGCGTATGGAACGTGCGCTCAAAACCATCCGCGAGGAACTTGACGAGCGTCTGGCCGAATTGCATAAGCAAGGCAAGGAGCTGGAAGCGCAGCGACTCAACATGCGTACCACGTACGATTTGGAGATGCTCACCCAGGTGGGTGTGTGCTCCGGAGTCGAGAATTACTCGCGGCACTTCGACGGTCGAGCTCCTGGCACTCCGCCGCATACGCTGCTGGATTTCTTCCCCGATGACTTCCTGCTGGTGATTGATGAGTCGCATGTAACGGTCCCGCAGATTGGCGCAATGTATGAAGGCGATGCCTCCCGCAAGCGCACGTTGGTGGAGCATGGCTTCCGCCTTCCTTCCGCAATGGACAACCGTCCGCTTAAATGGCCGGAATTCCTGGAGCGTGTAGGCCAGACCGTATATCTGTCCGCGACTCCTGGCGACTATGAGCTGGGTCTTTCCGACGGTGTGGTGGAGCAGATCATTCGACCGACCGGTCTGCTTGACCCGAAGATCGATGTGCGCCCGGTGGAAGGTCAGATTGATGATCTGCTTGGCGAGATCAAGGCTCGTGTAGCGAAAAACGAACGCGCTTTGGTCACGACACTCACCAAGAAGATGGCCGAAGACCTGACCGACTATCTGCTGGAACGCGGCATCAAGGTCGAATACCTGCATTCCGATGTGGATACGCTGCGTCGAGTCGAGCTGCTGCGCATGCTGCGCGAAGGCAAGATCGATGTGATCGTCGGCATCAATCTGCTGCGCGAAGGCCTCGATCTGCCCGAGGTCTCGCTGGTCGCCATTCTGGATGCTGACAAGGAAGGCTTCCTGCGTTCGTACCGGTCCCTGATCCAGACCATCGGCCGTGCGGCCCGAAACGTGTCCGGTACGGTGATCATGTATGCCGACGAAACCACGGAGGCCATGCGCAAGGCCATCGATGAAACCGACCGACGTCGCGCCAAGCAGATCGCCTACAACAAGGAGCATGGCATCGACCCGAAACCGCTGATCAAGAAGATCAGTGACGTCAACGACATGCTTGCCAAGGAGGATGTGGATACGCAGACCCTGCTCGAAGGCGGTTACCGTAATGCGGGCAAGGCTGGCAATACGCATCTTGGCGTGCCGACCATGAACCCTGAGGAGGCCGATAAACGCCATGAGGAGATCCTGAAGGCTGGACTGCCCGCGCAGGATCTCGCCGATCTGATTCGCCAGCTCTCCGAACAGATGCACACCGCCGCCGAACAACTCCAGTTCGAGCTCGCCGCACGATTGCGCGACGAAATCCGCGACCTCAAAAAGGAACTCAGGCAAATGACGGAAGCGAATAAGTGAGCTTCCGTAGCAGCTGACCGCTGGCTGGCTATGACATGTGTTGCGCGACACACTCAAGGCCGTTCGGCCTCGCTCCGGCGCGTGCTCGCAAAGCCTAGCACGCACCTGCGCTGCTTACGGTCGCGCAACACATATCACAGCCAGCCGGCTCTTTGATGCAAATTTCGGCAGCCACGACCACCTGGCGGTCAACGCAAGTGGAACGCCCAGCCGTCAACTACATAAGTTAGGGTAGTGAATCATGGCAGAAACCCCTCTTGCATTTGAAATCGCCACGTTTGTGGTGCTCGCGCTGTTCTTCATCGTCGACCTGTTCATCATCGGCCGACGACCCCATGTGCCATCCACCAAGGAATGTGTGCAACACATCGCGTTCTTCGTGGTCATGGCGCTGATCTTCGGCGGTTGCATCTGGTATTTCGCCGGATCCAAGCCCGCCATCGAGTTCTATTCGGGATGGCTGACTGAATATTCGCTGTCCATCGACAACCTGTTCGTGTTCGTCATCATCATGTCGAACTTCGCCGTGCCGAAGAAGATTCAGAAGTATGTGCTGTCGGTGGGTATTACCATCGCATTGATTTTCCGTGGCCTGTTCATCCTCATCGGCGCCGCATTGATCTCCCGCTTCACATGGGTGTTCTTCATCTTCGGCGCATTTCTGATCTACACCGCCATCAAACTGGTCATCGGTGGTGACGAGGATGAGGAATATCACGAGAACGGTCTGATCCGTACGCTGCGCAAGGTCATCAAGATCACCGACGAGTATGATGGCGAGAAGCTGCGCACCACGCGCAACGGTGTGCGCTACTGGACCCCGATGCTCATCGTCTTCCTGACCATCGGAACCACCGACGTGATGTTCGCCTTTGATTCCATCCCGGCCATCTTCGGTCTGACCAAGGATCCGTTCCTGGTCTTCACCTCCAATGTGTTCGCTTTGCTTGGTCTGCAGCAGCTGTACTTCCTGCTGGGCGCCCTGCTGGACAAGCTCGTATACCTACCGGCTGGTCTGTCCATCGTGCTGGGCTTCATCGGCGTCAAGCTCGTGATGGAAGCCCTGCATGGCAATACGCTGCCGTTCATCAACGGCGGCCATGGTGTGCACTGGGTGCCTGAGATTCCGACTTGGTTGTCGCTGGCCGTGATCGTCGTGGCAATTGGCGGAGCGGCCATCGCGTCCGTAATCAAGATGAAGAGCATGGAAAAGGTCGAGAAGGCCTGATTTCACGAGGAATTCAATACCTCGAAACCCAATCGGCACAACAATGTGAGCGCTCACAACACACCGGGTGAAAAACTTGTCATGCGTCGGTGAGCGCTAGTAGACTATTGCTCGGCAAGTGAGGCTTCACGCCTCGAACCACATCAAAAGGAATAGGCAGGCATTCATGCGTAAAGCCAAGATCGTAGACACTATCGGTCCCGCTACCGAGGATTACGACAACCTCCTCAAGCTCGTCGAAGCTGGTATGGACGTTGCTCGTCTGAACCGCTCCCACGGCACTCCCGAGGATCACCTCCGCGTCTACAACAACGTCCGCAAGGCCAGCAAGGAAACCGGTCGCAACGTCGCCGCTCTCGTTGATCTGCAGGGTCCGAAGATTCGTTGCGGTTGGTTCAAGAAGAACGCTGAGGGCGAGGACAAGGTCCAGCTTCAGCTTGGCCAGGAATTCATCATCACCACCGACGACATCGAGGGTGACGAGCACATCACCTCCACCACGTTCAAGGGCCTGCCGGGCGATTGCCATCCGGGCGACCCGATTCTGATCGATGACGGCAAGGTCCGTCTCGAGGTCACCAAGGTCGAGGGCAACAACGTGCACACCAAGGTCGTCGTGGCTGGTCCCGTGTCCTCCCACAAGGGCATCAACCTGCCGGGTGTCGCCGTCTCCCTGCCGGCTCTGACCGAGAAGGATGAGGCCGACCTGCGTTGGGCCATCCGCACCGGTGCCGACATCATCGCCATGTCCTTCGTGCGCTTCGCCACCGATATCGACCGCGCTCACGAGATCATGGACGAGGAAGGCCGCCGCATCCCGATCGTTGCCAAGATCGAGAAGCCGCAGGCCCTGGAGAACCTCGAAGACATCGTCAAGACCTTCGACGGCGTGATGGCCGCTCGTGGCGATATGGCCGTCGAGTGCCCGCTGGAAGAGGTTCCGCTGGCCACCAAGCGCATCATCGAGCTGGCCCGCCAGTACGCCAAGCCAGTCATCGTGGCTACCGAAGTCCTCGGCTCCATGGTGAACAACCCGGTCCCGACCCGTGCAGAGGCTTCCGACTGCGCCAACGCCGTCCTCGACGGCGCCGACGCCACCATGACCTCCAACGAGACCGCCGTCGGCAAGTACCCGGACGTCACCGTGAACACCATGGCTCGCATTTCCGGCTACGCCACCGATCACGGCTTCGATCGCATCCCGGAGCTCAAGAACCTCGACATGTCCTCCACCGGCGCTGTGTCCTCCGCTGCCGTTGACCTGGCTGACAAGCTCAACGCCAAGGCCATCGTTGCATACACCCAGACCGGCTCCACCGTG
Organism: Bifidobacterium cebidarum; assembly: GCF_009193305.1. Lineage (GTDB taxonomy): Bacteria > Actinomycetota > Actinomycetes > Actinomycetales > Bifidobacteriaceae > Bifidobacterium > Bifidobacterium cebidarum. The sequence goes on along the minus strand of NZ_WBVS01000003.1, from coordinate 181,315 downwards.
CACCGCGTCTCCCGCGAGCGTCCGGCCGCCCCGATCTACGGCATCACCAACAACGAGCACACCTACCACTGGCTGGCTCTGTCTTGGGGCACCGAGGCCTTCCTGACCGAGGAAGACTACCACGACAAGTCCCGCAAGGATCTCATGGTCTTCACCGACAAGATCCTCAAGGAGGCCGGCAAGGTCGTTGACGGCGACAAGATCGTCATCCTGAGCTCCGCCCAGGGCGATCACCAGCCGGGCCGCACTGACTCCATCTACGTCCACACCGTTGGCGCTTGCGACTGATTGCCGGTTGCAGCCCTCGGCGGTAAGCCGTAGAGTGTAGAGCATACTGAAAGAGGTCTCATCCATCTGGATGAGACCTCTTCGTATCGGTTCGTATTGTTGCGTGCCTGCTGTGCGCTATAGACCGCGCGTCACGGTGCCTGCGGTACCTTATGCGCGCGGGCTTTCAGCCAATGGCGTGTTCTAGTCGTTGAGATGATCCAAGCTGCCGCTCTTCAGACGCAGAATGGCAATAATGGTCTTTGCGTCGACAATCGTGCCATTGAGAATCATTTCATAAGCCTCGTCCACGGTGACCAGGCGAACCTCGGAACGTGGCGTTTCCGGTCCAATGGACTGGCGTGATGCGGTGGACAGGCCTGTGGCGAAGAAGATGCAGGTGTGCTGCGTGGAATAGCTTGGCGTGTTCAGGAAACGGGTGAATTGGGTGAGCTTGGCCGCCTCATAGCCGCCTTCTTCGGCCAACTTGCGCTGCGCCGCCTCGAACGGGCGCTCCGAACCAGCGGCATGGCCGCCCGGGATTTCCAACGTCCAACGATGATTGGCGACACGATACTGCTCCACGAGCGGAATCTTGCCATCGCTGGTCAGCGCGAGCACGGCAACCGTATCCCCGCTGTTGTCTTGAATGCAGTACCTGTCGAACTGACCGCCTTTGGCTGATTCATAGGTAACATGATCGATATTGAAGTAATGGGTCTCCACGATCTGCTTGCGGGCTATCTCCTTGACAGGAGACGGGCGCCAAGGATCAAATTGACGGTACGTTTCGCTGCTCATAATCCCTCCTCACAAAGGCATCCATCGAAACTACGCTTATTCTAAGGCGCGATATTTCTCAATGCCTGAGGCAACACACGCAAGCGGCGACATATCGCGAAAAGTTTTTGCAGCCGTCACAAATACATGTTTTCCAAGGGTTACAGTGGCTTTGCAAGACGAGAGTCCTGACAAAAGTCAGCGGAAAATGCGTGTCTTGGCACCATAGGTCGAATTCGTATGCTAATCTCTCGAAGAGTGCTTTGGCACGCCCTCGTATCCCAATTGGTAGAGGAAGCAGCCTCAAAATCTGCGCAGTGTGGGTTCGAGTCCCACCGAGGGCACTCTTCACAGTGGCATTCGCCGAATGCATACGGCTTATGCCAATAACATCGAGGTTCTCACAGGAAAGAGGTTGGCATGGCTGCAAGGAAGAGGTCTGAGGAACCGAGCATCAATGTGGACGAGGTGCTCACCGACGAGGAGCTGAGGGCCGCAGCCGCTGACGAGGATGTTTCCCAAGAGCGTAAGGAAAAGCCGGCAGACGCGCCGCGTACCGTCGTCGTGGCTGAGGATGAAGCCGTGAACCGTATGGATCTGGTTGCCATGCTTGAAGACAACGGCTACGAGGTCGTCGGCCAGGCGGCCAATGGTGAGGAAGCCGTCGAACTGACCCGCAAGTATCGCCCGGATGTGGTGTGCATGGATGTCAAGATGCCTCGCATGGATGGCATTGCGGCAGCAGGCATCATTTGCGATGAAAACATCGCCCCTGTGGTGATGCTCACCGCATTCTCCCAGACGGATCTGGTCAAGAAGGCCACCGGCGCGGGCGCTATGGCCTACGTCACCAAGCCGTACGAGGAATCCAAGCTGCTGCCTACCCTTGAAGTGGCCATGGGCCGTTTCGCCGAGATCAATGATCTGCTGGATAACGTCGAACGCAGCGAGCAGAAGCTGCGTGAGACCGCGGATCAGCTGAAGGAAACGGAAGAGAAGCTCAAGAAGGCCGAGGACTCCCTGGAGGAGCGCAAGCTGGTCGATCGCGCCAAGGGCCTGCTGATGGACAAGGCGGACTTCTCCGAACAGGGCGCATTCCGCTGGATTCAGAAGACCTCCATGGATCAGCGCATCCCGAAGAAGCGCCTGGCCCTGGCCATCATCGCCAAGTACGGCGATCCGAAGCCTTCGAACTCGGATGAGCGCTGATATTCAAGCGCCTTCAAGCGCGGCGGCCAACGAAACACTGCTCGTTGTAGACGGTCATTCGCTGGCTTTCCGCGCTTTTTTTGCGCTCCCGGTAGATAATTTCAGCACTTCCGAAGGTCAGGCCACGAACGCGGTATGGGGCTTTGCCTCCATGCTCGCGCAGGTCATTGACACTGAAAAGCCTGACCGACTTGGCGTGGCTTTCGACGTCAAAGGCGGTACCTTCCGTAATACGATGCTGCCGCAGTACAAGGGCACCCGCGAGGCGGCTCCGGAAGAACTGCTGACCCAGCTGCCGCTCATTCAGCGCATGCTTGAGGCGCTTGGCGTGACGTACATCGAAAAACCTGGTTATGAGGGCGACGATATCATCGCCACGCTCGCCTCGATGGGAGACAAGGCCGGCTACCGCACGCTGGTACTGTCCGGCGACCGCGATGCCTTCCAGCTTGTGAATGATAACGTCACGGTGCTGTATCCAGGCCATCATTTCAAAGACCTGAAGCATATGACGCCGCAGGCCATCATGGAGAAATACAAGGTCACTCCGGCGCAATATCCGGATCTGGCCGCTCTGCGAGGCGAAACCACCGACAATATCCCCGGCGTGCCCGGCGTGGGCGACGGTTTTGCAGCCAAATGGATCAACCAATATGGCTCATTGGATGGCATCTGCGAACATGCCGATGAAATCGGCGGCAAGAAGGGCGAGGCCCTGCGCGCCAATATCGAGCAGGTCAAGCTCAATCGCAAGGTCAATGCCCTTGTGCGGGATGTCGAACTGGGCGTAAGTCTGGATGATCTCGGATTCGGCGCGGTCGATATCGCACAGGTCGATGCGCTGTTCAAGGAACTTGAATTCGGTTCGCGCACCAAGACCCGTGTGCTGAAAACCTTCAACACCGGCAGTTCCGGCAGCTCCGGGACTCAGGCCATCTCCAAGACGAGCCCCGCCTCATCGGCATCGGAAACCGAATCCGTGGAGGCCGAGGAGGGCGTTGCGGCGCTTCAGCCACCACACGTCGAGCACATTGCGACGGCGGAACAATTCGAAACGTGGGTCGGAGAACACCGTCCGCAGATCAACGTGCCTCGGGAAATCGCGGAATTCAAACCCGGGGATTATTCCGAGCAGGCCGATCGCGGAATCTCCTGCGGCACCGCGGTGAGTCATGCTTGGACGGTGCATGCGTGGGGCGATGTCCGCCCAGGGCGAGTCAAGACGCAAGCGTTGGCTGTGGCCGTGGCGCAGTCGGCGGTGATCATCGAATCACCGGTCGACGATGCGCTGAAGCAGTCGTTGGCGGCTTTCTTCGCGGCCGAACACGGCAAGACCATCGTGTACGGATACAAGGAGCTGCTGCACGCATTGGGCGGCATCGGCTTGGACCTGCCGCTGCCGATGTTCGATGCCAAACTCGCGGGATACTTGATCCAGCCTGATTTTCACGCCGACGATCTGAATCAGGCCGTGGAACATTTCCTTGACATCCATGGTGAGGACACGCAACAGCCCGCACAAGGCACATTCGACTTTGGCGACGAGCCGGCAGCCGCCGACGCGGATGAGCAGCGCGCGCATGACCTTGCCGTGGTACAAGCGCTGACAGCGCATTTCAGGCCGATGATCGACGAACGTGAGCAGTACTGGCTCATGAAGGCCATCGAGCTGCCGGTATCACGCGTGCTGCATGATATGGAGCGAACAGGCGCCAAAGTCGATGTTTCCCGGCTGACCGCAATGCGCGACCAGTTCGCCGAGGATGCTCGCTTCGCCCAGGAAGAGGCATGGAGGCATGCCGGCGCCGAGATCAATCTGCAAAGCCCGAAGCAGCTGCAGAAGGTGCTGTTCGAAGACATGGGGCTCAAACCCACCAAGCGCACGAAATCAGGCTCGTACACCACGAATGCCGCGGCATTGCAGAGCCTGTACATCAAATCGTTTGATAATGAGCAGGCCAATGGATTCCTCGGCGCGTTGCTCCGACACCGTGAAACCAACAAGCTCAAGCAGATCGTGCAAACGCTGATTGATTCCATCAATATGAAAGACGGACGCATTCATACCACGTTCGAGCAGACCGTGGCGGCGACCGGCCGTTTGAGCTCCGTGGACCCGAACCTGCAGAACATTCCCAACCGGAATGCGGCGGGACGGGAGATTCGAGGCGTGTTCGTGCCCGGTGAAGGGTACGAGGCGCTGATGAGCTGCGATTACTCGCAGGTCGAATTGCGCATCATGGCGGATCTGTCCGGCGACGAAGCGCTCATCGAAGCGTTCCGCTCAGGAGCCGATTTCCATAAATATGTGGCTTCCATGGTCTATAAGCTGCCGGTCGACCAGATCACCAATGATCAGCGCACGCATGTAAAAGCCATGAGCTATGGCCTCGCGTACGGTCTGAGTACCTACGGTCTTGCCCAGCAGCTCAAGATTGCCCCGCGCGAGGCCGAAGCCCTGAAGAACCGGTATTTCGAAACCTTCGGCAAAGTCCATGATTATCTGGAATCCCTGGTCTCCAGCGCTCGGGAGAAAGGCTACACCGAAACCATCTTCGGCCGCAGACGGTACTTCCCTGCACTGCGCTCACTCAACCGAGTGGCGCGTGATGCAGCGGAGCGAGCCGCGTTGAACGCGCCGATTCAAGGATCCGCAGCCGACATCATGAAGATCGCCATGGTCCGGGCCGATCAGGCGCTTCACGAAGCCGGTGTCCGCAGCCGAATCATTCTGCAGATCCATGACGAACTGGTGGTGGAAATCGCACCAGGGGAAGGCGAGCAGGTCACCGAACTGGTGAGGAACGCCATGGAACATGCCGTGGATCTCGCCGTGCCGCTCGATGTGTCCTGCGGTATGGGCGCGGATTGGCAGCTTGCCGCGCATTGATGAGCAGTCGATGAGTGGTCGGCTACAATGAGCCGTATGCCGAATCTCAAGCAAGTCATCGATGTCCTGGAAACGCTATATCCGCTGCGCTATGCCGAGCAATGGGATGAGCCGGGGCTTATCGTCGGCGATCTGAGCCATGAGGTGCGTCATATCGTCGTCGCAGCCGACCCTACTTCGGCGATTGTGGACAAAGCCATCGAAGCCGGTGCGGATCTACTAATCACCCATCACCCGCTGTTCTTCCGCTCGGTGCATGAAGTAGGCGGTCTGGGATTCCGCGGGGACATCGTCCGCAGACTGTACGGTCATGGCTGCGGTCTATGGGTCGGCCACACCAACGCGGATTCCGCATGGCGCGGCGTCGGACAGGCCGCAGCCGATTTCCTGAAGCTCGAACATCAGCGTCCTCTGGTACCCATCCAAGACGCCAATGCCGGGCATGATGTGGGATTGGGCCGAATCGGCACGTTGCATGAGCCGATGACGCTCAGGGATTTCGTCTATCGTGTATTCGATACGGTATCCACACGTGGCATGCACACCGAACTTGGTGTTCAGGTATGCGGGGATCTGGAAGCGCCGGTCCAAACAGTGGCGGTGCTTCCCGGCTCCGGTGACTCGCTGTTCGACGAGGTGCGTGCCGCAGGCGTGGATGTGTATGTGACCAGTGACCTACGGCATCACCCCACCACCGATGCCATTGAACAGGCGCGTTATGAGGCCCGTATGCGTGCTCAGGGCATCGCCTTGGGGCAGGGGAGCGCGCAAGCCCGCCCATACCTCATCAATACGCCACATGCCGCCATCGAATCCATATGGTTCAACTATGCCCTCGAAGATGTTCCGCAGGCCGTGGCGCAGGCGACGGGGGAGCATGTCACCATGCAATGGATTCGAGACACGACCGACCCGTGGACGCTGTCTATCACAACATCGCAGGTGTGAACCACTACAGTGGTATTTCGGGCATCATTCATCGGCTGTCTCAGCAGTCGCCTAGCCAAGGAGATGACGTGTTCGGCCATAATAAGCAGGAACAACTGGAACATAGGCTTGATCGCAAATTGAACGCCAGCTCCGATGGCATAGACATGGACGTGCCGGCCGAAGTGGTGAACACCGCCACCGTCTACACCGGGCGCATATTCCATGTGGATGACTTGACGCTTGCCCTGACCGATAAGCAGGGCAACAAACATGAGATCAGTCGTCAGGTGTTGCGGCATGCCCCATGCGTGGTGATGCTGGTGCATGACATGTCCACCGACCGCTATCTGATCGAACGCGAATACCGCGCCGGCTCGGACATGTTCGCCTATGGGCTTCCCGCCGGCCTGATGGATGAAGGCGAAGACATTCTCGATGCCGCCTTGCGGGAGCTCGCCGAGGAGACCGGTGTGGTGCCGGACAGGAACACGATGGGCGTCGACTATGTGGGGGACTTCTATTCCTCGGAAGGCATGACCGACGAATTGGCGCACATCATGGTGCTGCATCTGGGGCCGTTCAAACAGGAGGCACGACACTTCGACCCTGATGAGCACGTGGAATCCGCATGGATTCCCTGGAGTGATTTGACCGCCACGCGCATCACCGCGTCCAACTCCATGATCGCCATCCAACATGAGGCATTGCGTCGTCTGATCGCCAAGCACGCCGATGATGACAATAAGCCGACCTTGTTCGCCTGACGTTCAACTCCAACAGACTTTAGTAACACAAGAAAGTGGGATACTGTAACTATGCAGATCAGACCTGGATCAATGTATCCGCTGGGTGCCAGCTATGATGGCGCCGGTGTGAATTTTGCGCTGTATTCTCAGGTTGCGCAAAAAGTGGAACTGTGTCTTTTCGATGACGACGACAATGAGACTCGCGTCGAAATGACCGAACAAAACTCTTATGTGTGGCATAACTACATTCCCGGACTCCAACCCGGACAACGATATGGCTACCGCGTATACGGTCCGTATGACCCGGTGCACGGCTTGAGATGCAATCCGAACAAACTGCTGCTTGACCCGTACGCCAAGGCGATCGAAGGCAACATCGATGGTGATGAAAGCCTGTTCTCCTACTGGTTCAAGAGCCCGGACGACAATTCCGCAATGAACACCCTTGATTCGGCGGCGCACACGATGAAGTCCGCCGTGATCAACCCCTATTTCGATTGGGGCAACGACCAGCATCCATACATTCCCTACCATGATTCGGTGATCTACGAAGCCCATGTGCGCGGCATGACCAACCTCAACATGGACGTGCCGCCGGATATCCGCGGCACCTACGCCGGCCTCGCCTACCCAAGCGTCATCGAATACCTGAAGAAGCTTGGTGTCACCGCCATCGAACTCATGCCCATCCATCAGTTCGTCAACGACTCCTTCCTGCAGGAGAAGGGACTGTCGAATTACTGGGGCTACAACACCATCGGCTTCTTCGCCCCGCACAACGCCTACTCCAGCTCGGGGGAGCGCGGCGAGCAGGTCAACGAATTCAAATCCATGGTCAAGGCCTACCATCGTGCCGGCATGGAAGTGATCCTCGACGTGGTGTACAACCACACCGCCGAAGGCAACCATATGGGCCCCACCCTGAGCTTCAAGGGCATCGACAACGCCTCCTACTACCGACTGGTGGACGGCGACCCGATGCATTACTTCGACACCACCGGTACCGGTAACTCATTGCTCATGCGCTCGCCGCACGCCCTGCAGCTCATCACCGATTCATTGCGCTACTGGGTCACCGAAATGCATGTGGACGGCTTCCGCTTCGATCTGGCGGCCACCCTGGCTCGCCAGTTCCAGGAGGTCGACAAGCTTTCCGCGTTCTTCGACATCGTGGAACAGGATCCGGTCATCTCCCGCGTCAAGCTCATCGCCGAACCATGGGACTTGGGCTCCGGCGGTTATCAGGTTGGCGGCTTCCCCTCCAGCTGGTCCGAATGGAATGGCCGTTTCCGCGATACCGTCCGTGATTTCTGGCGTTCGCAGCCATCCACGTTGCCTGAATTCGCATCCCGATTGATGGGCAGCTCCGATCTGTACCAGGTCAATGGCCGCCGCCCGGTGGCATCCGTGAACTTCATCACCGCACACGATGGCTTCACCATGAACGATCTGGTGAGCTACAACGAAAAGCACAACGACGCCAACGGCGAAGGCAACCGAGACGGCGAATCCAACAACCGCTCCTGGAACTGCGGCGTGGAAGGTGCCACGAACATTCCGGATGTCATCGACCTGCGCCAACGCCAGATGCGCAACATGTTCTCCACGCTGCTGCTCAGCCAGGGCATCCCGATGATCTGCGGTGGTGATGAGGTATGCCGCACGCAGCAGGGCAACAACAATGCGTACTGCCAGGATAATGAGATTTCCTGGACCAACTGGAATCTCAACAAAGACCAGAAGGGCATGCTGAAATTCGTCTCCAAGCTCATCCATCTGCGTCTGAACCATCCAGTGCTGCACCGTCGCCGCTTCTTCACCGGCCGTGAGCCCGGCGACGATTCGAACAAGATCCCACAGGTGGAATGGTTCGACCACACCGGTTCCATCATGGATATGGACGACTGGCAGAACACGCACGCCTTCTCCATGATGATCTACCTGAACGGTTCGGACATCCCCGAAGTCGACTGGTACGGCAACCGCATGGTCGACAACGACTTCATCCTGATCTTCAACGCGCACTACGAGCCGATCATGTTCACCCTGCCGGACGAACGCTATGGCCGCAAGTGGCAGCTGATTGTGGACACGCATAATCCGGACGGTCCGGAACTGAGCTATGAGGCTGGTTTCATGATCACCGCGCAATCGCGCAGCTTCATGATGCTGATGAGCGCCAAGAAGCCCGAAAAGCCGTCATTGGGCTTGTAAAGGCCGACGGCAAGGAAGGCCCGCTACCGATTATTCGGTAACGAGCCTTCCTATATGGCCATCGGAGAAAATCGGATAAACCGTTTTTCAGGCCGAGATAAGAAAAAGCCCTACTTCCCAAGCGGGAGTAGGGCTTTGAAGTCGGGCTAGCGGGATTTGAACCCACGACATCCTGCTCCCAAAGCAGGCGCGCTACCAAACTGCGCTATAGCCCGTATGCGGTGAAACCTTGGAACAGCTTCAGAGCACAAACCAACATTGTACAGTATGGGTGGACCGGGACACGGGATACAATGTCATATTGGGCATGAATGGCTCGCATAGCGAGGAGAACAGCAGAAAAATTTGGACCCGTTCCGCGGGGAACCAAATGATTTCCGCTGGAGAAAAGAACATGCGGCGGCAACGGGCCGAATCCTAGGAGGTGCGAAGGGAATCATGGGGCGTCATCAGCGTTCGGAGACATCCGGACTGATTTCCTTCGTCGTCTGCGCCGTAGCAGGTGCCGTCATCATGAACTTCTACATGGAGTATGCGCCAGCAATCTGGCAGCTTACCCAACGCCGATTCATGGTGTGCTCCGGCATCGTGGCAGCCTGTGGCGTGATCTCATTCATCGTGGGCTACTCGCGCAAATCCCGTTCGCTGAACCTCAAGAACGGTTGGCTCGCTCCCATCCGACGCATCGTGGAAATCGTGGCGCTCTCCGTGGTCTACGGCTCCACCATATTCCTTTCCTCGTTCGCCCTGATCGGTGCGGCGAACGATATGATGGGCAACGCCATATTCGCCGGCTACATTTCCAGCGTGTGCGCCGGATTCGCCGGGGTGGTGGGATACATGACCTTCGTGCAGGCGGAGATGATGAACGCCAAAACCATAGCCAGCCTGCTGCCGTTCTTCGTCATCTCCGGCGTGGTCACCGCAGGCGTCACCACCGACGATCCGTACTGGTATCACAACAACTTCTCCCAGCTGGGCGACCGTACCACGTTCGCGGCGCGTATGTTCAATTCCACACTGATGCTGGCCGGAACCTGCATCATCATCGTCAGCTACTTCGCCATCTCCGAACTGGTGACCACCGAACGTCTGCAGCGTCTATGGCATGACCGTACGAAAGCCGATCCCAACCGCGGCTATATGATTCCGCACTTCATGGCCCGCATTGGTGTGCTCTCCGTGCTGCTCACCATATCCGGACTTGCGTTCATCGGCATCGGCGCATTCCGTTATACGCCGCACAACCTCATGCATAACATCTGTGCCAAAGGCCTGCCGTTCGTAATGTTGCTGCTCTTCGTACTATTGCCGTGGCTCGCTCCGCGCATCTCCAAAGCAGTGATGGTCGCCTCAGATCTTGCTGCACTCGTATGTGCGGCATTCTGGGCCAATATGATGATGGGACACAATACGCTCACCAATGTAGAGGCACTCGCCGGCCTGATGTTCCTTGGCTGGTTCATCGTGTTCTCCCGCCAAATCGCCGCCATTGAAGCCGATCGTGTGGAAGCGCAGCTGCTGCATGCTCAGATGATGGAAAATGGGCTGGAACAGCATCACGCTCAACAAGAGCCGACAATCGAATCTCGTATTGCGGCCGATCGCTGACCGTCGATACGTTATCGTTATGTTCTTTACTGGCTCAACCGCCGCCATTGACGCATAATGGATTGCGGAAACAAGCCACTGCAATCAAGGAGGAACTATGGCTGTGGAGAACGCCAAGGTACTGATCATCGTCAACAACTGGGGTATCGAGGAAACCGAGCTGACTCGTCCGCTGCGTGATTTGAAGGCGGCCGGTGCCAAGGTGACGCTCGCCGCGACCACGCTTGACCCGTGCGAAACCGTGCAGCATGACCGTTACGAAGGCGAGACGCTGACCCCGGACGCACGTCTTGCCGATGTGCAGGCCGCCGACTATGACCTGCTGGTGGTTCCTGGCGGCACCTGCAACGTCGACCGCATCCGCGTGAACGAGGATGCCATCACCCTGGCACAGGAATTCGCCCACGAAGGCAAGCCGATCGCAGCCATCTGCCATGGTGCATGGCTGCTGGTCAACGCCGACCTGATTGCAGGCAAGACCGCTTCGCCATGCCGCTACATCGCAGCCGACATCGAGAACGCTGGTGGCCACTATGTCGATAAGCAGCTGACCGTCGACGATGCGAACGGCTGGAAGCTCATCACCTCCCGCAAGCCCGACGATCTGGACTACTTCGTCGGCGCCATCAAGGAGGCGCTTGCCTGATCGTCGCTTGAGGGATCGTGAGGAACGGCTGCGCCCGGCATCCAATGCTGGACACAGCCGTTCTTTCATACCTGAAGCTTGATAGATTGACTTCTATGACAGAAAACACGAATCTTTGGCCAGCACCGCTTGCCATGCAGCCATTGGAAGCCACAGTAACCGTGCCAGGTAGCAAATCATTGTCGAATCGCTACCTGATTCTTGCGGCGTTGGGCTCCCAGCCGGTACGACTTGTGGGGTTGTTGCGTTCGCGCGATACCGATTTGATGATGGGGGCACTGGAAGCACTTGGCGTGCATTGCGAAGTCGATGCCGACGTTGAAACCACGGTAACGGTGACTCCTCCCGCAGGTGGACGTTTCCGCGGCAACACCGACCTGTTTTGCGGCCTGGCCGGCACGGTGATGCGATTCGTGCCGGGCCTTGCCTTGTTCGCTGACGGTCCGGTGCATTTTGATGGCGATGAACAGGCGTATGCCCGCCCGATGAAGCCGGTGCTGGACGGTTTGGAACAGCTGGGTGCCACGGTGGAATACCACGGCGAAATCGGCAAACTGCCGTTTACGATCACTCCGCCGGCGGCGTTGCCGCAGACGCGTGCGCATGTGAGCATTGATTCTTCTGGCTCTTCGCAGTTCATTTCCGGTCTGTTGCTGATCGGCTCCCGACTGCCCGGTGGTTTGACATTGCAGCATACGGGGGAGAAGACCCCGAGTCTGCCGCATATTCGCATGACCGTCGCTGACGTGACTGGTGCCGGCGGCGAAGTGCACGCCGACGAAACAGCCCGCACTTGGACGGTGGAACCGCGTGCCTTGCAGTTGCCGGATACAGTCACGGTTGAGCCTGATTTGTCCAATGCCGCACCGTTCCTCGGTGCTGCACTGATCGCCGGCGGCACTGTACGCGTGCCGCACTGGCCGGAAACCACAACACAGCCGGGTGGTCTGCTTCCTGGTTACCTTGAACAGATGGGGGCTACGGTAGCCTTCCCAGTGATTGACGATGTCCGTTATTGCGAAGTCACTGGGAACGGTACTGTGCATGGGCTTGGAACCTTTGATTTGACCGCCGCCGGTGAGATTGCGCCATCCTTGGCTGCAGTTTTGGTGTTTGCGGATGCGTCAACGGACATGGTCGGCATTGGGCATCTACGTGGCCACGAGACGAATCGATTGGCGGCACTGGTGGCTGAGATTGCGCGAGTGGGCGGCAAAGCTGAGGAATTGCCGGATGGATTGCGCATTGAACCGGTGCCTGCAGAACAGTTACGCGGAGCTGATATGGAAACGTATGCGGATCACCGCATGGCGACCTTCGCGGCGATGCTGGGCTTGCGTATTGTTGGCATCAAGGTGAAGAACGTTGCTACCACGCGCAAGACATTGCCGGACTTCGTCGGCATGTGGAACGGCATGCTAGGGGAGTAATACGAAGCCACTGTAGTTATGCAAAAGCCCTGATGATTCGATATGAACCATCAGGGCTTTTAGCTTAGTGAATCAGCAGTTCAGACTCACTTGGCGAACTTGTTGCCGTAGGTGTCCTCGCTGGCCTCCGCGATGGCAGCGGACTTGCGGGCGATGGCCAGCTCCTCGTTGGTCGGAATCACGGCGATGATCACGGAGGAGTCCGGGGTGGAGATGACGCGCGGCTCCTTGGAACGGGTGGCGTTCTTCTCCTCGTCCAGCTTGACGCCGAACGGAGCGAGCTTGTCGCACACCATCTTGCGCACGATGTCGTCGTTCTCGCCAACGCCAGCGGTGAAGGTGATCACATCGCAGCCACCCATCTGGTAGGTGTAGTTGCCGATGTAGCTGACGATGCGGTGCACGTAGACATCCAGAGCCAGCTTGGCGTCCTCGTTGCCCTCGGCCACCAGACGGTGGACCTCGCGCAGATCGCCGAAGCCGGTCATGCCCATCATGCCGGAACGCTTGTTGAACAGGGCATCCAGCTCGTCCACGTTCATGTGGGCGTTACGAATCAGGTGGAAGACCACAGCCGGGTCGATATCACCGGTACGGCCGCCCATCACCAGACCCTCGAGCGGGGTCAGGCCCATGGAGGTCTCAACCGGCTTGCCGGAGATTTCAGCGGAAGCGGAAGCGCCGTTGCCGATGTGCAGAACGATTTGCTTGAGGCCCTCAGCCGGCTTGCCGATGACTTCCGGCACCACGGAGGAGATGAACTCGTGGGAGGTGCCGTGAGCGCCGTAGCGGCGGATGTGGTACTGGTCGGCGATTTCCTTGTTCAGCGCGTAGGTGCTGGCGGCCTTCGGCAGCTGGAAGAAGAAGGAGGAATCGAAGACGAAGATCTGCGGGACATCCGGCAGCAGAGCGCGCATGACTTCAGCGCCCTTGGCCTCCGGGCCGTTGTGCAGCGGAGCGAGCACGGCCAGATCCTTGACCTGGTTGATGGTCTTGTCGGTGACCAGAGCCGGCTTCGGGAAGAGGGAACCGCCCTGCACCACGCGGTGACCGACAGCGACGATGCCTGCATCGGACAGCTTCGGGCCGTACTCCTCGAAGAAACCGAGAACGCGCTTCAGACCCTGCTCGTGATCGTGGATCGGCTCTTCGAGCTCATGCTTCTCGCCGTTGTACTCGTGCTTGTAGTGGCCGTCGATCGGTTCGCCGATCTTCTCGACCAGACCAGAAGCCAGGCCTTCGCCGGATTCGAGGTCAACCAGCTGGTACTTGATAGAGCTGGAACCGGAATTGATGACAAGGACGGTTTTCGCCATTGTGGGCATCCTCCATTGTGATATGTTTCAGTCCCGCGAATACGCGGGTTACCGTTGATTAGATTACTCGCTACTTGCTACAAAATGTTGATTGCAATTGGAACGTGGAAAGGCTGGGGGATGCGATGCGGGACACACTCAAGGCCGTTCGGCCAAGCTTACGGTCCTGCATCGCATCCCCAGCCTTCCCACTCTGCTTTCAGCAAAGATACCTAAGAAACTAGTTGCTGAATAATTGGTTACTGGGCCTCGATGGCGGTCAGCGCGATGGTGTTGATGATGTCCTGCACCAGGGCGCCGCGGGACAGGTCGTTGACCGGCCTGTTGAGGCCCTGCAGCACCGGGCCGATAGCCAGGGCGCCTGAGGAACGCTGCACCGCCTTGTATGCGATGTTGCCTGCGCACAGGTCAGGGAACACGAATACGTTGACGTGGCCGGCAACGTCGTTGCCCTTGGCCTTGGTCGCGGCGACGGTGGGGGACCAGGCGGCATCGAACTGGATGGAACCCACTGCCGGCAGGTCCGGGGCCTTCTCCTTGAGCAGCTTGGTGGCCTCCTCCACAACGTCCACGTCGGGGCCCTTACCGGAACCGAGCGTGGAGTAGGAGAGCATGCCGACCTTCGGGTCAAGGCCGAAGGCTTTTGCGGTTTCGGCGGATTGCAATGCAATCTCGGAAAGCTGTTCGGCATCCGGGTTCAGGTTGATGGCACAGTCGGCGAACACGGCCACATGGTCCTTGAAGCACATGAGGAACGCGCCGGAAACTAGCTTCTGTCCGGGCTTGGTCTTGATGACCTGCAGCGCCGGGCGAACGGTGTTGGCGGTGGAATTCACCGAACCGGATACCAGACCATCGGCATATCCGAGCACAACGAGCATGGTGCCGAAGTAGCTGGCATCCGTCAGCTGCTTACGGGCCTGTTCTTCGGTCATACCCTTCTTCGCCCTGAGCTCGCACAGCTTGGCGACCATTGGCTTCAGAATGTTCTCATCATCCATGGCCTGGAAGCGGGCACGCTCGAGATAGTTCAGGCCAAGTTCCTTACCGCGCGCCAGAATGGCTGCCTTGTCACCCACGATGATGAGATTCACGATTTCGCGCTCAAGCAGGTAATCGGCCGCCTTGATAATGCGATCTTCTTCGCCCTCCGGTAGCACGATGGTCTTTTTGTTGCTCTTGGCCCTGCCCAGCAGTTCGAATTGGAAGGAGTATGGGGTGGTAGGCGGATTGAAGTCCACATCAAGTGCAGCAAGCACTTCTTCGGTGGGAGCGTATTTGCGGAAAGTCTCCAGGGCCAGGGTCTTGCCGGATTCGTCGGTGAACGCTACTTGGGGCAACGTCCAAACCGGAAGGCCGTACTTAGCCAGCGTCTCTTTGACCGATACGGAATGACGGGTTTCGCATCCGGTCACAAAGATGCCGAGCACCTTGTTGCCCGCTGCTTCCATGCCTTCAATGGAGAGCTTGACGGTTTCGTCCAATTCATGCGGCCACCGGTCGATGGTGCAGACGGCGAGGAAGACTCCTGCCTTAAGATCGGCCGCAACGTTCGCATTGAATTCATAGCTGGTCGGATCGTTGACATGGGACTTATCGGTACCGACGATTAAGGCGGCGTCAGCGCGGGCAACCTCCATGGCATCGTTGAATGCGCCAACGATATCTCCACGTGCAGTGTCCTTGTCGGCGCGCACTTTGTGCACATCAAGACCTGTGGAGAGCGTCACGCCGAGGCCCGCATTGGATGCGGAGAGCAGAATCGGAGTGAAATCATCATGGTTCGACACGGCAGGGCGGAACACGATGGTCTTGTACTTTGAAGTCAGTGCATTGAGCACGCCGTAGGCCACAACGTTGCGGCCATTAGCGCCTTCCGGGCTGGCGATATATACGCGAGTAACGGTCACTTTGGTCTGTCTCCTTTGATGATCAAGCAATTAGGACCACACATCATTGTACTGACCATTGTTACCGTTCACGCGTAGGACGCGAAATGATTGCGGGAAGAATGCTGAAAACATGACTGAAGGTGTGACCATATGCAAAAAGGGCTTGGGATAATCCCAAGCCCTTTTCTAAGCCGTTAGGCTAAACCTCAGAGAGAGGAAATCACTCGTTGTCGCCAGCGGTTGCGGCGGTAGCGGTGACAGCACCCTTCTCGGAGGTGTTGAGGCCGGAGTACACCCAGTCGGTGTAGTCCGGGTGATCGTAGCCGTTGTCGACTGCGAACTGGAAGGCTTCCTGACGGAAGGCCTCGAGCTCGTTGATCTTGTCGGCGTACTTGTCGGCGTCGATCATGCGCAGAGCCTCAGCGGTCAGCTCGTAACGATCGATCTCGTTCACGCGAACCATGTCGTACGGGGTGGTGGTGGAGCCCTCCTCCTCGTAGCCGTGGACGTTGAAGTTGTCGTGGTTCGGGCGATCGTAGATCAGGCCGCGCACGTCGTGAGCGTAGGAGTGGTAAGCGAACAGGACCGGCTTGTCGGCGGTGAAGATGTCAGCGAACTCTTCATCGGACAGGGCCTCGTCGTTCTCCTTGGCGGACTGCAGAGCGAGCAGGTCAACCACGTTGACGACCTTGAACTTGATGCCCATGGCCTTCAGCTTGTCGGAAGCAGCCATGATCTCCTGGGTCGGGACATCGCCGGCAGCGGCAAGAACAATCTCAGCCTCGTCGTTGGACTTAGCGGTGGAAGCCCAATCCCAAGCGGCAGCACCCTTCTCGAGCTCGGCGCGAGCTTCGTCGAGGGACAGCCAGGTGGCAGCCGGCTGCTTGCCAGCGATGATGGCGTTGATCTTGTTGGTGGACTTGTAGCACTTCTCGGCGATGGCCAGCAGCATGTTCGCATCGGTGGCGAAGTAGATGCCGATGACGTGATCGTTGTGGAAGCACTTGTTCAGCAGCAGGGAGGTGACACCCGGATCCTGGTGGGAGAAGCCGTTGTGGTCCTGACGCCAGACGTGGGAGGAAACCAGCAGGTTCATGGAGGCGATCGGCTTACGCCACGGAATCTCGCGGACGGTAGCCTCAAGCCACTTGGCGTGCTGGTTCAGCATGGAGTCGATCACGTGGACGAAGGACTCGTAGGAGCTCCAGATGCCGTGACGACCGGTCAGCAGGTAGCCCTCGAGGAAGCCTTCCATCTGGTGCTCGGACAGCTGCTCGACAACCTGGCCGGAGACGTGCATGTGCTCGTCGACCTCATCGGAGATGTAGCCAGCGTCCCACTGCTTGTTGGTGACTTCGTAGGAAGCCTGCAGACGGTTGGAAGCAGTCTCATCCGGTCCGAAGATGCGGAAGTCGTGCATGTTGTTCTTGATGATGTCGCGGGTGTAGACACCGAGACGACGGGTAGCCTCGAGCTGGCCCCAGCCGTGGCCGTACTTCTCGACTTCCTTGACGGCGTAGTCTTCGAGGTTCGGCAGCTTCAGGTCGTCGCGGATCAGACCACCGTTGGCGTTCGGGTTGGCACCGATGCGCAGCTCGCCCTTCGGCATGAAGGCGGTCACGTCGGACTTGACGGCGCCGTTCTCGTCGAACAGCTCTTCCGGCTTGTAGGACTCCAGCCAGTTCTTCAGAACTTCGAAGTGAGCCTCGGTATCGCGGGCGGAAGCCAGCGGCACCTGGTGAGAACGCCAGGAGCCTTCGGTCTTCTTGCCGTCGATGTACTTCGGGCAGGTCCAGCCCTTCGGAGTGCGGAAGATCAGCATCGGGTAGAACGGACGGTGCACGTTGTCGGTCTGGGCGGTTGCCTTGATGTCGCAGATCTCGTCCCAGATGGTCTCCCACAGCTCGGCGAAGCGACGGTGGATGGACATGTGGTCCTCATCGTCGAAGCCGGCGACGAACTCGTACGGCTCGTAGCCCATGCCGTGGAAGAACTCGTGCAGCTCTTCGTCGGAAATGCGGGACAGGATGGTCGGGTTGGCGATCTTGTAGCCGTTGAGGTGCAGGATCGGCAGCACGATACCATCGGTGCGCGGGTTCACGAGCTTGTTGGACTGCCAGCCGGTAGCCAGCGGGCCGGTCTCAGCTTCGCCGTCGCCGACGATGGCCGGGACGAACAGGCTCGGGTTGTCCATGATGGCGCCGTAAGCATGGGACAGAGCGTAGCCCAGCTCACCGCCTTCGTGGATGGAGCCCGGGGTCTCCGGAGCGAAGTGGGACGGGATGCCGCCCGGGTAGGAGAACTGACGGAAGAACTTCTGCAGACCAGCCTCGTCCTTGGTGATCTTCGGGAAGGTCTCGGTGTAGGTGCCGTCCAGGTAGGACTGGGAGGTACCAGCCGGGCCACCGTGGCCCGGGCCCATGATGATCACGGTGTTCTGGCCGTGGTCAGCGATGAAGCGGTTGATGTGGCCGATGAGGAAGTTCAGGCCAGGGGTGGTGCCCCAGTGGCCGACCAGACGGTGCTTCACGTCTTCGCGAGTGAAGGGCTCCTTCATCAGCGGGTTGGAACGCAGATAAATCTGGCCGATGGAAAGGTAGTTGGCAGCGCGCCAGTACTTGTCAACACCTTCGAGGGCTTCCTCGGAAACCGGAGCGTTGAGCTTCTTCCAAGGGGTGCCAATAACAGGACTCGTCATGTGTACTCCTGTACTCCTGCACGGTAAACGTGCGATTGATTATTTCTGTTCGGTCGCGGGCCTTAGTTCCTTGCGGTACCAAGGTTTTCCGTTCCCAATCAATCGTCATGGTACGAGGACAACACGACTTTTGAACGATTTCTTGCGGGTGTGTTCGAAATTGTTGCGGAAATTTCAGTATTTGTGCGTTTAAGCCTTAACTTTGTAAACATTGATTTTCGTGCCTGGATTGTAAGAAACGGCGCAATAAAGCCAAAATCAGTATATTTGCACCTATGATTACGTTCGATTTACAGTGCTTAGAGCCGGCGTGTTGGCTTTGTGAAGGCATGTGACTTGTTCGTTTTTCGCACATAGAAGCGACCGCTATTCATGCGTGTCGAGGTTGTCGTATTGACCGGTGATAATCATCAATGTTCAACCCACGTAAAGTCTCAATGAACGTTAGGGGAATATCAATGGCAAATGGTCCTGTGCTCGTCGTCGATTTCGGCGCCCAGTACGCCCAGCTCATCGCTCGCCGTGTCCGTGAGGCCGGCGTCTATTCCGAACTCGTGCCGCATTCCATGCCGGCCGACGAGATTCTGGCCAAGGATCCTAAGGCGATCATTCTGTCCGGTGGCCCGGCTTCTGTGTTCGAACCCGGCGCCCCTACCATAGATACTAAGGTCTTCAACGCTGGTGTGCCGGTGCTTGGCATTTGCTACGGTTTCCAGGTCATGGCTTATGAGCTCGGCGGCAAGGTGGACAAGGCCGCCCTTGGCGAGTACGGCAAGACCAGCGCCACCATTGACGACGCGGAAGGCATCCTGGCTGATTCCCCGGCTGAACAGACCACGTGGATGAGCCACGGCGTTGCCGTCGAGCAGGCTCCGGAAGGCTTCGAGGTGCTGGCTCACACCGAAGGTGCACCGGTCGCCGCCATGGCGGATGAGTCTCGCAAGCTGTACGGCGTGCAGTGGCACCCGGAAGTCAAGCACTCTCCGCTGGGCCAGAAGCTCATCGAGAACTTCCTGCATCGTTGCGCGGCCCTGCCCAACGATTGGGATGCCTCCTCCATCATCGAGGACCAGGTCAAGAAGATTCGCGAAAAGGTCGGCGACGCCGAAGTGATCTGCGGTCTGTCCGGTGGTGTGGATTCCGCCGTCGCCGCGGCTTTGGTACACAAGGCCATCGGCGATCAGCTCACCTGTGTGTTCGTCGACCACGGTCTGCTGCGCAAGGGCGAGGTCGAGCAGGTCAAGCATGACTTCGTCGAGGCTACCGGCATTCGCCTGATCACCGTCGATGCCGCCGATGACTTCCTCACTGCTCTGAAGGGCGTCACCGAGCCGGAGCGTAAGCGCAAGATCATCGGCGAGAAGTTCATCCGCACCTTCGAAAAGGCACAGCAGCAGGTGCTCGAAGAGGCCGGCGCCCGCGGCAAGGAAGTCAAGTTCCTCGTACAGGGCACCCTCTACCCGGATGTCGTGGAATCCGGCGGCGGCGACGGTGCTGCGAACATCAAGTCCCACCACAACGTCGGTGGTCTGCCCAAGGACATCAAGTTCCAGCTCATCGAGCCGCTGCGCACCCTCTTCAAGGATGAGGTGCGTGCCATCGGCACCGAACTTGGTCTCCCGGACGAGATCGTCTGGCGTCAGCCGTTCCCGGGCCCGGGCCTCGGCATCCGCATCATCGGCGAGATCACCAAGGAGCGCCTCGACCTTCTGCGCGAAGCCGACGCCATCGCCCGTGAAGAGCTCACCAAGGCCGGTCTCGATCGCGATATCTGGCAGTGCCCGGTCGTTCTCCTCGCTGATGTCCATTCCGTCGGTGTCCAGGGCGACGAGCGTACCTACGGTTCCCCGATCGTGCTGCGCCCGGTTTCCTCCGAGGATGCCATGACCGCCGATTGGGCCCGCGTGCCGTATGACGTGCTCGCCACCATCTCCACTCGCATCACCAACGAATGCCGTCAGATCAACCGCGTGGTGCTGGATTGTACCTCCAAGCCCCCGGCAACCATCGAATGGGAGTGAAATGCTCTGATGGAGCGTTAGCTGCGTTGCGGAACATTCGACGTACTGTTGTACGCCTTCATGTTCCACGCCTTGCTACCGCACACATCAGAACATTTCACTTAACCAGGTGATGCCTTCGGCCATTGTGATTAGAGGCCGCACGCATCCTGCAATTACTCAAAGGAGTGAAATGCTCTAATGCCGTTATTCTCGGGTGAAATACCTTGGGAATAACGGCATCGTCATATATGAGGATTGCATTATTTTCGTGATACGGCGGAATCGTTGGTCAATTTGTGCACAACATCGTGAAAACGTGGTTTTCCATAAATTGTGACAAATTAGTCTCTTTGCCTAATAAACAATTGCAGTCCAAGAATGGCTTAATTCCAACGTTTTGTAATAATGCGCCATGCTCCCAATACGTTAGTAAAACGTTTGACTTAACGGTTGTGGCAAACAAACATGGTACAACATTGCCAAATCGTTGTTTTTGACGAGTTGTGGTGCCTTATTACGTGCGAAAGAGTAATCCTAGTTTTTCCGGTATAATTTTTCCGTTTATGACGATGTTCGGAAAGGGATACCGCCTTATGCGTCAGGGCTTCGACAACCAGAAGTATATTGAGCTGCAGTCCGATAATATTCGCAAACGCATCGCCCAGTTCGGCGGCAAACTGTATTTGGAATTCGGCGGCAAGCTGTTTGATGATTACCATGCTTCACGCGTGCTGCCTGGCTTTGAGCCGGATGTGAAGTTCCAGATGCTCAAGAGCATGGCGAACGATGTGGAAATCGTCATCGCCATCAACGCGAACCACATCGAAAAAGCCAAGATGCGCGGCGACCTGGGCATCCCCTATGACGAGGATGTGCTCCGTCTCATCGACGTGTTCCATTCCCATGGCTTGTATGTGGGCTCGGTGGTCATCACCCAATACGCCGGCCAGCCGGCCGCCGATGCCTATCGCCACCGTCTCGCGCAGCTCGGGGTCACCTGCTATCTGCATTATCCAATCGCCGGGTATCCGCATGATATCGAACATATCGTGTCGGCCGAAGGCTACGGCAAAAACGATTACGTGGAAACCAGCCGACCGCTCGTCGTGGTCACCGCCCCAGGCCCCGGTTCCGGCAAGCTCGCCACCTGTCTGTCCCAGCTGTACCACGAGCATCAGCGCGGCATCGAGGCCGGATACGCGAAATTCGAGACGTTCCCCATCTGGAATCTGCCGCTCAACCATCCGGTGAACATCGCCTATGAGGCGGCGACCGCGGATCTTGACGACGCGAACATCATCGATTCGTTCCATCTCGAGGCCTATGGAAAGACCACGGTCAACTACAACCGCGATGTTGAAGCCTTCCCGGTGCTCAAAGCCATGATGGAACGCATCATGGGCAAGAGCCCGTACCAGAGCCCCACGGACATGGGCGTCAACATGGCCGGTTACGCCATTGTGGATGATGAGGCCTGCAGGGATGCCGCGCGTTTGGAAATCGTCCGCCGGTATTTCGCCGCAACGGAACGCGTCAAGCGCACCGGAACCGGTGAGGAGCAGGTGGAGCGTCTGCGTTCGATCATGAACAAGGCGTCGGTGACGCCGGACCTGTCGCCGGCACGAGCGGCGGCACTGGGCAAGGAAGCTGCCACAGGGGCGCCGGCTGGTGCCATGGTATTGCCGGACGGCAGGGTCGTCACCGGCAAAACCGGTGAGTTGCTTGGCGCGGCCAGTGCGCTGCTCATGCATGCGCTGAAGGCCGTCACCGGAGTGGACGATGCCGAGCAAGTCATCGATGATGCGGCGATCGAACCGATCTGCCAATTGAAAACCGAACATCTCAACAGCACTAATCGACGCCTGCATTCCGATGAGACCTTGATTGCGCTGTCCATCACCAGCGCCACCAGCCCGGTGGCCGCTCATGTGATCGCCGGGCTTGAACAGCTGCGTGGCTGTGACGCCTTCTTCTCCGTGATCATCTCCTCTGCGGACGAGGCCCTCTACCGCAAGCTCGGCATCAACGTGTGCTGCGAGCCCAAGTACGAGCGCGTGAGCCTGTACCACAAATAAAAAACAGCAGGCCATACAAGATCCGGATTATCCCATCGTCGTATGGCCTGCCGTGTCTGTGCGGATTGATATAAAAAACCGTTGAGAAGAAACGGCATACGATCGAAAAGCGAGAGACAACAGTGACGGCGGCAGTGCGTAGACGTTATGTTGGATTGGACGGTATTAAAGGTCTGGCGATCATCGCGATTCTGCTGTACCACATGCAGGAGCAGATGTTGCCGGGCGGATTTTACGGCGTGGACGTATTCTTCACGGTTTCCGGTTTCCTGATCGGCGTCAGTCTGCTGCGTTCTCTTATGAATAGTGGTTCACTCCGTCTTGAACGGTATATTCCGAAACGCGCTGTGCGCCTGTACCCGGCATTGTTCCTGCTCATCCCCGTTATCGTGTCCGTGGGATGGCTGTACGACCGTGATTTATTGGTATCCATACGGGACCAAATAATCACGGTGCTGCTGGGATGCTACAACTGGTATGCAATCGCAAGCGGACAAAGCTATTTTGATCAGATGAGCCCGCAGACATTTCGGCATTTATGGTTCATCGGCGTGCTCATGCAATGCTATGTGGTGGCACCTTGCATCGTGTGGCTGATGTGGAAAATCCGGCGTAGCCATCTTTCCGCATTGATTCCGCTGGCATTGGCTGCCGGCAGTGGATATGCCATGTGGATGCTCTATATTCCAGGCGGCGACCCCACGCGCGTTTACTTCGGTACTGATACGCATGCCGTGGGTCTTATGCTTGGTCTGGCCCTTGCATGGTGGGTCACATCCTCCGAACGTGGCCGGTCGCAATCTCAACGCATAGCAAGAAGAGTGGCGTCGGTGAATCGATCTGGCGTTGCGGATGCAACACCATCCATGAGCGCTCTCAATGGTGCTCATAGGCAACCGAATGTGGTGTCAGAACCCTTGCACATACTTATCTGGCGTGCCGTGGCGCCTCTGTTCGCCTTTATGAGCTTGATCGCTTTGGTGGCCATGACCATAATCGGCAAACAGAATGATTTCGCTTTTCATGGCGGCATTGTCATTTCCAGTGTGCTTGCTCTGTTGCTCGTGGCCGGCACCATCTGCCAGGATTCATGGATGCAGGACCTGATGGTGTTCCGACCGCTCGCAGGTCTCGGCAAATACTCGTACGGCATTTATCTATGGCACTGGCCGTTGTGTCTGGCTTCCAAGTCATTCGCTCCGAAGCTTTTCCCGGTGCCAGGACCGTGGCCGCTGATTATGGCTGCTGTGCTCACTGCCGTAGCGGTGACGCTTTCTTGGATTCTGGTGGAAAAGCCCGCTGCCTCCAATTCGGCTGTATTCGTCATTCTGCCGTTGCATAAGCCTTCGCGCGCGCACATTGTGCGGGCGATCGTCGTGGATGCGCTGCTGGCGGCCTCGTTGTTTGGTGCAGTTCAAGGCGTGGCCAACGCCCCGGCAAAGACCGCTATGCAGATACAGCTTGAAGAACAGGCTCGACAGCTGGAAGCAATGCAGCGGAAGGAGCATGCGTTGATCCGCCGCGAGGTTCCTAAGCCGCCGCGACCGCGTTTTGCCATGCCTGCAGGAGACGAAATGACCGCCATCGGAGATTCGGTCATGCTTGCTTCCTCCCAAGGCCTGTCGAGCGTGTTCCCAGGCATACAGACCGATGCTGAAGTCTCGCGCTCTATTATGGTGGCTTCCGATATGATCCAGAATGACTTATCTGCCGGCACGCTGCGACAGTGGGTGCTGGTGGGGCTGGCCACCAACTCCGAGATTACCGACGGCCAGCTGGATCAGATCCATGACATGATCGGTCCTGATCACGTGCTGGTGTTGATTAATGCCCATGGCGATCGGACTTGGATTCCGTCCACCAATCAGGTTCTTGCGGATTATGCCGCCGCGCATCCGGATAACGTGGTGTTGGTGGACTGGAATGCCGCCGCCACAGCCAATCCACAAATATTGGGATCTGATGGGATCCATCCTAAGCTTGACAGCGATTTATACGCACAGACGGTGAAGAGCACCATTGCTGCGTGGATCAAAGGCAATCACTGAGTCGAAGTGGGTGGCGCGCGGCTGTCTGAACGATGTGCCGTATGCGAGTTGGTAAACACAAGGCGACGCCGATGTGTACCGCAGTCGCCAAGAGCGGCTATGCTTGGAATTTGCATCAGCGAGACCACACGTTGGGAGTAATGGTGAGCGCAATCCTTGAAGGAAAGCCTGATAAGAACCTGATTCTCGTTACGGGAAGAATTCATCCGAAATTGGCCGAAGATGTTGCGCAACAGCTCGGCATCGATTTGTTGGAAACCACGGCGTACGATTTCGCCAATGGTGAGATGTATGTGCGCTACACCGAGTCGGTTCGTGGCGCTGACGTCTTTGTACTGCAAAGCCACTACCAGCCGATTAACAAGGCGATCATGGAACAGCTCATCATGATTGATGCGCTGAAGCGTGCCTCCGCCCGTTCCATTACCGCCGTGTGCCCGCTGGTCGGCTATTCCCGTCAGGATAAGAAGCATCGTGGCCGTGAGCCCATTTCCTGCCGTCTGATCTTCGATCTGCTCAAGACCGCGGGCGCGGACCGCATCATGTCGGTTGACCTGCATGCGGCGCAGTCCCAAGGCTTCTTCGACGGCCCGGTGGATCATCTGATCGCCATGCCGGTACTGGTGGACTACATTCGTGACCGTTTCCAGGGGCAGCTCGACAATGTGGCCGTGGTGTCTCCGGATGCAGGCCGTATTCGCGTGGCCGAGCAGTGGGCGCAGCGCCTTGGTGGCGGTCCTCTGGCATTCGTGCACAAGACCCGTGACATCACGCGTCCGAACCAGGCTGTGGCCAACCGTGTGGTGGGTGACGTGCAGGGCAAGGATTGCGTGCTGGTCGATGATCTGATCGACACCGCAGGCACGATTGCCGGTGCATGCCATGTGCTGCAGGATGCCGGTGCCAAGTCGGTGACCGTGGTCGCCACGCACGGCGTGCTTTCCGGTCCTGCCGTGGAGCGTCTGAAGAACTGCGGCGCGCGTGAGGTCGTGCTGACCGATACCGTGCCGATTCCGGAGGAGAAGCGCTGGGATGGTCTGACGGTGCTTTCCATCGCCCCGTTGCTCGCCAGCGCCATCCGTGCCGTGTTCGAGGATGGTTCGGTCGCCGAGCTGTTCGACACGTATCCGGAACATCACGGACAAGGCTTCCTGTTCGCATGACGCGCCGGTCGCCGGTACGCGGATGAATGCATGCGAAGTCGCTGTGCGCAACGCAGGGTGACGCGCAAATGGCGCGATGTGTACGACGCGACATGGCGGTGACATTCGACAAATGCCGAACATATGGTATAAATGAACACTTGTGGGTGAAAACCCACGATTCCCCCATGGTGTAATGGCAGCACACGGGTCTTTGGAACCCTTTGTCTTGGTTCGAGTCCAGGTGGGGGAGCCCGATACGGCCACTCGACATACGAGTGGCCGTTCTTTGTTTTTCCGTCTATTGTTTTAGATTGTTTGCAATAGCACAAGTTATTCCGAATCGAAGGGAATACGTCACTTATGGCATTATCTGCAGCCATCATCCTCGCCGCCGGCGAGGGCACCCGCATGCGTTCCAACAAGCCGAAGGTGTTGCACACCTTTGCCGGTAAGACCTTCTTGAACAGGGTGATGAATTCTGTTGCCGCATTGAACCCGGACACGCTTGCCGTGGTCGTGCATTTCCAGGCTGAGCGCGTGGCCGCGGCGGCCCGCTCGTATGACGAGAACGTGACCATCGTGAACCAGGATGACATTCCCGGCACCGGTCGTGCGGTCCAGTGCGCCATGGCGCAGCTTGCCGAATCCGGAGAGCTGAATGGCCCGGTGCTGATCGCCGCTTCCGATATGCCGCTGCTTGACAGTGACACGCTTCGCCAACTGGTGGAATTCCACAATGCCTCCGGCAACGGAGCCACCGTGCTCACCACGATCCTCGACGATCCGACCGGCTATGGCCGTATCATTCGCGATCGTGAAGGCAACGTGCTGCGCATCGTCGAACAGAAGGACGCCAACCGCAGCGAACTCGCCGTGCAGGAAGTGAACACGTCCGTGTACGTGTTCGAAGCCTCTGTGCTGTCCGAAGCCATCGCGGGCCTGAAATCCAATAACGCTCAGGGCGAGTTCTACCTGACCGATGCCCTTGAAACCGCCAAGTCCGCCGGCAAGGTCGGCGCGTTCGCCGCTCCCGATCCATTGACCGTGGAGGGTGTGAACGATCGTGTGCAGTTGGCCGCCCTTTCCAAGACCTACAACCGTCGTGTCTGCGAACGCTGGATGCGCGAAGGCGTGACCATCCTCGATCCGGAAACCACCTGGATCGAGGATGACGTCAAGATCGGCCGCGACGCCACCATTCTGCCCGGCTCCTTCCTCCAGGGCCATACGGTGATCGGTGAGGACGCGGTTGTGGGCCCGTACACCACGCTGATCGACGCCACGGTGGATGCCGAAGCTGTGGTGGAGCGCTCCCGTGTGCAGGAATCCCATATCGGCGCGCGTACGAACATCGGTCCATGGACCTATCTGCGCCCGGGCAACGAGTTCGGCGAGGACGCCAAGGCCGGCGCATTCGTGGAGATGAAGAAGGCGCATATCGGCAACGGCACCAAGGTGCCGCACCTGAGCTATGTGGGCGATGCCCAGCTTGGCGACCACACCAACATCGGCGGCGGCACGATTACCGCCAACTATGATGGCGTGCACAAGAACCGCACCGTCATCGGTTCCGGTTGCCATGTGGGCGCGGGCAACCTGTTTGTGGCCCCGGTCCAGGTCGGTGACAATGTCACCACCGGTGCGGGCTCCGTGGTCCGCCATGCCGTGCCGGATGACACGATGGTCTACTCCGAGAACACGCAACACAATGTCGAGGGCTGGAAGCCCGCGTGGGAGCGCTGATCGATGCCGGCGCTCCAGGATTCCATCAATGCCGTGCGTGTGGCCGCACAGGCTGCCGACCGCATCAAGGCCACCGATATCGTGGCGTTCGACGTCGCCGACCTGCTCGGCATCACCGATATCATGATGGTCGCAGGCGCCTCGAATGAACGTCAGGTGCTTGCCGTGGCCGAGGAGATCGAAAAGGACCTGTATCTGAAATGCGACGGGCGCCAGGCCCGTTCGCGAGAGGGACTGACCGAAGGCCAGTGGGTGCTGCTCGATTACGGTGATTTCGTCATTCACGTCATGCATGACGAGGCTCGTGAATTCTATGGTCTGGAGAGATTGTGGAAGGATTGCGAGTCCATTGATTTGCAACTTGAGCACCCGGAGACGGCAGTGCATGACCGCACTGCCGATGATCTGGCCGATTGACATTAGCGACGCGGTGGCGGTGGATGACTTCACCCCACCGCGTTTGCGTTGATACAGAGCTGCATTCGAGCGTAAGGATTATTCCATGACAACTCAACATGTTCGTTCCATCTTCCTCGTGCGCCATGGCCGCACGTCGTATAACGCTGCGCACAAGCTTCAGGGACAGGTGGACATTCCTCTGGACGCAGTGGGGCAGTGGCAGGTCAGGCAGACCGCCGCGGCGCTCAAAGACCTTTATGTGGACCGCAGACCCGAAACGAGCCAACGCCTCATCGTATGCTCCGATTTGATGCGCGCTCACGCCACTGCGCAGGCTTTTGCCGATGAGCTGGGCGGCGCGACTGTCCATGATGATGTTCGCGTGCGCGAACGGAGCTTCGGCGACTGGGATGGCCATGCGGTGAGCGAACTGGCCGAACGCTACCCTGAGGATTTCCGCTCATGGATGGAGCATCGTGGCGGTGAGATGAAATACCACGCCGAGGCCAAGGAACATGTAGGCAAGCGCGGCGTGGAAGCCTTGCAGGATTGGTCAACGCGGGCAGGCATGGATACCGACCTGTTTGTGTTCTCCCATGGGGCATGGATTTCCCAGACCCTTCAGACCCTGCTCGGCCTGAGCCAAGTGGACCCCACGTTCGCCTCGCTGCTTTCGATGCGCAATGCGCATTGGGTTCGTCTTGTTCCGATGGATATCGAGGGGCGGCCGACTCGATGGCGTTTGCTGGATTACAACCATGGCCCGGCCATCGCCGACACGGACGAATGGGAAAAAGAGCGCTGAAATCGTTGGAAACAGTAGGAAAACTATCCGGTATGAGGTATGCCAAATCACATGAATGTCATTTGACGACACGCCGATTTGCCGGATAGTTCATTCTGTCGTAATGTATACGAGGTCCGAACGACGGGCCAACAACTGAAAACGGGGCTATAGCGCAGCTGGTAGCGCATCTCCATGGCATGGAGAGGGTCGGGGGTTCGAATCCCCCTAGCTCCACGAAGAGATCATTGACATCCAGTGTTGATGATGTCCTTCAGATTCATTGATAATGAATCAACCCATTTGGGGCTATAGCGCAGCTGGTAGCGCATCTCCATGGCATGGAGAGGGTCGGGGGTTCGAATCCCCCTAGCTCCACAGATAAGGCCGGCGCTTCAAGCGTCGGCCTTTTGCGTATCGAGCTATCCTACAGAATCTCAAAATGCTGCAATGCATGCAGCACGCCATCATGGTCCACATCGTCGGTCACAAAATCGGAGGCGTTCTTCGGCTCGTCGGTGGCGTTGCCCATCGCGACGCCGATGCCGGCATAGGCGAGCATGGCGGTGTCGTTGCCGCCATCGCCGAAGGCCATCGTCTGTTCGCGAGCGATGCCGTAATGCTCCATGAACCGTTGGATGCCGCGAGGCTTGCCGCCGTCGGCGGGAATCAAATCGGTGAAATCCGGGTGCCAGCGCACTCCACGCACGTTGCGGCACAGTCCCACCAGCTCGGTTTCCTCCTGCACTCCGATGAATGGGCTGATCTGGAACGTCTCATGAGTCAGGGCGCGTTCATGAGGATCGTCGAAATATCTGATCGGCGCCGTCTTGCCCAGTTGCGCCCATGTGGCTCGCAGGGCGTCGTCATCCTGATTGAAATACACGTAATCCTTCTCGCCGAAGTTGCATACCACGTGCGGATGGCTGTCGAGCCAATCGAGAATGATGCGAATATCCTCTTGGTCGATGGACTGCGATGCGAAGAACCCGGAGTCATCGAAACAGTACTGGCCGTTGAATGCCACGACGCCGTCGAACGTCACGGGCATGGTGTCCAGTACCACCTTCATCTGCGACGGGGCGCGGCCGGTGCAGATCAACACCTTGATGCCGGCCTTCTGCAAGGAGCGAATCGCATGCACGGTGGAATCCGGAACCGCATGCGTGGTGAAGCTCGTGAGTGTGCCGTCGATGTCGAAGAACACGGCTTTGATATCAGTATCGGTCATGGTTTCATTGTCGGCGCTGGGCGCCCGCGCCGCGCCGTATGCAGGCTTCCTCTCGCCAGAGGTGTCCACATAGTGATTAAAACCTGTCCAATGCTGTCTCGAACCGGTTTTATGGCAGCCCTCAAAACCGCATGATTCCAGTCGTTTATATGCCTGCCATAACCAACGCCTATACGGCAATTCGCATATTTCCGGGCTTTGCGCGATGCGAAGCGGCTATTGTGTAACACGTTCGTCAGTGAAACCATGTGCTGCATTTCATGGACACCGACGCAAGCAAACATGAAGAAGAGGAAAGATCGATGACTTCAGCAAATCAGCCGGCAGCCCCGGCCAATAACAACGAGCCCGTGCGCGTGAACAACACGCCGCGCAACATCATCATCGCCATCGTCGTGGTGGCCATCGTCGCCGTGGCGGCATTCTTCGGATTCCGCGCATTCTCCGGCTCCGGCCAGGCGGACGCCAAGGGCTCCAAGGACAACCCGGTCAAGATCGGCGTTGTGGGCGCCACGGATCCTGAATGGGTGCTGTTCAAGCAGAAGGCCGAGAAGGCCGGCATCTACGTCGACATCGTGGACTTCCAGGACTACACCTCCGAAAACCCGGCACTCGACTCCGGCGAGCTCGATCTGAACGAGTTCCAGCACCTGCTGTACCTCGCCAACTACAACGTGAGCAACAACAAGGATCTGCAGCCCATCGGCGGCACCGCCATCTACCCGCTCGGCGTGTACTCCACCAAGGTCAAGGACATCAAGGACATCGCAGCAGGTTCCACCGTCACCATCCCGAACGATGAGACCAACCAGGCCCGCGCCATCGGCGTGCTGAAGGCCGCAGGCCTCGTGACCCTGAAGGGCGACTGGACCGCATTCTCCACTCCGGCCGATATCGATGAGGCCAAGAGCAAGGTCAAAGTCACTCCGCTGAAGGCCGAGCAGGTCGCCACCACCCTGAAGGATCCGACCATCGCCGCTGGCGTGATCAACAACGACTACGTCGCCGATGCCGGCCTCGATCCGAAGGACGCCATCTACCAGGATGATGCCGAATCCGAGGAGGCCCGCCCGTATATCAACGTCTGGGTCGCCCGCAAGGATGATGTGAACAACGAAACCTACAAGAAGCTCGTCCAGATCTTCCAGGAGAAGGATGTGCTTGACGCACTGCAGGAGAAGTCCGGCGGCACCGCGGTCTTCGCCAACAAGTTCAGTGCTCAGGAGCTGCAGAGCTACCTGGCCGACATCGAAAAGGACGCCAAGGCTCAGTGAGCTGCTGATAGACGAAATCAATAGTGCCGGGTGAGGATGCCATTCACGGTGAGCCGTGGTGGCATGTTCACCCGGCATGACCAGTTGCAGATGGCAACACCGGCGCAATCAGGGAGGACCATGAGCGAGCCCATCATCACCTTCGACCATGTGGTCAAGGAATACAAAACACGCGGACGCGAGGCGGCTGCCACGCGCGCTGTGGACGATGTCAGCCTGACCATCAATCGAGGCGACATTTTCGGCATCATCGGCTATTCCGGTGCCGGTAAATCCACGCTGGTGCGTCTGATCAACGCGCTTGAACGTCCGACGTCCGGCAGTGTGAATGTTCTCGGCACTGACATCACTGCGCTGAGCGAGGCCAAACTCAGGCCTATTCGCCAGAAGATCGGCATGATCTTCCAGCAGTTCAACCTGTTTTCCACCAAGACCGTGGCGCAGAACATCGCCTATCCGCTGCAGCTGGATCATTGGCGCAAAGACTATCAGGACCGTCGTGTCGCCGAGCTGCTTGAATTCGTCGGACTTTCCGAGCATGCGGATAAGTATCCTTCCCAGCTGTCAGGCGGCCAGAAGCAGCGCGTCGGCATCGCCCGCGCCCTTGCCACCAATCCGGAGATCCTGCTCGCCGACGAGGCGACCAGCGCACTCGATCCTGAGACCACCACTGAAGTGCTGGCCCTGCTCAAGCGCGTCAATGAGGAATTCGGCATCACCATCGTGCTGATCACCCACCAGATGAACGTGGTCCAGCAGATCGCCGGCCGTGTGGCCGTGATGAGCGCCGGCCGTGTGGTGGAATCCGGAGACGTCTACGATGTGTTCGCGGCACCTCAGCAGCCGGTTACCAAGCGTTTCATCGCCACCGCGCTTTCCGGTCTGCCGGAAGAGGACCGTGTGGAGCGTCTGCATCAGGATTGGTCCGGCCGTATCGTCACCGTACTGATCCGCCAGAAGGATGTGCTCGGTTCCCACGGCCGCGCGCTCGCCGCTTCCGGCCAGAACATTTCCGGACTCATCGCCAAGCACGGTGTGGAATCCAGCCTGCTGTATGGCGGAATCGACACGGTCAAGGGCACCGCGATCGGTGCCATCACCTATGAGTTCCGTGGACCGAATGTGGAAGGGTTCCTCAAGGAGCTTGCCCAGGACAGCGACGTTGTCGATTTCGGCACCGCCGAGAATCCGGTGGAATATGCGCAGGCCGTGGCCGGATACGCGCCGAAGACCCAGTCCGTGACTGAAAAGGGAGCCGAATCATGATTGAACTCGCAAGTTCTCGCAGCGATTGGAGCGTGCTGCGCCCCCTGCTGTTCGAATCCATCGGGCAGACCCTGACCATGGTGCTGATCACCTTGGTCATCGGCGGTTTCCTCGGTCTGATTCTCGGCGTGGTGCTCTATGGCACACGCCCGGGCAATCTCTTCGAGAACGCCATCGTCTACCGAGTGCTCGACGTGATTGTCAATATCGTCAGGCCGATTCCGTTCATTATTTTCCTGGCGGCCATGCAGCCATTGACCATCGTGGTGGTCGGCACATCGATCGGTACCGTGGCTGCCATCTTCCCGATGGTTGTGATGTGCACGTTCGCTACATCGCGATTGGTGGAACAGAATCTGGTGCCGGTGGACCCCGGCATGATCGAAGCCGCGCGTTCGATGGGCGCCAGCAAGCTCACCATCATCCGCACGGTGCTGATTCCCGAGGCCCTGGCTCCGTTGATTCTCGCCTATGCCTTCCTGTTTATCGGCGTGCTTGACATGTCCGCCATGGCCGGATACATCGGCGGCGGCGGTCTTGGTAACTTCGCCATCGCCTATGGCTACCAGAAGTTCGACCAGACCGTCACTTGGACCGCCGTGATCATCATGATCGTGCTGGTGCAGGTGGTGCAGGGCATCGCCAACGCCATCGCCAAGAAGCTGCTGAAGCGACAGCAATAGTCCGTATGCCGGCGTTCACCGGCAACCTCATTCTCTCGAAAATCTCTCACTGAGCAGTTACTCGGTGAGAGATTTTTCATAAGTAACCATCACCGTCACTAGAATCGTCAACCATGTGTGAACATATCGATTTCGATCCGGAACTTATCGCCATTCGCCATTATCTGCACGCTCATCCTGAGCGCAGCTTCAAGGAATTCGACACCAGCATCTACCTTGCCGACCAGCTCAAGTCTCACGGCATCGAGGTATTGCCCAATCCTATGAAAACCGGTGTCGTGGGACTGATTGAGGGGCAGGGTGGACCAGGGCCACGCATCGGATTGCGCGCTGACATCGATGGTCTGCCGATTGTGGAGGATACCGGCCTGGGATTCTCCTCGGTGAACCATGGGGTGATGCATGGTTGCGGTCATGACCTCCACATGACCGGCCTGTTGGGCGCGGCGTTCTGGCTCGCCGAGCATCGCGACAAGTTCACCGGTTCCATCAAGATCCTGTTCCAGCCCAGCGAGGAAACCGGACAAGGCGCGCGTGCGATGATCGATGCCGGATTGGTGGACGATGTGGACGCCATCATCGGCACTCACAACAATCCGAATTATGCGCCCGGCCAGCTGGCCATCGGCGTGGAGCCGATGATGGCTGGGTGCGTGAAGTTCCGTGTGGACATTCACGCCTCCGGCTCCCACGCCGGCTACCCATACAAGGGGACCAGCCCGATCGAGGCTCTGGCCAGCATGATCATGAGCCTGCAGACCATTGTGAGCCGCAATGTGACGCCTTTCCACCCGCTGGTGCTTTCGGTGACCGAAGTGCACGGCGGCGATGTGTGGAACGTGGTGCCGGCCGAAGCTGGATTCCAAGGTACTGTGCGCTACTTCCATAAGGAGGACGGCAACCTTGTGGGTCGCCGGTTCAAGGAGATCGTGGAGCATACCGCCAAGGCATACGGCATCAGCGCCGACGTGATGTGGGACGATTTCCAGGATCCGCTGGCCTCCGATCCGGGACTGGCCAAGGCCGTGGCCGCTGATGTGCACGAATACGCCCAGCTTGAGCCGATTCGTCCATCGATGGCGGGGGAGGACTTCTGCGAATTCTCCAAGGTCACGCTGCCGGTCTTCGCCTTCGTGGGCTCCAATGGGCAGGAAGGTTGTGCCGACTGGCACAGCCCGCATTTCGTGGGACTTGACGAATCGATCCCGACATTCGTGAACTTCTACGTCAACGCTGCCCTACGCGTGCTCAACGAGTTGAGCTGAGTACACTAAGAAACCATGACACAGCTACGTTTTGCACTCGCCCAGATCGATACCTGCGTCGGCGCGCTTGACGCCAACGCAGCCAAGGTGCTCGATTTCTCCCGTAAAGCCGCCCAAGGCGACGCCCAGGTGGTGGTGTTCCCGGAAATGACGCTCACCGGATACCCCATCGAGGATCTGGCATTGCGCCGCACGTTCCGCCAGGCCGCATGGGACAAGGCCAATGAGCTCGCCTCCCAGCTCGATGCCGAAGGCCTTGGCGGCCTGTTCGTGGTCGTGGGCACCGTGGGCACCGACCGCGCCACCAGCAAACCGCGCAACCGTCTCGTGGTGTTGCACGAAGGCGTGGTATGGGCCGGCTATGACAAGCACTTCCTGCCCAACTATGGTGTCTTCGACGAGTTCCGTATCTTCTCGGCGGGCGATCGCTCGGTGACCCTTGACATGGACGGCGCTCGTATCGGCGTGGCCATCTGCGAGGATATCTGGCAGGATGGCGGCCCTGTGGCCGACCTCGCCACCAAGAACATCGATCTGCTGCTCACCATCAACGGTTCCCCCTATGAGGAAGGCAAGACCCACACGCGCTTCGAACTCGCCCGGAAGCGGGCCGCCGAAGTGAATGCTCCGGTCATCTATCTCAATCAGGTAGGCGGTCAGGACGATCTGGTCTTCGACGGCGGCAGCTTCGTGGTGGACGCGGATGGCGCGTTGCTGGAACGCAGCCCGATGTTCATGGAGAACCTCACCTTCTGGGACTTCGATTCGTCCGTCGAGCATCAGAGCAAAGCCGAGATCGTGCCTGAGCTTGACAAGGACGAGGAAGTCTACACCGCTTGCGTGCTTGGTCTGAAGGATTACATGGCCAAGAATCGCTTCACCGGCGTGACGCTCGGTCTTTCCGGCGGTATCGATTCCGCCCTGGTGGCAGCCATGGCCGCCGACGCCTGTGGGGGAGAGAACGTCTGGGGCATCTCCATGCCGTCCATGTATTCCTCGGACGGTTCCAAGGACGACGCCGCCGATCTGGTCAAGAACATCGGCGCCCATTACGAGGTGCAGCCCATTGAGCCGCTGTTCAACGCCTACCAACAGCAGCTGCATCTCGAAGGCGTATCCGCCGAGAACCTGCAGGCCCGTATCCGTGGCGTTATCGTGATGGCCAGCTCCAATTCCCGAGGGCTTCTTGCGGTGGCCACCGGCAACAAATCCGAACTGGCATGCGGCTACTCCACAATCTACGGCGATGCGGTCGGTGGCTACGCGCCTATCAAGGATCTGCTGAAAACCCGCGTGTGGGAGATCAGCCGTTGGCGCAACAAGGCCGCTGCGGCCGGCGTCGGCATCGGTGGATTGAAGATCGTCGGCAACGAGGAAGGCAGCACGGGCAAGCCGCTGCCGAACGGCGTGATGATTCCGGTGTCGTCCATCGAAAAGGCGCCTTCCGCAGAGCTGCGCCCTGGTCAGAAGGATTCCGACTCCTTGCCTGAGTATGCATTGCTCGACAAGGTGTTGGCCGCATACATCGAACATGCGCATGGTCGCGCCGATTTGCTGGCCGATGGCTTCGACGAAGCCACAGTGGATACGGTGATGCGACTGGTGGATCGAGCCGAATGGAAGCGCCGCCAGTACCCGCTCGGCCCCAAGGTCACGGCGTTGGCATTCGGACGTGACCGCCGTCTGCCGGTGACCAACGCGTTCCGCGAGTAATCAAGATATCGGTTGAAAAAGCACCTCGTTATCGAGGTGCTTTTCTCATATTGCGAGACAATCGTCTGGTTATAACAGGTTATTAAGGGTATTCGCCTGATGGCCTCGTAACGGGCTATAAGCAGCCTATATGGCGAAACGACGCTACCCAGTGATTTCCGCCTCTATGGTTGGTTCATGTCGTCAAGCAATTGACATGCATCGTGAAATACATCCAACAGAGAGAGGGAGAACACATGTCCGCAGCAATCCAGACACCGGCCAACCCGCAGGAGCCGGTGCGAGTGAACCACACCCTGCGCAACATCATCATCGCGGCCGTGGTTGTGGTGCTGGTCCTGGCCGGTGGCTTCTTCGGCTACCGCGCATTCGCCAGCAACGCCAGCGCCGAAAAGGGCTCCGAGGCCAACCCGGTCAAGATCGGCGTCGTCGGCGCATCCGATAAGCCATGGCAGGTGTTCAAGCAGGAAGCGCTCAAACAGGGCATCCATGTCGATATCGTCGACTTCCAGGATTACACCTCCGAGAACCCGGCGCTGGATTCCGGCGATCTTGACCTGAACGAATTCCAGCACCTGCTGTATCTTGCCAACTACAACGTGAAGAACAACAAGGATCTGCAGCCTATCGGCGGAACCGTGATCGTGCCGCTCGGCCTCTACTCCAGCAAGGTCAAGAGCGTCGACGAGATTAAGCAGGGCGACACCATCGCCATCCCGAACGACGAAACCAACCAGGCTCGTGCCATCGGTGTGCTGGAGAAGGCCGGTCTCGTGGCGTTGAAGCACAAGTGGACCGCGGTCACCGCACCTTCGGATATCGACGAGTCCGCCTCCAAGGTCAAGGTCGTGCCGCTCGGTGCCGAAAAAGTCGCCAACTCGCTCAACGATCCACAGCTGACCGCAGGCATCATCAACAACAGCTACATCAAGGACGCCGGCCTGAACCCGAAGGACGCCATCTTCCAGGACGATCCGAGTGCCGACTCCGCCAAGCCGTACATCAACGCTTTCGTCGCCCGCAAGGCGGATGTGAACAACCCGGTCTACAAGAAGATCGTCGAGATCTACAAGACCAAGGCCGTCACCGATGCCGTACAGGAAGACTCCAAGGGCACTTCGGTGTTGGTCACCGATTACAGCGCTAAGGAGCTCCAGGGTTACCTGGCGCAGATCGAATCCGATCTGTCCAAGTAGTCGACGATTTCACCGCAATCAGTCATCAACAGCATTATCAACCGGCGGCTCGGCAGACATACGAGCCGCCATTACCATGAGGAGAGCCGCACATGAGTGAACAGCAATCCGTTGCAACCCGCGTTGCCGATGCCAAGCAGCGCATCAGCGATTATGCCGATGCGTCACTGGCCGACTATCAGCGTATTTCCCTGGCCATCCATGACAAGCCGGAATACAGCAACTATGAGTTCTTCGCCTCCGAAACCCTGTCGAACAAGCTCAGGGAAGAAGGCTTTGACGTCACCCTTGGTGTCGCCGATCATCGCACCGGATTCGAAGCCATCTACCGCACCGGCAAGCCAGGGCCTGTAGTGGTGTTCCTTGCCGAATATGATGCTTTGCCCGGCGTCGGCCACGGCTGCGGTCACAGTGTGTTTGGGCCGAACTCTTCGCTGGCCGCCGCTTCGCTGAAGCAGGTCATCGACGAATTCGGTGGTGAGCTGCGCGTCTACGGCACTCCCGGTGAGGAAGGCGGTGAGAACGGCAGCGCCAAAGGAAGCTTCGTCAAAGACGGATTCTTCGACGACGTGGATATCGCGCTATGCGCGCACCCGCACGCCGGCGGCAACTTCCTGTCCTCCCGCAACCTCGCATGCCAGCCTATCGATATTGAATTCCATGGCAAGGCCTCCCATGCCGCAGCCACGCCCGAGCAGGGCATCAACGCGCTCGATGGCGTAATCCAGACCTTCAATTCCATCAATGCGCTGCGTCAGCATCTGCCCAAGGACGTACGCATCCACGGCATCATCACCGATGGCGGCCTGCAGCCGAACGTGGTGCCCGACTACGCCAAAGCCAAGTTCTATCTGCGTTCCGCCTCCGTGCCGGGTCTGCTGTCGCTGCGCAAGAAGGTCGACAACATCGTGGCCGGTGCCGCGCTTGCCACTGGCGCCACCGGAACGGTGACTCCCTACCAGAACCAGGTCGACAATATGATTCCGACTCCGTTGTTCGATGAAGTGTGGCAGCGTAATGCCGAAGCACTTGGACAGGTCGTTAAGCCCACTGACCAGGATAAGATCAGCTTCGGCTCCAGCGACGTCGGTAATGTCTCCCAAGTGGTGCCGACCATCCAGCCATGGTTCTCCATCTCCCCGGAGAAGCTCGGTGGACACAACGAAAAGGTGGCGGCCGCCGCAGCCAGCCCGTTCGGGTTGGAATCGATTCGCTGGTCGTCCAAGGCTCTGGCCTACACAGCCCTCGATATCATCGTGGATCCTGAGCTGCTGAGCCGCATCAAGGAACAGCATGCGGCTCGTGTCAAGACGCAGGAGGCTGACGTCGCGCGAGTCATCTGATTAGCTCGGCTCATCGCGCATAATATGCCTGCTATGGCTCATCTGTCTCGCCTGCGAGTCACTATGCGCCATAGCAGGCATTGTTGATTGGTGATGATGGGGAGGGACACCCGTATGAGTGATAACGATAAGCAATGGTATTTCAACATGGTCAAAGGTCGTGCGGAGCTGGGGCCGATATCTCCGATTGAGCAGCGCATGGGACCGTATAAGACCAAGGAAGATGCGGAACACGCTTGGGACATCGTCGCCGATCGCAATGCCAAGTGGGAGGAGCAGAATCGCCAGTGGAACGGCGAGGGATACAGGCGTTGATGCATCCGGAAGGCGATGGGTCGACTATGTAGTTTTCATGCTGCATGCATGTTCATATGATGAACAACCGCTCAAATCCGTACATATGGATTGAGCGGTTTTCTTGTGAGAAAAATCATATAGGGATCGTCGATGATTGGAAAACCCTTTCGAATACAGGCAAATCACATGAGTGTGAGATAGCTCACGTATAAATTCAGCTTTTTACCAGTACGTGCAAACTACACTTAATGGCAATGGTTCCGTGAAGATGCGAAACCTTGAACCCCATTAAAGGAGTGACATGACCGCAGTAGAGAATGCAGCTGTCTCCCAGGAGGAGCTCGACGCAAAGGCGTGGGCCGGCTTCACCGAGGGTAATTGGCAGAAGGATATTGACGTCCGTGACTTCATCCAGAAGAACTACACCCCGTACACCGGCGATGAGTCCTTCCTGGCGCCTGCCACCGAAAAGACGAAGCACCTGTGGAAGTACCTCGACGACAACTACCTGGCAGTGGAGCGCAAGCAGCGCGTCTACGATGTGGACACCCACACCCCGGCTGGCATCGACGCCTTCCCGGCTGGTTACATTGATTCCCCGGAAGTCGACAACGTGATCGTCGGCCTCCAGACCGACGTGCCCTGCAAGCGCGCCATGATGCCGAACGGCGGCTGGCGTATGGTCGAGCAGGCCATCCGTGAAGCCGGTAAGGAGCCGGATCCGGAGATCAAGAAGATCTTCACCAAGTACCGCAAGACCCACAACGACGGCGTCTTCGGTGTCTACACCAAGCAGATCAAGATCGCACGCCACAACAAGATCCTGACCGGTCTGCCGGATGCCTACGGCCGTGGCCGCATCATCGGCGACTACCGTCGTGTGGCGCTGTATGGCGTCAACAAGCTGATCGCCTTCAAGAAGCGCGACAAGGACTCCGTGCCGTACCGCAACGACTTCACCGAGCCGGAGATCGAGCACTGGATTCGCTTCCGTGAAGAGCACGACGAGCAGATCAAGGCCCTGAAGCAGCTGATCAACCTCGGCAACGAGTACGGTCTCGACCTGACCCGCCCGGCACAGACCGCCCAGGAAGCCGTGCAGTGGACCTACATGGGCTACCTGGCCTCCATCAAGTCCCAGGACGGCGCCGCCATGTCCTTCGGCCGTAACTCCGCCTTCCTCGACTGCTTCATCGAGCGCGACCTCAAGGCCGGCAAGATCACCGAGACCGACGCCCAGGAGCTCATCGACAACATCGTCATGAAGCTGCGTATCGTGCGCTTCCTGCGTACCAAGGACTACGACGCCATCTTCTCCGGCGATCCGTACTGGGCGACCTGGTCCGACGCTGGCTTCGGCGATGACGGCCGTCCGCTGGTCACCAAGACCTCCTTCCGTCTGCTCAACACCCTGACCCTTGAGCACCTCGGACCTGGCCCTGAGCCGAACATCACCATCTTCTGGGATCCGAAGCTGCCGGAAGGCTACAAGCGCTTCTGCGCCAAGATCTCCATCGACACCTCCGCCATCCAGTACGAGTCCGATAAGGAGATTCGCTCCCACTGGGGCGACGACGCCGCCATCGCATGCTGCGTCTCCCCGATGCGCGTGGGCAAGCAGATGCAGTTCTTCGCGGCACGTGTGAACTCCGCCAAGGCTCTGCTGTACGCCATCAACGGTGGTCGTGATGAGATGACCGGCATGCAGGTCATCGATAAGGGCGTCATCGATCCGATCAAGCCGGAAGCCGATGGCTCCCTGGATTACGAGAAGGTCAAGAACAACTACGAGAAGGCTCTCGAGTGGCTGTCCGAGACCTACGTCATGGCCCTGAACATCATCCACTACATGCACGATAAGTACGCCTACGAGTCCATCGAGATGGCTCTGCACGACAAGGAAGTCTACCGTACCCTCGGTTGCGGTATGTCCGGCCTGTCCATCGCAGCCGACTCCCTGGCCGCCATCAAGTACGCCAAGGTGTACCCGATCACCAACGCC
The DNA here is from genome assembly GCF_009193305.1 of Bifidobacterium cebidarum. Taxonomy (GTDB): domain Bacteria; phylum Actinomycetota; class Actinomycetes; order Actinomycetales; family Bifidobacteriaceae; genus Bifidobacterium; species Bifidobacterium cebidarum. Next base: position 140,219 of record NZ_WBVS01000003.1, on the reverse strand, counting down.
GAGGCCAAGAACCTCGAAGGCCACGAGTACGAGTACGTCGAGGGCGCTGACGACGATCTGGTCGTCGGCTACCGCACCGACGGCGAGTTCCCGATCTACGGCAACGATGATGATCGCGCCGATGACATCGCCAAGTGGGTCGTCTCCACGGTCATGGGCCAGGTCAAGCGCCTGCCGGTCTACCGCGGTGCGGTCCCGACCCAGTCCATCCTGACCATCACCTCCAACGTGGAGTACGGCAAGAACACCGGTTCCTTCCCGTCCGGCCACAAGAAGGGCACCCCGTACGCTCCGGGCGCCAACCCGGAGAACGGCATGGATTCCCACGGCATGCTGCCGTCCATGTTCTCCGTCGGCAAGATCGACTACAACGATGCTCTCGACGGCATCTCGCTGACCAACACCATCACCCCTGATGGCCTCGGTCGCGATGAGGAGGAGCGTATCGGCAACCTGGTCGGCATCCTCGACGCCGGCAATGGCCACGGCCTCTACCACGCCAACATCAACGTGCTGCGCAAGGAGACCATGGAGGATGCAGTCGAGCACCCGGAGAAGTACCCGCACCTGACCGTGCGTGTCTCCGGCTACGCGGTGAACTTCGTCAAGCTCACCAAGGAGCAGCAGCTCGACGTCATCTCCCGTACCTTCCACCAGGGCGCTGTCACCGACTGATGAGCCGATGACGCCAACCGTGTGAACGGGTGAACGATGAAGGGGTGGGCCAAGTCCCACCCCTTCCTTATGAAGTTCTTCTCACTCCTCTCAGGAGAAGGGCTTCCATGCAACGAGTGAGAGGAAGGTTCCGCTCTGGCCGATGATCGCAGAGCTATAGCATCACTTTCAGGAACAGGAGGACAATGATGCCCGACGACCAGTTCCGTACCACCACGCGCCATATGCTGCGTGAATCAAAGACTTACGCATCCCAGACCCTGATGGGTGGCCTTTCCGGATTCGAATCCCCGATTGGTCTCGATCGACGCGATCGTATCGCCGCGCTCAAATCCGGCGATATCGGCTTCGTGCATTCTTGGGATATCAACACTTCCGTTGATGGCCCGGGCACCCGAATGACCGTGTTCATGTCCGGCTGCCCATTGCGTTGCCAGTACTGCCAGAACCCCGATACCTGGAAAATGCGCGACGGCAAGCCGGTGTATCTCGATGCGATGATCAAGAAGGTCGACCGCTACAAGGATCTGTTCAAGGCGACTCATGGAGGTATCACCTTCTCCGGTGGCGAATCGATGATGCAGCCCGCGTTCGTCTCCCGTGTCTTCCATGCCGCCAAGGAAATGGGCGTGCATACCTGCTTGGACACCTCCGGGTTCCTGAACACCAATTACACCGATGAGATGCTTGAAGACATCGATTTGTGCCTGCTTGACGTCAAATCCGGTGATGAGGCCACCTATCACAAGGTGACCGGTGGCCTGTTGCAGCCCACCATCGACTTCGGGCAGCGTCTCGCAAAGGCCGGCAAGAAGATCTGGGTACGATTCGTGCTTGTTCCGGGGCTGACGGATTCCGAGGAGAACGTGGAGAACGTGGCCAAGATCTGCGAGACCTTCGGTGACGCGGTGGAGCATATCGATGTGCTCGGCTTCCATCAGCTCGGCCGTCCGAAGTGGCATGAGCTGCGTATCCCGTACCCGCTGGAGAACCAAAAAGGCCCGAACGCCGCCACCCGCGAACGCGTGGCCAACCAGTTCAAAGACCACGGTTTTGTTGTGTACTAAATGGTCGTCGCATTGACGCGAATTACTCTTCCTTGATTTGATCAGCGAACCGATGAAATCAAGGAAGAGTAATTCGCATATTGAGCGCGTTAATACCGCGATTCTGGCGGTTCTCTCGTAGCCTAGAGATATGGCCAGCATCTACGCGTTTCCTGCGGGTGTGCCCAACGAGGGGCAGCCCATCAGGCCTCATGGTGTGCCTGATGACCTTTGGGCGGCAGTTGAATCCGTCAGCACGATGCCTCTGCTCGCCGGCGTGCATTACCGGGAGATTCCTGTGCCGTCCACTCTGGCAGATTTCGGCATAGGAGTCGAACTGGAGAGCGCGGAACACACGCACGGTGATGCGCCATGCAAGCCGACGGATGGATTATCGCATACGGCAACAGGTTGGATCATGGTGCTGTATTGCGAGCGGCCTCGCATGGAATGGGGTTCCCGCTGGAGATGCACGGCCTTCGCTCGATTGCCTTTGTCCGATACGGAAAACGATCCGTTGACCCCAAGCATGTATTGGGATGATATGTGCGATCATCTCGAAGCCATTGAACCCGATTCGCTGTCCGGCACGGTGACCGTCAACCAAAACACGTCTTTTGGCGCCATCGGCGGCAATACCAGCGCAGGTTGCGAAATACGGGCGTCGTGGACGCCGCTTGACGGTTCGGGCCCAAACGGTACTATGGACGCCGGCGCACAAGTCAACTCGTGGGCCACGTTCTTGACATCCACTGTTCGTTGTGAGGAGGATGACGACAGGTGAGCGACGCCCGCGACACTCAACCGCGATTGCTGAAGGAACCTCGTGGGGGAGTGCCCGATGTGACTGCGACACTTGACGATTATCATCGTGTCTGCGATGCACTGGCCAACGCGACCGGCTCATTGGCGGCCGATGCCGAGCGCGCATCCGGATTCCGCTACGGCCACGAGGATTGGCTGATCCAGTTCAAGCGCGAAGGCGCCGGCATCGCATTGCTTGATCCCATCGCCCTGACGCAGGCAGGGGCGGATTGGAGCGAATTCAACGAAGCGGTGGAACAGGCGACCTGGATCCTGCATGATTCGATGATGGACCTGCCGGGATTCGCTGATATTGGTTTGAAACCACAGCACCTGTTCGACACGGAGATCGCCGCACGTCTGCTCGGCCTGCATCGTTTCGGTCTTGCTGCCGTCACCGAGCATTATCTGGGCATCACCTTGGCGAAAGAGCATTCCGCCGCTGACTGGTCCTATAGGCCGTTGCCTCGTGATTGGCGCAACTACGCCGCTCTTGATGTCGAAGTGCTGATCGAGCTTGAGGAACTGATGCGCCGTGACCTGAAGCAATCCGGCAAGGACGAGTGGGCGCGCGAGGAATTCGAATACGCCTTGCAGCACGGTCTGGCTCCCAGAAAACCGCATTCTGTGCCGTGGCTGCGCATCTCCCATATCACCCAGTTGGGGCGTGACCCGCGCGGACTGGCCATCGCCAAGTCACTGTGGGAGGAGCGCGACAGGCTCGCCAAGCAATACGATATCGCGCCCAGCCTATTGCTGGCGGATTCCTCGATCATCGAAGCCGCCGAACGCAAACCTCATAATGCGGCGCAATTCCGCATGATCCGATCCCTGAACGAACGGGTGCGCATCCATACCGGTACCGAGCAAGACAAAATGTTCGAACGATATGCTCCGATTCAGCGTTCGGTAAAACCGAAGGTATGGAAGGCCGCCATTGATAGGGCTATGGCGCTGAAACCGAGTGAATGGCCGACGATGCCTGCGCCCGAACAGGATGACAACGGCATTGCCAACGCGCCGCGCTCGATGCGTCTGTGGCAACAGCGTCATCCTGACCGATACGAACGCTTGCAACGGGTGCGAAAAGTGATCAACCAGATCGCTCAGGATACGCGCACGCCTGCGGAAATGATCATCAAGCCGCAGATCGTGCGCAACCTGTGCTGGGTGGAAGAGCCGCAGATGATGGACGTGACGGAGTTTCTCCACCAGCAGGGTGCGCGAAACTGGCAGGTGCGTCTTATTGCACCGTCCGTAAGTGGCGTTATCATGTAGAGGTTGCCTAACGGCAGATTGTAAGAATTAACGACTTTTTTGAGGAGTCATTAGCGTGAAGATCAGCGTTCGTAACCTCGAGCCCACCAAGGTGAAGCTCACCGTCACTGTTGAACCGGAAGAGCTCGACCCGTTCCTGGATGAGGCCCGTAAGGAAATCGCTAAGCAGGTGAACGTTCCCGGCTTCCGTAAGGGCCACGTTCCCGGCAAGATCATCGACCAGCGTTTCGGCTTTGCCGCCGTCGCCGGTGAAGCAGTGAACAACGCAGTGCCGGAGCTGTACTCCAAGGCTCTCGAGGAGAAGAAGATTCACCCGATGGCCCAGCCTGAGTTCGATGTTCAGGAAGTCCCGCAGTCCGCTAAGGATGAGACCAAGCTGAAGTTCGTGGCCACCGTCGAGCGTCGCCCGGTCATCGAGCTGCCGGAGATCGATGGCATGGAAATCGCCATCTCCAAGCCGGAAGTCAAGGATGAGGACGTCGACAAGCGCCTCGAGGCTCTGCGTCAGCGCTTCGGCACCCTGGTCGGCGTCGATCGCCCGGCCGCCAAGGGCGACTTCGCCAACATCGACCTGTCCGCTGAGATTGACGGCGAAGTCGTCGACTCCCAGGAAGGCGTGAGCTACGAGCTTGGCTCCAACACCATGCTCGACGGTCTGGATGAGGCTCTCGACGGCCTGTCCGCCGGCGAGGAGACCACCTTCGAAGGCACCCTGGAAGCAGGCGAGCACGAAGGCCAGAAGGCCCAGGTCAAGGTCAAGGTCAACTCCGTCAAGGCCGAGGAGCTGCCGGAGCTGAACGATGAGTTCGCTTCCGAGGCTTCCGAATTCGACACCCTCGAAGAGCTCAAGGCCGACATCCGCAAGGCTGCTGGCCAGGATGCCGAAGGCCGTCAGGCCACCGAGGCCCGCGATGCCTTCATCGCCAAGCTGCAGGAAGGCCTCGAGATCCCGGTGCCGAAGGGCGTCAAGGCCAACATGGTCGAAGAGCAGCTCAAGGGCATGACCCCGGACCCGGAGAAGGCCACCAAGGAGCAGAAGGACGAAGCCGAGAAGACCGTCGAGAAGGATCTGCGTGATCAGATGGTGCTCGACGCTCTGGCTGAGAAGCTTGACGTCAAGGTCTCCCAGTCCGATGTATTCAACTTCCTCGCCTCCATCGCCCAGCAGTACGGCATGGATCCGAACGCCTTCATCCAGGCCATCATCAAGAACGGCCAGCTTGGCTCCGCCGTGCAGGAAGTCGGCCGCTCCAAGGGCCTGCTTGCCGGTATGCGCGCTGTGAAGTTCACCGCCGACGGCGAAGTCGTCGATCTCTCCGGCTTCCTGGGTGACGCCGCTGAGGATGAGGAAGCTGAGTCCGTCGAGGCCGCTTCCGCTGCCGCCGCTGTGGCTGACGAGCTGTCCAAGTCCGACGAGGACAAGGCTGCCGACGCTGAGTGAGCTTAGCGACTACGCGTGAGCGTAACGATTAGTAAGGCCCGGAACCGTCTATGGTTTCGGGCCTTATTGATGCTGGCCGCTGTATGCAACAGCCCTAATCGGCGGTACCGCGTGCCAGCTGCAGCAATCAGTAAGTCATTGTCGGAGGAAGTACCATGTCGCAAACCATCGATTACAAACGCATAGGCTGGCTGGCTGCTGCAATCATTGGATTAAGCGCATTGATTGGTGCGGGCGCCGGTTTGCTGACCTTGCTGCTCTATGGCGTCGAACATGTGATGCTCGGTTATATCGAAGGAGCGCAATTACCGGGGCCATTTGGCGTACTTGCCATACGGCGCGGCATTTCGGTAACGCTCGGTCTTACCATCGCCGGTGTGCTCTGGTATTTTCTGCGCACCAAAACCACGAAGGTTCCTTCGGTCAAAAAAGCCGTATCGGGGGAGCGGATGCCGGCTTGGCAGACCGTGACGCATGTGGTGCTGCAGATTTTCATCGTTGGATCCGGTGCTTCCATCGGCCGCGAAGTGGCGCCGCGTGAACTCGGTGCCATGTTGGCACAGCGTTTCTGCGATGTGTTTCATATTGAGGGAATCGGTGGCATTGATCGCCGCATGGTAGTTGCCGTGGCGGCAGGCGCCGGTTTGGGCGGCGTGTATAACGCGCCTCTTGCCGGCATGTTCTTTGCCGTGGAAATTCTGCTGGTTGATGTGACGCTTGAAAAAGTGGCGTTTGGACTCGGCATGTCTGCCGTGGCGGCGTTTGTGGCCAGCGCCATCAAAGGCCATCATACGTTTTACGACATCACCGCCATGCAGCCGCAATCTACGCCGTCGCTCATGCTCTTCGCGATTCTATGCGGTGCCGCCTGTGGCATTGCCGGTGCCTTGTTCCGCAAAGGTTCCTCATGGGCGGAATCACATAAGCCTGCCGGTAAAGCGATGCTATGGCAAATGCCTCTTGCCGGCCTGACCACTGGTGTGGTGGCGGCACTGGTGCCGCAGGTTATGGGCAACGGGCGCGCCGCGGCGCAACTTGGATTCAGTACCTTCCTATCCGAAACCGCTGATATGTCAGGTGCCACGCAGTCAACGTCCTCCACCGCCCAATCACCATGGACATTGCTGCATTCGCTATTGACGTCTCTCGGCCTCACCAGCTGGAATCCGTGGATCATGATGCTTGCGGTATTGGCACTGACATTCGCCGCCAAAGCATTGGTAACGCTGATGACCATTCGTTCTGGTGCCTCCGGTGGCGTGCTGCAACCGGGCATCGCATTGGGCTCCACGTTGGGTGCCATGCTGGGGCTGTTGTGGCTCCTTGCGTTCCCCTCTGACTCAGTGACGGCTTGTGCGCTGATTGGAGCCGCTGCGCTGCTTGCAGCCTCGCAGCAGGCTCCGTTGATGGCCATGTGCTTGGTTATGGAACTGACCGAAGCGCCCATTGCGTTCTTCGTGCCGGTGGGATTGGCCGTGGCCACATCCGCATTGGTGTCCACATGGATGTTAAGCGCAATCAAAGGATCCCATGTCGCAAAACACTGAAGATCGCAAGGCATTGGAATTACTGGACGCCGAATCCCTGAGCGAGCGTATCGCTTATTACCGCAAGCCATTTATGGTGTTGTGGGCGGCGATTCAGGAGGCCTCCAGCGAATTGGTCGAAGACTACGGGCTGAGCCAGGATATGGCGCAGTTATGGGTCGCCGAACAGATGCGGCAGGTGTCGGATTCTCTGGTCGATCGGCTTGCGGAAAAAGCGGTGGCGCATGGAGCCAGCAAATCGAATGTGGCGCGTGCCGCCGGCGCGAGCCCCGCGAACGCCGAACGCCGGTTCCCCAGATTGAAAGGGGACGGTGCTCGCGAACGCCTGCTCATTGATGATGTGCTCGATGCCATGGAGTGAGGCCCGTGCCTACGCTGGCCGCCAAAATGCAGGCCAATATCCGTCTTCCGTCGCTTCAAGGCGGTAGTCTGAACAATGTTCGAGTTATTAGAAGGAGTATCAAGGTGAGCAATACCTTTGCGACCTTGCCGGTCATGGCGGGCGAAGACGTCCCGGCCGGCCCCGTCGACCCGATTTTCAACCGTCTGTTGAAGGACCGCATCATTTGGATGGGCGAAGAGGTCAAGGATGATATGGCCAATCGCATCTGCGCCCAGCTGCTGATGCTGGCCGCCGAAGATCCCAAGAAGGATATCTGGCTGTACATCAACTCTCCAGGCGGTTCCATCACCGCCGGCATGGCCATCTACGATACCATGCAGCTCATCGAGCCGGATGTGGCAACCGTGGGTCTGGGCATGTGCGCATCCATGGGCCAGTTCCTGCTGAGCTCCGGCACCAAGGGCAAGCGTTACCTGACCTCGCACGCCCGCGTGCTGATGCACCAGCCGTCCGGCGGTATCGGTGGTACCGCGACCGACGTATGCATCAACGCCGAGCTCATCATGGATATGAAGAAGACCATGAGCGAGCTGACCGCCGAGCAGACCGGCCACACGGTTGAGGAGATCTACCGTGACAACGAATACGACCATTGGTTCACCGCTCAGGAAGCCTTGGAATACGGCTTCGTGGATAAGCTCGTGACCACGCCGGACACCATTGGAAACAAAGGGGAGTGAGCCGTATGGCAAGTGAAGAAGCAAAGTTCGCGGCCCGTGCCGACCGTCTGGCCGGTCGTCAGGGCGTAGCTGGTTTCATGCCGGCAGCCGCCCGTGCTCAGGCCTCCCAGATGCCGACGAACCGTTACATCATGCCGCAGTTCGTGGAGAAGACCCCGTATGGCATGAAGACCCAGGATGCCTACTCCCGTCTGTTCGAGGATCGCATTATCTTCCTCGGCGTGCAGGTGGACGACGCCTCCGCCGATGACGTGATGGCCCAGCTGCTGGTGCTGGAATCCCAGGATCCGAACCGTGACGTGATGATGTACATCAATTCTCCCGGTGGCTCCATGACGGCCATGACCGCCATCTACGACACCATGCAGTACATCAAGCCCGACGTGCAGACCGTCTGCCTTGGTCAGGCCGCTTCCGCAGCCGCCATTCTGTTGGCATCCGGCACCAAGGGCAAGCGCCTGATGCTGCCGAACGCCCGTGTGCTCATCCACCAGCCGGCCATCGACCAGGGCTTCGGCAAGGCCACGGAAATCGAGATTCAGGCCAAGGAAATGCTGCGCATGCGCGAATGGCTGGAGAACACGCTGGCCAAGCACACCGGCCAGGATGTGGAGAAGATCCGTCGCGATATCGAGGTGGATACTTTCCTTACCGCTCCCGAGGCCAAGGAATACGGCATCGTGGATGAAGTACTGGAGCACCGCCAGTAATCGGATGTACCGTTGATTGTGACTCCCCTCATCGAGGGGAGTCACACGTGTATTAAGACGCTGAAGGCACTGGAACAATGCAAAGGGGCACGTATGGGACGCGTGGTGAGCTACAACGATGACATACCACGTTGCACGTTCTGCGGCAAGACCGAGCGGCAGGTCAAAAAACTTGTCGCCGGCCCCAATGCCTCCATTTGTGACGAATGCATTGCGCTGTGTGTGGACATCATCTCCGAAGAACGGGTCAAAGACGCCGAGGTCAATTCGTTGAGTCTGCCTAAGCCAGCACAGATCTTCGAATATCTCAATCGATATGTGATTGGTCAGGATGATGCCAAACGCACCTTGTCCGTGGCCGTCTACAACCATTACAAACGTGTCAATATGGAATTGCGCGAGGCCGCCGAAGAGCTTGACCAGAATGCCTCCGGCGAGCCGAACGATGCATCTCAGAATCCAGTCGCGCGCCAAACGCGACTACGCCGTGAAGGGGATTCGCTCGCTGATGTGGAAGTGGCCAAATCCAATATTCTTCTGCTCGGCCCCACCGGTGTGGGTAAGACCTATCTCGCACAGTCGTTGGCCCGTGTGATGAACGTGCCGTTCGTCATCACTGATGCCACCACACTGACTGAAGCGGGTTATGTGGGCGACGATGTGGAAACCGTGCTGCAGCGGTTGCTGCAGGCCGCCGATGGTGATGTGAGCCGCGCGCAGCACGGCATCATCTACATCGATGAGATCGATAAAATCGCCCGCAAGTCCGGGGAAAACACCTCCATCACCCGTGATGTGTCCGGCGAAGGCGTGCAGCAGGCGCTGCTCAAGATCCTCGAAGGCACCATAGCCTCCGTGCCATTGGAAGGTACACGCAAACACAAGGAGCAAGAGACCGTGCAGATGGATACGCGTGGCATCCTGTTCATCTGCGGCGGCGCGTTCGTCGGGCTTGCTGATATCGTGCGTAAACGTCTGGGGCGCCGGGAAACCGGATTCGGCACGAACTGGCATAATGCCGATTTGGGTGATACACAGTTGCTTGAACAGGTCAACGCGGATGATTTAGCGGAATTCGGTTTGCTGCCGGAATTTATCGGCAGACTGCCGGTGACCAGTGTGCTCAAGGAACTGGATGTGGATGATCTGGTGGCCGTACTTACCGTTCCCGCGAACGCACTGGTCAAGCAATACCGCAAACTGTTCGCCGTGGATGGCGCGGATTTGCAATTCACCGACAAAGCCATACGGGCCATCGCCGAAACCGCCATAGGGCAGGGGATTGGTGCACGAGGCCTTCGCTCGATTATTGAACGGACGCTGCAGGATACGATGTTCCAGATTCCTAGCTTGGATGATGTGCGTCAGGTCATCGTGGATAAGGCCAGTGTGTTGGGGCAAAGCAGTCCGAAATTACTGCGTGAAACGATGCAACTGGAGAACAACCATCAACGGTGTGAGGCATAGTAGCAGTAGACAATAATGCTTAAAAACCGCAGAATACTGCGGTTTTATAGTGTAGTTGCATTGCGACACGCCGGTATGTGCACTGGGTTGCGAAGCTTCAAAGAGTGTGTATTATAAATCGAGTTGTCTGAACGACAACATGCGCCAGTAGCCCAGCGGATTAGAGCAGCTGACTACGGATCAGCAGGTCGCAGGTTCGAATCCTGTCTGGCGCACTCCCGAACCACGGGGATGACAGTGGTATGCGCCAGTAGCCCAGCGGATTAGAGCAGCTGACTACGGATCAGCAGGTCGCAGGTTCGAATCCTGTCTGGCGCACGATAAAGCCTCGAAAGCGAAATGCTTCCGAGGCTTTTCCAATTCTGCAGAAAGGACTAGGCAGTGACGCAGGCGCAGCAGTCTCAGTACGATTTCGATACCGTTCTTGAACGCCATGGTTCGACATCAATCAAATGGCACATGATTGAAGAGGAGATGGGACCGGATTCCAAGGATGTCATTCCACTGTCCGTGGCGGATATGGAATTCAAACCGGCTCCTGAAATCGTTGAGGCCCTAGTCAAGGCCGCCGCCAATGATGTGTTCGGCTACGATTACGCCACTGATGATTACTTCAACGCATTCATTGGCTGGATGCGGCGCCGCCATCATTTCACAGTGAGCCAAGAGTGGGTGAGCCTGTCCGATGGCGTGATGCCTGCCATCAACACCGCATTGCGAGCTGTGACCCATCCGGGAGATAAGGTCATCATTCAGCGCCCGGTCTACTATCCGTTTACGTTCGCCTCGGAACGCAATGGACTGACCATTCTCGACAACGAACTGGTACTGAACGAGGCCGAAGGCCGTTATGAGATCGATTTCGATGACCTCGAGGCCAAGGCTTCCGATCCACGTTGCACAGCCATGATTCTGTGCAACCCCCATAATCCGGTCGGCCGCGTCTGGACCGCCGAGGAGCTGACCCGTATCGGCGATATCTGCCTGAAGCACGGCGTCTACGTGCTCTGCGACGAGATTCACGCGGACTTCGCCCACCCCGGTCACCAGGTCACGATGTTTGGCACGTTGGGTGATGCATACGCGGATATCCTCTTTGAATTCACCGCACCGACCAAAACCTTCAACTTGGCCGGTCTCCTGTGCTCGAATGCTATCATTCGCAATGCCGATCTGAAGCGACGCTTCGATGTGGCGGCCGAGAACATCGGTGGATTGACGGTCAGCCATTTCGGTCTTGTAGCTTGCCAAGCCGCATACAACCATGCCGAAGCATGGCTGGATCAGCTGCTGAAGGTACTGGAACGCAATGTGACTCTAGTACGTGAATTTGCTACCCGTGTGGATGGCATCCGATTGATTGAGCCGGAAGGTACCTACTTGGCTTGGTTGGATTGCCGAGGCCTTGGTTTCGTCGATCCTCAGGCACAGTGTGGCTTCCTGCGCGATGAGGCGCGCGTCTGGTTTGATGAGGGTTCCTTGTTCGGCCATTCCGGAGACTTCTTCGAACGCATCAATCTGGCATGCCCAACCGCGCTGCTTGAACGCGTGTTGAACAACATCGAACAGGCGTTGGCTGCTCGGCAGAAAGGCTGATTTGGCATCGAAGGAATGATGTGATTACTTAAGCCCGGGGCAATCGTTCCCGGGCTTTACCGTAATATGGGTAATCGGTTTCGGCCGCAGGGCAGTCGGCCATAAGACGAGGAGCGGTAATGACAGGAACAGGGGCCAAACGGAGTGCATGGAGCGTGATCAAGCGGATTGCCGCCTCCGATCGCATCTCCGGTCTCATCATGCTGGGCTTTGCGCTGATCGGTCTGGTATGCGCCAACCTGCCATGGACCTACCATCTGTTTGAGATTATCGCGGAAACGCACATCGGTATTCCTCACACCAATATCGATTTGCCGGTCGGTCATTGGGCGCAAGATGGATTGCTGACGATCTTTTTCCTGACCGTCGGTCTCGAATTGAAGCAGGAGCTCACCACCGGCTCACTTTCCAATCCCAAGGCGGCGGCCGTGCCGATGCTTTGTGCGGTGGGCGGCATGTTGGCTCCGCCAGTGTTGTTCCTGCTGACTATTGCGGTGTTCTCCCAATATGGTCCTGGCAGCACCGGCAGCCTGATTCTCACCACCACCGGCAGCAGCATACCGTTTGGCGAGATGGCGCACGGCTGGGCCGTGCCTACCGCCACCGATATCGCCTTTTCGCTGGCTGTGCTGGCACTGTTCGCCAAAGCTCTGCCAGGCTCGATTCGCGCGTTTCTGATGACGCTGGCCACCGTGGACGATTTGCTGGCGATCATTTTGATCGCATTGTTCTTCTCATCGGTCAACGCCTGGTACTGGTTCCTTGGCATCGCTGTATGCGCGGTGGTGTGGTCCATGTTGGTGCGTATGCGCCGAGTGCCGTGGATCGCCGTTGCTGTGGTAGGCATTCTTGCGTGGATCATGATGTTCGAAGCCGGCGTACATCCGACGCTCGCCGGCGTGGTGGTGGGACTCTCCACGCCGTCTCGTGAAGTGTTCGGCGAGACCACGCCACGTGCCGCACGATACGCCGAAAAACTCCAGCCGTTCTCCGCGTTGTTGGCCTTGCCGATATTCGCCTTGTTCGCCACCGGCGTGCATTTCGAGGAGCTGAGCCCAGCGCTGATGCTGTCCCCGCTGGTGATTGCATTGGTTGTAGCACTCGCCGTAGGCAAGCCATTGGGCATCATCACGACCGCATGGCTGGCGACCCATGTGGGCGGATTGAAGATGGCCAAAGGATTGCGCGTACGCGATATGATCCCCACGGCGTGCGCCTGCGGTATCGGCTTCACCGTATCCTTCCTGATTGCGTCTTTGGCATACAGCAATGCCGAGCTTTCCGCGGAAGCCCGGTTCGGCGTGCTTGTGGGGTCATTGGTATCCGCGGTAATATCCGGCATATTATTAAGCCGTCAATCCAAACGGTATGAACAGGCGACGGCACTGCACAACATGGCACACGAAGAAGGTAACGTATGACGGAGGAACAGCAGACCCCGGCAATGAACGAGGATTATTCGCCATTGGGAGATACCTACCATCGTGGTCCGGTGATTCTTCGTGGTCAGATGATTCCCTCGGATAACACCACCGCCAATTTACTGAAAACCGATCAGGATACCGATTGGCTGCATATGGATCCGTGGCGTGTGCTCAGAATCCAATCGGAGTTCGTGGACGGATTCGGGGCCCTTGCCGAGCTTGGACCTGCCGTGGCGATTTTCGGTTCAGCACGTACCGCACGAACCGAGCCATCGTATAAAGCGGCACGACGTATGGGCACCCTCCTTGCCAAGAACAACATCGCGGTCATCACCGGTGGCGGTCCGGGCATTATGGAGGCCGCGAATAGGGGAGCGGCGCTCGCCGGAGGCAAGTCGGTGGGGCTGGGCATCGAGCTGCCTCATGAGCAGGGGTTGAACCAGTGGGTGAACCTCGGCATGAGCTTCCGATATTTCTTCGTCAGGAAAACGATGTTCGTCAAGTACAGCTCGGGCGTCATCGTCTGTCCGGGAGGCTTCGGCACGCTGGATGAGATGTTCGAATTACTGACACTGGTGCAGACGCACAAGGTGGCGAATATGCCGGTCGTATTATTCGATAAAGCCTACTGGCAAGGGCTGTTCGACTGGCTGAACGGGCCAGTGAAAGAACGCGGCATGATTTCCTCCATCGACCCACATCTGGTCACGGTCACCGATGATCCCGAAGAGGCCGTTGAAATCGCCACTAGCACCATTGGTGTGCAATAGCGAATAAAAAACCGTGCCACTGTGTATCAGCTTCAGCGGCACGGTTTTTTATTATTCGCTATCAAAAAGTATTACTTCTTAAACGCGAGCAGCAGACCCGTGCCGTCAGGCGTCAGGGTCGACTCGAAGTTCTCGTCTTCTTCCACTGTGGCGATCAGTTCACGCATGGCCACGGCCTTGGCGCTGCGATCAGCAGCATCGAGCACACCACCGTGATCGCCATAGGTGGCCAGAGCATCGGTAAAAGCGATGACGCCGTGCGAACGCAGCAAACGAGAGGCCTGGGCAAATGTGGACGCATAGTTGGCGGCATCGCCAGCCACGACGATCATATCGTAATCATTGGCGTTCAACCGGGGAAGGAACACGCTTGCCGCGGCATTGACCGCACGCAATGACGTATCGGTGGTGTCCTGCAGCTCAGAGAACGCCTTGCGAATCATCGCGATGCCTTGCGCGGTGGAATCGACGGCGGTGAGTTGCCCGGTGCCGTTCAATGCATGCACCAATTGCATGGTTTCCACCAAAGAGCCCGTGCCGATGGCAATTACTGAAGAAGCGCCGGTAATACGCGCCAGCAGGGCCAGCAGCTGCGCCTGGGCTGCGGATCCCTGAGGCTGGCCCGTCTGTTCGGCTACTTCGCGGGCCGCAACAACCGGTTGGGCTTCACGCTGCCTGGCATGATCCTCGGCAAATTCCCATGCCTTGGCAAGATTCGTATACTGCGTCTTATCCATAACCGTTCCTCTATATAGTGTGCTGCTCAATGCTCATAGTGCTCAATCGTTGAGCGTTGCCATGCGGCTCCGATCAGCGTTCGCGGACTTTGGCCACGATCTGCCACATCTCCTCGCCGACGTCGATGCCACGCGGGCAATGACGGGAGCATGCTCGCACCGACTGGCATGCGGCCACGCCATCAGCGGTATCGATGGCATCCATGCGTTCCATGGTTTTGGCGTCCCTCGAATCGTTGATGAAACGGGATGACCAAATCAATGCGGCCGGGCCAATGAAGGCGTCGCCACCGGCGAATACCGGGCAGGAACCTTCGCATACGCCACAGGCGATGCAGTTGCTGAGCGTCTCGTACTTGGCAAGCTGCTCAGGGTGTTGCAAATACTCGAACGCGTTCACCTTGCCCTCTTCGGTGGTGGCGAGCACGCCATCGGCCTCAAGATACGGGGTGAGTTTGCGAATCTGGTTCAGCATCGGATCGATGTCTGCGATGAGATCACGCTGCGGCGGGAACCCAGGCAGGGGAGCGAGCTCGATGACACCGAGAGAAGCGCCATCGTCGGATGCGCCACCGTCGGATTCATCTTCGCCAATATGGCGGAATCCTTCGTCATCCACCTGGGGCAATGCGCCCGGCTGCTTGGCCCAGTCTCGAATGGAGGCCGTGCATAGCAATGTCGGGGTGCCGTTGATGGACACGGCATCCGATCCGCACATGCCATGGCCGCACGAGTATCGGAAGGCAAGCGTCGGATCGATGGTGCGTTTGATGGCCAGCAGACAATCCAATATGGTGTCTTCTGGGCGGGCGGGAATCGTATACTCCTGCACCCACTGTTTACCACGTGGACGGCGACGGGACGCCGACTCGGAACCGCCGCCGAACGGAGAGCTCTTACGGGCGAACGGGCTACCGCCGCGAGCACGCTCAGCGCGTTCGGCGCGTGGCGCGAACCGGTGTACCTGAAGGGTAACCGTTGTGTTGCTCGCCTCAACCATGCTTTGCCTCCATGAAACAGTGCGTCATTATCTGACTAATCAGCCAACCTATTGTGCCACAAGCCCTGGGCCGGGTCAGTATTCACGCTTCTTGGGTGGGTAATCGGTAATGATCACCGGTTTGAACGTCACCGTACCGTCGGCAGAGACCATGGAATGCGCTAGGAAATGCTCATCGTCTCGTTCGGGGAAGTCAAGTCGGCGCATCGAGCCACGTGATTCATGGCGGGCGTCGGAAGCTTGCAGCACCGCTTCGGCAAGTTCGATGAGGTGACGTACCTCCCAAATGGCTGTCACCTCCTGATTGAACGCTGCCGTCTTGTCATGCGCATGCAGAGCCTCGGCGGCGGGCCTAATGCTGGTGTTCAGCTGTTCCAGTGCGTTTCCGATAGTGTCGGCGCTGCACCGTACCGCCAAGGCGCGCTCCATAATGGAACCCAAACGGGCCATGAGCGCATAGGCGTTCTCATCGCCCTCGCCGTGATCAGACTGTCCAGCCGCAGTGGACCCTTGCAAAAGCTTGTCGAGCTCCTGATTGCGCATGTCGGCGGCTTGATCGACTGCGGCGGTCAACAGCTCATCGGATGCATCGTCCGCCATAGGAGAGCCGGCGGGGTTCTCGACGATGCGTGCCGCTAGCGTGCGCCCGGAACGCGTGCCGAACAGGCATGCGTCGAGCAATGAGTTGCCGCCCAATCGGTTCGCGCCATGCACGGACACGCAGGAGCATTCGCCGGCCGCAAACAGGCCGTCTACCACAGTGCGACGGGTGCCGTCCCAACGGTAGACTTCGCCATCCGTGGTGATGGGCAGACCGCCCATCGTGTAATGCGCCGTGGGCTTGATCGGAATCAGATCCTTGGCGGGATCGAGATTCGCGTATTGTTCGATGGTCTCCACCACCTGAGGCAGCGCCTGGGCCATACGCTTGGGATCGATACCGGTCATATCCAGCCAGACGCAGTCCTTTGGACCATTGGGATCCTTCGGGTCGGCCACGCCTCGGCCTGCGTCGATTTCGGCCATGATGGAGCGGGACACCACATCACGGGCCGCCAGGTCCTTGTGTTCGGGGGCGTATCGTTCCATGAACGCCTCACCCTCCGCATTGCGCAGAATACCGCCTTCGGCGCGGGCCGCTTCAGAGAGCAGGATGCCCGTATGCGCAAGTCCAGTGGGGTGGAACTGCACGAATTCGATATCCTCAAGCTGAAGGCCTGATGCAAGGGCCAAGGCCATGCCGTCGCCGGTCAAATCCCAGGAGTTCGATGTGGTATGGAACAGCCGGCCTGCACCGCCGGTGGCGATTAGCACATTGCGGGCATGAATGGCATGGATCTTGCCGGTATGGGTGTCCATCGCCACGATGCCGGCAGCCTGGCTACCATCCTCGGTGAGCACCAGATCGGTGACGTACCATTCCTCCGCGAATTCGACGCCTTGTGCCACGCACTGCTGCCAGAGCGTATGCAAGATCTGATGGCCGATACGGTCAGCGGCATAGGCGGCGCGCTTGACCGGTTCTCCGCCGAAATCACGGGTATGACCGCCGAATCGTCGTTGGGCGATATGCCCGTCTTCGGTGCGTGAGAACGCCACACCCTGACGCTCCAGATTGATGACGGTTTCCGGCGCATACTCGGCGAGCAGCTTCGCGGCATCCTGATCGACCAGCCAATCGCCGCCCTTGATGGTGTCGTAATAATGCCAATGCCAATCATCGGATTCGATATTGCCTAGGCTGGCTGCGATGCCACCTTCTGCGGAACCGGTGTGCGAGCGCAATGGCTGCAATTTGGAGACCACGAGAATCTTCGGATCGAGACCCTGTTCCCTCAGCTCCGCGACCTCGGGGGAGCGCAGCAAACCGAGCGCAGCCGACAGGCCGGCGGCTCCGGCGCCGACGATGACCGCATCATACATATCTTCCAAACGTTTCGGACTCATGGGTTTGATTCTCGCACACCCGCCGAACAGAGTCCGTCAATCATCAATGCCTGCGGTGCGGGACAAGACCGGCAAGTGATGTGGATGATAGGCGAAAGACAGTCAGACAACCAAGTCGCTGAGCACCATGGCATCCGCCTTCCTCGTCACGATACCCGCCAGTTCCATGGTGCCGAGTATTTCCAATACCGTGGCGATATTCGTAATATCATCCGGGGCGCTGGTCTTGGCCATGCGCAGCAGCGCGTCAGGTGTGGTGATCAGGTGCCGTTTGTTGCATTCTCGGATGAGGGCGGCCATCAACCGCTGCGATTCCGGCAGATTGCTGAGCTTGATGACTTGCGCTTTGCCGTCGGCCGCTGAGGGCTGATTCCTCAAATCGGGCATGTTGGAAACGTCCGGCTGTTGCGGCCGATGCTGATTGCGCGCGTTTCCCGGAAGATGTTGTTGCTGGGCATGCTGTGTCTGCCGTGCCTCCTTCGGCGGTTGTGATTGATTCGTGTCTGGTTCATGGCGTGGCGGGTCGAACGCCATGATGGGTCGATGTGGCTCATGGCAGATGTCTTCTATCCGGGTTGCCGCGCATAGCAGCACGGCTTTCTGCTCGTTGATGATTTTGTTGCATCCGGCATTCACCGGCTGGTTGATGTCTCCGGGTGCCGCATAGACCTCGCGCATCAATTCGCACGCCCATCCCGCGGTGTTGAGCGCACCTGAACGCAGGCGGGCCTGGGCGACCACCAATGTGGAGGAAAGCGCCGCGATGATTCGGTTACGTAATAGGAACCGTCTGGCTTCAGGAATCACATTCGGACACAGTTCGCTGATCAGTGCTCCTGATTGCCCCTCGATGCGTTCGAACAGTTCGTGGTTGCGCATGGGGCCCATATGATTGAGACCACCCGCGAACACGGCGACCGTTCGCCCGATACCGGATTGATTGCGTCCATGCAATGCGTTTAAGGCACCCCAATGCGCGGCGGCGTCGGTGCCCATGGCTCCGCCGGATACTACTAGATGCCCTGAGACGGCAGCCTGCTCAGCTAGGGTATGAGCAACATATCTGCCATATTCGGTGACATCGCGCGATCCCACGATGCCTAGAGGTTTATCGCAGCTGGTAAGCGCTCGAGGATCGCCCTTGCCCCAGAGACACAATGGTGGTGCCCAGTCGGACCGAATGGCCAGATCCTCCAATTGTTGAGGCCACCAGGGACTGGCAGGAGTGACGATCCATTGCGTGCCGTCCACGGTGAACCAGTCGGCAAGAGCCAATGGATCGCGATTCGGCAGATCCTGCATGCGATTATGCCAACTGGCCACCGCCGTGCGGAATGCGTTCATGATGGCGTTCGAGGGTTTGCGACCCCAGCGAATCAACCCTTCGATGAACATGCGCTCCAGTTCCTTCATCGCAGGTTCGCAGTTGCTGCTGGAGCCGCTCGGGTGCGCTTCAACGAGTATATGCCATATGGTTTCCGCCTGGCCGGCGCCTTTCAGCGTGGCGTACATCGAGGCGTCTGCCCCATCCAGGCAGAAGGTGAGCGCCGCCCGAAACAGGGCGTCGCGTGACAGTATCGGTATGGGATTGTGTTCGGTCATGACATCCTCGTTCTCAATTCGATGCCCTGATGGACATCCTGTTCGGTTGGGCTGGTTCTGCCGTCCAGATCGGAAAGCGTCCATGCGAGGCGCATGGCTCTATCCGCGCCTCGCAACGTGAGCTGATGGTTGTTGAGCGCTTTATTGACGAGTTCGACGGCTTTGAGCGACGTATTGGCATGCAGCCATTTGCCGGACGCCTGAGCGTTGCAGGTCCAGCCGAACTGTTCGAACCTGCGCATTGCCATACGCCGTGCCTGAATCACGCGGGCGCGAATGGTTTGGCTGGACTCTCCCTGTGGTTCGGATTGCTGGACGATGCGGGACACTGGCGGGACTGCGAGCTGAATATCCACGCGGTCGAGAATCGGGCCGGAAAGTCTGGAGAAGTAGCGCATGCGTTCCTTCTCCTTGCATGTGCAGCGCTCGCCGGTGCCGTAATAGTAGCCGCATGGGCATGGATTCGCAGCCATGATGAGTTGGAATGCGGCGGGATAGTAGGTGCTGCCTTTTGAGCGGGAGAGGGCCACGTACCCGGATTCCAACGGCTCGCGCATGGTTTGCAACGCGCGTGCGCTGAATTCCGGAGCCTCGTCGAGAAACAGAATGCCGCGATGCGCCCTGGTGATGGCGCCGGGTGTTGCCAGACCGCTGCCTCCGCCCACCAGCGCCGCTGTCGTGGCGGTATGATGTGGTGCTTCGAAAGGAGGCACATCGGTGATGCCATATTGCGGCAATGTGCCGCACAATGATCGGATGGACGCCACTTCCAGTTGCTCGGCCTCATCCAGAGGGCACATGATGCCAGGCATACGTGATGCGAGCATGGTTTTGCCCGTTCCGGGAGGTCCGGTCATGATGAGGTTATGCCCGCCTGCCGCAGCCACCTGCAAGGCCCATTTGGCATGCTCCTGACCTAACACTTCGCTCATATCCCCGCAAGGGTGAACGCCATCGGTTTGGGACGTGGCGTCTATGGCATCTTCGCTTCCCTGGGGCAGTTCGGGCATACGATAGGTGGCTTTCCCTCCCATGAGTTCGATGAGCTCGCCCACATGTTGCACGCCGACCACATCCATGTTCTCCACCATCCGGGCTTCGTCAAGGTTGCGGTACGGGACGATCAGCTTATGGATGCCGCGCTCTTTGGCATGCAGCATAATGGGAAGCAGACCATGAATCGGCAGTACCGAACCGTCGAGGTTCACCTCTCCGAGCACGATCGTATTCTCCAGACAACTGTGGCTGATGGCGTTTGCCGCGCATAGTACGCTCGCCGCTATTGCCAGGTCATGCGATGATCCTCGTTTCGGCACTGACGCCGGACTCATATTGACGGTTACCCGCGTTTGCGGCCAGGAAAAACCGCTGGCCTGACATGCGGAACGCACGCGTTCGCGTGCCTCGGATAGTGAAGTGTCCGGCAGACCAATGATGGAAAAATAGGGTAGTCCCGGACTGATAAATGCCTGC
The DNA here is from genome assembly GCF_009193305.1 of Bifidobacterium cebidarum. Classification (GTDB taxonomy): domain Bacteria; phylum Actinomycetota; class Actinomycetes; order Actinomycetales; family Bifidobacteriaceae; genus Bifidobacterium; species Bifidobacterium cebidarum. Next base: position 119,619 of record NZ_WBVS01000003.1, on the reverse strand, counting down.
ACTTGGATGATGAAGGCTTTTAATCCGATTAATCCTACGGAGAATGTGCTTCCGATGGGCATTGCTGTGACTCCTTCTAGAACGCCGCGATGATGTGGCGCACCAACGGTTTCCCCATATCCATCACAATGGTGATGACGTCGAAACGAATCGAGATATGAGGTATGCGGTTACGCCTGTCGATCAGCCAATCGCATGCGGCACGTCGAAGATTCATCTGTTTGGCGTGGGTCACCGCCTCCTGAGGCATGCCGAAATGCATGTTGCGCCGTGACTTCACCTCCACGAACACGATGGTTCGGCTTGGTGCCATCATCACGATGTCCAGCTCGCCGTATCGGGTGTGCCAATTGCGGCTCAACGTTTGCCAACCTTGCTGTTCCAGCCATGCCGCGGCGTAATGCTCGCCAAGAACTCCGAAACGTTTGGCGGAGAGCAGAGGGTCCGCCATCAGCGTGGCCAGATGGTCCAATGGTTCGCTCATGTGCTCATGCGGTGAATCCAACATGGGCTGTTGGTAATGTTGCACGGCATCGTTGCCGGCTTCAAGGATCTGCGATGATAGGGAAGTACTCATGTATCCACTGTGCAGGTTGACCGTTTCGCCGCACAAGCGCAACCGGTAAATGTGGATACTATGACGGGGTTTGGCGTGTTGTGGATAACGTGTGGATGGAAACCGGGTTATCCACCGTTTGTTAAGGCAGTAGGCATGTGATGAGGCTTTGGTTGTCATCCACGGGATGACAACACGCCTTATAGTGACAAGTTCACTGATGCTACGGTAGCCGTAGAAGGGGCGGCAGCGAAGCCGCAGGAGGGCATGAACATCATGAGCGGCGACGATCAACAGTTCAATCAGATATCCAATCAAGCGGCAATAGAAGGCAACGTGGATCACAACCATCAATCGCAGCAGCAGGTCGTGCGCCCCATCGTCACCATCGGACTTGTGGACAACGACGCCTTCTCGCTCGCTTTCCTCGAACGCTCCATCAGCGAGCTCATGCCGGAAGCCCGCATCGTTTGGAAAACCACATCAGGCAGGGACGCGGTCACCCGTTGCCTCGACCCGCGGCAAAGCCCCAATGTGCTCCTGACCGACATGTCGATGGACGAACTCTCCGGACTTGTGGTGTGCAAAACCATTCGCATCAAAACCGCACGTGTCAAGATTTTGGCCGTCACATCGTTCTCACTCGCCGTGTATTCCGGCAAAGCCGCCGCAGCCGGCGCACAAGGCATTGTGCCTAAATCAGTCGAAACGCCCATCATCGAAGCGATCCGCACGGTGGCCTCCGGCGGCACATGGGGTGAAGGCTTCGAAACCGCGGCGCAGGCGCATGCCCGATTAAGCGGGCAGCGCATGCCTCGTCAATTTCTCCTGTCCGACCGCGAAGCCGAAGCCATGAACCTGTGCTCCAGAGGGCTATCCACTGACCAGATCGCCGCTGAAATGCAGGTCAATGCCTCGACTGCCAAAACCTATCTCACCCGTGCCATCCATAAGCTCGGTGTTGCTTCACGTGGCGCGGCCGTGGCCTTGTGGACCGGTGCAGCAGAGGGGGAGTGATGAACGGCAAACCCGCTGCGGAAGCAGTCCACTGGATTCGGGCGCATTGGTTCCGGCTTGCCATCGCGGCATTCACGCTCGCGGCCACCCTGATCGAATGGTCGGTGATACCACCGATATACCCGCTGAACTTCCTATTCTCCGGTCTGTCGGTCATCGCCATTGTGCTTTCGCCGTTCATCCCACGAATCTCAGGATGGCTGATTATCGTTACCGTGGTGGCCAGACTGTTCGTGCTCGATCTATCCGGCCCGAACCCGTTGTGGGCGGCGTATCTGGCGCTTGCCATCATCGGGTATGACAGTGCGATTCCCGTGGCGGTGGCCGCATTGCTCACGGTCACGATTGCCGAATGCGTGCCGGTGGCTTTGAACACCTTCAATGCGCTTTCCGCCACATGGATCGGCATGGTTAACTACATCGGCATGTTCACGCTCGCCACCATGGGCGGCATGTCGTTCCGATGGCGCAAACAACGCGATGAGATTCGCGAACAAGCCTTGGCCCTGGAGCGCAAGCAATGGCAGTTGGATACCCTGCAACGCAACACGCGCCTGGCCTCGCGCATCCATGATTCCGCCAGTGGCGGGCTCTCATACATCGCGTTGACCGCGCAACGCGAGTTGCGACGCATCGGCGATGACGCGGCATATCACGACGAACAGCAGGATTGGCGGTTCGTCAACGATCAGGCCTTGTCCGTGCTCGATGAAATCCATCATGTCATCGATTTGCTTGAGCAGCCGCAATCGTCTGAGCCATCGTCACATGACTCCAATGACTCCAATGCGGAGCATTCCGCCACCGATTCTGCTCTGGAACCCTCCGCGAGTCCCATACCGAAACGTTCATCCTGCGACAACGCCACGTCCGAGCAGTGGAGCAAACTTCAGACGGCAATACAACAGGCGCATAGCAAGCTCGCTCATTTGCAATTCACAGGAAACATCGAAACGCGTGGCAATCTGCCGGACAATTGCGCAGACGAATCAGCTGAGGAAACCATTAACCTGCTCGGTGAAATCACAGCTAATATCACCCGGCACATGAGCCCAGATGCCGGCGAATACTGCTGTGTGATTACTTTCGGTACAACCACCATCGAAATCATGGAAACCAATCCGATTGCCCGATCAGGCGATGACGGACCGAATGCCGACGGCAGCATGCCAGCCGCCCTCAAACCGCACGGCAGCGGGCTCGCCATGCACAAGCGCATCATCCACGATCTGGGAGGTGAGCTGAACACCACAGCCGAGGATGGCGATTGGATACTGTATGCCCGCATCCCTATGCATCCTGGTTCATCAGCACCTGAGAGGCGCGCATCATGACCAGGATGACAAGGATTCGTGGCAGCAATCAGCCACATGAGCAACACCAACAGTATTCACAGCGCGTCTTCGCCGTTGGAGTCGGCCGCTGGCGGCGCCGCCATCTCAAGGTTGCTCTCATCCTTGCCGTATGCATCGCCATCGCCGTACTGCTGACATCGTTGCTTCCGCAACCGTGGAGCGACGTGGCGTCCAATGCGCGCAACGGTTCCAGCCGTACGTTGCCCACTGGCAGCGAACATCCAGAATTCACCGGGCCGAACAAGTACGAGGCGTTGACCGCTTGGAACAACCTGCACACCGAACTCGGACGCAACATACTCGAGGACGGCGTGGTGACGCCGGACGAGCTCGTCGAAGTGCGCAAGGCCTATAACGCATGTCTATCCGTCTACGGAATGCAAGCCAAAACGATTACGGACAGTAACGGTGAAGCTATAGGTGAGAGCGTCGTGCCGATTCGCGGATCGATGAGCGGCGAACAACAATCGTCGATCGTCAGCCAATGCGGCACCGAATCCGATTACCGATGGCTGGAACCATTGGCCAACATCCAGGCCTCCGAACAATCGACAAAGGAGTCGCAATGAACAAGCAATATGGCAGATTTCGATTGGTAAAGGTCATGGTCGCCGCCGTCGCCGCAAGCTGTATATTGTGTTCGGTGTCAGCTTGCGCATCATCTGCTGCGCAGTCTCAGCCGCAAACCAGCGGGGGGATTGACCTCAATGCCCACTATGGAACGGAATTGCGTGAGTCCCGCGAGCAATTGAGGCAGAACGGCAATGATTTCGCTGCGGGCATCCTGGACGACGGCATTATCGCGGACAGTGAGCTGGCCGAACTCAACAATCGCGTCGTGCAGTGCTTGGGCGATCTCGGCTATGACAAGGAATCCATCACCATGGGCGAGCTGGGCGAGATGAGCATCTATCCGCCGAGTGGGGCGACGCAAGAGGATCGGCAATCATGGGGTGCTTCCGTGAACCAGGACATGCAAACCTGCACCGAACGCAATGGTGCGAACGCCATCTGGCAGCTGGCCAGCGCCGCGCAATTGAATCCGAACAACGACGGTAAGGATGTAAGACAGACCATCATCGATTGCTATATCAAGCAGGGGATAGTCGGCGAATCATATTCGATTGATGATTATGAGCGAGACAGCAGAAACGGCACCGGTCCGTTCAGCGAAGCACAACGCGCGAACGCAGATTTCCAGCAGAAGCTTGAGACTTGCGAGTAAGTCATGCGGCGGGCTTGACTGACGAGTGGCATAGAAAAGCCTCCCTGTCTTAAGGAGAAGTCTGAAGGGGAGACGTGAGTGCCTTACGATCTACTTGCGAGGATCGTCGTTGCATTGGACCCAGCTCTCGTAATTCTGTTCGCTGTAGTACTTGCCGCCGGGATTGGTGAACTGCTGACTGAACTGGGCGTATTCTTCGCCATCCGCGTCGACTATCGGAACATCTTCCGCGGTGAACTCCGAACCGACCGCACCCTTGCGCTTCAGGCACTCCGCCAGATCCTGGCGTATCTCCTCCGCTGTACGGTTGCGCAGTTCGCCATCAGGATCTTCAAGCAATGCGTTGTAGAGAGCCGTGATGAACATCTGACCTGATTGTCTGGAGCAAACGCTGTCCTGCTCATGGAACCTCTGCTGTTCGGCGTCGCTCATATTGCCTGTTTGCATTTGGGCGGAGCCATCCGGGTTCACATAGTCATACACGAACCCGGCATCCGCCATGCAGGACTGGTATCGGCTTGCTACCTCCGTGGCCTCCGCCTCGGTGATCTGCTCGTCGCTCAGCACAGTCTGTGCGAACGTGTTGCCGTTTTCGTGGGCCTGATCGTAGCTCAACCGGAAATCCTCAGCCCAAGGGCCTGAAAACGTAGGCTCGCCTTTCGGCTGTTTGGCAGTGCTCGACGATGATGCACTGCATGCAGCAGTGGAGCACGTCACAGCGGCAGCCAGTGCCAACACGGCCATACGATGTGCCAGTACGCGCTTCATGGGAGTCCTCCTTTGCGAGATTACCGGCCGGTACTTGACGCTGATGCGAATGCGACGGTTTTCCGGCTAGATATCCTTGCCTGCCGATGATTCCACGGTACCTTTGCTGCTTTGGTTTCGCACCGATACCTGTAATCTTCGCGACTACAGCGGTGTGATGATTTCCGAGCCATCATGCCTATGCTGGATTGAGACAGGGAGGTCATCATGGTTGGTTGGGGAACGAACAAAGGGCGCATGCAACATGATGTTCGGCATGTGCTTGCGCTGCTGGTATCCGCGTCTGTGCTTGCGGCATGCGTAGCTTGCGGTTCGCCGTCGAATGCCACGGCAGATGGCACGACGTCGCAATCCACTGCCGCCGCCTGCAAGGCACCGGATTTCTCCGGTCCATTCGCCAATGAATTCAAGGATTCCTACAAACAATCCAAAAGCGATTTGGGCAAACGTATTTTGGAGGATTGCCAAATCACCGATGCGGAGCTCAATGAGATCCTGGACGCTCAAAACGCATGCCTGGCGCCATACGGATTGGTCGCCACGAAAAACCAACTCGCCCGGTTGCGGGACAGCGCGCTGACCGAGGCCGAGATGAACCAGAAGAACACGGAATGCGCCGAAAAGACCGATCTGTGGAATGTTGAAGCATTGTACGACGAAATGCAGGGCAATCCGGGCAACCTCGGCACCGAGGCGCTTCAGAAGGCGTCATATCAATGCCTCAAGCAGCGTGACCTGTTGCCCAAGCCGTTGAGTGAACAGGAATATCTGGCGATGGAAGTCAGCAGTGCGGACGGTGAGGCGCAGATAGAGGAGAAGACCCGCACATGGAACGAGTTCTACCACATCTACATGGAATACAACGATGACGGCAGCAGGAACTCCGACTACAACGCCGATAAAGCCCGGCAATTCTGGCAATGCCAGTCCGATCCGCTGAACCAGTGATCGATCACGTAACCCATCAGATGACATAGATGCTGGGATTCCGGGCATGAGCTCAATACGATGCATAAAAGAGAGGCAGTGAAAGGCGAGGAGGCCATCATGCACAAGAGATATTCGACGCCACTGGGCGTGCAGGCGAGCCGAATGATGATGTTGATTGCGGCCGTTGCACTCATGTGCGTGATGCTTGCCGCGTGCGGTTCGTCCTCGAACGCTGGAAGCACTGCCAAGGCAGCCGCCATGAACGGCGAGCCCACCTTCTCCGGCCCGTATGCCGCCGAATTCAAACAGGAATACGAGAAAGCACCCACCGATCTGGTCCGGAACATTCTCAAAGACGGCACAATCACGCAGACCGAGGTACAGGAGGCATACGACGCCTATAACAAGTGCCTCGAACCATACGGATTGCAAGCCACTTGGAACGCGGAACAAGGCGAATCCATGGGGCAATTCCGCGGCTCGATGTCCGACGACGAACAACTCAAGATCATGGATCAATGCCATGCAAAAACGGGGGCAGGCAATATCTCCAGCCTGTACATCGCCATGCAGAATAATCCCGACCATGTGGACCAAGTCGACCTCGAACGCAAGGTCTACCAATGCTATGCCAAGCATGACCTGCTGCCGAGCCCCATCAGCGAGAACGACTACATGAGCACGATGAGCACGGTAGGACTCACTGACAAGAGCCAGTTCGAAACCAACCTCAAACGTTGGCACGAATTCTTCGGCGAATACATGAGCACCACATTCGATGGCCAGCCCAATCCAAACTACAAATACGACCAGAATTCAGCGAAAGGGCAGCAGTTCTGGGCATGCCAGTCCGATCCGCTGCATCAATAACGGCAACATCACGAAACAGCGAGGGAGGGCGGCGCCATGACTCAGGGGAGCAAAACAGTGGCCAGAACAACGGCAGTCCGTAACGAACGCAGAGCCGCACGCAACGGCGTGGCAATCTCCATCGTGGTACTGCTGGCGTTGGTGATGGCCGCGATGGGGGTGAGTGTGGGCTTCCTGTTGACCCGCTCCAAAATCCCGCCTTCACTGGTCTCCAATACCGAAGCCGGTACGGTGAACGTGGCGGCCGCTCAGTTCGATGACTCCCGTTCGGTCGCATTGACCGTGAGCCTGGGAGAGTCCTCGGTGGTCGCTTCGCCGACCTCCGGTACCGTCACCGGCATCTCCGTGGGCGCCGGCGCGTCTATCGCATCCGGGCAGGTGGCGTTCAACGTCGATGCCATGCCGGTCCTGGCGTTGCATACCGATGTGCCGCTGTATCGGGAGCTCAAAAGCGGCATGCGCGGACCAGACGCGACGGGGCTCAACGCCGCGCTACGCAGACTGGGCTACAATGCTCCGGATTCCGATGCAATGACTTGGGACACCATCACCGCCTACAATGCGCTCGCGCAATCCGTGGGCGCACGTCAGTTGAGTCGCGATAGCGGCTGGGCCATCGACCCCGGTTGGTTCGTATGGTTGCCTGCCGATTCGGTGACGGTCAAGCAAACCTCCATTGCCATAGGCCGGCAGGTCGCGGCAGGGCAGGACCTGTTCACCACGGCCGCAATTCCGTTCAAGGCGACGTTGCCGGCTGCTGCCGCGGATGTGGTGGCAGGGGAGCGCGTGATCACCATCGGCGATCAGACATTCGATGTGCCGGTTGACTCCACTGAGCTGACCGATGCTGCATTGCTGTCTGCCATCAATAATTCCGTGGCCTTCCGCATGGCCTCACTTGGTTCGGATTCCAGCGGTGCAATGAGTGTGGGCGGGGTTGCGGCCGGGAATGCCGCGGGCTCTTCCGCTGGCGGAACCGTAAACGTTTCGTATGACTGGAAACTGAAGCAGCCGTTGACCGCGCTGAGTGTGCCGCCATCCGCCATCTATGATGCGACTGCCGGCTCAGGCTGCGTGAGCGTCGATGCGAAGCCGGTGCCGGTATTGATTATCGCCTCGCAGCTTGGTAAGACCATGGTCAGCGTTGGTGATGATCAGGCATTCGACCATGTGGATGTGACGCCGCGGACCGCTGCGCATTGCACAGCCCAAGGCGGTGAGTGATGTGACTGCGGCAATGGGATCGGCTTCGCCGATAGATTCATGTGATGTCTCTCCCTCAGTCTCGCGAAGCTCGACAGCTCCCTCGTCAGAGGGAGCCGGCACGTTAACGAGAAAAGTAGTACTTACCGACGTGGGGCACAGTTTTGACCGTACCGGCGAGGATATGCTGTTCCGTCACCTCACGATGACCTTGCTGCCGAAACATGTGTACGCGCTGACCGGGCCGTCCGGCTCCGGCAAATCCACATTGCTGTCCATCATCGCCGGATGGGTCACTCCGGTAGCTGGCAGTGTGGAACGTATCGGCTGCGGACGCGTGTGCTGGGTATTGCAGAACCCGCACGGTGTGGCCCGTCGCTCGGCGATCGACCATGTGGCCTTGCCGTTCATCGCGCGAGGGGAACGACGGCGTGACGCCGAAACGCATGCGATGGAACTGCTTGAAGCATTCGGTTTGGCGGCTTTGGCACGCAAGCCGTTCCGGGATTTGTCGGGCGGTGAAGCGCAACGTCTGATGCTCGCCCGAGGCGTCGCCTCACATGCAGGCCTCCTGCTGGTCGATGAGCCGACCGCACAGCTGGACCTCAATACGGCAGCCACAGTCAACGAGCATCTGCACAACCTTTCGATGAGCGGTGCCATCGTGGTGGTGGCCACCCATGATCCACGCACACGTGACGCCTGCACCGATCTGATTGACCTGCGCGATTGGCAGAGCGGGGAGACCCATGCGCAAACGGAATGATCATCGGCCTCATATGCGACTTGCCGGCATACTGGGGGAGGCATGGCGAGACCTCCTCACCGGAACCAGCCACGCTTGCACGCTGGCCATAGGACTCGCATGCCTGATCGTATTGCTTGCCGGTGCCGACTGGCTCACCGTTACGGGCATTCAGAAGCAGACGGACGAATATGTGGCATCAGGCGGCTCGACCTGGATATTGGAATACCCGAATCATATCGATGGCGCGGCCTGCGACCGGCTCGCATCATTGAATGGGGTCGAAGCGGCCGGAGCGGTGCGGCAATCCGAAAACAAACTCGTGTTCGCCGCGTTGCCATCGACCAGCGTGCCGTTGTATGAGATCACACCGGGCGCTGCGGGCGTGTTCATGAGAAGCACTATCGGCACGCAGTGGAAGAACGGCGAACTCCAGGAAACCGGGGTCATGCCCTCGGACCATGAAGGTGTGCTGCTGTCTAGCGAAGCGGCCGCACCTTTCCGAGCTCAATCCGGCCAGTCCTTGGCACTGCAGGATGGGCGCAGTCTTCATGTTGCCGGCGTGTTCGACTGGCCTGACGATGGTAGAAAATCAGGCTTCTCCTATGCCGCTCTGACTCCGGTTCCCGCAGAGGCCAATGCGGCCTTCAGCCAATGCTGGGTGCGTGCATGGCCGCAAACCAAGAATCTCGAATCGTTGCTGCGTCTGGCCGGCGATGGCACGGCAGGTGCGACTACAGCCGAGCGGCCGCAGATTTACAAGCTCAACACCGCCAAAGGCAGCGCCTTGGATAGCGCCGTGCTATTCAAATCACGATTGACCGCCTACGCGCCGTGGATTGCGCTTGCAGCGGCGGCGATGCTGGGCCTTATCGCCACGCGCATGCGCAAATTGGAAATGGCTTCCGCCTTGCACTGCGGCGTGCCGAAAACCGCGCTGCTGACGCAGATCATGTTGGAAACCGTCGCTTGGAGCATTGTGGGAGTGTTATTGGCCGGTCCGCTGCTTGCATGGGTCTGGTTGGATGACAATGCAGTCGAAGCTGCGGCTCTCACCAACACATTGCTGCGCATACCTGTTGCTGCAGTATTGGGTGTGCTCTTAGGCACGTTCCTAGCTGTGCTGTTCACACAGGAAAATCACCTGCTCAGATACTTCAAGAACCGATAAGCCCAGTCAGCTCGCCCAAATTGAGCTCGAAGCTCAAACCGCGATCCTCGAAGTGCGGTTGATGACGGGTATTGGCCATCGCATGACGCACGAACTCGCCGGCGATTCGTGCCGATTCGGCAAGCCCGCGACCTGCCAGCACCGCGCCACACAGCGCGGAGGCGAATGCGTCACCGGTGCCATGAATCATGTAGGGAAGTTTCTCATGGGCAAGCTCAATTTTCCGCTCCACGCCGGTGGTTGCGCTCGCCACATAGTTGATGATGCGGTCATCGCCACGGTCAATGCCCTTCAGCACCACGTTCTTCGCACCGAGCTCGAGCAGCGCCTCAAGTATTCGGTTCACGGCCGCGTCATCCAGATCATGCCCAGGATATTCAGTCTTAGTCAGAATCGCGGCCTCGGTAAGGTTCGGCATCAGCACATCCGCGCCCAATGCCAACGCCCCCATCGCCTCGCACAATTCAGGCGTATACGTGGGGTACATGCTGCCGCCATCGCCCATCACCGGATCGACCAAGCGCAACGCATTCGGATACTCGCGGTAGAGCCGCTCGATGATTGCCACCTGATCAGGGGAGCCAAGGAATCCGGAATAAATGCCGTCGAGTTCCACATCCTCGGCCTGCCAGGCATCGAGGTACCCGTTCAGGATATCCGTTGTGTCGTGGAAAGTGAACACCTTGTATTTGGTGTGCGCCGAAAACAGTGCGGTAGGTACCGGGCACACGTCGCAGCCGGCCGCCGAAAGAATCGGAATCGCCGCCGTGAGCGAGCATTTGCCATAACCGCACATGTCGTGCACGGCGGCCACGCGGGGAATGTAAAGCGGGTCGCGGTCATACAGAGTCACGTCGGTCATGGGATTCTCTTTCGGTTCTGGCGGGCGGATGATGTTCAGTGATGAGCGTAGTCCAGTGCCTGCATCATGACGGTCTCCTTGCCCATATCCTGTAAATTCGCGAGCGAGCATTACAGGATCATCGCGTGTTCGACGTCACGCTCGAAGATTCATACACGTTCGCGGAACGAGCCGGTGCGTGTCCTCTGATTCTCGGCGTGTCGTGAGATTTTCAGTAAGAAAAAACGATGTCTGAAGAGCTTCGAATCCCAATGATTCCAACGGGTTATAAGGGTCTATAGGCAACCGTGATAACGCTCAGCTTGCGCCGCGCCACTTGCCGCGCGTACTTTCATAACCAACACCTCGCCAACCGCCGAATACGGCAGGCGGGTGGCAAGGAAAAGAACCTCGCGACCAAGCACAACCAGCAAGGAGCACACCATGGCCGAGAACAAGAAGTACCGTTTTGAAACCCTGCAGCTGCATGTGGGCCAGGAACAGGCCGACCCGGCCACCGACTCCCGCGCAGTGCCGATCTACGCCACCACTTCCTACGTCTTCCACAACTTCGATCATGCTGAGGCCCGTTTCGGCCTCGCCGACCCGGGCAACATCTACGGCCGTCTGACCAACTCCACCCAGGGTGTTTTCGAAGACCGTATCGCCGCTCTTGAAGGTGGTACCGCAGGCATCGCCGTCGCCTCCGGTGCAGCTGCAGTCGAATACGCCGTTCGCAACATCACCCAGTCCGGCGACCACATCGTCTCCTCCAAGAACATCTACGGCGGCACCTTCAACCTGCTCAAGCACACCCTGCCGCGCGATGGCATCACCACCACCTTCGTCGACCCGGAGGTGCCGCAGAACTTCGAGGATGCCATCCAGGAGAACACCAAGCTCGTCTACTTCGAGACCTTCGGCAATCCGAACGCCGATCTGCCGGACTTCGAAGCCATCTCCGCCATCGCCCACAAGCATCATCTGCCGGTGATCGTGGACAACACCTTCGCCACTCCGTACCTGTTCCGCCCGCTGGAGCACGGTGCTGACGTCGTCGTCGAATCCGCCACCAAGTTCATCGGCGGCCACGGCACCACGCTGGGTGGCGTCGTCGTGGAAGGCGGCAACTTCAACTGGGCCGAAGTGCCGGGTAAGTTCCCGACCCTGACCGAGCCGGATCCCTCCTACCACGGTCTGAACTTCTACGAGGCCCTCGGCGGCACCGCTTTCGTGACCCGTATCCGCGCCATCCTGCTGCGCGACACCGGCGCCACCCTGTCTCCGTTCGCCGCCTTCCTGCTGCTGCAGGGCACCGAGACCCTGTCCCTGCGCGTCGAGCGTCACGTTCAGAACGCGCTGAAGGTTGTCGAATACCTGCAGACCGTGCCGGAAGTCGAGTCCGTCTCCCACCCGTCCATCCCGGGTCGTCGCGACCACGCCCTCTACGAGAAGTACTTCCCGAACGGAGCCGGTTCCATCTTCACCTTCGATATCAAGGGCGGTAAGGATGCAGCCCGCGTCTTCATCGACAACCTGCACCTGTTCTCCCTGCTCGCCAACGTGGCCGACGTGAAGTCCCTCGTCATCCACCCGGCATCCACCACCCACTCCCAGGAAACCCTGGAGGAGCTGGAGGATCAGGGCATCCACCAGGGCACCATCCGCCTGTCCATCGGCACCGAGAACATCGAGGACATCCTCGACGATCTGAAGGGTGGTTTCGAAGCCGTCCGCGCCTCCGGTCTGGCAAAGTAACTTCGAGTAAGGAAGGCTCATTTCGGCCGAGGGGGCATGACGCATAAGGGGAGCGTCATGAATGGCTGAAAGGTTGGGGCCTTACTCAAGGTGGAAAAGCTCGCACTGAGTCATGCAGTGCGAGCTTTTTTGTGTCTGCCACCCGCACAGCATTGCCGGCTCTGCAGGCGGTGCGGGAATGCATCATCCTCAAGAATGACAGCCCGGCGCACGATGGAGCGGGCCGGCGATCTTCCGTAAGTTGAAAGCATCATCCGGGCAAAAGGCCCGGGACACTTACGGGAGGGAACATATGAATTTCAGCAATTCACCTGTGCCGTCATCGCCTGCCATCCAGGCCGTCGACCTGGTCAAGGATTACGGTATCGGCGCCAATATGGTCCACGCTTTGCGCGGTGTCAACGTCAGCTTCGAACGTGGCAAGTTCACTGCAATTATGGGGCCATCCGGCTCCGGCAAATCCACGCTCATGCATACGCTGGCCGGGCTCGACTCCGCCACCAGCGGCCATATCATGTTCGGCCGCAGCGATTTGACGAAGATGAACGACAAACAGCTCACGTTGCTGCGCCGGCACAAGATCGGCTTCATCTTCCAAAGCTTCAACCTGCTGCCCATGTTCAGCGCCGAACAGAACATCCTGATGCCATTGACCTTGGCCGGCACGAAGCCGGACCGCGAATGGTTCAATCTGCTGGTCGAAACCTTAGGTCTCCAAAAGCGACTGGATCACCGTCCCAATGAGCTTTCCGGAGGCCAGCAGCAGCGTGTGGCCATCGCCCGGGCGTTGATTGCCAAGCCGAAACTCGTTTTCGCCGACGAGCCCACCGGCAATCTCGACTCCGTTTCCAGCGCGGAAGTGCTGACCTTCCTCAAGCGTTCGGTAGATGAACTTGGCCAAACCATCATCATGGTCACCCATGATGCAGTGGCCGCCTCCTATGCCGACCGTGCCATCGTCTTTGCGGACGGCCAAATCGTGGCCGACGAGGCGCACCCCACCGCAGAAGGCATGAACGCATTGCTGATGGCCGAACGTGAGCATGCCACGCATGCCGCTGCACCGGCCCGTCACGCACGCTGACTAGGCGAGGGGAGTGAACGTCATGTTTTCCATCACCGTCAAACTCATGAAGAAAAGCGCAAAAATGCTGATTCCGGCCGGTATCGCCATCCTGATCGGTACGGCGTTCATTGCGACGACCTTCCTGTTTTCGAACACGATGAACGACTCGCTGGTGCGCCAGCAGACCGCCATCTACGCCGGCGCGGACGCGATGGTGCTGACCGACCTGCCTGAACACCCCACCGACGCTCAATCCGATGAAGCGTATTCGCGTACCGTGGCTGACTACCATCTCGATCGTATACGTACTGTCGATGGCGTCGAAGGTGTGCGTGCTGTCACTGCGACCAATATCAGGTTGTCCAACGGCAACCACCATGCCACCGGTTATGCCATCAACACGGGTGAAACGAACCTGCTGCCTGTGACCGTCATACGTGGTGACCGCCCCGTCGATAATCGCGAAGTCGCTCTGCCTGAACATGTTGCCGAACAGCTTGACGTGCACGTGGGGGATGTGGTGCATGTCTCACGCGGCAACACTGCCGACAGTCAAGGCTCAGCCGGTGGCATTGAAGCGCGCGTGACGGGCCTTACCGATGATCCCAATAATGTCTATGCGTACGACGGCGGTGCCTCGATCCTCTCGGAGGATCTCATGGCTTTCGCCAATGGGGTCGCCGATTTCAACCAAGTCAACGCCACCTCCATCTACCTCGATCTCGATACCCGGACTGATACGGCCTCCATCAAGCGTCTTCTGCCTCGCTACAGCCGGCTCGTGAATCGCGCCGAAGCAGACCGGCTTGCTGTGGAATCTCTGAGCTCCAACGGCACCAGCGTCGTCACTACATTCCTGCTGAGCTTCGGCGTGCTCGCAATGCTCGTCGCCGCGCTCGTCATCGCCAACACATTCCAGGTGCTCGTCGCACAGCGCCGTCGCACCTTGGCGTTGCTACGCACGATCGGTGCTACGAAACAGCAACTGTATGCATCGGTGATTATCGAGGCCACGGTGCTGGGACTGATGGCCTCCGTGCTTGGTGTGGCGCTCGGTATTGGACTTATGGCCGCTCTGTGCGCCTCCGGAATCATGGCTTCCACCGGTATGGATGCTCGACTGGTATTGAGCTGGCAGGTGTTCGCGGTACCGATGGTGTTCGGTCTTGCAATGACCATACTGGCTTCCCTGAGCTCCGCTCGGAGCGCTACCGCAGTCACCCCGTTGGAGGCATTGCGCCCGATGGAATTGACCGATACACGTCGCGCAGGTGTGTTGCGCGGTGTTATAGCCACGCTGCTGATTGTTTGCGGTATGGCGTTTGCCGGCTTTGCCGCATGGCAGATGCACGCATCTCTGACCGGTCATGAATCCTTAGTCAAAGATCACTATGTCGTGGTGTTGCTGACGGCTATTGGCGGTTGTGCGGCGGTGTTCCTCGGTCTTGTCATTGCGGCTGTGTTCTGGTTGCCGCTGCTCATGCACGGTGTGGGATCGCTGGTGGCGCTCGCCGGTCCTAGCGCCACGGTGGCGAACGCCAACATTCAGAAGAATCCGCGTCGTGTGGCCGCAACAGGAGCTGCACTGCTCATCGGTGTGACATTGGTGGCCACTATCGCAACCGGTGCAGCCAGCGCCAAGCAAACGATGGGGGAGGCTCTTGCCTCTCGCTATAGCGTGGATATGATCGCCACCGGTACTGACATGACCGACGAACAGGCAACCAAAGCGGCGGAAACCAAAGGTATCGCTGCCTCGGCCTACATGCCCACCACGGTGATGACCACCACGACCGAGGATAAGAAAGGCTTGACCGTGCTCGTCGCCGGCGTTGAGCACGCGGCAGACTTGCGCAAGGTGATGAAAGCGAATATCGGCGGCGCATCTGTTGACAACAACCATGTACTTTTGCCGAAGCATGATGCGGACAGTGGCAAGGGATTGCGTTTCAATAATTCCGGCATCACATTGGAACCGGTGTCGGACGGCACTGCTGATGCCGTAGGCAGCTCGCTGACACTTGCACCCGAACAAGTGGACTATCGCCGAGTCTCCGCGGATTATGACGCAGTGGCCTTCGTCAATAACAGCTATTTTGCGAACGGTGACCTTACGGCGACCGGTCATATGCTGCTCATGCGCGTTGATAACGATGCGGCCGGAACCACGTTGAATGACGTGCTTACCAATGTGCGGAACGCCTTCTCCTCAAGTGACGGAGTCATGGTCTCCGGGCCGATTGCCGAACGGTCGATGTGGGAAACCATGATCAACGGCATGATGGCTCTGCTCGTGGGGCTTATCGCCGTGGCAGTGTTAATTGCGCTCGTGGGCGTTGCCAACACGCTCTCGCTCTCGGTCATAGAACGCACCCGGGAATCCGCCACCCTGCGCGCCATCGGCATGACCCGAGGGCAGTTGCGGCGCTCTCTTGCCGTCGAGGCGCTTCTGCTGTCCTTGGTTTCCGGCGTGGTCGGTGTGCTGCTTGGCACGGTATTCGGCTGGCTTGGCTCCTATATGGTGTTTAGTCTGTACGGTAACGTGGTGTTCCCGTTTGACTGGGCCGGTAATGGTCTGATGCTCGGTATTGCGGCGCTTGCCGCGTTGATTGCCAGCATCGCGCCCGCTCGTCGCGCAGTCAGCGTACCGCCAGTGGTCGCCCTGGCTGAAGCCTGACGACACAGTGCCAAGGAGATGGCCTGCACACCGCGGTGTGCAGGCCATCTCCTTTGGAAGGGGTACATCGCCGTACCTCCAGATCTCTATCTGCTGTGCAAGGGGTACCAAAACCTTGTTTATGTAAGTACAACTGTTGGAATTACAACGTGTGTACCTGTATATGTATTGGACTGGTACCCCTCGTAGAGCAGATAGATGATTGCAATCAAACGAATGTACCCCTTGCAAAGCAGTTACTTGGTCATTCACACTAATCGATTGTCGTATGCAAACACCACAGCCTGCACACGGTCACGTGCGTTGATTTTCGCCAAAATATGCGCCACGTGGGTTTTCACCGTAGGTAAGGAGATGAACAGCTTGTTCGCGATCTCCTGATTGCTTAGCCCATGAGCGATCTCCACCAATACCTCGCGCTCGCGGTCGGTGAGCAATTCGAGTTCCGGATCGGTATAGAACGGTTCGTCGGAGTCCCCGCCGACTGTGGTGCGTGAAACGGCTCGGGTGGGCTCTCCAGTCGCATATTCCGTGGCGTATCCATCGTGCAGCATTTGCTCGATCAGCCGTTTCGTTGCGGAAGGGGCAATGATTGCATTGCCGTTAAACACGGTGCGAATCGAATTGAGCAGCGTCTCAGGCTCAGTGTCTTTCAATAAAAATCCTGAGGCACCAGCATTGATGGCGGCCATCACATATTCATCCAAGTCAAACGTGGTCAGGATGATTACGCGAGTCGGTTGCACGACGGAAGACAATCCGGCAATTTGTCTGGTGGCTTCGATCCCATTCATACCAGGCATGCGCACGTCCATCAATATCACATCCGGGTGCAAGGATTCGGCCAGAGCCACGGCCTTGGCACCATCGGACGCTTGGCCCACAACGGTCATGTCGACCTGCGAGCTGATGACCATGCCGAAGCCGGCGCGTACCAGTTCCTGATCATCGGCAATAACCACACGAATGCTTCTACTCTCGTTCATGAATCCCACTGTAGCTGCTCTCGTATTTGCAATGCATCTTCACTGTAGGTTTTTCAACATTGACTGTAGGACTTCCAACATTTACTGTAGGGTTTCTGACACTGACTGTAGGGTTTCTGACGGAAAACGTTCAAAAACCTACAGTCAGTGTCAGAAACCCTACAGTCAAGGGGAATCAGTGACGTATAGTCGCCAGTTGCTGTTCCAAGGACTGCGCTGGCTGTAAAGGAGGTTTGAGCGAATAAGCGTTACCTGTGTCATCGCTGAATCCGGTTCTGCGCAATACGGCAAGCAGCTCACGCATATGAGCCAGCGCCGTACGGCCACGCGCGCCGATTGCCGCGAACGAGGATGCGATCTGTTCGCTGTTCGGTTCTGGTGAGCTACTCAACATAATGAGACCTTCATCGGTCTGTGAGATAACCGACTCCAAAGTGGCCAGTACTTCGGTCTGCATGGCAGCCCCGATACGCTCTCGTTCAAGGTTGGCGGCCAGCACCTTCTGCCGCTCTTGTTCAGCGCGTAGCGCCTCTTCGCGTTGTTGCAATACCAATGCATTCGCTCCTCGGGAACGAGTCCATCGTGCGGCTGCGATGCAAGCGAAACCAGCCATCATCACCATGCCTCCCGGCATCAGTCCGCTAAGAATAATGCGCCATGCGGTCCACGAGTCACGTCCTGGAATAACCAACTGTGCTGTAGTGCCCCATAGGCTTGTCCCATTCCATCCAGCGGCAATTTTGATACCGAATACCCAGGAATCAACCACCAGCGTCATGCTGACCCAGCGCCACGCATGCTCGCGGCCGTATAGTACTGCGGAATACACGGATACCAAGGCAAATACGTTCACGGCCAGAGCGTTGGATGGCATGATGGAAGCAGGCAGTAGCAGCTGAATAAATGACATGATTGCCATGGCCAAAGCACTTGATTCAGGGAAACGGCGACGGAACGCCACCGGAGCGAGCAATGCAATGGTCAGAACGGTCGTGAGTGCCCGATTGGGAAGCAGCCAATGAATACCGTCGTTGGCGAGCAGTCGTAGATCGTTGTAGGTGGACGAATTGAACAGCAGCACCAATATTGCGGCGACGAGTATATCTATTAACAGATAATGCCGTTCGGTCCATTGAGAAAGCCTGCCAATCCAATTGAACCGGTGAACGGACTCTCCTTGTTCGAAATGCTTCGGCTGGAATACCACCGATATCGATGCCACCCAAGATCGCAGGGTGTGCTTTGCGGCATCTGTAATCCGCGTCCATATGGGAAGAATGCTCTGCGCGGGGTTATCGGGATGGGAATTGTTGCCGGTTATCGATGTCGAATGCACGGCAAATGTAGGAGCTTGATTGGATTCAGACATGGGGGAGAGCGGAATCGATGCTGATACTGCGAATCCTTGTTGGAGTTGCGGTCCAGCTGATACTGTGCCGCCAAGAGCCTCGATGCGCTCATGCATGCCGATAAGACCATAACCTGGCTGGTGTCCGTCTCGCATGGCTTCGGCTCCGAGCCCATCATCGGTGATGGTTACGTTGAGTGCCGTCTCTAACCAGTGTTCGTTGATGAATACGTGTGCCCCTGTGCCGGCGTATTTGCGGGCATTCGTCAACGCTTCCTGCACCAGTCGGAACACGGCTTCACTGGCTTGCGCAGATAATCGCTCCGGATGTGCCGGTCCGGTTACAGTGCGTGAAACATTGGCCGCACCATGCCACAATGATGGCATATTGCTGTATGCGATGGAAGTGCTGCCTGCCTGCGTGCCGAACACGGAAAACAGGCGCTGCATATCATGTTGCGCGCGTTGCGCTTCATGTCGGATCGTACCCATCGTGGAACGGGCCAGATTGATATCATGCGCGCCTGCGTACCGGCCTCCGTCCGCCTGCACGATAATCGTGGATAGCGTATGTGCCACCACGTCATGCATGTCGCGGGCGATACGTGCTCTTTCAGCAAGAGCGGCGATACGGGTCTCTTCTGCATCTCTCGCTGCGATGGCCGCGTTGCGTTCACGCATGGCCGCAAGCGTGGCATGCCGTGCACGTTGCCACAACGCCATGATAATGACGCTGATCGCGCAGATGGCAATCACGACCGTCATCATCAATGAGTCCTCGAGCATTTTCATGCTGCAACTGCTGGCATTGGGTGTGGTGAGGCCTGTGGCGGGACAAACCGAAAGTGTGGTTGCGGTGGGAAGCCAACTGGTCCAAGCTATGTTGGGCCCGGCAGCGGTGCCGAACAGCGGCCCGATATTGAAGGTCACACCCCACACAGTGCCAGTCAACAGACTGACTGCCAGTGATGCCATGACGAATCTCGCACTATGGTGAGGATTGCCATACACCAAAACGGAATACAACATAATCAGCGCAAGAAAATCGCTATAGATAATCGTCGGACCGACGATCAGATGAAGTACCGTAAGACCGACGAATATCCAAGCGGCAGCCTCAGGATGGGTTCTTCGTAAAGCCAGCGGAACAATGCTGGGCACATTCCACAGCACAGTTGCCAAGGATGATGAACGGAACAGCAGTCCCGGAGTGGTGCCCGGGTCGGTGCTTGTAGCCATAAACGAGCCCAGTACCAGCAGTACTACGGCAAGTAGCGTATCAAACAGCAAGGTTTGATACGTCTTACCGCCAAGCTTCGTCAGCTGCATTCTAACGTTCGCAATCAATCCCATAGGTGTCAAGGCTAACTCGGTGGAAGATGAACCGACATCACCCATAAGACTGATTTGTGGGCTAAAGTCAGGAATCATGACAATGCTTTGCAAATACTATGTACCAGGTCTCGCCATCGAAGACCATTCCATCGATGTGCCGCTGGACTGGGCCGGTCATGAACCCGGTCAGGCGTTCGACGGTAAAACCATCAAACTGTTCTACCGTGTAGTCACCACTCCCGAGCATGTGCACGACGATTTGCCGCTACTCATCTTCCTGCAAGGAGGTCCTGGCGGGGCTGGTCCACGATTGAACAGCCCCACTTCGGATGGTTGGATTGAGGAAGCCAGCAAGCATTTCCGCATTATTCTGCCCGACCAGCGTGGTACTGGACGCTCCTCACGTGTCGATACGCATACGATGGCTCACTTGGCCGCTGCGCACGAGGATAATGCCGCCGGTGCAGCTCGTGTGCAAGCCGACTATCTCAAGAAGTTCTTGGCCGATTCCATCGTCCGTGATTTCGAACATTTGCGTTTGACTGAATTCGGCGGTCGCAAATGGGTCACGATGGGGCAAAGCTATGGCGGATTCCTGACGCTTACCTACCTGTCGCTGTTCCCGGCCGGCGTTATCGCTAGCTTCACCACCGGTGGTATCCCGCATGTGCCGGCTGATGCCACCGAAGTCTACGAGCACACTTTCCCGCGTATGGCCCGTAAGACCCAGCAATTCTACGAGCGCTACCCGCAGGATAAGGAACGCGTGGAAACGTTGGCAGACAAGCTGCCGACCGTGGACGATGTTGCTGAATTCACCGGCAAACTGACTGATTCGGTGCTGGGTTCCATGGCGGAAACCGATGTCGATCATCGACTGGGATTGATTGCCGGTATGGCCGCTCATGGCTTCCCGCTGTTGCCCAATGGCGATCCTCTGACCGTGGAACGTTTGCAGTGCCTGGGCTCCGATTTCGGTATGAAGCCAAGCTTCGAACGCGTGCATTGGATTCTCGACGATGCCTTCCTGACCTCGGACGGCGAGTCGTGCGCTGATGCGGATTTGTCCGACGAATTCCTGGCCAAGGTGATGAACGCCACTGCGTCCCGTCCGCTGTACTGGCCGCTGCAGGAATTCATCTATGCCAACGGCGAACTCGATAAGCCGATTCATTGGGCGGCTCAGCGCGTACGCGACACCAAGCCGGAATTCGGCACGGAAATCCGTCCGCTGAACTTCACCGGTGAGGCCATGTTCCCGTGGATGTTCGAGCAGGAAGCCGCCTTGCGCCCCTTCAAGCCGGCCATGGATGTGCTGATGGAAGACACGCATTTCGGCGTGATCTACGACGAAGGTCAGTTGGCGCGCAACGAAGTGCCGTTACAGGCGGCCGTCTATTTCGACGATATGTACGTGGATTCCGGCATGCAGCTCGACACCTTGAGCCGCGTGGGCAACAGCCACTACTGGACCACCAACGAATTCGAACACGACGGTCTGCACGGTTCACAGGTGTTCAAGCACTTGTGGAATGAAGCATTGAACCGCGGCGATCTTGAAGAATTGTTCTGACGCCGTTCTGGCCCCGTTTGAAACTCATATGAAAGAAGACAGCATGGATAACCCAACTATTGGATTCATCGGATATGGCAACATGGCCCAAGCCATCGCCCAGGGCTTAGTGGACGCCGGCGTGGTGCGTGGACATCAGGTCGTTGCCTGCGCCGCACACTACGACAAGCTCGAAAAGAACGCCGCGACGCTTGGCGTACGCCCGCTGCATAGCGCGGTGGAAGTCGCTGTGGCCGCAGACGTGGTGATTATCGCCATCAAGCCATATCAGATTGATTCGGTCATCAAGCCGCTGGCACACGAGCTGGCCAAGCCGGGCAAGTTCGTCGTATCCATCGCGGCAGGTTGGGATTTGAAGAAATATCAGGACCTGTTCGCCACCGAAGACGGCGAATCCGTGAATTCGCCCGACATCCATATCCAGTGCACGATTCCGAACACGCCGATGGCCGTGGGCAAGGGCGTGCTCGTCACCGAGTCCGCCAACACGCTCAGCGATGCTGAAACACAGACTTTCGAGGAGTTGTTCGGCGCCATCAGCCTGATCGAGCGTGTAGATACCGCTCATATGAACATCGCCATGGTGATTGCCGGATGCGCGCCCGCATTCACTGACATGTATATCGAGGCGTTGGGCGATGCCGGCGTGCAATACGGTCTGCAGCGGGCCACCGCCTATCGTTTGGCGGCAAAAATGGTCGAAGGCGTAGGTGCGCTGTACATGGCGACTGGAACCCATCCGGGTGCCATGAAGGATGCCGTGTGCTCGCCGGGCGGCACCACGATCAAGGGTGTCGCGAAGCTTGAAAAAGATGGCTTCCGCGGCTCGGTCATCGATGCCGTCGACGCCATCGTCGGCTGAACGGGTACCATCACAGCTAAGGTAGGGAACCATGTCTCTTACTATCGGAATTGTCGGACTGCCCAACGTTGGCAAGTCCACCATGTTTAACGCGCTGACCCGCAACAATGTGCTGGCTGAGAACTACCCGTTCGCCACCATCGAGCCGAACACTGGTATTGTGCCGCTGCCGGACAATCGTCTGCCTGTGCTGGCCAAGCTGGTCAACACCGAAAAGATCGTGCCTGCCACGGTGACCTTCGTGGATATCGCCGGCATCGTCAAGGGTGCATCCGAAGGTGAAGGTCTGGGCAATAAGTTCCTGGCCAACATTCGCGAAGCGGATGCCATCTGCGAGGTCGTGCGCGCGTTCGAGGACGATGACATCGTGCACGTCAACGGCAAGGTTGATCCGGCCGACGATATTGACACCATCAACACCGAGCTGATTCTTGCTGATTTGCAGACCATTGAGAATGCGCTGCCGAAGCTGGAGAAGGATCTTCGCGGCAAGAAGATCGAGCCGGCGTATATGGATGCCGTCAAGCAGGCCAAGCAGATTCTTGAAAACGGTGAGACCTTGGACAAGGCCGCACGTGAGGGCCGATTCGACAAGGATTCCGTCTACGACCTGCACCTGATGACCGCCAAGCCGTTCATCTACGTGTTCAACGTGGACGACAACGAGCTCGCCAACGACGAGCTGAAGAAGAAGCTCGCCGCATCCGTGGCTCCAGCTCCGGCCGTGTTCCTCAACGCCCAGTTCGAGGCCGACCTGACCGAACTCGACGAAGCCGACGCCCGCGAGATGCTGGCGGATGCCGGCCTTTCCGAATCCGGCCTCGACCAGCTGGCCCGTGTGGGCTTCGACATCTTGGGTCTCCAGACCTTCCTGACCGCTGGCGTCAAGGAAGTACGCGCATGGCAGATCCACAAGGGCTGGACCGCTCCGCAGGCCGCTGGCGTGATTCACACTGATTTTGAGAAGGGCTTCATCAAGGCCGATATTGTCTCCTACGATGATTTCGTCGCTGCCGAAGGTTCCATGACCAAGATCAAGGAAGAAGGCAAGCTGCGCCAGGAGGGCCGCGACTACGTCATGCAGGATGGCGATATCGTCGAGTTCAAGTTCTCCCCAACGTCTAAGAAGTGATTGTCGGGTAGTGCTGAGGGCCTTGGAATCCAAGCGATTCCAAGGCCCTTGTCTATACTGTAGACAGTTTTATTGCCATACGGGATTGCGCCGGAATGGGCTTGGTACGTGTCGGATTGGAGGGAACGGGTATGACTGGTTATGTGTTGCGTCTGTATGATGTCCCGCTGCTCCGGTTCGATGCCTCGTATGGCGAAGGGCTGTTGGCTGGCAAGGTCGAGGCCCGTATCCGTTGGTTCGACGAGTCGAAACGGACGCTGCTGCCGTTCCCGCTGGCTCCTCAGCCGGATGATGCGAAGCTCGCCGCTTGGCTGGAGCGGCGCACTATCCCGAAGAACCGCGAGTTCGCGGCGCAAATTCTAGCGCAGGCCGGGTTGAACATCGCGGATACGCTCGGCATCATCGACTTGTGCAAGGGACTGTCGGTCAACGACTCGTTCTGGGTGGAACGGGATGGCGAGGATCTGAAGTTCTCAAACATCAACCTGTATGACAATCCGCTGGATGAGACGCTTGCCATCGTGGCGTACACGGGGTGCACGTCGAGCGAGAAGCATGCGATCGGCCTGTCGAGCGAGTGGACGACGGATGGACAGTTCCCGAAGGCGTGGCGGCATACGGGCAGCGGGCTGGAACTGTGGAAGGCTGGTTCCGAAGGGTATGCGAACGCCGGCTTGGAGCCGTATTCCGAGTATCTCGCCTCTCAGCTGGCGCGCAAGCTCGGCGTGAACGCGGTCGATTACCGGATGGCTAGGTGGAAGGGCAAGCTGGCGTCGGTGTGCCCGTCGATGAATTCGAAGGACGTGTCGTTCGTGCCGTTCTACGCTGCCACGCAGCTCGCCTCGTTTCCGGAGATCCTTGCCGCGGCGCGCGCGGTGTCCTTGGAGTCGTTCGAGGCGATGCGCACGATGCTCGTGTTCGATGCGCTCATCGTCAACCAGGACCGTCATGCCAACAACCACGGGTTCCTGCGCGACAACCGCACCGGTCGTATCCTTGGCCCGGCTCCTTTGTTCGACCACAACATGTCGCTGTTCAAGAACGACATGCGTGCCGATTGGGAGCGTGGAGCGTGGACGCTGAAGGTGCTGGAGGAACGCCAGCCGTCGAACTCGCGTATGACGTTCTACAACCAGTGCGAGGCCATCATGGGAGTCGCACAACACGAGATGCTGCGCAAGGCGTTGGACGTCACGTTGGAGAACGATCCAATATACCCGCTTGAGGACGGCCGCATCGAGGCGCTGAACGACTACCTGCACGCCGCGGCACGCACGCTGCTCGACATCCCCGTGGTGGACGAGGCGAGGCTCGCCGCCCAGCTCGACGCGTTGCAGCCGGCGGTCAGGAACGCGCCTGTGATTCTCAACGACAGATTGATTGAGAAAGAATAACCGGGCGGGTTCGAGTTCTCACCAACGTCCAAGAAGCGATTATCGAGTAGTGTCGTGATCTTGGACGGGAGCACGTCCTAGAACCGTCGCGCTACGTGTGCGACCAGTGGCAGCATCGCGATTGCGAGCACGAACGTCATCGCCAGGACCGTTCCTGCCGGGAGGGCGCTGTACGCCCAGCCGTATGCGATTTGTCCAAGAGGCTGGGCGCACATGCTCGTGGAGAGTGCGAGCGACATCACCTTGCCGGTCATGTCCTCGGGACAACCCATCTGGATCGCCGGCACGGCGATGAGGTTTGCGCATGTGATGGCGACCATGGTCCCGCAGGTGCCCGCCGTGAGCGTCGCAAGGCGCAGATTCGCGCTCACGGGGAGGATCATGGCGAATGCCTGGGGCAGGATGGTGAGGGAGAAGGCGGCGATCGCCGTCGGGAAACGTCGCATGGCAAGCGATTTCGCGGCCCGTCCGCCTACGAGTGCGCCGAGCAGTCCCGATGCGCCCACGAGGCCGTACGCGAGCCCGTACGCCGTGGAGTCGAACCCCAGCACGGTGCGGACCATGTAGGGAAAGCCGACTTCCGCGTACCCCGTCACCAGGAAGTTGAGCGCGGCGCAGAGCAGCACGAGGTGCAGCATGAGGGGGCGTTCGTGCGTGAGGAAGCGTCCCGCCGCGCGCAGGTCGTCCAGAGCGGAGGCCCGTCCGCCGTCGCTGCGTTCGGGGGCGCCGAGCCGGATGAAGCACTCCACGGCGGCGGCCGTGCCGAATCCCACGACGGTGATGCCCATCATGGGCATGGCGCCCACCGCCGCATAGAGCACGCCGCCGAGCACGGCCGGCACGAGCATGCTTGTCTGATTCACCACGTTCACCACTGCCATCGCACGGCGCATCACATCCTCGCCATGGGACCGAAACATCTGCGGCAACGCCGCCTGCACCGTGGGCGTCTCCATGGCATCGAGCACAGCGAGCAGCACCTGCATCACGGCGATCGCCGCCAGATTGAAGCCGACGACCGAGAAGACCATGGCGCAGGCGAGCACCGTCATGGCGGAAAGCGCGTCGAGCGCCACCATGACGGTCCGCCGGTTCGTGCGGTCCGCCACCACGCCGCCGAGAGGCGAAAGCAGGATCGTGGGCAGGATGCTCGCCGTGAGGATGGAAGCGAACGCCGCCGCCGACCCGGTCTCGTCGAGCACCCACATGGACATGGCGAACCGCAGCATGAGGTTGGCGAAGAGGGAGATGCCGAGACCCGCGACGAGCAGGACGAAGTCGCGTGTGCGCAGTGGATTGGAGGAGCGTACCGTTCGTGGGTTGGCCGTGCGCTCGGTTGTGTTCGTCATTGTGGATTCCTTTTCCCGGTGATTGATGGAAATCTATTTCAGACCGACCGTCGGTCTGTGTATGGCAGTAAAATGCGCCCATGCAAAGGACACGGAATGTCCCGTTGCGCGGGCGCCGTGATTGGCGGGATGGGGCACCCAGACATACCGCCTATGCGGATGCCGTCCCTTCTTCGGGCATTAGGGCTGTGAGGCCCTTGATCGCTCGCAAGATGACCGTCTCGTCGAATATTGGCACGCTGATGGCGTCGAGCATCGTGGCGAGGCAGCGGATGCGATGTTCCATGCCGGCCCGATCGGCGGGGTAGAAGCAGGGCATGAGCCAGTAGTTGCCGAGGAGCGAGAGCAATTGCGCCGCCTCCTCGGGATACGTCGTGGGGATGGAGCCGTCCTGCACGCCCATGTCGATGAGCGAGCGGAAGGACTTCGGCAGTCCCGTCGACCAGAAGCGCATGTTCGCGGTGAAGAACGCGGGATCCTTGAGAAGCGCCAGCTGGGATCGGACAAGATCCAAGTGGGCAGGAGCATCCACGGCGGAAATGATGAGTGTGCGCAACTTCTCCAGCGCACTCAGGTCATTACGGTCGATGAGTTCGTCGAGAAGATGCGCGGTGGCGGTCCATTCGTCGGCGTTCAGCTGGTCGAGAATCGCCTCCTTCGATTTGAAGTGGTGGTAGAGTCCGCCCTTGGACAGCCCCAGATCGTTCAGGATGTCCTGGATGGATGTCTTCTCGTAGCCCTTTTCGGAGAATAGCCTGCGCGCGGAATCGAGAATCCGCCGCTCGGTCTCCGCGGGATGCGTATTGTGTGCCATGCGACCCACCTTTCAATCTTGTCGTCGACAAGTATACAGACCGTCGGTCGGTCTGTCAAATGGTCGACGAGACCACCATGTGATGCGCTTGAATATCTACGGCAAAAACAGGATGAAAAAGATCGTCGGGCATCGAGCTTGAATAATGCACCCGAGGACAAACAAATCATTTTTTGAAACGACGTGGTTTCATTGTCCGGATGACCAATCCGTCGACTGCGCAAGTATGAGGGAATGGACGACTGTCGCAGGAAGGCGAGTCGGTCGAGTTCAAGTTCAATGTCAGCAAACACTGAAATAAAGCCAATCCTGTTGGCACAAATCCAGTGCTAATAAGTCAAGACGCGCCGGGTTGGCACACGAATTGTGCCACGCTACGTCGCGTAGATTGACATGGATGGAATACAGGACCTGCTCCCCTAAAACAGGAGGGCGGGTCCTTCCGTTTCTGCTGTCCCGTGATAGCATGCAGGCTTATTGTCTCCAGCCGATGAAAGGAACGACATGAACACGACCATTGAAACCGAGCGGTTGCTGCTGCGCTCTTGGAGGGTTGATGATGCAGCCGAGGCGGAGTCGTTGTTCAAGTACGCTTCCGACCCTGAAATCGGGTTGCTGTGTGGATGGCCGCCTCATGCCAGCGTCGAGGGCAGCATGGACGACATCAGAAACATCCTTGCGGTGGAAAACAACTGGGCCATAACCGTTAGAAGCAATGGCGATGAACCAGTCGGTAGCATCGCGCTCAAGCCGGTCAGCCATTACACCATCGATCCGGTCGAGGGCGATGCCGCGCTCGGGGAGCGGTATGGAAAGTATCTTGGCGATAACGCGCTGGAACTCGGCTACTGGATTGGCCGCCCGTTCTGGGGTAAGGGCTACATGCCCGAAGCGCTCAACGCTGTACTCGAATACGCTTTCGATACGTTGCACAAGGATGCCGTGTGGGGCGGTCATTACAAGGAGAACGCCCAGTCTGGCCGCGTGATGGAAAAGTGTGGCATGAAGACGGCTTTTGAGTCGGCGTACGATTACTTCAACCTTATCGATGCGTATCATGATGACGTCTTCCGCATCACCACATCTGATGAATGGCGATCGGAGTTTGAAGCCACCAGGTATGCGAGTGAACTTGCGCTAAAGATGTCGGAAGAAGCAGAATAACCGAGTCCTCCGGGTTGTGCATTACAAGGAGGCATGGAAGACTGCCGTTGACGGTTAGTTTGTCACTTCAGCACTGAATTGACTGGCAATACGGAATAGGGAAACTGCTGTGCTAATGCAATGTGAGATAATTATGAGTTCGTGCATCGCAAAGCTACGTCGCCACTAGAAAACAGCGTGATGCCATATAGTGACACGGCTCGAGTTCAAGTTCTCCCCAACGTCTAAGAAGTAATTGCTTCATAGTGCCGAGGGCCTTGGAATTCCAGTGGTTCTATGGCCCACGGTTATTTCACCGTCACATCGTATATGACCTCGCCTCAGCCCAATGGTGTAGGAGCGAATGTTGACATGTATCAGTCACGCTATCTCTCCTACGCGTACGCGGGAAAAGGGAATGTGACCCGCTCGTTAGGCAGGTGGGCGCCGAATTGAAGAGATAGAATGCTGTGCCGAATGGAGTCGCGATCGGCAAGGGGGATGATTTTATGGACGTGCGTGAATCGTTCGAGCACATCATGAGCGAGCAGCCGAACATGGCCTTGGCCACGATGACTTCGGATGGCGTTCCCGACGTTCGCGTCGTCAACTTCTGCTGGAGGGCCGACACAAGTTGCGTCTATTTCTCGACGTTTCCCGATAACGACAAAGTGAGGGAAATCGAGGCGAATCCACATGTTGCCTTCACCACCGTGCCGGCCACTGGCAACGCCCATGTCCGGGCCAAAGGCATATGCCGTCGCAGTACGTTCACGGTTGGCGAGATCGCCGAAGACTTCATCAGTAAGGTGCCCGCCTACCAGGGCACTGTGGAACGGTTCGGCGACCAGCTGGTGCTTTTCGAGATTGAATTCCATAAAGCCAGCGTGACGATCGATCTCGCACATTCGGGCACTTTGAAACTCTGATTCATTCCGGAAAACCGTAGATTCGCAGTTCAAACCTTCGTGCAGATATAGGGTTGAACGATATCTGTTTTCGGCTGTGCTATCGTGTAGGGACAGAGCTAGCGTTGCTCCCGGACGATGGACAAGTACCCGGTTTGACAAGACTTGCCATATATGAGGAGTATGACGGTTATGTCTTGGTTCGTTCTTGTAGTTTCTGGCATCTGCGAATCCGTGTGGGCTATTGCACTTGACCGATCCCAGGGATTTTCCCGACTGGTTCCCACTGTGGTGTTTGTGATTGGCCTTGTTGCCAGCATGGGCGGACTCGCTTTTGCGATGAAACACATCCCCATTGGTACTTCATACGCGATATGGGTTGGTATTGGTGCGGCAATCACTGCTGTTTATGGCATGCTTAGCGGAGAGGAAGCCGTTTCACTAATGCGGATTCTGCTCATCATCGGGCTGGTCGCTTGCGTTATAGGGCTCAAGATCGTCGACTAATGACGGATATACAGAGCCCATTCTCTGAATAGGGGGCATGTCTTTCTATGTTGTCGTTAGAGAACAACGTAATGCCATTGAGCAAGCCGAGTTTCCTCACCGCAACGTCTTACGTGATATCAGCGCAACGATTCCGAGAGCGACCAAGATAATAGTGGCGGCTGCGGCGAAGCTACCGATCATCGCGGATTCATAAGCACGGGAAGCGGTCTGTCGTATAAGACCTCCCACTGAACTCGTGAGTTCGAGCGCATGCTGAAAATCTAACGTCACGGAACCAGCGGATTGCTGATTCAGTCCGAAGGACTGTGCGAATTCGCGGAATTCCGCCACATAGAGTCCGCTCTGTATGCTGCCGAAGATTCCCACGCCGATGATGGATCCGAATTGACGAAACACGGTCAGCAGACTGGAACCGGCACCGGATTGTTCGATTGGTACCCGGCTCATGGCCCACGTCAGCATTGCAGGCTGCCCGACTCCTAGTCCGAATCCGGCCATGGTTTGTCCAGCCAGTACCGTTAATTGCTTTACTATTTCGTTGGGCCACCACATGGCGGCGCCGATTGCCAGCATGCCAACTGCCAGACATCCCAAAGCCAGCAGGCTCGTGCCACGAGAACCGATTCGAGAAACGATCCAATCGTTCATCCGGGCTCCCACGATAGAGGCAACGACCAACGGCATCAGCAGCATTCCTCCCACCAACGTGCCGTGGCGCAGTACCGTCTCCAGATAGGTCGGCATGATGAAGATGATGCCATACATTGAGAAGTTCAACATCATCAGCGCCGGTGCGCAGGCTGCGAATGAGGGATCCTTCATGAGATCGAGCTCCATCAGCGGATTGTTTGAAGCTTGATCATGCAGCACGAATCCCGTTATCAGCACAATGCCAATTGCCATTGGGATCCAAGCGCTCGCAGCCAGCACACCGTGCTGTGCGTTAACCAGTCCGGCGGAGAACAGGGTGAAACCGGCGAACATGAGCGCCACCGATATCCATGGCACATGCAACGAGCGGGATTCGTGCGAGGCGCCCGCCTGCGGAACGTTCATGTGGATGACGATGATTACTGCGAGAAACACCACGCCATCGAATCCGAAGATACCACGCCACCCCAGCATTGCGGTAAGGGCTCCGCCGACGAGCGGCCCGAACGGTACGCCAAGAGTACCGGCTATCGCCCAGGCGGTCATAGCGCGCGATAGTTCGGAACCACGGAACAGAATACCGAGCAGCGCTTGCCCCATGGGAATAACCACACCGGCGCCGGCACCCATGATCGATCGCGAGAAAAGCAACGTCGGTATGTTTCCGGATGCAAGTCCGATTATGGATGCGACGACGAACATGCCTAACCCGGCAATCATGGTTCGCAAATGACCGAGCCGGTCACCTATGAATCCTGCCAGTAGGACCACGGCTGCGAACACGAGATTGTAGCTGGAGACAATCCACTGCTGATCAGCCATATCCGCTCCAAACGATTCCGCAATGTTTGGCAGTGCCACGTTGAATGCAGTGGTGTTGATCATCATCACCAGTTCGGCCGTGCACAGGCAGATTAGGGAATGGTCCAGATTCTTCTTTTTCGCATCGTTCATAATTCAGCTTCTTAAGATACTAACAAGTTTCTTATAGATCACAGGCGATTATAGACAGATGCAAGTAAGAAACGCTGTGGTATCTTGGAAAAGCGGCATACATGATTCTCGGGTACAACACCTGCTACGTATGGATATTTCACATGGATATGCCGCGTATGGAGAAGATCCCATGGAAGCGAACAATGTGCCGAAGCGTACACGCCGTCGAGGTGAGACCTTGGAAACAGCCATTTTGGCGGCTGCGTGGGAGCAGCTATCTATGTGCAGCGCCGAAGAGTTCACCTTCGAAAATGTGGCCATCAGAGCGCATACGAGCAAACCGGTGTTGTACCGCCGATGGTCGAATCGCACGGAACTGTTCGTAGACGCTATGAAGCATCATCGTGCCCATGCCGCCATCGAACGCCCGCACACCGGCACTCTCAGGGGAGATGTCATCTCCATTCTTCTGCAACTGAATCGCAAACAGTCCGATGCGGTGATGGTGTTGGCCAAGTTCGGTGTCTATGCCAACTGGCTCGGCGTGAGCGCTCATGAGCTGTACGAGCGAACGATGATAAGCGATCAGCCCAGCATCATGATGGCCGTCGAAAACGCACGGTCGCGCGGCGAGATTACATGCGAACTGCCGGAATCATTGCTGCGTATGCCCGGGGAACTTGGCCGTGCGACCATCCTACGCGACATGCGTCCCTTATCCGAAGCGGACATCGTTGCCACCGTTGACGAGCTGTTCCTTCCTCTCGTCGACTATTACGAGCATCAGGCGCGAGCCGCCGCAAACAAGTAATGTGTCGACGAATATGTCATGCAAAATACGTGAAATGAGGCTTTGCAGTCAGCTCAACAAGAGCCGTGTTCCACAGAATCGTGGAACACGGCTCGATGTCTAATCGATGCTATTCGAGGAAGTCCGAGATATTGATGTCGCTAGTTATTTCATCCAGCGAAGTCTTCCATCCGACGCAACTCGACATGTCAGCAAAGTACCTGCTGACGACCTACCGGTAGCGCCTTGGCTGCTGCAGAATGATCCACCGTGCACTGTCCCGGTTGATGATTGGGGAGCTGACTGCTGAGCTTGTTGCTGTTGCTGTTGCTGTTGCTGTTGCTGTTGCTGTTGCTGTTGTGCTTGGCGTGCCGCCTCTTCTGCCGCGGCCTGCTGCTGAGCCTGTTGCTCTGCTTGCTGGCGCGCTGCCTCTTCGGCTGCTTTCTTTTCTTCTTCGGCTTTTCGTGCTGCCTCTTCTTCGGCTTTTCTCTTTTCTTCCTCAGCCTTCTTTCTGGCTTCCTCTTCATCTGCGGCTTTGTTATGCGCACGGATGACTCCATCTTTTGCGGATAGTACAATCCAGTTCGATGGTTTGAGCACGGCTTTCCCGCTGTCGCTCTTAATCTTGTAGTCCGCTGTGGAGTAGCCTTCATCTTCCAGCTGAATAAGCACTTCGTCGAGCATCATGCCTTTTTCAGCGATATCAGATAAATCCGAGTTGTCGCGCACTGCGTTGAGCGTTATAGATACAGACGTTTTCTGCTTACTGTCCGATTCTGGCGTCTGACTCTTTACCTTCCATTTCTTGTCTCCTCCTTTCGTCTCGGGGGTTACGGTGATTTGCGTGAAGCCTTCCTGGTTGAGTGTGGTTTTAGCTTCGGCGACTGTCTGCCCAGTGACGTCAGGCACGCTTTTTGATGGGGTGAATACGTAGCCAATAAGTCCGAGGGCGAATAACACAATGATGAGGATACCCCACCAACGTTTGTACCATGGCTTCTTTTTGGTGGCTCCAGTGCCCATGATTTCTTCTCCTTCAGATGACTCCGATGTCATGCAACATATTCTTATAATCCTAGATTATCTGGCTGGTTAGGTCGAATTACTAAGCGCCGCACAGCCTCCAACCCACGGCATATACTCATGAAGGTTTTGTTAGCGCGCACAAAACAGCGTGATGGCTATAAACGGCCAGGGGAGAAGAGAGGCGGGGCACATGAAGAAAAGCTTGCTGTCAATCGCCGCGGGAGCATTTGTGCTTGGCGCGGCCGAATTTGTGATGATGGGTATTCTGCCGCAAACGGCAGCCGCCATGAACGTATCCATCCCGACTGCAGGCCACTTCATCTCCGCATATGCCATCGGTGTATGCGTCGGCGTCACCATGTTGGTCTTCGGACGTAAAACCAGTCCGAAACATCTGGTGATTCTCTTCATGGCACTTGCTCTCATCGGCAACGCTCTGAGTGCAGTCGCGCCAAATGCCATTGTGCTTGTCCTCGCCCGATTCATTGCCGGCCTGCCGCATGGTGCGTTCTTTGGCACCGGTACGGTAATCGCCAAAGCGCTTGCCGACAAGGGACGTGAAGGCAAGGCCGTATCGGTAATGGTCACGGGCCAGACTCTTGCCAATATGCTTGGCGTTCCGGCGGGAACGTTGCTTGCCGAATACCTCAATTGGCGGCTCGCCTTCATCATTCTGGCTCTCGGCGCCGGTCTCACCATTGTATTGACGCTGGCGTGGATGCCGCTGATTGCAGCCGTTCCGGATGCCGGCCTCGCCGGCCAGTTCCGATTCCTTACCAAACCAGGCCCATGGCTGGTACTTGGTGCCGTGTTCGTTGGAAATTCCGGTGTGTTCTGCTGGTGGAGCTACGTGTCGCCATGGTTGCAGAAAACCGGTGGCTATGATTCGCAGCTGATTCCGCTGCTGATGATGCTGGCCGGATTCGGCATGGTGGTCGGTGGCCTCGCCGGCGGTCATCTCGCCGACCGTTGGCTGCACTCAGTGACCGCTGCGGTCGGTCAATCGATTTCCGCAGCGGGTCTGCTGATGGTGTTCGTAGTGCCTGGCAATCTGGCAACCTGCGCTCTGCTGACATTCTGGATCGCGTTCGGACTGTTCTTCATCAACGGCCCACAGATGCTGCTGATGGCCGAAGCGGGCAAAGGCGGCGGCGAACTCATTGGTGGCGCGGCCGTGCAGATTGCTTTCAACGGAGGCAATGCGGTCGGCTCGCTGATTGGCGGCATGGCGCTGAACACATCCGGCATGAACTATCACACCATCGGCCTCGCGGGACTGCCGTTCACATTGGCCGCAGTCGTGTTACTTGTGATGTTCGCATTGCGATTCGAACGCAAGAAGACGCAATTGCAAGCACAATAGTCGGCACGGAAAGCTCGATATTATCGAGGCCGCTGACTGTGAACTGTCGCGGCCAGATCATGAATATCGGCAGGGGAGGTGCGGCAGCAACCGCCGATAAGCGAAGCTCCAGCGTCAACCCATTGGAGTGCCATACGGCCAAGTGACAAGGCCTCTGAACCATGCGTCCAAGTTTTTGTGTCAGGATGATAGACATCGCCATTATTCGGATAGACGATAATCGGTTTGGCCGTGATCGCCGATATGCGAGCGATGGCATCGGCGACAAGATTCGGCTGCACACAGTTGACTCCGATCGCGCTGATTTGTGAGCATGCATCAGCAAGAGTCGCGGCTTTCTCCAGTGCGGTACCATCACATAAGTGGTCGGAATCGTGAAGACTGAACGACACCCATGCCTCGAGGTCAGGAAACTCATCAGTAAGCAGACCGATCAGCGAGCGCACTTCGCTGATATTGGGCATGGTCTCAAAAGCGAATACATCGACGCCATTGTCAGACAGAATCTGCATGCGCCTGCGGTGAAAATCACGATAACATGCGTCGGAAAGACGATACTTGCCGGTGTATTCACTGCCGTCCGCCAGAAATGCGCCGTAAGGGCCGACGCTGCCTGCCACCAGCAATGGTCTCGTGCAAGTTGGCGATGAAGCATTCGATGGTTCTCTTGACTTACTATTGCTTACAGCACGATGACGCCGATATCGTTCACGCGCCTCCAAGGCAACGGTCACGGCCGTACCGATAAGTCGCTCTGCTTCTTCGCTTGTCAGTCCAGCCTTTTCGAATGCAGGAATGTTCGCCTGGTAGGTGTCCGTAATGGCAATATTGGCGCCTGCTTCGAAATACGCTTCATGCACATCGCGTACCAATTGAGGAGAGTCAATCAAAGCGGCAGCGGACCATAGCCCATTCGCCGTGTCCACACCTCGCCGCTCCAGTTCGGTAGACATCGCACCATCGACGATAAGCGGAGATTGCACGGCAAGCGCCTGCTCGATAACACCACGCATACATTGTCCCCCTCACATGGATATGCGCCATGGGCATAATCACCATGGTCATACGCTAATCTATATGGCAGCAGCAGAATGTGGCGGTCGAGTATCACGGATGGGAGCGAGGCTGTGAATGCCATTGTTTCAGGTGTGGATTTGAATAATGTCGATTTGTCGAATTTGGATTTGTCGGCTCTCGATAGGGTGGCTGTTTGGTATGGCGGTCTGCCATCGACTCTGCAGACCGGCATAACCATCGTGGTTGGCGCTGCTGTAGCGTACGTGGTATTCAAAATCGTCGCAAAAATCATCAAAGGCCTGGTCATGTCGATTATTGCGGCTGTGCTCGCATTCCTACTGACTACTGTGCCCGGCAATATGATCCTTTCCAATGCTTACGACCGAGTGGAGCAGCAAGTCAGCACCAGCCTCTCCCAATCGCGCTGAACGCTCTTTATATCAGTAGGGCAGCTGGGCTGGCTCTCTGCCGCTAGCCGTGGAAGATGCATCTGCGACTTGTTGAGCAGGATTCTGAGGAGTATCCGGCAAAGTCCCAGGCTTGACGGGTCTCTTCGCAGCCGGAATGCCGGATGTGGGATTATTGAATTTGTGAATTGCCACTGCTA
Source organism: Bifidobacterium cebidarum (assembly GCF_009193305.1). Taxonomy (GTDB): domain Bacteria; phylum Actinomycetota; class Actinomycetes; order Actinomycetales; family Bifidobacteriaceae; genus Bifidobacterium; species Bifidobacterium cebidarum. The sequence continues at coordinate 83,693 of NZ_WBVS01000003.1, read as the reverse complement.
CAGGCAATACGGCTGTGAATCCTATGCACATGATTGTGGCGAAGCTATACAAGATGAGAGCTGAATTATCGCCTTTCGCGATATAACGGTTTGGGTCAGCCGGATCATACAGTATCGTAATAGCTTGGCCAACTTTGTATCGTGGTGGAGACGTTGATATCGAGGACCTTTTCTCGTATGACTGTCCATTGACAATGTACCGAAACACCGGCGTCCATGTATCGGAGGAATCATCATCAGACTCGTCGGCGGGATTCAAGATGAGTTGCGTCACGATTCCATCCGTCGGTTCGGTGCAGTCTCTACGCAACTGCACCTCACTGATTAAGGACAGCAAAGTGGGCACCAGCAGAATTGCGCCAACTAGGCTGAAGAACCCGCAGATGAAAACCCCTGACCATCTATTCTTGGGATTATGACCTCCATGGCGGCCGGAAACATCATGATGATTGACAGTGCTAGTTGGTGCGGATGTGCTGTTATGCTCCGATGCCATGATTCCTGCTCTCTATGAGCGCCTGCGATTATTGCATGTAAGGCGACGATAACGCTGCGAAAAACCACTCAATTCAAGCGTATCAGTCGTGTCGGGTGCGCTCGCCGGGAACTGAGCATGTCTTGCTTCACGAGGAATGGCATAATCGGGCATATGCGTATTGTGATTCAGCGAGTAAGCCATGCCAGTGTTGACGTCGTCAACGAACTGGGAACCCTTGACCCTACATTCGAGCCGCAGCAGATTGGCCCTGGCTACATGATTCTGGTCGGTGTCTCAGATGAAGACGGAGACGCCGAAGTGGCATGGCTTGCCCACAAAGTATTGAACCTGCGCGTCTTTGAAGACGAGCATGGCAAGATGAACCGATCGATTCAGGACATCGGTGGTGAGATCCTCTCGATATCGCAGTTCACCTTGTACGCCGATGTGCACAAAGGCAATCGCCCGAGCTTTATCAAAGCAGGCAAACCTGAACATGCGGATATCACATGGATTAAATTCAATGAGGCGTTGCGTTCCGGAGGAGTGCCGGTCAGGGAAGGTCGCTTCGGCGCGCACATGCGCGTAGGACTTGTCAACGACGGTCCGGTGACCATCATCGTCGATACCGAAACCGATATGCCACATAAAGGCTAGTAGACAAAATGGCGTTAGCCTCTCTGATTGAGAGGCTAACGCCATTGCGTTGGTTAGTGTTCAGTCACACAGCTCAGTCATACATCACTGTGCGGCGCTCGTGCCGTACGAAATGACGCTTCTTGGTGATGCGCTTGCCGCCCACGCCGGCCTTGCCATCCGGACCCCAGGGGCCGCGAGCCTCAGCCTTGAGCTGCGTGAGATGATGCTTCATCGCGAGCAGCATGATATGCGTGTCTTCAAGACCCAAGTGGCGTTCGTTATCGTCCTCGCGCAAGGCGCCTTGACGCTTGGCATACGCGTCCAACGTGTTGTCGCCATCCGGATGGCCTTCGCAAGGAATCGAACCCTCATCCCACAGGCGGCTCATCGGCAGCGTGTCGATGATGGTCACATGGCCATTGCGGTACGCCTCGGCATAACCGGCAACGTTGAGCATGAAGAAGCTGTGCTCGAATGTGGCCATATGCGCTACGAATGGTTGCGAAGTCAAGCGCTTCAACAGGTCAGCCTGTGCTTCGGCATCCTCATCGAACAGCGGATACTCGTCGCCCACGCGCTGGCTCACATCAATACCCGTCAACTGGATGATGAACGGGTTACCATGACGGGCGGCTTCCGGAGTCACGCCAAACGAGAAACGATGCTGATCATAGGCATCACCGCCCTGATAGTAATCCTTGTCATAGGTGTAATCGGATGGAGCATCCGCCGGACGCGGTGACTTCATATTCATGTATTCGAAACCGACATCGATGATGTAGGTACGGTATGGTTCGGTGCCATTGGTCTCCAGATCAATGCCCATCACCTTGTCCACATCACGACCAGGCAGGAACACGGCACGCCAGTATTCCTTGGTCTCCGCGTTCTGGCGTGAAGCCACATGCTCGGCCGCGGCATGGCGGAACCGAGCGAACGTAGGTTCGGAAACGGCGGTCTCATCCACCGCAATCTGCTGCGTATCGGGCACTGCGGGATTGTCATCGTTGATGACCGGCTGTCCTTCAACCAAATAGTCAGGAGAACCGGCATCCGAGCTGGAGTCGGCGGGCGCGGATTCATCAGGCCCCGCCTCAACGGAACCGTATTTCACCTCGTCGGCATCGAACAATGCCATCTGACGATGATGACGCTGTGCTTCGCGGGCAGCGCGGTCAGCCTTACGCTGCTCAGCGCGAGCGTTGATGATTTCAGCCGTATGATCCTGAATATCATCCACAACCACACCATCACGAGCGGCAGCCAGCACCGGCACGGTCACGCGCTGGCGTTCCTCGTCGGTAACGGTCCAAAGGCCTTCTGCCACACCACGGTCGCGCAGCAGCACAATCTGATCATTCAAACGACGATTTGCATAGGCCAGTGCACGCGGCAGCTCATAAGTCTTGATATGGCGGTCAAAATCACGCATGAACACCATGCTCATTTTCGCGATGATCGCCTCAAGACGATCGCGTATCTCCAAATCAGCCTTCAGCAAATCATGCACATTCGAACCGGCCCCCGGTTCGTAGTCGGCAGATGACGCCACGCCAATGCCGTGTTCGAGATCAAGTGAACGCACCCAATCCCAATCAATATCGTTATTATCTGCATCCTTCAACATAATGTATGACCATTGGCCGATGCTCTCCTTAGCGGAAGTCAGCCAGGAACGGTCTATTTTTGAGTTATTCCCCATAGTTTCTTATCGTAGTGCGTTCACGTTTCGATGCGGAAGCATGAACTGATATTGCAGACAAGCCAAGGCTGAACGTCCGGTGAATTCTTCGGTTCAGCCAAGGGAATAAGTATTGGGACGCTAGGCATTTCGAGTAGGGTAGTGGTCAATTGCTTCTGTGAGGAACTTATATATAAACGTTATGATGCAGGAAAAACTTGAAGTGTTGTACGGCCATGAATGATAGGCGCAGGCCGTTTGATAGTTCCCGGCATGGAAGCCGAAGAATTCAATATGTGTGATGAAGAAATGAGGAATGTAGCGCATGAGCATGCCGCTTGATTTGTATGTGATTCGGCATGGCGAGTCCGAAGCCAATGTGATCGTCCAGGCCGGTGAACAAGGCGATGAGTCGTTGTATACGCAGGATAATGTGACCGTGCCGGATCGCTCTTGGCGTCTTACCGCCACAGGCCGCAAGCAGGCTGACTGTATTGGCCGTTGGATTGTGAGCCAACAGCAGCTGTTCGACCGCTATCTGGTCTCCCCATATGTGCGCACACGTGAGACTGCCGCCACTATGGCTTTGCCGAAGGCCAAGTGGGAGGAGAACCGTGTGATTCGCGAACGCTCCTGGGGTGAAATCAACACCATCACCAAGGATGAGTTCAAGACCAACTATGCGCGTAATTGGATGTTCAAGAACACCGACCCGCTGTATTGGCGTCCACCGGCAGGCGAATCCATCGCCGATGTGGCCGAAGATCGCGTACATAATGTGCTGACTTCGCTGAGCCGCAAGTCGGATGCCGAATCCGTGGTGATGGTCACCCACGGCGACTTCATGCTGGCTCTGATGCTCACCATCGAAGACCTGTCCGATGAGGAATTTTTGCATCGCGCCGATGCCGACGAATGGCGCATCACCAATTGCACCTGCCTGCATTATTCCCGCCGCGACCCGGAAACCGGTCGTACCTCCAAGCGCGTGCGTTGGGAGCAGACCGCAAGGCCTGTACAAGATCCGGAAACAGGGCGCTGGGAGGTCAAGGTGGAGCCGTGGCGTGAATTCAAGCGTCCATATCTTTCCAATGGCGATCTGGTGGATGTGGTAAGAACCGTGGACCCACATCTGCTCGAGTATTACGGCAAGTAAACGCAGTTAATACTTGGTGCCGGTAGCGCCATTTTGGGCTATCTCCATGCGATACAATGGCGAGCAGTGCGCGGCCGGAGGTATGACCGCGCCCTCAGCCACAAGCGAGGAGAGAAGTAATGTCCAATATCTTTCAATGGCAACTGCACGGCGACGGCAAGACGCTGCAGCCCGGCGAAGTCGTGGAGCCTGACGAGCGCCTGACATGGGTGCGCACCGCAGGCATCGGCGCACAGCACGTCATCGCCATGTTCGGCGCCACCTTCCTGGTGCCGATTCTGACGGGATTCGATCCGTCCACCACACTGTTCTTTACCGCAATGTCCACCGCACTGTTCCTGTTGATCAACAAGAATGTGCTGCCGAGCTATCTTGGCTCATCCTTCGGCTTCATCGCCCCGATTACCGCGGTCACCACCGCGCATAAGGGCATCGCCGTGGCCAGCTTCGGCATCATGGTCACCGGTATACTCCTCGCCCTGATCGGCGTGCTGGTGCACTACGCCGGTGCCAAGTGGATCGACATCATCATGCCGCCGGTGGTCAACGGTGCCATTGTGGCCATCATCGGCTTCAACCTGGCTCCTTCGGTATGGACCAATTTCCAGGCTGCGCCGGACACCGCCATCGTCACTCTTGTGGCTGTGCTGCTTGTGGCCGTGCTGTTCAAGGGTCTGCTTGGCCGCCTCAACATTCTGATCGGTGTGCTCATCGGCTACATTTACGCATGCTTCCGCGGTCAGGTTGATTTCTCCGCCATTGCGGATGCCGGCTGGATCGGCTTCCCGAAGTTCCACCTGCCGCAGGCCGACTTCTCCATCCTGCCGATGTTCATCCCGGTGGTGCTCGTGCTCGTGGCTGAAAACGTCGGCCATGTGAAGTCCGTGGCCCAGATGACCGGCCGCGACTACGACAACCAGATCGGCACCGCCCTGATGGCCGACGGTTTGGGTACCACGCTTGCCGGTTTCGGCGGCGGTTCCGGCACCACAACCTACGGTGAGAACATCGGTGTGATGGCCGCCACCAAGGTCTACTCCACCGCAGCCTACTGGTGCGCAGCCGTATTCGCCCTGATCCTGTCCCTGTGCCCGAAGTTCGGTGCCGTGATCAACACGATTCCGGCCGGCGTGCTCGGTGGCGTGACCACATTGCTGTACGGCATGATCGGCATGATCGGTGTGCGTATCTGGGTTGAGAACAAGGTCAACTTCGACAAGCCGCTCAACATCATGGTTGCCGCCATCACGATGATCATCGCCATCGGCCAGTTCGCCTTCACCATCGCAGGTACCTCTTTCAATGGCATCGCCATCGGCACCATTGTGATTCTGGTGGCCTACCATGGCCTCAAGGCCATTGGCAAGGCGACCGGCACCATCGACAAGGATGATCCGGATATCCTGTAGTCTGCAGCAGCACTGCTGATGCTTACTCCCACCGTGTGGCGCGCACCCACGGTGGGGTTTTATGTCATTGACTACAACAAAGTAGGGGGCTTGGGCTAGGCTCGGGTGGTTTGCATATTTCACGCGATTACTGTGCGTGCCTGATGATGAAAGGCCACTGTGCCCTATACCGAATTTGAAGATGCCGCTGATACCACTATGAACAGCGGTGAAGCAACCCGCCCGATGACTTTCGGCGAACTTGGCGTACCCGGACCGATTGTTCGCGAACTTGCCCGTGACGATAAGAAAACCGCTTTCCCAATCCAAGCTGATACGCTGCCGGATTCCCTGTCGGGTCGCGACATTCTCGGCCGTGGCCGCACCGGCTCTGGCAAAACCCTGGCTTTCTCCATTCCGCTGGTTACCCGCTTGGGAGAATACGATTCCCTTGGCGAGTTGGCGATGGAAGAATTCCGCCGCGAGATCAAGCGCCGCAAGCAGGAGAAACTGGAAGAGCGCCGTGCGGATGATTATTTGCCGCATCCGCGTGGTTTGGTGCTGGCCCCTACCCGTGAGCTCGCCAATCAGATCAATGATGTGATTGCTCCACTGGCACATGTATACGGCATCAGCACCACCACGGTGTATGGCGGGGTGAATCAGAACCGTCAGATTCGCGACCTGCGCCAAGGCGCGGATATCGTGGTCGCATGCCCGGGTCGTCTCGAAGATCTGCTGCGTCAAAAGCATCTGACGCTTTCCAGCGTGGAAGTCGTGGTCATCGACGAAGCCGACGAGATGGCGGATATGGGCTTCCTGCCTCCGGTCAAGCGACTCCTTGAACAGGTTCGCCCGGACGCCCAGCACATGCTGTTCTCCGCCACCCTCGATCATGGCGTGGATACCGTGGTGGAGGAGTTCCTCAAGGATCCGAAGGTGCACAGCGTGGATGAAGCCAACGCTGAGCCTGACCTCATGACTCATCACGTTTTCGAAACCACTCGTGCGGATAAGCATGAACTGGTGCGCACCCTGGCTTCTGGAACAGGCCAGCGCATCCTCTTCACGCGTACCAAGTTCCAGACCAAGAAGCTCGCCAAGAACCTCACGCAGAACGGTATTCCAGCTGCCGAATTACACGGCAATCTGAACCAGAACCAACGTGACCGCAATCTTGCCGCCTTCGAATCCGGTGACGTGCATGTCATGGTGGCCACGGATGTGGCTGCTCGAGGCATCGATGTCTCCGGCGTGGAGCTCGTGGTACAGGTCGAGCCGCCAGAAGATCCGAAAGCCTTCCTGCACCGTTCCGGTCGTACCGCCCGCGCCGGCCGCGCCGGTGATGTGGTGACCATCGTGCTGCCCGAACAGCGCCGCCAGACCCGCCGCATGCTGCGCGAAGCTGGAATCACCGTCAAGTCGGTGGAAGTCACTCACGAATCTCCTGAAGTATTGGAGCTGGTGGGGGAGCGTGCGCCCATCGTCAACGATTGGAATCTGGATAAGTCCCAGCCGGTCGGTGGCAAGCGCCGTAGTGGCAGGCCGGAAACTCCTCGCATCAGCAAAGAGGAGCGTGAAGCCCGTGCACGTCAGCTTGAGCAGGAACGCAATGCGCGAAAGAAGGATCGTCGTCGTCGCCGTGCCGCCGAGCGCCTGGAAGCCGCTGAGCAGGCGAAACTCGATATGGAACGTCACGCTCGTGGAGAAAAGCCAAGCAAGCCTCGCAAGCAGAACCGTGCCGAACGGCGTGCCGGTTTGAGTGATCGCGAAGCCGAGCGTCGCGACTACTTGTTCGAGCACCCTGAGGAGCGCAGACGTTCAGGAGGCAATTCAACCGGTCGTCGCAATGCGGACAATCATCGTGGTTCGAAAAGCCGCAATGAATGGCGTGAAGATCGTCGTGGTGAGCAGCATGGCGGCAAGCGTATCCACCGCCGTAACGAGAATCGCATCATCGTGGACGAGCGCGGTGAGGACGCAAAGCGCCATGAACGCCGCATGATGGCCAAGTACGGCAATGCGGAAGGCTCCCAGCAACGCCATACCAAGCATTTCGGCAAGCAGACCAAAACCAAGCGTGCCCCATTCCGTATGCAAGGCACCCGCTCCGGCCGCCGATAAGCCGGTTTCATATTGGCTCCCTCATCAGAGGGAGCCAAATTGTTAATACCGGTACAGCACTGCACCGGCGGCATCGGTGATCGTAAACGTTGGCGTATGCTCAACGCTCAACGAAACAATCAACGAATGATTGCCGTCCGCGCTTACCGAACGATATACGAACTGCTTATTCTCCAGCTTGATTGCTTCGGTGCGTGCATCCAACAGCCACGGGTTACGCCTACGCAAGGCAATCAACGCCTGATGCAGTCGATACGTGGGCTCGCCAAGCTTGGACAATTCGATAGGGGAGACCGGGAACTTCGGCCGCACATCATCATCGCCGCCGAATCGTTCCTGCTTGATGCCAACGTATCCCTGTTCATCGCCGTAGTAGATGCTTGGCACGCCGCCGACCGTCATCAATACCGCCAACGCAAGTGCAGCCTTAGCCGGTCCGATTTGCGAGGCGATGCGCGTCACATCATGATTGCCGATGAACGTTTGCGGCACGAATGAATCCAGGAATGCGTTATGACGCTTCAGGTTCCAATCCAACTCAAAGAAATTGTCGGTTTCCAACGCGTGCTGAATCGACTTCCACAACTCATACTGGGTCACCGAATCCAACGAAGCATCAGCAACGATCTGAGGATAATCGCCATGAATCACCTCGCCGAACACCCAGGAGTATGGGTGCGCGGCTTTGACTTGTGGCAGAACCTTGGCCCAGAACGAAGTTGGCACGGCATAGGCGGCATCCAAACGCCATCCTGAAGCGCCACGGTCCAACCAATGATTCATCACGCGAGTCACATAATCCACGGTTTCGGGCGCATCATGGTCGAGATCGACCAAATCGCCATGTCCTTCGAATACATCGAGCTGTGGTTCACCTTGCTGATTCACATGCGCGCGCACCAAGCCATGCCACGGATTATCAGATGACGATTGGCCTGCGGCTTCATCCAATGCGGCTCGCACGGCAGGATGTTGGCGGCTCACATGGTTGAATACGCCATCGAGAATGATCTGCAATCCCATGCTTCGACATGCTTCAGCCAATCGATCAAAAGCTTCGTCACCGCCCAGCCGTACATCGACATGCATGTGGTCCAGTGTGTCGTAACCATGCGTTGCCGATTCGAAAATCGGACCAAGCAGCAGGCCGGAAGCGCCAAGGTCTCGCGCATATTCCAGCCAATCGACCATCGAATCAAGACCGCGGCCATTGAAGGTGCGAGGCCCGGCGGGGCGAATATCGGCGCCGCAGAAGCCTAATGGATACACCTGCCAGAACATGCCATAACGCACCCAATCCGGCAGATTACGTCCCTCGTCAGTGCTTACAACCATCACACACCTCCTATTGACACTGCGTCTATTTTCTCACAATAAGATCCTTTGACACGGTACATAAGGTGTTTTCGTCGCGACGCCACGAATGCGCACTACGTAGTCACCAATCGGTTACAATCGGTGTGACGACTTTCCGACGCCCCCGAAGAAGAAGGTGATGACTAGCCGTGGACGTATCCCTGGCCTATTTCATCCAGCAGGTGTTCTCCAACCCAGCGTTGGCCGTAACAACGTTGTTGACGCTTGGAGTCATCTTCGTCAACGGTTGGACTGATGCGCCCAACGCCATCGCCACCTGCGTCACCACCCGGTGCATGCGCGTACGTTCCGCGGTCATTATGGCGGCCATCTTCAACTTCCTTGGCGTATTTCTGATGACGCAATTCAACGCGTCCGTGGCCTCCACCATCTCCAATATGGTCGATTTCGGTGGGGACACGCATTCGGCGCTTATCGCCCTATGCGCGGCGCTCTTCTCCATCGTGGTCTACAGCGTCGGTGCATCCATGCTCGGCATTCCGACATCCGAAAGCCATAGCCTGATCGCCGGCCTGACCGGTGCCGCCATCGCCATTCAAGGCGGCCTCGCCGGCGTCAACATGGGCGAATGGGTCAAAGTGCTCTACGGCTTGGTGGCAAGTCTTGTCATCGGATTCGGCATGGGCTGGATCGTTTGCAAGATCGTCACCTTGATTTGCGCGGGCTTCGACCGTCGCCGTACGAACGGATTCTTCACCTACGCGCAGATTGTAGGTGCTGCTGCCAACAGCTTCATGCATGGTGCTCAGGATGGTCAGAAGTTCATCGGCGTATTGTTCCTTGGCATGGCCTTCTGCAATGGCCAGTCTTCCGTGGTCGGCGTGGTGATTCCCGTTTGGTTGATGATTCTGTGCAGCACCATCATGGGCGTGGGCACTTCGGTCGGCGGTGAGAAGATCATCAAGTCCGTAGGCATGGACATGGTCAAACTCGAGAAATACCAAGGATTCTCTGCCGACCTCTCCAGCGCATTGTGCCTGCTCGTTATGACCGTGCTCGGCATCCCGGTCTCCACCACGCACACCAAAACCAGCGCCATCATGGGCGTGGGCGCGGTTCGTCGCATCTCCGCCATCAACTTCGGTGTGGTGCGCGACATGATGCTCACTTGGGTGTTCACCTTCCCCGGTTGCGGCATCATCAGCTTCACCATGGCCAAACTCTTCATGTTCGTGTTCTAGAAAGGAACCCCGCAATGGCAAGAAAAAATGATTCCTTCTACTTCGACGGATTCCGCGAAAGCGCCGCATATGCATGCCAAGCAGCGCACCTCTTAAGCGAAGTCATGCACAACTTCGACCCTGAACAGTTGAAGGACAGCATGGAGGAGATGCACCGTATCGAACAGTCGGCCGACAAGGTTCGCCATCGTCTGATGGACGAACTGGTGACCGCGTTCATCACCCCGTTCGATCGTGAAGACATCGGCCAACTGAGTTACGTGCTGGATGATGTGATTGACAGCATTGAAGGTGTGCTCGATCGCATGTACTACGACAATGTGACCGATGTTCGCCCGGAAGCCTTGCAAATGACCGAAATGGTGTCGCACGCCTGCGATCAGATTGAAGGCCTCATCGGCGAACTGCCCCAGTTCAAGCGATCCAAGACGCTGCGCGAACGCGTGTTCGCCATCAACACCATCGAAACCGATGCTGATCACGTATTCATCGAAGCCATGCGCACCTTGCACACCACATGCACCGATCCGCTGCAGGTATTCGCATGGCACGACGTGTTCCGTCATCTTGAACAGTGCGCCGATGACTGCGAATCCGTGGCCAACGTGGTCGACAGCATCGTCATGAAAAACAGCTGACTTCAGGCATTACCGGTGCTCGCGAATCCACTCGATCGCCAGTTGAGTGCGATTCGTGAGCCCCAGCTTATCCAATATCGCACTGATTCGATTGCGCACCGTGCCTTCGCTTAAGCACAGCTGCGCTGCGATATCCCGGTTATCCAGCCCCTGTGCCACCAACGTGGCGATATCCCGCTCCCGCTCATTGAGCAATCCTTCGATGGATTCACCGGACTCATAAGCGGAGTCGTTTCCGCGTGCAGTTGCATGATCACCGGTCAGCTTGCCCAGCACCTCCGCGCCAAGCACCACCTGTCCGGCCATCACCGCCTGCAGCGCTGGTCCCACCGCAGTCACATCCTGCTTGATGAGATATCCTTTGGCTCCCAACGCCATCGCCTGGGCGATATATGACTGATCGGCGAATGTGGTAAGGAACAGAATACGGGCTGCAGGATCTTTCTTGAGAATCTCCTTGGATGCGTCAATCCCGCTCTTGCCGGGCATCTGAATATCGATAAGCAGCACATCCGGATGATTCGCGGGCGACGCGAAATAACGCGATACAGCGGCATCGCCATCATTGGCGATCCACAACACCTCGGCGGTATGAGTGGCGGCGAGAATGGTCGCCAAAGATTGGCAGACAATGGGATCATCATCCACAATCGCGATTTTCATCGATTCTCTGTCTCCTTCATCCATGGTTGCTTGGGAACGGAAACGAACACCCTCCAACCCTGATTGTACGGTCCGCATGTTGCCGTGCCGCCGATGGCACGTACGCGCGAATCGATGTCGGCCAGTCCCATACCGCGTGACATTTCATGGTTGGTGATGGTTGTCTGGCTGCCTGTGACCGGTTCGTTTCTGATCGGCCCTGCGTCCTGAACCACCAATTGCCAGAACGCCGGAAAATCACGCAACGTTACGTTGGCACTGGTTGCCTCGCTATGCCGCACCACATTCGTCAATGATTCGCGAATCACCGTGGCCAAACAACGGGACACCGGTGCAGGCGCTGCGGCAATGTCATTGACCACATGCACCGAGAAACCGGGGGAGATACCTTCGAATGACGAAACCGCATCCTTGATTTGCGCTGCAAAATCGGTGCCGTCATCCTCCAGATCATGCACGGATCGGCGCACCATCGTCATCGCATCGTTGAGCGTATCGCCCAGTGCGGCGAAGCCTTGAGCGGCGGTCGCATCATCGGTCGCTTCAGCCACGGCTTTGCCGGCCTGCGCCTGCATAATGGCACGCGTCAACAAGTGTCCCACATTGTCGTGAATCTCACGGGCGATACGCGTACGCTCCCCGAGTGTGGCCATGCGAATCGACTGCGCACGTTCCTCATCCACATCGGCAAGCCGCAGCCGGTTGACTCGGGCGGACTGTCTGGCATGATCCTGCAGGATACGCAGCGACCGGCGCACAGCGTTTTCCCTCTGTGCACGGGAACCTAAAGCAAAGCTCAACGCGCAAGCCCCGACGATAACCGCAAAATCGCGGATCGTGAACAATTCGACCTGCGCACCGTCCGCAACGAAATGGACCTGTACCATTCCAACAACAACCGACACCAACCACAGCCATCGTGATGCGGCCTCGCCTGCAAGTCGCACATATTGCGATGACGGCAACGATGCCTGTGATGGCGCTGATGCGTGCGGAACAGTGCGAAGCAGCATGGAGGTGGGTAGCGTGGATTTCCCGGCATCATAGGCGATGACCGGCAGAAACATAACCCACAGTGGCATAACCATCGCCGCAATGGCATAACAGCAGGCAGGTAGCCATGCCCAATCTCGCCTCATCAGCCATTCAGCCAATCCAGTGGCGGAAATGGCCAGCAACAGTCCGGCGATCAGCTCCACATAATGTTCCGATGCAAACATATACGACGAACCGGAATCAGCGAAGACGATGGGCGACGTGAGCATCAGAGCCACGCTGAACACCAGCAGCAGCCCCTTCTCAATCATCGTCCGCATGGCCCCTCCTGCCAAAACCATCATCTGTAATGCCAAGAATACCCGTAAGGATATAGTCGGAAGTTCTTTTTGGTTCGCGTCGAACCAAGCAAAATAATGTGCCGGATAGTAGCATGGTTTGATGTTTCCGGTAAGTTATTCAACGCGCGAAGAGGCAAAGGGAACTTTGAGCATGACCGATCATTTGTCTGAGCTGGAAAGCGATAAGAATATCTCCTCTTTTGATGAAGCTATGTTTGAGCAAGCGATTATTCAGCATCTGCAATCGCTGGGATACGAATGGCTATATGGTCCGGATGTAAGTCGTACGGATGAGTCTTATCGTGATGCCTTACTTCCCGGAGTGCTGGAAGATTGCTTACGGCGTATTAACACTAAAGCTCATCCTGCAGCTCTCACGGAGGCTTTACGCAAGATAATGGATATTGAAGGGGTGGATTTGCTGTCCCGTAATATCCAATTCATGGATTATCTTCAATCCGGTGTTGAGGTGTCCTTCTTCGATGGGAAGAAGATGGATACCGATCATGTGAGAATTATTGATTTCGAACATCCGGAACGCAATGTATTCAATGTGGTTAATCAGTGGACATACGTTGAATATGAGGAGAAGCGTCCTGATGTCATTGTGTTCGTGAACGGCATGCCGTTAGTGGTGTTTGAACTGAAATCACCGTCACGAGAAAATGTCGACGCTTCAGATGCATACCTGCAGTTACGCAACTATATGAAGGTCATTCCTTCGTTATTTGTATATAACGCGTTCTGCGTGATGACGGACATGAGCGATACGCGTGTAGGCACTATCACAGCCAATGAAGACCGTTTCATGCAATGGAAGACCGCTGATGGCGATTATTCAAAGATTGCCAACAGGATTGCTGTTCGATGGACCACACTAATTGACGGTATGTTCCCTAAAGAACGCTTGCTTGATATTCTTCGCAATTTTATCTGCTTCTCAAAATCCGAAGACGGAACTGCAAAGATTCTTGCCGCGTACCATCAGTATTTCGGTGTCCACAAGGCAGTCGAAAGCACTTTGCATGCCATGAAAAGCGATGGCAAGGCCGGAGTGTTCTGGCATACGCAAGGTTCCGGTAAATCATTGTCGATGGTGTTCTACGCGCATTTGCTAGCTGAACAGGTAAGCAGTCCGACAATTGTGGTGACTACAGATCGTACTGATTTAGATGGGCAACTGTATAGTCAGTTCTCTAAGTGTTCGGACTTCTTACGTCAGATTCCCCAGCAAGCGGACAGCCGAGAGAATCTCATTGAACTACTGGATAATCGACAGGCAAACGGCATCATCTTCACAACGATGCAGAAGTTCAGCGAATCCGATGAACCATTGTCTGAACGCCGCAACATCGTGGTCATGGCCGATGAAGCGCATCGCAGCCAGTACGGTCTGGAAGTGAAATTCCACGCGGACGGCACGCATTCAGTGGGCGATGCACTGAAAGTGCGCCAAGCACTTCCGAACGCATCCTACATCGGCTTTACCGGCACTCCGATCGAGACGCAGGACAAGTCCACGCGTGAGATATTCGGCGATTACGTGGATGTGTATGACATGACCCAGTCGGTTGAAGATGGAGCCACGCGTCCGGTGTTTTATGAGAGTCGCGTGGTATCGCTCAAGCTGGATGAGAAGGTGCTGCACGAACTGGATGAGCAGTATGAAAGCATCGCAGATGATGCCGACGAAATGGCTATTGATCGCAGTAAACGTGATTTGGCGACGGTGGACAGTGTTCTTGGGGCTCCGGAGACCATTGATTCCCTGTGCCGAGACATCGTGAAGCATTATGAGGAAAACCGAGCGGACGAGCTTACTGGTAAGGCACTGGTTGTTGCTTATTCACGCACCATCGCCATGCGTATGTATGAGAAGTTCCTTGAATTGCGCCCGCAGTGGGCAGACAAAGTGCATGTGGTCATGACCTCATCGAATCAGGATCCGGAGGAATGGCATAAGGTCATCGGAAATAAGGCGCATAAGCTGGAACTGGCTAAAGAGTTCAAGGATGATGATAGCCCGTTCAAAATTGCCATCGTTGTGGATATGTGGCTGACCGGTTTTGATGTGCCTTCTCTATCCACGATGTACGTGTACAAGCCTATGAAGGGCCATAATCTTATGCAGGCTGTAGCTCGAGTGAATCGCGTGTACAAGGGCAAGGAAGGCGGCCTGATCGTCGACTACATCGGCATTGCCGGGGCACTGAAACGCGCGATGCATGATTACACCAAGCGTGATCGGGAACGCTATGGCGATATGAACGTGGCCGACACTGCATATCCACTGTTCCTTGACAAGCTGAGCGCATGCCGCGACTTCTTGCATGGTTTGGACTACCAAAGCCGAATCCACACCAATTCCGCCGAACAAATGGCCAACGCCATCGCGGATGGAGCGGATTACTTGCTCGACCCAGAACGCGAAAAAGATCGTAAGGACTTCATCAAGTGCGCCAAAGAAATGGCTCAGGCGTTCGGTTTATGTCGCAGTATGGTCGCTGATGAACTGAAGATTGAAGAAGCGTACATTGATGTGTTGCGTACACAGATGCTGAAAGTGTTGAATGCTAATCCAGGCAATCCGCGTATGTCTTTGAAGGAGATTAATAAACAGATTGCCGCAATCATGGAGCAAGGTGTGCACAATGAAGGCGTCATCGATCTATTTGAAGATCGGACGGTTGAAGTGTCACTGTTTGATGAATCGTTCCTTGCTGAAGTCGCTCAAATGAAGCAGAAGAATCTTGCGGTGGAACTGCTACGCAAGCTACTTGACGATCAGGTCAAAGCGTATCGCAAGAAGAGTGTGGTTCTGGCTGGCAAATTCTCAGAGATGCTACAGCAGTCGGTCAACGCATATCTCAACGGCATGCTCACTAACGCCGAGGTCATTCAGCAACTATTGGATATGGCCAAGGAGATCATGGCGGCACGTCAGGAAGGCAAGGCACTTGGTCTAGACGAGGAGGAGCTTGCTTTCTATGACGCGCTGACCAAGCCGCAAGCCATCAAGGATTTTTATGAGAATGACGAGTTAGTCGCCATTACCCGAGAGCTGACTGACACGCTGCGCAAGAACCGCACGATAGACTGGCAGAAGAAAGAAGACGCTCGCGCTCGCATGCGTAAGTCGATTAAGCGATTGCTGAAGAAGCATAAGTATCCGCCAGATGAGGTGCCAGAGGCCATCGAGACGGTGATGCAGCAATGCGAGTTGTGGGTTGACTACGGAGAGGGAAACTGATTCATGGCGAAAAAGACAAGCACCAAAGCCCTAGGCTTTGAGGAGCAGATTTGGGATGCGGCTTGTAAACTGCGCGGCAACATTGATGCTTCGGAATACAAGAACGTTGTGCTTGGTTTGATTTTCCTCAAATACATATCGGATAACTTCGAGGCTAAGCACGCCGAGCTCGTGGCCGAAGGGGAAGGATTCGAGGAAGATCGCGACGAGTACACGTCCGAGAACATCTTCTGGGTGCCCAAAGAGGCTCGATGGGAAGTCGTGGCGGCGGCTGCGCATACGCCCGAGGTGGGCAAGGTCATTGATGAGTCGATGAGACTGATCGAGCAGGAGAACAAAAAGCTCAAAGGCGTACTGCCCAAGAACTTCGCACGTCCTGAGCTGGACAAACGTCGGCTCGGGGAAGTGGTCGACCTATTCACCAATGTGAAAATGGCCGAAAACGGCGATACGCATGATCTGCTTGGCCGCACCTACGAGTACTGCCTGTCGCAATTCGCATCGCAGGAAGGCAAGAACGCCGGCGAATTCTACACGCCGAAGTGCGTGGTGAAAACACTGGTCAATGTGCTTGAACCGTTCAAGGGGCGTGTCTACGATCCTGCGTGCGGTTCCGGTGGCATGTTCGTGCAGTCCGCCGAGTTCGTGCGCAATCATCAGGGCAACATCAACAACATCTCCGTCTATGGTCAAGAGTCAAACCCGACCACGTGGAAGATGGCCACGATGAACCTTGCCATTCGTGGTATTGATGCTGATCTTGGCCCAAAGAACGACGATACGTTCTTCAACGACTTGCATCGCACCGAACGGTTCGATTACATTCTTGCCAACCCGCCGTTCAACCTGTCCGATTGGGGCGGCGATAAGCTCAAGGACGATCCACGCTGGGAATATGGTGTACCACCCGAGGGCAACGCGAACTTCGCATGGATGCAGCATATGATCCACCATCTGTCACAGACCGGTCGTGTCGGGCTGGTGTTGGCCAATGGCTCGTTGTCGTCTCAAACGAACAACGAAGGTGAGATTCGCAAGAACATCGTCAACGCCGGGCTGGTGGAAGGCATTGTCGCCATGCCGACGCAGCTGTTCTTCTCAACGCAGATTCCAGTGTGCTTGTGGTTCCTGCGCAAAGGTCGCCCTGTTGACTCTAAGACGTTGTTCGTGGATGCTCGCAACATGGGCACGATGATCAGCCGCTCGCAGAGAACGCTCACTGACGAGGACATTCAGAAGATCGCTTCCACGTTTGATGCATTTCGTGACGGAACGTTGGAAGAGGAGAAAGGTTTCTCCGCGGCGGTATCCATCGAAGACATCGCCAAGCAGGATTACATTCTCACGCCGGGCCGCTATGTCGGCATCGCCGAACAGGAAGAAGATGACGAGCCGTTTGACGAGAAGATGAAGCGTCTGACCGGCGAACTCGCCAAATGCTTCGAGGAATCCAACCGACTGCAAGCCGAAATCAAAAAGAATCTGGAGGCGATTGGGTATGGGCTGTAATCAAATAGTGCCACTTCGTGATTGTATTTCGCTTGTTATCGATTATCGTGGAAAAACACCTAAGAAATTGGGACAAGAATGGTCTTCGTCGGGGTACCGAGCATTGTCTGCGAGGAATATCAAGACCGGCCAAATTGTTCAGGCTGAGAATATTCATTACGGAGACAGCGATTTATATCATGCTTGGATGAAGGATGAAGTTCAGCGAGGCGATATTCTCATTACTTCAGAAGCCCCGTTTGGCCAGATTTACCGTTGGAATAGTGATGAAAAAATTATTCTCAGTCAACGCCTGTTCACTGTTCGGCCCAATAGCGAGATCTGTGACTCTCGCTATCTCTATTACTGGATGTGCAACAGTTCATTTCAAGAAGAACTGAAAAACAGAGCTACTGGCACGACCGTTGTAGGTCTGCGACAGCCTGAATTGCTGAAGTGTTCAGTAGTTCTGCCTGTGATGGAAATTCAGTTGCGTATTGCCGAGCTGCTCGGGACTATTGATGCTGAGATCACTAACCTTAATCAAACAAACGGCCATTTGTATGAACGGTTTGAGTTGGCAGCGTAGGAAGCTCGATCTTCGACACATCAATCTCGCCAGACATGAGCTTGGGCAACAATGCATCGCGAAGCATCGTCAGTCTTCTTGATTCGATGCTTGCGTTCCTGATTTGCCTGATTACAGGATCTGCGAACTTGCAGTAATCCTGAATCTCTGACGCATTCGGGTTCGGCACAGTGTATGCAAGAGTGTCATTAGGATGGACTCGTTGACGAGAACCTGTGGAGCCAGTCACATGTCCCTCAAGATAACCAAAAAATCTGTCCTGCATCAAAGCTGAGCAATAGAAGCTATAATCCTTTTCATTATCGGGAACATATTCGATAAATTCTGTAGAACATATCGCGTTTTCGTCGTTTATCAACTGCGGCAGCCATAGACGTCGTGTTGTTGGATTGAGCTTCGACACCAGGACGGAATTCGGCACGACCTCATATTTGTTGCTTTTAATTGTGTTTCCCAGTTCAAAAGAAGGGTATTGTTCGGCATCAAATGCTGGAATGCTGTAATGTTCCCAATACTTATCTGGGTTATTGGCAGGTTTTACCGTCTTTTTCCAGATGGAAACAACGCTTCCTAAATCGCTAATAGGCGTATCCTCATTCTCAAATCTATGGGCGAATTCAATCTTAAGCAATTCCAACAAATGGCCGTTTGTTTGATGAAGATTGTTGATTTCTTGATCGAAAGAGGAAAGAATCTTAGAACATTGTCTCTGTACTGTAAGCGAGGGAAGCGATACCACCTGTTTGGAGAGCGTCTTGACTGAGAGACCTGGTTGTGCGGACTGTGCAGATAGACTACCAAGATGCATGGTTGATAGCAGATACGCGAGATAACGTGTATCCGCTTTATCGTTTGCTTGCGCGACGACTGCGTGCTCGGTCATATAGGCGCGGCCTATAAAAAAACGTACATTCCCGCAGTTCGCGCCTTGTCTTCCGATAATGGCGCACTCGCCATCGAAATTATATGTCTCCGTACGTCCTCGTTCCCCGTTGCCTCCAATGACGGGGTATTTCCCGTTGTGATAGAGTTCGCTGGAGCGGATTCCTTTCCCGCTACTTAGGCGAGTACATACATCTCTCAACTCGAAATCGTTCATTGGCTTTGCTTATCTACTTTGCTTGCCCGTAAAAGTCTTCGGTGCTGTACTCTTTCCATTTGAGGTACATTTCCCGATAGTTCTTCTTGATGAATTTCTGGATAGTGGCGGCTTCCTTTGCGGTGAGCCTGCCTTGTCGTTCGAGG
The DNA here is from genome assembly GCF_009193305.1 of Bifidobacterium cebidarum. Classification (GTDB taxonomy): domain Bacteria; phylum Actinomycetota; class Actinomycetes; order Actinomycetales; family Bifidobacteriaceae; genus Bifidobacterium; species Bifidobacterium cebidarum. The sequence continues at coordinate 64,459 of NZ_WBVS01000003.1, read as the reverse complement.
GTAGTGTCACCGTTGGCTTTGACAAAGAATTTTGCGGAACCTGATTCGGTGAGCTTGGTGTCGCTGGCGTGTACATGCATACATTCGATGACGCAGAACGATGTGAAATACAGGTAATATCCGGCGACCATGAACTGGAAGTATTTAGGCATGGTCTTCCTCCAGAAACTCCTTGTTGTTCCGGTAGTATTCCTGTACGATGCCGACCTCCATGTCGTCCATGCTGGTTTCCAGCACGCTGCCATCATGGTCGAGTACCAGAGCTGATTCGGGCGCATTGAGATTCAGCACCTTGACGTGTCCGTCATCTGTGTTGGTGAACGCATAGCCGTTCACAATCATTCCTGCGCTACCGGCAATCGAAGCGATGTCAGGCATGGGCTATCTCGACTTTCTTGATTGGTTGTAGGAAATGATCGGCATCAATGTACAGGTCGCTCAATATTGGTGCCAAGTCGATATATTCCTCTTCTGGCGCAGTGTTGTGCTTGTATTTTGCATTCACGACGAGATATCCGTTGTCCCATTGCTTGACACCGGTATATCGCTCTAGCGAATAAGGAGCGCGGAACCGAATACGGGCTTTGCCATATTCAAACACAGTAAAGCCGTTCTCTGCACTAAGATATGCAGTATGATTCGAATGCCTTGAACTGATTTGAGATGTGCTCAAAGTGCTTCTCCTTTCAGCTTTACCGGGGATGATTTGTACTGGTTTCGATTATAGAAGGATAACGCTGATTACCCTAGATACTTTCGATGTGATGCCTTCACGTTGCTTTGACTGACCAATGCATACTGCATAGTGGTGTCTATCTTGACATGACCGAGCAGTTTCTGCACTTGTTCCACTGGCATGCCGCGATTGATGGCGTTGGTGGCCATAGTGCGGCGGAACTTATGCGGGTGGATGCGGGGAAGTTGCAGTTTCCTTCCGAGAGTGCGCAGTCGACTTTCTACGGAACAGATGGCGATGCGTTTGTGGCTGCCGTTGAGACTGACGAACAAGGCGGGGTTGGTGTCGTTGCGACCTTGCAGATATTCCTTAAGGTGAAGCTTGGCTCTGGCGTCGAAGTAAGCTTTTCGTTCCTTGTTGCCTTTACCTTGCACGATGCATTCACGTTCGTGGAGATTAATGCTGTCACGGTCAAGTTTTACCAATTCGCCGACTCGCATGCCGGTGGAGGAGAGCAAGTCGATTATTGCGAGGTCTCGTGGCGTTTCGCAGCCGTCTCGCAAACGCTCCATATCTTCGTCTGAGATGGTTTCCTTGACTCTAATCGGAGCTTTCACTCGACGTATCTTGCGTGCCGGGCTTTTGACGATATAGTCCTCATCCTCTAACCACGAGAAAAACGTGGCGAGAATCCGCCGGATATTGTCTACTGTGACTTTGCCCACGACATGCGTTGCCTGATATTCGGCGAGATAGGCGCGAAGCTGTTCAGTGTCCACTTGGGGCAGGGGAGTGGTGGTTTTCCTGATGTAATGGGTAAGCGTTGAATCGTAGTATTTCAACGTTCGTTCGCTACATCCTTCAAGTTCCTTGGCGGTAAGGAATGAACTTAGGAGTTTTTCGGCTTCGTTACTGTTAGCAGTGTTTATCTCCGCTATGAGATTGGAAGATAGTACGCCTTTGAGTTGTTTGAGCTGACGTGCGTCCAACGTGTTCTGCATAGCTTTCAGTATTGAGTCAATAGTGCTGTTGCCAATCATATGGGTCTTTCGCCTGAATGTATGTGGGGTATTCGCATACATAATGCGAACCACAGAAAAGCAGTGTTTTGGACGGGCAAACGGCCATTTGTTGGAGATGTTATCAACTAAGCACAATGACAGTTTTGGCTCTCATCTTGATGCCGAATTGCGCGACATTTGTGTTCTCGTAAAAGAAAAGACCACAGTTGAAAATGCGGATCTCAATACCTATGTTTCAACGGAAAGTCTTATTTCCGATAAAGGCGGCAGACAACAGGCTGCTGGATTGCCGATATCTGGTAAAGTGACAATGTACAAATCGGGCGACACCTTGATTTCTAACATTCGTCCTTATTTTAAGAAAATATGGTTTGCTGATTGTAGTGGTACTTGCTCGAATGATGTACTAGTCTTCCGCGCAAAGAACGAGAATCTGGCACCCTATATCTTTTCCGTTCTTTACTCGGATGCGTTTTTCAGATATATGGTTGCGGGTTCTAAAGGAACAAAAATGCCGCGTGGCGATAGAAATCAGATAATGTCCTATAACGTTTCCAGTATCAGTGATGAAGCACAAGCATTTTCTAACGAAGCTAAAACAGTTTTGAATCTTATCTCCAATAACACCAAAGAAATCACTGCACTTGAACAACTTCGTGACGCACTACTGCCCAAGCTGATGTCTGGCGAGATTGATGTATCACAGGTTGAACTGCCTACGCTGCCAACTCAAACCGTTCATACAAATGGCCGTTTGCTGGGCCAATGACAAATGTCATGGCTGCCATGAGAACTCGTGACGAAAGTGGCTGGTTGTGTGCATGTGCGCTTGGGATGATGGAATCATCCAAGGAAGGGAGTGATCATGGCAGACGAAACCACTGCAACCACTCAGGCCGCGCAGGCCATTGTTCCCGCGGTGCATGTGAGCCAACTGGTCAAGCGATACGGCGATATGGTGGCGCTCGATTATTTCGATCTCGACGTACAACAAGGCGAGATCTTCGGACTTCTGGGCCCGAACGGCTCCGGCAAAACCACCGCAATCAATTGCATTCTGGCGCTACTCACCTATGATTCCGGCACCATCCGCGTATTCGGCGAGCCGATGACGCCAACCAATTACGCGTTGAAGCGCCGCATCGGCATCGTGCCGCAGAACGTGGCCGTGTTCAACGAGCTCACCGTGGCGGAGAACATCGACTACTTCTGTTCGCTGTATGTGCCGAAGAAGGCCGAACGCGCACCGCTCGTGGAAGAGGCCATTGACTTCGTGGGGCTGCGTGAATTCCGCAAATACCGGCCGGGCAAACTTTCCGGCGGTCTCCTGCGCAGACTCAACATCGCGTGCGGCATTGCGCATAAGCCCGATCTGATCTTCTTCGACGAGCCGACCGTGGCCGTCGACCCTCAGAGCCGTAACGCGATTCTCGAAGGCATTCAAAAGCTCAACAAGGCCGGAGCCACTGTAATCTACACCAGCCATTACATGGAGGAAGTCGAACAGATCTGCGATCGCATTCTCATCATGGATCATGGCCGTCATCTGGCGCTCGGCACCGCCGAAGAGCTGAAGAACATGATCGACACCGGCGAGCGCATCGCCATCGAAACCCTTGATTTGTCCGACGAGGCACTCGCCGAGGTGCGCAGGCTCGGCTTCGTCATCGAAGCCACCTATAACGGGCGGGAGCTGGAAGTGCGGTGCCGACGAGGTGAGCACAATCTTATGGACCTGCTTGCCGTATTGCGTGCCGCCGGAGCGAATATCGGACATTTGGCCAGCCGACCGCCCACCTTGAACGACGTGTTCCTGGAACTCACCGGCACGGCGTTGCGCGACTGAGTCAGTCGCCGCCAATCGATAAGGAAAGGAGGAGCCATGTGGAGTACATTCATCGTCTCATTGAAATCAAACCTGAGAGACAGAAGCGCATTGTTCTGGCTGATCATCTTCCCCATAGCACTTGCCACGATGTTCAACGGCGTGTTCGGCAATCTCGACAAGGCCATGAGCATCACCCCAGTATCCGTGGCCGTTGTGGAAGATTCCAACTGGGATAATGCAGTGGATGCCAGTACGCTGATCTCCGCGCTATCCGGGGAACAGAAGAACCCCAAGACTGCAAACAACAGCAGGGGAGCTGTGACCGGCGATATCAAAGTCGATGTGAAGCTGCTGGATACCACGGCCGTCCAATCCACAGCGCAAGCCCAGGAACAACTTGCCAAGAACAAAGTGGACGGCTACATATCCGCCGATGATAAAGGACGCATGTCGCTCACGATAAGCAGCGACACCGCCGCCAAAGCCACAAACGGCACGCAAGAAGCCGGGCTCGATGTGTCGCTGGATGCACTGGACAATGTGATTGGCCAATACAATCGCACCAGCGCAACCGTACTGGCCGTACTCAAAGACAATCCAACCGCGGCGATGGCGCAATCATTCTGGCAAGGCATCAATTCCGCGGCAGGCGGCACGCGTGAGATCTCGCTCACCAATTTCAAGCCCAGCGCAATGGCTCGGTATTATTACGCGCTTATGGGCATGGCCTGCCTGGTGGCCATGTCATACATGATCTACACGGTCACCACCTCGCAGGCGAATCTTTCCGCCCTGGGCATCCGACGGACCGTAGCCCCGCTCGGACGAGCCAAGCAGTTGGTGGCGGGATTCCTTGCCGGATGGCTCTGCACCAGTGTTTCCCTGCTGATAGCGCTCGCCTATATCCGGTATGGCTGCGGCATTGAGGTCGGCGGGCGCGACGGGTTGGCTGTACTGGCTGTAATCATCGCATCCTTCATGACTTGCTCACTTGGCACCATGATTGGTGCGATACCGAAACTTACCGCTGGCGTCAAGCAAGGGCTGTCGACGGCAATCGCCTGTTCGCTGTCATTGTTCAGCGGCCTGTACGGCGGATTCGCCATGGACTTGAGCGATGTGATCACTCGTAAAGCTCCGATTCTCGCCGCCATCAATCCGGCGCAACAAGTCACGAACCTGTTCTATTCGCTGATGTATTACGACAGCTATCAGCCGTTTATCCAAACCTGTGCCATCTTATTCGCGATGAGCGCGGTATTCCTTACCGCCGGAGTAATCATGCTGAGGAGGCAACGCTATGAACACCTATAAGGCCACCGTGCGCGTGCTGCTCGCGCACCGGACATACATCATCGTGTATCTGATTCTGATGGGCATCATGATGTTCACGCTCAGCTGGTCGCAGCTTACCGCCTCCATGCAGCCTGTAGTCGATACGTACGAGCCGGATAAGGTCAACGTTGCTGTTATCGATCGCGACGGGAACCGAGGCGGCATAGCCAAGGGTCTGCGCAACTATCTCTCCGAATCCGCCACCATGGTTGAACTTGACGATACCGCTCAGTCCTTGCAACAAGCCGTCGCCTCGAACTGGGTGGACCTCATCGTCGTCATTCCGCGCGGCTACGCCGACGAATTCCTCGACGCCGCGCAATCCGGCAAGGATATGCCGACACTCGAAACCGTCACCAGCTACACCTCGGGAGCTGGAACCATCGGCAATATGAATGTGAGCGGATTCCTTTCGATCGCCCGAATCACGCTGATTGGTGAACACGTCAATCTCAGCAAGGAAGCGCTCGCCTCATGGATTACCTCCGTGGGCGCGAACACAAACGTCGACTGGCCTCATATAGCGGATGATGCTGGTGCCATCAACATTGATTCTATGCCTGAGGGAACGTTGAGCAGTCTCACGATGAATGACGTGGAGACCGCCGCCGCCCATGCTGCGGATATGGCACATGACGCTGATGTAAATCGTGCTGTCACGGTGAAAGCCGTTGCCTCGCGCGACAAAACCCATCAGGAAAGCGATCCAGTAGCAGTGGGATTCGGCGGCACCATGCAAACCGCATTGTATCCGCTGTTCCTTACGCTCACCGTATGCGTGAGCTTGGTGGCACGTGTATTTGGAACAGGCGAATTACGCCGCAGGCTCGTGGCCTCTCCAGTGGGAATGAAGATCGGCTTGAACCGTATGGTGGCACTGTGCGGTTTCGCGTTGCTGATTTGCGTGGCCTATATGGTTGGAGCTCTGGGGCTCACCGCTGCGGCTGGCGGCCATCTGGCTTCACTGTCGGTAAGCGGCGTAATTATGGCGTTCCTTTCAGCTGTGATGTTCAGCTTCATGTGCGTGGCCTGTGGATTCATGCTTGGTGAGTTCGGAGCCTCCGATATGGTTGCCAACGGATTTGCCAATGTGTTTGGCTTGCTGATTCTCTTCGCATCGGGGATTGCGGTTCCGACGAGCATGATGCCTGATGTGATGGTTACCATCGCGAAAATAACGCCGGGATGGTGGTATTGCGCAGCGATTGACAGCGCACTGGGCGTGGCGGCAACCGCCGGCGCGGATTGGACGGGATGGGCTGTTGCAACCGGTATTGTGGTATTATTCGCCATCGCGTTCGTCTGCGTCGGACTTGCGGCAGGACGATTCCGTCGTACACGTCCCGTCTTGGCTGCTCCTGCTGCAACTGAGCTTGCTGAGAGGTAGCGAAACACAGCTGGTTTTGTTATAGACCTTTGAGTCGATAGCGTTGGGTCGGATCGTCTTGGAACTTCACCTTGGCGACCCGGCCCTCGCGTATCAGCTCGCGCATGCCGGAAGTGGCGGCCAGGGGAGTGAGCTGCAGTTCGCGGATGATTTCTTTGATGCTCATTGCCGAATGACGTTCCAGCACGGTCAGAATCGCTTTGGAGATATCGCTAGGTGTACTGTTCTTTGCAGTGCGATGCTTGGTGATGGTCATCGTGAACGTATTGATATCGTTCTGTGCGGTCGCCGGCTCAATGCCCGCTTCTCGCAAAGCTGCGGCAATCCGTTGCAAACCATCGCCGCCTTCCGGATTGACGAACCCACCATCCGGGTACGGTGTGGACTCCAACAGCGTAAACAGGAACTGATTACGGGTGGAGACGAACGGTACTCCGGTCACCGGATTCGGATTCGCCAGCACATCATGGGTCACCGTACCGTACAAACCGCCAGGATTGGTGATTTCGATACGGTTGGTAAACACGCTGATACGCACCTGCGTGCCACGCGCATCGGGGGAGTAGTCGCGGTGGGTGAGCGCGTTCGCTATAGCTTCCCGCAGCACTACTGGCGGATAGTCAAGTTTCTTGGCACCCACCCACTGCATCAATGATTCCACGGCATCATTAATCATCACTGGAATCGGTCCCACAATGGTTTTCGTGGCTACCAGGCGTTCATCTCCGCGGAACACTTCATCCCTGTCCGTACCAGGGAACACGGCAATCGCAATAGACAACCGGGGATAATATTTCTGCGGATACCGGCCCAGCGCCAACAATCCCGCAAGCGTGGGCCGGAGCACGCCACCCACTTCGCTCTCGTCGGAATCATCATGGCGTAGCACCTGCAAATCCAGCAGTGTGCGGGTGGCCTCGCGGTCTGCGAACACATGAGGATGCTGCTCGCGGGCACGGGCCAGCAATCCTGCAACCAATGTTGGATCAAGATCATCAGTGGTGGCATGCGGCACGATATCCAAGTCATACGTGGGCTGCAGATGCTCTTCAATGAGACGGTCTACTTCGTAGGAGGTCATCCGGCGGTCACCGTCGCCGGTGCGGATGAACGAACCGCCGTGCGGGCCGAGCGCGGTAGTGAAGCAGGGCTTATCGCGCGGAAGCATTTCATCGACCCGGGCGAATACCAGGTTCGAACCTTCGAATGGGCAGGTCACAATCACCGGGCGCACCACCGGAGTCATTTTCTCGCATGCTTGGCTCAACGCTTCCTGCATGGCACGGGCGTTGAAATCCTCAACTGGGGTGAAACCGTTCTTTTCGGAAAGTCCAAGAATGATCCATCCGCCGGAACCATTGGAGAATGCGGACAATGTATCGGTGATGGTGGAGGAGATGCGGCGCTTGCATTCCTTGACCTCGCACTGTTGCGTATCGTTGCCGATCATGCGCATCAGCTCGATGAGCTCGGTCATCTTCGCGGTGTAGTCGTCAACCATAATGCGCCTCCTTGCCACTATTGTGCCGCATGAGTGTTCGGTATGCCTTGCCTCAAGCGGGGAGGGTACGCCAATTCATCGAAAATTCACTCGTCTGGTGTGTACTCGAGAATGTCGCCAGGCTGGCAATCCAAGGCTTTGCAGATGGCATCGAGTGTGGTGAAGCGTACCGCTTTCGCGCGCCCATTTTTCAGAATTGATACGTTGGCGGGTGTGATGCCGATCTGTTCGGCCAATTCTCCTACGCCTATTTTGCGTCTGGCCATCATCACGTCCAGATTGATGCGAATGGCCATGTCAGATCACCTGTTCCAATTCATCGGATTGGTCGGTTGCGGCGCGAAGTAGCCCCCTCATCACCAGCATCAAGAGGATAAAGCCGATCTCAGCCACAAGGGTTGCGCCAAGAACGGCTGCGATGCTGAAGTAGTCCATGCCCTGCATAGTGGCGTCATGCCAGGCGCTGACGGCAAACGTACCCAAGGCGATAGCGGTTATTGCGGTACCGATTGAAGCACAGCCGATGATTAGATTCACACAGGGGAGTGCTTTAGCGGTGAAGACGCTGCCGGAGCCGGAAAGCGAGAACAGACGCCATACTCCGATGAACGCGATCTCGACACAGACAAGGAACAATTCACCGAGTATGAGATACAGCCAGTGCAACGGAGTTTGACTAGGGTATGTATTTGCCACTGCTTCGCTGAATATTGGTACGACAATCACCTGTCCCCATATACATCCCAGCCAAATCAGTACGACTATTGCCTTCAGTCCGTACAGTACCCAGCGATTCATGTACTTGTTCATGCTGCCGCCTTTTTCTACGTTGTACTCGCAATCATTGTATATCGATATTCGATATGCTTCTGTTGGGTGGCGATATAAAAAGTCCTCTTAGCTGTATGAGCTAAGAGGACTAAAGGCGCGGGAAGTAAGGTTATGTTTCCTTTGCCGGCGCGCTCAGACCGTGTTTATGCTTCCTTCGCTGCTGGTGCGCTCAGGAAGTGTTCCTCGCTTGGTAGCACGGCATTGAGGATGACGGCGACCACGAAGGCCACGGCGATGCAGTTGGAAGCGAAGATCTGCTGGAACAGCGAAGGGAAGTTCACGAAGATATCGCTCACCTGCGTAAAGCCGATGCCAATGGTCAGTGAGAGCGCCGCAATCGTGATGTTGCGCTGGGAGAAGCCTGCCTCAGCGATCATCTGGAAACCGGAGAGAATGATGTTGCCGAACATCATGATGGTGCAGCCACCAAGCACCGCCTGAGGCAGTGAGTTGAACACCTCGGCGATGGCCGGTACGAAGCTGGCCAGAATCAGAATCAGACCGCCGGAGAGAATCACCTTGCGGTTGACCACCTTGGTCATGGCCACCAGACCGATGTTTTGTGCGAAAGAGGTCAGCGGCAAGCAACCGAACAGGCCGGAAACCGAGGAGATCAGGCCGTCGCCGGCGATGGCGCCAGCGGTTTCACGCTCGGTAGGCGTACGGTTCAGACCCACTTTGGTCAGTGCGGCGGTGTCGCCCAGCACCTCGACCGAAGAGACCACATACAGCAAGCCGATGGAAATGATCGCACCCCAGTCGAACTCAGGCTTGAACGGCATCAGCTGCGGCACGGAGACGATGGAGAGATTCTGGAAACCGGAGAAATCGACCTTGCCCATGCAAATGGCTACAATATAACCCACAACCAAACCGAACAATACGGACAGCTGCTTGGCAGTGCCCTTCATCAACAGCTGGAATGCGAGGCAGGCCACCAGAGAAATCAGACCAAGCGTCAGGTTCTGCCAGGAGCCGAAGTCCTTAGCTCCCGAACCGCCGCCGAACGAGGTTGCACCCACGTTGAGCAGCGAGAAACCGATGGAAGTCACCACGATGGCCGAGACGATCGGCGGAACGAATCGACGCCAATACTTGGCGGTCAAACCAAGCACCAGTTCCAGCAGACCACCGACCAGCACGGCACCGACCACCGCGCCATAACCCTTATCTGCGCAAATGGCCACGGCTGCCGCCACATAAGTGAAAGAAATGCCGGTGACCATCGGCAGGCGAGAACCGATGCGCCATGCGCCGTACAGCTGCAGACAGGTGCCGAGACCGGCCACCAGAAGACCGGCCTGAATAACTGCAGCGGACTGTACGGGTGTCATCTTGGCGGCGGACGCCACGATGAAGATCGGGGCCAGATTCGCCACGAACATGGCCATCACATGCTGCAGGCCGAACGGGATGCCCTTCCAGAAGGAAACAGGCGCGTCCAGTGAGCTCAAGGCTTCAAATGAGACTGCAGAGGACTTGGTCGTCGTGTTCTTTTCGTCGCTCATTCTTCTTTTCTCTCTCTCCTCAAGCGAACGGTCAGTGGCGGAATTCGATTTTGCCGGTTTGAGGATCCATGGATTCTACAATGGCTAGGGAATCCACGTCATAGCCTTCCTCACGAAGCTTGTCACCGCCACCCTGGAAGCCCTTTTCCACGGCGATACCGATACCTTCAACCGTGGCGCCTGCTTCCTCGCAGAGCTCAATAAGACCGCGCAGCGCCTTGCCGTTGGCCAGGAAATCATCGATGAGTAGCACATGATCGCCCGGGTTCAGGTACTTCTTGGAAACGATGACCGGGAACTCCTTCTGCTTGGTGAACGAGTAGACCGTGGTGGTGTACTGGTCGCCGTCGAGATTGATGGACTGTGCCTTCTTGGCGAACACCACCGGCACATCGCCGAAATGACGGGCCGCACAGCAGGCGATGCCGATGCCGGAAGCCTCGATGGTCAGGATCTTGGTGATGGTTTTGCCTGCAAAGTGTTCGGCCCAAGCCGCACCCATATGGTCGAACAGGCGCACATCGCACTGGTGATTCAGGAATGCGTCCACCTTCAGCACATCGCCGGCTTTGACGGTGCCTTCGGCCTGGATTCGTTCCTCAAGTTCCTGCACTGGATACCTCCTTGACATCAAATTGGCATAGCTAACCGATATAGCTATGGGATATGGCAAACCAGCTTACGCTGACCGGCGCATATGGTAGATATGAATGTCGCGCGATTCGAGGATTCGGTTTTCTGCGCGCAGAGGTCAAGGCTGGTATGTGTGAAGGGGAGAGAATCATGTTCGATGAGCCGGAAGTCATTGCACGCAGCGCCCAGGAACTGGTAGGCGATCTGAACCCGCAACAGTCCGAAGCCGTGCAGTACCGAGGCCAGGCCTTGCTGATCGGCGCAGGCGCCGGCTCCGGCAAGACTCGTGTGTTGACTCGCCGTATCGCATGGATTCTAAGCCAATTTGGCGCATGGCCCAGCCAGGTGCTTGCCATCACTTTTACCAATAAAGCCGCCGCTGAGATGCGTGAACGACTGGGCTCCTTGATTGGCCCGGTGGCGCAGCGCATGTGGGTTTCCACCTTCCACTCCGCCTGTGTGCGCATCCTGAGGCGCGATGGTAAATCCATCGGATTGAAATCAGGCTTCTCCATTTACGATTCCGCCGATTCCGAACGCCTCGTCAAAATCATCGCCACCGAATTCAATCTGGATATCAAGCGCTATACGCCGCGATCCATCCTCGGCCATATCTCCGATCTCAAGAACAATTTGACCGGTTGGAAGGAATATTTGGCCCTCCATGCTCCGGACTTCACGCCAGGTCAGCGTGGCTACCAGTTCGGTACGGTTGGTGATCTCGAAGCCATTTACGCGGTGATCTACGCCGAATACGAACACCGTCTGGCGCTTGCCAACGCCGTGGATTTCGATGATCTGATTGGTAGGACCGTGGAACTGCTGCGTTCCGACCCACAAGTGGCCGAGTACTACCATCATCGTTTCCGCTACATTCTGGTGGACGAGTATCAGGACACCAATCACGCCCAGTATGTGCTGGTGCGCGAGCTCGCCGGCGTCGACACTGGTGAACACAGCGTGCCCGGTGCTCCCACTGCCGGCAAAACCGGTCCGGCATGGATTACTGTGGTGGGCGATTCCGATCAGTCTATCTATGCGTTCCGTGGTGCGGACATCCGCAACATCCAGGATTTCGAACAGGACTTCCCGAACGCCAAAACCATTATGCTGGAGCAGAATTATCGTTCCACGCAAACCATTCTGGATGCGGCCAACGCGGTGATCAGTAATAATGAAGGCCGCAAGCCGAAGAAACTGTGGACCGCACTTGGCAAAGGTGAGCCGATTGTGGGCTATGCTGCGGATAACGCGCAGCAGGAAGCCCAATGGGTGGCGGAAGAAATCGCGCGACTGCATGCGGAGGAATCCATCGCCTATTCGGATATGGCCATCATGTACCGAGCCAACGCACAGTCCCGCTCGCTTGAAGAGGCATTGATCAACGGAGGGCTGCCGTACCAGCTGGTCGGTGGCACCAAGTTCTATGAGCGCCGTGAGATCAAAGATGCGCTGGCATACCTGCAGGCACTGGTGAATCCGGATGATGACGTGAACTTGCGCCGAATCCTGAATGTGCCGAAGCGCGGTCTTGGTGACCGTGCCGAAGGTATTCTGCTCGCGTATGCGCGTGAGCATGGCACAAGCTTCTTCTACGCGTTGATGCACTTGGATGAGATTCAGAATATTCCCACCCGTACAGCCAACCAACTCAAAGCGTTCCGCGAACTCATGGGTGCACTTTCGCAATTCACCCGTGCGCATGACAGCAAGCCGAGCGAAGTTGTGGCCGAAGTGCTGGAGAAATCAGGATTGAGGGCAGAGCTGGAGAAATCCGTCGATCCACAGGATGCCTCCCGTTTGGAGAACCTCTCCCAGCTGCAATCCACCGCAGCCGAATTTGAACAGAATACGCCGGACGCCACATTGTCTGCGTTCTTGGAAACGACTGCTCTGGTAGCTGATTCCGACCAACTGCCTAGCGAAGCCGAGGATTCCGGCAAGGTGACGTTGATGACCCTGCACACCGCAAAGGGTCTGGAATATCCGGTGGTGTTCCTGACCGGCATGGAACAGGGCACCTTCCCGCATTCTCGTTCGATGGAAGACACCACCGAACTGCAGGAGGAGCGTCGACTCGCCTACGTGGGCATCACCCGTGCCAAGCGTCGCCTATATGTGACCCGCGCTGCGGTGCGCTCGCAGTGGGGTCAGGCCGCGGATATGATGCCGAGCCAATTCCTCGACGAGATTCCAGCGGAGCTCATCGATTGGAAGCGTAAGGAAGCCGGCGTGGAACGTATGCGTTCGAGCTGGGAATCCGATGGCTTCTCCGATGACTTCGGTGGCTGGGATGACGATGACTTTGGCGGTACCACGTTCGGTGGTTCATCGACATTCGGCAGCCGCGGTTCAGGATCCTCATACGGCTCACGCTCGCGCTATGGCTCCTCGTATGGTTCGGGTTCATCATCGTATGGTTCAAGGTCCTACGGTTCTAGGTCTTCATACGGTTCCAGCTCCTATGGTTCACGCGGTTCGGGGTCTTCCTCCTACGGTTCCCGTTCCGGCTCATCATCGGATTCCTACAGTCATACGCGAGGTGGCAAGGTGACGACCCGTCATACCACGCCAAAGGCTGCTGCTTCGGCGGTCAAGAAAGACAATGGGCTGAATGCTGCCGATTTCGCCATCGGAGACAAGGTGGTTCACGACAAGTTCGGTCTTGGCACAGTCATGGATATTCAGGACAAGGGCATCAAGTCGGTGATTACCGTGGACTTCGGATCGGCCGGCGTCAAGCGTCTGATGCTGCGCGTGGCGCCTATTGAGAAGCTCTGATGGACTCTCAATAGGAGCCCGTCGCGGCAGGGCCGCTCCCCTCAGCTACGGACAGTCCACTGGACTGTCCGCTTCGCGCTTCGGCTATTGAGAAGCTCTGAACGCTTCTCAATAGCGCGTGATACGGCATGCTGTCCATGGGCTAGGTGTATTGTTGTTCGCTGGTGTCTGCTTTACGGTAGATGCCGTCTGGAGTCATAGCCCATCAACGGGTCGGTGGCCGTGCGCATATGAGCACAGTCATTCGTGAGCGATCACGACGAAGCGTTGGAGAGGCCCGACTCAGCGTTTGGCATCGAAGAGAAGCCAAACGTTCCGTTCAAATAACGACAGAAGGATTAATCCAAATGACGAACGTTCAGCGTTCTCGCCGTCAGGTGCGCCTTTCCCGCGCCCTCGGCATCGCACTGACCCCTAAGGCTCAGCGCATCTTCGAAAAGCGTCCGTACGCTCCTGGCGAGCACGGCCGTGACCGTCGCCGCACCGAATCCGATTACGCGGTGCGTATGCGCGAAAAGCAGCGTCTGCGCGCTCAGTACGGCGTCTCCGAGAAGCAGCTCCGTGCCGCTTACGAGAAGGCTACCCGTACCGCAGGCCAGACCGGTAACGCCATGCTGACCGATCTTGAGACCCGTCTTGACAACCTGGTGCTGCGTGCCGGCTTCGCCCGCACCACCGCTCAGGCTCGCCAGTTCGTGGTTCACCGTCACATCCTCGTTGACGGCAACGTGGTCGATCGCCCGTCCTACCGCGTCAAGCCCGGCCAGACCATTCAGGTCAAGGCCAAGAGCCAGACCATGGTTCCGTTCCAGATCGCCGCTGAAGGCGTGCACCGCGATGTGCTGCCGGCGGTTCCTGGCTACCTCGACGTGACCCTTGCCTCCCTGAAGGCCACCCTGACCCGCAAGCCTGAGGTCGAAGAGATCCCGGTGCAGGTCAACATCCAGTACGTGGTCGAATTCTACGCCCGCTGATCCGGGCCCATCTGGTCAAAACAATCCAGGACATACCGCTCGAACCCCGCGCCGCAAAGCGCGGGGTTCCTGCGTTCTGACGCCAAATTGGCGTAGCATGGACTCCATGATTCTTCATTTGCACTTGGTTCGCCATGGACAGACCTATTTCAACCGATACAACCGTCTGCAAGGCTGGTCCAATTCCCCGCTGACTGAATCCGGCATCGCTGACGCTGCCAAAGCGGGGGAGAGACTGAAAGATTTGACGTTTGCCGCCGCTTATTGCTCCGATACCACGAGAGCACAGCAGACTGCCGAGAAAATCCTGGATATCAATGAAGCGGCAGGTAACCCGCGTCCTGCATTAATCTCGGATATGCATTTCCGCGAGCAGTTCTATGGCTACTATGAAGGTCTCGATATGGCCATGGCATGGTATGCCGCCGGCGCTCCTCATGGAGTGAAGACCTACAACGAAATAGTGGAACGGTTCGGGCTTGCGGCCTCCCGAGATTTCCTGAAAGAGGCCGACCCATTCCATGATGCGGAATCCGATGAGGAATATTGGACGCGTGTTGAAGGAGCCTTCAAACTCATCGCCGAAAATCCCGATCTCCGCAATGGCGACGATGTACTGCAGATTTCGCACGGCAACACACTGCTGAGCTTGGCGCATCGTTTTGGTGGGCCCGACCTTGACCTGAGCGAACGGCCGGCAAACGGCTCTGTGACAGTCGTCGATTTCGATACGGACAAGCCATTTGCCGAGGCCTTGACCATAGTGTCATATGGCAGATAACCATCAGATAAAGCCCCGGACACCACACAGCTTTTTTGACTGTAGGTTTTTGAACACTGACTGTAGGTTTTTGGACGAATTCCGTTAGAAAACCTACAGTCAGTGTTCAAAAACCTACAGTCAGGATGGAGCTGGTCGGGGAAATAGAGCGCAAGTGCTACTGTTATGCGAGTATATGTGACCTCAAGGAGGAAACAATGGGAGTCGGAGAGATCGCTGGCCTGATTGCGGCCATCGCGTTCGCAGTATTGGCCGGTTTCATGATCTATCCGCTGATCAGGCTCGGCAAGATGTTTGATCAGATCGCACAAACTGTTAAGGAATCCGGTGAACACGCCATTCCTGCATTGGATGAAGGCGTGACCACGGTCAAGCAGGTCAACAAGTCGCTGGAGGATGTCAACCGGATTTCCGCCGCAGCCTCCACCACGGCCAATAATGTTGGAGCATTAACCGATCTGTATGGCTCCTTCCTCGGCAAGCCCATCATCAAGATTGCATCTGCCGCCTATGCGCTGAAGTCCACCGCCCAGTCCTTCATCGTCAAGAACGCTGGCGGCGACGCTCAGAAGGGGGAGTGATGTTCAAACGCATCTTCTGGGTCGGCGTGGGCGTGGCCATCGGCATCGTGGCTGTTGCCAAAGCTCAGGCGTATGTCAAGGCGAATACGCCTGACGCCGCCCGTCAGTTCCTACTCGGCCCTGATCAGAACAACGTGCCGATGAAAACGCTTGAGGGCTTGGTCAATGAGTTCAATGCAACGCGTCGAGCCCGTGAGGCTGAACTCAACAACAAATACAATGTGCATGCTGACTGAAGCAAGCACATTGATTGATGATCTCGTTCAGGCCTTTTGCCATAATCACTACACAATCAAGACTTTCACAGTTAAGAGAGGGCGCAATCGCGCCTAAAAAACAAACAAGGAGTATATCCCGCCATGCGCACTGCGGAAATCGCAAAGCGATACCTCGATTACTTCGCCAAGCATGACCACCTCGTCGTGCCTTCTGCGTCGCTAATCTCCCCGAATCCCACCACCCTGTTCACTATTGCCGGCATGGTGCCGTTTATCCCGTACCTGATGGGCGAACAGACTCCGCCGAAGCATCGTATGGCCTCCAACCAGAAGTGCGTGCGCACGCTGGACATCGATGAGGTCGGTAAGACCACCCGCCATGGCACCTTCTTCCAGATGCTCGGCAACTTCTCTTTCGGTGATTACTTCAAGGAAGAGGCCATCCATTATGCCTGGGAGCTGCTCACCACTCCTCAGGATCAGGGCGGCTACGGCTTCGACCCCGAAAAGCTGTGGATGACCACCTTCACCGATGACGACGAAGCCCGTTCCCTGTGGATCAACGAGGGCGTCGACCCAGAGCACATCCAGAAGATGGGCATGGAAGACAACTTCTGGACTACCGGTGGCCCTGGCCCTGGCGGCCCGTGCTCCGAAATCTACGTTGACCGCGGTCCTGAATTCGGTAAGGAAGGCGGCCCGATCGCCGATGAGAACCGCTACATCGAAATCTGGGATCTCGTGTTCGAGAATTACGAGGTCGACAACGTCAAGTCCAAGACCGATTTGCACATCGTCGGCGAGCTTGAGAACAAGAACATCGATACCGGTGCCGGTCTGGAACGCCTCGCCTACTTGATGCAGGGCAAGAACAACATCTACGAGACCGATGAGGTCTTCCCGGTCATCGCCGCCGCCGAACAGCTTTCCGGCCTGAAGTACGGCGAGAACGAGGAAGCCGATGTGCGTTTCCGCGTGGTTGCCGATCACGTGCGTTCCGCACTGATGATCATGTCTGACGGCGTGCGTCCCTCCAACGTGGGCCGTGGCTACGTGCTGCGCCGTCTGCTGCGCCGCACCGTGCGCTCCATGCGCATGCTCGGTGTGACCGATCCGGTGCTGCCCACCCTGTTCCCGACCTCCAAGAACGCCATGGAGGCCAGCTATCCGGAGCTCAACGACACCTTCCACGAGGTGTCCGAATCCGCATACGGCGAGGAAGATGCCTTCCGCCGCACGCTGGAAACCGGTACCACCATCCTCGATGTGGCCGTCAACAAGGCCAAGCACGATTCTTCCGAGCCGACCGTGACCGGTGAGGATGCCTTCAAGCTGCACGACACCTACGGCTTCCCGATTGAGCTGACCCTCGAAATGGCAGCTGAGCAGGGTGTGAAGGTCGATGAGGCCAAGTTCCGCGAACTGATGGCCGAGCAGAAGTCCCGTGCGCGCGCCGATGCTCTGAAGAAGCGTCACAATGTGGATCTTTCCGTCTACGACGATTTCAAGAAGACCCTGGTCAAGCCGATCGACTTCCTCGGCTACACCGATATGTCTGCCCGTGCCAAGGTCATCGGCATCATGCAGGAAGGCAAGGGCTCTGTTCCCGCTGTCACTGGTCCGGCCAACATCGAGGTCATTCTCGACCGCACCCCGTTCTATGCGGAGGCCGGCGGTCAGTTCGCCGATCAGGGCGAGATTCTCTCCGACGATGGCGCTGTGCTTGAAGTCGACGATGTACAGAAGCCGATCAAGGATCTTATCGTCCACCAGTGCCGACTGACCGAAGGCACTTTGGTGGTCGGTGCCGAGGTGAACGCCAACATCGATCTGAACCGTCGTGGTGCCATCGCCCGCTCCCATACCGCCACCCATATGGTGCACAAGGCGCTGCGCGAGGAGCTCGGCCCGCAGGCCACCCAGCGCGGTTCCGAGGATGCTCCGAACCGTTTGCGTTTCGATTTCCAGTGGTCCAAGGCTCCGGCCAAGTCTGTGATCTCCGCAGTCGAGGAACGCGTCAACGACAAGTTGCGTGACAACCTCGCCGTGACCACCAAGGAAATGAAGTTCGATGATGCCATCGCCCTCGGCGCCATGCATCTGTTCGGCGAGAAATACGGCGACATCGTGCGCGTGGTCTCCATTGGCGAGGATGGTTGGAGCCGTGAGCTGTGTGGCGGCACCCACGTCGATCACGTCGGTAAGATCGGCATGGTGAACATCCTCTCCGAGGCTTCCATTGGCCAGGGTGTGCGTCGTGTGGACGCCGTGGTCGGTCAGGGCGCCTACGATTTCAACGCCCGTGAGCACGCGCTGGTCTCCCAGCTGTCCGACAAGCTCAACGCCCGCCCGGACGAGCTCGCCGAGCGCATCAACACGCTACTCGCCAAGCTCAAGGAATCCGATCGCCGCCTGGCTGCCATGTACGAAGGCCAGCTGGCTGCCGCCGTGCCGGCTCTGATTGCCGACGCCAAGGCTTCCGATGCCCCGGTGAAGGCCGCAGTCAAGAATGTCGGCCACTTCGGCACCTTCGATGCCCTGCGCAAGACCGTGCTCGACATTCGTGGTCAGCTCGGTGAAGACGCCCCGGCCATCGTGGCCCTTGCCGGCGTGAACGAGGATGACAAGCCGATGGTGGCTGTGGCCACTAATGAGGCGGCTCGCAAGGCAGGCATCAAAGCCGGCGATTTGGTGCGTGGCGCATCCAAGATTCTCGGCGGCGGTGGCGGCGGCAAGCCGGACTTCGCTCAGGGCGGCGGTGCTGACGCATCCAGGATCGATGAAGCGCTCGAGGCTTTGAAGCACGAGGCGCAGAAAGCCTGACGCCTGTGGTGTGGTTAGGCGTCGATTTAGGTAATGCTCGGGTCGGACTCGCATTGTCCGATCCCGAGCTTACCTTCGCCCACCCGGCAGGCGATATCTATGTTGCCGGTGATTATTTCTTTGCCATCGACGATGTGCTCGACGTCATTGAAGACGAGCATGTGACGCATGTGGTTGTCGGCCTTCCGCTGCAAATGGATGGAACAGAGGGCAAAAGCGCAAAAAAGGCGCGTCGATGGGCTGCGAATCTTGAGAAGAGATTGCAGACGGAAGCGGAGAACACATTAGAGAAAGATAAGATTCCGCAGGTATCATTGATTGATGAGCGATTGACCACTGTCAGCGCGCATCGGCAGCTGTTCGAGGCCAATAAATCCTCGAACAAGCATAGGCCCTTGGTCGATCAGCAGTCGGCAGTGGTGATCTTGCAGACGGCACTCGACCGTGCCGGGAAACAATGAGGTACGGGTTCATGTCAGATAACATTCATGATTTCTTCGATGAGAACACGCACTGGGTTGAACAAGGAACCGGATCGCTGACGGGTGGAGGGGTTCCTCCGAAGCCTCCGAGATCTCGCCGTGAGATGCGCAAACGCCGTAAACAGCGCAAGCAGAGGCGCTTTGGCGCCATCATCGCGGCGATTGTGGCCGTTGCGGTGATTATCGGCGGCGGCTACTTCGCCATCTCCAAACTGCACGCCATTCGCGACAGTCAGAGTCAGGCGAATACGGCGTTGGAAGATTACCCCGGCCCTGGATATGGCGAAGTGACGTTCACTGTCAGTGAAGGCCAGGGCGCCGTCGAAATCTCCAAGGGCTTGCTGAAGGCTGAAGTCATCAAATCTACCGACGCCTTCACCAGTCTGGTGAGCGCGAACGATTCCAAACTGTATCCGGGAACCTTTACGCTCAAGAAGCATATGGCGGCTTCCGATGCGCTCGCTATTCTCACTGACAGTTCGAAGGCGGCGGGATTCCTCGAAGTGCGCCCTGGCGAACGACTCAGCGCGGTCATCGCCGATGCCGCAGCCTTGTCCGGCATCGCCCAATCCGATTTCGAAACTATCATCAGCAACAAGGGTGACGGTATTTTGCCTGCCGAAGCCAACGGCAGTTTTGAAGGCTGGCTGGAGCCCGGCACCTATAATGTCAAGGGCATGGGCAGCGCCTCGGACATCCTCAAGGACATGGTCGATAAGCGTATCGCCAAGCTTGAGGAGCTCGGTGTGCCTTCCGGTGCCGACCGTGAACGTGTGATGATTATCGCCTCCATTGCCGAGGCTGAGGTCAACAAGGCCGATTATTACGGCAAAGTGACCAGAGTCATTGAAAATCGTCTGGCGCAGGGCATGTCCTTGGGTATGGATTCAACGGTTGCCTATGGCAATAACGTTCAGCCGGCCGATGTGACCACTGCGATGCTCCAGGACGAGTCGAACCCGTACAACACCTATAAGATCGCGGGCCTGCCGCCAACGCCGATTAGCAATCCGGGAGACAACGCCATTCAGGCGGCCATGAATCCGGAAAGCGGTGACTGGCTGTACTTCTGCACCGTGAACCTCGATACGGGCGAAACCAAGTTCGCGACCACTGCCGAAGAGCATGACAAAAACGTGGCCGAGCTTCGTCAATGGCAAGCCGAAAACCAGTAACTATTTGCTCAAGTGCCTCCCATATGGGAGGCACTGCTGTATTCGCATGGATGATTCAGAATATCCAGTTCAATGCGAGTGCGATAACCGCCGACACGAATATCACCGGCACGTACGGCACTTTGCCCGCGTGGACCGATGTATCGTGCGCATTGAGTCTGACCCAGCATCCGATCCAGAGAAGACCGCATACGCCCATGGCCAGCCACCACATCACGATGGGGGAGAGCCCGAACATCCCTACCGCAAGACCGGCGGGAATCAATGCGGTCACATCGCCGAACCCCAAAGAGCGCGGGACGATTAGTGCCAGCGCACATTGAATCAGACAGCACAGCCCCGTGAACAGAAGCGCTTGCAGCAATGTGAACAGGTCGTTGGTCATCACGCCGTATGCGAATACGGCAACCAGTTGCAGCAAGGCGCCTGATGCCACCCAAGGCAAAGGAACCCGTCGAGTGTGCATATCCTCGATGGACAGCGCAAGCTCACATAGCAGACCGGGAAGAGTGAACAGGTATGGCATGGCTTACCATTATCCCCTAGTTATTGACCATTGAAATGAGAGGGATTTGCTATGTTGCGCTGGCAGACAGCGGGGGAGTCTCACGGAGAGGCCTTGGTGGCGATGATTGAAGGGCTGCCGGCTGGCATCCGCATCAGCACGAATGATATCGTTGGTGCTCTTGCCCGTCGCCGTCTTGGGTACGGTCGCGGCGCCCGCATGAAATTCGAACAGGATCAGGTTCGTCTGCTCACCGGCGTGCGCCATGGTTTGACGCTTGGCTCCCCGATCGCCATTGAAATCGCCAACACCGAGTGGCCCAAGTGGACCGAGGTGATGAGTGCGGATGCCCTTGACCATGACCTGCCGCGTGAAGGCCGTAACGCGCCGTTGAGCCGGCCGCGCCCCGGACATGCCGATCTGACCGGCATGCGCAAGTACGGCTTCGATGACGCCCGTCCGGTGCTGGAACGTTCAAGCGCCCGTGAGACCGCTTCCCGTGTGGCGCTTGGCGAGGTCGCCCGCCAATTCCTCGAGCAGGCATTCGGCATTCGCACGGTGTCGCATGTGGTGGCGCTTGGCGGCGTCTCCACGGACCCTGACTTGCCGTTGCCTACCCCAGACGACGTGGACGCCTTGGATGCCTCCCCGGTACGTACCCTCGATAAGGAAGGCGAACAGCGTATCATCGAGCGTATCGACGAGGCCAAGAAGGCCGCGGATACGCTCGGCGGTGTGGTGGAGGTGCTCGCCTATGGTGTCCCTGCCGGTATCGGTACCTACGTGGAGTCCGATCGCAGGCTCGATGCTGCATTGACCGGCGCCATCATGGGCATTCAGGCGTTCAAGGGCGTGGAAATCGGTGACGGCTTCCTTGAGGCCGCACGCCCGGGCTCCCAGGCGCATGATGAGATCGTAGTGAACGCGGATGGTCGCATCGACCGTCTCTCCAACCGTGCCGGAGGCATTGAAGGCGGTATGTCCAACGGGCAGGTGATTCGTGTTCGTGGAGCCATGAAGCCGATTCCTTCTATTCCGAAGGCCTTACGCACCGTGGATGTGCTGACCGGGGAGGCCGCGAAGGCCATCAACCAGCGTTCCGACAGCACGGCGGTTCCAGCGGCCGCCGTAGTGGCTGAAGCTATGGTGCGCCTCACTCTTGCCCAGTATGCGCTGGACAAGTTCGGTGGAGACAGCGTCGAGGAAACGCATCGCAACCTTGAGGCATACCTAGCCTCTTGGCCCGAGCACATGCGCTGATAACCGGGATTGATGATATGGCAGCACGCCCTTACGCAGTGATTCTCGGCATGATGGGTGCCGGCAAGACGCGCGTCGGCAAGGAAGTCGCACACATGCTGCACCTTCCTTTCGCCGATGCGGACGCGGAGATCGAACGCGAAGTCGGCATGAAGATCCCCGCATACTTTGAACAGTATGGTGAACCGGCATTCCGTGAGGTCGAGGCCGACGTCATCGCTGATTTCCTCGAGGGTTTCGAAGGCATTTTCTCCCTTGGTGGAGGGGCACCGATGACCCCCTCCACCCAGCGCGAATTGTCCGCGTACATCGGTCGTGGCGGCAAGGTGGTCTATCTTGACGCCGATCCGCAGGAGGCCATGGAGCGCGCCAATCGGGGAGGCGGCAGACCCATGCTCAATGGGGACGCCAATGCCCGGTGGCGGAAATTGTATGAGCAGCGCGATCCGGTGTTCCATGAAGTGTCCAATGTCCACGTTCATACGCGCGGTCTGACCCCGCAAGGTGCCGCTAAGAAAGTGATAGATATGGTTTCCCAACGAATCGTTCATGTGGATGGAACAGCCATCGAACCTTACAATGTGGCCATTGGCGAAGGCGCGATGAACCGACTGGTGGATGTGCTTGGCACTCAGCCGAAGAAGATCGCATTGATTCACACCCAGCCGGTGCAGCGCCATTCCGATCGTGCCCGCGCCCTGTTGCGCCAAGGCGGTTATGAGGTCTCCGACATTGTGATTCCGGATGCCGAACCCGGCAAGACCATAGCCGTTGCCAACGGCATTTGGGAACGTCTTGGTGCTGAAGGATTCACCCGCTCTGATGCGGTGGTGGGGCTCGGCGGTGGTGCAGCCACCGATTTGGCCGGTTTCGTTGCGGCCACGTGGATGCGCGGCATCCGTTACGTCAACTGTCCGACCTCGCTGTTGGCCATGGTGGACGCTTCGACCGGAGGTAAAACCGGCATCAATACGCCGCAAGGCAAGAACCTGGTCGGGTCGTTCTACACGCCGGCCGGCGTATTGGCGGATATGACCACGTTGGCTTCGCTGCCTAACGACATATTCATCGAAGGCCTTGGAGAAGTGGCCAAATCCGGTTTCATCCGTGATCCCGAGATTCTGCATATTCTCGAAGAGCACGCCGACGAGCTGAGGAACTTCAATGGTCAGACGTTCCTGGGATCGCCTCTTGAAGATGTGGTGGCCGAGCTCATCGAGCGTACGGTTCGTGTCAAGGCCTACCATGTCTCCTCCGACCTGAAGGAGAAGGGACTTCGTGAATTCCTGAACTATGGCCATACGCTGGGCCATGCCATCGAGAAGTTGGAGCACTTCCGCTGGCGTCACGGCAACGCAGTGGCGGTAGGCATGGTATATGCAGCCGAGCTGGCCAACATCATGGGCCTGATCGACCGCGATTTGGTGGATTACCATCGTTCGCTGCTGTCTTCTCTGGGCCTGCCGACATCCTGGAATGACGGCTCCTTTGAGGATGTACTCGCCCTGATGCATCGCGATAAGAAGGCGCGCGGCAATGAACTGCGGTTCGTGGTGCTTGATTCCATCGGTCATGTCGTTCACCTCGATAATCCATCCGTCGACGATGTGGAAGAAGCCTTCCGCCGTATTCAGCATTAAGGAGCAATATGAGCAAAATCATCGTTGTCAACGGCCCGAATCTCGGCCGTCTTGGCGTACGCCAGCCAGATGTCTACGGACGCCAGGATCTTCAAGAGCTTCGTCGCCTGTGCACCGAGTGGGGCAAGGAACTCGGTCTTGAAGTCGAAGTTCGTCAAACCGACGATGAGGCCGAGATGGTGCATTGGATGCATCAGGCAGCCGACGAGAAAACTCCGGTGGTCATGAACCCGGCCGCTTTCACCCATTACAGCTATGCTCTTGCCGATGCCGCCCACATGGTGGGCGATGCCGGACTGCCGCTGATGGAAGTGCATATTTCCAATCCGTCTGCGCGCGACGAATTCCGCAAACGTTCCGTGATCAGCCCGGTTGCCACTGGCACCATTACCGGTATGGGATTCTATGGCTACAAACTGGCTATTGAAGCCATCGCGCATTTGCTCGCACAGTAATAGACAGGAATAGGCGCCAGGGGAGGGAACACACGTTTGACATCGCGTCATGCGCGGATGATAGAGTGAAATTCCATGGTTAGAAGAACACATGGCAATTCTCAAGAACACGTCACCAAGCATATTTTCGTCACCGGTGGTGTTGTTTCCTCCCTCGGTAAAGGCCTGACCGCTTCGTCCCTCGGACGTTTGCTGCGTAGCCGTGGTATTCATGTGCTCCAGCAGAAGCTGGATCCGTACATCAATGTGGATCCGGGTACCATGAACCCGTTCCAGCATGGTGAGGTGTACGTGACCGAGGACGGCGCTGAGACCGATCTCGACATCGGCCACTATGAGCGCTTCCTTGATGTATTCCTCTCCCAGAAGGCCAATGTCACCACTGGCCAGATTTACCAGGAAGTGCTGCGCAAGGAGCGCGCCGGCGAATACCTCGGCCAGTGCGTGCAGGTCATTCCGCACATCACCAACGAGATCAAGTCCCGTATGCGCGCCCAGGCATCCGATGACGTCGATGTGATCATCACCGAAATCGGTGGCACCGTGGGCGATATCGAATCCCAGCCGTTCCTTGAGGCGGCGCGCGAGGTGCGTCGCGATCTCGGCCCGGAGAACTGCATGTTCGTGCACGTCTCCCTAGTGCCATATATCTCCGCTGCGCATGAGCTCAAGACCAAACCGACCCAGCACTCCGTGATGATGCTGCGTCAGCTCGGCATCTCCCCGGACGCGTTGGTGCTGCGCTCCGACCGTCCGCTGAACCAGGGCATCAAGGACAAGATCTCCCTGATGTGTGACGTCGATCCGGAAGGCGTCGTCAACTGCGTGGATGCCCCGAGCATCTACGATGTGCCGAAGATCCTGTTCGAGGAAGGCCTGGACGCCTACGTAGTTCGCGAGCTCGGTCTGCCGTTCCATGATGTTGATTGGGACGAATGGGCCGATTTGCTGGAACGCGTGCATCATCCCAAGCATGAGGTCAACATCGCCATCGTTGGCAAGTACATCGATCTGCCGGACGCGTACTTGTCCGTCACCGAGGCCATCAAGGCCGGTGGCTTCGCGAACTGGGCCAAGGTTAACGTCAAGTGGGTTGCCGCCGACCGTTGCGAGACCACCGAAGGCGCCGCAGCCGCTCTTGACAACATCGACGGCATCGTAATCCCCGGCGGTTTCGGCATCCGCGGCATCGAAGGCAAGATCGGTGCGTTGAAGTTCGCCCGTGAGAACGGTCTGCCCGCTCTCGGCCTGTGCCTTGGCCTGCAGTCGATGGTCATCGAATACGCCCGCCACGTGCTTGGCATCGAAGACGCCAACTCCACCGAGTTCGAGCCGGATTGCGCCAACCCGGTGATCGCCACGATGGAGGAGCAGAAGGACATCGTGGCCGGCAAGGGCGATATGGGCCACACCATGCGCCTTGGCTCCTACCCCGCGGAACTGGAGGAAGGTTCTCTGGTCGCCGAGCTCTACGGCACCACGCATGTCACCGAGCGTCACCGTCACCGTTACGAGGTCAACGTGGCCTACAAGGATCGTCTGCGTGAAGGCGGTCTGCGTATCTCCGGCCAGAGCCCGGACGGCGAGCTCACCGAGTTCGTGGAGCTTCCGCAGGACGTGCACCCGTTCTATGTGGCCACTCAGGCTCATCCGGAGTTCAAGTCCCGCCCAACCAAGCCGCACCCGCTGTTCGCCGGCTTGGTGAAGGCCGCGCTTGACCACCAGCAGTCACGTTGACATATGCCAGTGAACGTGATGTAAATCACGTACGCTAACTGCTTACTAAGGCCATGAATTCGCGAAGAGTTCATGGCCTTAGTGCATAATGAAACGCAAACGTACAGGCATTGTACGAACGGCAACAAAACATGTAAGAGTTCAAGATGACGGATAACTACGGTCAGACGATGGGCACGCCTCAGCCCGGTGTCGCGAGGTCGGTAAGCGACGGGGAAACGACGGCTGTGTTCACTCCTTTCGATGTCGCTCAGCCGATTCAGGAGATTGATGATCATACATTAAAAGTCAGGCATGGCAGGCGCCATGTAATCTGGCCATGGCTCGTATTGGGCGTGGTGGCTGTTTTCGTCGCCGGTCTCGGCGGCGGATTCTGGTTCTTCCAATCGCATGCATTACCTGGCGTGACTCTGTGGGGCAACCCGGTGATGGGTCAAAGCCAGAGCCATATCGCCGAACAGATTGATGATGCCGTCGGCAATGCCACCGTCTCGGTAAATTATGAAGGCAAGACCGCCAAGGTTTCCCTGAAAGATCTTGGACTGAGCGTCGATTCCGATGCCATCGCCTCCGATGTGGTCAATGCCAAGCGTGGCGATGCATGGTGGCAGCAGTACGCGTTCTGGGTGAAGAAGAACGTGACCGTCACTCCGGCCACTGCTGATGCGGCGGATAATGCAACGCTCAATGCCAAGCTCGGCGTCAATGAAGTCAAGCCTGTGGATGCCAAGGTGCAGCTGAACGCAGACGGTAACGGTTTCGAAGTTGTCGCGGGCCAGCAAGGTGAAGGCCTTGACGCCAAACCAGTGGCCCAGGCGGCTTTGACCAGTGTCAAAACCCTTGGGAATGAGCCTGCCCAGGCGGTGACCGTTGCCCTTAAAAACACCGAGCCAGCTGTGACCGATGCCGTGGCCAACGATGCCAAGACCACGCTTGATGCTTTGGTCGCCAATCCGGTGACCATCAAGGTGACCGATCATCAGATTGCCTCGATTGACGCTCCGGCATTGGCTGCATCTACGCATATCGAAGCCAATAAGAACGCCAAGCTTGGCTCCAATGAGACTCGCAGCGGATATGTGGTTTTTGATGCGACCAAACTGCAGCAATACTATGTCGATTCCATCAAGCCGAATTTGCATACCGGCCGTGAGGACCGTGAAGTCATCGTCAATAATGATGGTGACGAACTCAAGGTCATCAAAGAGGGTCATGACGGGGTCACCGTTGCCAGTGGCGCCGATGCTCATATCGGTCAGGATGCCGTGGAAGCTCTCGCGCAGGGCAGCGGTTCCGTCACCGTGGAAGGCACTGTGGACCCGATGCAGACCAAGACCACGAAACGTCATGTAGTAGTCGATTTGTCCGACGGCAAGGTCTACGCCTACGAGAATGATCAGCTCATCAAGACGATGAATATGTCTGCAGGCGAAGGCAATGTTCGCGGAACCGGTCAATGCACTGGCGATCTGTGCACGCCTACCGGTGACTTTAAGATTTGGCTCAAATACCAGTCGCAGGATATGAGCGGCAATCTGACGCTTTCCGATGGCTCTTCCTCGAAATGGGATGTCAAGGACGTCGGTTTTGTGAATTATTTCTCCAAGTCCGGGTGTGCAATTCATCGTATTGTCTCTCCGATGTCTGATGCCGCAATCGGCGCTATGAATGCCAACACTTCTCACGGTTGCGTAGGCATTGGCTGGGATGTGGCCGAATGGTTCTACGGTTGGTGCCTTGATGGCACGTCTGTGCATGTGCAGGCATAAAGGAATGAACCAACCTGCTTACATATAGGGCCCATCTTCGGATGGGCCCTATTGCTATGTGCCATACATCACGTATGCGCATAGCCAATATTCAGTGTGGCTAGTAGTGTTTCGCCACAGGTTCTGTTAGGTTTACCTAGGACTAGTGAGTAATAAGGAAGGCAGGATGGTGAGCGAAAACACAGCACCAAACGCCGCCGCTGACGTGGAGATGAGCCAGTATGTGGCCGATCGTTCCCGCGTCAACGAGGATAAGATCAAGAAGGACGATGAAATCATCAGCCAATTCGGAGACTACAGCTACGGCTGGCATGATTCCGATGCGGCAGGTGAGGCTGCCAAACGAGGCATCGACGAGAACGTGGTACGCGCAATCAGCGCGGACAAGGGCGAACCGCAGTGGATGCTCGACATGCGTCTTCGTGGTTTCAAGGCGTTCCTCGAAAAGCCTATGCCCAAGTGGGGTGTCGATCTTTCCGGCTTCAATGCCGATGACTTCAAGTATTACGTCAAGCCGATCGACAAGCAGGCTAAGAGCTGGGACGAGCTGCCCGATGATATTCGCAACACCTATGATCGTCTGGGCATTCCCGAAGCCGAGAAGAAGCGTCTGGTCTCCGGTGTCGCCGCACAATACGAATCTGAGGTCATCTACAACTCCATTCAGGAGGATTTGAAGAAGAAGGGCGTCATCTTCGTGGACACCGACACCGCGGTGCGCGAATACCCCGAACTCGTCAAGAAGTATTTCGGCACGGTTGTGCCTCCGGAAGACAATAAGTTCGGCGCACTCAACACTGCTGCATGGTCCGGCGGCTCCTTCGTCTATGTGCCGAAGGGCGTGCACGTCGACATACCGCTGCAGGCCTACTTCCGCATCAATACCCCGGCAATGGGCCAGTTCGAGCGCACGCTGATTATTGCCGATGAGGGTTCCTACGTGCACTATGTGGAAGGCTGCACCGCACCGATCTGGTCCGAGGATTCCCTGCATGCCGCCATCGTGGAGATCATCGTCGAAAAGCATGCCCGTGTGCGCTACACCACCGTGCAGAACTGGTCGAACAACGTCTACAACCTGGTGACCCAGCGCGCCTATGTGCGCGAAGGCGGCACGATGGAATGGGTGGATGGCAACATCGGCTCCAAGGCCACCATGAAGTATCCGGCCTGCATCCTCGCTGAGCCGTATGCCAAGGCGTCCACGATGTCCCTCGGCTTCGCCGGTAAGGGGCAGTATCAGGATACCGGTGCCAAGATGATTCACCTGGCCCCGCACACCTCGTCCACCATTGTGGCCAAGTCCATCTCCCGCGGCGGCGGTCGTTCCGCATATCGTGGTCTGGTCAAGATCGTCAAGGGGGCGGAAGGATCCTCCAACTCCACGGTATGCGATGCCTTGCTGGTGGATGATTTCTCCCGTTCCGATACGTATCCGCACGTTGACGTTCGCGAGGACGACGTGTCCATGGCACACGAGGCCACGGTCTCCAAGATTTCTGAAGACCAGCTGTTCTACCTGATGAGCCGCGGCCTGACCGAAGAGGAAGCCCAAGGCATGATCGTGCGTGGCTTCGTCGAGCCGATCAGCCGTGAACTGCCGATGGAATACGCACTTGAACTCAACAGACTTGTGGAACTTCAGATGGAAGGATCGGTGGGCTGATACCAATGGCCGATACAACAACACCCGTCAAGGAAATCAAGATTCCGGTGGCGGATCCCAATGATCCGTATGCCGTTCCGGCTGCCATGCCATCTTCGGTGGATCACGCCGTCCGCTCGTTCGATGCGGATGACTATCCGATGCCTGATCGCAAGCAGGATGACTGGCGCTACACGCCAATCGAACGCATCAATGAGTTCTTCACCGTGTTCAAGCCATCCGGCGAAACCCAAATCGAAGTGTCGATGATCGATGGATCGCCGATCGTAGAAGGCGTCAAACTCTCCCAGGTGAAGCTTGGCGAAGGTCTGTCCGGTACCGTCTCCAAGCCGAACGATCGCGTATCCGCAGTGGAATGGGACTCCGGCGCGACGGCCACCGTTCTCGAGCTGGATGGCGAAATCGCTCAGCCGGTGCTGGTCAAGGTCCATGGTGCAGGTGCCGATCTCGACGCCTTCCATCTGGTGATCGCCGCTGCCGATCGCGCACATGCCGACGTGGTCGTGGAACATGACGGCGATGCGCGCCTTGCCGAAGGCGTGGAGATCACCACTGGCAAGGATTCGCATGTTTCCACCACGTTCATTCAGGAATGGACGAAGACTGCCAAGCATGTCGGCAATCACCGCATCCATGTCGGGGAGGGCGCGTCCCTGCGCCACTCCGTCGTCACCCTGAGCGGCGACATCGTTCGCATTCGCATGGATCAGGACTTCGGCGGCGAGCAGGGCGATCTCAACATGCTCGGCATCTACTTCGTTGATCCCGGCGAGCATATCGAACACCGCACAATGGTGGTGCACAACCACCCCGACTGCAAGTCCCGCGTGGTCTACAAGGGTGCACTCGACGGCAAGGGAGCACACTCCACATGGGTGGGCAATGCATTGATTCAGCCGACTGCTCCCGGTACCGATTCCTACGAGTTGAACCGTAACCTTGTGCTGACTCCGGGTGCTATCGCCGATTCCGAGCCGAACCTCGAAATCGAAAACGGCAACATCATCGGTGCCGGCCATGCCTCCTCCGTGGGCCGCTTCGATGATGAGGAATTGTTCTACCTCGAATCACGCGGCATTCCCGAAGCTGAAGCCCGCAAGCTTGTGGTGCGTGGCTTCTTCGGTGAGCTTGTGGAGGAAATCGGCATTCCCGCCATTTCCGAACATCTGATGGACGTCATTGACCGTCGTCTGGCTCGTGGAGAAGACGCAGCCATGACGCAGGTCCTCGAAGACAAGTAAGAACGAACGTTTTAGGAGCAAATCATGTCAACACTCGAAATCAAGGACTTGCACGTCCATGTGGAAACCAAGGAAGGCATCAAGGAGATCCTCAAGGGTGCCAGCCTGACCGTTCACTCCGGTGAAACACACGCCATCATGGGCCCCAACGGCTCCGGAAAGTCCACTCTGGCTTACACGCTGGCCGGCCATCCGAAGTACGTGGTCGATTCCGGAGAGGCTCTGCTCGACGGCCAGGACATCCTGAAGATGACCCCGGACGAGCGTGCCAAGGCGGGCCTGTTCCTCGCCATGCAGTACCCGGTGGAGGTTCCGGGCGTCTCGATGACCAACTTCCTGAGAACCGCCAAGACCGAGATCGACGGTGAGGCTCCGGGCATCCGCCAGTGGGCCAAGGATCTTTCCGCGGCTATGAAGCGACTTAAGATGGATCCAAAGTTCGCCACCCGTTCCGTGAACGAAGGCTTCTCCGGCGGTGAGAAGAAGCGCGCCGAAGTGCTGCAGCTCGAACTGCTCAAGCCGAAGTTCGCCATTCTCGATGAAACCGATTCCGGCCTCGACGTGGATGCCCTGCGCATCGTGTCCGAAGGCGTGAACCGTGCCAAGGAAGCCAACCAGTTCGGCATTCTCATGGTCACCCATTACACCCGTATCTTGAAGTACATCAAGCCGGATATCGTGCACGTGTTTGCAGACGGTCACTTCGTCAAGACCGGCGGCCCTGAGCTGGCCGATGAGCTTGAGGAGAACGGCTACGACGCCTACCTGCCCGAAGGCGCCGATTCCGAATCCGCTCTGGCCTGACAAAGTCACTCGAGGCCGTGCAGGGCTGGGATGTACTATTCCCGACACACTCAAGGCCGTTCGGCCAAGCCTGCGGTCGGGACCAGCACATCCCAGCCTTGCACTCCTAGCCGTAGAAAAACCTAAGGGGATAATGATGGTTGATTTTAAGGCGATTCGGGGCGAGTTCCCGATTTTGAATCAGGAGATTCACGGGCATCCGCTGGTGTACCTCGACTCTGCGGCAACCTCGCAGAAACCTGAATGCGTAATTGATGCGGAAGCGCACTTCTATCGCACGATCAATGCCGGCGTGCATCGTGGTGCGCATGAGCTTGCCGCACGCTCTACTGTGGCATTCGAAGAGGCCCGCGCCAAGGTAGCCAAGCTGGTTGGTGCCAATGCCGAGGAAGGCCAAGAGGAAATCGTGGTCACCGGCGGCGCAACCGCTGGCCTCAACCTGTTGGCTACCGCATTCGGCAATGCATCACTGGGACGTGGGGGAGAGGCTGCCAAGCGTTTCGCTTTGAAGCCTGGCGATGAGATCGTGGTGTCCCGCGCCGAGCACCATTCCGTGCTGTTGCCGTTCCAAGAGCTGGCCTACCGCACCGGTGCCACGTTCAAGTGGATCGATCTGACCGAGGACGGCCGTGTACGCACGGATAATCTGGAGGAAGTCATCACCGACCGTACCAAGGTCGTGGCCGTGACCCATGTCGGCAATACCACCGGTGCCATCACCAACGTGGCCCCGATCATCAAGCGTGCCCATGAGGTGGGTGCCGTCTTCATTCTTGATGCTTGCCAGTCCGTGCCACATCTCAAGGTCGATTTCCATGCGCTGGACGTCGACTTCGCTGCTTGGAGCGCCCACAAGATGTACGGCCCAACCGGCGTCGGCTTCCTCTATGGCAAACGCGAAATGCTCGAAGCGTTGCCTCCGGCCAATTTCGGCGGATCCATGGTGGAGCTCGCCTATATGGATCATGAGGCTCAGTACATGGCTCCGCCCGCTCGCTTCGAAGCCGGCACCCAGCCGGTCGCCCAGGTGGTAGCTGCCGGTGTTGCCGCCGAATGGATGATGAACATTGGGTTGGAGAACATCGAGGCCCATGAACGCACCATCACCGACGAGCTGCTGAAGCTTGGCGATATCGAGGGCATCAGGATTCTCGGTCCCCGCGAGAACAAGGACCGCATTGGCACTGTGGCCTTCGATGTAGCCGGCGTGCATCCGCATGATGTCGGTCAATACATCGATGCACAAGGCATCGCCATTCGCGTTGGTCATCACTGCGCTCAGCCGGTGCATCGTCACTTTGGTTTGTACGCCTCGAACCGTGCCTCCAGCGGCGTCTACAATTCCGTGGAAGATGCCAAGGCGCTGGTCGAGGCGGCCAAGGGTATTCGCAAGTTCTTCGAAGTGGAGTAGCAGAAAAGATATGAGTGATTTTGGTATGACTGGAGATGAACTCGAGCAGATGTACCAAGAGGTCATCCTCGAGGCATCCAAGCACCCGCACGGCAAGGAATCCTTCGCTCCGGACGCTGCCACAGAGGAATCCGGACAAGCCGCCGCAAACACCACGGTTCATGCCACGCATGAATATTGCACGCCTGGCGAATCGCATCAGTTCAACCCGACGTGCGGTGACGAGGCCACTGTTCATGTCGAGGTGTCCGATGATGAGCCGCACACCATCAAGCGATTGGTATGGGACGGTCACGGATGCTCTATTTCTCAGGCGAGCCTGTCTGTGATGGTGGATCTCGTTGACGGCAAAACCGTTGATGAGGCCATGCAGTTGGAACAGGTGTTCCACAAGCTCATGGAATCACGTGGTGCGGGCTTGGACGACGAGGATTTGGAAGACAAGTTGGGCGACGCCGTGGTATTCCAAGGAGTCTCGAAATACCCTATGCGTATCAAATGCGCTCTGCTAGGCTGGGAGGGGCTGAAGGACTCCATCGCCAAAGCCCTTGCCGCGAAGAACTGAGGTAATTATGACGGATAACAATCTGGTTCCTGAGCCGCAGCCGTCCATTTTCGACGCTGTCAATGATGTGCTGAAGGATGAGGAGGCCTCCCGCCGCGTGATGATGAATCCTGCGTTGGCTAAGGGCTTCCCGAACGGCCATCCAGTTGCACCTGCAGAGCACAATGACGATACTTGCGCGTGCGGCAACCATCATGGTCAATGTGGTTGCTCTGATGATGAACAGTCCGATGGCAACGATATCCCGCTGAAGGCGGTGGATGATATCGGCCGTGCCACCGCGGAAGATGTACGCGAAGCATTACATCAGGTCATCGACCCTGAATTGGGCATCGACGTGATTGACCTTGGTCTGGTATATGGCATTGAAATCGACGAACTCGGCCGTGCCATCATCACCATGACGCTCACCACGCCTGCCTGCCCGCTGACCGATCTGATCGAGGATGAATGCGCTTCCACGCTCGCCGGCCTGGTGGAGGAATTCCGCATCGACTGGACGTGGGATCCTCTCTGGACGATGGACCGCATCACGCCGGAAGGCCGCGACCAGCTTGCGGCACTTGGCTTCAACTTCGAAAACATGCCGACGTACTGATGCATCACATGAGGTTCCCCTCCACGCGACGAGGGGAACCTCATGATGGACGCCCCCATTCGTGAGCGGTTATGGAAAACCCCGCAGCCAAAAGGTTGCGGGGTTTTCCATAATCATGCCGTCAATCAATCATCAACGATGGTGTTCTTCGGCACCACGGTGATACCGTCCGGCGTGACGGTGAAGCCACGGGCCAGATCATGCTCGGTATCAATGCCGACCGTGGAGTTTTCGGTGAGCACCACGTTCTTATCGAGAATGGCCTTGTACACGCGTGCGCGACGGTTGATGACCACGCCGTCGAAGAGCACGGAGTCAACGATCTGAGCCCAGGAATGGATGCGAACGTTGGGGGAGAGCACGGAGTGGTGCACTTCGCCGCCGGAAACGATCACGCCGGGGGAGACGATGGAATCCGTGGCGTGGCCCAGACGGTCGCGACCGGCGTGCACGAACTTGGCCGGTGGCAGGTTACCGGACATCGTGTAAATCGGCCAATCCTGGTTGTACAGGTTGAACTCCGGCACATAGGCAATCAGATCCATGTGCGCATCATAGAACTGTTTGATGGTACCCACATCGCGCCAGTATGCGTGGTCGGTGGCGGTGGAGCCTGGAATCTCGTTGGAGTTGAAGTCGTAGACGCCGGCTTCGTTGCGGGAAGCGAAGTACGGGGCGATATCGCCACCCATATCGTGCTTGGTATCGGCGGCCTTCTCATCGAGGGCCAGTGCTTCGAACAGCGCCTTGGTGTTGGCCACGTAGTTGCCCATGGAGGCGAGGATCTGGTTCGGATTATCCGGCAGACCGGTGGTGGTGGTCGGCTTCTCCTGGAAGTTCTTGATCATATTCGGGTGTTCCGGATCGACTCCGATAACGCCGAACTGGTTGGACTGTTCGATGGGCTGGCGGATACCGGCGACGGTGAACTCGGCACCGGACTCAATGTGCTGCTGCACCATCTGCTCGAAGTCCATGCGGTAGACGTGATCGGCACCCACGATCACCACGATGTCAGGCTGTACGTCTTCGATGATGTTGATGGTCTGATAGATGGCGTCGGCGGAGCCGAGGTACCAGTGCTTGCCGAGACGCTGCTGGGCCGGCACTGGGGACACGTAGGAGCCCAGCAGCGGAGAGAAGCGCCAGACCTGGGAAATGTGACGGTCAAGGGAATGCGACTTGTACTGGGTGAGCACAACTACCTGACGGTAGCCGGAGTTGACCAGATTGCTCAACGGAAAATCAATCAAACGGTATACGCCGCCGAACGGAACGGCAGGCTTTGCGCGATCTCGGGTTAACGGCATCAGGCGGGTCCCCTCGCCGCCTGCAAGCACAATTGACAGAATCTTAGGATTCTTGGCCATCGCTACTGTCCTCTCTTGTTCTAAAGCGTCTTTCGACACCGTACTGCTTGGCCAAACGCTTCGTTGCATTTGGTTTACACAGTTAATAATTGCAGAAAAAAACGAACACGCAAGGCTATCGCTTCCGCGTGCCGTGAACTTGTGATGAATAGTTGTGCGAATTTGTACGATACCAGTGGATTTTGCCCAAAAACGTCCAGACAGAAAGCTTCAGTGGCGTGTCGCGTAGAATGCCACGGCGCTGGAGGCGGCCACGTTCAGGCTGTCGACGCCATGGCTCATTGGAATCTTCACCGTAAGGTCTGCACGGGCGATGGTGTGGTGTGACAGGCCGTCGCCTTCGGTGCCGAAAATCAGGGCAAGCTTGCCGATGTACGCAGGATCGCTGGCCGGTGCATGAAGACGACGAGTAAGCTCGTCCAACGAGATGGAACGATCTTCCAGAGCCATGGCAACCGTGGTAAAGCCCAGGGCCTTCAGCTCGTCGATGCCGCGGAACGGCCAATAATGCTTGTCTTCCGTGCCGTCTTCGTTGAAGCCTGTGATACGCGTCCACGGAATCTGAAATACCGTGCCCATCGACACGCGTGCGGCTCGGCGATACAGCGGGTCCCCGCATGAGGGAGTGACCAGCACGGCATCGACATCGAGCGCGGCGGCTGAACGCATCAGTGCGCCGACGTTGGTGTGATCGACGATATTCTCCATGACGGCCACCCGTGTGGCGTTTTTGCAGACCTCTGCCACGGTGGGCAACGGCCAACGCCGCATTGCGCATAATGCGCCACGATGCAGGCGGTAACCGGTTAAACGTTTCAGCTGTTCGGCAGAGGCCACATATACGGGGATTTCCTCGCCCCAATGTGCATCGATGAATGCGAACGTGTCGCTCATGCCTTCCAGCCATGCCTCTTCGACCAGTAGAGACAGCGGTTCACGCCCAGCGGCCAACGCGCGGTCGATGACTTTCGGGGACTCGGCGATGAACATGCCTTTCGCTGGTTCGAGTCGGTTGCGCAACTGCATTTCGGTCAGGCTGACATAGGCTTCGACGCGCGGATCATCGACGGTTTGGAGCGTAACGAACTGCATGATGCCCTTTCATGGCTACGTATGACTGTGATTGGAATCAGTATTGCGGCAGATACTGAAAAACCCCTTGCAATGCAAGGGGTTTGTTCTGTGCCCGAGACGGGACTTGAACCCGTACGCCTGTATAAAATAGGCACTAGCACCTCAAGCTAGCGCGTCTACCATTCCGCCACCCGGGCAGGTGTCGTTTGGACAACGAGTAAGTACTTTAGCATGAAATTACGTGGATGCAATTTGAGCGTGTCCTTCGGCGTGTCGCGTGTAGCCTAGAAGTCATGACTGATGCGTTATTCCTATTCGATCCGACCGTTGACGACGTACCGGTGAACAGTGATGAGCTGCATGCCGGCTGGAAGCTGACGTTGCCTGCGCATATCAAGCGTCATGCCGTTCAGGCCATGCGGCTGAAGTCCGGTGATGGGCTGCAGCTTTCAGATGGCGACGGTCTTCGCATCCATGCGGTGATGGCAGACCCTGAAGCCGGACTTGCCGAGGTTGACGAAGTCTGGCGTGAGCCTGAGCCGGTGACGAGGCTCGCTCTGATTCAGGCGTTGGCAAAAACGGGCCATGATGAACAGGCCATCGATATGGCCACCCAGATCGGCGTCGATCAGGTTGTGCCATGGCAGGCCGACCGTTCCATCGCCAAGTGGAAGGCCGGCCGGACCGATAAAAAATGGTCGGCCGTGCTGACCGCGGCCACTGAGCAGTCTCGTCGCGCGTTCAAGCCCCGATTGGAGGAATGCGTTTCCAGCAAGCAGGTGGTGGCTATTTGCCGTAGGGCTTGCGTGCATGGCGATTTGGTGGTGGTGCTCCATCAGGACGCCACCGATACATGGAATGGCGTGGAGGCCAAGGTCGCGCAACTGATGGAACGCAGTCTCGCGGACGGCAAACCACGCACCGTGAACGTGGTGGTCGGGCCTGAAGGCGGCATCAGCGAGCAGGAAGTGGAGGAATTCACCCAAGCCGGAGCGATTAGCTGCGTGCTGGGCGGCAATATCCTGCGTGCCGCCACAGCCGGCCCGGTTGCGTTGTCATTGCTGTCCCGAGCGTTGGGCCGTTACGAATAACGGGACCTGGCCCCGCGCTAAGCTGATGGCTAGCACAACAACCGAAGAAAGATGAGGAATACGATGAGCGAATCCAGCGACTGCTTGTTCTGCAAGATCATCGCAGGTGAGATTCCCAGCACCAAGGTTTATGAGGACGACACCACATACGCCTTCAAGGACATCAACCCGAAAGCCAAGGTGCATGTGCTGATTGTGCCGAAGAAGCATTACGCCAATGTCGCAGAGCTTGCCGCCGCTGATCCCGAGGAGCTGGCCCATATCGTTGCCATCGCCCAGCACATCGCGGATGAAGAATTCCATGGAGCATACCGCTTGGTGTTCAACACTGGTCTGGATGCAGGTCAGACGGTCTTCCATGTGCACGCCCATGTGCTCACCGGTGAAAAGCTCGACGAATAGGATTCGCTTTTCGTGGCAACAACTACACGTACCATTACCGTCCCCTCCCAATTGGACCCGGTGGCCGTGTTTGGCCCGGTCGACGAGGTCATTCGTGAGGTGGAGCGTGCGTTCCCTGAATTGACCATCATCGTGCGCGGCAATCGCGTGGCGATCGTATCGAGGTCCAAGCAGACCGAGTCCCAGGCGGCGCAGGCAGAGGATCTGATCCATACGCTTATCCAGGCGGCGTACACCGCGCCCATGGATGCCGACACCGTGCGCCGTATGCTCGACCAGAACGTACTGAAGAACCATGTGCGTCTTGAGCATCCTGGTCACGGACCTACTCATGACAGGCTGGTGCAGTCCACGGCACTTGAACGCACCCACGCTCGTTCGACCGGCGCACATGATTCGCTCTATCGCAAACCCACGGTTCCCGGCGTGATCACATTCGCGGCCGGGGTTCCCGTACGGGCCAAGACGGCTGGCCAGATAGCATATGTGAGTGCAATCGAATCGCATACTATCACCTTCGGCATTGGACCGGCAGGCACCGGTAAGACGTATCTTGCGGTGGCCAAGGCCGTGCGCGCATTCCAAGACAAGCAGATTCGGCGCATCATCCTGACCCGTCCCGCCGTGGAAGCGGGGGAGAAGCTCGGCTTCCTGCCTGGAACGTTGAATGATAAGGTCGATCCGTATCTTCGCCCGCTTTACGATGCTTTGGGCGATATGTTGGGAACGGACCAGCTGAAGCGCCTGATGGACGACAACACCATCGAGGTCGCGCCTCTCGCCTATATGCGCGGCCGTACGTTGAACGATGCATTCGTGATTCTCGACGAGGCGCAGAACACCACGGAACAGCAGATGAAGATGTTCCTCACTCGTCTGGGATTCAATACCAGAATGGTGATCACCGGCGATATCACGCAGGTCGATCTCGCCGTGCCACGTTCAGGGCTTGCCACGATTGAGCGCATTCTCGAAGGCATTGATGACATCGCCTTCGTGCATCTCAATACCGAAGATGTGGTGCGCCACCAGTTGGTGGGTAGGATCGTTGCGGCATATGACCGCCATGCCGCCATAGCCGGCGACCATCGGGCGATGGAACGAGAGCATCGTCACGGCGGGCGAGCGAACAAGTCGGAAACTCCAAGCGAGGAAACTGAATGAGCGTTGACGTTACCAACGAAACACCATGGAACATCGATCCCAAAGTGTTCTCCGATCTGGGCATTTGGGTTCTTGACCAGATGAGGGTGAGCACGCAGTCCGATCTGACGATCATGTTCGTCGACCCGGACCCTATCGCCGAGCTTCATATGCGCTGGATGAATCTCGAAGGTCCGACCGATGTGATGAGCTTCCCTATGGATGAGCTTCGCCCCGGCGATGGCAAAACCGTGATGGAAGGCGTTCTGGGGGATATCGTCATCTGCCCGTGGGTCGCGGCGCAGCAGGCTGCGGCGGCCGGTCACAGCACGATGCAGGAGATGCTGTTGCTCACCATCCATGGCATCCTTCATCTGCTTGGTTACGATCATGTGACGCCGGATCAGGAACGCCAGATGTTCGGCCTGCAGCGCCAGCTGTTGCTCACGTTCTTCGCGTTGCGCCAGGATGCCAACGTGCAGGCCACATTGCCTGCCGGCACTCCGGATGCCCTTGCGCTATATGATGCCTCCCACGGTACCGGCCGTGACCTGAACGCCAAACAATAATATTCTTAAGGACAGCACCTACCATCATGGAGTATCTCAGTACCACGGTCATTTCCCTCACCGTCATCCTCGTTCTGGTCGCAGGCGTCTTCGTATGGCTTTCACTGACCATGGCCGCCGCCGAGGGCGCGGTGGCCCGTGTGACCCGCGCAAGCCTCAACAACCTCATCCTGGAAGTGCAAACCGACTCTGAGGCGAGCCAGTTCCTCAAGATGAAGAAGATTGACAAGATTCATAGGGTGCAGCGCCTGATCGCCAATCGTTACGCCACGGCGGGAAGCTGCGCGTTCTTCCGCATCACCTGCAATGTGCTGGATGGCGTACTGGTCTGCTCGATCACTTCGCTGTGGGGGGCTCCATTATGGGCAAGCCTGCTCACGGGATTCCTATTTGCCATCATCGTGGCAGTGGTTTCCGTGCTGGTACGCCCTCGGACCGCCGGTATGGCCAAACCGGTGGATATTATGCTCGCCCATTCGCGTATCGTCTCCTTGGGCTGCAAACTCACCCCGTTCTCCCGTATCGGTTCGGAGAAAAGCGGCAAAGCGCAAGGGCGTAAGTCCAAGGACTCCGATCTCTCCGATGACGAGGAACTGGAGAAAATCCAACTCGAGCAGGGTAAAGCGGCCATCGACCGACTGGTGGAATCCAATGATTTCGATCCCGAAGTCTCGGAGATGCTGCGCAATGTGCTTACTCTTTCCGATACGCTGACCCGTGAGATCATGGTGCCGCGTACCGACATGATCTGCATGGAACGCGACACTACGCTAGCCTCGGCATTGAAGCTGTTCTCCCGCTCCGGTTTCTCCCGAGTGCCGGTAATCGGCGAGGATGTGGATGATCTGATCGGCGTCGCATATCTGAAGGATGCTGTCCGGGCCACGGCGTTCAATCCCGCGGCATTGAATCGCGAGGTGGAATCCATTGTGCGACAGCCGCTCCTGGTGCCGGAATCCAAGCCGGTGGATGATTTGTTCCACGAGATGCAGCGCTCCCGTCAGCATGTGGCCGTCGTGGTGGACGAATATGGCGGCATCGCCGGCATGGTGACCATCGAGGATACGCTCGAGCAGATTGTGGGTGAACTCGAGGACGAGCATGACCGCACCCAACGTAGCGAGCCGGAGAAGATCGGCGACAACAAGTGGAAGATGCCGGCGCGCACTCCTATCGCCGATCTTGAGGAGATCTTCGAAATCGATATCGATGAGGATGATGTCGATACGGTGTACGGTCTGCTCACCAAACTCCTGGGCCGTGTGCCAATCGTAGGCGCCTCCGCAGTGACTCGAGGGTTGCGGCTGACTGCAGTTGATTCTGCGGGACGCCGCAAGAAGGTCTCCACGATTGTGGTGGAACCGGCACACGTCGAGGGCGGCGAGGAAGATGGCAAGACCAGCGATGAAAGCGGCGAATCCGCCGACGATGAGCAGACCGCCAGCAAGGAGTGAGATGAGCGATCAGAACAACACAGCCAATGCCGCCGAGCCAGCACAGCAGGATGTACCGTACCGTTCCGGCTTCGTAGCGGTGGTGGGCCGCCCGAACGTTGGCAAATCAACACTGATCAACGCACTTATCGGCAAGCAGATCGCTATTGCATCCTCCCGACCGGAAACCACGCGTAAAGCCATCCGTGGCATCCTGACCACCGACCATGCGCAGCTGGTGCTGGTGGATACGCCCGGCATCCACCGTCCACGCACGTTGCTTGGCCAGCGTCTAAACGACGTGGTGGAGGAATCCCTGTCCGATGTGGATGAGGTGGCTTTCCTGTTGCCAGCCGATCAGGAGATCGGCCCTGGCGACAAACGCATCCTTTCCCGCTTGCGTTCTGATTTCGCGACGAAGCGTGATGATGGCACGTTCGCTTGGAAGGTTCCGCTGATCGCCATCGTGACCAAGATTGATGAACTGAACCGTACCGAACTGATCAACAAGCTCATGGAAATCAACGCATTCGCTGATTTCGCGGATATCGTACCCGTGAGTGCTCTGGAGCATGACAATCTGGCCGAAGTCAAGAATGTGCTGATTGAGCATATGCCCGAAGGCCCGCAGATGTATCCCGATGATCAGATCAGCGAGGAGCGTCCGGAAGAAACCATCGCTGAGCTGATCCGTGGCACGTTCCTTGAGGCGTTGGATGACGAGCTTCCGCATTCCCTGGCCGTGGTGGTTGATTCCATCGATTATCCGGAAGACAATGAAACCGGCGTCGGCTATGACGGCAAGGCACAGGTTCACGTATCTATCTATGTGGAGCGTGATTCCCAGAAGCCGATCATCATCGGCAAGGGTGCCTCGAACCTGACGTATGTCAAGAAGAAGCTGCGCACGCCGGTCAACCGCATCGTAGGGCAGAAGGCCAAGCTCGACCTTCACGTCAAGGTTGCTAAGGGCTGGCAGTCTGATCCTAAGCAGTTGGAGAAGCTCGGCTTCTAGCCAACTGCTTAGGATCACTCGCAGTTTCGGAATCGGCTTTGCCGATGCTGTTTCTGGCTCCCCTCGTTGAGGGGAGCCTTTACATATATGCAGATATGAGCGCAAATATGTAAGAAGGCTTCCTCGTGGGAGGAAGCCTTCATTGTTAGATGTGTCAGTAATTGTCACTTCTTGCGGGCCACGTACATCTGGGTGTTGAGCAGGGTGGTGTAACGCTTGATGACCTTCGGGCGAATCACCTTCATGGAGGCGGTCATCAGACCGTTCTCCTGGGTGAATTCCTCCGGCAGAATGATGAATTTGCGCACGGATTCAGCACGGGAAACGCCTTCGTTGGCCTGATCGACCCACTTCTGCACTTCGGCGCGAACCGCGGCGTTTTGTGCGGCGTCCTCCATGGACATGTTCTCATCCAAGCCCTTGGAGGCCAGCCACGGGCGTAGGGAATCCTCATCCAAGGTGATCAGCGCGGAGATGAATGGGCGCTTATCACCGAGCACCAGCGCCTGGGAGACAATCTCGCAGCGTTGAATGACTTCCTCGATCGGACCGGGGGAGACGTTCTTGCCGCCTGCGGTGATGATGAGGTCCTTCTTACGGCCGGTGATGTACAGGAAGCCGTCATTGTCGATGCGTCCCAGATCGCCGGTGGCGTACCAGCCGTCCTCAGTGAAGGATAGTTCGGTGGCTTCATCGTTCTTGTGGTAGCGCGGGAACACTGCGCGACCCTTGACCTGAATCTCACCGTCTTCGGCAATGCGCAGGGAGAAACCGGGGAATGCGATGCCCACGGAACCAGCGTGGAACGGCGTGCCCAGCGGGTTGAACGCGCACGGAGCGGTGGTTTCGGTCAAACCGTAGCCTTCGTACACCGGCACACCGGCACCGCGGAAGAAGGCCAGAAGATCGGGATCCAACGGGGCGCCGCCGGCCACAATCCACTTGGCGCGGCCGCCCAGCACCTCACGCAGCGAGGAATAGACCACCGGGTCGAACGCCGCACGCTTGGTGCGGGTCAACGCGCCAGCCTTGCCGTTGGCGGAGATTTCCTTCATATAGTCCTGTGCCGCCACCACAGCGGAGGCGAACACCACGCCCTTTGGACCATGCCCTGCCTTCTGGGATGCGGCGTTGTACACCTTCTCCAACACGCGCGGCACCACAATCATGATGGACGGCTTAGCCACCTGCAGATCGGAGATCAGCGTCTTGATGCCCTGGGCGATATAGATGTGGATATTGGAAGCCACCACAATGTAGTTGATGGCGCGGGCAAAGGAATGGGCTTGCGGCAGGAACAGCAGAATTGTGTTCTTCTTGTCATGCAGCAGTTCCGGCATGTAGTTCGGCAGGTTCAGAGCGGTCTGGCAGTAGTGCTCGTGGGTCATCTCCACGCCCTTCGGCGCAGCAGTCGAACCGGAAGTGTACACAATCGAGCACAGATCAGTCTTCTTGATGGAGTCGATACGCTCGTCCAGTTCGGCATCAGAGACCCCGGCACCATATGCCTTGATTTCATCCAGACCGCCGTTGTCGATGCACACGATGTGCTCAAGTGAGGGACATTCCTCGACGGCGCCATCGGCCTTATCGCGCATATCGGTAGTCTGCACGATAAGCAGTCGCGCGTCGGAATTGTTCACGATGTTGCGAATCTGCTCAGCGGAATCAGTGTCATAGATGGTAGCCAGCACGCCGCCGCAAGCCATGACTGCGGCATCAGTCAAATCCCATTCATAGGAGGTGCGGCACATGAAGGCCACACCGTCGCCCTTCTTCAAGCCGTAGTGCAGCAGGCCCTTAGC
Organism: Bifidobacterium cebidarum; assembly: GCF_009193305.1. Classification (GTDB taxonomy): domain Bacteria; phylum Actinomycetota; class Actinomycetes; order Actinomycetales; family Bifidobacteriaceae; genus Bifidobacterium; species Bifidobacterium cebidarum. The sequence goes on along the minus strand of NZ_WBVS01000003.1, from coordinate 20,370 downwards.
TACGGCACGCACCTCGGCGAGGAATTCATTGGCGGTGACGGTCGTCCACTCATTGCCGGACTTGTAGGTATAGAGCGGCTCATCACCCATACGTTCGGCGCGGTCAGCATAGAGATCGTAAATGGAAGTACCCTCATCCAGTTCAGGGTTGCCTTCGGTCGTTGTGGTCAACAATCCGGTTTCAGGGTCGATTTCGGTAGTGGTCAGATGGCCGTCGTCCCAATCGTCGGTGTGAGGCAATTCGATATTCGACTCAACCGGCACATCGGAGTTGGAGAGGTAATCCGGCTCGTCCGGAGTGTCGTCATGAACCGGATGAACGAAGTCGGATCCAAGCCTCAGCGCCTTACGGGTGAGGTCAATGGTGTGCTGCGTGAAGGAATTGATAACCGACAATTCTTGCTCCTGCTATACATTTCAATGCCGTTGCGGCATGGCAAAACCATGCCAAACGCTTCTCAAAGTTCAAATTGTAATCATGCAAGACGAACTCGTCACCTTACGCAACCGTAGGAAAACCCTACGCAACCGTAAGAAATAAACGCCTTTCTTCGCGATTTGCGGTTACACTTACGAGTTGGATAACCATTTCCATTCAAAGTAGAACAGAAAGGGCTCTCATGGCGCAAAACCAAGAAGCCACCGTGGTCTTCGGCGTTTTGAATGAAACGTCTGAAACGGAATCTCGCGTTGCACTGACGCCGGATATCGTTACACGACTGAAGAGGAGCGGTGTTTCCTCGATTATTGAATCCGGTGCCGGCATAGCCGCCGAATACACCGATGAAGATTATGAGAAGGCCGGCGCGAAGGTCGCCGATCGTGCAAGTGTACTTGCCGAGGCCGATGCGCTCGGCTTTGTGGATAGGCCATCTGCTGAGACTGTGGCGTCGTTGAAACCGGGGCAGTGGGTTATTGGCATGCTCGGCTCCTTCACCGATGCTGATTATGTTGCCTCGCTCGAACAGGCCGGACTGGTTGGCATCGGCATCGAAAAGCTGCCGCGCAAGCTATCCAGCGCACAGTCGATGGATGAGATGACCTCCCAGAACTCAGTGATGGGTTACAAGGCCGCTATTGCGGCCGCTGATGCCTATGGTTCGTTCCTTCCGATGATGACCACCGCCGCAGGCACGATCCGCCCGGCCAAGGCTCTGGTGCTGGGCGCCGGTATCGCTGGTCTGCAGGCCATCGGTACGTTGCGCCGCCTCGGTGCCGTGGTGACCGCTTACGATGTGCGCCCGGCATCTCAGGGTGAAGTCGAGTCCCTTGGTGCCAAATTCCTCGATCTCGGTCTCGATTTTTCCAAGGGCCAGGGCGAGGGCGGTTATGCCCGTGCACTGACCGCTGAGGAACAGGCTCAGCAGCAGGCCGCGGTTGACGAGAAGGCCGCAGGCTTCGACATCATCATCACCACTGCTAAGGTTCCCGGTCGCAAACCTCCGGTACTACTTACCGCAGCCGGTGTCAATGGACTGCACCGTGGCGCTGTCGTGGTGGACTGCGCGGCTTCCGAACTAGGCGGCAATGTTGAGGGCTCCGTAATAGGGGAGCAGGTCACTGAAGGTGGTGTCAAGCTGATTGGTGCTCCATACCTTGCTTCTGGAGTGGCAACCACCGCATCCAACCTGCTGTCTCGCAATGTTGCGGATATTCTCGTGCACTTCATTCGCGATGGCAAACTCGGCCAGGATCTGAGCGAAGAGCTGGACAACGCTCTGGTGGTTGCCGGTCGCGCTGAAGAGCCGGCTGCGAAGTCCGAGTGAGCCAAGGAAGAAGGAAATTATCATGCCTACACTCGTTGTATCCATCACGCTATTCGTGCTTGCACTGCTCATCGGCATTGAGGTCATCGGCAAAGTGCCGGCAACCCTGCACACGCCGTTGATGTCGGGCGCCAACTCCATTCACGGCATCGTCATTGTCGGTGTAGTCATCGTGGCGGCTGAAGCCAACAGCCCGCTGGCCTACGTGTTCATCTTCCTCGCCGCCGTGCTCGGCACGATGAACGTGGTTGGTGGTTATGTGGTCACCGACCGCATGCTGGAGATGTTCAAGTCCAATAAGAACGAGAAGAAGGGAGAGTCGAAGTAATGACCTCCGCAACCGTGGGAACCATTGACATCGTTGCATGGTTCGTATACCTGTTCTCTGCCGTCATGTTCGTGGTCGGCCTGCACTTCATGAACTCGCCGAAGACCGCGCGTAAGGGCAACCAGATTTCCGCGTTCGGCATGGTCGTCGCCGTGCTTATGGCGTTCATAGTGCTCTTCGCCAAGGGATTCGTGAACATTGTGGCCGTAGTGGTGCTTGTCGTCGGCATTCTGATCGGCGCTGTGGCCGGTGTGGTCTCCGCCAAGAAGGTCAAGATGACCGACATGCCGCAGCTGGTCTCCGTGTTCAACACCGTGGGTGGCGGTGCTGCAGCCCTCGTGGCGCTGAACGATATCCTCACCAAGGATGGCACTCCGGACATCGTGGTGCTCATCACCGCCGGCCTTGGTATTCTGATCGGCTCCGTGACCTTCACTGGCTCGTTGATTGCAGCCGGCAAGCTCCAGGGCATCAAGTGGGTCAAGAAACTGGCTCTGCCGGGCAAAGGCGTGTGGAACATCCTGTTCGCCGTGCTGTCCATTGCTTCCCTGGTCATGCTGTGCGTACAGCCTGAACAGCGGCTGATCTGGTCAATCCTGACCACCGTGTTCGCCCTGTGCTACGGCCTCGTCTTCGTCATCCCGATCGGCGGCGCTGATATGCCGGTCGTGATTTCCGTGCTCAACGCCTGCACCGGTACCGCAGTGGCCATGTCCGGTCTCGCCATCGACAACGTGGCTTTGATTGTGGCCGGCGCACTGGTCGGCTCCGCTGGCGTGACCCTGTCCATCCTGATGGCCCAAGCCATGAACCGTCCGCTGATTTCCGTGCTTGCCGGTGGCTTCGGTGGTGGCTCCGGTGCCGCTGCTGCCGGTGACGGCCCTGAAGGCACGATGAAGGAAACCACGCCTGACGATCTGGCTGTCCAGCTCGTCTACGCCGAAAAGGTCATCTTCGTACCGGGCTTCGGCTTGGCTCAGGCCCAGGCCCAGCGAGAGCTCGCCGACCTCGGCGAACTGCTCAAGAACCATGGTGTCGAAGTCTCCTACGCCATTCACCCGGTGGCAGGCCGCATGCCCGGCCACATGAACGTGCTCTTGGCGGAGGCCAATGTGCCGTATGAGGAACTCGTCGATCTCGATGAGATCAATCCGCAGTTCCCGCAGGCTAACGTGGCCTTGGTCGTTGGTGCAAACGACGTGACCAATCCTGCTGCACGCCGCCCAGGCACCCCGGTCTCCGGTATGCCGATTCTCGACGTCGACAAGGCCCAGAACGTCGTGGTCATGAAGCGTGGCCGCGGCATGGGTTACGCCGGCATCCAGAACGAGCTCTACTTCGAGGACAACACGCAGATGCTGTTCGGCGACGCGAAGAAGAGTTTGCAAGCCGTCATCGCCGCCGTCAAGGAATTGTTGGCCTGATGGAGTGTCCTCGTCGTTGCTCTTCGGTCGACGTACCATCGTACGCCTTCCCTCAGTGCGCCTCGAGGACACACACATCAGTCCAACAATTACATTGCCTGCGTAAATGCAGCTGACACACGCATTACGCAAGCAATTGCATTGTTGGCCTGATGGAGTGGTATTGGCTCCCCTTGATAAGGGGAGCCATTTTTTATGGCTTTACAGTTTGAAGGTGCGCTTCACGAAGTTGGTGACGTGGCTCCAATAGAGTTCAGGTTGGGTGCTGGCGCTCATGGCGTGAGTGGCTCCCGGAACCAGTAGACGTTCACGGTCGATGCTGGCACAGGCGGCGAAGTTGCGGTCCAGAAAAGCCGGGTCCACGAACACGTCATCACTGCCATGGATGAACATCATGGGGATCGTAGTGCGGCGAAGCGAGTTGACGCTCGATGCTTCTGTGAAATCGTATCCAGCTACGTGCTTGGCAATCTTGCTCATAGCGGCCACCGTCGGTATCGCCATCCAACGGCGAGGAAGACGGTACATGCCTTTCGCGTTATAGAGGAATTGATCCCAAACCGAGGAGTAGCCGCAGTCTTCGATGGCTGCTATCACATTGCGTGGCAAATCAGGCTCGCCGACAGCCATCATCACGGTGGCCGCACCCATGGAAATGCCATCCAGTAGTATGCGAGCTTCAGGGTCGCTCTCCACAATCAAATGAATCCAGCGCATAAGATCACGGCGTTCCAGCCAGCCCATGCCCACGAACCTACCTTCGCTGAGTTCATGGCAGCGCTGGGCAGGAACCAGCACGGTGAATCCCATGCGTGCGAACCGATGCGCGTACTTCGCCATCTCGGCGGGAGTGCCGGTGTACCCATGCATACAAATGGCATACAGATGAGGAGCAGGGGAGGTGCTGTCCGGGTCGAATAGCCAGCCGTGCAGTTTCAACCCATCCTCGCTGACAGTGGTGACTGGTTGCCTGGTGCCTTCGAACCACTGCGCAGCTTCTCGCTCTTCATTGGCATCGGCATGTGGTATTTCCAGATAGTCAGCAGCGGCGTCATGGGCCATCAGCTTTTCCATCCACTTCGCGCAACGCTTATCAAGTGAAAGATGAAACATAAAATCAGCGATGGCAAAGGTGCCGGTACTGATCACAGCGGTTGTGGCTGCTGCGCCGATAATAAGATTTCTAGTGATGCGCTTCATCGCGGCCCTCGATTCCTATATTCCACTATCAAATATAGGACTACTACATGAAAGTCATGGCCTTGTATATACTTGATTCCTGTTGCTTTGGCAAGGCTGAGCCGTGAAGCGAACAGTCCGGTGGACTGTTCGTAGGCGAGGGGAGCGTGATTGATCACGCGACGAAAACCGAGCCAGAGCGTGTTGCTTTGGCGAGGGAAGACACAGTCTCGTAAGAGTCCGTATCTTCCGTTATCGACTCGGCGTAAGATGTTCACCTCCTTGGGTGTTTGTTCTGCGGCGCGTCGTGGCGTCAAACAGACAAAACGATAAGTAACACCAAAAACAAGGAGTATCCATTATGGCTACCACCATTAAGCTTGAAGGCGAAGCCCGTACCGAGTTCGGCAAGGGCGTTGCCCGTCGTCTGCGCGTTGCCAAGAAGATTCCGGCCACCATCTACGCCGGCGGCACCGAACCGGCCTTCGTGACCCTGCCGATGCGCGAGACCACTCTGGCCCTGCGTCACACCAACGCCCTGTTCTCCATCTCCTTCGGCGACGAGACCAAGATGGCCGTCGTCAAGGACGTGCAGAAGAACCCGGTCAAGCGCATCATCGAGCACATCGACTTCCTCGAGGTCAAGGCCGGCGAGAAGATCGACGTTGAGGTGCCGGTCTTCGTCGAGGGCACCCCGAAGGGCGCCGCCGTCGCATTCGTCGACATCCAGGAGCTCAAGGTTCGCGCTGATGTCGCCAACCTGCCTGAGAAGATCGTCGTGAGCGTTGAGGGCCTGACCGACGGCACCAAGGTGTTCGCTAAGGACGTTGTGCTGCCTGAGGGCGTTGAGCTCGACGTTGAGGATCCGGAAGAGTCCGTGGTCACCGTTGAGGTTCCGGAGGATGCTACTGAGTCCACCGCTGCTTCGGAGGCTGCTGCCGCTCCGGCCGCCGCCGACGCTGCTGCCGCCGCTCCGGCCGCCGACGCCAAGTGAGTTTTTGTCTGAAACGCGATAACGCGCAGACGAACTCATAGTAGATCGCGGAACCCGCGCCTAGGGAAATCTAGGACGCGGGTTCTTCTTTTTCACCATGTGAAAACTCTTGCACGCATTATGCATTGGTGTGCGAAAGTATCCACAGAGCTTGGCGCCACAAGCGCACAGCAAACCCCCTAACACGGCGGCTTATACCGCCAAGTCAAGAAGAAGTAACGACTAATGACTGAAAACACGCACCACGATCCGGCTGCGCTCGATAAGCTCACCGAACCGTTCACCGTACTGCCGAACGATAATCCCGCATCCGATGAGAAGCGTCAGGCCCTCATCGATAAGCCGGCTTTCGGCCAGGTGTTCTCCGATAACATGACCCACATGACCTGGACCAAGGGTGAAGGTTGGTCCGATCGCCGCGTTGAGCCGTACGCTCCGCTGAAGATGGATCCGGGTGCTTCCGTGCTGCACTACGCACAGGAGTGCTTCGAAGGTCTGAAGGCATACCGTCACGCTGACGGTTCCACCTGGCTGTTCCGCCCGGATGCCAACGCCGAGCGTTTCCAGAACTCCGCCAAGCGTCTGTACCTGCCGGAACTGCCGGTCGATGACTTCCTGGGCTCCGTTGCCGCACTGGTCAAGCGCGATGCCGCTTGGGTTCCGTCCCGTCGTGAGTACACGCTGTACATGCGTCCGTTCATGTTCGCTTCCGAGCCGTTCCTCGGTGTGCGCGCCCCGCAGGAAGTCGATTACTGCGTGATCGCTTCTCCTTCCGGCCCGTACTTCCCGGGCGGCGTGAAGCCGGTGAGCATCTGGGTTGAAGACAAGTGGTTCCGCACCGGCCCTGGCGGCACTGGTTTCGCCAAGTGCGGCGGCAACTACGCCGCATCCCTGCTCGGCGAATACACTGGCATCGCCAACGGCTGCCAGCAGGTCTGCTTCGTGGACGCCGCCACCAAGACCTACCTTGAGGAGCTCGGCGGCATGAACATGATGGTTGTCCACAAGGATGGCCACGTGGAGACCCCGTCCCTGACCGGTAACATTCTGCCGGGCGTCACCCGCCGCTCCCTGATCCAGCTGCTGCAGGACGAGGGCCGCGACGTGGTCGAGACCATGATCGCCATCGACCAGCTGCTCGAAGACATCAAGTCTGGCGAAGTCACCGAGGTGTTCGCTTGCGGTACTGCCGCCATCATCACCCCGATTGGTCGCTTCAAGTCCGAGAAGTTCGACGTCACCGTTGCCGACGGTGGTTCTGGCGAGCTGACTGTTGCTCTGCGCAACAAGCTGCTCGGCATCCAGCTCGGCGAAGTCGAGGACCCGCACAACTGGATGTGGAAGGTGTGCTGAGAATAATTCTCAATAACGATTAATGAAGACCTCTTGGATTCGCTATGATTCCAAGAGGTCTTTTCTGTTGCGAAGAAGGTGTAGGCTCGTTACGGCATGCGAATCCGATAAGCGGGGCAAGAAGGGAAGCGACTCATGCAGATGGCGTTGGAGAGCAATGCGGTATTTGTCGGCATTGAATATCTTGCCATCCTCTGCTGGGGTCTTTCCGGTGGTCTTGCCGCAATTCAAAAAGGCTATGACATCTTCTCCATTATGCTTTGCGGCTGGCTGACTGCACTTGGCGGCGGTTTGTTCCGCGATGTGATGCTCGGTGATTTGCCGCCTGTGGGCATCACGGACAAAGGCTATGTGCTCACCACGTTGTTCTCTGGCGTGGTTGTGGTCATCGCCCACCCGGAAATCAGAAAGCTCAAATGGACGATGACCTTCATCGATGCTCTGGGGCTCGGCCTATTTGCCGTCAACGGTACTGCAAAATCATTGGCGTTTGGCACCTCCGGCATGACGGCCGTATTTCTCGGTATGTTCACGGCACTAGCCGGCGGACTGATTCGAGATATCTTCATCGGTGACGTGCCGATGATCATCCGAGACAAGCATCTCTATGCCATTCCATCGTTCGTTGGATGCATATTGACTGTTCTGGTATGGCGGGGTGTGCGCTACGGCTGGTTTGATGTGCGTTCTGAAATGGTGCTTGATGTGCTGATTGTCATCATCGTGGTGGCTATTCGGTTGCTGTCGGTGGCATTCAACGTCACCATGCCTGGTGCGATGCCACGCACGCATGTGTACCTGCCAGGGGAGAAGCGTTATCTTGAGCGTCCGGATATTACGCCGCGTGCATTGAAGTCTCATGACAACGATGAGAATGAGCCTGTGGACTAGCCGCACATGAATATGGTTGTTTGAGGAACTGTAGCGCGCAATCACAACGAATACAATAAAACCCTGCAATCCAGTGGACTGCAGGGTTTTATTCAAACCTGAGAAAGGCTTATGCTCACAGAGCGTTGATTGCCACAGCGAGGCCGGACTTGCGGTTAGCGGCCTGGTTCTTGTGGATCACGCCAGCGCCAGCAGCCTTGTCGAGCTTCTGGGCAGCGACCTTGTAGGCGGCCTCGGCGGCAGCCTTGTCACCGGCGGCGATGGCTTCGCGAGTGGCGCGGATAGCGGTCTTCAGGCCGGACTTCACAGCCACGTTGCGAAGGTGACGCTTCTCATTGGTGAGCACGCGCTTCTTCTGCGACTTAATGTTTGCCACGTTTACTCCAAACGATGTGTTTTACAAGGACATACAAAAGTAAGAGGATAGCATGCACCCCGGAAAAACCCGCGCGATGCCACGCCGAATACAGTCCCTCGGCTACACTAAGTGAAGTTTGAGTATATGCCAAGAGGAGGAATGCGTTGGTCGTCCAACACAATCAGCCGGGTTCCACTGATCAGTCACTGATTCGTAACTTCTGCATCATCGCGCATATCGATCACGGCAAGTCCACCGTGGCCGATCGCATTCTGCAGTTGAGCGGTATCGTGCCCGAACGTGAGATGCGTGACCGTTTCCTGGATCGTATGGATATTGAACAGGAGCGCGGCATCACCATCAAATCCCAGGCTGTACGTGTGCCATGGACGTTCGATGGCACCGAATACACGCTGGGCATGATCGATACCCCTGGCCATGTGGACTTCACCTATGAGGTCTCCCGCGCATTGGCCGCATGCGAGGGTGCTGTGCTGTTGGTGGATGCCACGCAGGGTATTGAGGCGCAGACGTTGTCCAACCTGTACATGGCCATCGATCATGATCTGACCATCATCCCGGTGCTCAATAAGATTGATCTGCCGTCCGCCGAGCCGGACAAGCACGCCGAGGAAATCGCCGGTCTGATCGGATGCGAGCCGAGCGATGTGCTGCGTGTGTCCGGCAAGACCGGCGAGGGTGTGGCCGAACTGCTCGACCGTATTGTGCTGGAGGTGCCCGCGCCGCACGGCGACCCTGAGGCTCCGGCCCGTGCGCTGATCTTCGATTCCGTCTACGACTCCTACCGCGGCATCGTAACCTACATCCGTATGGAAGACGGTGAGCTGCGCGACCGCGAAAAGGTGCACATGATGGGCATCGGCATGACCCACGACCCTATTGAAATCGGCGTGATCAGCCCGGATATGATGCGTACCAAGGCACTCGGTGCCGGCGAAGTCGGCTACATCATCACTGGCGCAAAAGACGTGAGCCAGTCCAAGGTGGGCGACACTCTGACCTCTGCCGTGCGCCCGGCAACCGAGCCACTGCCTGGCTATCGCGATCCGAAGCCGATGGTGTACGCAGGTCTCTTCCCGATTGATAATGCACAGTTCCCAGAGCTGCGCGATGCACTCGACAAGCTCAAGCTCAACGATGCCGCCCTGATCTATACCCCGGAAACTTCCGTGGCATTGGGCTTCGGCTTCCGCTGCGGCTTCCTGGGACTGCTGCACATGGAAATCGTGAACGAGCGACTGTCTCGTGAGTTCGGCCTGGACTTGATTCAGACCGCGCCGAACGTTACCTATGATGTGACCGCCGAAGACGGTAGCGAACATCATGTGACCAACCCGAGCGAATTCCCGGACGGCAAGATCAAGAAGATCGTGGAACCGATGGTGGCCGCCGATATCATCACGCCGAAGGAGTTCATCGGTGCTGTGATGGATCTGTGCCAGGACCACCGCGGCATCATGGGCACGATGGAATACATCTCCACCGATCGCGTGGAAATGCACTACCGCATTCCGCTTGCGGAGATCGTCTTTGACTTCTTCGACCAGCTGAAGTCCCGTACCAAGGGCTATGCATCACTCGACTACCACGAGGATGGCGAGCAGACCGCTGATCTGGTCAAGGTGGATATTCTCATTCAAGGCGAGAAGGTCGATGCGTTCAGCGCCATCGTGCACCGCGATAAGGCATACAGCTACGGCGTGATGATGACGAAGAAGCTGCGCGGTCTCATCCCCCGCCAGCAATTCGAGATTCCGATTCAGGCAGCAATCGGTTCGCGCATCATCGCTCGCGAGAACATCCGAGCTTTGCGCAAGGACGTGTTGGCCAAGTGCTACGGCGGCGATATCACCCGTAAGCGCAAGCTGCTTGAAAAGCAGAAGGCCGGCAAGAAGCGCATGAAGATGCTCGGTCATGTGGAGGTCCCGCAGGAGGCGTTCATCGCAGCTCTTTCCACCGGCGAGGAATCCAACGACCGCGACACCAAGGACAAGATCCGCGCCGCCCAGAAGACGGAAGGCTGATAATAGTTCGGCTCCCTCTGGCGAGGGAGCTGTCAGCGTAGCTGACTGAGGGAGAGACTTGTAGTAACGACTGCTGGAATGGTTGAATCGACGTGTTGGCTCCCTCATCAGAGGGAGCCACTATGACTTACGAAGTCTACATTCACGTGCCGTTCTGCCTTCGCCGATGCGGCTACTGCGATTTCAACACATATACCGCGGTGGATCTTGGTGCAGGTGCCTCGCGTGGCAACTATGCCAAGATGGTCATTCGCGAGATGGAACTAGCCAAGCAATGGCAGCTCGACCACGGTATCGAAGAGCCGCCGGCCTCCACCGTGTTCTTCGGCGGTGGCACTCCGACCATTCTGTCCGCGGACGATTTGGTGGCCATGCTGGATGCCATTCGGAAGACTTGGGGCATCCAGCCCGGTGCTGAAATCACCACTGAGGCCAACCCGGACACGGTCAACGAGTATTACATCAATCGTCTTGCCGAAGGCGGGTTCACTCGTATCTCCTTTGGCATGCAGTCCGCCGTGCAGCATGTGCTCACAACCCTTGACCGCACCCATACGCCGGCCAATGTAGCCGCCGGAGTCGAGGCTGCGAACAAGGCCGGATTGCGCTCGAGTGTTGATTTGATCTATGGTGCACCGGGGGAGAGCCTGGATGATTGGCGCATTTCGGTCAAGACCGCCATCGACTTGGGCGTCAATCATATTTCCGCATATGCACTGACCGTGGAACCGACCACCAAAATGGGTAGGCAGATTGCCGCCGGCACCCTGCCCAAGCCGAACGATGATGATGAAGCGGCCAAATACGAGATAGCTGATGACCTGTTCGCGGCGGCCGGACTCCAATGGTACGAGGTTTCCAATTGGGCGAAGCCTGGATACGAAAGCCGGCACAATCTCGGCTATTGGCGCAACGTCGACTGGGCAGGGCTCGGCCCGGGCGCGCACAGTCATTACAACGCGCGGTCATCGCTTGACGCATTGCGCGCATGGGATATTGCACATCCGCGACTGTGGGGCACTGCTATTAACGAAAAACGCATCCCATGGGATGGCAGCGAGGAAATCACTCCGACTGAGAACCTCGAGGAGCTCATCATGCTCGGGCTGCGCATCCGCGAAGGTCTTGACCTGAAGCGCATCAACAATGCGATTGCTGCGATGGGGGAGCAGCCCGCCAAGGCCGGTGACGGAACGAGATTAAAGCCCATTGATGTGGCTCAACTGCAGCCGATGGTCCAGGAAGGGCTGATCGTCATCACTTCTGATGACGCCGGCCACAGCCGCGTTGTTCCTACTCGCAATGGCCGTCTGCTCAACGACGCCGTTATCGAAACGTTCTTCGGCCTCGCTGGCGTCTGAGGTCGTTGAGGCCTGATTCGTCCACTCCGGTCAGACTGATTCCGTGAATTCCACTCCGCGCAGCAAAGCGTGTGCGTAGGTATGCAGTTGCTCCCGGGTGAGCATATGACCGCGCAAATACGACCAGTCGAGCACGAGCATCACCGTGTTCGCGTAGTGGTCGGCAATCAGCTCGACTGGCAGATCAAGACGATCGCGGTCGATGCAGGTGAGCATCAGTTCCCGTGCGCGCTGTTTGATGAATATGTGCAGACTGGAGAACAGTGAACCCTCCGGCGGGTTATGTTCCAGAATCGATTGCAGCAGATCGGCGTGGGCTTCCAGCAAATCAGCCATGGAATCCAGCGCCACATCCACACGGCGGAAGGATTCAACCGCAGTAAGGTCAGCGGAGTCAGTCTGTTGGGACAGTGCGATCCAGCAGTAGTTCAGCAGGTCGTCACGGTCCTCGAAATAGTTGTAAAACGTGGCACGTGGGTAACCGGCGTGCTCGCAGAGTTCGTTGATGCTGATGTCGGTGAACGATTTCGCGGTAAGCAGTGCAGTCATCGCGTCGAAGAAAGCATTCAATGTACGCTGTGTGCCACGTGTGAGCTTTGCATTGATGTCTTTCTTCATATCCTTGTTTTCCCTGTCTATGAAACCTGCGGAGCAGTCTTTCCGCGATTGCTTGGTCGTATTGCTTGGAGTTCAGCATAGTCTATCGTCCATATTTTTACAGTTGTCTAAACCTGTGCTATTTTAGACAACTGTAAAAATGTGGACGAATGGAAAGATGGATATCATGCTGGACAATAAAAAGGCAGCGATGATTGCCGAACCATTGGCGTTGCCCTGCGGTGTGACGATTAAGAATCGGTTCTACAAATCTGCGATGAACGAGGCGCTCGCCGGGCGCGACTGTGCTCCAACTGAAGAACATGTGCGCCTATACCGCACTTGGGCGCAAGGCGGCGCGGGCGTACTCGTCACCGGCAACGTGATGGTCGACCACACGCAACTCGGGGAGCCTGGCAACGTGGCAGTCGAGGATGAGCGCGACCTTCCCATGCTGCGCCGATGGGCGGCGGCCGGTACCGAGAACGGCGCGCATTGCTGGATGCAGATCAACCATCCCGGGCGCCAGTCGCCGATCACCGTCAACCAGCATCCACTCGCCCCGAGTGCCGGCAGAATCGAAGGTGACTATGGCAGGTTCTTCGCTGACCCGACTGAGCTGACACGTGAACAGATTCAAGACATCATCCGCCGCTTCGCCAACACGGCGCGCATCGCCAAGAAGGCTGGTTTTACCGGTGTTGAGATTCATGCAGCCCATGGATACCTCATCAACCAGTTCCTTTCGCCACTCGACAATCATCGCGATGATGAATACGGCGGCAGGTTGGAAAATCGCGCTCGCTTCCTGTTCGATGTGTTCGATGCTGTGCGCGAGGCCGTTGGTCCGAAGTTCCCAATTGCGGTGAAACTCAACTCATCCGACGTGCCGATTGCTGTTAAAGTCAATGAGCAAAGCGGCGCTCCCGGTGGGTTCAACGAAGAGGAATCCATTTGGGTCATGAAACAGCTGGAAGCCCGCGGTGTCGATGTGATCGACGTCTCTGGTGGCACCTATTCCAAGCCGGTCATCCAGACCAATGACGGTGCTGCCGAAGATCGCAGACGCGGTGTTTATTTCACCGATTTTGCGCGACGGGTCAAAGGCGAGCTGCGTGTGCCGATTGCGCTGACCGGAGGATTCCGCAACGCGGCCGACATGGAGCATGCGCTGGGCGAGGGTATCACGCAGATGATTGGTATCGCGCGTCCATTGGCGCTTGTGCCCGACCTGCCGAACCGCGTTATCCGTGATGGCTGGCGTGAAAGCGTTGATTTACCGCGGATTTCGACCGGCGTCAAGCCGCTTGATAAAGCGTTCGGCGGCATTCTCGTCATCAGCTGGTTCGAGCTGCAGATGCACCGCATCGCGCGCGGCAAACAACCGAACCCGCGCATCGGCGGCATGCGAGCGTTGCTGTTCGCCCTCAAACAGCATGGTCCCGCTGCGCTTACTCCGCGTCGCCGCAAGGGGCGCCAATGACGCAATGAGTTGATGCTGATTTGCATTTTGCTAGGTACCTTGTATTATTTGCAAGGTACCTAGCAATTTTTGTATCACCAAGGAGACCGTGCAAACCATGCCGATGAGCGACCAGGAACTGGTGGAGCTGTTCCATGACGTGGCGCGTGCCAGCCATCAACGGGAAGTGCGCAACAATGATGCGCTCGCGCGCGGCAGTGGGCAGTCGCGGTGTTTGCTGACCCTCAGTGGTCTCGGTCCGGTCAGTCAACGCAGGCTTGCCGCGATTCTGGGCATACGCTCGGCATCGCTCAGCGAACTGCTCGGCAAAATGGAGTCGCGCGGCTGGATCTCGCGCACACCACATCCTGAAGATGGGCGCACCTACATGGTCGAGCTCACCGAGGAGGGCAAAGCCGAGGCCATGCGTCATCGCTCGGCGGGCAATAGCGCATCGGGGGAACTACTCGCCGCGCTTGATTCCGACCAGCGCGAACAATTCGGAACGATTCTCTCAATAATCAAGCAGCATTACCAAGAGCTCAACAAGCAGCAGCAATAAAACGAATCATCATCATGTCTTACCTTGAACAATCCTCACTGAGCAACCGTCGCCGTACGCTCATTTTCATCAACATCCTGCTCTCGTGCATCGCCACCACCATCATGGCCACGGCGCTGACCACGGCCCTGCCTCCTATTGCCGCCGATTTGGGTGTCACCATGCAGACGGGCCAATGGCTGACCAGCGGCTATTCGCTCGCCATGGGCATCGTGATGCCGTTGACCGCGTTCCTCATCACGCGGTTCCCGACCAAACCGCTGTATCTCGCCGGTGCGGTACTGTTCATCATCGGCTCGCTGGTCTGCGTGCTCCCGGTGCCATTCGCCGTCATCATGATCGGCCGTGTGGTACAGGCCTGCGGCAACGGACTGTTGATGTCGATGGCGCAGGTCGTGCTCCTGACCATCTATCCGGATAGCCGCGGCACGGTTATGGGCTGGTATGGGCTCGCGGTCGGCGTCACGCCGGTGATTGCCCCGACATTGTCCGGCTTGATGGTCGATGCATTCGGATGGCGTTCGATCTTCTACCTGGTGATCGCCGTGATGGCGGTCTCACTGATCGCGGCATGCTTCGTGTTCGGCAATGTGCTCAAAACATCCAAGCGGTCCTTCGATACGCTGTCCTTTGCCGTGAGCATCATCGCATTCGGCGGCGTGACGCTCGGCGTCGGCAACATAGGCTCCATGCCGTTCGTAAGCACGACGGTGCTCCTGCCACTGGTATTGGGTGTCGCGGCGTCCATCTGGTTCGTGATGCTGCAGCTCAAGCGTGAACGCCCGTTCCTGGACGTCCGTATTCTGCGCAACCGTGGATTTGCATTGAGTGTGATTGGCAGCATGCTGCTGTATTTCGCGATGATGGGCTCGTCCGTGATGCTGCCGCTCTACGTGCAGACCATCAAAGGCGGCTCGGCATCGATGGCCGGTCTGGTGAGTCTGCCCGGCTCACTCGCCATGGCGATCATCAGCCCGATGGCTGGCAGACTCTATGACCGGTTCGGCGTGCGGCGGCTGTTCCTCATCGGCGGCATATGCCTGACCGCAAGCAACCTGTGCATGGGGCTGCTGCCGCTGTCCGCGTCGATTTGGGCGGCGGGCGCCATCAATGTGGCGCGTTCACTGGCAATCGGATGCCTGATGATGCCGTTGGTGACCTGGGGCACCAGTGCCGCAGGGGAGGGTCGCCTCGCCGATGCGAATGCGTTGTTCACCGCGTTGCGCACCATCGCCGGGGCGATCGGCCAGGCGGTATTTGTGGGGCTGATGACTTCGCTGGCTGCCTCCGCGCAGGCTGACGGCATGAACATGATTGCGGCAAACATGCATGGCCTGAACCTCACGTATCTGGCCATGGGCGCTTGCTCTGTTCCGCTGATTATCATTCCACTGGTGTTCCTGCGTGGCGAACGAACTGATCGTCGCGCCAGCTGAGAAGCCATCACGCTTATTTGCCTCGCGTTGCCGCGGCGGATGTCCGTGGTCCCGAGTCCTCATCAATGGTGTTGAAATGAACATAATGCGGAACTGTGTTCATTGCGCTGTGCCGAACTTTCCTCGATAATGTGTGCCGGATTAAATAGACACTCTGTTGTCTGATTAACGTTCTGCAGACATT
This sequence comes from Bifidobacterium cebidarum, assembly GCF_009193305.1. GTDB lineage: Bacteria > Actinomycetota > Actinomycetes > Actinomycetales > Bifidobacteriaceae > Bifidobacterium > Bifidobacterium cebidarum. The sequence continues at coordinate 4,430 of NZ_WBVS01000003.1, read as the reverse complement.
GACGGAAAGGATTCGGCATGCGCAATGTGTGGAAGGTGTTCATGCGGGATGTGCAGCGGGTGCTCGCAGTGCCGTTCGCGGTGATACTGCTGATTGCTTCATGCGTGATCCCCGGGCTCTATTCCTGGCTGAACGTCGCCGCGAACCTCGACCCGTATGCACTGACTGGCAACGTGCCGATCGCCGTGGCCGACAACGACAGAGGCGTATCCGTCAACGGTAAAGACTTCAACTTCGGCAGCCAGACCACGGATACACTCAAGAAGAACCATGATTTGGGCTGGCGATTCGTCAGCGAAAACGATGCCATCGCAGGTGTGGAATCAGGCGATTATTATGCCGCCATCATCATCTCCAAGAATTTCAGCGCGGATATGACCAGCGTGCTGCAGGGCGAAATCATACGCCCTCAGCTACGGTTTTATGTCAACGAGAAAGTCAACTCCCTATCTCCCAGGGTGGCGCAATCCGGTGCGCAATCACTCGAAAAGCAGATCAACGAATCCTTCGTGCGCACGGTAAGCGCCACGGTGACACGCGAGCTGACCAAGGAAGCCGGTAACGTCAACACCAAGCTTGACGGTACTGCCCAAACGATGAACGTCAAACTCGACGATGCGCAGCACAGCATCGGTGACGCCCGCTCCGGTGTCGACGATGCCCAGGATTCCATCGAGTCCTCGCGCAGGACTGTTGCACAGGTGAGAAAAGACATGTCTTCGCTTGCCGGGCGGGCGGGCACGCTGTCAGGATCCATTGCCGATACCGCGGATTCCATCAGCGCTGCACGTGGCGGTCTCAACGCGTTCAACCAATCTGCCAATACGGTGATCACCCAAAGTCAAACCGGATTGGGCTCGCTTTCCAGTACGGCCAATGGCGCTATCGGCTCGATCAACGGCAATGCCGCAGCGCTGTCCGGCAGCGTGGATGCGATGCTCTCCACACTTGAATCCGCCAATGATCGACTTGGCGACGCCATCGAAAGCATGGAATCAGACCCTGATCTGGCAAACACCCAGGCATTGCAGCAGGCTAAAGATCAGCAACAGGCCATTGCAACACAAATCGCAACGCTGAAGCAGCTCAACAATAGCCTGCCCGGTTCACTGGAAGTCTCACAGGACTCCATCAACCACGCGCTCAACCAGCTCAACGCCAAGGCGGACAACCTGTCGCGCATCTCCGGCGAGGCCAATACCAAAGCCGATCAAGGATTCGATAACCTGTCCGCAAGCCTCACCGGATTGTCCGACACCACGGCAGCCGCAGCACAAGAGCTCAAACAGTTGGACTCCAGTCTCGCCCAGCTCGACTCGACATTGGCCGCCGCCTCACAAACCATGACCCAGACCGACACTCAGCTCAAACGTGTGAGCGACTCAATCACCCGCACGCGCAACGACTTCACCGTATTGCGTTCCAGCGAGGCGTGGGCACAGCTCAAAGGGCTATCCGGAGTGAATGCGGATACGGTTTCCGAATTCCTCGCCTCACCGGTATCGCTGAATTCCAAAAGCTATTACCCGGTGCGCAATTACGGTTCCGCGGTCGCACCGTTCTTCACCAACGTCGGCTGCTGGGTCGGCTCCTTCGTGGCGCTTACCCTGTTCCGCCACGATGCCGATTCGGACGGCATCGAAAGACTCACCCCGGCACAGGCATTCCTCGGCCGTTGGCTGCTGATGATGCCACTCGCTATGCTCCAAGGCATCGTGATCGCAACCGGCAACCTCATCATCGGCATCCAATGCCTGTCACCCATCGCCTACATATTCGGCACGATGGTCTGCTCGATGACCTATGTGTCGCTGGTATACAGCCTGATCATGCTCTTCAGACACATCGGCATGGCCTTAAGCGTCATCATCCTAATCCTCCAAGTGCCTGGAGCGGGCGGCATGTACCCCATCGAAATGATGCCGCGCTTCTATCGACTGCTGCATCCTATATTGCCGTTTACCTATGGCGTGGAGGCATTGCGTGAACCCATCGGCGGTTTCTACGGCAACGCATTCTGGTTGGATTTGGCCCGTACGGCACTGTTCGCACTGGTGTTTCTCGCCGTTACGGTCACTTGTCGGCCGGCGCTCGCCAACCTGAACGACCTGTTCACTCGCGAACTGGCGGACACCGATCTCATCAACGTGAGAAAACTCGAAGTGGTCGGCTCCGAACGCAATGTGATGCGTACTGTGCGCAACATGATGCATGACCCGACGTGGGGCAAGGTGATTCGCAACCGTGCGGCAACCTTCGAGAGATGCTACCCATATATCGTGCGCGTCGGAATCCATCTCATCTGGGCCATTCCGGGTGCGTTCCTTGCCGTCATGATGATCACCGGACCGAGAATCGGCTTCCTGGTCGCTTGGCTGATCGCTGTGTTGGTCATCGACATCGTTCTTATCGCTATCGAATACCTGCATCTCAGCCTGCCGAGACAGGCTGAGGAAAGCCGCATGGATGTTCGAGAGCTTCTGCAATCCGTGATTGGAAAGGTGGTGCGCTGATGCGTAACGTCTGGACTATTTTCACTGGCGACGTCAAGCATATCGGTAGCAGTGTCATCGCGCTGATTATCGCCATCGGCCTCATGATCATGCCTTCGTTCTACGCATGGTTCAACATCTACGGCAGTTGGAATCCATATGACAATACCGGCGATATGAAAGTCGCCGTGGCCAATGCTGATGTCGGTTATCAAGGCGACCTGATGCCAGCCGCGGTCAACGTGGGTGATCAGGTGGTCAATGCGTTGCGCGCGAACGATGATCTGAAATGGACGTTCGTAACCGAAAAGGAAGCCAAGAACGGTGTGCAAAGCGGCGAATACTATGCCGCCATCATCATTCCAAAAAACTTCAGCTCGGATGTATTCACCGTATTCACCGGCGAAGGAAGCAATACTGGCGACGCCGGTACCACGCGGCACGCGCACTTGGTGTACTACGCCAACCCCAAGAAGAATCCCATCGCTTCCACGGTGACGAACCAAGGTGCTGCGGCAGTACAGGAGCAGGTGAACGATACATTGACCTCGACGGTGGCCAAGACGCTGATTGGTACGATGAACTCGATACTCGATTATCTGGATACCGATCAGAGTGGTCGCTCGGTCTCCGCGCTGAGCTCTAGTCTGCGCCAAGAATCGGAAGATCTGGCTTCCGCGGCGGCACTCAGTTCCAGCTACGCAGGATTGACTCGTTCTGCTGCATCCATGCTCGATGCTTCGCTGAAGGCGATGCAGGATTCCAAATCCTCCATGTCCACGAAAACCATCGATGCCAAAGCATTGGAATCGAAGCTCGACAAGGCCGCCGATGCTCTCGACCAGGCCAGCACCAGCATGACCACCGCGCTTGATGCGCTGGCGGATGCTTTCGATACAGTCGGTTCTGAAGCAGCGGACGTTTTGGAGCAACCCTCGACGTCCGCCGGAGACACTGCAGCGAAACTCCAGTCGATTTCCACAAACACTGTGCAGCCGATGATTGCCGAGCTCAAGAATTATCGCAATACCTTGGATGGTCTGAGAAACAATGCGAGCACCGATGCCGAGCGCAAAGCGCTGGATGCGGCTATCGCAGATGTGAATCGCAGCATCGCCAAGCTCAACGGTTATGACGCCACACTGAACGATGCCGCGAATAAAGCTGCTGCTGGCTCGCAGTCCACTGGACAAGCCGCTACTGATTTGCGTAATCAGGCGGCAAGTCTTGCCCAATCGATCCGCGATCTGAACAAGTCATACCAGAACGATGTGATGCCGCAAATGGCCAACGCAGCCAAGTCCGCACGGCAAAGCGGTAAGGATGCAGTACTGCTGGTGAATGACGCACAATCGATGCTCGCCAGCGTGACCGAAGCCTCACAAGCCAATGGCAACAATGCAGCGAATGCGCTGACCCGCATCAATGGTGTGGCGGATAAGCTTGATGAGGCGAACAGTACGCTCGTCGAGCAGGCGGACAAGCTGAAACAAGCCGCGGACAGCATCGATGCGGCAATGGCATCCGGGGGAGTGGACCAGGTGCGCACACTGTTCAGCCAGCCGGCCGACACATTGGCCGCCGCCATGACCACGCCCGTAACGTTGAAGCGCAAGGCTATCTTCCCTGTTGAGAACAATGGTTCCTCCATGGCGCCGTTCTACACATTGATGGCCATTTGGGTTGGCGTTATGTTCCTTGGCATCATCATGAAACCGAACGTGTCCGAGAAGACGGTAGCGGCATTGCACAAGCCGAAAGGATGGCAGCTCTACCTTGGTCGCGGCATGATTTTCGTGGCTTTGGCGTTGATACAGACCACCATTTTGGGTTTGGGCGACCTGCTGTATCTGCGCGTGCAAACCGTGAATCCATTCCTGTTCATGCTGTGCCTGTGGTGGACGGCATTCGCATGCAGCGTGTTCATCTACACGCTGG